>SZZY01000005.1 GCA_009830035.1 Pantoea sp. Eser
CGATGACTGTTCCTTGTTTCACATAGTGAAACTTGATTACTGTTACCTGTCCCAGATAGATCCAGTTTGTCCCAGGTAGATCCACATTTATCGCACGTTTCCCTTTTAAATATCTCACGTCCTATCACCACTTCCGGCGCGGGGGCTGCATGAGGTGACCCGTGACCACAGTCTGGCCCAGCAGTTGAAAGAAGCGAGCTATGAAAATACCGGCATTAACAGTAATTTACTCTATAATGCGCTCGGCGCTGAACCGCCCATAGCTGGCTGGTTCTGCAGTTCGATAGCCGGCAACACGTCTGGCGTTTTAATGGAACCCTGTTGATGTAAGATGGATAAGAATGCTGCGCAGCAGGATGCTGACGCTGTGAAATCGCGAGTTGATACGTTGCGCGGCCAATGGGCGCCGCATTTCATGCCACAGCAAAAAGTGAATGTGTTACTCATCGACACCCTGCACGCGGATCTGGCAGATCCTGCCATTGTGCCTGGCGTAACATCAATTAATTACCGCGCAGCCTAGCGAGCAGGCCGTGTTCAGAGAGTTCACTATGTCGGCAAATGATAATAAGAAAACGGTTCCGAATGCCCTGCCGGACGGATACCGCTTCAACGAATTTGAGATCAAGGAAGTGATTGGCGGTGGCGGTTTCGGCATTGTCTACCGCGCATGGGATCACCAGCTAGAACGCACTATCGCCATCAAAGAGTACATGCCGGTTTCGCTGGCGGTACGCGCGGCGGATTTGACGCTGGAACTGCGTGGCGAACGCTTCCGGAAACTGTTTAACGCCGGTCTGAATAGTTTTATTCAGGAAGCGCGGCTGCTGGCCCGCTTTAATCACCCGGGCCTGCTGCACGTGCTGCGCTTCTGGGAGCAGAACGGCACCGCCTAATATGGGCACGCTCTACTACAGCGGCATGACGCTGAAAGAGTGGCAGATCACCAGTCCGGAATCGATCTCCGAAGCCTGGATCCGTCATCTGCTGCCGCCGGGACTGATCGGTGCCGCAGCCGTGGCTCTGCTGGCGGTGATTGCTGCGGTATGGCTGGCGAATCGTCACAGCACCGCGCCGGAACGGAACAGGTGACGCAATCACCGGTGGCGGCTGCGCCAGCGATGCCGGCAACGGTCTATCTCAAGCTGGAAAACGGTGAGAGTGTGGTGCTTAACGGTCAGCCACTGGAAATCAAACCGGGTAGCAGTGGTTTTGCTGCACTGAATCTGGCGGCCGGACAGTATCGTATTGAAGTTCACAACGGCAGCGTGACGCACGCGCAATCGTTGACGATTGATAAACCCGGCACCTGGCTGATTAATCCGGATAACTGACTGGCGAGGTAACGGGCGGGAGCGGTCTCTCAGGCTGCGCCGCCCGGCTGATCTCACCGCCGGGCGGTGGTGAGGACTGTTCTTTCAGGTGACGGAGGAGTCTGAGGAATCAGGCCTGCTTCAGGCAGTGACTCTGCTGTAACGTCCGCACCTGATGTGCCAGCCGACTCAGGCTCTCTTCTTCCATGCCGCGTTTTGTCAGCTCTTCTTCAAGTGAAAAAAGATACTGGGCATTCGAGCCGAGCGGGCCGCTGGCGGCGGCAATCAGCGGCGCGATCGCTTCCGGGCAGGAGTCCGACTCATACAGCGGATGACGCGGGTCCATGATAAAGGTCAGCGCCGTTACGCTGCGCCCATCCTCCAGTTGCAGTTCACACCAGGTCGGCAGATAGCAGCCGGTGATCATCTCGCGTTTCCACAGCAGCGCCAGCTCTTCATGCAGTCGCGCCTCGGGCAAACGAAAAGCCAGACCGCTGGTCCGGCCGCCCTGTTTCAGCGCCAGCATCCGGCCAGGGTGGGTGGCGGTGCCCTTGTCCGGCAATCAGCCGCAGACAGGAAGCGCGATGCCAGCCTTCAAGCCAGCCGGACGCTACCTCATCCGCTTCAAAGATCGGGTTCCACATCAGAGAGCCGTAACCAAAGATCCATACCGGGCTGTGATCGGGACGGCAGGCCAGCGTAGCCGCCAGCGACGCCGCGCGCTGCTCGCAACTCCAGAGCAGCGTCTCTTCGATATCACCGAACGACGTTTTACAATCCGCTTTGACTTTCACGGCGTCCTGTCCAGATGGCTCCTCTGTATGATCACCAAAACGGCTTCGCGTTTCGTTCACAAAATTGACATTAATCGATTTACTGGTGGGGTTTCAAGCGTGAGGCAAGTCGCAGGATAAAAAAAAACCAGATAAACCTGATAGCGCAGGCAGAAAAGAGGGCCGGATATTTCTGGCCCTTTAGTAGAAAGCAGACTAGCCGTTTAATCAGCGCTTAGGATGCCATTTATTATCATCGCCTTTTTCATACTCTTTTTTCACCGCCGCCCAGGCCACTTTGTGTGCCACCTCATTCGCGGGAATCGTCGCCGCGGCGATCTTCGGCCTCTTTATACTGCATACTGCGACCAGGCGCTGTTAAACGCCTGCTGGTAAATATCCTGCGCGTCCGACGGGAGTACGCGTTTAACGTTGTCAGGTAAATCGGCTCGTCTATCGTAAGGCATACCTCCTCCTCGGTTTACAGGGTCATAATAAGTCTGGTTCAGGACAGCAAAAATACAAATAATGATTTATGCTCAGTTTAGAGCAAAAACCCTATAATCACCCTGTAAACACATTACCTTTCACCCTTTTTTCGGTAAAAAAGGGTTATTCAGCGAAGTTTAACGAATTTTTATTACCTGATTAATTAATGCAATATTAGTGATAACTCTGAGTTAAGCAGCTTCCGCTATTTTATCTGGCTTAAGTAAAAAGCAGTAAATTTTTCCCGCTCGGGCAGCTGAAAAGATAAACTGCGTGCCGCCCTTATGATCATTAACCAGAGGGGATGGTGAATGCCTTCACATGAAAAAACACGTCACAAGGAATTCTCGCTGATATTTCCCATCGTTGCGCTGAGTGTACTGTATTTTTTTGGCGCGCAAACGTCGTTTCCAATCGTGGTCGGTATCAACATACTGGCCCTGATTGCCATTCTTAGCAGCGCCTTTAGCGTGGTACGCCACGCCGATGTGCTGGCGCACCGGCTGGGCGAGCCGTACGGTTCGCTGATACTGAGCCTGTCGGTAGTGATCCTTGAAGTAAGCCTGATCTCGGCGCTGATGGCGACCGGCGATGCCGCACCCGGCCTGATGCGTGACACGCTCTACTCGATTGTGATGATTGTTACCGGCGGACTGGTCGGTTTCGCACTGCTGCTCGGCGGCAATAAGTTCGCCACGCAGTACGTTAATCCGGCGGGCGTGAAGCAATATTTGATCGCTATCTTTCCACTGGCGATTCTGGTGCTGGTGTTTCCCAACGCCCTGCCCGGCAGCAACTTCTCCACCGCGCAGACGCTGTTGATTGCCGCAATTTCAGCCGCCATGTATGGCGTTTTCCTGCTGATCCAGACCAAAACCCACCAGAGTCTGTTTGTCTATGAGCATGAGGATGAGAGTGATGATGGTGATCCCCATCACGGTAAGCCCTCAGCACACAGCAGCATCTGGCACACCATCTGGCTGATTGTGCATCTGGTGGCGGTGATTGCGGTGACCAAAATGAATGCCAACCCGCTGGAAAGCCTGCTGACCGAATTGAATGCACCGGTACAGTTCACTGGCTTCCTAGTGGCGCTGCTGATCCTGTCGCCGGAGGGATTAGGAGCCATTAAAGCGGTGCTGATGAACCAGGTGCAGCGCGCAATGAACCTGTTCTTCGGTTCAGTGCTGGCGACCATCTCGTTAACCGTACCGGCAGTGACCCTGATCGCTACCCTGACCGGCCAAGAGCTGATATTTGGCCTTGAGCCGCCGCAGATGGTGATTATGATGGCGTCGCTGATCCTGTGTCAGCTCTCCTTCTCCACCGGCCGCACTAACGTGCTGAACGGTGCGGCGCATCTGGCGTTATTTGCCGGCTATCTGGTGACCATTATGCTGTAAGGCCCGCCGCCTGCAGACGAAAAAAAGAGCGATTTCTCGCTCTTTTTTTTGCGTTGTGGCAGCAGACTTAATTGCTGGTATCCAGCTCAGGGAAGCTTTTAACCAGATCGTCAATCACCTTCATCTGCACCAGGAACGGCTCCAGCTTGTCCAGCGGCAGTGCCGAAGGACCATCACACAGCGCGTGATCCGGGTCCGGATGCGCTTCAATGAACAGGCCCGCAATACCCACCGCCATACCGGCACGTGCCAGTTCGCCCACCTGCGCACGACGACCACCAGAGGCCGAGCCAAACGGATCGCGGGTCTGCAGCGCATGGGTGACGTCGAAAATCACCGGGCTGTTTTTGGTGACTTTCTTCATCACGCTGAAGCCGAGCATGTCGACCACCAGGTTGTCATAACCAAAGTTGCTGCCACGGTCACACAGGATCACCTGCTCATTGCCGCCTTCAGCAAACTTATCAACGATGTTGCCCATCTGGCCAGGACTGACGAACTGCGGCTTCTTGACGTTGATCACCGCGCCGGTTTTCGCCATCGCTTCAACCAGGTCAGTCTGACGTGCCAGGAAGGCAGGCAGCTGGATGACGTCAACCACATCCGCCACCGGCTGCGCCTGTGATGCTTCGTGCACGTCAGTGATGATTTTCACGCCGAAAGCCTGCTTCAGCTTCTGGAAAATCTTCATGCCCTCTTCCAGGCCCGGACCGCGGTAGGAGTGAATAGACGAACGGTTAGCTTTATCAAACGACGCTTTAAACACGTAAGGGATACCGAGCTTGTCGGTTACTCTGACGTAATGTTCGCAGATGCGCATCGCCAGAGCGCGCGACTCCAGCACGTTCATCCCGCCGAACAGTACAAACGGCAGATCGTTTGCTACCTTGATGTCACCAATACTCACGACCTTCTGTGTCATGCCCTTTCCTTTTCAGTGGGTACGCTTAGTGCAGCGTGACCTGTTTTTGTTCGATTGCGTGAATCTGCACTTTGATCATCTCGCTGACCGGGTCCTCAGGACACTGCTCAACGAAATAGGTGAGATCGTTCAGCGCGATATGTTCGCATTCCAGCTGCACATAGATCAAACCGCGATCACGAATTTCGTACGGATCGTCAGGATCGATTCGCAACAGCACCTGGCTGACGTTCAGCGCCAGTTCCATTTTCTTCTCTTCTATCAACGCCGCTTTTAACGTGTCGAGCATTTTGCGCATCACGGTAACGGTTTTGGCTTCATCGAGATCGTCATCGTACAGACGCGCCGTCGGGCTGATGTTGCCCTTGAGCCACACTTCCAGCGTATGCATGTCGAGCGTTTCGCCATTGAACGGATCAATCAGCCATTTCTCGCCATCAATCCAGTCGGCGCGCAGGATCAGCTGGGTTGGGAAGACGACCGGCATCAGCGGCAACTCCAGCTCGGCAGCGATGTGCAGCAGGATCACGCCCAGCGAGACAGCCGTGCCCTGGCGGGTTTTCAGCACGTTGTCGAGCCAGAGCGCGTCAGATAGTTTATATACCCCGCTGGCACCGCCAAATCCCCATTGGCGATAGAACAGCTCCAGCAGTTTTTCGAGTTTCAGATCGGCATCGCCGGCCTGGCTAACATAATCACGCGCTTCGGCCACCAGGGCCGCAAGTTGTGCTTCTACCGACACGGCCGGGAAATCGGCGCGGATGGCAAGCGTAGCGCCAATCACCGCTTCACATAACGGTGTCTGGCTAAAATCTAATTGTTCGGTAGAAGTCATACTATCCCCATAACGGCATTTTGCTCAGCGCCAGCTTAATGGCCATCACCAGCGCGATTAATGCCACCAGAAACGCGATCCAGCGGGTACGGTCAGTGCGTGGTCGGCGGCTTAATGCCACAAATCCTAAGGCGATGTAGATAATAACCCCTAATAGCTTCTCAGTCAGCCAGCTTCCTTGCGGAGTGAAAGGATAGAAGTGAGTAATCATCACCAATGAGATACCGGTCAACAGTAACAGCGTGTCGTTGGCGTGCGGCAGAATGCGCACCCAGCGCCGCGACAGCATCGCCGATCCGGTGCGCAGCCAGAAAAACCGCAGCACAAACATCGAAATGGTGGCGATGACCGTTAACGGTGCAGATTTTTGATCAGTGGATACTAGGCGTACATCGTGAGTCCTTTTTAGTCCGCTTTCAGGTTGAACATTGTCCGAGGGTGACGCGGGGATTGCCACCGTAGTCATTGACGGTTTCCACCGCGCGGTAGCCGTGCTGGCGCATCATGTCGCGCACCGCCTCATCCTGTTGCCAGCCGTGCTCCAGCAGCAACCAGCCGCCGGGCTGCAGCCAGTCAGCTGCCTGCTCAATCAGCGTGCGCAAATCTGCCAGGCCCGCGTCTGCCGCCACGAGCGCGCTGCGCGGCTCAAACCGCACGTCGCCCTGCTCGAGGTGGTGATCGCTGGCGTCAATATAAGGCGGATTGCTGACGATAATGTCAAAGCGCTGCGGGACAAGCTGCTGAAACCAGTGGCTGAGCGCAAAGCGGACATTCGGCAGGTTGAGCTGCTGCGCATTGCTGCGCGCCAGTTCCACCGCCTCCGCGATACGATCCAAGCCGGTGACCTGACAGTCGGGCCGTTCGCTGGCCAGCGCCAGCGCAATCGCGCCGGTGCCAGTGCCGAGATCAAGAATGGTGGCAGCGGACGCCGGCAGATGCGCCAGCGCCTGCTCAACCAGCAGTTCGGTGTCCGGTCGCGGGATCAGCGTGGCGTCCGAGGCGCGCAGTGGCAGCGACCAGAATTCACGTTCGCCAACCAAGTGCGCCACCGGCTCACCGCAGGCGCGACGGGTCAGTAAGGCATCAAGCTGGCTAAGCTGCTGATCGCTGAGGAGGGTTTCATCAAAAGCGATTAACCAGCTGCGCGATTTGCCGGTCAAGAAACTCAACAGGATTTCGGCGTCGCGCTTCGGACTGTCGCCGCCATTCAGGGTCGCAACAGCCTGTTTCAGCCAGTGACGAATATCCATTAATCCTGGCCAGCCAGCGCCGCCAGCTGATCCGCCTGATATTCCTGCACGATCGGCTCAATCAGGCTATCGATTTTCCCTTCCATGGTTTCATCCAGACGGTAAAGCGTCAGGTTGATTCGGTGGTCGGTGACGCGGCCCTGCGGGAAGTTATAGGTACGGATACGGTCAGAGCGATCACCGCTGCCCAGCAGGTTACGACGGGTACTGGCTTCGGCGGCGTGACGACGGGCCATTTCGGCGGCGTGGATACGCGCGCCCAGCACCGCCAGCGCTTTGGCTTTATTTTTATGCTGTGAACGTTCGTCCTGGCACTCCACCACAATGCCGGTTGGCAGGTGGGTAATACGGATCGCGGAGTCGGTGGTGTTAACGTGCTGACCGCCGGCGCCTGATGAACGGAAGGTATCGATTTTCAAATCACCGGCGTTAATTTCCGGCAGCTCTGCCTCCGGTATTTTCGGCATTACCGCCACGGTGCAGGCGGAAGTATGGATACGTCCCTGAGATTCGGTCTCGGGCACACGCTGAACCCGGTGTCCGCCCGATTCAAACTTCAGGCGACCATAGGCACCTTCACCGGTCACCCTTGCGATCACCTCTTTATAACCGCCATGCTCACCTTCGTTGGCGCTGACGATCTCAACCGGCCAGCGGCGCGCTTCGGCATAGCGGCTGTACATGCGGAACAGGTCACCGGCAAAAATGGCCGCCTCATCACCGCCAGTACCGGCGCGCACTTCAATAAAGCAGGCGCGCTCATCATCAGGATCTTTCGGTAGCAGCAGCACCTGTAACTGTTGCTCCAGCACCTCGCTCTGCTCCCGCGCCGCCTGTAGCTCTTCCTGCGCCATGTCGCGCATCTCAGGGTCGTCGAGCATCTGCTGCGCCGTATCAATATCTTCCTGAACCTGCTGCCAGTCGCGGAAGCAACGGGTAACATCGGTCAGCTGGGCATATTCGCGCGACAGCGCACGGAAGCGTTCTTGGTCGGCGATCACGCCGGCATCGCCCAGCATCGCTTCCACTTCTTCGTGGCGCTCCTGCAGGGCTTCCAGTTTGGCAACAATAGAGGTTTTCATTTAAATGTGGGATTCCCGTAACAGGTAGCAGCAGCCTGGTGCCTACTCGAGACCCAGGCTGTCGCGTAAAATCTGCAGGCGTTCATTATCGCCGTCGCGGGCGGCCTGCTGAAGCGATTTGGTTGGAGCGTGAATTAAACGGTTGGTCAGCTTGTGCGCCAGTTCCTGCATCACTTTCTGCGGATCGGCACCCTGTTGCAGCGCCTGTAGCGCGCGGCCTTCCAGCTCAGCAAGGATCTCATCCGCCTGAGAACGGTATTCACGGATGGTGTTAACTGCGCCCTGAGAACGCAACCATGCCATGAACTCACCGCTTTCCTGCACCACGATGCTCTCGGCCTGCACTGCCGCCGCTTTGCGCTGCGCCAGGTTGTGCTCGATAATCGCCTGCAGGTCATCGACGCTGTAGAGATACGCATTGGGCAGCTTGCCCACTTCCGGCTCGACATCACGCGGAACCGCAATATCCACCAGCAGCATCGGCTTATTACGACGCGCTTTCAGGGCGCGCTCCATCATGCCTTTGCCAATAATCGGCAGCGGACTGGCGGTAGAAGAGATGATAATGTCAGCTTCCGCCAGACGGGCATCGATCTCCGCCAGGCTGATCACCTCGGCACCGACTTCGGTGGCCAGCGCTTCAGCACGCTCACTGGTGCGGTTGGCAATAATGAGTTTTTTAACCTGATGCTCGCGCAGATGGCGCGCCACCAGCTCAATGGTTTCACCGGCACCGACCAGCAGCACGTTGACCGAGGAGAGCGATTCAAAAATCTGACGCGCTAGGGTACAGGCGGCAAACGCCACCGAGACGGCATTGGCGCCGATATCGGTTTCGGTACGGACCCGTTTGGCAACCGAGAAGGTTTTCTGGAACATGCGTTCCAGTTCGCTGCTCAGCGCCTGGCCACGCGAGGAGTCGGCAAAGGCTTTCTTCACCTGTCCAAGAATCTGCGGTTCACCCAGCACCAGCGAATCCAGCCCGCTGGCAACCCGCATCAGGTGGCTGACCGCCTCGTTATCCTGATGCCAGTAAAGACTATTGCGCACATCCTCTTCATCGAGCTGATGATAGTCGCACAACCAGCGTACCAGACGCGCCTGCAAGTCGGCCTGCTGCTCGACACTGAGATAGAGTTCGGTCCGGTTACAGGTCGACAGCACCACGCCGCTCTGCACCATTGGCTGTGATAACAGGCTGTTCAGCGCCTGCTCAAGCGTCTCCGGCCCGAACGATACACGTTCGCGCAGAGCAATGGGGGCAGTTTTGTGATTGATTCCGAGAGCGAGCAGCGTCATGGTGGTTTCGGTTGGGATGTCCCAATAATGTCAGGGTTTTGTGAGGCGCATTCTACAAGATGCGACAGATCAAGAAAAGCCATACAAAGCCTATGACTGTAATAAGATTAACCTGATCGTGCTCAATTTGCTGCATAACAGCATTGACGGCTTAAATATGGATGGTTAGCGTTATCCGTTACGAACTATAAACGTGTCTGAGGAGATGACCACTTGATGCTTTATTCACCACGCACTCTGTTGCGCATTTTGCCCCTTGCCAGCGTATTGCTGGCCGCCTGTAGCGTTAGCAAACCGCAAGGCCCGGGCACCAGCGTGACCGCGCCACAGTGGCAACAGCATCAGCAGGCGGTCTCACACGTCACCCACTATCAGACCCGTGGCGCTTTTGCTTACCTGTCTGATAAGCAGAAGGTCTACGCGCGCTTTAACTGGCAGCAAACTGCCCCTGACCGCTATCGCCTGTTACTGACCAATCCGCTTGGCAGCACCGAGCTGCAGCTGGATGCCCAGGGCTCGGTGGTGCAGATCGTTGACAACAAAGGCAAACGCTACGTCAGCAACGATGCGCAGAAAATGATTTCGCAACTGACCGGCATGAACATTCCACTGGCTGATCTGCGTCAGTGGATGATGGGCCTGCCCGGCGATGCTACCGATTATCAGCTCAATGAAAACTACCAGCTGCGCAGCCTGAACTACAGCCGTGACGGCCAGAGCTGGCAGGTGTCGATTGCCGGTTACGACAGCAAAGTCACCCCGCCGCTGCCATCCAGTCTGGAGCTGAAAGAAGGCGATCAGCGGATTAAACTGCGCATGGACAGCTGGACCATTCAATGATGAGTCACTGGCCGTCACCGGCAAAACTGAACCTCTTCCTCTACATCACCGGCCGTCGTCCCGATGGCTATCACAATCTGCAGACGCTGTTTCAGTTTCTGGATTATGGCGATACGTTGCAGATCAGCGTGGATCAAAGCGATCGCATCCAGCTGCTGACGCCGGTGGTGGGCGTCGCGGAGGCAGATAACCTGATCGTCCGTGCCGCCGAACGGTTAAAACAGGCGGCACAGGCGAAGCAGACCCTGCCGCCGCAGGCGGGCGCACAGATTGCCATCGACAAGCGGCTGCCGATGGGGGGCGGTCTCGGAGGCGGCTCATCTAACGCGGCGACCGTGCTTGTGGCGCTGAATCACCTGTGGCAAACTGGCCTGACGCCGGATGAGCTGGCGGCGATCGGCATGCAGCTCGGTGCCGACGTTCCGGTGTTCGTAAAAGGCTTCGCCGCCTTTGCTCAGGGTGTGGGTGAACAACTTCAGCCCGCAGAGCCGGAAGAAAAGTGGTATCTTGTCGCCCATCCCGGCGTGAGTGTCAGCACCCCGGCAGTCTTCAACGACCCCGCGCTAACGCGAGATACGCCAGTGCGCAGTTTAGCGACGCTTTTATCCTCACCCTTCGCTAATGATTGTGAAGCAGTGGTAAGAAAAAGTTTTCGCGAGGTTGATGAGCTTGTTTCCTGGCTGCTAGAATACGCGCCGTCGCGCCTGACTGGCACTGGCGCTTGTGTGTTTGCTGAATTTGACACCGAGTCTGCTGCTCGTCAGGTGCTGGAACTTGCCCCGAATGGGGTGCGCGGATTTGTAGCCCGAGGCGTAAATGTTTCGCCGTTACAGCGTGCCCTGCGAGGCGATTGGCTATTGCGTGACAGTGTCCCCCCTTTCCAGACACTGCACGTTTCGCATCAACACACCCGTGTGAACGCCCATGACCGTATTCGCCGGTTACTGTCGTGCCGTTCATTCTCTGGACGCAAAGCCTGAGGTTCTTCTCGTGCCTGATATGAAGCTATTTGCTGGTAACGCCACCCCGGAACTAGCACAACGTATTGCCAACCGCCTTTACACCAGTCTGGGAGACGCCGCTGTTGGGCGTTTTAGTGACGGTGAAGTGAGCGTACAGATTAACGAAAATGTACGCGGTGGTGATATTTTCATCATCCAGTCCACCTGTGCTCCCACCAACGATAATCTGATGGAACTGGTTGTGATAGTCGACGCGCTGCGTCGTGCTTCTGCTGGTCGTATTACCGCAGTCATCCCCTACTTTGGTTATGCCCGTCAGGATCGCCGCGTGCGCTCCGCGCGTGTACCGATTACCGCTAAAGTAGTGGCAGACTTCCTTTCTAGCGTCGGTGTTGACCGTGTTCTGACGGTTGACCTGCACGCCGAGCAGATCCAAGGCTTCTTCGACGTCCCGGTTGATAACGTATTTGGCAGCCCGATTCTGCTGGAAGACATGCTGCAGATCGGTCTGGAAAACCCGATTGTTGTTTCTCCCGATATTGGTGGCGTAGTACGTGCCCGTGCTATCGCTAAACTGCTGAACGACACCGATATGGCTATCATTGATAAACGCCGCCCGCGCGCGAACGTTTCTCAGGTGATGCACATTATTGGTGACGTTGCTGGCCGCGACTGCGTGCTGGTCGACGACATGATCGACACCGGCGGCACGCTGTGCAAAGCTGCTGAAGCGTTGAAAGAACGCGGTGCCAAGCGCGTATTTTCTTACGCAACCCATCCGATCTTCTCGGGTAACGCCGTTGAAAATCTGCGTAAATCAGTGATCGATCAGGTGATTGTCTGCGATACCATTCCGCTGTCTGAAGAGATGAAGTCACTGCCGAATGTGCGCACCCTGACCTTGTCTGGCATGCTGGCTGAAGCGATTCGCCGCATCAGTAACGAAGAGTCAATCTCGGCAATGTTCGAGCATTAATCTTCGCCAAACCGGGACTCGCGCCCGGTTTTTTTCAGGCTGCTGATCAGCCGATTAACGCGCTTCTTTTTCTGATATTTCCGCGAAAAATTTCCCCAAAATCGATTATTTTCAACGCCAACCACTCTTTTAGTAAAACGCCGCGTTCCGCACTTCTGCGCCAGACGCTTAAGTGATAATTTGCTGCGCACTTTTCATAAGAACGCCACCCACCATGACTCTGGATATCTATAACTTATTTATTTGTGAGCTTTACGTGTTGGGGTTTTTAAGCATCATCATGGTATTTGCCTGGATGGGATCGCAATACGATCGCGTGCTGGGTTTTACCTGTCTGTCGCTGGTTTTTACCCTGGTGGCGGTATTTTTCAGCAGCCTGCGCAGCAGCGGCCTGCAGTTCTTGCCGGTTGCCGCCGGCAATGTGCTGGTGATGCTGGCCTACGGTTACTGAATGCCTTTCGATTATTCTGCGGCAAAAAGATTGGCACTGGCTGGCTACTTGGCGCGTTACTGTGGGCAATTCTCTGCTGTTTCCCGAGCTTCTATTACACGGGTACTGGTGCTGTGCATCGCCTGTATTGCCTGCACCGCGGCGCTGATCCATCTACTATGGCTGGCGCGTGACTCGCTGAAAGTGACCTTCTGGCCCGCGCAGCTGCTGCTGTGGATCCATCTGCTGTTTCATCTGGCGCGCATCTGGCTGGACAACGCGATACCGACCCGCCTGCACGGTGCGATTGGCGGTTCAGGCTTTTCGGTGTTCGTGGTTCTGGAGTCGATTCTGTTTGTCATCGGCCTGACCTTCACTATTCTGGCGATGGTCAATGAACGTCCCCAGATTGCCTATAAATACGCGTCGTTGCACGATCCGCTGACCAGCGTCTGGAACCGTCGGGCACTGTTTAGCGAGGCGGAAAAAATGGTGGCGTGCTGCCGTCGGCACAACCGCCCTTTCAGCGCCGTGCTGTTCGATCGGGACCACTTTAAAACTATTAATGACCGGTTTGGTCATCATCAGGGCGACCTGATTCTGATCGACTTTTGCCGCCTGATGGACATTTTGCCCGATTGGGCGGAGAGGAGTTCGCCGCGATTGTTGCGCTCGGTGAGCAGGATGCGCAGGCGTGGTGTGAAGCGATCCGCATGGCGGTCTGTCAGTCGCAGCCCAGTGCCGTTGGCTACACGGCCAGCATTGGATTTGCTACTGCCAGCCACCGCCATCAGAACTTTGAGGGTTTACTGGCGCTGGTGGATGAGGCGCTTTATCGCGCCAAAGCCCAGCGGCAGAAACCGCACGGAACAGCAGCCGATGCCGGCGCTGGTTATTTAGTGATGGGTATGATGCGACCGGCGGCAGCGTTTATCGTAGTGACCCAGCCAGTAATAACGGTCTTCCACTTTTTCCCGTCCGCTAACGCATGCGCCCACCAGCCACAGCAGCGCACCGATAAAAATGCTGAACATCGCGCCGTGCGCCAGAAACTGTGGCAGATGAAGCGAAGGGAGCTGGTTAACAATAGAATAACCGACGCCCAGTACCATGGTAAGTAATCTCAGTACCATCAAGCTATTACCCGCTACGCGACAATGTTGATGTTTCATCCTGCACCTCCATCCTTATGACCTTATGAGCCAATATAAAACCGCACACAATGTTAAGTTATCATAAGTTTAGGCAACGGCTGACGGCGACGTTGCAGGACGGATCACACAACCGGTATAAACTTTAGGCTGGATCTGTGGGCAGCTTGTTGATTTAGATGAAAAATGATTAGTCACCGGACTGAATCAATTTAACCCTATGCGCTTTGTCATCTCGCCTGTGGCGAAGTAAACTAACGCCCTTTGGCAATAACAGCAGAATATTCATTGTGAGCAGCATTAAACTGATTGTGGGTCTTGCCAATCCAGGCGCTGAATATGCCGCCACGCGCCATAATGCCGGTGCCTGGTATCTGGATTTACTGGCCGGGCGCCACAATCAGTCACTGAAAGAGGAAGGCAAATTCTTCGGCTATACCGCCCGACTGGCGATCGCCGGAGAAGATGCGCGCTTGCTGGTGCCGACCACCTTTATGAACCTGAGCGGTAAAGCGGTAGCCGCAATGGCGACCTTCTATCGCATTGCGCCGGAAGAGATTCTGGTGGCGCACGATGAACTCGATTTGCCGCCGGGCGTGGCGAAGTTTAAGCAAGGCGGCGGACACGGTGGCCACAACGGGCTGAAGGACATCATCAGTAAGCTGGGCAACAACAACAATTTTCACCGTCTGCGCATCGGCATCGGCCATCCTGGCGATCGCAATAAGGTGACCGGATTTGTGCTGGGCAAACCGCCCGCCAGCGAGCAGAAGCTGATTGATGACGCCATTGATGAAGCGGCGCGCTGCACTGAACTGTGGCTGAAAGAGGATCGCATCAAGGCGATGAACCGGCTGCACGCTTTCAAGCCTGCTTAATCGCCCGAATCGTCGCGATTCTGTGTATAATGCGCGAAATTTTTCATTTCGTCTCCAACAGCCCGCCGCCGGGCGAGCTGTTCATCCAGTTATAAAGGGTATCAAACCATGGGATTCAAATGCGGTATTGTGGGCCTGCCGAACGTCGGTAAATCCACTCTGTTCAACGCGCTGACTAAAGCGGGTATCGAAGCGGCTAATTTCCCCTTCTGCACCATTGAGCCCAACACTGGCGTGGTGCCGATGCCTGACCTGCGTCTCGACCAGCTGTCTGAGATTGTTAAACCGCAGCGCGTAGTGCCGACTACCATGGAATTCGTCGACATCGCCGGTCTGGTAAAGGGCGCGTCGAAAGGTGAAGGTCTGGGTAACCAGTTCCTGACCAACATCCGTGAAACCGAAGCGATCGGCCATGTGGTGCGCTGCTTTGAAAACGACAACATCATTCACGTTGCGGGCAAAGTTAACCCGGCTGAAGATATTGACGTGATCAACACCGAACTGGCACTGTCCGATCTCGATACCTGTGAACGTGCGATTCAGCGCGTGCAGAAGAAAGCCAAAGTCGGCGATAAAGACGCTAAAGCCGAGCTGGCTGCGCTGGAGAAATGCCTGCCGCATCTGTCTGAAGCCGGTATGCTGCGTTCGCTGGATCTGGATGCTGATGAGAAAGCGGCGATTCGCTATCTGAGCTTCCTGACGCTGAAGCCGACCATGTATATCGCTAACGTCAATGAAGACGGTTTTGAGAACAACCCGTATCTTGATCAGGTGCGTGCCATCGCCGAAGCAGAAGGTTCCGTGGTGGTGCCAGTGTGCGCCGCTGTTGAATCAGATATCGCTGAGCTGGAAGATGAAGATCGTGACGAATTCATGGCGGAACTGGGACTGGAAGAACCGGGCCTGAACCGTGTGATCCGCGCCGGATACTCCCTGCTGAACCTGCAAACCTACTTCACCGCAGGCGTGAAAGAAGTGCGCGCGTGGACCATCCCGGTTGGCGCTACTGCCCCACAGGCAGCCGGTAAAATCCACACCGACTTTGAGAAAGGCTTTATCCGCGCCCAGACCATCGCCGTTGAAGACTTTATCGCCTATAAAGGTGAGCAAGGTGCGAAAGAAGCCGGCAAAATGCGTTCAGAAGGGAAAGAGTACATCGTGAAAGATGGCGATGTGATGAACTTCCTGTTTAACGTCTAAATAAAGTTTATTGTCTCATGTGATTTACTGAATCTTATGGAGGCTGATAGGCATTATAAAATCCACGCAGTTGCGTGGATTTTTGTTTTCATAGAGTCTCAACTCATCTCGTAACAACGTAGTGAAAATGAGCACATGGATAAGTACAACATTCTACCAGGAAAAATATTGAATTAAAATCCAAGAAACTGAAGGAAGAATTATCTAACTTTGGTGATGGAGAACATGTTCATAAAAAAGAAGTATGATTAAAAAGGAGCTTCATCGTATTTTCTCAGATGAAGTTTCAGCACTAAAGATAAAAGTCTCTAAAGAGGATAAATATTCAGACCTATACTCTATTAATTCATTTACATATAAAGGCGTTGAACTACATAAAATAATAATAGCCTATAATACTTCGTTATATAAACTGGTCGTAAAACTAGCACAGACACATATTGATTGATGCAACTTTCAAAGAATACATTGATGCAGCAAGCAGACTGACCGTTTTGAAGTTCTTATCACATAACAATGAAGCCCTGTAATCAGACATTTATACCCATTACTAAATACAATGATGATGAATGAAAGTAAAATAATGAACTGTATAATATCAAAAAAATCAACAAAACCTTTTTTTATGACAAGGCAAAATGTATATTTATAGGAGATTCTCAGAAAGAGCGCTCATTACTGAGCAATGCCCCTTTCACAAAATAATCAGTTCTGGATTATGCTTCAAGCCTACTGATGGGAGTGGACCAGTAACTAAAATAAGGGTGTTATACCCAATAAATCTACATCTTGTAATTTATTGGGTTTAGATCTCTTAACTTGAGGGGGGTTATAATTCAAATATAAATTGACACTGACATCGCTCACTTGACTTGGTAGAATATTTAAGTTGAAAACTGGGGGGATATTCATGGATAAAAGATATCAAGTGTTTGTGAGTTCTAGTTTTAATGACTTACAAGAGGAGCATAGTAACGTTATACAATCTCTCATGAAAATGGGCTGTATCCCTGCGGGGAGGGCACATTTCCCTTCAATTGATGAGGAACAATGGGACTTTATCAAAAAAATTGTTGTGGTTGGGCAACTTGCCAGTTAGAGCGTTACTGGTAGATTGTCTTAGCTGCTAAGGAAATAAACTATGCCATTTGATATCGACAAAGAAGCACTTCGGGCCTCAGTATTCAAACAGCACTATATTCCTGCTATTGAGTCTATAGGAAAAATTGGGCGTTACTGGTTTGGAGGAACACGGCAGGCTGCCTCAATGGTGGCATCCTTATTAAGAGAAAGTGAGATGTCGATCATCTTACATAATGCACCAACCCCGCTGGGAATTCGTGGTTTACCTGGTAGAAAGTGACGTCAATAACGATGATTTAGATATAATTGCGCTTCATCGACATAAGCTGATTGAGCAAGGTGTTGCAGAGCGGGATTTACCTCTTTAGACCACCACCAACACTTCAATCGCTGCGATGCTTTGACTTTACTTCATCATCACGACAGTGATAGCACGCAGTGGTTGATATGTCGCTATGGCCTGCCAGCTGGCTTACGGTGTTGATATCCACGCCCTGCTCCAACAAACGGGTGATGAAGTTGCGCCGCATGTCATGCGGGGTAAAACGTGTAATGCCTGACGTTTGCTGTAACTGCGCCAGAATACCCGTATCCCGTTTAACGCGAAACCCCATTTAATTGATCTGCCGATAGGTATTTTTTCCATATCACCATTCCTATATAAATAACATAACAGGTCAAGATTCGGCACACTGCTCAGCAGGATCGCACTGATGCCGTCAACAGCGCTGGCCGGAACGGCACTTACAGTCTGAGGTGTCCGAGATGGACGTAGTAACCACTGAATCTACTCAATACCCGGAGACGGCTCAGAATGAGTTTGCCGTGGTCTCTCTTTCTTTTTCCATCATCAGCGCATAGGCCTGCGCACGCAGATGCTGTTCAGCTTGCTGGATTTGCTGCTGGCTGGCAGGTGAATCATCGGGCTGAAGATGAATGAGCCGCAACTGTTCTTCTGCCGGTACTGTCTGTCGGAAATGGGTCATCATGTCGAAGACCGCTGTTTTCAGTTCGCTGACCGTTAAATAGTTACCGCGTTTCTTATCCAACGCATTCAGTCTGTCGGCCAGGTGCTGTAATTCCGTCATGCCCTGATGCCAGCCGCTAATTGCCTCAACCGGCAAAGCAGCAGCATTCATCTGCTGCTGCAACTGCAGCGTCATCAGTGCGCGCGACTTTTCCGGCCACAGTATCTGAGCTTGTTTCACAAGTTGATGGCTGTAAGCAGTCGTCCAGTCCGGCGGTAACTGACTGAGACGGGCGAGCTGCTGCTGCGTCGCGGTAAACAGTGCTTCAGGCAGAGGGGCTTGCTGACGAAGCTCCTCAAGCTGCCTGGGCGAGAGTCCCGAAGGTAAAACCGTCAGCGATGAAGCCAGCTGCGCATGCAGCGGATCCGAACGCTGTAAAGCCTGCCAGCCCCATAGCGCAACGCTGACTGCCACCAGCATGGTAAACATCCCCAGCGCAAACGGCTTCCATAACGTTGCAGCCGGGATTGTGGTCAGCTTCTCCACTTCAGGCTTATGTTCCGGCGGCACCTGACGGAGCCCTTTAACCTCGCTATCCGACAGGTCTGTTTCTGGAACCGAAGCCGCTGAGTTCCCGATATTGGTGAAATCTGCTTCGGGCTCGCTATCAGCGACTGAACCGGCTAAGCCCTCGTTGTTTTTCAGCCTGGCTACGGAGTGCTGTATCAGGCTGTGCAAGGCATTCAACTGGCTTAGAGGGTTAAGCTCCCGTCGCTGTAGCACAGCCTCCAAGCGGGTCAGCTGTTGTTCAGCAAGATAAAGCGCGCTGTAATCGCTGGCACTGAGCGAGAAGGTTTGCAGCAGCTGTTGAATCCGCTGACTGAGATTGCTCAGCATCTCCAGACGTACCGGTACAGACTGCGGCCAGAAGGTATTCCACTGATGGTTAATCAGCGCCTCCAGCAGCGACAACCCCTCGTTTAAACCGGCTAGCCCGCCCAGATGCGTACGCGCCAGCGTATACCACGCCGCCGACTGCAACTCTACGCCATTATGCTCAAACAATGCCACACAGCGCTTTTCAACATAACTCCAGTTCACATCGGGCCGGGCAGGATGAGTGAGTTTAGCCAATTCATTGCGCAGGGCGGCGTAACTAGCAAAGGCGCGCGGATCGCTGCCGGTTTTCAGGCGGCGGTCGGATAAATTTGTCATGAAGATAAACTCAACGGAGGGAAAAATCGTAGTGACTCAGGTCAGTATGTTGACGTCCTTGGCTCAAGATAGTGCTGCTGTTTCATGTGCCGGATCAGGACCCGCCCTTCAGGCATAAACTCGGTGCCATAACGCACCAACCCGACGCCTTTGAGTTCAGCGTCAATGGCATAGCGCAGCTCACCGGGGACTTTCTGTTCCAGCAGGACAACAGTGATTTTTTTCAGACGTGGCTCATATTTGAGTAGCACAGCAGATAATGCACCCGTCAGCTCATGTGCTGTACCCGGCATCCCCCGGAGAATTCTGGTCATATCCGGCAGGCCGTAGTCTGGCAGGTGCGCCAGCGCCTGCATGCCCTCCTGAGTTTTGCCCGGCTGACGCAATACGCCGAGCAGCGCCAGAAAGCGCGATACCGGGGTTGCAATGTGGTTCGCCGTGCCGGGAATGCCCAGCCCTACCAAGCCGAGTAACGACTGTGAGATGCTGTCGGTACCGCCCGGCTCAAACGTGGCTAGGTAGGAGTATTTACGCCAGATGCGGTAAAACTGCGTCAGGATGCGGTGGCTGAAGATATCTAGAAAGCCCTGCAGCGCGTCATGTCCTTCCCGGCGCTGGGTAATGTCATCGAGATAGGCGGTCGGCAGTGGCGAATCGACGCCGTACATCCCCATAAACGTGGCGCGGATGCGCGGTGGTTTGCGGTCATCATCCTCATCGTACGCCCTAAGCTCGCTGGGCGGAAAGCCCATCCCCGGATGCGGTACAAATCGGACCGGGTCGTCACCAAGATGGCTGGTTGAGCCCATCAGTGGCCTGTCCGGATTCGCCTTCTCCAGCAACTGGCAGAAGCGGTAAAAGTTAATGCGGTGTCCCTGTTCTACGGAGTAATAGAAACGGTTAATGCCACTGAAGAATTAATAAGAAATACTTACCTTTAAACACCCCCTTCCCCATTCACGCTACCCGAAGACGCGAGTCAAAAATCGGGCAGATTCCATTCATCAGCGAGCATGACACCTGTTTTGAGGCTTTTCTGAAAGCGATAAATTTCTGATAATCACTCATCGACGAAGTTTAGAAACATTGGTCTGCCGATTGGAAATAAAAAGATGCAACTAAAGTTTGCCGGATTGGGTTTTAACAAAAAAATCTCATTATTCTGATTTATAAGAATTTTATCGAGAAATCCTCTACGGACATCCATGAAATAAGGGTGTACGCTAAACGACAAATGTAACCTAGCATTTAAAATCGTATAAAGCCTCGTCACTTTCATACTTCACGTGAGACTGTAATATTAATGTAAATATGAGAGCCGGACCGCGTACCGGTAAATGGAATGTTCATCATTGAATTTAAAGTGGAGTTTTTGTTTTTAATTAAAAATTTACTAATATTATTTTTGTACCCGAAAAGGAGGAGATGTAACTGTTCGTCGTGGTTTATTGAGGAAGATACTGGCATCCGGGATACGGCGAAGTGATGCGGAGGGTTAGCGGCAGAGATGGCCTTATTTCGGCTGATAAGTGCGGCAATCCCCGGAGCAAGGCATAGAGCAATGGCTGGAGCAAGGCACAGAAAAGTAAGCAGCGGGACGTCTCTAGCTTCTCCACCCGGCGGGCATTGTAATTAGGGAGCAACGGCAAAGCAAGTTTCCACCATAACATGGAGTCGCCGTTTATCCAGACCTGAAACCGCTTTAAATAAACAGATTAATGCTCAGGCCGACAGTCAAACACCCTGTTGCCACGCCCAGCCTTAATTGCGTGCCGCCGGCAGGCGGCACGCCTCATCTACACACTCAGAAGAAACCCAGTGGCTGATAGAAATGGTAGGCCGCGGTAAACTCATCAATCTCTGCCGCGCTGCCCTCCTGCGCCCGCACACAGCCGGCGAAATAGCGGAAATGATCGACCGCCAGCGGCATATCGGCGGCCAGGGTTTCCCGCACCGGTTTGCCGTTATCCCAGGTCTCGTTTACCGCCATATATTCCAGATTCTGCTCCAGCCGGTCAGCTATTTTCAGCAGCAGCAATGAACGCTGTTGCGGGGAGGTTTTCCCCCAGGCATCGGCCGCAGCCGCTGCGGCGGCCACCGCATTATCCACATCCGCGCGGTCGGAACGCGGAAACTCACCTACCACTGAGCCGTTGACCGGTGAGGTATTGGTGAAGTGGTTGCCATTCACCGGCGCGACGAATTCACCATTAATAAAGTTGCCATAATTCTTTTGTAGCGTGATCAGAGAACCCTGTTCTCCGGGGGCGGCGTAACGCATGGTCATTCTCCTTACAAGTGACGAGATGCAACAATGATGACACTTATTATTAACATGAAGGATCATTGCCAGCCTGTCAGATCTGTCGCCCAGAAACTGTGACCGCCCCGAAGGAAAACCCGCATCGGTTGCCGCTACAGATAATTTCGACTTTTCCCAGTTGCGCTTATAAATAAGAAACTTGTCAGCAGGATGGGGTCAATGTGAGGAAGAATTCATACTGGAGGTAAGCATGCTGGCTTCGGCTTTCACCTTAATGCGCGCTAAGGCAAACTTCGTGCATCAGTTAATCCGCAATCCGCGCGAGATGGGCAGTATTACGCCCTCATCCGATGCGCTGTGCCGCACAATGATCGAGTCGGTGGAATGGAATAATCAGCTGCGTATCGCCGAGCTTGGCGGAGGAGACGGTGTGTTGACCCGTCGGTTACTGGAACGGATGTCACCAGATGCCACGCTGGATGTGTTCGAAATCAGCAGTATGCTGGCGGAGAAGCTCAACGCACTGGACGATCACCGTATGACCGTACGCACCTGTTCAGCGGGGTACCTCAACGGCCAATATGATGCGATTTTCTCCGGCCTGCCGCTGCTGTCGCTACCGCCTGCGCTGCGTGAGTCGATTTTGCGCGCGGTCTACGCGGCGCTGCGTTCGCTCCAGTCGGCATAATCGGTGACCATCGCCCACGACCCGCTGAGGATGGCCGCAGAAATCTAGTCGAAGGCCGGAAGCGCCTCGCCCAGATGCGGACGGACGATCAGATACTCATCAGGTTGTAGATCTAACGCGTCAATGAACCAGCGTGGTTGTTCACCAATCTGCGCGACGACGTTAGCGGGCGGGACTTCAAGCTGAATCAATGCAACGGGCAAGGTGGGCGTATGGGTCATACCGAATCGGGTCCTGTTTCAGAGAGGCGTTTCGGAAAATCAGTCTGACAGCAACACGCAAAAAAGTCTTATGATTTTATTTTCCTCAGCGCGACAGAAAATTTCTAACCGCTGCTGCCTGAAATGCCCTAGTTAGTGCCATTATTAGCGAGCTAAGCAAAAAAAAGTTAAGGATATTATTGTGGCGGTGCGGCATTTTTTTCTGGTTCTGATAGTGGTGTGTATCTGGGCCTTAAACAACGTGGCGGTGAAATGGGGCTTACTTGAGCTTCCACCGCTGTTTCTGACCTTTATGCGTTTTGTGGTGGTCGCCATCGTGCTGGTGCCGTTCTGCCGCATCACCCGACAGCACCTGCCCTGGCTGTTGCTGCTGGCCTTTACCTTCGGCTTTATGCACTTCTCGCTGCTGTTCGTCGGGATGCGGTACACCGATGCCGGCACCGGCGCAATCGTGGTTCAGCTTGGTACGCCGATCGCCATGCTGCTGGCGATGGTTGTGTTAAAAGAGAAGCTGAAGCTGGTTCAGCTGGCGGGCATTATGATCTCGCTGAGCGGCGTGGTGGTGCTCTCTGGCAGCCCGACCATTCCCACGTGGTGGGTGCTGTGCCTGCTGTTGTGCAGCGCAACCGGCTGGTCGGTCAGCAACCTGATTGTCAAAAAATCACCGTCAATTAAACCGCTGACCATGACCGGCTGGATCGCCTTTCTCGCCATCCCGATTGTCGGTGCTGCCAGCCTGCTGATGGAATCGCATCAGCTTTACGCTCTGCAACATGCGGGCTGGCACGGCTGGTTCGCCATCCTCTACAGCGCCATCGCCTCATCAATCGTCGCCTACACGCTGTGGTATATGCTGCTGAAGAAATACAACGTTAACCTGATCATGCCTTACTCGCTGCTGACGCCGGTGCTGTCGGTTCTGATGGGGATTGTGGTGCTGGGCGACAGCCTTAACAGCTTCAAAATTATCGGTGCCTCGCTGGTGATCCTCGGCACGGCGATTGCGGTGATCAATCTGCGTAATCTGCGGATGCATGCCCGCATCCCGCGTCTGCGGCGACGTTAATCACGCGTGCTATGCTTGAGATATTGTCACTAGTCAGTGAGCACAGCAGATGTGGCAGGGATTGCGAGGCAACGCCGCAGCGCATCCGTTACCCACCTTTGTCGATAACGCCAGTTTCCCCGCCGCCTTTGCCGTCAGTGAACTGGCGGCCACCAGCATCGGCCTCGCCACGCAGGCCACCGCCGCCCTGATCAATACCAGCCGCCCGGTTGAGGTTAACGTCCGGCTGGCGTCGCGCTGGTTCCAGCACAGTTTTATGCCGCTTAATCGCCCTGCTCCCGCGATGTGGGATGCCTTCGCCGGCGATTACGCCAGCTGCGATGGCTGGATCCGCCTGCATACCAATGCCGCCCATCATCGGCAGACGATGGAACAGGTGCTGGGCCAGCACGCTGACCGTACTTCACCGGCTCGCGAGGTGCGGCGCTGGGCCGCAGGTGAGCTGGAGCAGGCGATAATTGACGCGGGTGGCTGCGCTGCGGAGATGCGCAGCATGGCCGCCTGGCAGCAGCATCCGCAGGGCCAGGCCGTGGCGCAGGAGCCGCTGTTCGCCTGGCAGACCACCGGTCAGGCCGCTGCGCCGGAGTGGCAACTGCCCGAGGCGCGTCCGCTGCTCGGCCTTCGGGTGCTCGACCTGACACGAATTATTGCCGGCCCGGTCGCCACCCGCTTTCTGGCCAGCCTCGGTGCCGATGTGTTGCGTATCGATCCGCTAGGCTGGCAGGAACCGTCGCTGGATGAGGAGATCACCTGTGGCAAGCGCCGGGCGGTGCTGGATCTGAAACACCCTACCGATCGCGAGCAGTTTACCCGCCTGCTGCGTGGGGCCGATGTGCTGGTGCACGGTTATCGGGCGGACGCGCTGGAACGGCTCGGCTTTGATGTCGCGACCCGACAGGCGCTGGCACCCGGGCTGGTTGACGTCAGCCTGAATGCCTGGGGCTGGCAGGGTCCGTGGCGCAACCGGCGCGGCTTTGACAGCCTAGTGCAGATGGGCTGTGGTATTGCTGAACAGGGCATGCAGTGGCAGCGGAGTGATAAGCCGACTCCCTTGCCGGTGCAGGCGCTGGATCATTCCACCGGTTATCTGCTGGCGGCGGTACTGGAGGGATTACGTCAGCGGCTGGCTAACGGACACGGCAGCCAGGTGCGGCTGTCGCTGGCGCGCACCGCCTGGCTGTTGCAGCAGCATCCTGCGGCACCGGGCAGCGATCAATCAGGTATTCTGGCGAAGACAGAGGATAATCTGCCATTTTTTGAGTTAACGCAGTGGGGGCTGGGCGTGAGGCTGCGGGCGCCATCCTGGCTGCCCGGCACCGCACAACTCTGTGCGACGCCGGGCTGTCTTGCCGGGTACGCACCCGGCATCATGGTAAATCAGGCATCCTGCTGCGGCTCGCTGCTGTCGAGCAGTTCGTTTACATCGCCTGAATCGCCTCACGACTGAGCGCGGCCAGCGTGCGGTAAAACGCGGTGGTGGTGTGCGCTTCAACCTTGCCGAGGAAAGTGCCGCACCACGGCAGCAGATACTCTTCAAACAGCGACAGCTGGGCGCTGCTTTCATCTTCCTCTGATGACTGATCTTCCAGCCACGACGCTGCCAGCAGCACGCCAAAGTGGTCGGCAGGCGCATCGCTCAGCGGCATGCCGCGCGAGGTCAGAAAGGCGCGCACCTCCGGCTCGTTTTTTCCCTCAGGCCACTGTGACGCATACGGCGACACCTTGCAGTCGCTGCCGACAAACAGCGCATTGTAATCGCCGGCCAGCGCCTGCGGATCGCTGTTCTGTTGCAGACGGGTCAGCAGTTCGTCCTGTTCCAGCGGCCACTGAGCCTGCAGTTTTCCCTCACGCAGCAGGGTAAACAGCGGCACCAGCAGCGGGTCCTGCGGCTGACAATTGAACAGTGAGCCGATCACGCGGCACAGAATGGAAAACTCATTCATGAGTCAGATTTCCTTGAGGCAAAGTAAATTAAAAGTCAGCCAGTTCAGCAATATGTTTGCCAGTACGCTGTTCGAGAAAGTCGAGCAGACGCCGCGGCGTGACATTTAACACCCGATCCTGCGGAAAATCCACTTCGCGAGTGATGCGCAGGCAGTGCTCAAAATGGCCGAGCGTAAAGGCAGTGTGAGAATCGGAGCCAAACGCCAGCCGTCCCCCGGCATCACGCACCGCTTCAGCGATCGCCCGGCAGTTAGGTTCACTGCCCGGACGGGAGTGGGTAAAGGAGGAGTTATTGATCTCCAGCGCCACATCGTAGTGCGCCGCAGCCTCGGCAATCGCCGGGATATCCACCGGGAATTTTGGGTTGCCCGGATGGCTGATGATATGCACCAGTCCCCCCGACATCGCCGCGATCATCGCGTCGGTGTGGTGTTTTCGGTCACACGGCGCGTAGACCGGCTCATGAAAGCCCGCCACGATCAGGTCCAGCGCATCCAGCATCGGACCGGAGCAGTCAATTTCGCCCTGCTGGTTTTTAATATTGGCTTCAATACCGCGCAGAATCCCGACGCCATCAATCACCCGCGGCCAGATGCGCATATTGATAAAGTGCCAGTAATGCGGTGCATCGGCCATATCAGGCCCGTGATCGGTAATGGCAAACAGTTTCAGTCCCGTTTGCTTCGCCTGAGTGACGTAATCGTGCAGCGTACTGTAGGCGTGAGTACTAGCGATGGTGTGCATATGCAGATCTACCGGATACATCATCTTCTCCTGCTGATAACCCCTGATTGGGCAGGGTAATTAGTAGCCACGCTGATGATCGACCCGCCCCTGCGGTATTTCTCCCGCCTGATGCTGGTGAATCGCCCGGGCAATATAGTCAATAGCTTCGTCGATTAAGGTTACCGCCGCATTATGCGGTGTAAGCGTGACGCGCGGATGAGACCAGAGCGGATGCGATTCCGGCAACGGCTCGACCTGGAACACATCCAGCGCGGCGGCTTTCAGCTGACCGCTGTTGAGCACCGCCAGTAAGTCCGCTTCCACCACCTGCGCGCCGCGCGCGATGTTGAGGAAGAAAGCGCCGTGCGGCAGTTGCTGGAAAAAGTCGTGATTGATTAAGTTGATGGTTTCTGCAGTGCTGGGCAGCAGGTTGATTAATACCCGGGTCTCCTGCAGAAATTCGTGCAGCGCCTCACGGCCGGCAAAGCTGGTTACACCCGCGATCTGCTTCGGCGAACGGCTCCAGACACGGACCGGGAATCCCCAGGGGGTAAGCGCTTCCGCCACGCTCTGCCCTAACACGCCGGCACCGAGAATACTGATGGTGAAGCTGTCGCGCGGATAAGCGGGCAGCGGCTGCCAGCAGCGCTGCTGTTGCTGTAACCGGTAGTCGTCAAAGCGACGGAACCAGCTCAGCACGCTGTGGACCGCATACTCCTGCATCTGCCGCGCCATGCCGGTATCTTCCAGCCGGAACAGCGGCACCGTCTCCGGCAACATATCCGGGTACTGCTGCAGCTGGCGGAGAATTTCATCCACCCCGGCACCCAGCGCAAACACCCCGCGCAGCCCGGCGCGCCCTTGCAACATCTCTGCTGGCGGAGAACGCACCAGCGCGTAATCGGCCGGACCCTCATCGCCTGGTTGCCAGGCACGTACCCGCACCTGCGGCAGACGCTGTTGTAAACCATTAATCCATGTCGCGGCGGGTTGCGACGGGTGATACCAGATGATCTCCATCCTGCTCTCCTTTTTTCTTTCAGCGTCAGGGAAAACCGGCATCAGGGCAAGCAAAAAACAGCTGGAAAAAACGCTTTTTTCAGTAAAAATTATTCACGTGGCTTCACATTTCCGGCTGGCTTCAGGGTGAAGCATGCAGATAAGGTCTAAAGTTGGTCGTGTGGTCAATGCGTTACACGCGGCCGCGTTTCGGACAAGGAGAAAAACCGATGACAAAAATTGAGGTAAACGCCACTGAACGGCGTCAGCGTTATGCACCCCTTCTGCTCACGCTGCTACTGAGCGTACCTGCCTTCACTGTTCATGCCGACGACACGTCGCGTATGCTGAATAATCAGCCGCAGCCGCCGGATGTCCGTTTAGGGCCACTGTTTAATGCCGTCCAGCAAGCAAAGTTCTATCCCGACCAAAAAACCTTTGCTGATGCACTGCCTAAATACGATCCGGCATCGATCCTGGCCGACTGGCAGATGCAGAAGAAACAGCGCAACTTTGATCTTAAACGCTTTGTTGCCGCCAACTTCACGCTGCCCACTCAGGGCGATAAATATGTGCCGCCTGCCGGACAAAATCTGCGTGACCACATCGACGGCTTATGGCCGGTACTGACCCGCACCGCCAACAGTGCCGGTCAGTATGACTCACTGCTGCCGTTACCGAAGCCGTATGTGGTGCCGGGTGGCCGTTTCCGCGAAGTCTATTACTGGGACAGCTACTTCACGATGCTCGGCCTAGCGGAAAGTGGCCACTGGGATCGGGTGCAGGATATGGTGGATAACTTCGCCTCGCTGCTGGACCGTTACGGCCACATTCCAAACGGCAACCGCAGCTACTATCTGAGCCGTTCGCAGCCGCCCTTCTTTAGCCTGATGGTGGATCTGCTGGCGAGCCACGATGACGGCAAAGCCTATACCCGCTATCTGCCACAGCTACAGAAAGAGTATGACTACTGGATGGCCGACAGTGACAAACTGGCCGCCGGCTCAGCCAGTAAACGCGCGATCAAACTCAGCGATGGCAGCGTGCTGAACCGCTACTGGGACGCACGCGATGTGCCGCGTACCGAATCCTGGATGGATGATGTGACCACCGCGAAGAAAGCGCCACAGCGCGACAAGGCTGAGCTTTATCGCGAGCTGCGCTCTGGCGCGGCGTCCGGCTGGGACTTCAGCTCCCGCTGGTTCACCGATGCCCATAATCTGGCGACCATCCGTACCACCCAGCTGGCACCGGTCGATCTTAACAGCCTGATGTTCCATCTGGAGCAGACGCTGTCGAAAGGTTACCAGATGAACAAGCAGGACGATCTGGCGAAGCAGTTTGCCGACCGTGCGGAGAAGCGCCAGGGCGCGATTAACCGCTACCTGTGGGACAGCAAACAGGGCTGGTATGCTGATTACGACTGGCAGAAAAAACAGGTGCATCCGCAGCTGACCGCCGCCACGCTGTTCCCGCTTTATCTGCGGGTTGCCAGCGATAAGCAGGCTGAAAGCACCGCCAGCGCGGTGGAAAAACAGCTGCTGAAACCGGGCGGGCTGGTGACCACCACCGTCAACAACGGCCAGCAATGGGATGCCCCGAACGGCTGGGCACCGCTGCAATGGGTGGCAGTAGAAGGTCTGGAACATTACAACCAGCCTGAACTGGCGAAAGAGGTCGGGCTGCGCTTCCTGCAGAACGTTCAGAACACCTATGACCGCGAACATAAGCTGGTCGAAAAATATGTGGTCGAAGGCAAAAACCTCGGCGGCGGCGGTGGCGGTGAATATCCGCTGCAGGACGGCTTCGGCTGGACCAACGGCGTCATGCTGAAACTGCTGGATAAATACTGCCCGAAAGATAAAACCTGTAACAGCGCCCACGATATTCCTCAGGCGTCTGCCGCTCAACCCTGATGTTCTCTGGAGACCGTCGGCCTTGCTGGCGGTCTCTGCCCTCGCCTTTTAGCGAAATTTACTTGACCTTCTTCGATTGCCAGGCAAAATCGCAGCGAACTTACAAACAGTAATAATTCTCATTCTGATAATGAGAATGCTTATCGCGGATTTTATTCACCTGCTGAACCTCTGCCATGAAAGAAATTTCAATGAGATTGCCATCGCCGCTGAAAGGTTATGTCCCGTTCTGCAACCTGGCGCTGACCGCGCCGGCCCTGAGTTTTGCTGCCGATATGGTGGTCACAGCCCAACCGCAGGAGCAAGCTGACTCCCCGACCCAGGGATATCTTGCCACGACCAGCTAGGGCGCGATGAAAAACGATCGTCCGCTGATCACCACGCCGCAGTCGGTGTCGGTGGTGACGCGCCAGCAGATGCAGGATCAGGGCGCGCTGACCCTGAATCAGGCGCTCGGCTACACCTCCGGTGTCTTTACCAACTTCGGCGGTGTCGCGACCCGTTATGACACCATTGCCCTGCGCGGCTTCCACGGCGGCGATGTTGATAACACCTTCCTCGACGGCTTACGGGTGATGGGCGACGGCGGCAGCTTCAATATACTGCAGGTCGACAACGCCTTCCTGGAACGGATCGATGTGATTAAAGGCCCCTCTTCCGCGCTGTATGGTCAGACGGTGCCGGGCGGGCTGGTCAACATGGTGACGAAACGTCCACAGTTCAGTGAAGAAGGCCATATCCAGTTACAGGCGGGCAGTAACGCCACAACCGGGGCGATGTTTGATTACACCAACGCGATTAACGATTCAGTGGGCGTTTCGCCTGACCGGTGTGACCCGCAACAGCGATACGCAGTACGACCATACCCGTGAAGAGAAGTATGCGCTGATGCCACAGCTGATGTGGCAACCGGATGAGGATACCCATTTAATCCTTAAAGCCTATCTGCAGAAAGATCCATCCGGCGGCTATCACGGCTCGGTGCTAGGCGACGGCAGCCTGAGTGAGCATAATGGTTATAAGCTGAGTAACGGTTTCTATGAAGGCAACAGCAGTCTGGATCAGTTCAAGCGCCGTGAACATATCTACAGCTACGATTTCGCCCATCGCTTTAACGACGTCTGGTCGTTCTCCTCCACCGGCAGCTACAGCCATTCCAATGTCGATCTCGATCAGGTTTATCAGATTGGCTGGGATGCGGTAAATCCTGACCTGCTGAATCGCTACTATTCTGATGAGCGCTCCTCTCTGGCCGGTTGGGCCACCGATAACCGGTTACAGGCGGAGTTCGCTACTGGGAAAGTGGAGCACCGCGTGACGATCGGTGCGGAGTATCATCGCTATAAAAGTGAGATCAGCAGCGCCGCCGACAGTGCATCACAGCTCAATGCCGTGACCGGCGAACAGGTTGGCGCAATTCCGGCCTACAGCTGGAGCGATGAAACCCGCCGCTACTATCAGACCGGCCTCTACCTGCAGGATGAGATGAAGCTGGATCGCTGGCATCTTGATCTCTCTGGCCGCTATGACCGGATCGTCGCCAACAACAGCGGCAACGATCGGCGGCAGGATGACCACATCAGCGGACGCGCGGCGCTGCTTTACGCGTTTGACAACGGTATCTCGCCTTATGTCAGCTGGGCTAGGCGATCACCCCAACGGCACTGACCGATCCCAATAACAACCTGCTGAAACCGACCACGGCAGAGCAGTATGAAACCGGGGTGAAATATCAGCCGAACGGCACCCGCGATCTCTATACGCTGGCAGTCTATGACCTGACGCAGAAGGATGTGGCTAACCGTAATGTAAAAGACGGCACCTACACTACATCCGGTAAATTGCATTCGCAGGGAATTGAGCTGGAAGCGCGCGTAATCAGTTAACCCCACGCCTGAGCACCGTCGCCAGTTACACCCTCAATCACCTGCGCTTTAAAGATTCAGTTGATGGCAACGAGGGTCACACCCCTTACGTGACGCCGAACAGCATGGCGGCCCTGTGGGGTCACTATCAGTTCGATTAAGGCTTAAGCGCGGGCGCAGGCGTGCGTTATATCGGCAAACAGTGGGCTGACAACGAAAACACCACCCGTGTGCCGTCGGTTACCCTGTTTGATGCTTCGGTGCGGGCCGACCTCGGCGTCTGGAACAGCAGCCTGAAAGGTGCCTGGCTGCAGGTGAACGCCAACAACCTGACTGACCGTAAATATGTGGCGGGCTGCTATGGCACCGGCTATTGCTACTGGGGCGCGGAACGCAGCGTGATGACGACGGTAGGTTACGATTTCTAATCGCTAGATGTGAAAAAGGGGACGAATCGCTTCGTCCCCTTTTTTGATTAAACCGTTACGATCAACTGCGTACTTTGCGGTAGATAAACAGCACCACGATGGCACCGATAATACCCAGCACGATAGTCAGAATGAAACCGCCACCGTCTTTACCCGGCATGATCCACTTCGCCAGAATACCTGCAATTAAGCCAAAGACGATCCAAGAAATAAGACCCATCTGTTGCTCCTTCCTTTTTTTTGATTAAATCGTGAACGCTTGATTTATCAAGGCGGTTTACCGCGATAAGCATAGACAGGTTTTCAAAAAATGTTTACTTGCTCACAGTTATTATTGACCGTTCAGAGACTAAAGCTTTTTTTTTGCCACGCCGATAACGGACATGATGCAAAAAACAGAACAAATAAAGCACCAACCTTTTGGAGCCAAGAAGTGAAAGAAGCCGATCAGGAACAATATTTAAAACGTGGCACGCTGGCCGTCCTGGGCGTTATGAAGGACCTGCAGCGTTTACAGACCCCGCGTGAGTTTTTCCCGTGGACAGTTTATCAGCCGCATGCTGGCTGCCGATGAAGACCAGCTGCTGTTTGATCTCGGCAGTAACAATCTGGATAACGACTACGCCCTGAGCTGCAATGACCTGAGCATTGCGGCGGAAACCTATGGCGCTAAAGTTGAGTTCAGTCTCGCTTCGCTGACGCGGGTTGAGTTCGAGGGGCTGCCTGCGTTCAGCGCGCCGTTGCCTGAACTGGTGTGGCAGATCCAGCGTCGCGAATTTTTCCGCGTCAATGCGCCGCTGGAACCGCAGTTCTGGTGCCACACCGGGCAGTAAAGCGCGCCTGCGGCTACAGGATTTATCGCTGGGCGGTATCGGTGTACTGATCGATGAAGCCCTGCCGGAAGGGTTACAAACCGGCGACAGCTTCAAAAAATTTCGCGTCGAGCTGGGCGAGTATGGTCATTTTGAAGTGCCGGTAAAGCTGTTGCACATTGGCGAACGCAGCGTGGTTACGCGTAAAAATGAAACCCGCATTACGCCGCGACTGAGCTTTCGCTTTGCGGCCCTCGACCCGGTGCAGGAGCGACAGCTGCAGCAGGTCATTTTTGCCCTTGAGCGCCTGGCGCACGATAAATCGACCCGTTTTCAATAAGTTCTTTTGCCGGATGCGCGCCGCACAGTTGCGCCGCATCCAGGCTATGCTTCTTGCTTGTTTTCTTTTAAACCGGAACCCAGCAAGGAGAATCTCCCCAATGGAAAACTGGCTTTCTTCACGTCATTTTCAATCCATTCTGTTTAATCAGTCTTTCTGGCTCAACAGTGCCATCGTCATCGTCGCTACCCTCGCCATTTACTGGCTGCTGCGTACCCTGATCCGGTTTATCTCTAACCGTATTGCCCGCTATAGCGAACACCGTCATATTCGGGCCACCGGCATTCTGGTGGAAATTCTGCTCAGTACCAGTCAGACCCTGCTGCTGATCTTTTCACTGCTTATCGCGCTGAAGTTTGTCGATTTACCCGCCTCGTGGCGCGTGGCGATATCGCACGGCTGGTTCCTGGCACTGATCGTTCAGCTGGCGCTGTGGATCGACTGCGGCATACGACTCTGGCTGCACAGCCTGCTGCGCGATCCGCTGCACGTACGCAATCCGGTAACCATGGTGATCCTCGGTATTCTGCTGCGCGTGGTGGTGTGGATCATGATGTTCCTCGCCATTCTGTCGAATATGGGCATCAGCATTACCGCGCTGGTTGCCAGTCTCGGCGTCGGGGGTATCGCCATTGCGCTGGCGATTCAGACGGTACTCAGTGACGTACTCGCTTCGCTGGCCATCGGTTTCGATAAGCCATTTGAGCACGGCGACTTTATCGTGTTTGGTGATATTGCCGGTTCGATTGAGCACATTGGCCTGAAAACCACCCGTCTGCGCAGCCTGAGTGGTGAGCAGATTGTCTGCTCGAATACCATTCTGTTGCAGCAGACGATTCATAACTACAAGCGCATGCAGCAGCGCCGCATCGTGTTTAAGTTCGACATCAGCTATGCCACGCCGTCTGAACAGGTGCGTGAAATCAGTCCGCTGGTAAAAGAGATTATCCAGGGCGTCGAGACTACCCGATTCGACCGCGCCCATTTTCTGGCGTTTGAAGATTCGAAGCTCACCTTTGAAGTGGTCTACTTTGTGCTGGACGCCGACTACAACAAATACATGGATATCCAGCAGGAGATTAACCTGCAGCTGATGGCGGCGCTGGAACAGCGCAACATTCGCTTTGCCTTCCCGATCCGTCAGGTTGAGTTCAGCGGCGGTAATCTGCCGCCGGTGGATCTGGTGGCGGTGGACAATGAGGATGGCGAGCCACGCCTGACTTCTGACGCTATCCTCGCGAACCGGCACTGAGCTACTGATGGCGATAACAGCTGACGCCCAGATACTGGCTGAACGCCTCCTGTAACACCTCTGCCGTGGCGGAGTGGTTCATCGCCACATGATGTTCGAAACCGTTACGGCAAATCCACGCCAGCAAGGACTCCAGCTGCGGCACCTGAATCACGGCGCGGCAGCCCACCGTATCCAGCGGGTCCTCTACCGAAAGGCCTTCGCCGACGTAGGCCTTGATCTCGCCGCTGAAATCATCGGTTGAGAGGCGGAAGTAGGTCAGATCGCCGCTTTTCATCCAGCCATGCACCGCAGGTGTTCTCCTTGCCTACCGTGGTGCCAATAATGTCGGCCGTGCCCATGGTGGGCGACTCCAGGCTGGCGCTGGCAAAATTGCCGCAGTGAAACAGCACGCATTTATCACGCTCTTCACCAAAGTTGTTATTCCAGTCCGCCAGCGAGGCGGGATTCAGTGAGCAGCTGGCCAGCGCATACATCGACAGCGCCCCCATTACATCCACCTCGCAGGCACTGGGCATCAGCTGCCCCGACATCACGCTCATGATCGAGCAGACGTTAATGCCGAGATTTTCCTGCAACGAGGTCCAGCACTGAATCGCGGTGGTGTCGATATCGTTGTCACTGACCCACTCGCTGATCACCACGAACAGTTTCGCCATGGTTTGCAGTTTTTCGCCCGGAATGCCGCGAGCATCGGCGTTGGCCTCCAGAATTTCGCGCTTCTCCGCTACGCGGATGTCATCATAGCGCAGCCGGTTGGTACGGGTGAAAATCTCCGATAAATCGAGCGTTTCGACCGCAATCCCCATTTTCTCCAGCATTTTTTCGCTGTAGCGCACGGTATTGAATCCGGCTGGCCGGGCACCGATGGCCCCCACCCACACCCGTCGCATCGCATTGACTACCCGGCAGAGCTGGCTGAACCGTTGCAGATCCTGCATGAAAATCTCACCGATCAGGGCGCAGACGTGCTGACGAGTCAGGGTAAAGGGGATGCCATATTGCCGCAGGTTGTTGCACAGCGATATTTTGCCGCAGAAGCTGTCACGGCGGGTCGCCAGCCCCATTTTGTCGAGGTTATCTTCCTCGGCCTGCACCAGTACCGGCACATTCAATCCGGCGAGGCGTAACGCCTCCGCAATCACCTTTTCATCACCAAAGTTAGGCAGCAACACCACCACACCGTGAATGGCGTCCCGGTGCTGGCGAAACAGTTCGGCGCAGATTTTCGCTTCCTGCCGGGTCTCCACTCCGCCGAGATTGGTCTGGCTCTCATCCAGCATCACCGTATTGATGTTCATTTTTTTCAAACAGCGCGACCGCCTGCTGGCGCGCCTCACCTACCAGATAGCTGGGAAAGAACCCGCGGTTGCCGATAATCACGCCGAAGGTTAACTGCTGAGGAAGTTTTGACATGGCTCTGCTCCGAAAGGGTTAATGTGGCTGATAAAGACAGTGAGCGACGGCGTCGATCCAGCCTTTAATAGTTTTCCTGCATCCGCTGCGCATACGCCTCACGCGGCGCGATCACGTTGCCGCCCTGCAACGCCTGCATATCACTGCCCTGCTGCCACCAGCCCAGCACTTTGCCCACAGCAACGGGCGCTGCAAGACATCGGCCTGCTCCATGGCAAAAAAGACGTCGGCGATCTGCCAGACGATCGACTCCAGCGCCACCCGCGCCAGTACCGCCGGGGTGGCCACATCGGTCAGGCCACACACCATGCCGCGCGCCTGCAAATCCCACCACGGCGCGCCCAGCCCGGAGAGCGCCAGCACAAAATAGACGCCCTGATTATCTTCACTGCGTTGCGCCAGCACGGTGAGCTGACGCGGGTCCTGAACCCCCATCATGCTGCCGAGCCACGCCGCGCCGGAACCGGTGTGGGTGATGTTGCCTTCGAACGCAAAACGCAGGGTGCCGTCATCCCAGGCCACAGTGGTGCTGAGGCCGTTTTCGGTCAGCAGCGGCGTCGCCATCGACGTCATCAGCGACGATCCGGTGCCGTAAGTGGCTTTTACCACTTCTGCTGTGCCACGCCGTTGTGCCTGCAGCGCGGCATGGGAGTCGCCGATACGCGCCAGAATCGGCGGGCCCGGCGCTAAGCCCGCAATATCATTCACCGCGACCACCCCCTGTTCGCTGGCGGAGGCGACAATACGCGGCAGCGCGGCGCGGGGCAGCCGGAACAGCGCTAGCAGCTCATCGTCCCAGTCGTTAAGATGCAGTCTGTAGAGCTGAGTGCGCGAAGCATTGGCATGATCGGTAATAAAGGTCTCGCCCGCGCTGAGCTGCCAGCTAAGCCAGTTGTCCACGGTGCCAATACAGAGGTCACCGGCTTCGGCACGCGCCACGCCGTCCGGGATAGCCGCCAGCATGCCGGTCAGCTTGGCGGCCGGGAACATCGGATCTACTGCCAGCCCGGTCAGACTGGTGATACGGGGCGCTTTCCCCGCCTGATGTAAATCCCGGCAGAACGGCTCGGAACGCCGATCCTGCCAGCTCACTAGCGGCGTCAATGGCTGACCGTCGTGGCGCTGCCAGATCAGCACTGACTCACGCTGATTACTGATCGCCACCGCCGCCACGCTTGCCCCGCCACACGACGCCAGGCACTGGGTGATAGCCTGCTTTACCGCCTGCCAGATCGCCAGCGGGTCCTGCTCTGCCAGCCCCGGTTGCGGATGCGCTAGGGTTAAAGCCTGACTACCGCGCGCCACCACGCTGCCGAGACGATCAACCGCAATCGCTTTGGCATTGGTGGTGCCTTCATCAATCGCCAGGATCAGGGGTCCCACCATCATCGTTACGCTCCTGCGCAGATACGCGCTGCACTGTTAACCACGCTGCTGGCATCAATGCCATGGCGGGCCCGGGTTGAGGCGCGATCGCCGGCAATGGCATATTCGCCATCCGGAATACCGAGCCGCAGCAGCGGAATCGCACAGCCGCCTTCCGCCAGCACTTCAGCCACCAAGCTGCCGACACCGCCATTGACGTTATGCTCTTCCACGCTGATAACCGCTGGGTAGTGATTTAACAGGTTGCACAGCTGTTGGGTATCACAGGGTCGAATTGATGGAACCGCGATCACACCGGCTGAAATCCCCTGCTCAGCCAGTTGCCCAGCCGCGTGAACCGTCGAGCCCATCGCCACCAGCGCGATGTCATGACCTTCGCGCAATACGTCGATCTGCCACGGTCTAAACTGATAGCTTTCATCGTGCAGCTGCGGCAGATCTTTGCCATCAAGACGGATATAGACCGGCCCGACGTGCGCCAGTGCGTAGTCGATAATCTGGCGGCACTCCAGCGGACAGGAGGGCGCGTAGATCTCAATGTTGCCGAAGCCGCGCATCACCGCGATGTCGTCGATACTGTGATGGGTACTGGCGAGCGGGCCATAGCTGGCACCGGCATTCAGGCCGAACAGTTTGACGTTGGTGTTGTTGTAGCAGACGTCGACTTTCACCTGCTCATTGGCCCGCGACACCAGAAACGGTGCGGCATTGCAGGTGGCGGCGATTTTACCGCCCAGCGCCAGGCCTGCCGCAGTGCCGACCAGCGTCTGCTCAGCGATACCAACGTTGATTGAACGATCGGGGAACGCCTTGATAAACGGCGCGATTTTGGCCGTAGAGGTCGAATCCGCCACCACCGGCACCAGATCCACGCCGCAATTCACCGCGTCAATAAACGCCGTTACCATCACACTGGCTAAACGTTGTGCATTACTCATCTTTTAACTCCTCCAGCGCCTGCTCAATTTCCGACCCTTTTGATACCCGGTGATGCCATTCGGCTTTGCTCTGGATTAAAGGAGACGCCAAATCCCTTCTCGGTATGCGCCACAATCACCTGCGGTTTGCCGTTCTGCAGCAGGCTTTCGATGGTTTCGACCACCGCCGCCATGTCATTACCGTTGCACTCGGTGACCTCCAGTCCAAAAGCGCGCCATTTTTCCGGCAGCGGATCGGTGTTCATGATCTCGCGGGTCGCGCCCGCCAGTTGCAGCTTGTTCTTGTCGTTGATGATGATCAGGTTGTCGAGGCCGTAATGGGCCGCCACCAGTGCCGCCTCCCAGTTACTGCCTTCCGCCAGCTCACCGTCGCCGGTGACGACAAAAATGCGACGCGTGCTGCGGTCTTTCTTCGCAGCGATAGCAATCCCGACCGCCACCGGCAGCCCGTGTCCCAGCGCACCGGTATTCAGTTCAACGCCAGGGGTTTTTTGCCGCACCAGATGTCCCGGCAGATGGGCACGGAATATTGGATTCGCTGCCCTGTAGGCCGGGGAAGGTTTCTCCGCCTGAGGTAAGCATTGCCGCGCCACGCAGGATATACATGGTGCCGAGGGTGCAGATAAACGGCGCAACGTTGTAACGGGTGATAATCCAGCCGTTGCCTGCGCCGATCAGCGCGCCAACCAGCAGAACAAACGGCACGATCAGCCAGACGCTGGGGAAGATCAGCCGTAAGTTTGCCGCCCGACATCACCAAGATTCGATCGGCTACCGCCATGATCTCTTTCAGATCGGAAGTGGAAAACAGCACCGCAATGCCCTGCTGCGACAGCGCCACCATCATGCGAAACACTTCCGCTTTTGCCCCGACATCAATGCCGCGACTCGGCTCATCCAGCAGCAGGCGCGGATTGGTCAGCAACGCGCGGCCAATCACCACCTTTTGCTGGTTGCCTCCGCTCAGGGCGCTAATCGCCACCTGCGGCGAGGAGATCTTAATCGCCACCGAGGAGACCGGAAAAATCCCCGACCGCTTGCGGTCTTCCGGCACCAGACTCATGCCCATCCGGATGCGATCCGCCGTCGGCAGGCGGGTTGGCAGCGGTTTACTGTCGAGCCACAGCTTGCCAAGATAGTTGCGCTGGCTGCCCAGCAGGCACTCAAACAGCTCGGTACGTCCGGCCCCCATCAGGCCGTAGATGCCGACAATTTAACCGGCCCGCACCTGAAAACTGACATCATCGACCAGCGTATTGCCGTTCGGGCTGACGCAGGTGATGTGTTGCGCTTCCAGCATCGGGGGCCCCGAACTGGCGCGATTCCGGCAGAAACGTGGTGACCGGCTCGCTGCCCAGCATTTCCCGCACAACCCACGGCACGTCGATGCTGCTGACCGACTTTCAGGTTGCCGACCCGCGCCATCAGCGCCGCGGTGCGGCGTGCCTGCTCCGCCTCATTAATCGGCGCTAAGCCACGCTGCAGTTCGCGTCCCAGAAACAGATTTTCCGCCACCGTCAGGTTCTCAAACAGATTGAGTTCCTGATGCACCATACCGATGCCGTGCCGTGCGGCGTCGCGGGTGCTGCTGAGCGTCAGCGGCGCACCGTTGAGAAACAGCGCACCGGCGGTAGGTTGCTGCACGCCGGCAAGAATCCTCATCAGGGTCGATTTACCGGCCCCGTTTTCACCGATGATGACGTTAACTTTGCCACGCCATACCCGGTAGTCGACGCGATCCAGCGCCAGCCTGCCGGGAAACAGCATTGAAATCTGCTCAGCCCGCAGAATGATCTCATCGTCCATCAGGGCGTCCCCCGCTTCAGTTCGACCGCCACCACATCGTCAACGCTGCCGTGTCCGATGCTCACCGCCAGCAGCGCCTGTACCGGCTGGTTGACCCAGCTGGCATCCAGCGTCGGCACCTGCTTCACCGCATGGCGATTGAGCGCTCGGGTCAGCTGGGCGTACTGCACCTGATTGGTGAACTCTTCAAAACGAAAACCGGCTGCATCGCGGATGGCATTACTGTGCAGCACCGGCCCGACGCTGACCTCAACCGGCTTGCCGTTCAGCAACAGGGTCAGGGTGCGCTCACGCGGATTGCTGTCATTCAGCGCGCTGACGGTGCCGCTGGCGCGGACAAACACGCTTTCACGGCCGCCCGCCTTCACCGTCTGACTTTTGGTTTCCATGTCAGCCCAGCTCAGCGCATGACTGTTGGCGGTGGCCATCACCCGTGATTGCCAGCTTTCCTCCGCGATTTGCTGCGGCGTCTGGGTTGCATAAACCGGTTTCGCCTGCGGATCTTTCGGCAGAATCGGCTGACCGTTTGCACCCAGATCCACCACGGTACAGGCGCTGAGCAGCGCCATCCCGGTTAATACCGCCAGTATCCGTTTCATGATTATTTCGCCAAGTTGAAGTTTTTCAGTCTGGCGGCGTTGCTGTCGTCAATCAGCACGCAGTCCATCAGCTGCTTCCCCTCTTTCTGCGCTTTGCCATTTTTCAGGTAGTAGTCGGCCTGACTGTGACTGACCGCCATCTGCGCCTGATCCCAACCCGGTTGCAGCACCGTGGCTTTGATATTGCCTTTATTGATAATCATCGAGTCGCGGGTGTAGTCGCTGCCGTCAAAGCCCACCACGATCACCGCGGTTTTGCCGGCGGCTTTCAGCGCCATGGTGTTATTGCCGGAGATCACCCCGACGATATTGGGATGCTTCTGCAGAATGGTTTCCATCCGGCTGAAGGCTTCGGTCTGGCTCCAGTTGGCGCTCTGCTGCGCCACTATTTTCATCTCGCTGTAATCATCCAGCACATCGTGGTAACCCTGCGAACGCACGCCAGCATTGGTGTCGGACTCCTTACCGAGCAGTTCAACGTAGTCCCCTTTGCCGCCCAGCAATTTGTCAAACTTTTCAGCCCCCAGCTGCGCGCCCTGATAGTTATTTGAGACGATCTGCGCCACCACAATGCCGGTTTTATTGATCTCGCGGTCGATCAGGAAGGTCGGGCTCCCGGCATCTTTGGCTTTTTGCACCGGCCCGACCGTGGCATCGGCACCGGCGTTATCCAAAATGATCGCTTTGGCTTTGCGGGCTATCGCCGTTTTAATCAGCTGGTTTTGTTTGTTGACGTTATCGTCGTGCGAGGCCACCAGCGTGGTGTATCCCAGCTCTTTGGCTTTGGCTAACGCGCCTTCCGCCTCCGCTTTAAAGAAAGGATTGTCATGTGACGGGGTGATAATCGCCAGCATCCCGCTTTCCGCTGCCAGCACCGAGGATGAGAAAGCGATGATTGAAGCCAGCAGGGTCATTTTGATCAGAGGACGAGTCATTATTCTTCTCCCCTTGAATATATATTCATTCGAGATTTTATATGCATAGTGACTATACACACACCGGCGATGGCACCTCGTCCAATGCGCGATGACTAAAAAGCGAAAACGATCACAAATTAACCTGCGTTGTGATTTTGGCGATCCTGGTTAACAATACCGGACAGAATCAGAGAGGGAAAAACCGATGGCAAAACAGGATGAACAGCGACTGATGGTGAAGATTGCCACTCTTTACTACGTCGAAGAGTTAAAGCAGTCCGAGATTGCGCAGTCACTGAAGTTATCGCAGTCGTTTGTCTCACGCATTCTTAACCGCAGCGTCAAAGAGGGCGTGGTTCCGCCAGCCAATGTTTTTCCTGAACTGGAGAAAGCGATTGAGCAGACATACGGCCTGCCGCAGGCGATCGTGGTAGATGTGCCGGATCAGGCTTCGACGTTACAGATTAAACAGGCGATTGGATCGGCGGCGGCGCACTATCTTGAGACCCGCCTGCGGGACGATGAACTGATTGGCATTTCGTCGTGGAGCGGCACCATCCGGGCGATGGTCGATGCGCTGCATCCGCTGAATAGCGCTTGTAAAGGGGTGATCAAGCTGCTGGGCGGCGTCGGCGCGAACGGTAACGTGCAGGCGACTATTCTGACGCAAAATCTGGCGGCGTTACTCAACTGCCCGACCTGGCTGCTGCCCTCGCAGTCGATTGAGCGCTCGGTCAGCGATCGCCAGCGGCTGTCGGCCAACGCCGAGGTGGCGGAGGTGTTGGCTAAATTTGATCAGGTCGATCTGGCGATCGTCGGGATTGGTGATCTTGAGCCGTCGGCGCTGCTGCGCAATTCCGGTAACTATTACGATGGTGAGATGCTCTAGACCCTGGCGGCGCGCGGCGCAGTCGGCGATATCTGTCTGCACTACTTTCGACGCCAGTGGGCAGCCGGTATTGCAGGCTGAAGAAGATCCGGTCATCGGTATGGAGCTGGCGCAGGTGAAGCGGTGTCCGCAGGTGGTGGCGCTGGCGGGTGGAACAGAGAAAGCCCAGGCGATCCGGGGCGCGCTGCGCGGCGGTTATGTCAACGTGCTGATTGTTGATTACCCGACGGCGCGGCAGCTGCTGGCCTCCTGACGCGGCTTAAAGCGTGTCGCCCGGCGGGTCAGTCAGTGAACCCCGCCGGGCGGACCGATTAGATTGTCCGGTAAGCGGTAGTGACTTTCCACAGATAGCGCGGTGCCTGTGCCGCCGGATGTTTAATCTGCACATGCTGGTAAAACTCATCCGGCGGCATCGCATTGATCATCGCAATTGCCCGATCGCGGTCGCGCGAGAAGGTGCGCAGCAGCGCCCCGGCACCGTTGGCATAAGAGACGATGGTGGCATAACGCAGCGTCAGCGGACGCGGATGCCCGACAGGGCGGAGTCCTGCAGGATGCGGATACAGGCGGTGCCGATATTCTTCGCCGGATCGCGCAGCTCAGCGTTGGAAGGCTGTCCGCGCCGTCCGAGGGTACGGTAGACTTCGCGTCCCGTAGTAGAGGCTTTAATTTGCATCAGCCCGACGGCATTAGAGCGGCTGACCACACCCGGATTCCCACCCGACTCGACACTAATAATGGCGCTGATCAGCTTCTCATCAACACCATAATGACTGGCGGCATCTTCGGTAAACATCGCCCAGGCATCATTGACGCTGGAGGGCGGCGCCTGGGTTAACGGGGTATTCCTCTGTTTAACAGCATGATGCGACGGCCCGCTGGCACAGCCGGTCAGGAATAACGCTGACAGAATAAGGTGTCGGAATTTCAGCAATTTTTCATCTCGTTGCAGAAGTGGCGAATGCTATCATACCCAGACAGACCCAGAGCAAAATTACCGTTTATCCTAAATGCAGTAATTCGCTTTCCGTACCGTGACTTCAGCGGCGCTTTTCGTCATGATCGGCCTGAGTCAGTTGCGCTAACAGCAGGAAAGTATGATGATTTCACGTTCAATCCGTCTAATCTCCCCGTCCGGTTACTGTCACAATAAGCCTGCAGCCCTGCTTGGCATTGAACGGCTGCGCGCGGCGGGACATCAGGTTGAAAACCAGCAGGTGATTAGCCGCCGTTTCCAGCGCTTTGCCGGCACTGACGCCGAGCGGCTGGCGGATATCAATCAGCTGGCGGCGCTCAGCCCCCTGCCCGATGTGGTGCTGGCGGTGCGCGGCGGATACGGTGCCAGCCGGTTACTGGACGCGATCGATTACGTGGGACTGCAGCGTCGCCTGCTGAATCAGCCGCTGGCGCTGTGCGGCCACAGCGATTTCACGGCAATCCAGCTCGCTCTGCTGGCGCAGGTAGGCTTGATCAGTTTCAGCGGCCCGATGCTGTCCGGCAATTTTGGCGCAGCGACTTTATCTGAATTTACCCTGCAGCACTTCTGGCAGGCGCTGACATCACCTACAGTCAACGTAGAGTGGCAGAGCGAATCGCCGGATCAGGGCGAATGGCAGGGTACGCTGTGGGGCGGTAATCTGGCGATGATCTGTTCACTGATCGGTACGCCGTGGATGCCCCAGTTCGAAAACGGCATTCTGGTGATCGAGGATGTGAATGAGCACCCGTTCCGCATTGAACGAATGCTGATTCAGCTGCAGCAGAGCGGTATTCTGGCCCGCCAGCGCGCCATCGTCACCGGCAGCTTTACCAGTACCGCCCTGTCAGAATATGACAACGGATTTGATTTCAGCACCGTCTGGCAACGGCTGCGCAACACCTGCAGCCTGCCGGTGATCAGTGAGCTGGCCTTTGGCCATGCGGCTGACACCGTCACCCTGCCACTGAGTGTCAGTGCCCGCTTACAGGTCAGTCAGGGGCACGCCCATTTGCAAGCGACCGGGCATCCCGTCCTGCGCGGATAAAAAACGTTTCAGGAGATCGACATTGAAGCCGTTGTATGACGATTTGTGGATCTCGACCCCGGAGTTTCCGGTGGAAGATACCGTTAATGACCTGATGATGCATGGGTTTATGCTGCGTCAGTCACCCGCGCGGTAATCTACTGATTGGCCGGGTGGAAAATCCGCTCGATCATGCAGTTATCGCCGATACCGGCGGGGTAATCCGCCACTATCTGACCCACTGGCATGAGTCTGCACCGGGTGCCGCGCTGATTCAGCAACGCTTCAGCAGTGCGCTTTACGGCCACAGCCGCTCGCTGGGTCCGATCAGCCGTTTTGTTGAGCCTGATAATACCTTTTCGCATCAGGAGACCCATTTCGGCAATTTCCAGCTGCTGCCCATGCCGGGCCATACGCCGGGCAGCAGCAATTACCTTTATCATTCGCCCCTTGGCCTGACCTATCTGTTTATCGGGGATACGGTGACGCGGGCGCATGACCGGTGGGTTACCGTGCTGGTGCCGGACAGCAATCCGGCAGAGCTGAGCCAGACGCTGGAGTTTTACCGCACGCTGCGGCCCGATGTAGTGCTGATGAGCACCACCCGTGGTCATCTCTCGTGGAAAAAAGTGACGCTGCAAAGCTGGCTGGCCGCGATTGATGAAGCGGAACAGCAGCCACTGGATTTGCGACAGCAGCCGCTGTTCTGATCACAATACCTTGGTCAGATAATGCCGCTGATGCTGGCGGGGATAGTGGTCAAGGCTGAAGCGCAGGGTGAAGCCGAGCTTTTCATAGAAAGGCCGCGCCTGAAAACTGGCGGTATCGACCTGGGCAAAACGGCTACCGACGCCCTGCCCGCGCAACGTATCACTCACCCACAGCATGTCGATTCGCAGCCAGTTGCCGGCGGTTGATCCGGTCAGCCCAGCCTGCTTCCTGCCCTGCTCATCGCAGATAAACACCCCAATTGATTTGATCTCATCAACATTAATAAATTTACTGTTGAACGCATTCAGCCCCAGACGGACCTCATCCAGATCCTGCGGCGTTACTTTATCGGTGATACTGAGTTGCATAGCGGCTCCTGTCACGGCGGCTTAAGAGTTGGGCTGCTGACGATCATCGTAGCGCTCGAGGGTCAACGCATCGACATCACGTTTTTCGCTGCGGCTACAGGGCACCAGCTTATCGCTGTCGCGGTAAACAAAGAAGGTCGCCTGACTGCGCTGGTTAACGATTAACTGATCGCCGTTACGAAAGCGGGTAATCGCCACCTTATCGCCTGCCTGTAACTGGGTACGCTGCTGGCCGGCAGCAATCTGGAAGTGTCGCTGCGGCCACATTAAGGTGGTTAAGCCATACTCAGCGCGTGAAATAGTCATGGTCGGACGGCCAGGACAGTTAATCTGAAATTCGCTCTCGCTCCAGGCTGGGACGATATAACAGGCCAGCAGGCCGAGGGTCATCAGTGCTGCTTTAATCTGATCTCTCCGCTGAATTGATGATTTTATTAGGGATTTTTTAGCTTAACACATCACAGGCGCGAGAAAAGGCAGCGCGGTGCGCAAAATAAGACCAGCCAAAGGTAGAATCCGGGGAAGGAAAATCTGAAAAGTTGAGATGATTTAAAGTAAACAGGCCAGCGTCCGGATCGGTCACGCTGGCCTGTCTGACATTATTCTGACGAGACCTCGGCAGCCACTAACATCAGCGCCAGTCCCGCATTTTCGCCGTCATATGCCTGCATGGCGGCGCGAATATCCGCTGCACAACTGACCACCTAGTGCTTTTTATCACTCTCAAGTTGCTCAATCGCGTGACGAATAATCATTAGATGTGCTTCTTCGTTCATCATTTATCCCTAATTTTGCCTAACCTAAGTGGTGCGCAAAGAAGCCAAGAATAACGTTAATTAATTAGCAAAGTCACTCTTTTACATTCCTGTTGCTTACCGATTAAACAAACTTGCAAATGGGAAGCGGTGCTGAAACTGCTATGATCAAGCTATTAGTGACGCAACAAGATAGAATCGGCGCCACGCGTTTCCCAGGGACTGAAGCAGGTAGAGGATCATGTTGCGACTCAGCATGTTCATATTCATCATACTGATGACTGGATGTTCATCTGGCCCGAAAGGCGTTGAATGTCCCGGCGAAGTATCGACGATTTATGGCCAATCAATGGGACAAACCCAGGGCGTCATCTTTGACCTGGTGAGTTCGTTCAGCGTCAGCCGCGATGATGTCAGGGTAGACAGCGGGCCGCTGCAGTCGCTTGATCGTTTCAGGTATGTGCCTTCCGCCGTCACGCGCGAAGGCTACTATGCCCAGCGCCTGTACGATAAACAGTTCCGCCTGATCAATCCTTATCAAAACACCCAGATTACCTGGACATGCCCATAAGGGGTGAATCCTGCTGCCAGATGGTTTATTATCACGAAACGTCAAGCAGCAGGTCTCTTTCCCATGGAAAAGCGTCTGGATAACAACGGTTACATCGATTTCTTCTTCCCCGCCCCCGTAATGCCGATGGCTCGGTTAATCCCTGTGGTTTCGATCTTACGCTGGAAACCGGTCGGTTAGAGGAGATTATTGCGGTGCTGGCTCATTCGGTCAATCTGCGTCGGCTGGTGGAAGAGATTAATCTGCAGGATGGATTGTTTATGACGCTGGCCTGCGACTGGCAGCAGCAAACTAATGCGGTATGCGGCTTTGTTGACGTGGCCTTTCGCCCCGCTCTGCCGCATCACGGCCATGATGAGGCGCTGGAACTGGAAGCCCACTTTAACCTCATATCTTATCTGGCCGAGCAGGAGAAGCAACACCAGATGCCGCCCGGCACGCTGGTAAATTACGCCCGCTCGGTGCTCGACTGGAGCTGGTCGCCGCTGCGTCAGCGGCAACGCGAATATGAAAAAATCACCATTCAGTTTTATTGCCCGCAGGCTGATGACGCCGAATGGTGTTTCGACCATCTGCGCCATTTCCTGGTGAGCTGGTATCCGGCGTGCGTGGCGTCCCGTTAATCCTGCTTTCATCTGCTACCGGAGCCGCTATGCGCCCTTTTGCGCTACTTGCTGTCACGTTGTTCTGTTCACTGTTTTTCACTGCCGCTGCCGAAGCCGATGCGTGTCAGCTAATCCGGGCCGGCCTCGATATCGACTCCGGCAGTACTAAAATTGCCGTCGCCCGGGTTGATGTTTGCAAGCATCGCATTGAGAAAATGCTGTATCAGGATCAGCGCGCCGTACCGTACAACGACGCGCTGTCAGCGGCCAGCAACAACCGGCTGAGTCCGGCGATTATCCAGCAGGGTGAGGTGGCGCTGCAGCAGTTAGTGAGCAATGCGCAACGTTATCACCCACAGCGCATCAGCGGCGTGACAACAGCGGTATTTCGTCGTGCCAGCAATGGTCCGGCGGTGGCGGCAGCGCTGGCCAGCCAGACCCATACTCAGCTGGCTGTCATCTCACAGCAGCAGGAAGCAAAGCTCGGTTTTCTGTCGGCGAAAGCGGCGCTTAACGATCCGACAATCCGCGATCAACAGTTGCTGGTGTGGGATATTGGCGGAGGTTCGATGCAGATGACCGCCTGGCGACAGCAGCAGGGTCAGCCGGTCGCCGATATTTATCAGGGTAAACTCGCTTCGGTGACGCTGAAGAATTTTATCCTGACGGTGCTGAAAAACACCCCGGACGCCGCGTCGCCGAATCCGATTGGTTCGTGGTGGCAATCGGTGCTGCGCTTCGTCGGGTTGTTTGCCCGTAACGATGTCAGCCCTGAAATCCTTCAGGATGTGGCCGGCCGCCGGGTGATTGGCATTGGTGGCGTGCACGGTTTTTCTATCCGTAATCAGCTAGCAGGTAAACCTCAGCATTACAGCCTGGCCACCTTAAGCGCGCTGTCGAAACAGCAGGTCTGGAAAGGCGACAGCGAACTGACGGGCGATTACCGGGCAACCGACGTCAGTAATCTGCTGCTGGTTGAGGGCTACATGCGGGAACTGAAGATAGACGGGGTTACCATAGTTAATGCCAGTCTGATTCAGGGCGTGCTGTTGCAGTAAGCGGCCAGCCAACCCGGACCGGCCACACAGTGCCGGTTTACGCTATCCGGCGCGGCGCAGAAAGGTCAGGGCTTGATCAGACGGATAGCATGTTCCAGCATCTTTTGCTCGTCACGTTCGCTGTGGGCGCGATGCTGGCGGGTGCGTTTCAGCACGTCATCGATCTCATCGCGTTTAGTTTCATGACCACACTCCACCAGCATAATGACCGCGTCGCCAATTACCCGGCACACTTCGTCATAATCCTCTTCTTTAAGTACATCACGTTTCATCGCCTCTCCTCCCGTTACGCTCAGTATCGACCCGGTTTTACAAAGGCTAGACAGTAAACGCTTAGCCTGCAAACAGAATGCCATTCACAGCCAGAAACGATTTTCACCGCTTCATTTACCACTTAACGGCGCAGAGTTCGTCATCTTTGCTACTCTTGGAGAGTCTCACTAAAATTAAGGAGCACTAAATGTCAGGAAAAATCGAAGATAAAGTAAAAGAAGCCGCTGGCGCCGTTCAGGAACAATGGGGTGCAGTAATCGGTTCCTCTGAGCATCAGGCGAAAGGCGTGGCCCGTCGTTATACCAACCAGGCCAGCTATGCCGCGCGTGACGCAGCGGATTGCATCAAGGATCAGGTTCAGTCCAGTCCTTTTGCCGGTCTGGCTGCCGCAGGCGTAGGCGTATTAACCGGCTTCCTGCTGGGCCGCAAATAATTCGGCAGAATACGTGACAGAACGGAAGCCTCAGGCTTCCGTTTTTTTTGGCTGTCGCGTCCCGCTCCATGCTGAGAAATCTTTTGAAAAATCAGCTCTCTTCAGACCGAACGTTATTTTTCAACCAAGCTTAGTCAGGTACCTGCTTACAGATTCTTTTTACTTTTCTGAAATAAATAAAAGGTGGTCACATGAAAGCATTCCCTGCCCTGTTGCTGGTTGCAGCAACTCTGACGTCACTGGCAGGCTGTTCACACCAGAGCAGCGCGATAGCGCGATTAAATAAGATGCCGTTCTCACGCGCCAAGTGGTCAGTCTTCACCAGGCGGCACCCTGGGTTCAGGCCCGGTCGGTCAGCCTCGGTCATAAATCATATCCCCCGGCGCTGTCGCTGGGGGTTGTTTCATTTGTCCGGCGGATAGTTAAGCAGGCAGCAACATAAATAGAATCCAGACTAATAATTACTCCGCTATTAATTACCGATAAAATAAATTTATTTCTATTGCAGTTCCCTCATTGCAGAATAGTCCTACTTATTTTGCACCCGATCCCGATATATTCATCTTAAATATTTGATGTAAAAATCCTGCCCTTAAACAGTAAAATAACTGTTCATAACTTCAACGCTTGCTCTACAGCCGCTAAAAACAAACGCAATTAATGAACTTTACCCAGTATCTTATTATCTAATTCTTCATACTGCTTTCTGTTCAAAAAAATTAATACGTTAAAGAGAATCCAGACGTGAAGAAAAAAAAGATTTATCTGATAGACCGGTTTTTAACGCTTTATTCTCGATTCTCCAGCCGGAAAAAGCCCCACAGCCTGGAGTGTCTGACGCCAGAGACGGTGGTTATCTACTCCACCACCGCGCTGGGGGATTTCCTCATGAATACGCCAGCGATCTGGAGCCTGAAAAACCGTTTTCCCACCAGTAAATTTATCCTGATCTCGAGTAAGAAAAATAAAGATCTGGTTTACCGCTATCACTGGTTCGATGATATCTATATCTGGGATAATAAGATGCTGAATTTTTTACCCTTACTGTTTAAACTGCGACGTAAAAAGCCCGATTTGTCGGTGATATTACACGCCCATTTCCCGTACGATATATTAAGTTCAGTCATAACCGGCAGCCAGACAATTATCCGCGATCACTATGGCAGCGAATCCGCGTTATTAAATAAACATCTCGATCACTACTCAGGTTATTTCGACGATCACACTATTAAGCGCAAACTAAAATTAGTGGAATCGCTGGGTGCCGAAACCCACCAGACGGAGATGCATCTGCCGCAACTGGACAGCCCGACCGCTGCCCCCTGCGCTCATCGGCGGATTGGGTTTCAGCTGGGCGCGTCGAAAGATATTCGTCGCTGGCCGCTGTCGCATTTTAGCCAGCTGGCTAAGGTCTTGCTGGAGAACTGGCCTGACTGTGAAATCATCGTGACCGGCACCGCGGCTGAGCAGCCGCTTGAGCAGCAATTTATCGACAGCCTGCCGCTGCAATATCGTAAAAACGTCACGCCCATGGCGGGTAAAACCAATCTCAGCGGACTGATTACGCTGATCCGCAGCCTGGATTTGCTGGTCACCGGCGATACCGGCCCGCTGCACATCGCTGTCGCGGCACAGGTTCCCACCGTCAGCCTGTTCTCCACCGCCAACCCGCGCTATACCGGTCCGTGTCAGGACAGCGATCGCCATATCGTTATCCATCGTCCGGAACGCCACGCCTCGCAACATCCGATGGCCTCAATCAAGGCTGAGGAAGTCCATCAGGCCGTGACCCAGCTGGTGGGATAATGGAGACGTCCCGCAAGCCCTGTTCGCCACAAGCGGTGACCGATTTGATCGAGTATCACAACCAGCCAACGGTGTTTGGCTGGGAAAATTGATCGTCACGACTTTCACCGGCAGCAGCTACCGCTGAGTGAGGTGGAATTCGCGATAATGATGAGTGATTTCTTTAATTACCTTCAGCGTCTGTTCAAAGCACTACGATAAAACCCGCTATTTTCCGGCATCACGTTCCGCGCTTTCGGCGCTGGCCAGGTGTTTAGGGTTCGCTGCAGGCTTGCCCTACCGTCCACTGACGGTGGCTTTGCTGTGTGAGGCGGCCAGCCTTGGCCGCTGGCCTGAGAGGAATTACTGAATAACGATGTTCGTAAACGCGTCGTACACCTCGCGGCTGCTGAGCGAGGTCACCTCACGCGACGCCGGTTGCAGTACTTGATGCTTCACCTGCCAAGGATGCCAGCAGGCCGGATCCCTGTCGCCAAACATCGCCACAATCGGCAGACCGAGCCCGCCCCGCCATCACTGGTGACCAGTCCCTGACATAGCGACGTCGCCGCAATTAATTGTGGCAGGCTGGTGGTCGCCACCGCTTTCAGCGACAGCGGCGGGCACAGCGCCATAATTTCGCGGGCCTTCTCATCATCGCCAGGATGGCGTGGATTATCGCGACTGCCGGGCGACCACAGCAGCATGATCTGGCAGGGATGCCGGGCGTCGAGGGTTTCCGCCAGCTCAGCAAAGCGCTCAGCTGGCCACTGCTGGCTCGGTTTACGGGCTCTGATTTGTAATGCATAGACCGGCAGGGAGGAGTCGATGGCGTAGGTTTTACGCAGGTCGTCGGCAATCTCTGCATCCGGCGTCAGCGTCAGCTTGCCCGGCTCGGCGGCCGTAAGGTTGAAGGGACGGGCTAAACTGAACAGGATCTCAGCGATATGGGCCGGCGCGCACGTCTGCGGCGTTAACAGTCGGGTTATCAGCGGATGTGGCTCTTGTCCCAGCGCAATCACCTGCCCCGGACGCACCATTTTTACCCACTTCAGGCCATGCTGATCCCAGCGGCTTTTCGCCAGAATCACCGTATCGTATCGGTTCTTTTTCAGCGTCAGCATCAGTTTCAGACGCTGCAGCAGGCAGGCGATTCTGCCCTGTCCCGCCTCGCGATGATGCGACTTGGTATAGTAAAACAGTTGCCGGATATCAGGATTGTGCTGCAATACCGGTGCCGCATAATTGTTGGTTAACACATCGACCTAATGCTCACCTGACTGATGCAACGCGCTGATCAGCGGCGTGGTCAGTAACGTATCGCCAATATTATCCCGACAAATAATTAAAACCTGCATCTCTGACACCCTTTGCTCACCGGCTACGCCGTCTGGCTGGCTAAAAGTAAGGCTCGCCACTGGCGTCCGCAAAGGGATAACCGTGACGGCATGAGTCAGCAATTAGTCAGCGCAGATTGGGGTTGGTTCAATAGTGGGAATAACAGGAAAGAGTAAAGCAGGCGGGAAACGAAACAGGCCGCCTGCTGGCAGCCTGAGAACATGCCCCATCCGGCGCTTATCTCCGGCACTCGCAATGGCTTAGCTCTTGAAGGGGCGTAAGAATCATCTCATCGTGCGGGATTACCGGCTTAACAATAATTGCGGTTGTTACTATTAATGTGCGAAGTAAAAGTGCACTACCCGCAAGACATTCCGTTTCTGGCGGCAGGTTGATTCCCAACTTCACGACCAGAGACCGCCGTCTGGCAGAACAGCGAGTGTCAGCGGCAACCGCGACGACGATGCCATTCTGGTCTGCCGATAATCTGATCGTCCAGCCAGCGCGATCGGCGCTTTACTGACTCTGGTTGATGGCCTAATTGAGCAAGGCTTGTCACAATCGACGCTGCGCAACCCCAGCGCCAGACAGCAGGAAACCCTGTGCTCTACAGGCGCTTTGTTTATCTCACCACGATACTGGCGGTAGTATTGAGTTACCTGACCCTGCCCGGAGCGGGTTGAAGTCGAGCGACTCGCCACTGATCAGCTCGCGGTAACCCCGTCAGCAGTCAGGTAAGACGGTTAGCGCGGCTAATGCCCAGTTTTCAGTATGGCCGCCGGGTTTTCCAGCCTGACGCCGGATACACTCTGGCAGGCGAGCCAAACGTTATTGGATAATCCATCGTGGTTATAAACTCCACCAGCGCAGACGTCCTGCCACCGTTGCCACCGCAGCGCTGGTGTTCAATGGCTCAGCCATCAGTTTCTTCCTCGTAATTGTTGAAAAATGGCAGAATCGCCTGATTGTATATGTGTGGAGTAACAAGCCTCTAAAATACGACCAGTTTAATGGTTTAGCATTATGTATGTTGAAGGAAAACTGTAATAAAAAAAGCCCACCAGGGTGGGCTTTAAACCTAGCTCATTAGGTTTTCAAAAAAAATCGTATTGTAAAATTAGCCACTCTTTTTTTGTTTATCACCAGAGTTCCGATAACACTCGTGAGGTATAAAGCATATCCAGAAACATTTTTCGGAATGTCAAAATAGGACCATTCTAATATGCCAACGCCATGCAAAAACGACACATTAAATACGAGACCTAATCCCATTGCAGCTAACTCAATATTTCTGGAGGATTTTTTTGGATTTTTTTCTAATTGCATACGCTTCCAATTCCACCAGAGCAATCCCCGGCCCCAGATTGAGATGAACCGCCCCCGGAACCGTTGTTTGAGCTACCAACACATGCACCATATCCGGTTGTCATAACACCTAATAATGCTCCCCACAGCCCGCCTTTTATGCCGCCCAACGCACCTAATCCAATTGATGTTACACAACTATCTGTACCTGCATAAATATCATGACTTCCATTACTGCCAGCGCTGTTACTTCCACGCTGGCTTTGACGAGCGCCAGCATAAGCAGGATCATAAGCACCGCTGGCCCCCGCAATGATATTTAAAAAAACGTCTCTGATAATTTCCATATTTACTTCTCCTGTAATAATAATTCCGAACCAATCATCTCTTCGAAATTTCTATAACAACCCAATATAGAAAAAGCAAACAGCATACGCAGGCGAACAAGACTGGCTATCTGATTGAAAAAAAACAAATAACATGGCATTGCGCTAAAATTTTTTTCTGAAACGTTGAATGACGGCTCAAATACTCTATTAATTAATCCAATAACCAGAAGCCGCTCACACTTTCAATGGAAAAATAACAGTCTCATTTAACAACCGGATGACGCAAATTTTATTTAAAGTTTTGCCTCGTCGTTAATATCTCTTAACGTCTGGTGGAATTGTTCCACTTTCATCTCAACACTAATTATCGGCCGTTCCCGTTTCCAGGCCGCTTCTAAATGCTGAACCGGACTCAATAAAAATCAGCAATCTGATTATCCGGCGTACTACAGGCATTGATAATCTGCTCCAGAAAATCGGCATTTTTTTCACATGGATGGAGATAAAACTATACCGGCTTATGCGCCCAGATACCTTTGCCGGAACGGTCGCGGTAACCGGGAACGAACGCGCAACGCTGTAAACGCTCCCCGCAGCTCAGCATACTAGCTGTTTAACCTATTGCCGCTATCTAACTGCTGAGACTATGACCCGGTCTGCCGCTGTGCCTGGTATCGCTGATTTGTTCTCTGGTTAAACAGCACCTGTATTAGCGGATCGTTCTGTTGGTTCGGTTACAACTGCTGATTTTCCGTACAGTTTTGGGGAAAGACTTTAAACAAAAAAAAGCCAGCACAAAATTTGCTCTTGTGCTGGCTGTATATTGCTTAAAACTGATTACATGTTTTCGATGATCGCGTCACCAAACTCTGAACATTTCAGCAGCTTAGCGCCATCCATCAGGCGTTCGAAATCGTAAGTCACGGTTTTGTTAGCGATAGCGCCTTCAACACCTTTAACAATCAGGTCTGCCGCTTCGAACCATTCCATGTGACGCAGCATCATTTCTGCTGACAGGATGACTGAACCTGGGTTCACTTTATCCTGACCGGCATACTTCGGTGCAGTACCGTGGGTCGCTTCGAACAGCGCACACTCATCACCAATGTTTGCGCCTGGTGCAATACCGATACCGCCAACCTGCGCCGCCAGGGCGTCGGAGATGTAGTCACCGTTCAGGTTCATACAGGCGATAACTTCATATTCAGCCGGACGCAGCAGGATCTGCTGCAGGAACGCATCGGCAATCACATCTTTAACGATGATATCTTTACCGGTGTTCGGGTTTTTGAACTTCATCCACGGACCGCCGTCGATCAGTTCGCCGCCGAACTCTTCTTTCACTAACTGGTAACCCCAGTCTTTGAACGAGCCTTCGGTGAACTTCATGATGTTGCCTTTGTGGACCAAGGTCAGGGAATCACGATCGTTGGTGATGGTGTATTCCACTGCCGCGCGTACCAGACGCTTGGTACCCTCTTCCGAGCACGGCTTAACGCCGATACCACACTGCTCAGGGAAGCGAATTTTCTTCACGCCCATCTCTTCGCGCAGGAACTTGATCACTTTGTCCGCTTCGGCAGAACCCGCTTTCCACTCGATACCGGCATAGATATCTTCGGAGTTTTCACGGAAGATCACCATGTCGGTGTCTTCAGGACGTTTAACCGGGCTTGGTGTGCCTTTGTAGTAACGTACCGGGCGCAGGCAGACGTACAGGTCCAGCTCCTGACGCAGAGCAACGTTCAGTGAACGAATACCGCCGCCGACCGGGGTGGTCAGTGGGCCTTTGATGGCAACGCGATATTCTTTAATTAAGTCGAGGGCTTCCTGTGGCAGCCAGACGTCCTGGCCGTAAAGTTCCACGGATTTCTCACCGGTGTAAATCTCCATCCAGGAGATTTTGCGCTCGCCGTTGTAGGCTTTCTTCACCGCAGCGTCGACCACTTTCAGCATCACTGGTGAAACATCAACGCCGATACCGTCACCCTCAATGTAAGGAATGACCGGATTATTCGGGACAAACAGTTTGCCTTGGTTCAGGGTGATTTTTTGACCTTCCACCGGAACAACTACTTTGCTTTCCATTAACCTCTCCTAGGCGATTTTGTTAATGATTTGTAATATGCGGGTCAATACTACTTGAATATTTCCGTCACGCCAATCACCGCAATTTCGCGTTATAATGCGCCCATTGTTTCTGACTGCAAAGTCCATGCGAAAAACTTCTCAACTAATTCAATAGGATAAACGATTCAGCCGCCCGATGCGTGATGCGCGACGTGCTCCTGAGCGTAGTGCCGCGCCGCGTGGTGCTGTTTAACAAACCCTTCGATGTTTTGCCACAGTTCACCGATGAAGCGGGCCGTCGTACCCTGAAAGATTTCATCAGCGTGGCCGGGGTTTATGCTACGGGCCGCCTCGATCGCGACAGCGAAGGATTGGTGCTGACCAACGATGGTGCCTTACAGGCCGCGCTGACCCAGCCTGGCAAACGCACCGGCAAGATCTACTATGTTCAGGTCGAGGGCGAGCCGCAGGAGACCGACCTGCAACCCTTACGGGATGGGGTTAATCTGAAAGATGGCCCAACCCTGCCGGCGCAGGTCGAGAAAGTCGCTGAACCGGCATGGCTGTGGCCGCGCCAGCCGCCGATTCGCGAGCGTAAAATATCCCGACGCAGTGGCTGAAAATGACGCTGTATGAGGGCCGCAACCGCCAGCTGCGCCGGATGACGGCCCATATCGGTTTTCCCACTCTGCGGCTGATCCGTTATGCGATGGGCGGCTATACGCTCGATAATCTGGCACCCGGCGCGTAGCGCGATTCAGGCGGCAGTCTGGCCTGACAGTGCGATTTTTTATAACGTCAGTTTAACAATTACGGAGGAACGATGTTTAAACCTCATGTCACGGTCGCCTGTTTAGTGCAGGCGGAAGGTGAGCTGCTGGTGGTGGAAGAGACCATTAAGGGACAGCCCACCTGGAATCAGCCTGCCGGTCACCTTGAAGCGGATGAAACGCTGCAGCAAGCCGCACAACGTGAATTATATGAAGAGACCGGTATTGCGGCAAAAATGGACTATTTCATCACCGTTCACCAGTGGATAGCGCCTGACAATACGCCTTTTGTGCGTTTTCTGTTTGGGCTCGATCTGGCCAAAAAGCAGCCAACCCAGCCGCAGGATAGCGACATCGACTGCTGCTGGTGGTTGCCGCCAGCGCAGATTCTCACCGCGTCTAACCTGCGTTCACCGCTGGTGGCGGAAAGCGTGCGTCTCTGGCAACAGGGTGCGCGCTATCCGTTACATCTGGTCAGCGCGTTCCGCTGGCCGTTTCATGAGGGTGCGCGCCCGTCTTCCGCATGGTACAATGCGCCGCCCGTTTTTTATCGTTATGCGAGCGTGTCATGTCTGACAACAGCCAGAAAAAAGTGATCGTTGGTATGTCCGGCGGCGTCGACTCTTCCGTTTCCGCCTGGTTACTGCAACAGCAGGGCTACCAGGTCGAAGGCCTGTTCATGAAGAACTGGGAGGAGGACGATGGCGAGGAATATTGTACTGCCGCGGACGATCTGGCGGATGCGCAAGCGGTGTGCGACAAACTGGGTATTAAGCTGCACAAGGTCAACTTTGCCGCTGAATACTGGGATAACGTCTTTGAGCATTTCCTCGAAGAGTATAAAGCGGGTCGTACGCCGAACCCCGATATCCTGTGCAATAAAGAGATCAAATTTAAAGCGTTCCTCGAGTTCGCGGCTGAAGATCTTGGCGCGGATTTCATTGCCACCGGCCACTACGTGCGTCGTCAGAACCAGGACGTTGAGGGCCAGAGCCAGCTGCTGCGCGGCCTGGATGGCAACAAAGATCAGAGTTACTTCCTCTATACCCTGAGCCACCAGAAGATTGCTCAGAGCCTGTTCCCGGTCGGCGAGCTGGAAAAGCCCGAAGTGCGTCGCATCGCTGAACAGCTGGGTTTGATTACCGCCAAAAAGAAAGACTCTACCGGCATCTGCTTTATCGGTGAGCGCAAATTCCGTGACTTCCTGGCGCGTTATCTGCCAGCTCAGCCCGGTGAAATTGAGACCGTAGACGGCCAGATCGTCGGCGAACATCAGGGGCTGATGTACCATACGCTGGGCCAGCGCAAAGGTCTGGGTATCGGCGGCCTGAAAGAGAGTAAAGATGATCCCTGGTATGTGGTCGACAAAGATGTGGCGCGTAATCGCCTGATTGTCGCACAGGGCGGCGATCATCCGCGTCTGATGTCGGTCGGCCTGATCTCACAGCAGCTGCACTGGGTCGATCGTCAGCCGATCGCGACCCCGCTGCGCTGTACGGTCAAAACCCGCTATCGCCAGACCGATATTCCGTGTGAGATCATTCCGCATGGCGAAGACCGGATTGAAGTCCGTTTTGATGAACCTGTCGCGGTGGTCACGCCTGGACAATCTGCGGTGTTCTATCTTGGCGAAGTCTGCCTGGGTGGCGGTATTATCGAAGAGCGTCTGCCGTTAGTCGCAAAATAAGCCGCCTTAACCCGGCGTACATGACGCGTAAACAGGAGTAACCGTGGCGAAGAACTATCAGGAAATAACACTGGCACTGGCAGGCATCTGTCAGTCGGCCCATCTGGTGCAGCAGCTGGCACAGCAGGGTCACTGTCAGCCAGAGGCGTTTACCGTGACGCTGCGCAGCGTGCTGGATCTCAACCCCAGCTCGACGCTGGCGGTGTTTGGCAACAATGAAGCCAACCTGCGCCTCGGCCTCGAAACCCTGATGGCGGTGCTCAACAGCAGCAGCCGTCAGGGCGCGGGCGCGGAACTGACGCGTTATACCCTCAGCATGATGGTGCTGGAGCGTAAGCTCAGCGCCAATAAATCCGCGATGGCGACGCTGGCCCAGCGTATCAGCCAGTTCGATCGTCAGCTGGCGCATTATGAACTGGAATCCGATACCATTCTGAGCGTCATGGCCGGCATCTACGTTGACGTGATCAGCCCGTTAGGTCCGCGTATCCAGGTGACCGGTTCGCCCGCCGTGCTGCAGAACCCGCAGTTGCAGAGTAAAGTCCGGGCCACGCTGTTAGCCGGCATTCGTGCCGCCGTTTTGTGGCAGCAGGTCGGCGGTGGCCGTCTGCAACTGATGTTTTCGCGCCAGCGCTTGCTGCGTGAAGCAAAGACCCTCTTATCCCGGCTGCCACTGACTTACTAAGTCGGTGCGGCAAAATACTGTTAAATGATTCAGGAGTTGCACTGATGGAATTATCCTCTCTGACCGCCGTCTCACCTGTCGATGGTCGTTACGGCGATAAAGTCAGCCCGCTGCGTGCGATTTTCAGCGAATTTGGTTTGCTGAAATTCCGCGTTGAGGTTGAAGTTCGCTGGTTACAAAAACTGGCCGTGACCGCAGAGATCAAGGAAGTTCCTGCATTTGATGCCGACGCAAACGCTTTCCTCGACGCGATTGTCAGCAATTTTTCGGAAACCGATGCGGCGCGTATCAAGACCATTGAGCGCACCACCAACCACGACGTTAAAGCCGTCGAATATTTCCTGAAAGAGAAAGTGGCGGACGTCCCTGCCCTGCATGCGGTGTCTGAGTTCATTCACTTCGCCTGCACCTCCGAAGATATCAACAACCTCTCCCACGCGCTGATGCTGGAAACCGCGCGCCGCGACGTGATCCTGCCTTACTGGCAGCAGCTGATCGCCGCCGTGAAAGGCCTGGCGACGGAATACCGCGATATCCCGCTGCTCTCCCGCACGCATGGTCAGCCCGCCACACCGTCCACCATGGGCAAAGAGATGGCCAACGTCGCCTATCGTCTGGAGCGCCAGCTGCGTCAGCTGAGCCAGATTGAAGTGCTGGGCAAAATCAACGGCGCAGTCGGCAACTATAACGCCCACATCGCCGCGTATCCGGAAGTTGACTGGCATCAGCTGAGCGAGCGTTTTGTCACCTCGCTGGGGATCAGCTGGAACCCCTACACCACCCAGATTGAGCCGCATGATTACATCGCAGAGATGTTCTACTGCATCGCCCGCTTCAACACCATCCTGATCGATTTCGATCGTGATATCTGGGGCTACGTGGCGCTGAATCATTTCAAACAGAAAACCATCGCTGGCGAAATCGGCTCCTCTACCATGCCGCACAAAGTCAACCCGATCGATTTCGAAAACTCCGAAGGCAACCTGGGTCTGGCAAACGCGGTGATGCAGCATCTGGCTAGCAAGTTGCCGGTCTCCCGCTGGCAGCGCGATCTGACCGACTCCACCGTACTGCGTAACCTCGGCGTCGGCATTGGCTATGCGCTGATCGCCTATCAGGCAACGCTGAAAGGCATTTCAAAACTGGAAGTGAACCGCGATCGTCTGCTCGACGAGCTGGATCACAACTGGGAAGTGCTGGCCGAACCGATCCAGACGGTAATGCGCCGTTACGGCATTGAAAAACCGTACGAGAAGCTGAAAGAGCTGACGCGCGGCAAACGGGTTGATGCGGCGGGCATGCAGGCCTTTATCGACAGCCTGGCGCTGCCGGAAGAGGAAAAAGTGCGTCTCAAGCAGATGACGCCGGCCAACTATATCGGCCGTGCTATCCAGATGGTTGACGATCTGAAATAATCCCCTCCGCAGACCGGTTCAGGCCGGTCTGCGTTAACATCCTGTTTAGTTCATTTCGCGTATACTTTCTGCAACTATGACTCATTCAGATAGTAAGGAATTCCCATGCGTGTTCTGGTTGTGGAAGACAATGCCCTGCTGCGCCATCATCTCGCCGTGCAGTTACGTGATATGGGCCATCAGGTTGATGCCGCCGAAGACGCTAAAGAAGCCGACTATTTTCTTCGCGAGCACCTGCCGGACATCGCGCTGGTCGATTTAGGCCTGCCGGATGAAGATGGCATGTCACTGATCCGCCGCTGGCGCAGCGATGCCGTACGTCAGCCGATTCTGGTACTGACCGCCCGTGAAGGCTGGCAGGCAAAAGTGGAGGCGCTGGAAGCCGGTGCTGATGATTACGTAACCAAGCCGTTTCATATTGAAGAGGTGGCTGCACGGCTGCAGGCGCTGATGCGGCGCAATAGCGGTCACGCATCGCAGATTATCGATATGCCACCGTTTCAGGTTGACTTGTCCCGTCGTGAACTGACGGTGAATGAGCAGCCGGTGAAGCTGACCGCCTTTGAATATACCATCGTCGAAACCCTGATTCGCAACGCCGGTAAAGTGGTGAGCAAGGATTCGCTGATGCTGCAACTTTATCCCGACGCAGAACTGCGTGAAAGCCACACCATCGACGTGCTGATGGGACGTCTGCGCAAAAAGATTCAGGCGTTGCATCCCGCCGACGTCATCGCCACCGTGCGTGGCCAGGGTTACCGCTTTGATCTCTGACTATGTCCTGGTTTAGTCGTTATCGCCCGATTTCGCTGCGCGCCCGTTTTCTGCTGGCTTCCGCAGCAATTGTCCTGTTCCTCTCGCTCTCCTATGGCATGGTCGCGGTTATTGGCTATGTGGTGAGTTTCGATAAAAACACCTATCGGGTGATGCGGGGCGAAAGCAATCTGTTCTTTACACTGGCGCAGTGGCATGACAATCAGCTCACCATTGCCCAGCCGGAACGCATGACGCTTAACTTCCCGACGCTGGTGTTCATTTACGACGAGCACGGCAAGCTGCTATGGCAGCAACGCGACGAGCCGGAGATCCGCAAGAAAATTCACCGCCACTGGCTGATCAAGCCGGATTTCTACGAGATTGATACCAGCAACGGCACCAGCCTGGCGGCGATGGGGGACAACCTCAGCGCGAAACGGCGACTGCATGCCTGGGATACCGACAGTGACGATACCTTCACCCACTCCGTTGCGGTTAACCGCTATGACGCCACCACCAATCTGCCGGCGCTGACCATTGTGATGGTCGACTCGATCCCGCAGGAGCTGCAGCATTCGGATGTGGTGTGGTCATGGTTCAGATATGTGCTGACGGCTAACCTGATTCTGATCGTACCGCTGCTGTGGCTGGCGGCGCACTGGAGCCTGCGTCCGATTGGCACACTGACTCAGCAGGTGCGGGAGCTGGAGACCAGCCAGCGTGAAAAGCTGGATGATAATCCGCCGCAGGAGCTGCGCAGCCTGGTGCGCAACCTCAATCTGCTGCTGACGAACGAACGGCAGCGTTATACCCGTTATCGCACCACCATGTCGGACCTGACGCACAGCCTGAAAACCCCGCTGGCGGTGCTGCAAAGTACCCTGCGGTCGCTGCGCAGCGGCAAAGAGTTGACGGTAGAAGAGGCAGAACCGGTGATGCTGGAGCAGATCAGCCGCATCTCGCAGCAGGTCGGTTATTACCTGCATCGCGCCAGTATGCAGGCCGATCACAATCCGCTGCAGCGTGACCTGCATTCGGTCTCTGGCTTGCTCGACAGCCTCTGTTCGGCGCTGAACAAGGTTTATCAGCGTAAAGGGGTGGCAATCACCCTCGATATCTCTCCGGAACTCACTTTCGTCGGCGATCAGAACGATTTTATGGAAGTGATGGGTAACGTGCTGGATAACGCCTGTAAATATTGCCTCGAGTTTATCGAAGTCAGTGCCTATCAGAGTGAAAAAGCGCTACATCTCTACGTAGACGATGATGGTCCCGGTATTCCGGAGAGCAAGCGCGATCTGGTGTTTGTGCGCGGTCAGCGCGCCGATACCCTGCGTCCCGGTCAGGGACTGGGGCTGGCGGTGGTGCTGGATATACTTGAGCAATATGCAGGTAAGGTTATCGCTTCAGACAGCGCGCTGGGCGGCACCCGGATGGAAGTGGTGTTTCAGCGCCAGGAAGTCGAACATCGCCACGAGTAGAAAACCCTCCGGGCTTTTATACTTGCTGGCATTTACAGCCCTAAGCGGAACCCTTGTATGGACTATCAGCTCGATCTCAACTGGCCCGATTTTATTCAACGCTACTGGCAAAAACGCCCGGTGGTACTGAAGCGTGGCTTCAAAAACTTTGTCGATCCCCATTTCTCCCGATGAACATCTGGGTGAGAATAACTGGTCGCTGCTGGTGCAGGCGGTTAATAACTGGCATGAGCCTTCTGCCGCCCTGATGCGCCCTTTTCGCTTTTTGCCTGACTGGCGTATCGATGACCTAATGGTGCCGTTCGCGGTGCCGGGAGGCGGTGTCGGCCCGCATTTCGATCAGTATGACGTGTTCATTATTCAGGGCAGTGGCCGTCGCCGCTGGCGCGTCGGTGAAAAAAAGTGCCGATGAAACAGCACTGCCCTCATCCGGATCTGCTGCAGGTGGAACCGTTCGACGCCATTATTGATGAAGAGATGGAGCCGGGCGATATCCTCTACATTCCGCCTAGATTCCCGCACGAAGGCTATTTGCTGGAAAATGCGCTGAACTATTCGGTAGGTTTCTGTACGCCAAGCGGACGTGAACTGATCAGCGGCTTTGCCGATTACGCGCTGGCGAACGAGCTGGGCAGCCTGCGCTTTAGCGATCCCGACGTGCCGTCGCGCGAGTGCCCTTCACAGATCCTGCCGCAGGAGATTGAGGGCGTCCGTCAGGTGATGCTGGACGTGATCAACCAGCCGGAACACTTTGCTCAGTGGTTTGGCGAGTTTATTTCCCAGTCCCGTCATGAGCTGGATGTCGCGCCGCCAGAGCCGCCTTGTCAGCCTGATGAGATCTATGACGCCCTGCAGCAGGGTGATGCACTGAGCCGGTTAGGTGGCCTGCGCGTGCTGACGATCGGCGATGCCGTCTACGTCAACGGTGAGCGGGTTGAATGTTCGCATCCTGGAGTGATGGCAGTGCTGGCGCACCATTATCGCATCACGCTGGAAGATCTCGGGGATGCGCTGGACGATCCGGCAGTGCTGGCACAGATTGCCGGTCTGGTGAATGCCGGATACTGGTATTTTGGCGAAGAATAACTGACCCTGAGGTCCAACGCGCCAGCTGCCAGCCCTTATTCAGCTAATCTCCTCAACAGGCTCTCTGCCGCTAACGGCAGAGAGCCTGCTTCACTAAGACGCCGTTCGCAACTTAGCCTTTCTTCTGCGCCGCCAGTTCTGACAACCGCACAATCACCTCCACTGACTTCGCCATGATATTTAGCGAGGCAAATTCATGTTTGCCGTGATAGTTATAGCCACCGGTGAACAGGTTCGGACACGGCAAGCCTTTCCATGACAGCGCTGAACCGTCGGTACCGCCGCGAATCAGTTTGACACCGACTCAATAGCACAGCCACGCATCGCCTGCAGCGCTAACTCAATGATATGCGGGAAAGGTTCCACCTTTTCACGCATGTTATGATAGCTATTGGTGATCTCTACGGTGATGGAACAATCTTTATGCAGGGTTTTGGTCATCTCCGTCGCAATCTGCTGCAACGTCTGTTTGCGCTGCTCAAAACTGTCGGTATCAAAGTCGCGAATGATGTAGTGCAGCTCAGCGTGTTCAACCGTGCCTTTCATCTGGTGCAGATGATAGAAGCCCTCATAGCCTTCAGTGTACTGCGGATTTTCATTGGCGGGCACGGCGGCATGGAACTGATTGGCTAGATCCAGCGCGTTGACCATCACCCCTTTGGCTGAGCCAAGATGCACGTTGTTGCCCACGATTTTGACCGTGGCGGAGGCGGCGTTAAAGTTTTCATACTCAAACTCACCCAGATCGCTGCCGTCAACGGTGTAGGCCCAGTCAGCGGCAAAGCCTTCAACATAAAAATGCGAGGTGCCGCGACCGATCTCTTAGTCGGGCGTGAAGGCGACCCGGATGGCGCCATGCGGAATATCGCTCTCCGCCAGCCGGGCCATCGCCGTCATAATTTCGGCAATGCCTGCCTTGTCGTCCGAACCCAGCAGGGTTTTGCCATCGTTGGTAATCAGCGTGTGGCCAATCAGCTTATGCAGCACCGGAAACATCACCGGCGAAAGGATTTCATCGCCATTGCCCAGCGCAATGTCACCGCCGCGATAATTTTCAATAATCTGCGGATTAACGTGTTTCGCGGTGAAGTCAGGCGAGGTATCCATATGAGAGATAAAACCAATCACCGGCGTTGGCCAGTCTACATTGGCAGGCAGCGTGCCCATGACGCAACAGTGATCGCTTAACGTGACGTCAACAAAACCCAACGCCAGCAGTTCTTCCTGCAGCTGACGCGCCTGCGGTTTTGCCTGGGTTTCGACTGCGACGTAACTCAAAAAACGCTCAAGTAACTGTTCCATATCCCATCCCTTAAAAGTGCCGTCCGTTATTATTCACACACCAGCCGGACGCAACGTTGCGTCAAATCATCAGCAGACAGGTTAGCGCTGTCGATCCCATTTGGGAAAGCGATCAGGCCGAAAAAAAGCCGGATTGTGAGATTGTTGCGGCAAGTCTCGCAATGTGTTGTTAACAATCCTGATTATCGCCTGCCCGGTGGGGGCAAAACATGGCATTGCCACATTTTTCAGGTATCATCCGCCCCTTCTTGCTGGCTGACCGCAACAGGCGGCTATGCTGTAACCTGTTCGACCTTTGACACTGAGACTAAAATGACGCAAACACGCGCACAGCAGGCGCTGGTTACGCTTTCTGGCATCAGTAAAGCTTTCGATGGCAAAACCATCATTGATGATTTTAATCTGACCATTCACCACGGCGAATTTATTACCCTGCTCGGCCCGTCGGGCTGCGGCAAAACCACCATTCTGCGACTGATTGCCGGTCTGGAAGAGGCGGATCGCGGCCGCATCCTGCTGGACAATCAGGACATTACTGACACCGTGGCCGAACATCGCCATGTCAATACGGTGTTTCAGAGCTATGCGCTGTTCCCGCATATGACGATATTTGACAACGTCGCGTTTGGTTTGTGGATGCAAAAAACGCCGGCTGCGCAAATCACCAGCCGGATTAATGAGGCGCTGGCGATGGTGCAGCTGGAAAGCTTTGCCGATCGGCGTCCACATCAGCTGTCGGGCGGACAGCAACAGCGCGTCGCCATTGCCCGTGCGGTGGTCAACCGGCAAAAAGTCCTGCTGCTGGACGAATCACTCTCTGCGCCGGACTACAAGCTGCGTAAGCAGATGCAGAACGAGCTGAAAGCGCTACAGCGCAAGCTAGGCATTACCTTTGTTTTCGTTACCCACGATCAGGAAGAAGCACTGACCATGTCCGATCGGATTGTGGTGATGCGCGACGGGAAAATTGTGCAGGATGGCACGCCACGTGAGATCCACGAAGAGCCTGATAATCTGTTTGTCGCCCGCTTTATCGGTGAGATCAATGTCTTTGACGCCGAAGTGATCGCCAGCGACGGCGCACCATTAATACTAATACGCGCCAGAGTGGAAGGCCGCGAGTGTTATATCCACTGTGCTTTTCCGGTCCGGCCGGGTGACCGGCTACACGTGATGCTGCGCCCGGAGGATTTGCGGGTGGAAGAGATTCACGGTGACAGCGCGGTTGATGGCCTGATCGGTTATGTCCGTGAGCGTAACTACAAAGGCATGACGCTGGAATCTACCGTGGAACTGGAGAACGGCAAGCTGGTGACGGTGAGCGAGTTCTTCAATGAAGACGATCCTGACTTTGACCACTCACTGAACCAGAAAATGGCGGTGAACTGGGTGCCCAGCTGGGAGGTGGTATTGCCGTATGAAGCTGATGCGTAATGGTTTCCAGAAAAGCATCATTGCGCTGATTGTCGGCTGGCGCTGTTTGTTTTTCTGCCCAATCTGATGATTTTTATCACCAGCTTCCTGACGCGTGACGATGCGCACTTTGTCAGCGCGGTATTTACCCTTATCAACTACACGCGCCTGCTTGATCCGCTGTATGCCGAAGTGCTGCTGCATTCGCTCAATATGGCGCTGATTGCCACCCTCTGCTGTCTGCTGCTGGGCTACCCGTTCGCCTGGTGCCTGACAAGGTTACCGGCGCGACTGCGTCCGCTGATGCTGTTTCTGTTGATTGTTCCGTTCTGGACCAACTCACTGATCCGCATCTATGGGCTGAAGATTTTCCTCAGTACCCGCGGCTGGCTGAATAATTTTCTGCTGTCGCTTGGCCTGATCGATAAGCCGTTTCGTATTATCTATACCCCGGAAGCGGTGGTGCTCGGCCTGATCTACATTCTGCTGCCGTTTATGGTGCTGCCGCTCTACTCCAGCCTGGAAAAGCTGGATAAACCGCTGCTCGAAGCGGCGCGTGATTTGGGTGCCGGAAAAATACAGACCTTTTTCCGCATCATCCTGCCGCTCACCATGCCGGGAATTATCGCCGGATGCCTGCTGCTGGTGCCGATCCCGGCGATGGGGTGTTCTATGTGGCGGATTTGATGGGCGGTGCGAAAAATCTGCTGATTGGCAACGTGATCAAGAGTCAGTTCCTCAACATTCGTGACTGGTCGTTTGGTGCTGCCACCAGCATTGTAATGACGCTGTTAATGGGCCTGCTGCTGATTTACTGGCGCGTTGCGCGGCTGCTGAATAACAAGGTGGATTTAGGGATGATGGCACGCCTGTTACGCGGCAGTTTTATGGCGCTCATTTATGCCTGGTTCTATATTCCGATTGTGATTTTAATCGTGAATTCGTTCAACGCTTCCCGTTTTGGCATTAACTGGCAGGGGTTCACTACCCAGTGGTATCACCTGCTGCTCAACAACGACAGCCGGCTGCAGGCCGCGCAGCATTCGCTGATCATGGGCGTGCTGTCGGCCAGCTGTGCGACGCTGATAGCCTCGCTAACTGCGGTAGCGCTCTACCGCTATCGCTATCGCTTTCGCGGCAAGCCTTTTGTCAGCGGCATGCTGTTTGTGGTGACGATGTCGCCAGATATTGTGATGGCGATTTCGCTGCTGGTGCTGTTTATGCTGCTGGGGATCTCGCTGGGATTCTGGTCGCTGCTGTTCTCCCACATCACCTTCTGTCTGCCGTTTGTGGTGATCACCGTTTACTCGCGGCTGAAAGGCTTTGACGTGCGGATGCTGGAAGCGGCAAAAGATCTGGGTGCCAGCGAGACCACAATTCTGCGAAAAATTATCCTGCCGCTGGCTATGCCAGCCGTCGTCGCCGAATGGTTACTGAGCTTTACCCTGTCGATGGATGATGTGGTGGTCTCTTCGTTTGTGACCGGCCCCACCTTTGAAATATTGCCGCTGAAAACTTACTCCATGGTAAAAGTGGGCGTTTCGCCTGAAGTGAATGCGCTCGCCACGATTCTGATGTTGCTGTCGTTGCTGCTGGTGGCGGGCAGTCAGTGGTTACTGCGTGACAGAAATAAATAACCGAGGATTGATAATGAAAAAATGGTCTCACTGGCTGGCAGCTGGCGCGCTGGCACTGGGGATGCAGTCTGCTCAGGCGGATGACGGTAAAACGCTCTACTTCTATAACTGGACCGAGTATGTCCCGCCGGGTCTGCTGGAACAGTTCACGAAGGAGACCGGCATCAAGGTGATCTACTCGACTTATGAATCCAATGAGAGCATGTACGCCAAGCTCAAAACCTGGAAAGATGGCGCTTACGATCTGGTGGTGCCCTCAACCTATTTTGTCGCAAAAATGCGTCAATGAGGGGATGTTGCAGAAGATCGACAAGAGCCATTTGAGCAACTTCAGCAATCTGGACCCGAATCTGCTGAACAAGCCGTTCGATCCCAATAACGATTACTCCATTCCCTACATCTGGGGAAGCGACCGCCATTGGCGTCAACAGTGACGAGATCGACCCTGACAGCATCAGCCGCTGGGCCGATTTGTGGAAATCGGAATACAAGCAGAGCCTGCTGCTGACCGACGATGCGCGGGAAGTGTTTCAGATGGCGCTGCGTAAGCTGGGTTACTCCGGTAACACCCGCGATCCGGCGCAAATCAAGGCCGCCTATCAGGAGCTGAAAAAACTGATGCCGAACGTGCTGGCGTTCAACTCCGATAATCCGGGCAACCCGTATATGGAAGGCGAAGTGAATCTGGGAATGATCTGGAACGGATCGGCCTATGTGGCCCGTCAGGCCGGCACCCCACTGGCGATCGTCTGGCCTGCAGAAGGCGGCATTTTCTGGATGGATAATCTGGCCATTCCCGTCAACGCGAAGAACAAAGCGGGCGCGCTGAAGCTGATCAACTTCCTGCTGCGCCCGGACGTGGCGGCAAAAGTGGCGGAAACTATCGGTTACCCGACGCCGAATCTGGCCGCGAAGAAGCTGTTACCAGCCTCGGTAGCAAACGATCCGTCACTCTATCCGTCTGCTGAGATCATTCAGCACGGTGAATGGCAGGATGATGTCGGCGATGCCAGCGTACAGTATGAGACGCTGTTCCAGCAGCTGAAAGCGGGCCGCTAAGCCAGAGCCAGAGAAGCCGGGCGGCCCGTCGTCACCCGGCTTATTTATACAGGCCACGCAGCAGCGTATGTACAAACTCCGGCACCACTTCACTGGCCAGGCCGTAATGCCGCTCGGCAAACTCATTGCCAACCTGACTCGGTTCCAGATTCAGCTCAACGGTATGTGCACCTTGCAGTTTGGCTTCATGCACAAAGCCGGCTGCCGGATAGACATGGCCTGAGGTCCCGATAGCAATAAAGTAGTCGGCCTGCTCCAGCGCCTGATAGATTTGTTCCATGCCCAGCGGCATCTCACCAAACCACACCACATTCGGACGCAGCGCCGAAGGAAACTGGCAGCAGGTGCAGCGATCGTCGGGAGTAATATCCCCGGTCAACTCAATCACCTGGCCGCTGTTGACGCAGCGCACTTTCAACAGCTCACCGTGCATATGCAGTACCCGCGCATTGCCGGCACGCTCATGCAGGTTATCGATATTCTGGGTTACCAGCAGGAAGTTATCGCCTAATACCTGTTCCAGTTCGGCCAGCGCCAGATGGGCGGCATTAGGCTGAATCTCTGCCTGCTGCAACTGCTGACGACGGGCATTATAGAAACGTTGCACCAGCGCAGGATCGCGCTGAAACCCTTCAGGGGTCGCAACGTCTTCGACATGATGTTCTTCCCACAAACCATCAGCGGCGCGGAAGGTGCGGATACCGGACTCGGCAGAAATGCCAGCGCCGGTCAGCACCACAACATGCGGCTGTGGATGGGCGGCCAGCTCGGCCTGACGATCACGCTCGAAAATTCGCTGGCGAAAGCGCTGATGCACCTTTCTCCGGGTCTTTTTGAGGCGGGCAAGTCGTATGCGGCGACGTGGTGTACGCATAAAATCTCCTGGAGCAGCGGCTTCGGCGAGCCGCTATAAACAAATTCTGGGCTGAATTCACCCGATAATAACGGTTGCGCATGACAGCGCCATGCAGCAGAGGCCGAAAATGTGCGCGGCGCGAGGAGTGAATTCGCGCCGCGTGTCAATCACTGTCCGCTCAATACCCGAGCCGGGTCGATACGGCTGGCACGTCTGGCTGGATACCAGCTGGCCACCAAGCTCAGCACGATGGCGGTGATCAACACCGAGAACACATCGATCCAGTGCAGTTCCGACGGCAGAAAGTCGATAAAGTAAATATCCCCGGCCAGCAGATGATGGCCGGTAAGCGACTCCAGCCCGCGTACCAGATGCGTCAGGTTCAGCGACACCAGCACGCCCACCACCACGCCGCTGACGCTGCCGAGCAGGCCCGCCAGCAGACCGTACCAGATGAAGATGGCGCGAATCAGGCGATCTTTGGCGCCGAGCGTCCGCAGCACCGCAATGTCGCTGCTTTTGTCTTTGACCGCCATCACCAGCGTGGAAACAATGTTGAAGCAGGCGACGCCAATCACCAGCACCATTGCCAGATACATAATGGCGCGAATCATCTGGATGTCGCGGTACATGTAGCCGTAGGTGCCGATCCAGCTTTTGATATAGACATAAGAACGGGTCGCTTCACCGGCGTCACGCACTAACTTTACCGCCTGGAACGGATCGTTCATTTTCAGCGCAATACCGGTAACGCTGTTGCCCATATCAAGATACTGTTGCGCATCGGCCAGCGGCACCAGCGCCAGGCTGTGATCAAGCATGCCGCTCAGCTGCAGGATACCACTGACCTGAAGCCGGATGCGCTTCGGTTGCAGCAGTTTGTTATCGCCATTGTTATTCGGGATCATGATGGTGATCCAGTCACCCTGTTTGACCTTAAGCGTACTGGCAATGCCGCCGCCGAGGATGATTTGCTGCTTACCGGCGGCAAACGTCGACCAGCCGTTGTTGGCGACAAACTGCGGCAGCGCGCTCAGACGCAGCTCCTGCGCCGGATCTACCCCTTTAACCTGCAGCGCTTCCAGTCGCGCACCGCTTTCAATTAGTCCGGTAAAATTGACATACGGGGCCGCCACCGCAATACCAGGTACCTTTTCAATTGGCGCAATCATCGATTGCCAGTGCTGAAACGGCTGATTAACCGCTTCAATCCCACCGTGCGGCACCACGGCCAGAATGCGGTTATTCAACTCACGCTCAAACCCGTTCATCGCGCTCAGGCCGATGATTAACACCGCCACACCCAGCGCAATACCGATGGTTGAGATCACCGAAATCAGCGATACCATGCCGCCACGACGACGACCACGGCTAAAGCGCAGGCCTAACAGCAGCGATAACGACGATCCCATTACACCGCTCCTGCCATGCTCAGCTGTTCGCTTAACTGACCATCACGCATTTCCATCTGGCGCAACATCCGTTTCGCCAGTTGCAGATCGTGGGTCACCACCAGGAACGCGGTGCCCTGACGCACGTTGAGTTCGCCCAGCAGGGCAAAAATGGCATCGGCGTTGCGCGCATCAAGGTTACCGGTGGGCTCATCGGCCATCACTAGACGAGGACGGTTGACCAGTGCCCGGGCAATCGCCACGCGCTGACGCTCGCCGCCCGACAGTTCTGACGGCCGGTGTGCGGCGCGATGATCCAGTCCGACCGCGGCCAGCATCTCGCGGGCGCGGTCCTGCGCTTCAGCTTTGGCGACTTTGCCAATCAGCAGCGGCATCGCCACGTTTTCCAGCGCACTAAAATCGGGCAGCAGATGGTGGAACTGATAGATGAAGCCCAGCTCGCGGTTGCGCAGATCCGCTTTAGCAGAGGAGGACATGGCGTTCAGCGACTGACCATCAAAGATCACGTCACCCGACGTCGGGGCATCCAGACCGCCCAGCAGATGCAACAGGGTACTTTTACCCGATCCGGAACTGCCGACAATCGCCGTCAGTTCGCCAGGCTGCAGGCTGAAAGCCACATTTCGCAGCACATCGGTCTGCACGCTGCCTTCCTGATAGCGTTTGCACAGGTCGCGACACTGCAACAAAGGAGAATTACTCATAACGTAAAGCCTCAGCGGGTTGAACGGCGGCAGCGCGCCACGAAGGATAGAGCGTAGAAAGCAGCGCCACCACCATCGCGCTCAGGGCGATGGTCACCACTTGCCACAGATTAATGTCGACCGGCAACGCCGCGCCATCAAGGAACAGGCCGATCACCGGCATCAAGTTATTCAGCTGGCTAGCCAGCAGCACGCCCAGCAGCGTACCGAGTAAGGTGCCGATAATGCCGGCGCTGGCACCCTGTACCATAAACACCGCGACAATCTGCCGGCGTGTCAGCCCCTGGGTTTGCAGAATCGCTACTTCGCCCTGCTTCTCCATAATCAGCAGGCCCAACGAGGTAATGATGTTAAAGGCGGCGACGGCAATGATCAGGCTCAGCAGCAGCCCCATCATGTTTTTCTCCATCCGCACCGCCTGGAACAGATCGCCCTTACGCTCGCGCCAGTCTTTCCACACCAGCCCGGCCGGCAGGGTTTGCTGACTGAGACTGTCAACCTCCAGCGGCTTATCCAGCCATAAGCGCCAGCCGGTAATATTCCCGGCCGGATAGCGCATCACGCGCGAGGCATCCTGTTGATTGACCAGAATCTGATAGCCATCGACTTCGCTGTTAGCGGCATAGGTGCCCGCCACGGTGAACAGACGCTGACTCGGGACCCGCCCCATCGGGGTAAACTGGCTGACCGACGGCACCATCAGACGCAGCTGATCGCCGCGCTTCACGCCGAGCTGTGACGCCAGCTGTTCGCCGAGGATCACATTATATTGGCCGGGTTGCAGTACGATCTGTTGGGTATTGACCAGAAAAGGCGTCAGCGGATCTTTTTCATCCGGCTGAATACCGAGCATCACCCCGACCGAAACGCTGTGCGGGCTTTGCAGCAACACGTTGGCGGTGGTCAGCGGCGCAATGCGGCTGACGCCCTGCAGGGCCAGGCTGGAAGCCGGTTGCTGTTGCGGGTTGAGACTGCCTTTGTCGCTGGTAATCAGCGCCTGAGGCATCAGCCCAAGAATATTGCCTTCAAGTTCACGTTCGAAGCCGTTCATGACTGACAGAACCGTCACCATCGCCAGCACGCCGAGCGTAATGCCAATAGTCGAAAGCCAGGAGACAAAGCGACCGAAGCGATCCGATGCGCGTCCGCGCATGTAACGCAGACCGATAAATAGCGCGACAGGTTGATACATAGAATCCAGTAAGCCGTTGCCTGAAAATAGGTAGTGGGATGATAAAGGAGCCGCTGCCTTTATGAAACCTCTAACCCTCTGAGTCGGCTGCAAAGTTGCATCAGAATACGTCACTGCGGACCACAAAGCGCAGGTATAGCGCCTAAAGCGGTCGGTTATTGGCGGATTATACCGCACTCATCGCGCTAGACGACAATCAGCAAGACGATAAAGCGTGACGTTATCGTACAGCGGTAGAGCAGTAGCGACCATGTTTAAATTTCCCAAAGGCAGCATCGTAAAACATAAATCCGGGGAGATCAGAGGCGAAGTCATCAACGTCTTTGCGCAGGGAGACGCGGCAGCCGGCTACTACGTAAAATGGGATGATGGCAACATAGCTATCATTCTGAGCAGGATTTAACCTGTGCGAACATTGACCGTCCGCGCATGTATTACACACAGCAATCCATAAAATAAATCTTCCCCTGTCCGGGTATTTACCCCCGTCGCCACTGCGCGACGGGGGCTTTCCCGTACCCTCTCTTCTCCCGGCCGTTACTGCTGGCCACCCGGCAGCAGGAAAATTGTGCCGCAGAGGTGATCGCCATGACGTAATATGGAATGATTACGTCCTGGTAAAAATGGAGCAACCCCGAGATCCCATGTCCGAACAGACTCGCTATACCCTGCCCGTTAAATCCGGCGATCACCGTCAGCTCGGCCAGCTCATTGGCGCTGCGCACGCGGTGGAGTGTGCCAGCATTACCGAGCGACATGCCGGTCCGGTGTTAATGATTACGCCCGATACCCAAACCGCCCTGCGTCTGCTGGACGAGATCCGCCAGTTTACCGATCTGCCGGTAGCGCATCTCGCCGACTGGGAGACGCTGCCCTACGACAGCTTTTCGCCGCATCAGGATATTATTTCCGCCCGTCTGTCGACGCTTTATCAGCTGCCGGTAATGCAGCGCGGCATACTGATTATGCCGGTCAATACCCTGATGCAGCGCGTCTGCCCGCACAGCTTCCTGCACGGCCATGCGCTGGTGATGAAGCAGGGACAGAAACTGTCGCGCGATCGTCTGCGCGATCAGCTGGAGCAGGCGGGTTACCGTCATGTCGATCAGGTGATGGAGCACGGCGAATACGCCACGCGCGGCGCGCTGCTTGACCTGTTCCCCATGGGCAGCGACCAGCCCTATCGCATCGACTTTTTTGATGACGAGATCGACAGCCTGCGTCTGTTCGATGTCGATAGCCAGCGTACGCTGGAAGCAGTTGCGGAAATCAACCTGCTGCCCGCGCATGAGTTCCCCAGCGACAAAGCAGCCATTGAGCTGTTCCGCAGCCGCTGGCGCGAAATTTTTGATGTGCGCCGCGAGTCGGAGCATGTCTATCAGCAGGTCAGCAAAGGCACCCTGCCCGCCGGTATCGAATACTGGCAGCCGCTGTTTTTTGAGCAGCCGTTACCCAGCCTGTTCAGCTATCTGCCTGACAACACACTGATTGTTAACAGTGGCGATCTGGAAGGCAGCGCGACCCGCTTCTGGCAGGACGCGGAAGCCCGCTATGAGAATCGCCGGGTTGATTCGATGCGGCCACTGCTGGAACCCACTAATCTGTGGTTACGTACTGATGCGTTAATGGGCGAGCTGAAAAGCTGGCCGCGCATCCAGATGACCAATGAGCAGCTGCCCGCTAAAGCCGCCAACACCAATCTGGGTTATCAGCCGCTGCCCGACCTGACGGTGCAGGCGCAGGCTAAAGCGCCGCTGGATCATCTGAGTCAGTTCATCGAAACCTTCAGCGGCGCGGTGGTTTTCTCGGTCGAAAGTGAAGGCCGCCGGGAAAGCCTGCAGGAGCTGCTGGCACGGATTAAACTCCGTCCTCAGCTGGTTAAACGCTTCGATCAGACCGGCGAAGAGCGTTTCAGCCTGATGATTGGCGCCAGCGAGCGCGGTTTTATCGATACGCTGGGTAACCGGGCGCTGATTTGTGAGAGCGACCTGCTGGGCGAGCGCGTCAGTCGTCGCAGCCAGGATACCCGTCGCACCATCAACCCGGACATTCTGATTCGCAACCTGGCCGAGCTGCATCCTGGCCAGCCGGTGGTCCATATTGAGCACGGCGTGGGTCGCTATATCGGCCTGACCACGCTGGAAGCGGGCGGCATCCAGGCTGAATACCTGATGCTCTCCTACGCTAACGACGCCAAACTGTATGTGCCGGTCTCCTCGCTGCATCTGATCAGCCGTTACGCCGGCGGTGCCGACGATAATGCCCCGCTGCATAAACTTGGCAGCGACGCTTGGTCACGCGCCCGGCAGAAAGCGGCTGAAAAAGTCCGTGACGTGGCGGCAGAACTGCTGGATATCTACGCCCAGCGTGCCGCTAAAACCGGCTTCGCCTTTAAGCACAACCGTGAACAGTATCAGTTGTTCTGCGAAAGCTTCCCGTTTGAGACCACGCCCGATCAGGCGCAGGCGATCAATGCGGTGCTCAGTGATATGTGTGAACAGCTGGCGATGGACCGTCTAGTGTGCGGTGACGTGGGCTTTGGTAAAACCGAAGTGGCAATGCGCGCCGCGTTTCTGGCAGTGGAAAACAACAAACAGGTGGCGGTGCTGGTGCCGACTACTCTGCTGGCGCAGCAGCACTACGACAATTTCTGCGATCGCTTCGCTAACTGGCCGGTGCGGATTGAAATGCTGTCACGCTTCCGGACGGCAAAAGAACAGGCGCAGGTGCTGGAGCAGGCCAGCGATGGCAAGATCGATATCCTGATCGGCACCCACAAGCTGCTGATGAGCGATCTCAAATGGCGCGATCTCGGCCTGCTGATCGTCGATGAGGAGCACCGCTTCGGCGTGCGTCACAAAGAGCGGATTAAAGCTATGCGGGCCGATGTGGATATCCTCACCCTTACCGCTACGCCGATTCCGCGCACCCTGAATATGGCGATGAGCGGCATGCGCGATTTGTCGATCATTGCCACCCCGCCCGCTCGGCGTCTGGCAGTAAAAACCTTTGTGCGTGAATTTGACGACCTGGTGATCCGGGAAGCGATTCTGCGTGAAATTTTACGCGGCGGTCAGGTCTACTACCTGTACAACGACGTGGAGAATATCGAGAAAGCGGCTCAGCGTTTAACCGACCTGGTGCCGGAGGCGCGCGTCGCCATCGGCCATGGACAGATGCGTGAACGCGACCTGGAACGGGTGATGAACGATTTCCATCATCAGCGGTTTAACGTGCTGGTATGTACCACCATCATCGAAACCGGTATCGATATTCCGACCGCGAACACCATCATTATTGAACGTGCGGACCACTTTGGTCTGGCGCAGCTGCATCAGTTGCGTGGCCGCGTCGGCCGCTCGCATCATCAGGCTTACGCCTGGCTGCTGACCCCGCATCCTAAAGCGATGACCGCCGATGCCCAAAAGCGCCTCGAAGCGATCGCCTCGCTGGAAGATCTGGGAGCCGGTTTTGCCCTGGCTACCCACGATCTGGAGATCCGCGGTGCCGGTGAACTGTTGGGTGAAGAACAGAGCGGCCAGATGGAGACGCTTGGCTTCTCGCTCTATATGGAGCTGCTGGAAAATGTGGTGGATGCGCTGAAAGAGGGTCGTGAGCCGTCGCTGGAAGATCTCACCAGCAACCAGACCGAAGTGGAACTGCGGATGCCGGCTCTGTTGCCGGAAGAGTTTATTCCGGATGTCAGTACCCGTCTGTCACTGTATAAACGCATCGCCAGCGCAGAGAGCGAAGAAGAGCTGCAGGAGCTGAAGGTAGAGATGATCGACCGCTTTGGCCTGTTGCCCGATCCGGCGCGTAACCTGCTGGACGTGGCAATTTTGCGGCTTAAAGCCCGCGCCGTGGGCGTACGGAAGATCGAAGCCAGCGACAAAGGCGGCTATTTCGACTTTGCTCCCAACAACAGCGTTGATCCAGCCTGGTTGATCGGTCTGCTGCAGAAAGATCCTAAACAGTGGAAGCTGGAAGGTCCGACGCGTCTGCGCTTTAACCGTGAACTGTCGGAAAGAAAAATCCGCATGGAGTGGGTGCAGGGATTCGTATCGCAGCTGGCTGAAAACCGCGCGTAGTCCCCTTTTCTGCCGCCATCAGTTGAAGGCGGAGCGGAACGCAACAACAAAACAACAAAAAGGCGCATCCTGAGACGCGCCTTTTTCTTTACGTCGGTGCTGTGTGGCCGCTAACGCGGCAAAAGACTTTGCCCAATTACGCCTGGTCGCTGTTAAGAATCAGCTGACCATTGCGATCTAGTGGAATACGTGTGCCAGGGTCATTTTCCATGCGGATTTTGCCCTGCTGGTCGCCTATTTTATAGGTCACGTCATATCCCAGCATTTTCTCTTGTTTGTCGTAGACCGTTTTGCAGCGCTGTTCAGTGGTGGTGTAGGTATCACGGTTCTGCATGCCTGCCTGGACCTGATTACCGGCATAACCGCCCGCCACGGTAGCGACATCTTTACCGCGACCGCCACCAAACTGGTGACCTAATACTCCACCCGCCACTGCACCTAAATACTGAGCCAGCAATACGGTTTTCATCCTGTACCGCACTACGGTGCGTCAGTGTCACATTACGACATTCCTGACGTGGCTGTTTGATGATTTCTTTAATCGGCGTTGCAGCCAGCACCTGAGCGTATTGTGGACCGCGATCAAACACATTCATGCCTGCCACGGCGGCAACACCTAGCGCAGCTGCCACACCAATACCGATGCCCGCTAACATTGATTTATTCACAGAAAGTTCCTCCTGAAAAGTGTTACCGCGCATTCCTGCCGCTGAAGCATCCTGTTCAACTGAGGCAATCGGCGTGCGCGACTCGCCGTGTTTGTTGGGATGAAGTTTTACAGATGGACCGAATTTGCAACATCAGATAAATGGAGGAAAACGGTCACTTAGGCAACAGGACCAGTTTTTAGGAGAGTTCTGAGGCGGAAAAAGCAGCAGTGAAATTACCTAATGTGGCGGGATGAATAGCGCAGAATCAGCAGGATTGGCGCTGTGTCAGCGGGACGGGCAGCGTGATATCGATGGAAGATTGCGGTCGCGTTTTTCCGGCTCACTGACAACAGTTTGCTGCAGGGCTGGACTGCGTCGTGTTTGCGGTCGCCGCTGCATCTGCAGGTGCAGACTGGCCGGGCGTGAAGCTTCTGAGGTGTCGGGATGACGACGATGAGCATTCCGGTCGGCTAACCGGAATGCTTTATTTTCTGACGAATTAGAAACGGTAACCCACCCCGATGTTGAAGCCGTTAATGGCGACATCATTGTTATATTTTACCTCGGTGCCTTCGTAGCCAACACTGATCGACAGTGCGCTGGTCGGGTTTATCACCACGCCTGCACTGTAAGCAAAAGAGGTTTTGCTCTCATTGTATTCCTCAGAATATTGCGTCAGATAGGTGGTTTTATCTTCGACTTTGGTATGAGCAAGACCGACCAGACCATAGAAGCTGACATAATCGTTGATCTGGTACGCCGGCCCGGCCATCAGTGAATAGTATTTCACCCCTGTTTTACTGTTATACCCACCAATTTCGTCAAAATAGTCATTTCGCTCGGAATAATTATCATCACCTTTCATGTAGCTAAAAGAGCCGATAACGCTTAACGGTGATTCCCATTCATATCGATACTGAACATTGACACCGCGGATATTTTTGAAATCCTCTACCTTACTTTGTGCATACCCGACCGAGACCGTATGGTTACCCGCCAGCACACAGTTAGCGGTAAACAGGCCGCCGCAAAGTAATGCGATTAACGCAATTTTATTTTTCATTCCCAATTCATTCCTTTAGGTAATTAAACATTATTTACCTGCGTTTCACGCAGTTCTTCGGTCCCTGAATCACCCATACCCAACAGAAAGAACATAATTTCCTGGTCAGGCATTGGACAGGAATTACTTAGCACGCTTCGTGCTCTGCTATCAGTACAATCACACGAAAAAATGCTGTTTACGCGCACTCACCCTCTACAGAAAGCAGGCAGACGTATCTCTTTTATAGAGTAAGCCTCATTGCGCTATTAATAGCGTTGCAAACTGTGTCTGAGTGACTAATTACGACTTCAATATTAATTGTTCTGGTTACACAGTCAGTGACATTAAAAGTTTCGCTAACGCATTCAGCAATTCTGGCACTAGAAAACAAGGAATGATATAAGCGCAGGAATAGTCACCCGCGACACATTTCCTTCTAAACACTTAAAAATTCAGGTCATAATTAAACCAAAACTTTTCACTGGTAGCAAACATAGATGAGAGCAAACAAGGCGTATGAATAAAATAATCAGTAGAAAATTAATCATATAATTACACCATTAATGCAAATGCCGCTCAGGCAGACTTTTTCACTACATTTCATCTATTTGTAGAAACAATAAATTACTAAGAACAGTAACCTGTTGTGGTGGCAGTGGTTTCCGCCGCTTACAGATGCGTAACCCCTTTTAACGGAACATTATTGGGTGGTATTGTTGGTCATTAAGTTAACGATTAGGAAAATAATTCCAGAAAACACCTTAATAACTGAATGATATCTATTTTCGATGGCATAGATTCGCTTTACAGTCGGACCTTTATCCATCAGCAGATTTTTGCTGCGCCTGGAAATTGTGTCGGTCAACCAGTTGCTGGCATTTAGGGCGTTAAACACGATAACGCGACCCGTAAATGTCGATAGCGATTAACCCAGTGAGCGGTGCCATTACGTCTGGCTAATCAGCGAATTTGGCTGTCGGAAGGTGTATGTTTGAACATGAGAAGTGGAACGGGAAGAATATGGCAGTTTTTTTAGCGTGACTGAAGCGAGACGTGACCTGTATCGGTCACTGACCACAACCACCAAACGAGGTAGTTTTGCTGGCCGCGCAACATCATAATTCAGAAAACGTTACAACCAAAACCCGGCATTAGAGAGTGGGTTGGCCACGGGATCAGCGTAAGTTTTAGCCATAACCTTCCTTTACTTTAAAAGGCTACTGATGGATCAAACCGGAGTTTGAGACTGGCTGCAAGGTTGAAGTAGTTTATGAACAGAGTAAGTTGATCATCCGACTGGCTAAAGAGTGATCTGCAGGTAAAATATCCCGACTTAGGGCTCAAGCTCGCTGTTTATTGAGGATCTGATGGGGAGTAATTGACGCGCTTTTCGCACAACTATTTTGGCGAAGATCCAAGTTCGAAGGGCCGCCGCACTTCCTGTAATAACACTTGTAGCTAAAACACGTTCAATATCTCAATGCTCAATGCTCAATGCTCAATGCTCATGTTATGGCTAATGATGATTTTTATAGCCACCAGAGCAAACGTAAAAATAGTTAAACAGCAGAAATTATATATGCAGTGCTTAAAATTAACAAACTCACAGTCGGCTTATTTTTTCTCTTCATTAATTTCATCCTTCACTGAATTGCTATTAAATTCGCCTCCTGCTGCACAAATAACATCACCAACAAGGGCTGAATCTGAGTCTAAAAAAGGATTAAATAATGACGGCGCTCGTACAATTCCCAGTATATCCGTATCCGTCACGAAAAACTCTCGACCGGCATGACGACGTATTATAGTCGCACACCCAGCCTTCGCCTCAAAGGCAACTGGCTGGCAGAGGCTGGATTTGGGACCGACACCCCGGTTACCTTAGCAGTGGAGCAGGGGAAACTTGTGATCCGCCCTGCTGAGTGACAGACAAAAGATCCCAACTATAATGGTCGGGATCTTTTTATCAGAAAGGAAGTTTAGACAGTAAACTGTTTACTGTTTCTGAATCTTCATCCTGAAGATTCAGGTAATTTTCACAGGCCAGTCGTATATATTTATGAGCAACTTCCTCTGATACTATTATTTCTCCTTCCCAGACACCAAACATGATTCCTTCAAAAGGGCTATCAGGATCTGCATCGTCTTTATCGGGAAAAACGCAATAAGTTTCATTCACTCCGCAACCAGTTTTACTTATAAGATAAGGGAGCATCCATAAAAACTTCCACTGCAAATTCATGGAATTTAAATAATCTTTAATGACCCATTAGGGATCATTATCATACTCTATCTTTTCAAAAATATATTCATTCATTATTTAGTCACCGGAAAAAATTTTTCTAGTGTTCCTGTTGCTTGATCTAAATAAACCTGGAACTTAATTCCATCTGCTGTTGCAGCATACTCTCGTTGGCCCGAAGCAACAGCATCTTTATAACCACTGGCCGCAGCTTGTTGTCCTAAATCTAATATCTTTTTATCTGTAAAAATTTTAGGATCGTAGATTGTCTTAGTAAATACACTTTCTTTATACCCACTGATATTACCAGCTCGATCATAAGAAGGTATTTGATACTGAACTTCAGTTATACCTTTGACATCAGATTGGGTTTCACCGACTATTTTGCCCCCTTTTCGTTAACAGTTGAATAGAAGGCAGAAGCATTATGTCCTCCTGTTATACCTTTTTTCTGGCTATATTTTTCAACAGCTCCCAAATGATCAGGTTGGTTAACTTTAAAGTTAATTCCCGAAGGATAATTATTAGCTTTATTTACCATTCCGGTTAGCTTGTTACTAACTGCTTTGCCAAGTACCGGAGATAATGAAGCAGCAACGATTTTCATCCCGTCATACGTCGATACGTACTGCTCCGCCGTCGCCTTATCCACGCCAAGCTGCTGCATGGCATAGTTCACCATCGCATCCTTCACCTGCTGCTGATTCTGTGCATCAACGCTGGTGATATTCAGCAGGCTGACGATCTGCCCGTAGGCATCCGGGTACATGTCGCTGACTTTGTTATTGTACTGTCCGGTTTCGTACTCACTTTTGACAGAGTAAGCCTCAAGTCTTGCAGAAGCACATCCAGGGGTGGCAGTTTTGCCGTTACCACAGGCATCCATCACTTTCTTATCACGACTGATATCTTTTTCACGCAGGTCGTTTATTTGCTGCTGGGCCTGCTCACGTTCTGCCGGGTCTTTGCTCTTAAGTTTCTGCTTCGCTATCTCAAGCTCTGTCTTTTCATTAACATGCAGCCAGTTATTCTCAACCGCATTCCTGCCTGCCTGCGCGCCCAGCGCGCTGATGGTCTGACGCTGCTCCTCAGACAGCTCATTACGGTCCACGCCCGGATAGAGCTGCTGCGCGATATACTCGCCCGCCGCCCCGCCGGATGCCCCCGCCAGCGCGGAGTTACCCTGCGCCTGCGCTACCGCCGCGCCCAGCACCGCGTGGGCAATCAGGTTTGCCTGCATGTTCACCGTGCCGTCAGCGTTCAGCGTCTGATTATTAAGTTGCTCATCTGCTGCCGATATTGAATGTTGTAACTTAAATGCTGTTTACCCAGCGTAAACGGTGCGGTCAGCCCGGCCTGCCAAGTGAGAATTTTTGAAAGCGCAGTGGCATACGTTGAATCCTGCCATGACTCTTCCCAGGCAGGCAGCGCGCCGAACCAACGCGTACCGCGCTGATAGCTGACGCCTGCACCCAGCGTCGCCGGACCGATATAGTGACAGTGCGACAGTCCCAGTCGCCAGGCGCTGGTGCGTCGCTGCTGGCTGACTATCTCAGTGTCATCAATGAAATTACGTGACTCCCTCACCAGCACATCTGCGCTGACGGTGGTTTTGGACGCAGCGTTGCGGTGCAATACCCGGCTGACCTGAAGATCCAGCGAGCGGCTTTTACCGGCGTAGAGAAAGTCGCGGCTGTAACCGGCCACCGTCTGATGATAATAGTAATCGCTGGCAGTCACGCCCAGCAGCCAGTAGCCCAGCGGCACCGAATAGTGTCCCGACAGGCTTTTGCTGCTTTTTTGGCCAGCAAAGCCGAGATCGCGGCTGGCAGTGAGATAAAAGAGATCGCTGAGTGAGGTAGGATTATCCAGCGTCAGCATCAATCCGCCCTGATAACGTCCGGTGCTTTCGGTACCGGAATCGTCCACCCAGGCACCTAAACGCCAGAAGCGGCGCTGTGTGCGCTCGATAACGATGTCGCTTTCACCTGGATTATCGCCCGGACGGAGCGCCATGTGCGCTTCCACACTGGGCAGTCGCTGCCGATTCTCCAGCCCCGGTTCGATGTCTCGCAGGTCCAGCAGATCGCCCGAGTGCGCCGGTACAGCAGACCACAGGCTGACATAGTGCGAAGAGGACGGTGACAGCTCTACCCGGCGAACTTTACCGGGCACAATCAGAAAATGCAGTTCACCCTGACGCAGATCCTGCTGCGGTGCCAGCACACGCGTCGTCACCCATCCGTGGTTTATCAGCCGGTTCTGCAGGGTAGCCATTAACTGACTGATGCCCTTCACGCCCAGGCACTGGCCATTCGCCTGACTGGCAAGGCGCTGCAACGGCACCCAGTGCGGCAGAGACTCCTGACCGGAGAGCGTGACATGGCGGATCACAAAACAGGGAGTTTCCTGCGGGAAACGGAGATGGGAAGGCGACGGAACCGGCTCGGACAATCGGATGTCCGGTGCCTCAGGCTGTAAACGTTGCTGTCGCGCTTTCTGTTGTTCCTGCTGATGCTGCAACTGCGCATCGCCTGGCTCAGCCTGGGCAATGCCGGTGAGCATTCCGCATAGCAGAAGCGCTGTCGCTGAAAATCGTCCTTTATTTTCTGGCTGCATAATAGGTCCATTTAATAGCTGTAACAGAATATGTCAGTCCGCATATTCGCTGTTTATTATGCCGCCAGCCTGTAAAATATCAAGAAAAATAAAAAGAAAAAATTACACAAAATTTACAATAAATAACAAAACTCGTTACTGATAAAAGTACCAGTAATTACCAGCAATAGCGATTTATCAACCATTACGCCGGAAAAGCGCCCTCAACACCCACCGCCCATAAGATGCTTCCTGACAGGTCCGCTTCCGGTAGGCGTCCTTAATTGCGCTGCCAGTCCTGTCGGCCACAATCCTTTTTAATAACGGACCTGAAATCAGGTTCCCACCCTTCACACGCATGTACGAAAGGTTAAACTTCACTAATCAACAGAGTCTCCTGCCACTGACGCTATGGTGGATCGGTTTCCTGCCCGCAAAATGCCAGAAAGTGTCAGTCCGCGGGCAACAGATAAAAAAAGCCCCCTGGTGTGGGGGCTTGATAGAACGCAGCAGACAGCGATCGGCATCGCCGGCGTCCGGAGATCAGTGCAGTTTTAACCGCGGGCGGATCACCCGGTTGATACTGCCAACCAGCATTATCAGGCCGGTCTTGAAATAACCGTGCAGGGCAATCTGGTGCATGCGATACAGCGAGATGTAAACAAAACGCGCAATGCGTCCTTCTACCATCATCGATCCGCGCATCAGGTTCCCCATCAGGCTGCCAACGGTACTGAAGCGTGACAGCGAGACCAGGGAGCCGTGATCTTTATAGACGTAGGCTTTCAGCGGCTTGCCCTGACGTTGCGCCAGAATGTTTTCCATGGCGCGTGACGCCATCTGGTGCGCCGACTGGGCACGCGGTGGCACAAAACCGCCGCCTGGCAATGCGCAGGAGGCACAGTCACCAATCGCGTAGATGTCATCATCCAGCGTGGTTTGCAGCGTCTCTTTGACCACCAGCTGATTGATACGGTTGGTTTCCAGCCCGCCAATCTCTTTCAGGAAGTCTGGCGCCTTGATGCCGGCGGCCCAGACTATCAGATCGGCCTCGATAAACTCACCGCTTTTGGTATTCAGTCCGTGACGTTCAGCGCTGGTGACCATGGCCTGCGTCAACACCCGCACGCCCAGCTTGGTCAGTTCCTGATGTGCGGCAGCCGAAATGCGTGGCGGCAGTGCAGGCAGAATGCGCTCACCCGCCTCGACCAGCGTAACGTTCAGCGCTTCACGGCCGAGGCCTTTGAAGCCATAGCTGTGCAGCTGTTTTACCGCATTGTGCAGTTCCGCCGACAGCTCAACGCCGGTCGCGCCGCCGCCGACAATCGCGATGTTAACCTTCTCGACCTTGCCTTCGCTGGCTGAGAATTTCAGGAACAGGTTAAGCATCTCATTGTGGAAACGACAGGCCTGATGCGGGTTGTCGAGGAAAATACAGTGATCTTTGACGCCCGGCGTACCGAAGTCATTAGAGGTACTGCCCAGCGCCATCACCAGCTGGTCGTAGGCCACTTCACGTTGTGGCACCAGCACGTCACCGTTCGCATCCAGCACTTCTGCCAGCTGGATCACTTTGCGCGTGCGGTCAATATCGGTCAGCGATCCCAGCTGAAACTCAAACCCGTGGTTACGGGCATGTGCCAGGTAGCTTAACGCATCAATCCCTTCATCCATTGAGCCGGTCGCCACTTCATGCAGCAGCGGTTTCCACAGGTGGCTGTGGTTACGATCGACCAGAATGATTTCAGCTTTCTTTTTACGACCCAGTTTATGGCCCAGCTGCGTTGCTATTTCCAGGCCGCCAGCGCCCCCTCCAACGATAACAATTTTCCTAACAGATGTAGTCAACAAAGACCCCCTCAAATTGTGAACCAAAAGTTAATCAATGGTTAAAATAAAACTTAATAAACATAGGGTTGGCGAAGTTAAAATCGCAATCTGCTGGCAGAATAACATGACGGGAAGTGGAGAACATAGGAAAATTGATATACATCAAAGCAGGCAGATAATTACGCAGTGGAAACAGGCACCTTGCGGTGCCCTTTCGCTTAACTTAATGTTTTAAAAGCTTTTATCCGCTGAAGGTGTGGGGATATATTTTTGAATTTGTGCCCTTCGTCCTTATGCCAGACAATTTCATAATAGGGATGCAGTTGATCGGCGATACGCTGACTGTCGAGCGCCTCATCCTGCCGGAAGAGAAAGGTCAGGCAGCGATCGCGGTTACGTTCGCGAAAATCACTGACGCACTTAGTCGCGATATCTTAGTAATCCTCCGGACGATCGATCTTCCCTTCCATATTTTCATAGGGATAGAGATTAGGATTAAAAATCGCCTGGCGGATACCACAGAGAAACCCGATGCGCTCTGACCAGAGCCACCCAGACCGACGCCGCAAATCAGCGGCCGGTCGTCGTCGCACAGGCTCAGCATTTTATCGGTCTCTTTCAGCAGAAACTGCATGTCATGTTTGGGATGACGGGTGCTGTAACTGATTAACCTGACATCGGGATCGATGAACTGCAGCTGCAGCACCTTTTTGTGATTGCCCGCACTCGTGGAATCAAAACCGTGCAGATAGATGATCATGATAATCCTCAAGGTAGAGATGACGCCGGGCAGTCACTACTTACCGCGACGCTTTATAAGCCAGCCAGCGTTCCTGAAGAGCACTCAGTTGCTGTGCATTGCTTTTCCAGCGACTGCTTGCCTGCAGGCTGTCGCGGGTAAAAGTGCCCCGATGATACAACTGTGTTACCCGCTCCGCCCCGATCAAGGTCAGGTTATCTAACACGCTGATCGCGCCCTGACGATGATTGCAGACCAGGATCATGTCACATCCGGCGGACAGCGATTGCTGCGCACGCTCCGGATAGCTTCTCATCACCGCCGCGCCTTCCATCGACAGATCGTCGGAGAAGATCACCCCGTCAAAGCCCAGCTGCTGGCGTAACACCGTTTTGAGCCAGTAAGGCGAACCGCTGGCGGGCAGCGGGTCGATCTCGCTGTAGATCACGTGCGCCGGCATAATCGCATCCAGCACCTGCTCGCTAATCAGCGTGCTGAAGATCGACATGTCATGCTCACGCAACGTCGCTTCATCGCGCGGATCGCGTGGCGTCTCTTTGTGCGAATCGGCGCTTACTGCACCGTGGCCGGGAAAATGTTTACCGGTGGTTTTCATGCCTGCTTCATGCATTCCGGCGATAAAGCGACGGGCAACTGCCAGCGCAATTGCCAGATCGGCGTGAAATGCCCGATCGCCGATTGCCGCGCTGATGTGACCGATGTCGAGTACCGGCGCGAAGCTGATGTCAATATCCATGGCGATCATCTCGGCCGCCATCTGCCATCCTGCCTGCTGCGCCAGTTCCCCGGCAGTGGTGAGATCGTGTAACGCGGCAAAAGATTGCATCGCGGGTAACTGGGTGAAGCCGTCACGAAAACGCTGTACCCGTCCGCCCTCCTGATCGACCGCCACCACCAGCCGGGTGTGCGAGGCCGCGCGGATTTGCCGCACTAACTCCGCCAGCTGCGCCGGATCGTGATAATTACGGGCAAACACAATCAAACCGCCCACCAGCGGATGCTGCAAAATCTCGCGTTCTTCGCCGTCCAGCTCGTAGCCTTCGACGTCGAGCATCAATGGGCCGGGTAAATGTGATGTCATAACCTGAATCCTGTAGCTTTGCGTCGCTGCGCAAAACGATTAAACCTGTTCACAGCTCTGCCGAGCCATCTGTTGCAAAGTTTCATCGCTACTTTGCTCGGCACGCAGTTGATACCAGCTGGCCATCAATAGCCGCAGCCACGGCTGCCAGCGTGCCACCTGCTGTTGTAGCCTGCTTAATGGCAACCGTGCCGCCTCAGCATACGCTCTCAGCCAGTCGGCCTGATGGTGCGGATCTTCCGCACACACCGCCGCCAGTTCCAGCGCCACATCGCCATCCGCCGCATACTCCCAGTCGATTAAACGCAGCCCCTGCTCACCGTCAATCAGATTGCCGGCGTGGACATCCATGTGCAGCGGCGCCAGCCTCAGCGGCTGGGGTTCACCCTGGCGGGTTAGTGACTGCAGCGCACGCAACCAGCGGCAATGGCGTTGCTGACACCGCTGCCAGTAGTGCCACAACAACGGTTGCAGCAACAGCGCGAATTGCCGGACGTTGCTGGCTGAATGCCGCGCTGTCGAGGGCATTGCCAACCGACCACGCCAGCAGCACGCCATGACGATCGCCGGCGATCGGTCGCGCCGCCACGCCAGCCAGCTGCAGTTTGTTTAACAGACAAAACTCACGCTGCCGATCGACAAACGGAATGGCGGGCTGTGGCGCGGTCTCACCCGTGGCCTGCTGAATAATCCGCTGGAAGGCCGGATTAATTCTGTGCAACGCCGTTGCCGGACCAGATGATCTCGCCGGTCTGTACCAGCATCAGCTGCATCTGCAGCGTTGGCGTTTTCACATCGCCCTGCGCATTGCTGTAGAGCACATACTGCGCGTTAACGTTACGCGCTAGGCCGATCGCTTTACTACGCGAATTGAGGCTATCATCGGGCGATAAGCCCAGCGTCTGCTTGGCCTGATTCAGTTGTTCGGTCGACACCAGCGTAAACTTACCGTTGTTGTTGAGCGCATTCTGGATCGCATCAGTGGCTTTCTCACTTTGCAGCGCGCCGTTGGTGCTGTTTTTGATGCGATCCACCAGCAGTACGCTGCCCGGTTCGGCACTGGTGGCACGCAGCATTTGCGCTACTAAAGGCTGAACGCTGGCATCCCAGTCAATGGTTTTCAGCTTCGGCGGCTGCGCAATAGGCTGCGGCTGCGGCACCGGCTGTACCGGCGGCTCAGTCGGCTGCGTCGGTTCGACCGGCGCAGGCTGCTGCTGTTTCACCACACAACCGCTCAGAATGAGCGCCATCAGTAGCGCTCCAGTACGATTAACACTGCGTATCACGTAAACTATCCTTAAAGATAGAGATAAAGGCGAACCTTGCTGGCGGTCAGGTTACCCAGTTGCGACATCACGACAATGCTGCCTTGCGCCGGAACGCTGACGGTTTGTGCCGGTTCCTGCGGGGTGATTTCCAGCCCTTTGTCGTCGTACCAGTAATAACGATGGTGCACAATCACCGGCGTTTCGCGCTGATTATAGAGCACGCTGGCAGCACGCATCTGGCCATCCTTCTCATCCAGCGTCGGCTCATCGGTAATAATGCCCGCGGATAAGACGGATGACTCCATCACCAGTGACTGCGAGGTATTGATCATCGGTTTATCACTGCTACAGCCGGCCAGGCCGAGCAGGAACGGCAGGCCAATCAGCTAGGATCGCATAGCACGTTTCCGTTAGAGGTTAAGTTTGACAGCATCGGGCCAAGCGGCTCGCCGCCCAGCAGATGCATATGAATGTGGTAAACCTCCTGACCGCCATGTTTGTTGCAGTTGACAATCAAACGGTAGCCATCCTGATCGATGCCTTCCTGACGCGCAATTCTGGCGGCGATGGTAAACATGCGGCCCAGCGCATGTTCATGTGCAGCCTTCACCTCATTGATCGTCGGAATCAGCACATTCGGTACGATCAAAATGTGGGTCGGCGCTTTTGGCGAGATATCGCGAAAGGCGGTAACCAGCTCATCCTGATAAACCACATCAGCGGGGATTTCGCGACGGATAATTTTACTAAAAATGGTTTCTTCAGCCATGGTGCAATTCCTTTAGCCAGGGTCGTAATCACTCAGTATGCGGGAGAAATTTGTTTTCTTTCAACCTCAGGTCCACTTTTCTTGCATTGTTGGTCTCTGTTTACAGCAACCTCTGCTGCCTGCGCTTCCGCTCGCCTTTACATGTCGATATTGATGCGCGCCATCGCACAAAAATGAAACGCCGTTTTAAAAATTAAATTTTAGCCGCCCTTTTCTTTGTATCATTGCCACATCAGCCCCGGTGCTTGCCAAATTACGAAGGTTAACCCGCCGTCGCAGTTCTACTTTGCTATTCAGTCCGGCTGAGATGCCCGGCGTCGTCATGGGGGATTTACCGACATTCACCATCAAGGAGCACGCACCATGCGCTCACGTAAGATTGGTCTTGGCCATTATCTGGCCTACGGTTCCGGGGATTTTCTTGGAGCAGGCACCACGGCGCTGACTGCCGCCTGGTTGCTCTATTTCTATACCACTTTTTGTGGGTTGACCCCGATTGAGGCGACCCTAATTTTTGCCGCCGCACGGGTACTGGATGCGGTTGTCAGCCCGCTGATGGGCTTTCTGACCGATAACTTTGGTTCGACCTGTCTGGGCAAACGCTTTGGCCGCCGCCGCTTTTTTATCCTGCTCGGCATACCCTGTGTCTTCAGTTACAGCCTGATGTGGATCAGCGATATGAGTTTCTGGTGGTATCTCTGCACCTATCTGCTGTTCGATATTATCTACACCATGATTCTGGTGCCTTATGAAACGCTGGTGCCTGAGATGACCGACAACTTCCGGCAGAAAACCCGCTTCTCTGGCGCACGCATCGGTCTGGCTCAGCTTTCGGCCATCCTGGCGGCTTTTTTACCCGGCATCCTGCTGGGCGCGCTTGGCAAAGGCAACCCGCACTCCTTCTTCGTATGCCAGCCTGGTGTTCTCGATCATCTGCGCTCTGGTGCTGACGCTGGTGTGGTTCTTTACCTGGGAGCGTCATCCGGATGATTTCTCCGCCGAGTCACGGCGTGCAGAACAGGAAAAACAGCAGCTGACGCTGCTGCAAAATCTTAAACGGCTCTATGTTGAGCTCTCCTCGACCTTACGTGTTCGTATCTTCCGCCAGCATCTTGACATGTATCTCGGCGGCTATATCGCTCAGGACGTGTTTAACGCGGCCTTTACCTGGTACGTAGTGTTTGTCCTGATGCAGAGCGCCCAGATTGCCTCAAATCTGATGGGTACCATGGCGGTTTTACAGTTTATCGCGGTGATGGGAATGATCCCGCTGCGTATCTGCATGGGACCGGCTCCCGCCTATCGCCTAGTGGCGTTGCTGTTCGGGCTGGCGGTGCTCTCCTATGCCGGGCTATGGTGTGCTGGGATGAACTATAACCTCGCGCTGCTGTTACTGATCTCCGCAGTGGCGGGTCTGGGCCGCGGCGGCATCAACTACGTCCCCTGGAACACCTACACCTACATCGCCGATGTCGATGAGGTGATCACCGGTCAGCGTCGCGAAGGCATTTTTGCCGGCATCATGACCTTAACCCGCAAGGCCTCGCAGGCCGGTGCGGTGATGCTGGTCGGTATCGTGCTGCAGCTCTCTGGCTTTGTCTCGGGTCAGGCGACCCAGGTGCCGGGCGTCAGCCACACCATTCTGGCGATTTTGAGCCTCGGCACCGTGGCGGTCCTCACCTGCGGTTTCCTGGTTTCACTGCGCTTCAAGCTGAATCTGCAGACACACACCGTACTGCGTGAAGAGACCTTGAAAATGCGCGAAGCGGGACGTATTGTGCCGGAGAAAATCACTCCTGAAGCGCGACAGATCGTCGAAACGCTGGCCGGCATGCCTTATGAGAACCTGTGGGGCAACAACAATATTGGCTTTCTTAACCGCATGAAGCCCGCTGCGCCAGCGTTACCCACGCATCGCCCTTTACTCTCCTCTATCAACCCGACCTTAAAATGACAGGAATAAACCATGATTGTATTTCCCGTTAAACACAGCGCGCTATTGTGCCAACCTGAACATCTGCTACCACGCAGCGAACTGGTCCAACTGATCCACAAGCTGACACAAAATCTGGTCAACATCACCGACCAAACCGGCGAATTTTTGCTACGGCTGGACGATGGCCAGGTGATCGATACCAAAGGCTGGGCGGGTTGGGAATGGACACACGGTATCGGCCTGTATGGCATGCTGCACTACTATCAGCAGACCGGTGACCAGCAGACGCTGGCGATCATTGATGACTGGTTCGCCCAATGTCTGGCGGAGGGAACACCCACCAAAAACGTGAATACCGTTTGTCCTTTTCTGACGCTGGCTTACCGCTATGAAGAGACCGGCAATGCCGCCTGGCTGCCGGTACTGGAGCGCTGGGCAGAATGGGTGATGTATGAAATGCCGCGTACCGAACAGGGCGGGCTGCAACACATCGTCTATAACAATGAAAACAGCCAGCAGCTGTGGGACGACACTCTGATGATGAGCGTGATGGCGCTGGCGAAAATCGGCCAGTTACTGAAGCGTGACGAGTGGGTTGAGGAAGCGAGCTACCAGTTCCTGCTGCATACCCAGTACCTGATGGATCGTGAAACCGGCCTGTGGTTCCACGGCTGGAACTTTGACGGTCGGCATAATTTCGCCAATGCCCGCTGGGCGCGCGGCAACAGCTGGCTGACCATTGTTATTCCTAATTTTCTGGAAATGATGAACTGGCCTGAGCATCATGCTACCCGCCGCTTCCTGCAGCAGAGGTGCTGGCGTCGCAGGTGAAAGCGTTGCAGGCTTGCCAGCACAGCAGCGGACTGTGGCATACCCTGCTCGACGATCCCCAGAGCTACCCGGAAGCTTCGGCCACCGCGGGATTCGCCTATGGCATTCTGAAAGCGGTGCGCAAACGCTATTTGCCTGCAGAATATCGTGAGATGGCGGAAAAGGCGCTGCGCGGCGTGATTGCCAACGTCGATGCCGACGGTGAGCTGAAGCAGGGTGTCGTTTGGCACGGCGATGGGCAGCGATCTGGACTATTACCGCACCATTCCGCTGACCTCAATGCCTTACGGCCAGGCGATGGCGCTGCTCTGCCTGACCGAATATCTGTAAATCGCGCGCATAAAAAAGCCCCGCTGAGCGGGGCTTTTTATCATTCAGCAGCCATTACATGCTGTGGATATAATCATCCATATCGGTTTTCAGGTTACCGGATTTGGTACCGAAAATCGCCTGAACACCTGAACCTGCCACTACCACGCCACGCGCGCCGAGGTTTTTCAGTTCAGTCTGGTCCACCTTCGCGACGTCAGCCACGCTAACACGTAAACGGGTGATGCAGGCATCAAGGTTGTTAATGTTCTCTTTACCACCAAACGCCGCCACCAGTTTGCCCGCCATATCAGTGCCGGTTGCAGTGGACTGCTCGCTGCTGGTCTCTTCACGGCCTGGGGTTTTCAGATCCAGTTTAGCGATCAGCACGCGGAAGATGGTGTAGTAAATCAGGCCGTAGATGATACCGATAATCGGGAACAGCCAGATTTTACTGCTGTTACCGCTCAGCACGATAAAGTCGATCAGACCGTGCGAGAAGCTGGTACCGTCACGCATTCCGAGCAGAATACAGACTGGGAAAGCTAGGCCGGCCAGCAGCGCATGGATTACGTACAGGATCGGCGCAACGAACATGAATGAGAATTCAATCGGTTCGGTGATACCGGTCAGGAACGCAGTCAGCGCAGCGGAGATCATGATACCGCCCACTTTGGCACGGTTTTCCGGCTTAGCAGAATGCCAGATAGCAATCGCGGCGGCTGGCAGACCATACATTTTGAACAGGAAGCCACCGGAGAGTTTGCCCGCGGTCGGGTCGCCCGCCATATAACGTGGGATATCGCCGTGGAAAACCTGACCGGCCGCATTGGTGAACTCGCCAATCTGCATCTGGAAAGGCACGTTCCAGATGTGATGCAGACCAAACGGCACCAGCGAACGTTCTACCACACCGTAGATACCAAAGGCGACAACCGGGTTCTGATAGGCTGCCCACTGTGAGAATTCCTGAATCGCGGCACCCACCGGTGGCCAGATAAAGGAGAGCAACACGCCGAGCACAATCGCTGCCAGACCAGAGATAATCGGTACAAAACGCTTACCGGCAAAGAAGCCGAGATATTCCGGCAGCTTGATGCGGTAAAAGCGATTGAACATATACGCGGCAATCGAGCCGGCGACAATCCCGCCCAGCACCCCGGTATCCGCCAGGTGTTTCGTCTCAATTTCTGCCGCCGGCAGATGCAGGACCAGTGGAGCTACCACCGCCATGGTTTTCACCATGATGCCGTAAGCGACCACGGCGGCCAGTGCTGATACACCGTCGTTATTGGTAAAGCCCAGCGCCACACCGATGGTAAAAATCAGCGGCATATTGGCGAACACCGATCCGCCCGCTTCTGCCATCACATGCGAAACCACTGCAGGCAACCAGCTGAAATTGGCCGAACCCACACCTAACAAAATCCCGGCAATCGGCAGAACCGATACCGGTAGCATGAGCGATTTACCGACCTTCTGCAGGTTGGCAAAAGCATTTTTGAACATAGCGTGAAGCTCCTGAGTATGAGTGCATTTTTTCGCGCATTGCGCGTGGCAAAGAAGGAGGATTCTTTACCGGGTTGGCGTTAACCGACTTTTGATTTATTACGAAAGGTAAAATAAATCGTTATTTGTTACTTTGACGGTTATCACGTTTCGACAATCACAAGCGTGCACTTTACAAAATTTCTTACTGACCCGCACAAATAATCGGCAATAAAAAGCTGGCCTTGCTGGGAAAACAAGGCCATATGCGCAGATTACAGGTTAATTACAGAGTATTAAATAAACGAGCGACTCAGGCACCCAGCCGGCTCATCGGGATGTGAAACAGCTCAGAGAAATTGCGGGTGGTGGCGGCGGCCAGCGTCTCAATATCCACCCCTTTCAGCACCGCCAGATAATCGGCGACATCGCGGGTATAAGCGGGCTGATTCTCTTTGCCGCGATAAGGAACCGGAGCCAGATAAGGTGAATCGGTTTCAACCAGCATGCGATCCAGCGGAACGTGACGCGCCGCCTCACGCAGCTGCTCAGCATTACGGAAGGTGACGATGCCGGAGAACGAAATATAGAACCCCATATCCAGCAGTTTAGCCGCGGTAGGCTGATCCTCAGTAAAGCAGTGCAGCACGCCGCCGCAGCGCTCAACCTGTTCCTCACGTAAAATCGCCAGCGTGTCGTCTCGCGCATCACGGGTATGCACAATAATCGGTTTGTTCAGGGCGATGCCGGTACGGATGTGTTCACGGAAGGAGGCCTGCTGCTGCGCTTTGGTCTCCTGCTGATAGTAATAATCCAGCCCGGTTTCCCCCAGCGCCACCACCTGTGGATCGGCAGCCAGACGGCGAAACTCCTCAACGTCATACGCCTCCTCCTGATTCAGCGGATGAACGCCGCAGGAGAGTGCGATTTCAGGCCGATCGCCGACCAGCGCTTTCAGGGTATGAAAACCGGGCAGCGTAGTGGCGATGGCCAGCATAAATTTCACATCACGCGCGGCTGCTTTGGCGATCACATCATCCAGATCGCGATGGTTTTTCTCATAATTCAGGCCATCAAGGTGGCAATGGGAATCAACAATAAACATAGTTACTCTCAGAAGGTTTAGCCGATCAGCGCAGGCTTCATATTATCAGCCCAGCTTAGCAGCCGATCGGTCAGCAATAATTCGCGGTTAACCGCCGCCACGTGCAGCAACTGCTCGCGACAGCGCATCCAACACTGCGCACTGCTGTTGAGCGCCGTCGGGGTAAAGTGTCCGGCCAGCAGCGTCACCACATCCTGACGATCGACGTTACTCAGCCACTGGCCAGCATTCTGCTGCCATTTCATCGCATCCAGCAGCAGCGAGAGCAGCCAGCCAATGCGCACCGCCGCGTCGTCTGCGTTGAGCACCGGCAGCAGTTGCAGAATGTCCTGCTGCAGTGCCGCGGGCAGCGCATCGCACAGTTTCTGGCGCGCCTGCCACGGGCCAACCGCCAGCAGGTTGAGCGCCGCTTCCGGCGCGCCGGCGCTGAGTCGCAACGCGGCTACCAGCATCACTTCATCCTGCGACGTCTGCTTCTTCAGCCAGTTCAGGCTGAGTCCTTCGTCCGGTGGCGAAAGATGCAGCGTCATGCATCGGCTGCGCAATGTCGCCAGCAGGCGCGACGGGTCACGACTGCTGAGGAAAAACCAGCTATTGGCCGGCGGCTCCTCCAGCGTTTTCAGCAGGGCATTGGCCGCAGCTTCAGAGAGCTGAGCCGCATCAGGCAGCCAGACGATTTTAGCGCCGCCCTGCTGACCGAAATGATACATTTTCTCAGTGACCTGACGAACTGCATCAATGCCGAGGGTGTTTTTACCTTTCTCGGCTTCCAGCCGGTACCAGTCCGGATGGGTATTGGCCTGCATCAGCTGGCAACCGTGGCATTGCCCGCAGCTTTTCAGGCCGTCGGGCTGCTGGCACATCAGCCTCTGGCTGATGTGCCACACCAGCGCATCATCGCCCATCCCGGCCATCGCCTGAATCAGCAGCGCGTGATGACTCCGGCCCTGCTGATGCTGCGTGATCAGCTGGCGATAGGGCTGATTGAGCCACGGAAACCAGTTCATCACACCTGCTCCGCCAGCCAGCCCTTGAGGGTGGACTGAAGTGACGCTGTCACTTGTTGCAGCGGCTGGCTGGCGTCGATTGTCAGAATAGTCGGATCGTCCGCCGCCAGCGCCAAATAACGGTCGCGGGTGTGCTCAAAAAAGCGCAGCGACTCCTGCTCAATGCGATCCAGTGCACCACGGGCACGGGCGCGTTGCAGACCAATTTCCGGCGTTACGTCGAGATAGAGCGTCAGGTCGGGGCGAAAATCTCCCAGCACCGCATCGCGCAGGGTACGCATCAGTTCACTGTCGAGTCCGCGCCCGCCGCCCTGATAAGCTTGTGAGGAGAGATCGTGTCGATCGCCAATCACCCAAGCCCCGCGAGCCAGCGCCGGTTTGATCACCGTTTCGACCAGCTGCACGCGCGCCGCATAGAGCATCAGCAGTTCCGCTTTATTGGTAACCTGCTCACCCTCAATGCCCTGCTTGACCAGCCCCCGCAGCTGCTCCGCCAGTGGCGTTCCGCCAGGTTCGCGGGTGAAGACAATATCTTCAATCCCGCGTTCGCGCAGCGTGGCGACAATCGCATCGCGCGCCGTGGTTTTACCGGCGCCTTCCAGGCCCTCAATGACGATGAACTTACTGTTCATTTTTTTCCTTCAGCCTTTGCCGGTAAACCTGCACCGCCCGGTTATGGCTGGCAAGATTGGTGGTAAAGGTGTGTCCGCCCTTTCCATCCGCAACAAAATAGAGGCAGTTGCTCTTTTCCGGATGGGCCGCCGCCTGCAGCGACGCTTTGCCCGGCATGGCAATCGGTCCTGGCGGCAAACCATTAATGATATAGGTATTGTAATCGGTTGCCGTCTCCAGGTCCTTACGCGTCAGGGTACCATTATAGGCCGGGCCCATACCGTAAATCACCGTGGGGTCGGTTTGCAGTCGCATGCCGGTTCGCAGTCGATTAATAAACACCGAGGCGACACGGGCGCGCTCATCACTGACGGCGGTCTCTTTTTCAATGATCGAGGCCATGGTCACCAGATCCTGCGGCGTTTTATACGGCAGATTATCCGCCCTTTTCTGCCAGACCTGATCGATGGTTTTCTTCATCCGTTCATGGGCGCGCTGCAGGATCGCCAGATCGCTGGTGTTGGCGGTATAGAGATAAGTATCCGGGAAGAAGTTGCCTTCCAGCTGCTGCGGATCAACCTTCAGCTCGCTGGCCAGCGTCGTAAACTGGTCATCTTTCAGCGTATGCCGGATATAGGGCGCTTTACGCAGCTCGTTCAGCCACTCCGTCAGGCGCTGACTTTCGACAAGGCGCAACGGAAACTGTGCCTCTTTGCCGCTGGCCAGCAGCTGCAGCAGCGAACGTACCGTCATGGTTGGCTCGAGGCGGTAAGTCCCGGCTTTGAAGGTCGCCAGTTCGGATTCGACCTTCAGTAACGCGCCAAACCAGATGCTGTGCGGAATGATATTCTGGCTCTCTAACTGGGCTTCAAGCGCCACCCGGCCGGTACCGGCGGGCAACGTGTAGATCGTTTCCTGGTGCAGGGTTAACGGGGCGGACGCGAACTGTTTTATCTGCCAGTAACTCAAGGCAGCCGCGACACCCACTATCGCCACAATGCTGGCGAGAATTTTTTTACTTCGACTCATGATGCATCCATTATCTTTTTACAGCTTGCGTGCAACTGATTAAACAGCGTGCGTTGAGTAAAGTTCACCGCCTCCAGCTGTCGTACCGGTAAAACCGGCATCAGGGCGTTACATATCACTATTTCATCGGCAGCCAGCAACGCGTCAGGTTCACATTGGACAACCCGGCAAGCCTGCCCTGCAGCGGCGAGCTGCGCCATCAGACTGCGTCGCATAATGCCATCGACGCCCGCCCAGCGCAGGTCAGGAGTAAAAATCTCCGTGCCCTGGCGCCAGAATAAATTGGCCGCACAGCATTCCACCACCCAACCTTCAGTGTCAAGCACCAGCGCTTCGTCAGCGTCTGTCTGGTCAAGATGAGCCCGAATCATCACCTGTTCCAGCCGGTTGAGATGCTTCAGACCGGCAAACTGCGGATTGCACGCCAGCCGAATCGGGCTGAGAGCCAGCGACGCGCCGCGCTGCTGTAAGGTAGCATAGTGTTGCGGCCACGCTGCCAGCGAGACGATACGCGTCGGCTCACCACACCCTTTCCGGCTGTAACCGCGTCCGCCGCTTCCGGCGCTGAGTATCACTTTCAGCACCGCCTGCGTCTGATGCTGTGCTGCCTGACGCATTTCGTTTTCCAGCTGCAGCCAGTCGATACCGTTGATTAACAGCCGTTCACAGCTTTCTCTGAGACGCTGCATGTGGCGTTCCAGTAACAGGATCTTGCCCTGCTGCACCGCCGCGGTGGTAAAGCAGCCATCCCCGAACTGCATTCCGCGATCGCTGGCCGCCAGAGTTGATTGTTCGATGCCGTTAATCCACATGGTTCTCTCCGGTTGGGCAGCGATCGGCACGCCGATGCTGACTCTGTTGAATAATCAGGATAAAAAAAGGCCCGCATCGCGGGCCTTTTTAGCAATCAACAACGATTACACTTTACGGAAAATCAATGAGCCGTTGGTGCCACCGAAGCCGAAGGAGTTACACAAGGTGTACTCCAGTCCAGAAACCTGACGCGCGGTATGCGGCACGAAATCAAGATCGCAGCCTTCATCCGGGCTGTCGAGGTTGATGGTCGGCGGTACCGCCTGGTCACGCAGAGCCAGAATCGAGTAGATCGATTCAACGGCACCCGCAGCACCCAGCAAATGCCCGGTCATCGATTTGGTTGAGCTCACCATTGCCGTACTGGCTGCTGCCCCAAATACTGATTTCACTGCACGTGTTTCCGCTTTGTCACCGGCTGGCGTCGAGGTGCCGTGCGCGTTGACATAGCCAATCTGCTCTGGCGTAAGCTGAGCATCGCGCAGCGCATTGATCATCGCTGCTGCTGCACCCGAGCCATTTTCCGGCGGAGAGGTCATGTGGTAAGCATCGCTGCTCATACCAAAGCCGACAATTTCCGCATATATTTTCGCGCCGCGCTGCTTAGCATGTTCGTACTCTTCGAGTACCACAATACCGGCACCGTCACCCAGCACAAAACCGTCACGATCTTTATCCCATGGGCGGCTTGCTGCCTGTGGGTTGTCGTTGCGGGTGGAGAGCGCACGCGCTGCGCCAAATCCACCAACGCCTAATGGCGTACTGGCTTTTTCAGCGCCACCTGCCAGCATCACGTCAGCATCGTTATAGGCGATGATACGTGCGGCGTGGCCGATATTATGAACGCCAGAGGTACAGGCAGTCGCAATAGAGATGCTCGGACCTTTCAGGCCGTACATGATAGTGAGATGACCCGCTACCATGTTCACGATAGTCGATGGCACAAAGAACGGGCTGATTTTACGCGGGCCACCGTTTACCAGTGAAGTATGATTGTCTTCAATCAGACCTAAACCACCGATGCCGGAGCCAATCGCTGCGCCCATACGACCTGCATTTTCTTCGGTCACAACCAGACCGCTATCCTGCATAGCCTGCATGCCGGCAACAATGCCGTATTGGATGAAGTCATCCATCTTGCGCTGATCTTTGCGCGAGATGTAGTCATCACAATTAAAACCTCTTACCAGACCTGTAAAACGGGTTGCATAGGCACTGGTATCAAAATGGTCGATCAGGTTAATGCCGCTCTGACCGGCAAGGAGAGCACTCCAAGTAGACTCTACGGTATTGCCGACAGGAGATAACATGCCAAGACCGGTTACAACTACACGACGCTTAGACACGTTCGTCCTCCAGGGAGGGGAAATAGGGAACTATAGTGGGACAAACATAAAAATCAGGCGGTCGAGCGACCGCCTGAAGATATTCATTAGCCTTTGTGGCTATTGATGTAGTCGATCGCTGCCTGAACGGTAGTGATTTTCTCAGCTTCTTCGTCTGGAATTTCAGTATCAAACTCTTCTTCCAGAGCCATTACCAGCTCAACGGTATCAAGAGAATCTGCACCCAGGTCTTCTACGAAAGATGCAGAGTTGGTCACTTCTTCCTCTTTCACACCCAGCTGCTCACTGATGATTTTCTTAACGCGTTGTTCGATATCGCTCATACTATTTAATTTCCTATCAAAACTCGCTTTCGCGATGGTTTTCGTAGTGTATAAAATGGTGAAAAAGATGCAACAAAATCCCGGCTGGTCGAACCACGATTTTACGCTATTTTGCGGTTTTAGCCGCAAATAATGCAAATGTTTTCGTGATTTATCAGACCATGTACATGCCGCCATTGACGTGCAGCGTTTCGCCTGTGATGTAGGCTGCTTCGTCAGAGGCTAAGAATGCCACAGCATTGGCGATTTCTTGCGCTTCGCCTAAGCGACCCGCAGGTACTTCCGCCAAAATACCAGAACGTTGATCTTCGTTCAGTGCCCGCGTCATGTCTGTCTCAATAAAACCTGGAGCCACGACGTTGACGGTAATGCCACGTGAAGAGATTTCGCGCGCCAGTGATTTGCTAAAGCCAATTAAACCCGCTTTTGCTGCCGCGTAGTTTGCTTGGCCCGCGTTACCCATGGTTCCAACAACGGAACCAATGGTGATGATACGGCCCACGCGCTTTTTCATCATGGCACGCAATACCACCTTAGAAAGGCGAAAGACAGAAGTGAGGTTGGTATCGAGGATATCCTGCCACTCATCGTCCTTCATGCGCATGAGGAGATTATCATGCGTAATGCCTGCATTATTGACTAAAATATCCACTTCGCCAAATTCTGCGCGAATATACTCTAAAACACTGTCGATCGATGCAGCGTCAGTCACGTTCAGTAACAGGCCTTTGCCCTTGTCGCCAAGGTAAGCACTGATGGCGTCGGCGCCACTCTGGCTGGTCGCGGTACCTACAACTTTAGCGCCTTTTGCCGCCAGCGTCTCCGCAATCGCACGACCAATGCCGCGACTCGCGCCGGTTACCAACGCAACTTTACCTTCAAAGCTCATGATTTTCCTCTTATTCCTTTCCGAGTGCAGCCGTCAATGATGCACTATCGTTGACGGCAGCCGCTGTCAGGCTGTCCACAATGCGTTTGGTCAGACCGGTCAGGACTTTACCTGGACCGATCTCCAGCAGTTGGGTCATGCACTGTGCCGCCATTGCTTCCACGCTTTCGGTCCAGCGAACCGGACTGTAGAGCTGGCGCACCAGCGCATGGCGAATCGCGCCAGCGTCAGTTTCGGCTTTGACATCGACGTTATTGATGACCGGCACCGCAGGCGTATTAAAAGTGATGGACTCCAGCGCCACGGCCAGTTTGTCCGCCGCCGGCTTCATCAGCGCGCAGTGAGACGGTACGCTGACCGGTAACGGCAGCGCACGCTTAGCACCGGCAGCCTTACAGGCCGCACCGGCACGCTCTACCGCTTCTTTGTTACCCGCGATGACCACCTGGCCTGGCGAGTTAAAGTTAACCAGCGAGACCACCTGACCTTGCGCACTCTCTTCACAGGCTTTGCGGATTGATGCGTCATCCAGGCCGATAATTGCCTGCATTGCGCCAGTACCCTCCGGCACGGCTTCCTGCATCAGTTTGCCACGCAGCTCAACCAGCTTGATCGCATCGGCAAAATCCAGCACGCCAGCACACACCAGCGCGGAATATTCACCCAGGCTGTGACCGGCCATAATTGACGGCTGTTCACCGCCCTGCTGCTGCCAGACACGATATATAGCGACCGAGGCGGCTAACAGCGCAGGCTGGGTCTGCCACGTTTTGTTCAACTCTTCAGCCGGACCCTGGCTGACTAACTGCCATAAGTCATATCCCAGTGCCGCAGAGGCTTCGCGGAAAGTCTCTTCCACCTGCGGATAGGAAGCGGCTAAATCAGCCAGCATACCGACCGTCTGTGAACCCTGGCCTGGGAAAACAAAAGCAAATTGCGTCATCTTATGTTCCTGTCAATCAAAAGCGAACCAGTGCAGAACCCCAGGTGAATCCACCACCAAAGGCTTCCAGCAAAATAAGGTGTCCGGGTTTGATGCGGCCATCACGGACCGCTTCATCCAGTGCGCTTGGCACCGATGCGGCAGAGGTATTGCCGTGGCGATCCAGTGTGACAACCACTTTATCCATGGTCATACCCAGTTTTTTCGCCGTCGCGCTGATAATGCGCAGGTTAGCCTGATGCGGTACCAGCCAGTCCAGCATTTCGCGGTCGAGATTATTGGCCTGCAGCGTCTCATCAACGATGTGCGCCAGCTCGGTGACCGCAACTTTGAAGACTTCGTTGCCGGCCATGGTGACGTAGGCGGGTTGGTCCTGATGCGCGCGATCCTGATAAGGCAGAGTCAGCAGCTGGGCGTAGCGACCATCGGCGTGCAGGTGGGTTGAAATAATCCCCTGCTCTTCACTCTGGCCAAGCACTACGGCACCGGCGCCATCGCCGAACAGAATAATGGTGCCACGATCTTCCGGGTCCAGCGCACGCGCCAGCACGTCAGCACCAATCACCAGCGCATGCTTAACCGCGCCATTTTTGATGTACTGATCGGCCACGCTCAGGGCGTAAGTAAAGCCCGCACAGGCGGCAGCAAGGTCAAACGCCGCGCAGTCTTTGATCTCCAGCATTTGCTGGATCATGCAGGCGGAACTAGGGAAAGCATGGCTGGAAGAGGTTGTGGCGACAATAATCAGCCCAACATCGTTCGCCTCAATACCGGCCATTTCGAGAGCGCGTTGAGCCGCGCTGAATCCCATGGTGGCGACCGTTTCCTCAGGCGCAGCAATACGGCGCTCACGGATGCCGGTGCGGGTGACAATCCACTCGTCCGACGTCTCCACCATTTTTTCCAGATCGGCATTGGTGCGAACCTGGCTAGGCAAATAACTGCCCGTACCGATAATTTTGGTATACATCTAGGCTTTGTCACTCCTGGCTAATACAGCATCAAGGCGCGCAGCAATTCGTTCGGGAACCTGCTGCCGCACCGCCTGCTCTGCCTGTTCTATCGCCACGGTGAAAGCATGTTGACTTGCTGCACCGTGACTTTTGGTCACTGTCCCGCGCAATCCTAACAGACAAGCGCCATTGTACTGGTCAGGGTTGAGATGCCCGAAACGCTTCGCCAGTCGTTTCTGGATCCAGCGTCCCAGCAACCTCAGCCACCATGACCGTTTTTTGCCTTTCCCCGACGACTTCAGCAGGGAAAGAAACATTCTTACCACGCCTTCCATGGTCTTGAGCGTGACATTACCGACAAACCCGTCACAGACCATCACATCCGTTTTACCGGTGAGTAGCTCATTACCTTCAAGGTAACCAATATAGTTGATCTGCGGTGATTCTCGCAGGATTACCGCCGCGTCGCGAATGGTTTCCAGCCCTTTGGTCTCTTCAGGACCAATATTGAGCAGCGCGACACGCGGCCGGGCAATGCCGAGCACCTGCTCCGCCATCACCGATCCCATCACCGCAAACTGCACCAGCATCGCACTGTCTGAACCGACGTTGGCTCCCAGATCCAGCACCACGGTTTTACCCTGCTGATGATGCGGTAAAACGGACATTAACGCCGGACGTTTAATGCCTTCCAGCGGCTTTAATATCAGCGTGGCCAGCCCCATCAGGGCGCCGGTATTACCTGCGCTGACGCAGGCCTGCGCACGTCCATCTTTGACCATCTCCAGCGCCACACGCATTGAGCTGCCGCGACTGTTTCGAATAGCCTGAGCGGGTCGCGCATCACTTGCAATAACCGATTCGGCAGGAATCACCTGCAAACGCCCCAATAAGGAGGAATCCGCTTTGGCAAGCAATGGCGTGAGAATGTCGGGATTTCCGACCAGAAGAAGGAATAGCTGCGAATGAGAGGACAGTGCCTGCAATGCTGCAGGCACTGTCACGCAAGGACCGAAGTCCCCGCCCATGGCATCAATAGCCAGGGTCAAACGTGTCAAGGTATCGCCTTGCTAAGAAAGAAACTTACTTAACGATAACCTTGCGACCGCGGTAGTAACCATCTGCAGTAATGTGGTGACGCAGATGAGTTTCGCCAGAAACTTTATCTACTGACAGAGCAGCAGTGGTCAGCGCATCGTGCGAACGACGCATACCACGCTTAGAACGGGTGGGTTTATTCTGTTGTACGGCCATGGACCTTACTCCTATTACTTACGCTTTAAACTGGCTAATACGGCAAATGGATTTGGTTTCTCCGCCTCTGCAGGCAGTTTGCCAAAGACCATGTCCGCCTCGGACACTTCACAGTGTTCAGAATCATGTACCGGTTGACTGTCAACCGCAAACGACATGGCACAATCCACATCACTGTCCACAATAACCACTGACTCGGCCACGCGCTCCACCTGTGCAGATGTGTATACACCTTGATAATCAAGGCGTTTTTGAGCGGTACGGACGGGGTCCAGTGTTAGAGGTAATTTTACCTTTCGCATAGGGCGCGCATATTAACTTTGTAATGTCATAGAGTCAAAGAAAAAGGCCGTTAAACAGCATCTTTCAACCACTATTCGCATCCAGTGCGGCGCACAGTTTAAGATGACTGTCACCAATTCGCTATCACTATTGAAAAAAAATGACCACATCGATTCTTTTAGCCTCAACCTCGCCCTTTCGCCAAGCATTATTGCAAAAGGTGGGCCTGCCATTTACCACCGCCGCGCCCGAGGTAGATGAAACCCCGCTGCCCGGCGAAACCGCGACAGCGCTGGTGACACGCCTTGCGATAGCAAAAGCGCAGGCGCTGGCGCAGGCCTTTCCCGATCACTGGATCATCGGTTCCGATCAGGTCTGCGTACTGGATGGGGAGATTACCGGTAAACCGCACAGAGAACCGCACAGCGTAGAGAATGCCCGGGCGCAGTTACGCGCCGCCAGCGGCAACCGCATCACCTTTTACACCGGCCTGGCGCTCTATCATCCTGCCAGTCAGCAACTGATGCAGTGCTGCGAACCGTTTGTGGTGCATTTCCGTGAAATAACCGACGCGGAGATCGCGGCTTATGGCTTATATAGAGAAGGAACAGCCGCTGCACTGCGCCGGCAGTTTCAAAAGTGAGGGACTGGGGATTTGTCTGTTTGAGCGGCTGGAGGGACGGGATCCCAATACGCTGGTAGGACTGCCACTGATCGCGCTTAACGGCATGTTACGGCAAGCCGGCATTAATCCGCTGTCGGACTGATGCCGGGGCCATTACGCTTTCAGCTGGCGTAGCCTGAGCAGACACTGCTTCAGGCCGTCATCCAGCGGCGCTTCCACCCGCATCACTTCGCCGGTGCCAGGATGGGTAAAGGTCAGCGCCTCGGCGTGCAGGAACAGCCGCTTTAAGCCGGTTGAGGCTAACTGGCTATCAAACTCACGTTCACCGTAGCGATCGTCGAAGGCGATGGGATGACCAGCATGCAGGGTATGGACACGAATCTGGTGAGTACGACCGGTAACCGGGCTGGCTTTCACCAGCGTGGCAAAGGCGAAACGCTCTTCCACCTCAAAGCGGGTTTCAGAAGGCTTACCTTCGCTACTCACGCGCACGATACGTTCGCCGCTCTGCAGAATATTTTTCAGTAACGGCGCCTGCACCACTTTCAGGTGTGAAGGCCAGTTACCGCGCACCAGCGCCAGGTAATCTTTCTGCATCCCTTTTTCGCGCAGCTGCTCGTGCAGGGAACGCAGCGCTGAGCGCTTCTTCGCCACCAATAAAATGCCGGAGGTATCACGATCCAGTCGATGCACCAGCTCCAGGAAGCGTGCCTCGGGCCGCAACGCACGTAATCCTTCAATCACCCCGAAGCTCAGGCCGCTGCCACCGTGCACCGCGGTGCCTGACGGCTTATTCATTACCACCAGGCATTCATCTTCATACAGGATGGCGTCCGCCAGCGAGGCAACTTTGGCCAGCTTCGGCGATACCGCATCTTCATCGCGCTCCGCCACCCGTACCGGCGGAATACGCACCTCATCGCCCGCCTCCAGCTTATACTCCGGCTTGACGCGCTTTTTATTCACCCGCACCTCGCCTTTACGTACGATGCGATAAATTATGCTTTTCGGCACACCTTTCAGTTGGGTGCGCAAAAAGTTATCAATTCGTTGTCCGGCATTTTCAGCCGTGATGGCGACAAGTTGTACGCCCGGATTCTCTGTTTTCATGGCGGCGATCCTAAATAGTGTCCCCTGATAGCGCCACCCCTTTTTCTGTGCTTAACTCTGGGGTTAGTGTCGCAATAAGCGCTTCGGCTGCTGGCTTTCTCAGCAAGCTGTTGTTTTACCCGACACCGTATGAGGTTAAATGTAAAGAAACTTCACAAGCTGGCTAAAGTCGCCTTGCTATATGAAGGTTAGCAATGGAATAATGCTTAAGTTTCTTACCTGAAGGGTTTCAGGGCAGAAAAAGAGCGAAATTGTCATTTTGCCGGATCGAGCAGACACGCAGAAATGGCGTAAGACGTAATGCGAAATCAGGCACTTAGCGGGCTGCGGGTTGCGGCCTGGACAGCAGTATGGGGTGCACGGGTTTTTTATTTGTCTCAGGCATTTCCACCATCTGGTGCTGTTTTCCCTTATGAAAAACAGGCGGCCGACGTTATTTGCGCCCCTCGCGTGGTCGACAGTCGTGAGGTTGACGACATTGCACTAAGTCACGTGGCCATCGGTTGATACTCGTCCAGGGTAACTATGCCCGCAGCTGTAATCACTCATGAAAGAATAACGAGTAAGTCACGATGAAAAGAATGTTAATAAACGCAACTCAGCAGGAGGAGTTGCGAGTTGCCTTGGTTGACGGTCAGCGTCTGTACGATCTGGATATCGAAAGCCCAGGACACGAACAGAAAAAAGCCAACATCTACAAAGGTAAAATCACTCGCATTGAACCCAGCCTTGAAGCTGCGTTTGTCGATTATGGCGCAGAGCGTCACGGTTTCCTCCCCTTAAAAGAAATCTCCCGCGAATATTTCCCCTCCAGCTACAGCGCGCACGGTCGTCCAAATATCAAAGACGTCCTGCGTGAAGTCCAGGAAGTCATTGTTCAGATTGATAAAGAAGAACGCGGCAATAAAGGCGCTGCGCTGACCACCTTTATCTCTCTGGCGGGCAGCTATCTGGTGCTGATGCCGAACAACCCACGTGCCGGAGGGATCTCCCGCCGCATTGAGGGTGACGATCGTACCGAACTGAAAGAAGCCCTGTCTGCGCTGGAACTGCCGGAAGGCATGGGATTAATCGTGCGTACCGCCGGTGTGGGCAAATCAGCCGAATCGCTGCAGTGGGATTTAAGCTTCCGTCTTAAGCACTGGGAAGCGATTAAAAAAGCCGCTGAAAACCGCCCTGCTCCGTTCCTGATCCATCAGGAAAGTAACGTGATCGTGCGTGCATTCCGCGACTACCTGCGTCAGGACATCGGTGAGATCCTGATTGATAATCCAAAAGTCCTCGAGCTGGCGCGTCAGCATATCGCTGCGCTGGGCCGGCCGGATTTCAGCAGCAAAATTAAGCTCTACACCGGTGAAATCCCGCTGTTCAGCCACTATCAAATCGAATCGCAAATCGAATCCGCTTTCCAGCGTGAAGTACGCCTGCCTTCCGGCGGCTCGATTGTGATTGATAGTACCGAAGCGTTAACCGCGATTGATATCAACTCAGCACGCGCTACGCGCGGCGGCGATATCGAAGAAACCGCCTTTAACACCAACCTTGAAGCGGCAGACGAGATTGCCCGTCAGCTGCGTCTGCGTGACCTCGGCGGCCTGATCGTTATCGACTTTATCGATATGACGCCGGTACGCCATCAGCGCGCAGTAGAAAATCGTCTGCGTGAAGCGGTCCGTCAGGATCGGGCGCGTATCCAGATCAGCCACATTTCCCGCTTCGGCCTGCTCGAGATGTCACGTCAGCGTCTGAGCCCGTCGTTAGGCGAATCCAGCCATCACGTCTGCCCACGCTGTAGCGGTACCGGCACCATCCGTGATAACGAATCACTGGCGCTGTCAATTCTGCGTCTGATTGAAGAAGAAGCGCTGAAAGACAACACTAAAGAAGTCCACGCGATCGTTCCGGTTCAGGTAGCCTCTTACCTGCTGAATGAAAAACGTGAAGCGGTGAACGCCATTGAAAAGCGCCAAGGTGGCGTGAAGGCGATCATCGTGCCTGATGACAAGATGCAAACCCCGCACTACTCGGTGCTGCGGGTGCGTAAAGGTGAAGAGACTCAGACCCTGAGCTACCACCTGCCGAAGCTGCATGAAGCAGAAATGGCGCTGCCATCGGAAGAAAAGCATGGCGAACGTCGTCGTCCTGAACAGCCGGTACTGGCGGCATTCGTGATGCCAGATGCACCACCGGCACCGGTGGAAGTGGCACCTGAAGCGCCACGCGCCGAAGCGCAACCGGCAGCCAAAGCAGCACCGGCCGTCGCGGCACCAGCCACGGTCAGCACTGGTTTCCTTGGCCGTCTGTTTGGTGGTCTGAAGAAAATGTTCGGTGGTGAAGAAGCCCCTGCAGTGACGCCAGCCGCCACTGAAGCCGCTGAACCACAGAAAGCGCCGGAAAGCGAAGAAGAGAACGCCAATCAGCGTGGCGAACGTCGTAACAACAACCGTCGTGAGCGTACGCCGCGTAACGGTGAGAACGGTCAGCCACGTGAAAGCCGCGAACCCCGTGAAAATCGTGAGCCGCGTGAAGGCAATGATAACCGTCGCAACAAGCGTCAGTCTCAGCCTAATGAAGCGCGCGAAGAGCGTCCGGCACTGAGCGAAGAAGCCCGTCAGCAACGCGACGAGCAGCAGCAACAGCGTCGTGAACAGCGTGCTGAGCGTCAGCGTCGTCGTCAGGAAGAGAAACGCGCCCAGCAGGAAGCGGCCAAAGCCGCTGAGCAGCCGGTGGTAGCTGAAGCGGTTGCGGAAGCACCAGAAGCGCAGGATGACGATCGCGTGCAGGTGATGCCACGTCGTAAGCCGCGTCAGCTGAGCCAGAAAGTCCGCGTTGATGATAACCGTCAGCCACTGCCAGCAGAAGCCACTGACATTGCCGTGCCGACCGAAGCGCGTGCAGTACGGCAGCCTGCCGCAGAAGTGCTGCCGACCGAAGAGCCACAGATCGAAGAGCAGGATGATAACGATAGCCGTGACAACGCCAATATGCCGCGTCGTTCACGTCGTTCGCCACGTCATCTGCGCGTCAGCGGTCAGCGTCGCCGCCGTTATCGTGATGAGCGTTACCCGACTCAGTCCGTTATGCCACTGGCTGCGGCCGCCGCGTCGCCAGAGATGGCATCCGGTAAAGTGTGGGTACGTTATCCGGTGAGCCAGGCCAGCGAAGAGCAGGTTGTGCAGCAGGATGCGGTTCAGGAAACGCCAGATTACGCGCGCGAAGAGACAGCAGGCGCCATTGCGCTGCCGGTTGCTGCCGCGGTTGAATCAGAAGCGTCACAGGACGCGCCAGTACAGCAGGCAGAAACGCCGGTCACCGTGGTGAACACTGACGATACCCGCGCTATCGACGCGCCGGTTGATCATCAGCCTTCGGTCATTCCGGCTGCGGCTGAAGCGACCGCTGAAACTGTCGCTGCTCAGGCACAGCCTGCTGAGCCGGTCAGTGACGCGCCAGCAATTGCATCCGCCGATGACAGCGCACAGCCGACAGAGATTGCGCAGCAAGCGCCAGTTGAAGTCAGCCGTGAAACGGAAGCACAGGTAGAAGACGTGCTGAACGCCCCGGTGGCCGCCGCAGCAGAAACGGCACCGGTCAGTGAGCCGCATGCACCTGTCGCCGCCCGTGACATCGAGCCGGCCGCCACGCCAGCACCTGTTGCTGAGCCGCTGACTGCCGCGGACGTCACGCGCTGGAAGCACTTCGCTTCTGCACCGATGACCAAAGCCCCTGCGCCGGTCTGGCAGCCAGAACCTGCACGTCACAGCGACTGGGTACGTTCGCCGTACGAGTTCGACGGTCGCGGATCTGCTGGCGGTCACGCGGCAACCCATCAGGCCACGGCACCAGCAACCAAGCCATAAAGCTGCCCCTGACCTGAACCTGACCCCGGCCTGCAAGCCGGGGTTTTTTTATGCCTGTGGTCCGGGGTTCAGCCTGAATTCAGGCAAAAAAATCCCACCCTCTGTTATCAGGAAGGTGGGAGAAACTAAGCGCACCCGGTTAAAGTACGCTCAAATTTTCAGGTCAGATTACGAATTCAGCTGGAACAGTGACATCTTGGACATATCAGTAAAGGTCTTGTACGACGCCTGCAGCGCCGTCTGCTGCATGGTATAGCTGGAGACCGCAGCGGTATAATCGACATCCACCAGGTCGCTCATCTGCGAACTGTAAATCACATTACGATCGTCGCCCTGCGCATCCAGCGTATCAAGTTCCGACAGCTGGGTACCAATCTCGGAGCGCACGGTTAACACGTTATTCAGCGAGTTGCCCAGACCACGGTTTGTTTTATCCATCGCAGCCTGGAAAGGCTGCTTAGTGGCGGCATCCCCGCGTCATCCTGCGGCACTTTCAGCGCCGCAATTGCGCTGTCGAGATGGCGAACAGGTTGGTTTCGCTGGCGCTGCCGTCCGGCTCTTTGGTGGCATTGCCGGTGATCGCCATGAAGATGTCGTCACCGGTATGACCGACGGTCATGGTGCGGCTGCTGTCTACCTTCTGGGTGATCGCATCGGTGCCGCCGGCATAGCTCACGCCGGTGCCTGCGCCATCGACAAACGGCGCGCTGTCGGTTTTGTAACCGGCAAAGATATAGCGACCGTTGGCGTCCTAGCTGTTGGCCTGGTTGAGTAACTGGGCGCGGATGCCTTCAAGCTGGGTCGCAATCGAGCCACGGTCATGGTCGCTCAGCGTACCGGTTGAACCGTTAACGATCAGCGTTTGCGCATCCTGAATACTGCTGGTCACGCCTTTCAGCGCATTCTCTTCCAGCGATAATCCCTGGTTTGCAAAGGTCCGTGCCAGCGAATACTGGCTGCTTTGCTCCTGCGTCTGTGACAGCACCACCGCGCGTGATGCGGCAATCGGCTCGTGAGACGGATTGGTGACGCGGCGGCCGCTGGAGAGCTGCTCGCCCACTTTCAGCCAGGAGGCTTGCGAATCGGTAATCCCGTGCACCTGCTGGTTAAACAGCATATTTGTACTGATTCGCATGCTTTACCCTACCCTTAGCGAATATTGATCAATGCATCAAAAATGGTGCTGGCAGTCTGCAGCACCTGCGCATTTGCCATGTAATATTGCTGATATTTTGTCAGGTTGGCGTACTCCTCATCGAGGTTGACGCCAGAGACTGACTGCTGGCGATCGGTCAGCTGACTGACCACGCTTTTCTGCGTGGTGCTGGCGGTTTCCAGCGAGCTGGTTTTGTTGCCGACGTTACTGACAATACTGGCGTAAGCCTGCGCCAGCGTGGCGTTGCCGCCGACCAGCTTGGCGTCCTGCAGGTCCAGCAGCTTTTGCGCATTACGGTTATCGCTTTCGCCACCGGTCGCACCGGCAGCGGCAATCTGTGATTCACTGGTGATCGCCACTGACATGTCGTTAATGGCGTTCTGTACCGGTTTCACCAGAAAACTGTCTTTCGCCGCCGGCGCAGGTGTCGCGGCGACGGTCAGCTTCATGCCATCAAAACTCAGCGTGGTATTGCCGTTCGCATCGGTACCTAGGGGAATCGGGACGGAGATACTGTCAGACGCGCGGGTCGCGGTCCAGTTGCTGCCGTCATAGCTGAGGGTATAACTCGGCGGTGACCGAGGCCGCGGTGCTGTTTTTGCTGTTGCTGACCACGGTCGGGCTGCCGATATTAAAGAAATCGACGCCCTGATCGCCGTTGCTGTCAAAACCCCGCTTATGCACCGCGTTGAAGCTGCTGGTGAAGGTGGCGGCCAGCTGGCCAAGCTGATTCTGCGCCAGATCGAGATCCTGCGAGCGGAACGCCAGCAGGCCCCCCAGTGAACCGGTGGCGGTCAGCTTTTCCGGAATCTCAACGTTGCCTGCTTATTTATCGACATAGCCGATGGTGGTCCGGGTCGGATCGCTGCTGGAGGTCATCGCCACCAGCTGATTTGATTTGGTACCGTTGACCAGCGTCAGGCCGTTAGCCATCGAGACGCTGTAGTTGCCATCCTGCTCTGAGACGGTCACGCCGACCACGTTGTTCAGGTCGCTGACCAGCTGATCGCGCTTATCCAGCAGATCGTTCGGTGCGGTACCGGTACCGGTGGTCAGCCTGGCGATCTGCTTGTTGAGATCGGCAATCTGAGTGGTATAGGTATTGACCTGATTGATGCTGGAACCGATGTCGCTGTTAGCGCTGTTCTGCATGCTGGTCAGATACTGCGAGGTGGTCTGAAACTGGCTGACCAGCCCCTGGGCGTTGCTCAGCATCGACTGACGCGCCGATGGATCGTTGGCGTTGCTTACCACGTTCTGCAGGTTGGTAAAAAATTTCTGGATTGAGGTCGACAGGCTGGTGGTCGAGGTTGACAGCAGATCGTCAATATTGGAAATCTGGCTGTGCTGGGTGTTTACCGCGCTGTAGTTTGCGCTGGAGCCACGCAGCTGAGCGGCGATAAAGGCATCATATTCGCGCTGTACGCCGGTCACATTAACCCCGTTGCCGTAGTAGCTGTTGCCCCTGCAGGGTACTGTTCGCCTGGGCAAGGATGGTTGTCTGGCGTGAAAGCCCGCCACGGTGTAGTTAGTAATGTTATTACTGGTGGTGCTCAGGGCGGCCTGAGCTGCACTCAATCCGCTCATCGCGGAGTTAATTATGCTGGACATCTCGGTTCCTTACATTCCCCGTCAACCGGGCTGGCAGTCATCAAAGTGGGCGCCAGCAGGCGAAAACGCATCTGGCTTATGATGGTGTTATCGGCGTGCTTTAGTGAAACTTGAGGCTGAATTATCAGAACAGGTCGCCTAAATCCTGACTGTAGGCTTTTACGACTTTGTCGCTCATGTTCTTGAATTGCTGAATCATTCCCACCAGCTTTTGCGCGTATTTAGGATCGGTGGCATGGCCTGCCGCCTGCAGCGCCTGGGCGCCCTGCTCGGCGCTCGATGCATTAGCGACCGCCGCGTAGCGTGGGTTATTGCTGATCAATTTGACGTAATCGGTCAGGGCTTCGAAATAGGAGTTGTAGACCCGGAAGCTGGCACGCACTTTCTTCGCTTCGCCCTGCTCATATTCGGTGGTCATGATGTCGGTGGTGTCGCCTTTCCAGTCGCCGCTGGCCTTAATACAAAACACGTTGTAGCTAGGTTTGCCGTCGCGGATCAGGATCTGACGCTGGCCCCAGCCTGACTCCAGCGCCGCCTGCGCCAGAATCAGATGGTGAGGAATGCCGCTCTGCTGACTGGCCGCCTGGGTCAGCTGGCCGACCTGCGTCACGCTCACCACTCCGTCACGCGCCACGGTAATGCTGGTGGCGTTGGCGGGAATCGTGATGCCTGACTGCACCGGGAAGCCAGAATTGGTCACCAGCTGACCGTTCTGATCGACCTGGAACGCGCCGTCACGGGTATACGCAGAGGTGCCATCCGGCATCTGAATCTGGAAATAACCCTGACCATTAATGGCGATATCTTTTGAGTTGCTGGTCTGCGACAGGTTGCCCTGAGTATGCAAACGCTCAGTGGTGACCGGACGAACACAGGTACCAATCTGCAGGCCGGACGGCAGTGTGGTCTGTTCAGACGACTGGGTGCCGGGCTGACACATGGTCTGATACATCAGATCTTCGAACACCGCACGCGAACGCTTAAAGCCGTTGGTGCTGACGTTTGCCAGGTTGTTGGCAATCACGTCCATGTTAATCTGCTGCGCATCAAGACCGGTTTTAGCGATCCATAAAGAACGAATCATGTTGTTATCCTCGCGCCTTAGCTGCTCATGTTCAGCAGCTGGTTGGCTTTTTGTTCGTTTTCATCAACGTTTGTGATGACTTTCATCTGCATCTCAAAACGTCGGGCGTTGGCGATCATGTCGACCATGGTTTCAACCGGTTTAACGTTGCTGCCTTCCAGCACGCCCGGCATCACCTGCATGGTCGCGTCAACCTGCAATGCCGCTCCACGGGTGTTCTGGGCGGCTGACGTCGGGCGGAACATACCGTCATCTCTGCGCTGCAACTCCTGCCCGGTGGCCCGAACCAGCTTGAGCTTACACAGCTGCACCATGGCATTCGGCGCATCCCCGGCATTCAGGCCGGTAATTGAACCGTCGGCGGCAATGGTGATTTCCGATCCCTGCGGGATCACAATCGGACCGCTATCGCCCATCACAGGATTGCCCTGAATCGTCAGCGTCCCGTTCGGGCTGATTTGCATGTTGCCGTTGCGGGTATAGGCTTCGCTGTCGTCAGCAGTACGCACCGCCAGCCATCCTGCTGCACCGCGACGTCGAGCGGGCGCTCGGTGTAATCCATCGTGCCCTGACTCATATCGGCGCCCGGCGTGGACGCTGTCACCAGCGTGCGGGTTGGCAGTGACCAGCCGTTGACCGGCACCGCACGCAGCGCATTGAGCTGCGCACGAAAGCCTGGCGTTGAGGCGTTGGCGAGGTTGCTGGCGGTGACCGCCTGCTGATCCAGCGTCTGGCTGGCCGCGCCCATCGCGGTATATATCGCGTGTTCCATAAAGCAATCCTGTTAGCGAATTAACGTAAGTTAACCAGCGTGTTAAGAATCTGGTCCTGAGTTTTGATGGTCTGCGCATTCGCCTGATAGTTACGCTGCGCCACGATCATGTTCACCAGCTCTTTACTCATGTTTACGTTAGAGGCTTCCAGCGCGCCAGCGGTCAGAGAACCGAAGGTGCCGGTGTTCGCCAGACCAATCGTTGCCTGACCGGAGGCATTCGACGCAGACCAGACGTTGTCGCCCTGTGACTGCAGGCCTTCCGGGTTAGAGAAGCTCGCCAGCACGATCTGACCCAGCAGCTGGGTTTTCTGGTTGGAGTAGGTGCCGGTGATGGTGCCGCCATCGTTAATGGCGTAGCTGGTCAGATCGCCAGGAGCATAACCGTCCTGGGTCGGGCTACCGAAGGTGGTGGCGCCGGTGTTCTGCTGCAGGCTGCCCAGCATGCTCAGGGGGATGGGCTGGTTAGCCACCGCACCGTTGGCTGCGGTGGTCTGGCCGGCTGCCGGCACGTTCAGGGTTAACCCAACGGTGCCATCAGTGGTGGAGCTGACAACAGCGCCGTTCGCATCCAGCTTCGACATAGTGGTCAGCTTGCCGCTGGTGTCGAACGCCATTTTGAAGTCACCCGCAGATGAACCGGTGTTGGCATCAATCGCGTGCACGGTCCAGCTGTTGCTGGCGGTGTATTTGACAAAGTACATGTCGAGCGCGTGATCATTACCCTGCGAGTCATAGACGGTCGCCGTGGTCTTCTTGTTGTAGCTGTCGGCGTTGGCAGTAGAGAACGTCGCCACTGTCGGTGCGGTGTCGGTCGAGTTCAGGTTCGCCACCAGGCCGGTGGTGGTTGCGCGAGCCGGCATCTGCTTAGTCGGAATGCTGAGCGCCACCGGGTTAGCACCCGCCTGGATAGTCGCTGGCGAGCCGCTGGCCGGATAACCGGTCACGTTCAGGCCCTGGGTGTTGATCAGGTTACGGTTAGCATCCAGCGTGAACTAGCCGTTACGTGAGTAGTAAACCGCGCCGCTGGTATCGGTCATGCGGAAGAAACCGTTGCCGCTCAGGGCGACGTCGAGGCCGCGGCTGGTGGTGGTCGAACCGTCGTTAAAGTTCTGGATTACCGCCGCCACTTTGGTACCGAGGCCGACGTTAGAACCGGCGAACATGTCCGCAAAGGCGATGGTGTTCGATTTAAAGCCCGCTGTCGCGGAGTTGGCGATTTTGTTGCCGATGACATCAAGGTTACTTGAGGCAGCGCCAAGGCCGCTGACCGCTTGGGAAAATGACATGTGTGTGTCTCCTGTCTACAGGTTAATCAGAGAATCTGACGTACTTCGTCAAGGGAAGCGGAGCCCATGGTGCCGAGCTCCAGTTTTGTGGTGTCGTTCGCGGTACTCACCCCATTGACGTAGGCGTAGTTAAGCGGTTGTGCCACCAGTTGTGTGCTGCCATTGCTTGCGGCAATTTTACCGTCTGACGCGGTTGAACCGTCGCTCAGTTTGCCGTCCCACGAGAAGGTATGAACGCCCGCGCTCAGTGCGCCGAGGTCGACGGTGTAGACCACCGTGCCGTTAGCATCTTTAATCGTGGCGGATGAGGCGGTCGACGCCGACGTCAGCTCGACGCCAAACGGCGTGGTGGTGCCGCTGCCGACGGGGATCTGCGAGCCGTTGAACATCACGCCATGCCCAATCAGGGTTGAGCTTTGCAGCGACTGGCTGGTGCTGATCTGGCCGGAAATCGATCCCAGCGTGGTGTTCAGTTTCTCAATCCCGCTCAGGGTGTTGATCTGTGCCAGCTGGGTGGTGAGCTGGCTGTTGTCCATCGGATTGGTGGGATCCTGGTTCTGTAACTGGGTCACCAGCATGGTCAGGAACTGATTCTGCAGATCCTGCGCGCTGTTGCCGGTGCCACTGGTGCTGGAGGAGCTGAGGACCGTGGGGTCCAGCTTCTCATTAACGCCTACCGCGATAGCCATAATTGTTCTCCGTTATTACCCGATCGTCAGGGTTTTCATCATCATCGACTTCACGGCGTTGAGGACTTCGACGTTCGCCTGGTAACTGCGTGACGCTGACATGGTGTTGACGGTCTCAGAGACAACATCCACGTTCGGCATCTTGACGTAGCCTTTGGCATCGACCATCGCGTTACCCGGGTCATACACCAGCTTGGCGGGGGTCGGATCGTCCACCACCTTCGCCACTTTCACGCCGCCGGTGGCTGCGCCAAGGGCCGCATCGGTCTGGAACACCACCCGTTTAGCGACGTAGGGTTGCCCATCCGGGCCGGTTACGCTGTCGGCGTTGGCCAGGTTACTGGCACTGACGTTTAATCGCTGTGATTGCGCGGTCATCGCTGAGCCGGCAATGTCAAAAATGTTCAGCAAGGCATAATTATTACCCTTGTAACACGCTCATCATACCTTTGATCTGGCTACTGATAAGGGTGAGATAGGTTTGATATTTCAGGCTGTTATCCGCTAACTGGGTACGTTCACGGTCCATATCTACAGTGTTGCCGTCGGCGGCAGGCTGATCGGGAATGCGATAGAGCATATCCATCGACGGTGCCGAGTTGGTCTGCGCTTCAATGTGGCGAGCTGACGTGACTTTTAACGCCATGCTGCTGCCTTCCGCACGACCATTGGCCATCCACCCGACTCAGCTCGCTGGCAAAGTCGATATCCCGGGCCTGATAACCAGGGGTATCGGCGTTGGCAATGTTTGACGCCAGGATCTCCTGACGTTGAGCACGCAGGTTGAGGGCTTCCGTACCAAATTTCAGCGCCGCATCCAGTTTGTCGAGCATTGTTCCTCCGCGAATGAGAATTTCGAGCTGGCAGCTTAATTTGGAAAAGCAAGAGGTAATCGTCTGAATAAGGCCAAAAACCCACGCTATTTTGGCTCTTGAATATTTTTTGCTGCGCGTACACTCGTTGCCATCATCAGTGAGGAAAAGCACCATGCGTGGATATCAAACCCTGCTGGCCAGTTTGCTGGTCCTGATCGCCCTGCCGGCCACGGCCGGAGATCTCAGTGCACACAACTGAACCAATTTTTTAAAGCGCGCGACGCCCAGCATGCCGACGGCATGACCGTGGTGGTCCGCACGCCGCAGGCCCAGTGGCCCGCTTGTGACGCGCCGAGATTCACCCTGCCGGGCAACAGCCGCCTGTGGGGCAACATGAGCGTGGCCGCCAACTGCGGTGAGAACCGCCGCTACATTCAGGTTCAGGTGCAGGTCACCGGACCTTACCTGGTCGCTAACCGGCTGTTAACGCGAGGCAGCAGCGTCAGTGCGGCGGATTTCAGCCTGCAGACCGGTCGGCTGGATAAGCTGCCAGCGCGTGCGCTGCCGAACGATGAGGCGGTAGCCGATGCCGTGGTGCTGCGTGACATTCAGCCAGGACAGCCGATTAATCCGTCGATGCTGCGTCAGCCGTTGCGGGTGAAGGCGGGTCAGAGCGTAATGGTGATCGCCAGTGGCGACGGTTTTGACGCCAGCGGCGAGAGTAAGGCCCTGAACAATGCCACCCAGTCTCAGTGGGTGCGGGTGCGGATGGGAAATGGGCAGGTTGTCAGCGGTCGGGTGCGGGATGATGGGAATATTCTTATAACACTATAAAGCGTTAAAGAAGCCAGTTGTTCTGCCGATAGAAGAATCAACTAAGCAATTACGCTATTCTGATTTAGGTGGCAGACTCCCCTGACCGTACAGGAGCCCGAATATGAGCATCGACAGAACGCAACCGCTGAAACCCCGCCAGCACCGTACAGAGCCGCGACACCAGCGAGCCGGCCAGCACCAAAGTGCGTCAAAGCACCACGCCAGCGGCCAGCACGCCAGCCGCCGCCCAGGTCAGCCTGAGCAGCGCTCAATCACAGCTGATGCAACCAAGCAGCCAGGACATCAACGTCCAGCGGGTTGAACAATTGAAAACCGCCATTCGTAATGGCGAACTGAAAATGGATACCGGCAAGATCGCCGACGCGCTGATTGCCGACACCAAGGCGTATTTAGAGGGTAACTAGTCCCCATGAGTAACTTGCTGACCACATTAGATAAGATGCAGGATGTGCTGGCATCGCTGACAACCTGCTGGAAGAAGAGCAGCAGCAGTTGTCAGCCGGAAACATTAACAGGAACCTGTTGCAGCGTATCACTGAAGATAAAGGTGCGCTGCTCAGTACGCTGAACTATCTGGATGAGATGCGCCGTACCGCCGAGCAAAGCCTGGCAACCTCGGCACCTTATCGTGGTCAGAGCGACATGGCGAGCCGCTGGCAACGTATTCAGCAGCACACCCGTCGCCTGCAGGATGCCAGCGTGCATAATGGTCTGCTGCTGCAACATCAGATTCGTTAAACCGAGGATGCGCTGCAGGTGCTGAAGCCGCACCAGACCCAGGCGTTTTATGGTCCCGATGGGATGGGTAAAGGCCAAGCGACACTTAGCCGCAAAGCCTGACGACTGACTGCGCAAAAAAATCCCGCCTAGTAGCGGGATTTTTTGCATGCCTGTTTTTTATCAGACCGCCGTGCGTCGCGCATAGTCGCGCAGCTGGAAGCCGAGCAGACCGAGCGTCACGAAGTAAGCACCGCCCCCGACCGCACACACCGCCGCCAGACGCAGCAGCCGCCACAGCATCGAACCCTGTTCCCAGGCCGGCATCCACTGCAGCATCGCAAACAGCGCCGCCGCCATCGCCAGTACGGCAATCAGCAGGCGGACCAGAAAGCCTGTCCAGCCCGGCTGGGGCGTAAAGATCTGCTTTTTACGCAACTGCCAGTAGAGCAGCGCTGCATTAAGACAGGCCGCGAGACCAATCGACAGCGACAAACCGGCGTGCTTCAGCGGACCGATAAACGCCAGGTTCATCAGCTGAGTCATGATCAGGGTAACAATCGCGATTTTAACCGGGGTTTTGATGTCCTGCCGCGAGTAGAAGCCCGGTGCCAATACTTTGACCACAATTAAGCCCATCAGCCCGACGGAATAGGCGATCAGCGCCCGCTGGGTCATTGCCGCATCAAAGGCGGTAAACTTACCGTACCGGAACAGCGCCACGGTCAGCGGGCCAGAGAGCATCCCCAGCGCCACCGCGCTCGGCAGCGCCAGCAAAAAGCAGAGGCGTAAGCCCCAGTCCATCAGCCGGGAATATTCATCGTGATTGCCGCTGGCAAAACTCTTGGCCAGCGAAGGCAGCAGGATGGTGCCCAGCGCCACGCCGAGCACGCCGGACGGAAACTCCATAAGCCGGTCAGCGTAATACATCCACGAGACCGATCCTGACACCAGAAAAGAGGCGAAAATGGTGTTGATGATCAGCGAGATCTGGCTGACCGAGACGCCCAGAATCGCCGGGCCCATCTGCCGCATGACCCGCCAGACGCCGGCATCGCGCAGGTTCAACCGTGGCAGCACCAGCATGCCGAGCTTCTTCAGGTGCGGCAGCTGGTAACAAAGCTGCAAAACGCCGCCTGCCACCACCGCCCACGCCAGCGCCATCACCGGCGGATGGAAATGCGGCGCAGCAAACAGTGCGAAACCAATCATGCTGATGTTCAGCAGAGTCGGAGCAAACGCCGGGACCGAGAAGCGGTTCCAAGTATTCAGCACCGCCCCCGCCAGCGAGGCGAGTGAAATCAGCATGATATAAGGAAAGGTTACCCGCAGCAGTGAACTGGTCAGGGCGAACTTATCTGCGCTGTCGGCAAAGCCCGGCGCTGTCACCATGATCGCCCACGGCGCGGCGATAATCCCCGCTACCGTGACCAGCGCCAGCGCCAGCGTCAGCAGGCCGGAGACGTAAGCGAGGAACAGCCGCGTCGCTTCATCGCCCTGCTTACTCTTGTATTCCGCCAGAATCGGCACAAACGCCTGTGAGAAGGCGCCTTCAGCAAAGATACGCCGTAAAAGATTGGGCAGCTTAAAGGCGACAAAGAACGCATCGGTCGCCATTCCGGCGCCAAACACCCTGGCCACAATGGCATCACGGGCAAAGCCCAGTACGCGGGAAAACAGGGTTATGGAACTGACCGCTGCCAGCGATTTCAACAAATTCATAATTGACGGCGCATCCTGAAAAGAATCGGCAAAATGAGAGATTTAGCGCGGGCATCCGGATGATGCCCGGCGATAGTCTACTGCCACGGCGGGAAATGACCAGCACGGAGTGTTAGAAGGCATTATTGCTGTGTGGCATCACGCCACAGTTTTTCCACCACGCGCTGCGCCAGCAGGGCCTGTTCACCGCTGGTTTCAGGCATTGTCTGATTTTGCACGCACTGGATAAGATGGTGTACCGCGCCGCTGAAACCGCGCTGCACCAGATGACTCTGCCAAGCGGACGGCGGCTAGTTCGTCGAGCGAACTGAAACAGCGCATGCGAAAACTGTCGCAGATCGGCCTGGCTTTGGCCTGATTCGGCGAAAAGGCCCCCGCCAGCGTCCAGTCAGTGGCCGCCGACAACACCGGCAGCCAAGCTTTCTGCGCGATGCCGCCCAGTCCCACCACGCCAATACGTAACGTCATCTTAGGTCTCCGGTTGCAGCAGTTGGGTGAGTTACGCCTGCAGTTGCGCCACCTGGTGTTCCAGCGCGGTAACGCGCGCGGCCAGATCGCCCGGCTCAGTGGCGTCGGCGTCGCTCTCCGGTGAAAGTTCCGCTTCATCGCTCAGCAGATGGATAAACCGGTGTTCGCGCCGACCCGGTTCCCGCGCCAGGCGCATCACCATGGCGCTGTCATCACGCTGCAGCAGCGGGTTAAGCGTCTGTTCAACTTCACTGACGTCGGTAAATTCATGCAGCCGTCCGCTGCGGGTACGCAGTTCACCCGGCGTCTGGGCACCGCGCAACAGCAGCAGTGTCAGCACCGCCACTTCCGCGCTGTTAAGCTTCAGCGTGCCAAAGGCGGAGTTGCAGAAGCGCTGGGCATATTTAACCACCCGCTGGCCCGATGCGCTGCTGGCGGTCACCAGATGCATTTTTTCCAGCTGATCGAGCTGATTCTGCACCTCGGTCTCGCTCAGGTTCATCACCGGCTCACGGTTCGATTTGTGATTACAGGCGCTGACCACGGCATTCAGTGAGAGCGGATACTGTTCCCGCGTCGTCACCTCTTTCTCCAGCAGACAGCCCAACACGCGCAAAGCCGCTGCTGACAACGTCAATTTCATGCTGACTCCTTATTGTTATCCACGCCGATCGGGCGTCCATTCTAGCCAAGTTAATGCCGTCAGGACGTGATCCTGCCAGCGGCCGTCGATCAACAGATAATCTTTGGCGTAACCCTCTTTTTCGAATCCGAGCCGTGCCAGCAAATCGCCGCTGCGCTGGTTGTGTGGCATGTAGTTGGCCATGATGCGGTGAATATGCTGCTGACGCTGCATATAGCGGATAGCCGACTGCAGCGCTTCAAACATCATGCCCTGCCCCTGCCATTTCTCGCCGAGTGAGTAGCCCAGATAACAGGCGTGAAACGAGCCGCGCAACACGTTGCTGAAGTTAGCGACGCCGCGCACCTCGGTTTCATTGCTGTCCATCAGAATGAAACAGAATGCCGATCCCTGCTTATGCATATTGGTAATCGGCCCAAGACGCGCCTGCCAGCCCGAGGGATAGCAGTGGCTTTCATCGCGCACCGGCTCCCACGGTTTTAAAAACAGGCGGTTTTCTGCGTAATAATCTGCCAGCCGCCAGGCATCACGCTCGTGAACCAGACGGACCACCAGCCGGTCGGTGGTTAATCGCACCCTGGGCGCGGCAGAACGATAGCCAAACATCCTGACTCCTGAAATCAATGGCCGATAATGATGAGCCGTAATTACCCTACTTTCACTATAACCGCCGCCTGGGCTGTGGTAAAATGTTACCGGCGATCAAGCTGCAAACACCTTGATTTTGCTCTGTTATCGCCTTCGATGTGAATGGTGATGACCGGCTCGACCCCGCGCGGGTGGCGATCGGCCCCACGCCCGAGGCGGACAGGTTTGCCCTGCCGCTTAATCTCTTCCATACTTTTTGGCGAGCCCGAAAACAGGATGAATTGATTCATGCTGTCAACAAAGGAGATCAGGATGAAGCTGTATATCTATGAACACTGCCCTTTCTGCGTTAAGGCGCGGATGATTTTCGGCCTGAAAAATCTGCCGGTTGAGCTGGTGGTGATGCTCAATGACGATGAAGAGTCGCCGAAACGACTGATCGGTCAGAAAATGGCCCCGATCCTGCAAAAGCAGGATGGCAGCGCCATGCCGGAGAGCATGGATATCGTGCATTATGTCGATCGGCTGGAGGGCGAGCCGCTGATCACCGGCGCCCTTAATCCGGCCATCGCCGACTGGCTGCGCCACATGAACAGCTACGTTAACAAACTGCTGTTGCCGCGCATCGCCGAGGCCCCTTTCGCCGAGTTTGCCACCCCGGAAGCGCGCGACTATTTCCGCAACAAAAAGCAGGCCAGCATCGGGGATTTCACCGAGCTGAAAAGTCATGCTGCCGGGATGATCAAAAATGTCAGCGGCGATCTGCGCCAGCTCGACAAATTAATTGTTCAGCCGAATGCGGTGAACGGTGAACTCTCTGAGGATGATTTTAATCTGTTCCCGCTGCTGCGCTCGCTGACGCTGGTTGCCGGTATCTACTGGCCGGCCAGAGTGGCGGAGTACCGCGATAATATGGCCAAACAAACCCAGGTCAATCTGCTCTCCTCGATCGCCCGGTAACCCCTGCAGGATGAGAAACCGAATGCGTTTCTCATCCCTTTCCTGATGACACCTGAGAGGCATTCAGGCACGCTATACGCTGTTCAATTAGCTTCGTCATTTAGGATTAATATCGATGAAAAAGGGTTTTTCCGGCCTTGCCGCTCTGTTACTTGTGCTGCTGGTTAGCGGCTGTAATCAACTGACGCAGTACACCATCAGCGAACAGGAAGTGAATCAGGCGCTGCAAAAGCACAATAACTATGAGAAAGATATCGGGCTCTCCGGACTGGTTAACGCCCATATCATGCTCGATAACCTCACCAGCCAGATTGGCCGTGAAGAGCCGGGCAAAGTGACGCTATCCGGCAATGCGAAAATTAATGTCACCTCGCTCTTCGGACCGCAGCAGGCCGATATGCAGCTGAAGATGCGCGCTCAGCCGGTGTTCGATCAGCAGCAGGGAGCCATCTATCTGCGCGATCTGGAGATTGTCGATGCGCAGGTCACGCCGGATAAAATGGCGTCGATCATCAAGACGCTGACGCCCTATCTGAATCAGTCGCTGAAAAGTTATTTCGATCAGAAGCCGGCTTACGTGCTGAGTACCGACCGCAGTAAAGCTGAGTCGCTGGCGAAGAAATTTGCCAAAGGACTGGAAGTGAAACCGGGTGAGCTGGTGATCCCGTTTACTGACTGATCAACTGCCGCGCCTGAGGGCGCGGATTTTTATCCGGCTGCAAAAGCAGGTGCAAACGGTTGCCTGAATCCTTATGCTTAGACCCCGGCCTAAACGTGCCTTTCGTTTCCTTTCTGCCGGAGCCTCATTAATGACTGCACAACCTCAGCAACTTACTATCCGCCGCCCTGACGACTGGCATATTCATCTGCGTGACGATGAAATGCTTAAAACGGTGCTGCCGTATACCAGCGCGGTGAATGGTCGTGCCATTGTGATGCCCAACCTGGTGCCGCCGGTGACCAGCGTGGCGGCCGGTGAAGCCTACCGCGATCGGATTCTGGCAGCGCTGCCCGCTGACCACGCCTTCACGCCGCTGATGACCTGCTATCTCACCGATTCGCTTGACCCGGATGAGCTGGAGTGCGGCTTCACTGCCGGCCTGTTTACCGCCGCCAAACTTTATCCGGCGCATGCCACTACTAACTCCAGCCACGGCGTCACCAACATTGCCGCCATCGCCAGCGTGCTGGAGCGGATGCAACGACTCGGTATGCCGCTGCTGGTACACGGTGAAGTTACCGATGCCCACATTGATATTTTCGATCGCGAAGCGCGCTTTATTGAGACGGTGATGATGCCGCTTCGCCAGCAGTTTCCGGCACTGAAAGTGGTGATGGAACATATCACCACTAAAGAGGCAGCAGAGTACGTGGCAGCGGCCGATGGGATGCTGGGCGCGACCATCACCCCGCAGCATCTGATGTTTAACCGCAATCACATGCTGGTCGGCGGGATTCGTCCGCACCTCTATTGCCTGCCGATCCTCAAGCGTAATGTGCATCAGGAGGCGCTACGTAAGGTGGTGGCCAGCGGCCATCCGCGCTTCTTCCTCGGCACCGATACCGCGCCCCACCTGCGTAACCTGAAAGAAGCGAGCTGCGGCTGCGCCGGTGTTTTCAGTGCGCCAACCTCGTTGGCGGCCTACGCCACGATATTTGAAGAGCTGGATGCGCTGTCGCATTTTGAAGCGTTCTGCTCTGAAAACGGCCCACGCTTTTACGGCCTACCGCTCAACGACAGCGGCATTACGCTAGTACGTGAGTCATGGCAGGTGCCGGAGAGCATCGCGCTCGGCGCGCATTCACTGGTGCCGTTCCTCGCCGGTGAGACGCTGAACTGGCGTATCGCACAATTTCGCTTGCCTCCAGATAAGATACTGTAAATATATACAGCATCTTATCTGGAGGCTCCCATGCGCGTTGAAATTACCGTATCGAATACCCGACCTCTTCCTGCGGGCGCGATAGAAGCGCTGAGCGACGAGCTCTCGCGCCGAATTGACGAACAGTTCCTGGACAGCACCAATCACGTTAAAGTGCGCTACGCCAGCGCCAATAACCTGAGCGTGCTGGGCGGGGGGCAAAGAGACTCGCGATCAGATCAGCGAAATCCTGCAGCAAACGTGGGAAAGCGCTGACGACTGGTTCATTACCGATTAACCGCCTCTGTGCTGTTTTTGCCGGGTTTCGCCACCCGGTTTTTTTATCTTTTCTCTCCTCTCGCACTTCCCTATTGCTGCATCTAGACTCTGAATGATCAATGCCCTATCCTTGCGCTCGTCATGCATAACAGGAGGTGCGATACCATGACTACTGATAAACCGGAAGAGGCGATGACCTTTGGTGAGTTGTTAGCACTGATTGGTGATCAGCAGCGTCGTCTGACGGTGCTGGAAAATGCCTTTTCCAGTCTGATTTTCTGTCTTGACGATCGTGCCAGTCAGTTGCTGGTGCACAATCTGTCACTGGAAGTCCAAAACCAGAACCATGATGAGCAACTGCAACAGCATTTTGCCCGTCTGGCTGAAGCGCTGCAAAAGCGCGGTGGCGGCATCGCACCGGAAACCCCGGCGCTTTAACCGCAGCCCCAGGTTCCCTCCCCCCGCTTTTCTGCTGCTGAAAAATCATTGATTAAAATGCCTGATCGTTAGGCATTTTATTTTTTCATCCGCTACCTTTTAAACACAAATATTCTGTGAGAAGCTGAGTACAGGCATTTTTCATCAGTAATGGCCCGGTTTACTGTTATAATAGTTCCGCTATTGGAATAAAAAAGCCGCATTGAACCTCATCATGCACTTCGTTTAACGAGTAATAAGGAGGTTATTAATGGACAGAAGAAAAGATGTGATTCAGACCCATCCGCTGGTGGGTTGGGATATCAGTACCGTTGACAGTTATTATGCCATGATGATCCGCCTGCACTCGTTATCGTCGCAGGATCAAAAAGAAGAAGAAGCGGATGTTGGCCCGACCTACTGGCTGACAACGGATGTGGCAAGGCAGTTCATCTCGATCCTCGAAGCGGGTATCGCCAAGATTGAATCAGCCGAGCAAGTAGAACGACTCCTTAAGAAGCACTAATTCCTGCCACATCAAAGAGGCGCCCTCAGGGGTGCCTTTTTCGTTTGTGTTTTTGTTATGCTTTTGACTATCTGTCTTTTCAGGAGCAGGGTTACCATGATTTATGATCTTATCGTTGTCGGCAGCGGCTCAGTGGGCGCGGCGGAAGGCTACTATGCGACCCAGGCGGGCCTGTCGGTTCTGATGATCGACAGCGCTCATCCGCCGCATAATAAGGGGACGCATCACGGTGAAAGCCGGCTGATTCGCCACGCTTACGGTGAAGGCGAACGTTATGTACCGCTGGTGCTGCGCGCGCAAACCCTGTGGGATGAGCTGGAACAGCGCGCTGGTGAACGTATCATGCACCGCAGCAGCGTGCTCAACCTGGCACCGATTCAGTCAGCGTTTATTCAGAACGTTATCGACAGCGCCAGGCAATGGCAGCTGAACATTGAGGTGATGCAGCCTGATGAGGTGCGCAAGCGCTGGCCGCAGATCAACGTGCCCGAAGGCTATCTGGGAGTGTTTGAGCCGCAGTCAGGCTATCTCAAATGCGAGCAGACAGTCCGCAGCTGGATCCAGCTGGCGGAACAGGCAGGCTGTGCCCGGTTTTTCAACTGCCCGGTGTCTGAGATAGGTCGCGACGGCGATCTGCAACAAGGTGACCACGCTCGACGGCATTTACCGCGGCCGCAAGATGCTGATCAGTGCTGGCACCTGGGTCGGCAAACTGGTGCCCAACCTGCCGGTTGCCCCGACCCGCAAGGTATTTGCCTGGTATCAGGCGGATGGTCGCTACAGTGAGAACAACAAGTTCCCGGGCTTTACCGTTGAGATGGCGGATGGCAGCCAGTTTTACGGGTTCCCGGCGGATAACAATGCGCTGAAAGTGGGACGGCATGATGGCGGCCAGCTGATGCAGCAGCCTGAAGATCGTAGACCCTTTGGCAGCGAAGCGTTTGGTTTTCTGCGTCAGTTTTTGCCGGGTGTTGGCGTGTGTCTGCACGGCGAAGCCTGTAGTTACGATTTCAGTCCGGATGAAGATTTTATTATCGATACCCTGCCAGACGAACCGAATCGGTTACTGATTACCGGTTTTAGCGGCCACGGCTTTAAATTCGCCAGCGTGCTGGGTGAACTGGCGGCAGAATTTGCTCAGCAAAAGCCGTTCTCGTTCAATATTACTCCCTTCCGGCTCTCGCGCTTTTGACTCTTCTTTCGGGTAGTATCATATGATAGCACCCGATTGACAAAAACTGAAGAAAGTTGAACATTACTGACATTACCAGTGAAGATATTTCGCGCTGAAAGTCAATTCTGGTCTTTTTTGATTGACGTTGTGAGCGGGAAAATTAACTCATTCAGTAATATTGCGCATATATCGTCGTTTTAATTCACCCTTTTCACTATCGCGAGAGAAAGTTATAGAAGCGTAAGGTCAATTGCTTTTATATTTCATAATATAGATGCTTATTTCAGATTATTTCACCTGAATAAACCAACTATGTTACGAAATACCCCTCATCAGTTTGGTCTGATCGCGGTACTGCTGCACTGGTCGATGGCGCTGGTTATCTACGCCATGTTTGCGCTGGGATTATGGATGGTCGGCCTCGGTTATTACGATAGCTGGTATCACGATGCGCCGGAAATCCATAAAAGTATTGGCGTGATTTTGTTGCTGACATTAGTGATTCGCCTGCTGTGGCGGATTATATCGCCGCCGCCTAAACCGTTAAGCAGCTTTTCCCCGCAGATGCGCATAAGTTCGGTGGTTGCGCACTGGCTGCTCTACACGCTGCTGCTAGCCATCCTGCTCAGCGGCTATTTCATCTCCAACCGCCGATGGCAAGCCGATTGCGGTATTCAACCTGTTTTATCTGCCGGCCGTTCTGAGTGGCGCAGGCGAACAGGCCGATCTGGCTGGCGATATCCACCTGTGGCTGGCCTGGACGGTAGTGATCCTTTCACTGCTGCACGGCCTAGCGGCGTTAAAACATCACTTTATCGATCGCGATATAACCTTAAAACGGATGTCAGGTTTGCGCATCCCTTTACCCGCTGAAAAGGAGAATTAATATGCTAAAGAAGACGCTACTGGCCATCACGAGCGCCAGCCTGCTGCTGGGTTCACTGACCGCTAACGCCGCTGAGTATAAAATTGATAAAGAAGGCCAGCATGCCTTTATTCAGTTTCGTATTCAGCATTTAGGCTACAGCTGGCTGTACGGCACCTTTAAGGATTTTGACGGCCGCTTTAGCTTTGATGAGAGCAATCCTTCAGCCGATAAAGTCGACGTCACCATCAATACCAACAGCATTGATACCAACCACGCTGAACGTGACAAGCATCTGCGCAGTGCGGACTTCCTGAACGTCGGGAAAAACCCACAGGCCAGCTTCAAATCGACATCAGTGAAAAAAGAGGGTGATGAGCTGGAAATTACCGGCGACCTGACGCTGAACGGCGTTACCAAACCGGTTACGCTGGAAGCAAAACTGCTGGGTGAAGGCAAAGATCCGTGGGGCGGCTATCGCGCAGGCTTTGAAGCCGAGAGCGAAATTGCGCTGAAAGATTTTAATATCACCAAAGATCTCGGACCGGCCTCGCAAAAGGTTCAGCTGATGATTTCGGTAGAAGGCGTGCGTCAGTAAACGGCTATCCCGCCTGAAGCCAAGCTTCAGGCGGGATCACTTATTTTTTCACCGGTGACGGGATGGCCATGTTTAACAGGCCACGCGACTTGTTAAAGATCTTATTGCCGTTCTCACTCCCCGCGCGGCGGGCACGCTGCTCTTCCGGCGACAGTTTCGCCTCTTCCTGACACAGCGGGCTACAGCAGTTCTCAAACTTCTCTGCGCAGCTTTTACACTGAATAAACAGCAGATGGCAGCCATCGTTGACGCAGTTGACGTGAGTGTCGCATGGCTCACCGCACTGGTGACAGTTCGACAGCACATCATCAGAAATACGCTCACCCATCCGATCGTCAAAGACAAAGTTTTTGCCTTTAAATCTTACCAGTAATCCCTGCTCACGGGCACGCCGGGCATACTCGATAATGCCGCCTTCGACGTGGTAGACATCTTCAAAACCGTTGTGACGCATCCAGGCGCTGGCTTTCTCGCAGCGAATTCCCCCGGTGCAGTACATCACGATCTTTTTGTCTTTTTTGTCCTGCAGCATATCAACCGCCATCGGCAGCTGGTCGCGGAAGGTATCAGCCGGCACTTCCAGTGCGTTATCAAAGCGACCGACTTCATATTCGTAATGGTTACGCATATCAACGAACACCGCATCCGGATCGTCCAGCATGGCGTTCACTTCTGCGGCTTTAAGGTATTGCCCTACATCGCTGGCATCGAACGTGCCGTCAGCAATGCCGTCCGCCACAATCCGGTCACGAACTTTCAGGCGAAGTACCCAGAAGGATTTTCCGTCGTCGTCCAGCGCAACGTTCATTCGCAGATTGTTCAGCGCCGGGTCAAAGCCGTAGAGATAGGCTTTCATCTTTTCATACTGGCTGGCGGGAACGCTGATCTGTGCGTTAATCCCTTCATGCGCGACGTAAACGCGACCAAAGACCTTAAGGGCAGTCAGACCGAGATAGAGTGCATCACGAAACGCTTTAGGATCGGCGATCTGGAAGTACTTATAAAAAGAGACAGTGGTGCGCTTCTCGGTTTCAGCCAGCATGCGCGCCTTCAGCTCTTTATTGGAAACGAGGTTATGTAACACTGGCATGGTGTTCGTTCCTGTTATCAATAGGAGAAATTTATCGCGCACATGATACCTGATTTCAACGGGATGCAAAGACCGGCAGCCAAACTGATTGCCGGTTGGCTGTTTTTCCCGCATTACCGTTGCGCTTATATTACTAACCGGGTGGATTGTAGCTGACAGTAATATTTATGCGCAGGATAAAAACTGGCACAATAGTGAAAATCAACGAGATATTAGCACCGCACGGTGCGCGACGCAGGAAAAAACAATTTCACATGACCCAGTTGCCTCAATTTTCACGAGAACTGCTTCACCCCCGCTATTGGTTAACCTGGCTGGGCGTGTTCTTCCTTTATCTTTTGGTGCTACTTCCTTATCCCCTGCTTTATGTGCTCGGCTGCAATATTGGCCGTATTGGCATGCGCTTTATGAAGCGACGCGTCAACATCGCACGCCGTAATCTGGAATTAAGCTTTCCGGATATGCCACCCAACGATCGCGAAGCGATGGTTAAGCACAACTTCGAATCTGTCGGCATGGGATTGATTGAAACCGGCATGGCGTGGTTCTGGCCCGACTGGCGCATTAACAAATGGCATAAACCTTCCGGCTTAGAGCACATTCAGCAGGCGCACGACAGTCAGCGCGGCGTGTTGTTGATTGGTATGCACTTTCTGACGTTGGAGATTGGCGCCCGTATGTTTGGCATCCATAACCCGGGCATCGGCGTCTACCGACCGAATGACAATAAGCTGATTGACTGGCTGCAGGTACATGGCCGGATGCGTTCCAACAAAAGCATGCTCGATCGTAAAGATCTCAAAGGGATGATTCGCGCCCTGAAGCGTGGCGATATCATCTGGTACGCGCCCGACCATGATTACGGTCCGCGCAGCAGCGTGTTTGTGCCGTTTTTTGGCATCGACAAGGCGGCCACTACGGTCGGCACCCATCTGTTGATCCGGATGGGTAAACCGGCAGTGTTCCCGTTTGTACCGCGCCGTCTGCCAGAAGGCCGGGGTTATGAACTGATGATTTTGCCTGACATCAGTGAAGCCTTTACCCTGACAAGCGAGGAAGAGACCGCTGCAAGGATGAATAAGGTGGTCGAGGAAGGCGTCTTACTGGCACCCGAACAGTATATGTGGCTGCATCGCCGCTTTAAGACCCGTCCGGAAGGGGAACCCTCACGCTATTAAATAACCGCCGCTAAACGGTCGCTGTGAGGCCGTTTAGCGTGATTTTTCGCTGTCGCTCTGCCCGGCTAAAACAATCGTTTCCTGCTACAAGCCCACGCCGGCCCGATTACCGGTCCAGTGATTAATCAACGCTGAGACCGGATTCACTGATAACTGCGCGATATAATTAGTATCCCTAACCAATCAACAATCGGTTATCGGCGCTGGCGTCCTGTTGTTCGCCAGATAAATTAATTTTTCAGTCATTTATTATATTCACCGGCGGCGCTAATTTATTTAAACACCAGGTGAATTCCTATGTAGCCAGGCTTAATCATTTCCCACAGCTTATTAATCCAGTAAAATTAACTTAATTTACAAGCAATTGTCGTTAAGTAATGGACCATATTCCTTTTTTACAAAATTTCTACAGCCCGATAGACCGTTATTGCATTTGAATATGCGAGTACTTATCGTTAATTTCAGCTGTGACAGTTAGATGCTTAACTGCGAACATAAAAAAGATGACACACAGCAAACTTCTTAGCAGGACTTAATAATATGAATAAAGGTCTCTACTATTATGTGACAATCAGGACAACTACCATGCACTTCATCGGAAAGGATGCCGCCTTATGCCGCATAAAGAAGACGTAATATTTATCGGCACCCTATATAATCCGAGCCAGGCACTATCGATCGCCCGAATTAACTCCAAAAAAGTTAAGCACTGTATAAAATGCTGTATTCGCTACTCTGCACCGGTGATTCATGAATCAGTGCGCCCGGTCCTGCACTTCCCGCAAAAAGGAGTCTGACCGTGAATGGCGGGAAGTGCGTTATTTCCCGCCAATCAAACCGCCCCGCCCCGCCCTTTCCCTCCGCCAAATTTCGTCTATTCTTCACTGAAATCAAAACAACCAGGCAAGGAGAAAAGCGATGAGCATGTACAGTACCTTAGAGGAAGCGATTGATGCTGCACGTGAAGAGTTTCTCGCTAACCACCCGGAACTTGAGGAAGGCGATGCATCGGTAAGCCAGTTTGGCCTGCAAAAATATGTCATGCAGGACGGTGATATTATGTGGCAGGCGGAGTTTCTGGCTGACGAAGGCGATGCGGGTGAATGCCTGCCGATTCGCAGCGGTGAAGCAGCCCAGGCGATTTTCGATGCCGACTTCGATGAGGTTGAACTGCGTCAGGAGTGGTTAGCGGAAAACACCCTGCACGAGTGGGACGACGGCGAGTTCCAGCTGGAGCCGCCGCTGGATACCGAAGAGGGTGAAGCCGCTGCGCAGGAGTGGGAAGATGATAACAGCGACTCCGATCGCGGTTATTCGTAAGGACCGTGACTGGCGTCGACCGGTAACAGCAGGGTGTCAACCACCAGCGACAGCGGCAGGTCAAGGATAGTCAATACGCGCCATGCGCCGTCGCGCACACCCCACTGTACGCCAGGATAGTACTGATTACCGTGCCCCTGACCGGGCACGGTACGGCTGATAATACTGCCGCAACCGCTCAGACAGATTACCGCCAGCGCTAACACAGCTGTTTTCAGACACCGTTTCACCACTGATACCCGCCACTAACAATCATTATCGTTATCCCGCGCTGCGCGCCCTGTTGGCCCGATTTATCCTGCCGCAACAAGATCAGCTCTGCTGCTCTGGCCGCGAATAACCGGCAAAAAAAGCGGCATCGCTGCCGCTTTTTCATGTTACGCGTTTTTGACCAGCGCGTTGGGGTTGAGTGTGAGTTTTTGATAACTCTCCACCCACTGATGATACTTCTCAGCGTTTTCCCACAGCCGGGTATGCACACGTGCCAGCACCACCGGATCGCTGATCAGCTGTAAACGCTGTTCACGATTCAGTTTATCTGGCGAATCGCTTAACGCCTGATCGACGCGGCGATCGCGGGCATAGTCGAGCAGCTGACTCTGCTTATGACGTGAGGTCGCCAGTGCCGTCGCCAGCGCGTTAAACGCCGGGTGGAACAGCGCGTGCATAAAGCCGTTTTCCAGCGCCCGCTCACGGTTAAGCTGCAGGTAGTGATCGGTATCCACCAGCTCTTTCGGCGGCTCGTACTCTTCCGGGATCAGGAACAGTCGGGCCTTCTTGCTCTTGATACCGATGGTTGCCCAGCTCGACACTACCGACACAAACGGCGACAGAATCAGCGAGAAGACAATCGGTGACAACCACCACAGGAAGTTGAGATCCAACAGCCCCATGCCGATTGCCCACACCAGACCCAGCGCCATCTGTGAACCGTGACGTTTAAACGCCTCGCTCCACGGGGTGGCGTCATCGTCACGCTGTGGCGAATTCCACACCACTTCCCAGCCGAGGAAGGCGCTGACCACGAATACGGTGTGGAACAGCATGCGCACCGGTGCCAGCAGCACCGAGAACAGCATTTCCAGCATCAGCGAGATGAACAAACGGATCGCGCCACCGTAGGATTTCGCCCCCTTACACCAGATTAATATCACGCTCAGCAGCTTCGGCAGGAACAGTAATATCAGCGTGGTGGAAAACAGCGCTATCGCCAGTTCCGGACGCCACTGCGGCCACACCGGGAACAGCTGCCGCGGTTGCAGGAAGTAGGTCGGCTCCATCAGCGTATACACCACCTGCAGGGCGGTAGAGAGCGCCAGGAACATGAACCACAGCGGTGCTGACACATAAGACATCACGCCGGTCAGGAACACCGCACGGTGAACCGGATGCATCCCTTTCACCAGGAACAGGCGGAAGTTCATCAGGTTACCGTAGCACCAGCGACGGTCACGCTTCAGCTCATCCAGCAGGTTCGGTGGCAACTCTTCATACGAGCCCGGCAGATCGTAGGCAATCCAGACGCCCCAGCCGGCACGACGCATCAGCGCAGCTTCAACAAAGTCGTGTGACAGAATCGATCCGGCAAAGGAGCCTTCACCCGGTAACGGCGCCAGCGCACAGTGCTCAATAAACGGTTTCACCCGGATAATCGCATTGTGCCCCCAGTAGTGGGATTCCCCCAGCTGCCAGAAGTGCAGGCCTGCGGTAAACAGCGGACCGTAAACGCAGGTGGCAAACTGCTGACAGCGCGCATACAGCGTGTCCATACCGGAGGCTTTCGGCGATGACTGGATAATACCGGCGTTGGGGTTGGCTTCCATCATGCGAACCAGACCGGTCAGACATTCACCGCTCATGACGCTGTCGGCGTCCAGCACCACCATGTAGCTGTAGTTGCTGCCCCAGCGACGGCAGAAGTCATCGATGTTGCCGCTTTTACGCTTCACACGACGACGACGACGGCGATAGAAAATCTTGCCGGCACCGCCTACGTCACGCACTAGCTCCATCCAGGCTTTCTGTTCGGCGATGGCGATATCGGCGTCGTAACTGTCGCTGAGGATGTAAACGTAAAAATGCTCAGCGTTGCCGGTCCGCACCACCGATTCCCAGGTGGCACGCAGGCCCGCGTAAACCCGCTCAACATCTTCGTTACAGATCGGCATGATCAGCGCGGTACGGTGCGCAGGATCAAGCGGTTCATCCCCGACGGTAGAGTAGGAAATGCTGTATTTGTCACGACCAATCAGTAACTGCAGGAAGCCCATCAGCGCGGTCCAGAAACCGGCCGAGACCCAACAGAACAGAATGGCGAACAGGAACAGGATGCCGGTCTGCAACACATACGGCAGGATCTGCATCACCGACTGCTGCCAGTTCTGATTGATCATCTCCATCGGATCCAGCAGCGTCCAGCCCTGATACGGCAGAATGGTCTTCATGTACCAGGTGGCGACCACGGTCTGCATGATGGTGAGGATCAGCAGAATATAGCGGCGAATCGATCCGACATGACGCCATTTCTCTTCGGCACGTTGCTCTTCCGCGTTGGCGTAGCGCGGCACCGATTTATGTCCACGCAGTGAGTCCCAGGCGCGCGCGACCGGGTTGGTCCGCCAGGCTTCCGGGAACATCAGGGAGCGTTTGACCTTCGGCATCGCCTTCAGCGTGGTACGATCTAGGTCATCTTTACCCAGCTGCCGACCGTTGGCGAGCGAGTCGGGCCAGGCCATTTCGACCCGCGACGACACCGATTTTAACGGCGCATCATCGGGACGATCGCTGGCGTCCACATCCTTGCCCAGCACATCATGAATGAAGTGAAACGCCGCTGCATTCTGCAGCGAGGCGCTCAGGCGCGCCTTCCTCGCCGCATCCAGCGGCAGGGATTCCACGTAACGTTGGGGTGTAAAAGTCGATTTATTCATTGGCAGGTAACTGATAGATCCAGGTTTCCGTCAATGTCTTGTCGCCGCTAACCAGCGCCGCACGCATTTCGGTGGGCTGCTTGTTGTCTTTCACACGCAGACGCAACACCAGACGCCAGCCTTTATTGACCGGGTTATAACGTACGCTCTGCTCCACCACATCCGCGTTTTTACCCACGCTGACCTGCGGTGCCACCTGACTGTTCTCCGCCATCTTGCTCATGTCTTTACCCACGAAGTCGATGGTGAAAGTCACGGTGCCATCTGGCTGACGCACCAGATTAGACTGCTTCACGTCACCCGCTGAACGCAGGGTATTTTTCACCCATGCCGTATCGTCAGAGTGCAGCTGATTTTCATCACGTGAGAAGTGCAGGCGATATTTGAAGTTCATCTCTTTGCCCGGCTCCGGCAACGTCTCCGGGGTCCAGAACGCCACGATGTTGTCGTTGGTCTCATCAGCCGTTGGGATCTCAACCAGTTCTACCCGGCCTTTGCCCCAGTCGCCTAATGGCTCAACCCAGCCGCTTGGGCGCAGATCGTAGCGATCGTCGAGATCCTGATAGTTGTCGAAGTTACGCCCACGCTGCAGCAGACCAAACCCTTTCGGGCTCTCGATGGTGTAGGTGCTGACCGCCAGATGACGCGGATTGTTCAGCGGACGCCAGATCCATTCACCGTTGCCGCTGTGAATCGACAGACCGTCTGAGTCATGTAACGCCGGACGGAAGTTATTCAAGTTGGATGGCTGGTTCTGACCGAACAGGAACATACTGGTCAGCGGCGCAACACCCAGTTTACCGACGTTATCACGCAGGTAGACTTTCGACTGCACGTCTACGGTCGACGCTTGGCCCAGACGCAGCACAAAGCGATAAGCACCCGCCGCGCGCGGCGAATCGAGCAGTGCATAGATCACCAGCTGCTTATCCTGCGGTTTCGGACGTTCAATCCAGAACTCTTTGAAGCGCGGGAACTCTTCGCCGGACGGCAACGCGGTATCAATCGCCAGGCCACGGGCCAACAGGCCATAAACCTGACCGGCACCGATCACCCGGAAATAGCTGGCACCGAGGAAGCTGGCGATCTCATCGTCTTTACCCTTGCTGTTTAACGGATAGAGCACTTTGAAACCGGCAAATCCGAGGTTTTTCACCGCGTCGGCATCATGTTTTACATTGCCGAAATTAAAATAATCGGGGCTGTATTTGATCTCTCGCACCGCGTTAGCGGTCACTTCATTAATTTGCACCGGGGTGTCGAAATACATCCCCTGATGGTAAAATTCCAGCTTGAACGGCGTGCGCAGTTTGCCCCAGTACGCTTTATCGTGGTTAAACTGGATCTGCTGATAATCAGCAAATTTCATTTCACGAAATTGAGAGGGTAAATTGCTTTTTGGCGCTTCGAAGCTTTTCCCTGCCAACGCTTTGGCTTGTCTGGCAACATCATCGATGTTAAACGCCCAACTGTTATTGGCGTATAACGCCAGCAGAACCGCAGTACCAATCCAGCGTACCTTCATCAGTCCGGCTTTATTTTTTTCTTTAGTCAGCACATCCCCCCCCTTTCGTGTGCTTAAATCAAACCCGCTTATCTTAAAGGATTATTCGGTTTTCCGACAGCTTATGCGCAACATTGTTCCCGCATTTCGTCAGGCAAACACCCGCTTTTAGGACAATTAAACACTACGGGTTCCATTAATAGTATACCTTGCTTTATCGCAGGTAGAATTCTGCCCGAGCATAATCCGGTTTCAGGGAGAAACCGGTCAAACGTACTAACGAACTGGAACTTTATGAGTACAGCAAAACCTGAACGTGAATACTTCCTCGACTCAATCCGGGCGTATCTGATGTTACTGGGGGTGCCGTTTCACGTCTCGCTGATCTACTCGACGCAGAAATGGGCAGTCAACAGCAATGAAGCCTCGCTATGGCTGACGCTGTTCAATGACTTTATTCATGCATTTCGTATGCAGGTGTTTTTCGTCATCTCGGGCTATTTCTCTTACATGCTCCATCTGCGCTATCAGCCGCGACGCTTTCTGAAGGTGCGACTGGAGCGGGTTGGCATCCCGTTACTGACCGCTATTACACTGACAACCCTGCCGCAGTTTTTTATGCTGAAAAACTGGACCAGCAAGCTGGCCGACTGGCCGCGCTTCAGCCAGTATGAAAAATTTAATAACCTGATGTGGGAGCTGATCTCGCACCTGTGGTTTCTGGTAGTGCTGGTGATGCTGACCACATTGGGGATGGTGACGTTCCGCTGGTTGCGCGATCAACACCACACTATTGATTACAGCCGGGTCGGCTGGGGTTCACTGGCCGCGGGCGTAACGGCCTGGGCATTGCTGTGGTGTTTGTTCCGCCGCCTGATCTTTCTGTACCAGCCAGCCTGGCTGATGGATGGCCTGTTCAGCATTATCGTGATGCAAACCCTCTTCTATCTGCCGTTCTTTATGCTGGGCGCACTGGCGTGGAAACATCCGCCGCTGAAGCAGTTGTTTGTGCGTTTCAATCCGCTGATGTGGGTCGGCGCGGTGGTGATGTTTATTGCCTGCTGCGTCAATCAGCGTCTGAGCAGCGGCGAAGGCTGGCTGTATGAGCTGGATGCGCTGATTTCAACGCTGATGGGATTGTGCATACTGAGCGTCTGCTTCTGCTTTGGCCACAAGCTACTGAACGCGCATTCGCCGCGCATCATGTACTTGGTCAATGCGTCGCTGTTCATCTATCTGGTGCACCATCCACTGACCCTGCTGTACGGCATCTACGTGACCCCGCGCATCGAAAACAACACGCTGGGCTTCTTCCTCGGCCTGCTGATGGTGTTCGGGATCGCCTTCCTGCTGTATGAGGTTCATCTGCGGATACCGCTGCTGCGTTTCCTGTTCTCCGGTAAGTTTGAACGCAAATAAGCCGGGATCAGGCAATTGATGGGTGTAGGCTATTAATGGTGTTAGCCAAAGACAGCTCACAAAATTAAAGCGATGGGAGCATACGCCAGAAGCAAAGCATAGCGGGCCAAGGATGGCGGATTTTGCGTCTTTGCGGAGGGCGTATGCTCCCTGAGCCTGCGCAGCGTCCAGCTTACAGCAGCCGCACCTGCAACCGCTGCCACCACGAGCAGCCGGACTCGCGCTTGTGCACCACCTGTTGCGCTTCGTCCAGATACTCCAGCCAGTTGACCCGCCCCACTTATCCAGCCGCAGCGTCCAGGCACGATCGCGCATCGACAGGCTGAAACGCTGATGGGTTTCCTTTGCCAGCGCCTCGCTCTCGATCACCAGCCCCATTTCGGTATTGAGCACCGCCGAGCGTGGATCAAAGTTGAACGAGCCGATAAACAGCGTTTGCTGATCGACCGAAAAGGTTTTGGCATGCAGGCTTGAGCCGGAATTACCGGTTAAGCCAAGGTCGTGCGGCGCATCCTGCAGCGCCGCCTGTGGCTTCAGTTCGTAGAGAGCGATGCCGTGCCGCAGCAGCTTCTTGCGCCATTTGGCGTAACCGGCGTGCACAATCGACACATCATTGGCGACCAGCGAATTGGTCAGAATGGCAATCTTCACCCCTTTGCGCTTCAGCGACAGCAGCTGCGCTACGCCGGCGCGGGTCGGGACAAAATAGGCGGAGATGATGTCGAACTGCCGCTGCGGCGTACCGATTACCTCCAGCATCCGTTGCAGCAGCAGCGTTTTCGGACGCGCTTTGCCCAGACCCTTACGCGGGTCGTCACTCAGCAACCGGGTTCGGGCCTAGGTCAACGCTAACCTGCCCTGCTCCAGCTCCTGCAGCAGCGGCGAGACTGGCCGGCTGTTCCAGTAGCGCTCAAAATCCTGCGCCACCTCATCGACCACCGGGCCGATCGCCAGCACGTCGAGATCGGCGAACAGCGGCTCATTGCCGATACCGAAATATTCGTCACCGACGTTGCGCCCGCCGACCACCGTAGTGACACCATCAACGGTGAAGCTTTTATTGTGCATGCGGCGGTTCAGCCGGGCAAAGTCGGTCAGGTAGCCCAGCGCCCGCAGGGTGCGAAACGAGAAAGGATTAAACAGTCGCGCCGCAATATTGGGGTGACGGTTGAGCTGGGCCAGCGTTTCATCCAGGCCCGGCGTATTGTTGTCATCCAGCAGCAGACGCACTTTCACGCCGCGCTGTGCCGCCTCCAGCATCGCGCTGATAAAGCAGCCGACCAGAGAGATCTTTTTGCCAGATGTAGTACTGAATATCGAGCGAACGCTCCGCTTTTTGCATCAGCAGATAGCGCGCCGCAAAGGCATCCAGCCCGTCGCTGAGCGGATAAATCCCGCTGAGCCCCGGATGGCGCTGGCACTGTGGCACCAGCTGCGCTTCCAGCCAGCTGGGCTGTTCGGATTGCTGAGACAGCTCAAACGCTTCGGTCATGACCATTCCCTGTAAAATGCAGTTATTTTTATTATTCCCCGGCCCGCGGTCTGACGCTATACGATCCTTCCGACTTGGTGAAAACGCTGCGACAGGTTTTTAGTCTATACTTAGTCGGGCGATCTGTGACCGGCATCGGCCCGGCAGGAGAAGAATATGTCACATCAACCCCTTACAGACGCCCGCCAGCGCCATCATCCCAGCTTGTTCCGCAGTTTTTTCCAGGGCAGTTTTCCCTGTTCCACCGCCTGCCGCACGCCGGGAAAACGACTCGACATGGTGATCAGCAGCGGCCACGATATGTTGTTGGAGAAGGATTATGCTGCACTGGCGGAACAACATCTTTTCACCGCACGTGACAGTGCGCGCTGGCACCTGATTGAAAAAATCCCCAATCAATATGACTGGCAGAGCTTTCTGCCGATGATCGCCGCGGCGCAGCGCCAGAATTTACAGATTATCTGGGAATTGGCGCACTTCGGCTATCCCGATCATCTTAATATCTGGAAAGCGGAGTTTGTTGACCATTTTAGCGGTTTCGCCCGCGCGATGGCGCAGCTGATGCGCGATGGGGGCATCGAACAGCCGTTCTTCACGCCAGTCAATCAAATCTCGTTCTGGTCGTGGGCCGGTGCCGATGTCGCCTAGTTTAATCCACACGCGGCAGGACGGGGCAAAGAGCTGAAGCGTCAGCTGGTTCGCGCCTCGCTGGCGGCCATTCATGCCATTCGTGAGGTCTACCCGGATGCGCGCTTTGTGCTGACCGATCCGCTGGTGCAAATCGCTCATAATGCCTACAATCCGGACAGTAAACCCTACGCCGACGCCCAGCATCAGGCGCAGTTTGAGGCCTGGGACATGATGGCTGGCCGCCTCGACAAAGAGTTAGGCGGCAGTGAAGACTGTCTCGATATCCTCGGTCTGAATTACTATCCCGATAACCACTGGTTCTTCCCCGACCGGCCGATGTCACCCGACAATCCAGCGCGGGTGCCGCTGCATATTTTGCTGGCACAGTGCTGACAGCGCTTTCAGCGGCCGATGCTGATTGCTGAAACCGGTGCCGAAGGCGAGGCGCGTGCGCCGTGGCTGCAGGAGAGTCAGTGAGAATGTGGCGGTGGCGCTGGATCAGGGCATTGCGGTGGAGAGGGTGTCGCTCTATCCGGTGGTGGAATACTCGGTCTGGGCTGACGGCCGACGTTCACCCGGTCCGCTGTTCGGCCTGGCCGATCCCAACGGCAACCGCAATCTGCATGAGGCGCTGGCACTGGTATTGCGCAGTCAGCAGATCAAATTTACCCGGCGCGATCAGACCGGCTGAGACGGCGGTTTTTTGGGGGAGCAGGACTGGACATCAAGGGAAGAGTCAGTGGGATGTCGCACATCGGTCAACCAGGTCATGGTGAAGAGAAAGGTGACGCCAATCAGACAGGCCGCCAGCAGGCCGATAATTGGGATCAGTTTGTCATCTCTGGATTCCATAGCCTTCTCCTGTTCCATTCCCTTGAATTACGCCGGGGTCAGCTCATCCAGAGCGTAATCATCAGGACAAAGATTATAAGCGTAACCGAGGTCACCGCAAGCACCACAATCGCAAAGTGCGCATCGTCGAGCGACTGGCGAATCGGCTCATCCTGATCGTCGGGTGGCTAAGGTAACGACATGGGCTTCCTGTAAAATTCGATGAACGGGCGAAAAAGCAGCGCGTCACAGTGTAGATGAAAGCCTATTTTTCGTCCGGTTCTTTAGCCCGAAAAAAAACGGAGCGCGTGCTGCGCTCCGTTATCCTTTCAGCCCCGCCGATCAGAAGTCGTAGGTCACCCCGACTTCCAGCGTGCGGCCATCGCCCTGCTATAAGATAGATGCCGGTATCGTCGACGTTGGCCCAGTACTTCTCATTGGTCACGTTTTCGATCCCGACGCGCCACACCATATCATTCTGGTTGAGCCGGGTGCGGTAGCGCAGTCCAAGATCCAGCGTGGTATAGCTGTCGATCTTTTTACTGTTCGCCGCGTCAGCCCACTGTGAACCGGAATGGCTGATCAGCGCGGTAGCGGTTAAGCCTTCCAGCGGTTTGATGTCATATTCGACACCCAGCGTGTAGTTGTCGCGCGGCACGCCCACCGCCTGTTTGCAGTCATAGGTGGCGCTGGCGTTAAGGCGGAAGCCTAATACCGGCTCGCCGAACAGGTTGGTTTCAATGCCGCGATGTCGCTGCTCACCGTTCATGCCATACGCCCCATCTGCGCCAATCATCCCCGACGGTTTTTTAATCTCAAACAGCGACAGCGTGCCGCCGATGCGACCGAAATCCCCTTTCACCCCAACTTCATTCTGTTTTGAATGGGCGATGCCGGTAATAGCACCTGGATTGATTACCGTGTCATTACGCGGCGCGACCGCGCCTAGCTGCAACGCTTCAGTATGGTTGGCATACAGCGAAATCGACTGCCACGGCTTGTAGACCACGCCATAGGTCGGCATCCAGCGGCTATTGGTGTAGCGCGACGCGGTATCCTCTGCGCCGCTGTTGTAGTTACGCACCCACACTTTCTGATGGCGCGCGCCAACGGTCAGCAGCAGCGAATCATCAAACAGGCCCAGCGTGTCGCTCAGCAGATAGCCCTGGGTGCGCGAACGTGCGGTGGTCAGCGAATCGGAGAAGGTTCCGCCGGCAAAGTTTGCCGGCGGCGCGGCATCCTCATCCGGAGGATAGATGTTGATGTTAGCACTGGTCAGCGACATGTTGTAGGCATTTTTTGCATTGGTGGTCCGCGCAGAATAGCCGACGTTAACCTTGTGCGAAATAAAACCGGTATCGAAATTCCCGCGCAGCCAACCATGCCGCTCATGTTGTCCTGCACGCGGTTGGTATTGAAGGTGCTGATGGGTAGCATCACCCTCGCGGTTAAGCAGTTTTGGCGTGCCGTAGTTACCGGTTTCATAGGCATGCTGCGCGCCTAAACCGGCATATGCGGTCCAGCTATCGCTGAGATCGTATTCCGCCCGGGCAATACCAAACTCCGATTCCATGTCGCTGTAGACCCATTGCTGGCTGTAGTTACGCGAGTTGGACGGCACGGCGGGAATAAAGTCGACGCCGCTAATGTTGATGTCCTGCAAACCTTGTGGAAGGTCTTTTTCTGGTAGCCAACATCCAGCGAAGTGCGTAACCGGTCACCGTGATAGTCGAGACCGATTGAGGCGGCGGTGGTGCGCTTTTTCTCGTCATCCACGCCGCTTTCACCTTCACGATGCACCACGTTAACCCGCACGCCAAACTGGTCGTTATCACCAAACCGGCGTCCCGCATCCACCGTAGTACCGATCTGCGCATCGGAGGTGTAATCCACACCGACTCGCGCCTGCGGCTGGGGTTCACGCGTCAGCAGCATCAGTGCCGCGCCTTCGCCGATTTTGAAATCCCATCGCGGTCCCGGCTAAAGGGCGCGCAGCGGCGGCCGGACAGCGAGGCCAAACTGTCGAATCCGTTAATCGGCATCCGGCTCAGCGAATCTGCACCGCCGACCAGCGCCACATCAGCCAGACCGGCGGCAATCAGCCGCTGCCCGCTGATAATGGCGCGGGCGCTGGAGGAACAGGCGGTTGAAATGGTATAGGCCGGACCGTTGAGCGCCAGATAGTGCGCCAGAAAACGCGACGGATCGCCCAGCTCCTACATCTGGTAATGGTACCCGGCCAGTTCGCCGCGCACCTGGCGGTCACCTTCGTCGACGCCGGAGGTGCTGGTGCCCAGTACAATCGCGACCCGGTCGCTGCAGTAACGCGCTATCGCCAGATCCAGTGCCGGGCGGATCTGCGCCAGCGCCGCCAGCAGCAGCTGGTTATTGCGGGTATTATGCGCGCTGAACGCCGACGGCACCGCCAGCAACTCGCCTTCGACCCGACCGAGCCAGCAGGCTTTATCGCCGTTCAGCCAGCCGTGGCACAGCTGCATACCCGGCGCAACGCCGTTGCTGAGGTTGGCCGCAATCTGTTGGTTGTCATTACCCAGGGCGTTAAGCATGCCCATGGCAGAGATGTAAATCATGAAGCGTCCAGATGTTGAATGCGGATCAGATAGCCAAACGCATGCTGCTGAATAGCGATCGGCTGACGCTGGTTGCCGCGTTGCAGATAATCAATTTCGGTCACCAGCTGGTTATCAGCATCCCTGAGCTGACGCTTTAACGGCTGATCCTGCAGCGTCCAGCCGGGCGGCAACTGTTTACGCCAGGCCTCAGTCGGCCAGTAGCTGAGCATGATGTCCGCCAGCACCTGACTGGCAGGCGACAGCTGCGGCAATGGCATCAGCTGCTCGGTGTGAATACCCTGGCCGTCATAGCGCAGGATAAACAGACGTATCCCGACCGACGATAAGCCCGCCAGCTTAATCTGTTGTTGATCGGCGCTCAGCAGTATCAGCAGCGACTGGCTCCGGCCCTTTACCTGACCGGTCAGCAACTGCTGCTGAAAAGCGGGCTGAATGCCGGGCGGCGGCAGCGTGATCTGCACGCCCGGCTTGAGCCAGGCGGTGGGACGGCTGTTGTCCGGTGCCTGCTGCGCGCAGGCACTCAGCAGCAGGCTGGTCAACAAAATCAGGGCGGCGCGCATCATCGTTTGATCCTCGATCGGGTGGGTCGCATCGCCAGCGGCGACAGCAGAAAGGCGGTAAAAATGCCGCTGCACAAAATACTGTACCAAAACTGGCGATCGCCGCGCTGGTGCTGCTGAACACCAGCATGCCCAGGGTTAATAAGGTGGTGATCATCGCCAGCGAGACCGCCAGTAAGGAGGTCAGCGGCGTGCCCTGTGGGTTGCTGAAAAACAGGCTGTAGTTAATCCCAATGCCCAGCACCAGAATCAGCGCCAGTGCCAGCATCAGCAAGCCACTCAGCAGAGTACGCCAGAAGCTGAACAGCGTATCGTAACGGGCTTTACGGTCGATCCAGCTGACGCCCGCATGACGCTGCGCCAGCGCATTGAGCGCGGCGCTGTTTTTTACCCCGCTGGTCGGTATCAGCACGCCGCTGCGCCCGTCAGGCAGCGTCAGCCACAATAGTTGCCAGCCTTCGCTTAACGGGCTGGCAAGCCAGGCTTGCGGCGTGACCGGCATCGCACTGAGATCCGGCGCGGGCAGCGTAATGCCAGCCTGCTGCAGACGCGTGGCGATGGTCGGTGCCGCCTGACGTAGCAGCGTCAGATCCTGTTGCTGCTGCGCCAGTGAGCGTAAAGGTAACAGCCGATAGCGCTGCAGCCAGCCCTGTTGCAGATCCAGTGCCAGCCGGGCCAGCCGTTGCAGGGTCTGCTGCGCATCGTCCCCCCAGACCACAAACCAGGTCTGGTCGGCGCGCTGACCGGTTAAGGCCGCCAGCTGACGATCCTGATCCAGCAGACGCGCCAGGGGCGCTTTGCAGGTGGGCGATATCATCATCCACCCGCAGCTGCGCGATGCCCGTCACGGCAAACAGCGCCACGGCCAGCGGTAATCCGACCCGCAATCCGCGCTGGCGGCGTGGCGTCGCCAGCCAGCGGGCCAGCGGCGCAATTAACGGCACCGGACGCACCGGCAAACCGCGCACCAGCCACGGATAGAGCAGGACCACCGTCAGGCAGGAGGCGGTTAAGCCGCTGGCGGCAAACACCGCCAGCTTACGCAGACCCGGAAACGGGGCCAGCAGCATCAGCAGCCAGGCGATAGCGGTGGTGGCCAGCGCTAACAGTAAGGTGCCGCGCGCCTTGCGCAGGCTCTGCCACAGCGTCTGTTCTCTGCCGTGAACCATCCGTTCAGTCAGATAGTAGAGCGTGTAATCGGCCGAGATGCCAACGATGCTCAGGCTCATCACCAGCGTTATCAGGTGCAGTTCACCGAAACAGATTAGCGTCATCACCGTGCCCGCCATCGCCCCGATCGCCACGGAAACGATACACAGCAGCAGTGGCCGCAGCGAACGGAACACCAGCAGCAATACCCCGCCCAGCGTCAGGCTGACCAAGGTTTTTACGTCGTGCTGCGCGCGCTGGCTGGCATCATCGCTGAACAGTACCGTGCCGCGGGTCAGTAATTTCGCCTGCGGAAAGCGGCTTTTAAGCTGCTGCTCCAGCACATTGAGCTGGCTGACCAGCGCATGACTTTGCTGCAGACTAAAGGCATTGGTGGCCAGTTCGCCGTGCAGAAAATACCAGCGCTGGCCCTGCCGATCCTGCGCCGTCAACCAGCCGTTATGGAGAATCATGCGATCGGCGTTTTGCTGTAACGCCAGCTGCGATCCGCGCACCAGCATCAGCGGATCGCCCTGCAGTTCTTTACTGCCGACGCCGGAAAAGGCGGAGAACAGCTGCGCCAGCTGCCAGTCTGCCTGGGCGTTGCCGCCGTCCTGTAGCCGGCTGCGGGTGGCGTCATCGATCAGGCCGTTACGGTGTTGCCAGGCAAAGCGTCCCCACTGCTGCTGCGCGTCGAGATCGCCCTGCACCTGTTTCAGCGCCGGCAAGGCGCGCAGTTGCGATAGCCACCACGCCGCCACCTGCGGATCGTCAGTCGGACCCGCTGACACCAACCACACCAGCTGACGATCCAGCCGCTGTAAAAACGCCTGCTGTAGCGCGGGCGGAGCTGCGCCCAGATTTTGCTGTGGCAGCAAGGCCAGTACGCTGCTGTTAAGCTGGCTGCGCGGCATTAATAGCGTCAGCGCCACCGCCAGCAGCAGACAGAACGCAATCCACAGCACAGCCAGCCAGCTTGCGTTACGGCCCTGCAAAACGCGCCTGCTCCTCGTCGCTTAACTGCGACGGCTCAATCCGGGTATGGCTTAACAGGATCTGCGTCAGATCGCCCTGCTTATCATCAAGGTCAATACGCTCCAGAAACTCACTGCCCGCAAGGTCGATACGGTTGAAAATTTTGTTCAGCGGCGCAGCTTTCGGCGTCAGGCTCAGCGTCAATTGGCCGTTACTGCGATCGCTGAAATCGACCCGGAAGTTTTCATTCAGCACTTTCTGGTCGGCCTTAAACAGCGCGCAGCAGATGGTTAAACTGGAACATCTGCGGATTGCTGTCGGCGGTGATCACCTGCGGCGGCTGACCGCTCAGGCTCTGCACCATGCGCTTATCATCCAGCAGCAGCGTCATCACAAACGGCGTCTGCTGATGCCACCATAACCCCTGTTGCCGGGCGATCAGCATCTGTCCATGCGACACCAGCGGCTGATGCATACCCGCAATGTTGCGGGTCTAGGTAAAATCGGCCCGGATCACCGGCTGGCTGGCAAATCGCTGCTGCAGCTGGTCGAGCGTCACCGCACTGGCGGCGCTGGCTCACAGCAGCAGGACGGTAAGCATCACTTTTAGAGTCCCTTCAATCCTAAACGTTCCAGTAAAATGTCCGGTGAGAAACAAAGCACAGCGCCTGGGTCGCCTGCTCCACCGCCACCTGCAGCGTATGCGCTTTGGTGGTGATCTGACCGGCCGCATTGCGTACCTCATAGTCGATGCGCAGGCGATTTTCATATTCAGTAATGCGGACGCTGACCGAAATGGTCTCTTCACAGCGCAGCGGCTGGCGGTATTTCACCCGGGTATCGACCACCGGCCAGACGTAGCCGCTGGCGGCCATCTCGGCGTAGCTGTAGTTGGTGCTGCGCAGTAACGCTTCGCGTGCCTGCTCGAAATAGCGAAAGTAGTTACCGTGCCAGACCACGCCCATCGGGTCGCAGTTGTGAAAGGAGACGGTCAGTGCTATGTCAGCACGATGTTCAGGCATGGTCGGACTCCTTGTGGCACGCCTGCGGATCAGGCAACGTCCAGAAATCGAAAAAGTTAAACCAGTCAAACGGGGCCAGCAGCGAGTAATGTGCCAGCCGCGCTGCATAGCGATCGACCGCCTGCTGTCGTTGTGCCCGCGGCAGCAGCAGCGGGTCGGCGAACGCTTCGCAATAAATGCGCAGTTTACCCTGCTGACGCAGGGCAAACATCAGCAGTACCGGGCAGCGCAACGCGGCAGCCAGCACAAACGGCCCCTGAGGAAACGGTGCAGCCCGGCCAAGAAACTCACTCCAGATCACCCGGCGTTCGCCGCCGCGCTGGCGATTAACTGCAGTGCGATCGCCGACAATCGCCACCCACTCGCCAGCATCGAGCTTTTGCTGCAGCAGAATGGCGGTATCCGGGCCGATATCGCTGACCGGCATCAGGTTTACTCCGGCCTGCGGCACAATGGTTTCCAGCACCGCGCGAAAGCGCTGAGCATTATCGGTAAACACCAGCGCATTGATCACCAGCCCGCTCACCTGCTGAGCCATAGCGCGACAGGCTTCAATGTCGCCAAGGTGCGAGGCCAGAATCAGCTTGCCCTGCGGCGACGGCGTACGGATCACCGCTTCGGCACCGGGTGCAAAATCAATATCGCGTCCCCAGTGAAGATCGCCTCGCCAGCTGGCAACTTTATCCAGCATGGCCCCGGCAAAACGCAGAAAATGACGGTAGCTGTTGAGCGGCGCGGGCAGCGAAATCTGCCGCTGCTGCGCGATCAGACGAACCTGGCTCAGCCACTGCTGCGAAGCGCGGCGGGCGCGCTGTCCACTCAGCCGGTAGACAGCAACCACCGGCCATAACAACAGCATAAACGGCAGGCGGCCGCCGTAGCGATAGACCGCCAGCATCAGTCGTAAACCCCACTGCCCGCGGCGTTCCGGCTCGGCCGACCAGTGGGCTGTCTGTCGACGCATCGCCAGCAGACGCGGGATTCGCGGCAGCATGCCGAAAAAGAGTCGGGTGTGCATCCAAGAGATGCGCAGGTTGTCTATAGAGCGCATCAAAGTGCGACAAGCCACTGGCCGGATAGGTCACCCGGGTGGAAATAAAGCGGCTGCGGGTGCCCTGCCAGTAGCGCCGGACCATGATTTCAGTGTCGAAATCCATGCGCTGGCCGATCGCGTGGCGATCGCACAACGCCATCACCGGTGCCAGCGGGTAAACCCGGAAGCCACACATGCTGTCACGGATTGACAGCGATAGCGTCTCAACCCAGACCCAGAAATGGGTAATGTAGCGACCATAAAGGCGTGATTTGGGAATTGAATCGTCATACAGCGGCTGACCGGAGATCAGCCAGTCAGGATAGCGCTGCGCTTCGGCCAGCATCAGCGGCAGGTCTTCTGCCTGATGCCGGCCATCAGCGTCGATCTGCACCGCGTGGGTAAAGCCCCGTGCGGCGGCGGCACGCAGGGCGTGGATCACCGCAGCGCCTTTGCCCTGATTGCTGTCGAGACGCAGCACGCTGAGCTACGGGGCGTTCAGCGTCGCCAGCTGGAGCTGGGTGGCGGCATCGCTGCCGTCATCGACCACGATCACCGGTAAATTAAACGGCGCCAGCCGCGTCAGCACTGAGGCCATCATCGCCCCGTGGTTGTAACACGGCATCACCACGCAGGGAGAGAATACGGCCCCTAACACAGCGTAATTTTCCCGCTGCTGGCGCTTTGCTCAGTGCCCTCACCCAGCAGACTGTAACGAAAACTGAGGCGTGATTTTTCCGCATCCCAGTCAAGACGCAGCTATAGCAGCGAATCGGGCGGCACCGGCTGCTGGAATTTGATGTTATCGATGGCGGCAAACTGTTTGCCAGGCGCCAGAATGCCGACCCCGTAGTGCATTACCCAGTCAAGCTGGGCGACGCCGGGCAGAATCGGTAAGGTGGGAAAATGGCCCTGAAACCAGAACAGGCTGGCCTGAATCTGCAGCGTCAGCGTGACGCTGTTATCCTGCAGCAGGCGATTGCGTTCAATCGGCAACATCGAAAAGCTCCTCAATTTGCGGCCAGGCGCGTTTGCTTTGGCTGGTCACCGGAATGGCGGCGACCACCCGCCATTAGCGCGGTATCGCCAGCGGCTCCAGCCACTGCTGCAGCTGTCGTTTCCACTGCTGCTTGTGCTGATGCAGGGTGGCGATCCAGCGCGGCGTTGAGCGCCACCACCACGCCAATCGCCTGTCGTCCCTGTCGCGTCAGCGCCAGTGCCGCCGCATCGGTGATTCCCGGCAAGCTTAACAGCCTTCGTTCAACCTCACTCAGCGAGACGCGCTTATCGCCGATTTTGACAATCCTATCGTGGCGTCCCGCCAGCTGAAACTGGCCGTCCGGCTGCATCAGCAGACGATCGTAAAGCCGCCAGCCGTCAGATCCAGCGATCAGCGGTGACCAGACCTGCCAGCGGTCGGGCGTGACGGCGGCCAGTCTGACCTGCGGCATACAGCGCCATCGGCAAAAAAATGCGAAACGATAAACCATACAGATGCTGATGGCTGACCGAGGCGATGATCCGGCACTGCTGCAGAGGCGTACCCCACAGGTCGATCAGCCAGCGGGTTTCCTGCTCCATTACCGCAAGCTATTTCACTACCCGGCGTGGCGCACCGGTTGAGCCGGAGGTATAGAGCACCAGCCCGGCCTCCTCCGGCAGCGGCGGCAGGCTGCCCGGCTCTTCCGCATCGTCGCAGTGCCAGAGCGGCAGGTCGAGGGTCAGCGGCATATCGGCGATAACACCATCCAGCCGAGCGCCCAGCGGGTACCCGCATCGGTGGCCAGACGCTGACTCAGCGCCCGCACCTGAGCACACATGGCGCTGGGCATTAACGGCCGATCGCCGCGCCACGCGACTTCGCGTTCGGGCCCGGCCAACCATTCAGCTACCTTCATGCTCTTCGCCTCACCCGTTGACGCACCAGCCATTCCCCCGCCATCAGGGTGCCGATCAACAGGTAGCTGATCGCGCCGTTCCACAGCGTCCACAGCCGCAGATCGCCCAGCAGGCAGGTCGCCAGCGCCATGCTGCCGTTGCCGATAAAAAACAGGCACCACAGTTGGGTAACACGCCGGGTGTAGCGCACCGCGGCGGGCGGTAAATACGGTTCACGCAGCCGCGCGATACGTTCCACCAGCGGCATGGCACTCCACAACGAAGAGCCAAACACCAGCAGCATCGCCAGATTAACCGCCAGCGGATACCACAACAGCAGATGCTGACTGCGCAGCAGCTGGCTGCTGATACACAGCAGCGCACCCGCCAGCGCCAGCCAGCCCATCACGTGACTCAGGGCATTGTGCTGGCGACGCAACACCTGCCAGCGCACGCCAAACAGCAGCGCCAGCAGCCAGAACAGCCCCTGCCAGCGCGGTTGCGTCAGCGCCAGCTAGACCAGCAGGGTGAGCAGATTCAGCAGTCGGAGGGCGACAAGCACGGCGGATCAGGCGTATTCGCGCATCAGTTGTTCAACCGCATCCACCACATCCTGCACGGTACGCACCGCGCGGAAGGTTTCCGGTTTGATTTTACGGCCGGTCCGTTTCTGCAGGTGAACCACCATATCAACCGCATCAATGCTGTCGAGTTCGAGATCTTCATACAGACGCGCATCCGGATGGATGTCAGCCGCATCAATTTCAAACAGGCTGGTCAGCAGTGACGCAACTTCCTGGTATATCTGGTCTTGGGTCATCATAATTTTGTCTCAGCGTTCAGGCGCGTTGTTGATCAACAAACGCGGCCAGAGAGGCAACAGATAAGAAGTGTGCGCGCAGGGTTTCACTGTCGGCGGAGAACGCCACGCCGTAACGATTTTTTACCGCCAGACCGAGTTCAAGCACATCGATTGAATCCAGCCCCTTGCCAAACAGCGGAGCCTCGGTGTCGATATCAGCGGGACGGATATCTTCCAAGTTGAGTGTGTCGATAATCATCTGTTTGATATCGTTAATTAATGAGTCCATACCGGTTTTCGTATTACCTATTCAGGGGAACCAGCGTCTGTTGTAAATGGCGGGTCAGGCGACGCGCGGCCAGCGGCTGTGCATCTTGGTTGCTTTCGCAAAACGACTGGCTGTCGATTCGCGCTTGTACGCGCACGGTAAACAGCGGTTTAACCGGCGGAATTTGGTACCAGCGACTCTGTTTATCGAGCATACGCTGGCTACAGGTGATGTGAACCACCCGCAGATCGCACCCGGCACGTACCGCAATATTGGCGGCACCGCGCTGCAACTCCAGCGCCTCGCCATAGCGGGTGCGGGTCCCTTCCGGGAAGATCAGGATGTTGTCGCCGCGCGCCAGCCGTTGCTGGCTGTCAGGCAGTAAGGTTTCTGCTTCGCTATTGATCAGATAATCGGCGGCGCGGATCACACCCGTAAGAACAGATTGTTTTGCAGATCGGCTTTCACCAGACAGTCCATCTCCGGCTGCACCGAGGCGATCATCACATAGTCGATCAGCGACGGATGATTGGCGACGATCAGGCAACCGCGATCCTGCTGCTGCAGTTCTGCCCCTTAAATCCGGTAGTCGTAGACGCCGCGGCAAAAGCGCAGAAAGCAGCGGAAGCTGCAGGCGATCGCGCGCCGGGGTTGACCTCGCCGGACTGAGGCTGGCTGTGGCAGCGCCACTCATCGCCGGCGGCAAGCAGCAGCGCCACCGCATACGGCGCGTTTAAGTGGTTCTCGGCTAACCACGGCAGATAATAATCGGGCAGCAGGCCCTCGAAATCGACCAGCAGTACCTGTTGATAGCCCGCCTGATGTAAGGCACTGACTTCAATCAGCCCTTGCTGAAAAGAGTCGATCCCGGCCGCGATGGAGGTCGATACCAGCAGGGCTTTCGCGGCGATAGTGAGGCTGCCGACAGCAGAATTGTGTACCGACATCGCGAAATCAGTGTGCGACAGCGGCTGCTGACTGGGCAGTGCAGTCAGGATACGCAGATTGCGCTCCAGCTCGCCGTGACGGCTGGTGAATACCACCACATTCACCGTCTGACGTGCCAGCAGCGCCAGACCGCACTCAACTGCCGCACGACTGCCGCCGCTCAGACGACGCGCGGTCATCATGGGTAAAATTTGCGGCTTTGCCATGGACTGGTTGGGGTCGATTATCGCGCCCTGTAGCGCCCAGCTTTGCCAGTCATCGTGTCTAGCCAGTCCGGGAGCCAGCGCCTGCCAGTCGACCAGAGAGTAAGCGAGTCTCATTTCAATTTTCTTTTAGCAAAACGGGTGGCGTTGCGTCGATCAGGTCGCCAACTCCTTCCTTGCGTAAGCAAAGATTCATCCCTGAAATATCTGCCGACCCGGCTATTGCCGATCACGGTAGTGGTTTACCCGACGATGCAGCAATAGCAGGTCATCTGATTTGTCGGCCGGCAGCGAAAGATCTTTATTTTATTGTTCAATACCGACAGATAAGTGCGACCGCGCGCGGCTTATTTTACCGCCAGCGCGGACAGACGTAGCTGAATGTCCTGATGGAGGTTGGCGATCCAGCGGTTATAGTTATTGTGGATCTTGCCCTCTCCCGCTTTCAGGTTTTCGCTGCTGAGATAATCGATGCGGTAACTCTGACTGGTGTAGGAGATGCGAATGTTGGCTGCGAAGCCACGCTGTGCCAGTCGACCGTTGACTACGCCCGGCGAAACCGGCGTCATCACTCACTTGCGGCTGATGCCCGCTTCGATGATCGCGGTTTTCATCTGATTATCACTATAACGCTGTGAGAGTGTCTGATTCACATTGTGAATCGGCGCAGTACGGGCACAACCGGTTAATAAAGCTGCGGTCACCACCAGCGCAAAAACTGACTTTTTATTCATTACGATTCCATTTTATTCCCCTGAATTATCAGGCATTTAAAAACATGACTCACCTGGCGCAGCATGAACAATCCGTGCGCTTTTCCATCTGGCTAGCCTAAAACCCGCGCATGATACCACCTAATGTAAAGACAGGTAAGCGGAAGTATGCGGGGCTTATTTAACGGATAGGGTGTCAGGCCGCGCACGGCAGCGCGGGATGCGACAGCGCCGATCCAGCAAGCAGAATCTCTGGCTGCTGCTGGATCGGAACCGTATGAAGGGAAAGCGGTTATTCAGAGGATGACGCGGCGTTTGCTGACCAGCCGCCGCCCACGCGCGATAGAGATCAATCTGCGCCAGCAGCAGGTTATTTTTCACCGTTACCAGATTCAGCTGGGTTGAAAACAGGGTGCGCTGAGCATCCAGCTCATCAAGATAGGAGGCGTAACCGTTCTGATAGCGGTTACTGGCGATGCGCAAGGCTTCAGCCACATAGTTATCCTGCTTTTGCAGCTCTTCCAGTTGTGCCTCACCCTGGCGAATCGCATCCATCGCATCGTTCACTTCCGAGAAGGCATTACGCACCACTTTCTCATAGCCATAGAGCGCCTGGTTACGAGTGGCCATTGAGACATCCACTTCTGCGGTCAGCGCTTCACGATTGAGCAACGGCGCCAGAATACTGCCGCCGACGCTCCACAGGCGGAACGGATTATCAGCCAGCTGATGCAGCACTGAACTCTGTAACGTGCCGGTGGCGGTCAGGTTGAGATTGGGCAGCAGCTGCGCTTTGGCCGAGGCCAGGCTGGCATCGGCGGCCAGCAGCTGACGCTGCGCCTGGACAATATCCGGTCGGCGATTGAGCAACTGGGACGGCAGCAACGACGGTAACTGCTGCGGCGATATTTGATCGAACTGCTGTCGGCGGGCAATTTCGCGCGGGTTCATCGCCACCAGAATACTCAGCGCATTCTCCTGCCGGGCGATCTGATGCTTAAGCTGCGGTATCTGTGCTTTGGCTGACTGGTACTCCGAGGCCGCCTGCATCCACTCCAGCCGCGAGGTCTAGCCGGTTTCAAACTGGCGCTTCGCCAGGGTCAGCGAATTATTGCGGGTGATCAGCGTCGCTTCGGTGACGCTCAGCTGCTCATCGAGGGCGCATAAGTTGAGATAACCCGAGGCCACCGAGCTGGCAATGGTCGGCTCCGCCGCCGATGCTGCGGCCTGTTGCGCCGCATCGATCGAACTGCTGCGCGCGCCCCATAAATCGACATCGTAATTGGCCTGCAGCAGGCCCTGAAAAACGTCGGTTTCATAGGGCTGGCCAGTGACGGAGGAGAGCGTACGTTCACGGGTTGCCGCCACGCCCGCACTCAGGGTCGGGAAATTGTCGCCCTGCGCCGCACGCAGCTGAGCGCGATACTGATCCACCCGTGAACCGCGGTAAGGATATCGGGGTCATTGCGCAGCGCCTGCGTCACTAGCCGGTTGAGATGCTCATCGCCAAAGGCGCGCCACTAGCCCGCTTCTGGCGGAGCAGCAGGCCCGACCCGATCGCGCCAGGCAGGCGGAATCGGTAGTGACGACGGCGCTTTTTCAACCTGGGTCGCGCAACCGGCCAGCGTCAGGGTCAGTGCGCCAATCAGTAAACCGCGGCCGATCATGGTGCGCCCTAACCTACCGGCTGCGCGGCGGTATCAATGCTCAATTCTACCGACATGCCAAGCCACAGTTGCTGCATATCCTGCTCGTCGATGCGGATACGCACCGGAATACGCTGGGCAATTTTGACGAAGTTACCGGTGGCGTTGTCAGGCGAAATGGCGCCGAATTCCGACCCAGCAGCCGGGGAGATAAATTCAACCTGACCGGTAAAGCGTTTGCCATCCAGCGCATCAACCCGGAAAGTCACCGGCAGACCGGGACGGATTCGCGCCAGCTGCGTCTCTTTCAGGTTGGCGATGATCCACTTGTGGTTAGGGACTACCGAGGTCAGCCGCGTTCCGGCCGTGACGTAAGCGCCGGTTCGCACCGACAGCTGGCCGAGCTGACCATCATCCGGCGCGATAATCCGGGTATTGGCTAGATCGATTTCCGCCAGTTCCAGTGCCGCCTGCGCCCTGGCGACGTCCCCTTCCAGCGACGCACGGTTGACGATCACCGTTTGCAGATTTTGCTCTGCCACGGCGATCTGAGCCGCAGCCTGACGGACCTGCGCCTGTGCCTGCGCGTTAGCCGCGCGGGCGGCATCCCGTTCACGCACCGACAGCGAGCCGTCAGCAGTGAGGTTCTCTACTCTTTTCAGGTCAAAGCCGCTTTTCAGCGCCTGTGCTTTGGCATTTTCCAGCACCGCTTTATTACTTTCAATCGTCGCCTGAGCACTGTGTCGCTGCTGCAGGTTATTGTTGAGCGCCGCCTGCTTCATCGCCAGTTGTGCCTGGGCCTGATGGACCTACTGACGATAGATACGATCGTCGATGGTTATCAGCAGTTGCCCCTTTTTCACCGGTTGCAGATCGATGACCTCAACCGAGGTCAGGTAGCCGCTGACCTGCAGACTAATAAAGGTTACCTGGCCGCGTACATAGGCATTTTCGGTCGTTTGCACTGCGCTGGTAAAAGGCCAGAGTTGCCAGGCGTAGAGAATGACTAATACGCCAATCACCACAATGCCGCTGCCGGCGGCAATCGAAAGAATACGGCGGCGGTTCGCGCGGTCGCGTTCGGCTGCCTGAAGTTCGTCCTGCTGACTCATTGTTTCTCCGTGTTTTCCTGTAATGCGGCCAGCTGATGCTGCTCACGCAGGTTAAATTGCGCCTGGCGCCAGTCGAGATAACGCCGACGCGTTAAACGCCAGATCACCCACATCAGGGTGATCAATGCCAGCGCGGCCGTTAACAGATAGGTGTCGTTATAGGCCAGCACGTTGGCCTGTAAGGTCGCGACGGTTTGCAGCTGGCTGGTGCTTTGCGCACCGAGCAGAATGTTATCGCCGACCAGGCTATTGAACAGTGCATTGTACTGGCTGAGATGTTCGTTGACGTTGGGATCAAGCAGCAAAAGCTGCTCGCTGAGCAGGCTGGAGTGATATTTTTCCCGCCAGGTCTGAAAAGTCCCGAGGATCGCCGATCCCCATCAGCATCGCTGGCGCCATGAAGAAGGCGCTGCTGAAACCCAACAGGAACTGGCTGAAGTACATATTATTGGCGCGGGTCAGCGGACTGGAGTGCGCATCCATCAGCGACGCGATAATCATCACCACCAGCGAGGTGACGATTGGCCAGTTGAGGTGGTTAGGCTTGATGGTGAGCGCACTGGCGGCGATGCCGACAATCACGCCGGCAATAATCGCCAGCGCCAGCCCGCGCATCTGACTCGTTCTGTAAGCCAATCTGCTGTAAAAAACCGACCGCGCCGGTGTTCTGCTCCGCCAGTACGATGCGGATCATGATCATCACAATCCCCAGCCGGACCATCATGCCGCTGCTCAGCCAGCGGGTATTGATCAACGGGTTGCGCCGGTTGTGCTCAATCACAATCGCAGCCACGATCAGCGTTAACGCGATGGCGGTGCAGATGCCGAGCCACGGCGTAGTGAACCACCACTCAATCCGCCCCAGTGACAGCACGCCGCACAGCAGCGCCAGCGGAATCGCCAGTTGCGACACCGTCAGCCCAATCACCAGCGCTTTCAGACGATGCTTCGCCGGCCACGCCTGCACCTGGTAATAGATGCCCAGCGAGCTGAGCGCCGCCGCCACCATGCCGTGCGCGGTACGCACGATGATCGCCGAACTGAGATCGTTGGCAAACAGATGAAAGAACGCCACCAGCACATACAGCACCAGAAACGCCTCGGTGAAAGCGCGCAGGCCAAACTGCTGACGAAATTTCACCAGCAGCAGGTTGATGGAGATATTGCCCATCACGTAGACCGCCGGCAGCCAGTCAATCTGATTGGAATAGGCACCAAAGGTGCCCTGCAGATTGATCAGATTGGTGGTGACCAGCGCATTACTCAGCGCCCCGGTCAGCGAGATCATCAGGCCGATCAGACCAAACGCCACCCGCTTCGGTAGCGGATGCAGTGGGGTCGAGGGCGACCCAAGCAGCATCGGTTTTTCATGCGGTAACCACTCGCGCGCGGCATAGGGATTGCGCTTCGCCACCTTTACATGCTTCCCATTCGCGTCAGGAGTTGCTGTAGCACCCGCTCGGTCACGGCCAGGTCCTGCGGATCGATGTCGGCCAGCATTTCGCTACGCAGCGCATCGGCCTGGGTTTTCACTTTAGCGAATGCCTGGTTGCCCTTTTCGGTCAGCACCGATGGCGTTTACGCCGATCCTCCGGCGGCTGGACCCGCGACAGCAGCGACTGTTTGACCAGCCGATCGACCAGCGGCACCATGCTGGCATCTTCCAGTCCCAGCAGCTGCGCCAGTTCGGTCTGGGTCATTCTTTCAGGTTCACTGGCAATCAGGCCAATCGCCATCCAGCTGCTCATGCTCAGACCGCTATCTTTCAGATGGCGATCGACGGCCAGGCGCCAGGCGTGCGCGGTGAGATGCAGGAGATGGGTAAATGTACGAGTATGCGATAACAAATGTTAGCAACCTAATTGTTAGACTTATAATTAAATGCATGCGTTATTATACGCAAAGCCAAACGCGAATGAAAAGCGCCCGAACTGCTAAAAATTAGTGGATCGCGGCAGAATGTCCAGAGGCCGCAACCGGGAGTGGGACACCATGATAACAGCTGCAAAAAACTGGGTGGATTTGCGCCGTGACGCTGCCAGCGGCATCGAGTCGCTGCGCACCCATTTTACCGGACATGCTTACGATCCGCACTGGCACGATAGTTATCTGATTGGCGTGACTGAGCAAGGTGTACAGCAGTTTCATTCGAGACGCAAACAGCATCAAAGCCGACCCGGTACAGTGTTTATGCTGGAGCCGGAAGAATTACATGATGGCGACGCGATCAACGAGCAGGGCTTCACCTATCGCATGCTCTATCTTTCACCCCAGCAGATCGCGCAGTATCTCGCTCCGCTGCTGGCGGAGGGACCGGAGCAGCGCAAGTTAGGCTTCGCGGATACGCTGCGCGACGACCGCCCGCTGGCTTATGCGGTCTGGCACGCCTTCGACGCGATGCGGCACGATCATCCGGCATTAATCAAAGATGCGGCACTTGACCGGCTGTTTGGCCAGCTGACGCAACACCGGTTATGGCGCGCGTCCGAGCCGGTTTACCCGGATGCCCGGCTGGCGCTGCAGGCGCGGGACTGGCTGATTGCGCATCATGCTGATAATCCGGGGTTGCAGCAGATGGCGCAGAGCCTGAAGCTGGATCGCTTTCGTCTGTCGCGACTGTTCCAAGCCCACTGGGAATTGCCGCTTCGCGCCTGACTGGCTCAGGGCCAGCCAGTGGCCGACGTAGCCGCCGCGCTGGGTTTTGCCGATCAGAGCCATCTCGGCCGCTGGTTTAAGCGCGCCTGCCAGCTTAGCCCGGCACGTTATCAGCGTGCCTGCACAAATCTTCCAGACCCGGTCTGATCCGCTTGCCACAATGCGCTTTTTAGTCAGGAGAAGCGCGATGCAGGACTTACCGTTGTGTGATGATTTTAAATGCCAGCTTGCCGCCGGGCAAAGCCACCAATGCCGCTGCCGTAATGGCATTAACCCTCGGCCAGCGTCATCCGTCGCTGGTTGGTGAGGCGCTGGAAGATGCCAGTGCCCATCCCTGCCCCGGCCTGATCCCGGTCGGTATCCCGGTGCTGGCGGCCACTAGCGAGCAGCTCAGCCTGCTACGGGAAAACGGTGAACAGGCTGGCTGCGATATGGTGCTGTTTCCGGAAGAAGGCCAGTCCACTACCGATTACCAGGCGTTGTGAGTGAGGCGATGCGGCAGAAGCCGCGCCAGCAATGGCGTTTGCTGGGCATTGCCGTGGTCGGTGAGAAAAAAGCACTGCGCAAGCTGACCGCATTTGCATCAATCCTCCAGGCTGTACACATTTTCTGTACAATTTTTTCTCGGAATATTCCTTATAAACCCCTGTTAACGCTGAAATAGCACATTTTGCTTAGGAAGCCGATTGTACAGATCGGGCTTCATTGTATAACTTTACCCCCACGAGTTGTTTTGCGACTCTGTAACGGATGATGCACTTGCGTCGCCTCTGAAGGTGTCAGTGGATTTCCACCTTCAGAGGTTATTTTTTTATCCGTTAATTTATGACGTCGGGTTCCTTCACATCTGTCCATGCGGAGGTTTTTTTATGTCTTTTTGTCCTGACATCCGAAAGGGAATCGGGCTGTTTTTAAGGGCTTACACATGCAAAACCAAAATATGGTTCCCAGAACCGATTCAGGAAATTGCCGACTACTTTAATGCTGCCGCCAATAAACCGGCCAGTGATATGGAGATGCTCGGCTTAATCGTCGCGGAGATCCTGCAGTCCGGTCAGTGATAAGGCGATTATTTCTAAACTGATTCATCGGCTGGAACTGGAAAGCGACCGGGAGTCGCTGGAAATCTATCGGCAACTGCTTGAGCTGGTTGTCCACAAAACCCCGGATGATTTCTCGTTATAATCCCGACTCCATGGAGGGAGTCACCCCGCCTTTTTCTGGTATCTTCGCCCTGCGCTTGGTAACATCTGCCACTCACTTTTATCCCCACTTTCTCGCCCTTCGCGCGAGAGCAAAATAAAAAAGAGCCTGCAATCCTTTATGACTCAATCGAATGATGTCGCTGCAACGCCAGTTGTGGCGAGTGATATCAGTGTCGGGCGCTGCTGACCCGTGAATGTCTGGCCGGTGTGATTACCGCGCTGGCGCTGATCCCTGAAGTGATCTCTTTTTCGGTTATTGCCGGCGTTGACCCTAAAGTCAGCCTAGTCGCCTCGGTGGTGCTCTGTCTTACGCTGTCGATTCTCGGCGGCCGTCCGGCAATGGTTACCGCTGCTGCCGGTTCGGTGGCGCTGACTCTGCAAACGCTGCAGATTATCTGGCCGACCGCGTTAAGTATCGCCTTTGTCGGGCTGATGGAGTCGCTGCTGACCGCCAAACTGGTTGATGACCTGACGGATACGCCGTCCAGCAAACGTCGTGAATCCTGGGGACTGGGCGTCGCCAACATTTTTGCTGGTTTTTATGGCGGCATCGCCGGCTGCGCGATGATCGGGCATACCATCGTTAACGTCGAACTGTGCCGGGCACGCAGTCGGGTTCCTACCGTGGCTGCCGGGCTGGTGCTGCTGCTATTGGTTACCGGTCTGAGCCAGATTATGGCGCAAATCCCGATGGTGGTTCTGGCGGGGATTATGATGGTGGTGGCGGTGAAAACTGTCAACTGGCACAGCCTGCAGCCCCGGCTACGCTAAAACGCATGCCGTGGTCTGAAACGCTGATTATGCTGTTGACCGTGGTGGTGACCGTGTGGACCGGTAACCTGGCGCTGGGCGTACTGGCAGGCGTAATTGTCGCCATGATGCTGTTTGCCCGCCGCATTGCCCACGTCATTCACGCCGAGCGTCAGCTGAGCGAGGATGGCGAATCAGTACGTTATACGGTGCGCGGGCCGCTGTTTTTTGCCAGCAGCAACGATCTGTTTGAACATTTCGATTATGCCCACGATCCGAAGAACGTCATTATTGATTCAACCCATGCGCAGATCTGGGATGCGTCAAGCGTGGCAGCGCTGGATGGCATTGAGTATCGCTATCAGCGCTATGGCGCGCAGGTGACGATTGAGGGACTGGATAACCGCAGTACTGATTTCCATCGCCGGTCAACCGGTAATTTTGGTTTACATTTCAGTTAACCCTGCGTTGCATTCATTGTGGCTGACCGGCTGCATGCGAGGCTGCCGATCAGGCTCAGGCCTGTTGCCGGCGCGCTTTGTAGCGGGCCACCATTGTCATTAATGCCTGATAGATCAGACCGGCGCAGAGACTCATCAGAATAGCCGATCCTATCTCTTTGCCCTGCTGCTGCCATGACATAAACCACATGAACACGCCCCACAGTACAGAGAACACCAGCCAGCCGCGGACGAACTTCACGATGCCATTCATAACCACTCCTCTTTATTGATGCACTACCTTAGCGGTGTTCGACACAAAACGCATTGCCGACGCACCTGAGTTGAGAGGCGTCTCAAATAATCGGCCATAATTTCCGCTTTGCTGGCACAAGATGGTGAATCAGGTGATTCCCCGCGACATCTCTATACTAAAGGCTCCGTTTGAACTTTCAGGATACCTTGATGAAACGTTGCGCCTTATTGCTGTCAGCTTTTGCCATTATCACAACCCTTACCGCCTGTGCGCCACAGTCGCCAGGCAGAGATGCACCGCCGCCGCCCTCGGGTCAGCAGCCGGCCGGTGCGCCTGGCGGTAGTGGTCCGGTTGGGCAACCGCAATCCTGATGTTCTATCCCTAAGTTCAGGCTCTACCGCCCGGACCACGATGCTTCCGTCACCGGGCGGACTAATGCCGATGAGCACATCCGCACTCAGGCATTTCTCCCGGCACGCTTTTACCAAAATGGGAGTGACGCAGCTGTAACGCCCCTCGATGTCCGGGTTCGCTGATTTCAGCGCAGGTGTCCAGCAGGCGATTCAGTGCAGCATTAATCACCTGTTCGGTATTGACGGCCCAGCTGGTCAGATACCAGGTTGAGGATCGTGCTTCATCAACATCACCGAACCCCACCACTGTCACGTGCGCACCCTGACCAAAATCGCGGATTGCCTGCAGGGCACCAAACGCCAGCAGATCAGATTCACAGAACAGCGCCTGGATGCGCTCGGCGGCACGGGTCTGTTTCAGATAATCGGTCATCGCTTCCCAGCACTGTTCACGATCGCTACCAGCCGCTACCAGATCGGCGCAGATCGTCTGATCTGCCACCATCAGGCTGTCGCGGTAGCCTTGTTTCCGTGGCGATGACCCCGCCTGACTCTGCAAATAACCCAGCCGCTGATGCCCTTCTGCCAGCAGCAGTCGCCCGATCGCTTCACCTGCCTGCTGGCATCAGACTGCATGGCCTGCTCAGCGTCAAGCTGCAGCACCGGCAGCGACTTTGCCTCAAGCGCAGCCGCCCGTTGCCGCTCGCTGAACTCACCGGGCAACACCAGCAAGCCACGCAGTGCGAGCGGGGCCGCCAGTGCCTGTTCACTATCGGTACTCAACAGCAGCATCAGCACGCCGCGCGCACTGAGCTGGCGCGTCAGTTCATGAAATATTTTCTGGTGATGTGGATTCAGTGACGGGTTGGTGATTACGCCAATCATCGCCAGTGGCGCGGTATCAGGCTGCTGGTCAGTGGAAATTTTCATTATAAAGGGTCCCGACTTCTTCTGCGGCTGAGAATTGATAACACTACCATACGGGAAATTAATAACTTTCAACAAGTTACAAAGGCCGACCCAGGCCGCAAAATTGAGTGAAAAGCGATGTAACAGACGCCTGCCGTTGCATCAGTGGTAAGAAGGCGCTCAGTTGCAGCATGGCTATCAGCGCCTGTGTGGCTGGCCTGCGCACTGATGATTTCTGCAGCGGCAGTTAAAAACGGCAGCCCTCTGTTAAGGCTTATATTTCCCCATCATAAAGAGCGGCCATTAAGCGTTTTTTTAACTACGTCGTCCTGCGCGGCGTAACAGAATCACGAATATCCGCAAATTGGTAAGCCGATACAGTTTGGAATTGATCTATGAACATAAAACGGAATAACGTGTCCAGCTAACTGGTTAACAAAAAAATTAAATATCGCCTCATAGTCAAACTGATTAATTATTCATCCAGGTTATTTCCTACAGGCTAACCCCGGCTACGGTTATTTTTAACATCGGCTAGCTAGATAGCAGCAGGGCCGGGCAGCAGGCGTTGAACCTGCATCGGCAATTCCCGAAGGATTGCAGTAATACAGTTATAACCTGCACGTATTTCCCAGCCCGGCGCCTCGTCCTGCCTCGTGAAGCCTCTTTCCCAGGGCGCGCTGCCGGATGCCTTGCTTAAGCGGCAATCAGGCTGCCCGCCCGGCGTAATCTACCGCCTTACCCTTCAGAAAATCGGCCCTTCACTCTGCAGGACATTTCAGCCTGTTTACTGCCGTAATAACGTATGATTAAAGTAAGGGTAGCGCTCGCTAATATGGCTGCAAGCGCAAGCGGTGATATTTGAAAAAAATGGAAACCCTAAAAATAGGTTATGGATACTTTATAATCACGCATTCTTCAGCTAGCCTTAGAAGCCAGACTGTCGGGGGGAAACGCTTCCGGCGTTCAGCAGACTCAAATAAGCGAAGAGGTAATGACTATGCCCTCAGGACAATTTTATATTCTTGATCATCCGGATCTGACATTCACCGCCAGTTACCATATTGATACGGTGAATGAAAAACCCTTTAAATCACGCATGGTGCTTGAGATCCCGAAACAACTGCAGCCTACCGAGGCGTTTGACGCTGTCAGTATCGGCCAACAGGTGACCTTTGTCTCTTCCAGTGGTGAAGCGCAGCGAATGTATCTGATCAGTAACGCTGACGACCAGCTGGTTTTCAGCTTGCGCGCCTGAGGCCGGAATTTGCAGAGAAAGGAAAAGGGATAACCGATCACGACGGCAACGGCCTGGGTTGCCGTCATCTCACCGCCCTGCAGACACAAAAAAAAACCACCTATTGAGGTGGTTGACGACATTGCTTACTGCTTGTTTTTATTCGGTTTCGATATGGTGCCCGAGGCGGGACTTGAACCCGCACAGCCGTACAGCCGAGGGATTTTAAATCCCTTGTGTCTACCGATTTCACCACCCGGGCACGGTGTAACTGGAGGCGCGTCCCGGAGTCGAACCGAGGTACACGGATTTGCAATCCGCTGCATAGCCACTCTGCCAACGCGCCTTAAACTGATGTGCCGCTAGGTTAACCTGACCTGCGAATCTGGAGCGGGAAACGAGACTCGAACTCGCGGCCCCGACCTTGGCAAGGTCGTGCTCTACCAACTGAGCTATTCCCGCATTTCAGCAACTGCATCGAACTTGTTGATTTTATTTATCTTCTGGCAGACTGGCTGCCGTTCGATGCGATGCATTCTACTGACCTGACGCAACGAGTCAATAAAATTATCCTCACTGTGCGTCTGTTTGCTGCTTTTTAAATCGCATCGATCACGGTTCGAGCAGATCGCCGCGCGCCGCGCTTAAATACTGGAACATCGACCAGAAAGTCAGCACCGCAGCAATGTATAACGCCACCACGCCAATCCCGACCAACGTGCTGTTAGGACGCCACAGCAGGGCAAACAGCGACAGCATCTGGGCGGTGGTTTTCACTTTGCCAATCCATGAAACCGACACGCTGCTGCGTTTACCAATCTCAGCCATCCATTCACGCAGCGCAGAGATAATAATCTCACGGGCAATCATGGTGGCGGCGGGCAGCGTAATCCACCAGGCATGGAAATATTCGGCTACCAGTACCAGTGCCATTGCGACCATCACTTTATCGGCCACCGGGTCAAGAAACGCTCCGAAGCGGGTGGTCTGTTTCCAGCGGCGCGCCAGAAAGCCGTCAAACCAGTCGGTGACGGCAGCGAAAATGAAGATCAATGCAGTTGCCAGCGGCGCCCAGTGGAACGGCAGATAGAAAGCCAGCACGAAGAACGGGACGAGGACGACTCGGAATAGGGTGAGACACGTCGGAATGTTAAATTGCATATGCCGGTAATTGTCTGGGATGGGTAGAATTTACCGTATGTTCCTACATTGCCCCCCCCGTTTCAATGCTAGTGTTTCAACGAGTAGTATATTTTTTCTGCCAGAGCGTGTGAGATACCCGGTACATTGGCGATCTCCTCCACTGACGCGTTCATCAGCGGTTGCAGGCCCCCCATGTACTTAAGCAGTTGCTGACGCCGTTTCGGCCCCACCCCTTCGACGCTTTCCAGCGCGCTGGTGTTCTTTACTTTGGCGCGTTTTTTACGGTGGCCCGAGATTGCATGATTGTGAGCATCGTCACGAATATGCTGGATCACATGCAGCGCCGGGGCATCCGGCGGCAGGAAAACACCCTCGCCTTCTGCTTCAAAGAACAACGTTTCCAGACCCGCTTTACGATCGCTGCCTTTGGCCACGCCCAGTAAAATCGGTCGGGATTTATCCCATGGCACATCCAGCTCGGCAAACACCTGTTTCGCCTGGGCCAGCTGCCCTTTTCCCCCATCGATCAGGATCACGTCCGGGATCTTGTCCTCTTCGATCGCTTTACCATAGCGACGGCGCAGCACCTGATTCATAGCGGCATAGTCATCGCCGGGGGTAATACCGCTGATGTTGTAGCGGCGGTAGTCGGCGCGCAGCGGGCCGTTCTGATCGAACACCACGCAGGAAGCGATGGTCTGTTCGCCCATGGTATGACTGATATCAAAACACTCCATGCGCGTAATCTTGTCGAGTTCAAGAAACTCAGCCAACGCCGCCAGGCGCTGATGAATAGTCGAGTGCTGCGACAGTCGGGTGGTTAACGCAGTGGCGGCATTGGTGCGCGCCAGCTTCAGATAACGGGCACGATCGCCGCGCGGTTTGCTCTGAATAGAAACCCGACGACCGGCCAGTTCACTCAGCGAGTCGGCCAGCAGTTCGCGCTCCGGCAACGTAAAGTCGAGCAGGATGTCGCCCGGTAAGGTGCGCGCTTCACTGCCCTGCAGGTAGAACTGTCCGACAAAGGTCTGCACCACTTCAGCCAGATCGGTATGCGCCGGCACTTTCGGGAAGTAGCTGCGGCTGCCTAACACTTTGCCCTGGCGAATAAACAGCACGTGCAGACAGACCATACCGGCCTCGTAAGCCACGCCCATCACATCCAGATCGTCGCCCTGATTGGAGACAAACGTTTTCTCAGTGATCCGCCGCACCGCCTGAATCTGATCGCGCAGGCGCGCCGCTTCTTCAAATCGAAGCCCGACGCTCGCTTCTTCCATCCGTTTGACCAACAGATTGAGGACCTGATCATCTTTGCCCGCTAGGAACAAGCGCACATAATCGGTTTGCTGCACGTACTCCTTTTCACTCACTAGTCCGGCAACGCACGGCCCCAGACAACGGCCAATCTGATATTGCAGACAGGGACGTGAACGATTGCGGTAAACGCTGTTTTCGCACTGCCGGATCGGGAAGACTTTTTGCAGCAGCCCGAAGGTTTCGCGTACCGCATAGCCGTTGGGGAACGGCCCAAAGTATTCCCCTTTCGCGTGTTTAGCACCACGGTGCATCGCCAGTCGCGGGTGGGTGTCAGCGCTTAGAAAGATGTAGGGATAGGATTTATCATCGCGCAGCAAGACGTTGTAGCGCGGCTGGTACAGCTTGATATAGTTATGCTCAAGCAGCAGCGCTTCGGTTTCGGTGTGGGTTACGGTGACATCGATGTGCTGGATATTGCTTACCAGCGCTTCGGTCTTTCGGCTGCCGACCTGAGTGCGAAAATAGCTGGTCAAACGCTTTTTCAGATTTTTGGCTTTGCCAACATAGATGACGGTGCCTGAGGCGTCATACATGCGGTAGACGCCGGGCTTACTGGTCACCGTACTCAGAAAGGCTTTGGAATTAAAAACGTCACTCACTACTGATTAACGGCTCCGCATTATAGAGGCCATGTCGAATGGCCAGATGCGTTAACTCTACGTCACCGCTGATGTTCAGCTTACTGAACATACGATAAGGGTAGCTGTTAACGGTTTTAGGACTGAGGTTCAACTGCTCGGATATTTCCGTCACCTTTTGTCCTTTGGTGATCATAAGCATAATCTGCAATTCCCTTTCCGACAAACAGCTGAAAGGTGATTCGGCTTTTTGCGGCTCAATCTGGCTCAGCGCCATCTGCTGCGCAATGTCCGAGGCGATGTAGCGTTGTCCGGCGTTAACCGAACGAATCGCATTAATCACTTCCTGCGGGGCGGCCCCTTTACTAAGGTAGCCGGCGGCGCCAGCCTGCATCACTTTGGCGGGCAATGGATTCTCGGTATGAATCGTCAGCATGATAATTTTGATGTCAGGATTGTAGCGCACAATTTTCCGTGTCTCCTCAAGCCCGCCGATGCCGGGCATGTTCATATCCATTAAAATCACATCAACCTGATTGGCACGACACCATTTGGCCACGTCCTCTCCACAGTTAACTTCTCCGACTACCACCAGACCTTTGACATCCTCCAGGATGCGGCGGATACCAGCACGGACCAGTTCATGGTCATCAACAAGAAGCACACTGATCAACGGGAAGACTCCAGAGGCTAAAAAAGAGGAAGCAATTAACGATTTCAGGCGGTAATCGTACCCGTTTTCACCTGAAAAGCACATCAACAAAGTAAAACTTTAGCCGCGATGACTGATTCAAAACCGATCATAATTACTTATCTTACCAGAGGTTGAATCCTGACCCGTCCGGCCAGTAAAACAGAACTAAAAATCCCACTATTCATTGACTTAAGTAAAATTAATCGCGGAATTTGTGCGCGAGCGCTCAGAAGCTCTGCCCGCCGTGAGAGGCGATGATAACTTTCCGCGATTGATTAGCCATGATGAATATATAGACTTTTCTGACAGAAGCGAACCGGCTCGATCAGCAACTTAACCGCCCTGTGGTATACTCACGCACTGCTGTACGGACGAGATTGCCGACACGTTGTTATTCACCAAGGAGAAAATCATGAACGATGAAGACTTTGCAACTTCGCAGGAAGCGCGCAAATTAGCGGATGAAATAGCGGGTCTGAAAATGATGATCACGCTGATTCTGAAAGGAATGGGTCAGGCGGACGCCGGAAAAGTCATTATCAATATGGAACGCTACGTGCAGACGCTGGGCGATAAGCCGCAGGCAGAAGTGTTCAGCAACACCATTAAGCAGATCAAAGCAGCCTACCGCCAGTAAACCTTTTGCCCCCAGCTGCGGGGGCAAATTAGTTAGCTGTGCGACTGCCAGTTAACTGACACACCAAGCGACGGCAGCACTTCTTCCGGGCTGAAACGTCGGGTGCCGCGATACTTCTCCGCCAGCGCGGGTTGCACCACCGGAATACGAATCGCGAACAGATTATCTTCAGACAGGATTAAGCCCGGTGTCAGCGGCTCATACACCACCTGGTGCTGCTCAAACATTTTCTCCAGCATCGGCGTGGCTGAGCTGATGATGTATTCCATGCCATTCAGCTCGGCCAACTGCACTGCATGCCAGAGAATATTCAGTGGCAACTTAGTGTCCACCTTCAGCCGAGCCGAGAAGCGCGACATATCCCACACCTTCTCATGGCTGAAGGGCAACACAATGCCTTCACTTTGTTCCGGTTCGAACCACGGCATAAGCCGGGCGCAGCCGCTGATCCCTTCACGCACATTCCAGGCAATCAACCAGGTAACGTCTGAGCGATCGTATTCCTGTCCCGGCGTGCTAAGACGCGGCGGAATAGACCATCCTTCGCCGCGCGCAAATACGCTATAACGGTAGCTGCCAAGTTCGGCAAGCAAAGAGGATGGCATATCCTTTAATTGCGTTTGAACTATTTTCATCATGCGCCTGTAACATCCCCATGTTTGCAATGATTTCTTTGCGCCAGCCTAGCAAAGCCCCGGCGCAGGGTAGACAACTGACCTAGACGAGGGAACGACTAAAACTAGTAGTTGCTTTTCGTCTAAATCAGCCCGATTGCTGCTGCATAACAGGCAATCTGGGTTTTATTGGAAACATTGAAACGCTTTTGCATATTTTTCTGGTGAAAGTTAACGGTATGTTCAGAGATGGATAAAATAAGTGAAATTTCTACCGCAGTTTTTCCCTCTGTAGTCCATTTCAAAATTTCTAGCTCGCGCTGACTAAACTCTTTTTTAGTACCATCATGGCATCATCTCTAAAGCGTTCCAGCGCATCTAAGCTTAGCTCCGCTAAAAAGTGTAGTTTGACTTCCAACTCAATGCGGCGCTGTTGAATAGGAAGCGGCTGTTGCGATGATATAGATAATATACCAATGACGCGATTTGGTGCCATCGCAGAGCAAGAAAAACCTCTCTGCAGGCCGTGCTCTCCAGCCTCCTGCCACAGGTTACCGGCCTAACAGCGCATGCGTCCAAACCATTCCTTTGCCGGGCCGCTGGCACTGTTCCAGCACCGGATCGACCGCGTGATAGTAATAATTGTTCGCTTCATAATGCTTAACCCACCGCGGGGGATAACTGCTGTGTAAATGAATGCGCGGCCGGGTAAAAGGCACCGGGTGCTGAATCAAAAAGGCAAAATAGTCGAAACCTAATGCTTCAGTAAAATGTTGCAATAACGTCTTTAGTTCAGCAGAACACGTTAATGCCTTAAATTTTTCTTCAGCTTCACCCCGCCAGGCGAAATAATCTCCGCTACTCAATTGCCTCGGCATTATTTTTACGAATTTGCGCATTATTCATTTTGGTTCTTCAGATAAAAAATAAATTATCAGGAGTAAATTAATTTATTGTACAAACCGCCATCGCCACGATAAACAGGGTAGTTAATTCTCTGAACCACAGGCTCCGGGAAAATTGCCTTACCCGGTCAATATGCGGCCGTCCGGGTCAACTTTCAATCATTGACGGAGAATAAGATTTTTCCGATAGAATTTCAATCTCTGTGTTTCAGTGGTTTTTTTCATCAGCGTGGGAAAAGTCCCTGTACGGAGAAAAAAGTTATTTGCTGAGCGCCAGTAATTTACGATTAAACAGCAGGTTAATTACGCGCAATATAATCGAAGCGGCAAAGGTTATTTTCAACATATTTTTCATCAGGAAATTAAGAACGCATTTCACTCTATTGATCCTGAGACTACGCTTAAACTGCGTTAAATGTGACTAACTCCTTAAGATCCGGGACGAAAACAACCGTTACACGCGCGCGTCAACACGACATGGATTAACCCGGCACAGGAGCATACGATGCTAAATCAGTGGGCTTTACTCTTTCTGGTGTACGGCGTTTGAACCGCGCTGATGATTACCAAGGATATTTTCCTTTATCGTCAGCCCGGCAAACTGATGAACCTGATCTGGCCACTCACCGGGCTTTATCTGCCGTTTATCGGCTGGCTGGCCTGGTGGTATCTCGCCATCAGTTAAAAGCAGCGTTACTGATTTCACCCAAAGCAAGCACCCCGCTATCGCGGCTGGCAAAACCTATTTATCGCCACTGCCATCTCAGCCGCCGCTTGTATTTTAGCCGAGGCGCTAACCTTACCAATTATCACGCTGCTGAACTATCTGAAAATACCGCTATTGATCTGGCAACAGGCAGCCATATCGCTGTTCATCTCTTTGCTGTTACTGCTGCTTTTTCAATTTTTTTCCCTGCCACAACATGAAAAAAAATCATTCTGGCAACGCTTGTCGCTGGCATTTAAACGCAGCGCCTTTCCGCTGCTGATCTGTCAGGCTGGTATTTTTCTGTTTATGGCGCTGGCCCTGAAATTTGTGCTGCAGCAGATCAATCCGTCACGAAGTCTCTTCTGGTTTATGTTGCAATTAGCGATGATGACTGGATTTGTTTTTTCGTGGCCAGCCAACCATTTCATAATCAAACGCGGCATTAATCCTGTTTTATGATTTAACGGCAATAACCTGCGCCACGCATGCCCAGATGAAAATGGGTGGTATGGGCGGCGTTATAGTCTGGTCCAAGCGCATTGCCGAACACCTGGCAACCGCCGCGCCACAACGTATGCAGCATGGCTGCTTTGTCTGCAGGCTGCTGCCAGTGCTGTCTGACAGTAAGCCGCTGACCATTGGCCAGCTGAAAGCCGGTCACATCCCAAGCCTCAGCCGTGGCATGTTCGCTTAACCGCCCTTCGGTCCGATGATAAATATTACGACAGGCATAACTGCCGACATGCGTAATCCGCACCAGCGGGCTCTGCATCTGCTGCAGGGTCTGCTCACGGCTGCGTAAGGCGTACATGGTGCTGGCAACCGCCATCGGGCAGCTGGCAAGGAAACTGCTGCTCAGGCTGACCGGGCCAAATTTCTGGATGCGCAACGGATCGGCGAGGGGACAATTGCCCCGTAGCGGCGGTCTTTCGCTGAAGCTGACCCAGCCCGCCTGCTGTGCGCGCCGCATCACCTCCAGACAGGCGGCAGGATCGCCCGCCAGCCGTTTCATTTTGAGTTGCGTCATCCAGCCGGGCGGGTCGGTAACCGACAGCGGAATAAAGGGGTTAAATTGCGGCGGCAGGTGCTGTTTTAGCCAGGGTAAACTGACCCATCCCAGCGCGATCAGCAGCAAAAACAGGATAAGCGTGCGCATAGTCCCTCTCGCAGCATGATGAATAACCAACAAAAAGTGTAGAAGGACAATCCCCGTCACGCCCTGAACCTGACACAACGTGATGAAAAATTACCCAGCCTGACGCAGGATTAACCCGCGTAACGCTTTGCTGCCACCTGATTGAGCGGCAATGGTCACAATTGATAAAAAACTGTTACCGGCTTTAGGCTGACTTCCACTATCTGATGCCGGCTTGCCTTCAGGCGGTTCCATTCAGTAACAGCCAGCAGAGCTGAAACAACATCAAGAAAGGAAAGACAATTCTATGGTTGATTAATCTAAAGACGCGCCACTCGCGCAGGAAGACCCGGATAAGCTACGGCGCAACCTGCATAATCGCCACATTCAACTTATCGCCATCGGCGGCGATATCGGTACCGCCCTGTTCATGGGTTCCGGTAAAACCATTAGCCTAGCGGGACCCTCGATCATTTTTGTTTATATGATCATCGGCTTTATGTTGTTCTTCGTTATGCGGGCAATGGGCGAGCTGCTGCTCTCCAATCTTGAGTATAAATCATTCAGCGATTTTGCCGCTGACCTGCTCGGTCCCTGGGCGGGCTATTTTACCGGCTGGACCTACTGGTTCTGTTGGGTAGTGACCGGCATTGCTGATGTGGTTGCCATCAGCGCCTACTTTCAGCTCTGGTTCCCCGGCTTCTCGATCTGGATGAGCGCCCTGCTGTGCGTCGTGGTTTTTCTGACGCTCAATATCGCGACGGTCAAACTTTTTGGTGAGATGGAGTTCTGGTTCGCGATCATCAAAATCGTGGCGATTGTGGCGCTGATCATCACGGGCATTGTGCTGGTATCGATGCACTACCCCTCGCCCGGCGGCGGCACCGCCTCGCTGAGCAATATCTGGAATCACGGTGGGCTGTTTCCAAAAGGTCTGAGCGGTTTCTTTGCCGGCTTTCAGATTGCGGTGTTTGCCTTTGTCGGCATTGAACTGGTCGGGACCGCCGCGGCAGAAACGCACGATCCGCATAAAGTGTTGCCGCGCGCGATTAACGCCATTCCGCTGCGGGTGATTATGTTTTACGTGCTGGCGCTGATGGTGATCATGGCGGTGACCCCATGGACCCAGGTGATGGCTGACCGTGGCCCGTTTGTTGAAATGTTTGTGCTGATTGGCCTGCCCGCTGCGGCCAGTATCGTTAACTTCGTGGTCCTGACCTCGGCAGCCTCGGTTTGCGCTGCTGACGATGGGCTGGCTGGTGCGCCGCCGCCGTCAACCGCGCTAACCGCCTGCTGGAGATAAAAGGCCCGGTCACTGACCGGGCCTTTTTTTATAGCCGCTGAGACAGTGCAGAGAACACCGCCTGCAAAGTGGGTCGCTCCGAGGGCAGCCGCTGTGGCTGTGGATCGGGCTGTTGTGGGGTACCGAGACCAAAGGTGAAGGTGAAATCATCGCCTTCCCCCATCCGCGGATCGGCGATGGTGATCTGCCCGTTGCGTTCAGCCATGGCATAAAACCGTGGCTGAACCACGCGGCCCGCTCGGCATACCAGTCGCTACGCAACGCATCAAACAGTTCGGGATGACGAGGACGCCATACCACCTGCAGCGGACGCCGTGGCGACAGCAGTGACCAGTAAACCTCGCCGTAGCGGTCCGGTGTCATCGCCACGCTGCGCCACACCAGGGTATTAAAGGCGGTCGGCGTGACCAGCACCTTATCGTTTGGAATTCCCTGCAGCACCAGCGCCTGCTTAATCTGCCTGCCGCCACGCTCTGAATTATCACGCTCCACAGCAGATAGAGCGTACTCAGGATCAGACCGAGCCGGTTCCAGCGTAGCCCGCTCTTACTGCGCCGCCACAGCACCAGCGCCACGCCAATCAGCAGTGGCAGCGTATAAAGCGGATCGACAATGTAAATACTGCCAATCGCATAGGGATGATCGGTAAGCGGCAGGCCAAGCTGAGTGCCATACACCATCATTAAATCGAGTAACGGATGGGTAATCAGCGCCAGCCAGATTGCAGGCCACCATACCGGCCATTTCACCTGCTGCCGGAACAGCCCCGCCACCAGCCAAGCGGTCAGCGGCGAAATTAAGGTGAGATAGAGCAGCGCATGACTTTCAGTTCGATGCAGCGTCATATTGCGTATCGCATCGCCATGATCGAGGAACACATCAAGATCGGGCAACGTGCCGCAGCCTGCCAGATCGGCACCCGTCGTCCCATCACCGCCACGCTGACCGCGGCACCCAGTACCAACTGCGAAACAGAATCCATGGTTTTACTCCGTCGCGAACGGTCGATCCAGCATCAGTCAGCAAACCCGAATCCCTTCAATAATCATGCGCTGCACGTTGCTGACCGTCTTATCAAAAAATTCGGGATCTTTAAGTGTCCGACCGGTGACCGTCTCGACCTGACTGGCAAAATTGGCGTAGTGCTGGGTAGTGGCCCACAGCATAAAGATCAGATGCTGCGGCTGGACACCTGCCAGCCGGCCTTCATCAATCCAGCGCTCAATAATCGCCGCTTTGTCATCCACCAGCTGTTTCAGATCGCCAGCCAGCTCTCCTTTAAGCAGCGGCGCACCCTGCAGCATCTCAAGACAAAACAGCCGCGAGGCCTGTGGGTGATCGCGTGAGACCTCCAGCTTAAGGCGGATATAACGGCGAATCGCCACCAGCGGATCCTGATCGTGCGCCGGCGCCCGCAGCGGGGCCAGCCAGACAGACATTGAGTATCTGTTTCAGCACTGCCACATACAGCGCTTCTTTAGAGGGGAAGTAGTAGAGCAGATTAGTTTTAGAGACGTCAGCCCGTTCTGCCACTTTATAGAGGCTGGTGCCATGAATGCCAAACTGTGAGAAGAACGTTAATGCCGCCTCCAGAATGGCAGTACGTTTCGCGGCGACGGCACGCGAACGACGCGTTGGCTTTTTTTCATCGTTTTTCACACGTTTACCTCATCCCTCTTGTGTCAGTGCATCATAGCAAAGTGCTTCCGCCCTGCCCAATCCACCGCCTGCACCTTTTTTGTTTGCCCAGCCTGCATGGAAAATGTGCAGCGAATTTTGACCAAACGGTCCGAAATGGACCATCTACTCCGGTTACCTCTTTCGGGTTAATTTTAACTTGTTGTTATTCATCGTAATAAAAAAGTGGCACACCCTTTGCAGAAAATTGTGACTGAGCTCAGCCCTCAGGGATGAAGCAGGAAGCAGTGACGCGCACGAAATGTCCTCCTCCTACTGCATAGAGGTTTCACATGAAGATAGGCGTCTTTAATTCCGATTGGTAACAATGGCTGGCTGATTTCATCTCATGCGCCGCAATACAAGCCGACCTTTGAACTGAACAAAGCGATCGTGCTGAAAGCGGAGCATTACCATTTCGACTTTGCGCTGTCGATGATCAAACTGCGCGGCTTCGGCGGTAAAACCGAATTCTGGGATCACAACCTCGAATCTTTTACCCTGATGGCGGGCCTAGCGGCCAGTCACCTCGCGCATTGAGATCTACGCGACGGCGGCCACGCTGACGCTGCCACCGGCCATCGTGGCACGCATGGCCGCCACCATCGATTCGATTTCCAATGGCCGATTCGGCGTCAACCTGGTGACCGGCTGGCAGAAGCCCGAATATGAGCAGATGGGCTTGTGGCCAGGCGATGAGTACTTCGGCAGCCGTTATGCCTATCTGACCGAATACGTTACCGTGCTGCGCGATATGTGGGGCACCGGCAAGTCTGATTTTAAGGGGGATTTTTTCACCATGAATGACTGCCGCGTCAGCCCGCAACCTCAGCGTCCGATGAAGGTGATTTGCGCCGGTCAGAGTGATGCCGGTATGGCATTTTCCGCTCAGCACGCGGATTACAACTTCTGCTTTGGTAAAGGCGTGAATACCCCTACTGCGTTCAGCGCCACCTCAACGCGGATGAAGCAGGCCGCGGAAAAAGCCGGACGCGATGTCGGCTCCTATGTGCTGTTTATGATTATCGCTGCCGCGACCGATGAAGAAGCTCGCGCCCGATGGGAACACTACAAAGCCGGTGCCGATGAAGAGGCACTATCATGGCTGACCACCCAAAGCCAGCAGGACACTAAATCAGGCAGCGACACCAACGTGCGCCAGATGGCCGATCCCACCTCAGCGGTTAACATCAATATGGGGACGCTGGTCGGTTCCTATGCCAGCGTGGCGCGGATGCTGGATGAGGTGGCGCAGGTGGACGGTACCCACGGCGTGCTGCTGACGTTTGATGATTTCCTGCAGGGCATCGAGGACTTTGGTCAACATATTCAACCGCTGATGCAGTGCCGCAGTGCTCTGCTGGAAGCCCAGCAGGAGGTGGCCTGATGAGTACGGTTTATTGCGCCCACACCCCAGACGTGCCGCAGATTGAACTGCCGGCGCGTCCCGAACCAATCGCTTTTCCACCCAGCCAGAGCGCGCTGATTGTGGTGGATATGCAAAATGCCTACGCCACCAAAGGCGGCTATCTCGACCTGGCCGGGTTTGATGTCTCTGCCACCCAACCGGTGATCGCCAACATCGCCCGGGCAGTGACCGCTGCCCGGGCGGCAGGCATCCAGATTATCTGGTTTCAGAACGGCTGGGATGCAGATTACGTCGAAGCTGGCGATGCCGGTTCACCCAATTTCCACAAATCGAATGCCCTGAAAACCATGCGCAAACGCCCGGAACTGCACGGCACGCTGCTGTCGAAAGGCAGCTGGGATTATGCGCTGGTCGATCAGCTGGTGCCTCAGCCGGGTGATATTGTGTTACCGAAACCGCGCTACAGCGGCTTCTTTAATACGCCGCTCGACAGCATGCTGCGCAGCCGCGGTATCTGTCATCTGATCTTCGCGACTAACGTCTGCGTCGAATCAACGCTGCGTGACGGTTTTCTTCCTTGAGTATTTCGGCGTGGTGCTGGAAGACGCGACTTATCAGGCCGGACCGCCTTTTGCACAGCAGGCGGCCCTGTTCAATATCGAAACGTTTTTTGGCTGGGTGTCGGACGTCGCCACCTTCTGTGAGAGCCTGAAACCGGCGGATCCCCGCTGAGCGATCCAAAAAGGAGAAGTTGTTATGCCAAAAAGCATGATTATTCCGCCGGGGACCACCACCCCGATGGCCCCTTTCGTCCCCGGCACGCTGGCCGACGGCGTGGTGTACGTTTCGGGTACGTTACCGTTCGATGCTGACAATAACGTGGTGCACGTTGGCGACGCCGCGGCACAAACACGCCACGTGCTGGAAACCATCAAGAAGGTGATTGAAACCGCTGGCGGCAGCATGGCGGACGTGACGTTCAACTCGATATTCATTACCGACTGGGCCAATTACGCGGCGGTGAATCAGGTCTATGCCGACTATTTTCCTGGTGATAAACCGACCCGCTTCTGTATTCAGTGCGGGCTGGTAAAACCCGATGCGCTGATTGAAATCGCCAGCATGGCGCACATCGGTAAACAGGAGGTCTGATGCAGCTGGATATCCTTGGCCTGCAGTGGCTGGATGACACCGATGACGTGCAGCCGCTGGCACGCGTCACCGGGTAACCCTTTTTGTGGAGATCGCGATGAATCCAAATCATCTTGCGCCTGTGGTAGAGAAAACCGAGTTTCGTAACGCCATGTCGCGGCTGGGTGCCGCCGTCAACATCATCACTACCGAAGGCCCGGCCGGGCGCGCTGGCTTTACCGCCTCTGCGATCTGCAGCGTTACCGATTCGCCACCTACCCTGCTGGTCTGCCTCAATCGTTCCGCCTCGGTCTGGCCGGTGTTCTGTGAAAACCGCCAGCTGTGCGTCAATACGCTGGCGGCGGGCCACGAAACCTTATCCAACCTGTTCGGCGGCAAGACACCGATGGCCGAACGCTTTATTGCTGCCGAATGGTCTACGGCGGTTACCGGTTCGCCGGTGCTGAGCGGTGCAGTCGCCTCATTTGACTGTCGCATCAGCCAGATTGTCAGCGTCTGGACCCACGACATCCTGTTCTGTGAGGTGCTGGCGCTGGTACGTAACGACGATACCCACGGTCTGGCATGGTTTGCCCGTGTTTATCATCCGCTTATGCGGCAGGAAGCCTGTTAATCCGCCAGCCCTCAGCAGGTCTGGCCCCGGCATTCATCACTTTCTGGAGTATACGATGGCTCGTTCCTAGTTCCCGCAATGGCAAAAGAAGTCGGTACTGAGTGAAAACGGCATTATCGCCCCTGATGAAACGCTGCCAATGGGGCAAACGCTGATTCTGGGTTTGCAACATGCAGTAGCGATGTTTGGCGCAACGGTGCTGATGCCGTTGCTGATGGGGCTGGACCCTAACCTAGCGATTCTGGTGTCGGGGATTGGCACCCTGCTGTTCTTTTTGATTACCGGCGGTCGGGTGCCCAGTTACCTTGGCTCCAGCGCCGCGTTTGTCGGGGTGGTGATCGCCGTGACCGGAGGGACTCAACCCCAATCTCAGCGTGGCGCTGGACGGCGTAAGCCTGTGGCCTGGTCTATACCCTGATTGGGCTGGTGGTGATGAAAGCCGGTACCCGCTGGATTGAAAACCTGATGCCGCCGGTGGTGACCGGCGCGGTGGTGATGGCCATCGGGCTGAACCTGGCCCCGATTGCGGTGCATGGCGTATCCGGCTCCTCGTTTGACAGCTGGGTGGCGGTGATGACGGTGCTCTGTATTGGCGTGGTGGCGGTATTTACGCACGGCATGATACAGCGCCTGCTGATCCTGATTGGGCTGATCGTGGCGTGGGCGCTCTATGCGCTGCTGACCAACGGGCTGGGACTGGGCAAGCCGGTTGACTTTACGTTGCTAGCGCAGGCAGCGTGGTTTGGTCTGCCGCACACTACCGCGCCGGCCTTTGTTCTGCAGGCGATGGTGATGATCGCGCCGGTCGCGATCATTCTGGTGGCGGAGAATCTCGGTCATCTGAAAGCGGTGGCAGGAATGACCGGACGCAACCTTGACCCGTATATGGGCCGGGCGTTTGTCGGCGATGGTCTGGCGACAATGCTCTCCGGCTCGATAGGCGGCAGCGGCGTGACCACCTATGCAGAAAATACCGGGGTAATGGCGGTCACCAAAGTCTACTCAACGCTGGCATTTGTCGCGGCGGCGATCATTGCCATTCTGGCCGGTTTCTCACTGAAGTTTGGCGCGCTGATCCATACCATTCCAGCACCGGTGATTGGCGGCGCGTCGATTGTGGTGTTTGGGCTGATTGCGGTAGCAGGCGCGCGCATCTGGGTACAAAATCACGTTGATGTCAGCCAGAACAGTAACCTGATTATGGTCGCCACCACGCTGGTGCTGGGTGCCGGTGATTTTGCGCTGAAGATAGGTTCATTTACCCTCGGCGGTATCGGCACCGCCACCTTTGGCGTCATTATCCTGAATGCGATTCTGCGCCGACGCGACGTGACGCTACCGGATAAGCCACTGGCGCGACAGGAGGGCTAACTATTCCTGCGATTCCTGCGGTGTGGTCGCTGGCCGCACCGCATTCTTCCGTTTCAGCCGCAGCTCACTGACAATCACGCCAGACAATCAGCACCCCGCCCAGCAGCGCTAAAGCAGGCAAACGCTCGCCCAGACCGGTTCACCGGCATAAATCACCGTCGCCCGGGTCGGTGAAACACTGCGCTGCGCCCAGTTCATCGTAACCTGAATTAAGGCGCTGGCGGCGCCAAGTCCCAGCGCGCTGAGCAGCAGCAGCGTCGAAAGCGCACAGCGACGCCACCGCCAGCTGTATCAGGGTGACACGGCGTACATCAACCTGACCGGCATAGCGGCTGATTAAGATGATCTTAGCCGCGATCGCCAGGGTACTGAGCAGGGTCGCCAGTTCACCGGCGTTCAGGCTGATGCGGCCATCCTGCGGCCCGGCCACCAGCAACAGGCCGGTAAACGCCAGCACGATGCCGCGAGCCACGACATTAACCCCGGCGGGCACCGTAAAAACAGCCATTGCAGCAGCGGCACATAGAGCGCGGTGAGAAACGCCGACTGGCTGCTGGAGATGGTCTGCATTCCCCAGGTTTGTAAGCCGTAACGGCCGGCAATCGACAGCCCAATCGGGGTGCCGGCCTTGATTTCCAGCCAGCTGATGGCGGCCAAGTAACGGCGGAAAAACAGTGCCAGCAGCAGCGCTGCCGTAGCAAAGCGCAGCCCGACGAAGAAAAAGGGGTCAGAATGCTGCATCGCACGGTGCACCACCAGAAAGGTGCCGCCCCAGACCATGGTGGTAAACAGTAATACCAGCTCCTGGCGCGTAAGGCGCACGGATAAACCGCGGAGTGCGTCCGACATAATTCACCTGATGATGGATTGGAGCTTATTGTGCGGAGTGAACAGAGGAAAAGCAACTGCGTCGACCGCCGGTGTTTACCGGCGGAACAGAGGCTTATTGATCATCGGATTTTTTACTGCTGCTGCGCCCGCTTTCTCGCCAGCACGGGCAGCGCGTTGCGGATCGTTTTTAAAATTCCCGCCACTGTTTTACCGCCTTTCCGCCCCGCTTCTGCAGCACGTTCACGGTTTTCGGCGAAATTTCCTGAACCTCCACGAGGTGATGCCATGGTCTACTCCTGTCGCGTAACGCAATATAATGAGGAAAAAAAGCAACCTGTGACTGACGGCAATAGCACCGATCTCAGCCATGCTTAAAGAATAGCCAAATTCTGTTTTCGCTCCTGCTGCAGTCACATTTAGCAACAGACTATTCACCGCCAGTTTGATTAAACAACGCACATTCTGTTGCCTTACGACCGATTGCCTGGCGGTTTATTACCCGACTGCCGGATGCCTGACCCGCGCTTCGACCACGTGAAACGAAAGCTCTTCTATACTTTTCAGGACGTCAAACCCACCCGGAGAGATCAATGGCTAAGATTCTGGTGCTCTACTACTCAATGTATGGACATATCGAAACGATGGCGAACACGGTTGCAGAAGGCGCTCGTCGGTTGCCTGGCGCGCAAGTGGATATCCTGCGGGTGCCAGAAACTATGGATGCCGATCGCTTTGCGCAGGTGGGCGGTAAAACCGGTCAGGCGGCTGCAGAAGCAACCCCTGAGGTATTAACGCAGTATGACGCCATTATCGTCGGCACCCCGACCCGCTTTGGCAATATGTCAGGTCAGATGCGCACTTTCTGGGATCGCACCGGTGGACTGTGGGCCTCAGGTGCGCTGCATGGCAAGGTCGGCAGCGTGTTTACCTCAACCGGCACCGGCGGCGGCCAGGAGCTGACGATTACCTCGGTCTGGACCACCCTAGCGCATCACGGCATGGTGATTGTCCCGATCGGTTACGGCACGCAAGAGCTGTTTGATATTTCCCGGGCCCGCGGCGGGACGCCTTATGGCGCCTCTACGCTGGCGGGCGAGGATGGTTCACGTCAGCCCACGGAAGAGGAGCTGAACATCGCCCGTTATCAGGGCGAGCACGTTGCCGGGCTGACTGTAAAACTGAAGGACTGATTTCATCGAAGGAGAACATTATGACTACTGAACAAGCAAAGGCACATCACGTCGGCGAATGGGCCAGTCTGCGTGATACCTCGCCTGAAATCGCCGAGGCCATTTTAGAAGTGGCAAATTACGATGAGCGGCTTGCAGAAGAGATCTGGCGCCAGCAAGGCAGTGACGACGTGCTGATTCGCGCCTTCGAAAAAACCGATAAAGATGTCCTGATCTGGGATGACAAAACAGTAGAAAGAAAAAACGTGTAATTCAGGGGCAACTTCCCGCCTCGATTTTTTTTAACTGACCAAGGAGCACGCTATGTCTTCCTATCAAAGCATTAATCCCGCGAACAACTAGCTACTGAAAAGCTGGCCCTCCCATGATGAGGCGGCCGTCAGCCATGCCCTGGAGGTCGCCGATCGCCTTTACCACTCAGACTGGAGCAAAGGCGATATTCAGCCGCGTCTGCAGGTATAGCACAAACTGGCCGATCTGATTGATAGCCGTACGGAAGAGCTGGACACCATCGCCAGTAAAGAGATGGGCAAGCTGATTGGTCAAAGCCGCGGCGAAGTAAAAATCTGCTCGCAGATTGCACGCTACTATGCGAAAACGCCGAACGCATCCTGAAACCGCAGTCATACCCGAGTGAACTGGGCAAAGCCTGGTTGAGTATCATCCGATTGGCGTGCTGGTGGCGGTTGAGCCGTGGAACTTCCCCTATTACCAGCTGATGCGGGTACTGGCACCTAACCTAGCGCTGGGGAATCCGGTGCTGGCGAAACATGCCAATATCGTCCCGCACTGCGCGGACGTATTTGAAAAGTTGGTTCGCGAAGCCGGTGCGCCTGAGGGTGCTTGGACTAACCTGTTCATCTCAACCGATCAGGTTGCGGATTTGATTGCCGACGATCGGGTTCAGGGTGTGGCGCTGACCGGTTCAGAACGGGCAGGCAGCGCTGTCGCGGAACAGGCCGGTAAGCACCTGAAAAAGTCGACCCTTGAACCGGGCGGTAACGATGTCTTTGTGGTGCTGGATGATGCCGATCTCGATGAAGCGATCCGTCAGGGGGTGCAGGCGCGCCTGAGCAACTGTGGTCAGGTCTGTACCGCCGCCAAACGCTTTATCCTGCATGAAAAGATTGCCGACCGCTTTACCAGCCAGTTCAGCGCGGCGCTAAGTTCCGTCACGCTGGGCGATCCACTGGATGAGAAAACTACGCCAGGCCCGCTTTCGTCCAGCGATGCGCGTGACCGCCTAGTCAAACAGGTGGATGAAGCCGTGGCGCATGGCGCACAGCTGGTCACTGGCGGCAAAGCGGTCGCAGGCGTCGGATGTTAATATCAGCCTACCCTGCTCACCGGCATTACGCCGGATAACCCGGCTTATTATCAGGAGTTCTTCGGCCCGGTTGCGCAGGTTTACGTGGTTGACGACGATCGAGCCGCCATCGCGCTGGCCAACGATTCACACTACGGTTTAGGCGGATCGGTCTGGACCCGTGATATTACACGCGGTCGCAAGCTGGCTTCAGCGATTGAAACCAGCATGGTGTTCATCAACTCGCAAAGTGACACTTCGGCCGAACTGCCGTTTGGTGGGGTCAAACGTTCCGGCTATGGTCGTGAGCTTTCAGACCCCGGCATTAAAGAATTTGCTAATCAGAAACTGGTGGTGGTCGCCGGTTAACCGGACGTCAGCCATAAAAAACCCCGTTTCGACGGGGTTTTTTATTTTTCAGCAGCAGAAAAAGTTACTGCGCTGCGGTTGCCACCGATTTCGCGTCGTCGTTTTGCGCAGCGGCTGGGGCCTGGCTGGCTGTCGCGTTATCGGCTTTCGATTTTTCAGCCGCGGCTTTGTCGGCCTTCGCGTTGTCCGCAGGCTTATCGGTTGCGCTGTTAGCCGCGTCGTTAGTCACTGCAGCCGCCGGTGCCGCATTGCTGTCAGGCTGAGCCGCTGCCGGTTTTGGTGCGGCCGCAGGTTGCATTGGCGTACCCTGCAGGGCCGTATTTAACGCCTGCGAGAACTGATCCCAGCTGCAATAGCCATTCGCATCAGTCTGACAACCGGTCAGTTGCAGAGTGACGCGCTTCGGCGGATTTTTCAGGCTCAGTACATCGGCATCACGCAACTGATCGGCGGTCTGGTAAACGTACTCGACCTTCAGCAGATCTTTATCATTTTTGGCATCGTGCCAGCGCTCAAATACCACCTGACCGCCAGTTGGCGTTTTTTCATAGGTATCAGGCAGCTCATACGGCTTCACCTGCAACGCACTCAGTAAGGAGGCGATGTTGGAGTCGTGACCAACCATCAGGGTCACTTTTGGCGCATTGGCCTTGTCCTGATCACTAGCTGGCTACGGATGTATCCACCAGCAGTGCCGCCACTTTACGGGCAATCGTCGGGCTGGTGAACAGCATATCCTGATAACCATTTTTAATCACAGATAGCTCTTTCCACTGCTCAGGCGTTTTGATCTGACCCCAGGCAACCTGATCCAACGGGAAACCTTCATAATATTGCAGCGTAAAGGCATCCATCAGCGAGTTACCCACTTTTAATGGGCCGCTGACGTTAGGTTCTTTGCCATTTTCCGCACTGAAGCTGTTCTGGCCGCTGCTCAGATCACACTGCTTTTTGTTGTTACAGGCCGGAGAGGATTTGTAGTCAACGATCTTTTCCAGTCGCAGGAAAGCAGGCTTCAGCGCCAGCTTTTCATTGGCGGCAGCCATGTCAGCCAGCGCTTGCTTGTTGAACGCTTCGCTGCCATCGGTGATGACCGGATTGAAGATAGGATCCATGCTTCCCATCGCGTCCTGATGGGTGACGGCGACATCACAACCCGGGAAGGCACCATTAACAAAGAACTGGGCGGTGGCGACGGTACGCTGCAGGCTATTTGGCGTAAACGAAGACGTTATTGCTGTCAGGACAGCTGCCATTTTGCACCAGATCCTGTTGCGCCAGCCACTGAAGGGTGTAGTTACCCATGTAGATTTCCAGCACGCCGCCTTTGGTGGTCAGCTGTCCACCGGGCGCATCCCATTGCGGCCAGCTTTATTTTGGTCGACTGCTCCAGCACGCTGCCATTATCGGCCAGCGGCGCGCGCAAATTATGTCGACTTAACATCAGCACCTGTTGCAGCTGCATATCGCCATCAGCGGCGAAGGCTACCGTTCCGACAGGTAATGCTGCCAGCACTGATAATGCGCAAAGACTCAGTTTCTTGATCATTGTGCCTATTCCATTCATTCAGTAGAGAAACACTCTGGCTATCAACCGATTAGCTCGCCTCAGAGCGAAGTGCTAAACAGTGTAACCCAGCTCATCCAGGAAAATCGCCAGATGTTTACAAAAACAGTGAGTGGACTATAGCAGAGATGCGCCAGGCAGATGAACGCTGCCGCCCTCATTAGAAAGCTAAACGGGAGAATTTCGGAAATGCGGAAGGCGGATCGCAGAAACAGAACAGGCCAGCACATTGTGCTGGCCTGTTCTGTAAAATGTGGCGGAGGAGGAGAGATTCGAACTCTCGGATGGTTTCCCATCGGCGGTTTTCAAGACCGCTGCCTTAAGCCGCTCGGCCACCCCTCCGCAATGACGCGCACTATAAACATCCCGTTTGGCGATGTAAAGCATCGATCAATTCATTCGCCTGAAAAACAGCCAAATTGCAGTTATTCGATGTCAAAATCGCCACTCTGCTCAAAGAATTAGCGAAATAACGCGTAAAGAAGGGTAAAACGCCTTTTCCCTCATTATTGCACTGCGTATTCTCAGCGCATATTTAGTGTTCTGCTAAAAGGAGCGCAACATGGAAAGAATTGTTACTTCATCATCGCAGTCGTCACTGCTGACGACCCATAAAGTTCTGCGTAATACCTATTTTCTGCTCGGCCTGACGCTTGCCTTCTCGGCGGTAACCGCCACGGCCAGTACAATGCTGGCCCTGCCTGCGCCGGGACTGATCCTGATGCTGGTCGGCTTCTACGGTCTGATGTTCCTGACGTACCGCCTGGCCAATAGCCCGATGGGTATTCTGGCCGCATTCGCCTTTACCGGCTTCCTCGGCTATTGCCTCGGCCCTATCCTTAGCTCGTTCCTGACTGCCGGCATGGGTGGTGTGATCGCGCTGGCGCTGGGCGGTACTGCGCTGGTGTTATTATGCTGTTCGGCGTATGTGCTGACCACCCGCCGCGATATGTCGTTCCTCGGCGGAATGATGATGGCAGGCTTTGTGGTGCTGCTGGTGGCGGTTATCGCTAACCTGTTCCTGCAACTGCCGGCGCTGCATCTGGCTATCAGCGCGCTGTTTATTCTGTTCTCAGCCGGTGCGATTTTGTGGGAAACCAGCAATATCATTCACGGCGGCGAAACGAACTATATCCGCGCGACGGTCAGCCTGTATGTCTCGCTGTATAACATGTTTATCAGCCTGCTGAGCATCCTCGGTTTCTCGCGCAGTAACTAACCGGCTATCACCGACGAAATCTGCTCAACCCCGCTTCGGCGGGGTTTTTGCTTTTTCTGGCGGGCGAATTTGGTAAACTGCGCCGTGATTAATCAAGAGGATCAAACGTGAATTTCAACGGTAACGAAATCGCCGTCAATGCCGAAGGCTACCTGAAGCATCGTGACGACTGGAGTGAGGCTCTGGCCAGCCACATCGCCGACCAAGAAGGTATCGTGATGACCGAGGCGCACTGGGAAGTGGTAAATTTTGTGCGGGCGTTTTACCTCGAATACAACACCTCGCCGGCGGTGCGGATGCTGGTTAAGGCAATGGCGCAGAAATATGGCGAAGAGAAAGGCAACAGCCGCTATCTGTTTCGTCTGTTTCCTGAAGGGCCGGCCAAACAGGCGACCAAAATCGCCGGCCTGCCCAAACCGGCCAAATGCTTATAGCACGACGGTTAGTCAACCGGTGGTAAAACCACGCGGTGGCTGAGCAGGTTGATGTGGTTCCAGCACCTGGTCGACCCGGGCGCTGCGCGGCCCGCCCGCTTTTAGCCAACTGATTAACGCATCGACCTGTTCAGACTCACCGCAGGCCAGAGCTTCGACACTGCCATCGTCCAGATTACGCGCATATCCCTGCAGGCCGAGCGTATTTGCCTGGGCCTGGGTGCTGTAACGAAAACCGACGCCCTGTACGCGGCTGTGAACCCACGCTTTGACACAGGCTAATGACATTTTTCACTCCTGCTGCTGTTCGTTGCATTTTCCCGTTATCCACCGGACAATGGCGCCTCATTTTTTCAGGTAAGCATAGCAAACTATGACAGTTAGATTGATTCTCGCGAAGGGACGTGAAAAGTCCCTGCTCCGTCGCCACCCCTGGGTCTTTTCGGGTGCGGTTGCCCGTATGGAAGGCAAAGCGCAACTGGGCGAAACCATTGATGTTTGCGACAGTAACGGTAAATGGCTGGCTGCCCGTGATGGCCTGAACAGCTACCGTCTGGTGTCCGGTGAATCAGACGGTTTACCCGGCGTCAGCATCGACCGCTTCGGCAACTTTTTAGTGATGCAGCTGTTATCTGCCGGGGCGGAATATCAGCGTCCGGCGATTATCTCTGCCTTGCAGCACTGCTTCCCGGGCTGCGCCATCTATGACCGTTCTGATGTCGCGGTACGTAAGAAAGGGGGACTGGAACTGGCGCAAGGCACCGTTACCGGTGAGATCCCGCCGCCACTGCTGCCGGTTACCGAACATGGCATGAAGCTGCTGGTGGATATTCAGGGCGGCCATAAAACCGGCTATTACCTCGATCAGAGCGACAGCCGTCTGGCAACGCGCCGCTACGCCAAAGATGCACGGGTGCTGAACTGCTTCTCCTATACCGGTGGATTTGCCGTCTCTGCCCTGATAGGCGGCTGTAAAAAGGTGATCAGCGTTGATACCTCACAGGATGCGCTGGATGTGGCGCGCGCCCGTTTTGAACGGGATGACGTGTTCAAACTGCTGCGTCGTTACCGTTACGCGGGCAAAAAGTTTGATCTGATCATCATGGATCCGCCGAAGTTTGTTGAGGATAAAAGCCAGTTGATGGGCGCCTGTCGCGGCTATAAATATATCAATATGCTGGCGATCCAGTTGCTCAACCTAGGCGGCATTTTGCTGACCTTCTCCTGCTCCGGCCTGATGGCGGCCGATCTGTTCCACGAAGATTATCGCCGACACGGCGCTGGATGCTGGACACGAGGTGCAGTTCATTGAGCAGTTCCGTCAGGCGGCTGACCATCCGGTTATTGCCAGCTATCCGGAAGGTCTCTATCTGAAAGATTTCGCCTGCCGGGTAATGTGACTTGAAAAAATGGCTCCTGACCCCATATTGGATAGGGAGTACTTTTTTCGGAGGTCACTATGATTGCCAGTAAATTTGGTATTGGTCAGCAGGTTCGTCATCGTTTGTCCGGTGTGCTGGGCGTTATCGTCGATGTCGATCCGGAATACTCGTTAGATGAGCCTAAAATTGAAGACGTTGGCGCGGAAGAGAAGTTGCACAGCGCGCCCTGGTATCATGTAGTGATGGAAGATGAGGAAGGCGATCAGGTACATACCTACGTTGCTGAGATTCAGCTTGCCGGCGAAACCAGCGTTGAGCATCCGGAACAGCCGTCAATGGACGAACTGGCTGCGTCAGTCCGCCAGCAATTGCAGGCCCCTCATCTGCGACATTAATCTGTGGCGGCACGGTCTGCCGCCACGCCTGCTCAGTTAACGCGTGATTCCCAGACGCGGGATCTCAATTTTCAGGCAGCGATCCATAATCACCGCCATGCCCGCATCCTGTGCCAGCACTGCCGCCTGTTCATTAGATCACCCCCAGCTGCAGCGATAGCGTATCCGCGCCCGCCGCGATCGCTTCCCGCGCCACGCCCCATGCGGCTTCAGAATTGCGAAACACATCAACCATATCCATTTTCCCGGGCGCCTCAGCCAGGGTGGCACAAGCCTGCTGTCCCAGTAGCGTTTTGCCCGCCAGTTTCGGACTGACCAAGATTACCTCATAACCCTGATCGAGTAAATACTTCATCACCCCATAACTCGGGCGTTCCGGGCGGTCGCTTGCGCCTACCAAAGCGATACGCCGGGCGCGTGTCAGCACATCACGAATTGTCTGATCGTTCATTGTTATCTCCTTTCTGGCCTGCGTTGAGTGTAGATTGGCCTGATCATTCACGGCTAAGCCGGCAGCGAAATTAATTGAACCGGCGCACGAATAAATATGTTCAAATGTAAATTAACTGCCATAATGTAAGAATTTGCTACACGCCTTCCCTCGCGCCCACTGCTACTGGAGTTGAAATGAAGCTGTCGCTGGCTGTCACGGGGCTGTTAACACTCCTCGTCTCGGCGTCTTGTTCTGCTATCACCTTAAAGCTCGATCCGCAGATTGACCTGTTAGTGCTGGATGGCCGAAAAATTTCGGGCTCGCTCCTCAAAGGCGCTGACAGCTTAGAGCTGGATCGCGGTCAGCATCAGTTTCTGTTCCGGGTTGAAAAACTGCGCAACGATCGACCGGATACGGTTCAGCGCTACCAGTCGGTGCCGATGATCGTCACGTTTACCGCCGCTGCCAAAACCATCACCATTAAGTTGCCGCCGTTGGAGACCAAACGCGAGCGTTACCATTTCGATCGCACCCTCAATTTCCAACTGGTGGATGAGCACGGCAAAGAGATTGTCAGTATGCGCGACCATCTGCCGGCCAGCGCCAGCGCGGATATGGAAAAGGCGATGCTCAACTATAATCGCACCGGTCAAATCGCCTCCGTGCCGCAGTTTGCCCGGCTGGTGAAGACGTCCTCTTCCTCCGCCCGGTTAACCGCCGATCTTGCCTGGACCACCCAGGCGGAATTGCCCTCGCTACACCGCTGGTTTCAGCGCTTTGATGAAGCGACCCGCCAGCAGTTTATGACACTGGTCAAAATGTTACGTACGAGTTGATAGAGAGGAAAGGCCAGGGGTAAACTCATGCCACCGATTCTTCCGCATGAGACTTATCAGGAAGCCTTTATGGAACAAACCGTTCGTACCCTCGGCATAAAAAAACATATCGCACTGGTTGCCCATGACCACTGCAAAGCCGCGTTACTCGACTGGGTTAAACAAAACCAGGCCGCACTCGAACCGCATACCCTTTACGCCACCGGCACCACCGGTACGCTGATCAATCGTCATACTGGCTTAACCGTTAACGCTATGCTGAGCGGCCCGATGGGCGGTGACCAGCAGGTCGGTGCGATGATCTCCGAAGGCGAAATTGATGCGCTAATGTTCTTCTGGGATCCGCTGAATGCGGTGCCGCACGATCCGGACGTCAAAGCGCTGCTGCGTCTGGCGACCGTGTGGAACATTCCGGTCGCCACCAACCGCTCAACTGCCGACTTTATTATTCAGTCGCCGCTGTTTAGTGGCGCGGTTGATATTATGATCCCCGATTATCAGCGCTACATGGCAGAACGCCTGAAGTAACTCAGGCTTTGCGCAGCACCGGCACACCGAGTTCGCGGAACTGTTCGACAAACACCGACGGCTGCGCTTTATCGAACATCAGCCAGACCTGCTGACGCGCCCGCGTCAGCGCCACATAGGCCAGACGTCGCTCTTCTGCATCCGGAAACGCTTCCGGCTGAGGTAACAGTCCCTGTTCGATGATCGATTCGCGCGCTGCCGCGGGAAAACCCTCTTTCCCCTGCTGTAAGCCGAGCAGAATGACGTAATCTGCCTGCTGTCCTTTACTAGCGTGAATCGTCATGAAATCCAGCTTAAGCTTTGGCCAGCGGGTTTTCGCTTTATCCAGCAGTTCCGGCCGCAGATAGTGGTAGCGCGCCAGCAGCAGGATGCGTTCCTCCGGTTTTGCGTAGCCGCTGAGCTTGTTCAGCAATCCTTCGAGTTGATCCTGCGCCAGCAGCGAAATCGACTTCTTATTCCCTTTGGTCACACTGTTAAGCGGTTTACGTAACTGCTGCGGGTTTTGCTGCACAAAGCGATTGGCAATCTCTCCAATGCGATCGTTGAAGCGATAGGTGGTATCCAGCACGCAGCGATCGCCTTCGCCAAAATAGTGATGAAAGGCGGTGGTCAGCGACATCTCTGCCCCGCTGAAACGGTAGATCGCCTGCCAGTCATCTCCCACTGCGAACAACGAGGTACGCTTATTCTGCTGGCGTAATGCGGTCAGCAGCGCGGCTCGCTGCGGAGAAATATCCTGGAATTCATCGACTAGAATATGTTTCCACGGACTGATGAAGCGGCCCTTTTCCAGAATCGCAATCGCCTGGTGAATCAGGCCGGAGAAATCAACTGCGCCCTCCTCTTTCAGCGCACTCTTCCAGGCTTTCAGCAGCGGCGCCATTAGCCTGATACGTTTGCTGAACAGGTCGCGCGTTTCGTCCGGCACCCCAGCGATCATCGCCGCCTGAGCACCGCCGTGCATGCGCATCAGGCTCAGCCAGCGCTCCAGCCGCGTTGCCAGCCGGTTAGCCAGCCGGTCATCCTGCCAGAACGCACCGTCCGGTGGCTCCCATCCCAGCTCGTCGCGCAGCCATTGCCGCCAGCCGTTGGCCTGCGCTTTCTTCTCACTGCACTGCTGACGCCAGTGCTGAATCAGTAAGGCCCGGCGAGCGTCAGTATCGCTCTCCAGTTTACTGATCGCCGGCTGTTTATTACTGCCTTCGCGAATAATGTGCAGCGCCAGCGAGTGAAAGGTACGCGCCTGAATGTCGCTGGCGCCCAGTCGGGTCTGGATCCTATCGTTCATCTCTTCCGCAGCCTGCCGGCCAAAGGCCAGCAGCAAGATTTGATCGGAGCTGGCCAGCCTGCGCTGCATCAGCCAGCCCGCTCGTGCCACCAGTACCGAGGTTTTTCCGCTACCGGCGCCCGCCAGCACCAGCAGCGAAGCTTCACCGTTCACCACGGCTTCGCACTGGGCTGTATTAAGCGGCGTCGTTTCCACGCTGGCGAAGAAGTCGTGATAACGCGTCAGCATGGTGGCGGTCCAGTCACTATTACGCTGACGCAGTACCGTCTCGCCCTGATCCAGCCAGCGCTGGCAAAATTCCAGATCATCACGACAGGCGACAAACTCATTGAGTCGGGTCAGCGGCAAGGGTAAGGCATCAAACTGTTTCACGATCTGCGCTTTTAACCCCTGCAGCTCACTGCGATTGAGCCAGCGATCCTGTGTGCTAAACGTCTCAATCTCGCTACGCAGAGCCTGCAAAACCTCGCGGCACACCTCGCTCATCTCCAAGCTCCACTGCTGCCAGAATTGCAGCAGGTAGTGGTGAAAACGCTGTGTTTCCAGCCATTCCGTTCCGTGCAGCCGGACCACTTTTTCGTCAGCCAGTAAGAATTCCAGCTCTCCCCACACCAGCCCGCGTTTGCAGGTGATATCCAGCAGCTGGTTAAAAGGGATCAGGTACTCATGCTTATCGCCGCTGACTTCAACGCCAGCCGCCATCAGACGGACCCGATTATAAGGATGCTGGGCAAGTCGTTTGCCCATGGAGGTTGCTTTCAGTTCCACGCCGACACCAACGACAGAGAATAGGATTAGGGGGAGTTTACCTGTCAGACCCTTGGCGCTCCAGCCTTAAAACAGGCTAAACTTGGCGTCACATCTTGCGGAATGCGAAAGGAAAAAAATGTCATGCGCACCGTATTAAACGTTCTTAATTTTGTTCTGGGTGGCTTTTTCACCACCCTAAGCTGGCTGTTTGCCACCTTAATCAGCATTGTGCTGATTTTTACCCTGCCGCTGACCCGCTCCTGCTGGGAAATCACCAAACTGTCGCTGTTGCCATTTGGCAACGAAGCGGTGCATGTCGACGTGCTGCGCCCGGAAAACAGAAGTCACATCATGAACACCGGCGGAACCTTCCTGAATATCTTCTGGCTGATCTTCTTTGGCTGGTGGCTCTGCCTGTCGCACATTTCGGTCGGCATTGTGCAGTGCATCAGCATCATCGGCATTCCAGTCGGCATCGCTAACTTCAAAATTGCCGCAATTGCACTGTGGCCGGTAGGACGCCGCGTCGTATCGGTGGAAGAGGCGCGTGCCGCGCGCGAAGCCAATGCCCGTCGCTATTAGTATGATGTCGAAAAGCCTGCCCGGCTGGCGGCAGTATCTGTTTAATAGCACCTGGCGCGACCTGCTGCGCATTCTGTTTGCGCTGAGCGGATGTGCCGCCATTCCCTGGTGGCTACACCAGATTGAGTGGACCATCCCGCTGACGCTTGGCGTGGTGGCCGCGGCGCTGGCGGATCTTGACGATCGGCTGGCCGGGCGGCTGAAGAATCTGCTGATCACCCAGCTCTGTTTCTGTATCGCTTCGGTGTCGGTTGAACTGCTGTTTCCCTACCCGCTGGCGTTTATTGCCGGACTGGCGCTCTCCACCTGGGGCTTCATTCTGCTGGGGGGGCTCGGTCAACGCTACGCCACCATTGCCTTTGGTGCCTTGCTGATTGCGGTCTATACCATGCTCGGCATCGGGCTGTTCAGCCAGTGGTATATGCAGCCGATTCTGTTGCTGGTGGGCGCGCTCTGGTACGACCTGCTGACCCTGCTCGGTCAACTGATGTTTCCGGTACGGCCGGTTCAGGAACAACTGGCGGGCAGTTTTTCCCAGCTGGCGCGTTATCTGGATGCCAAAGCCAATCTGTTCGATCCGGATGCCGGCGAACAGGATGATGCCACCTTCATTGATGCCGCGATGGTCAACAGCCAGCTCGTCGCCCAGCTCAATCTGACCAAGACCACTCTGCAAAGTCGGCTGCGTGGCGATCGCGGTTCACGCGGTACCCGGCGTAGTCTGCACTACTACTTTGTGGCGCAGGATATCCACGAACGCGCCAGCTCCTCTCACCTGCAGTATCATCTGCTACGTGGCGACTGGCGCTACAACGAGATCCTGTTCCGCTTCCAGCGCTTACTCAATATGCAGGCCCAGGCCTGTCGGCAGCTGGCGCACTCTATTTTGATGCGTGAACGCTGGGTGCACAACAGCCGGTTTGAGCGGGGATTTGAACGGCTGCAAAAAGCCATAGAACACCTTGAGCAGCGCGAGCCGGAGGCCACTCACACCCGCGCGCTTTACTGGCTGCTGTGCAACCTGCGGGCAATTGACGCCCAGTTGGCCTCTATTGAATCAGAGCAGACGCTGGCTGGCGACGATCCCCAGCACAGCGACAATCTGCTGTCACGCGAAGGCCTGAGCGGCTGGAGCGACATCAGGCTGCGCTTCAGTCGTCACCTTACCCCCGCCTCGGCGCTGTTCCGTCACGCGGTTCGGATGTCTGCGGTGCTGTGTATCGGTTACGGCTTCATTCAAATCATCGGGCTGGACCGAGGCTACTGGATACTGCTGACCAGCCTGTTTGTCTGTCAGCCTAATTACAATGCAACACAGCGGCGGCTGGCGCTGCGCATTGGCGGGACGCTGGCAGGGATCGCTATTGGTCTGCCGGTGCTCTGGCTGGTGCCCTCGGTTGAAGGACAACTGATCCTGATCGTGATCAGCGGCGTGCTATTTTTCGCCTTCCGGCAGGTGCAGTATGCGCAGGCGACGCTGTTTATCACGCTGCTGGTACTGCTCTGTTTTAACCTGCTCGGCGAAGGGTTTGAAGTCGCTTTACCGCGGGTGGTCGACACGCTTTTGGGCTGCGGTCTGGCCTGGCTGGCCGTCGCGTTTATCTGGCCAGACTGGCGCTTCCGTCAGTTACCGGGGGTTGCAGAACGCACCTTGCAGGCCAACTGCCGCTATCTGGATGCGATTATGGAGCAATACCATCAGGGCAAAGATAACCGGCTGGCTTATCGCATTGCCCGACGGGATGCGCATAATGCCGGTGCCGAACTGGCGTCGGTGGTTTCCAACATGAGCAGTGAAAGCCGCACCAGTCAGGCGATGCGTGAATCCGCTTTTCAGCTGCTGTGCTCAAATCACTCTTTCCTGAGTTACATCTCTGCGCTGGGTGCGCATCGCGATAAAATTAGCGAGCCGGAACTGCTCAAGCTGCTGGATGATACGGTCTGTTATGTTGAGGATGTGCTGCAAACGGACGTTGTCAGCGATCAACAGGCTGAGACAATGCGTCATCAACTGGCCCAGCGCATTAGTCAGCTGGCTGCCGATGCGGATACGCGCGCACCACTGGTATTGCAGCAACTTGGCTTGCTGGTAGCGCTGATGCCTGAGGTCACTCGCCTGCGCCGCACGCTTAACGCCGATTAGTTTACGCCGCCTTTGGGATTCAGCGTCATCAGCACGGTGCGCTGGAACCAGGCATTGAGTTCCGCCCTGACCGTCTGCGGCAGGGCGGCATAATGATGACCTGATATCGCACCCTCCAGCGCCAGCAACGTCTGTAACCCAATATGCTGGTTAACCGCTTTCAGCTTCAGCCAGCACTGCTTAGCGCCGATATCATAAAGATGCTGAACGTTCAGAATACCCGCTTCATGCAACATCATCTCCATACGCAGGCTGAGATTGGGCAGATCTTTTAAGCGCAGTGATAACTGCTTATGCTGCTGATCGGACCTCGCGGTCTCGAGTGACGCGGCAGATAACGTCAGCAGATGCGCTGGCGTATGCCATAACGCGTCGTCCACCCGGTAGTCGTTGAGGCTGGCCAACACGCCACGCTTACGAAAGATTAACGGCTCCAGCGGGCGCTGCGCGATGTATTCACGCAGCGGCTCACTGGCGCGCAGATAGAGTGCGTCATTATTAACCAAAGCAAAAACCACGCGTTCGACAGCCAGCGCATAGCCACCAAACTGGGTTCGCGACTCGATCGTGCCCAGCGGGGCCAGCTGCGCCCGGGAACGTTCAATGATCGGATTTAACTTTTTCATCACACCACCTCCATGTTAGAGAAATGTCTGAAATTATGTTTGGTTTCAGACAATTAGAAGATAAGAAAAAGCCTTACTCGGTTCAATGAATTAATAGCGGTTCAGCTAAACTTGTGACGTTTTTGCGAGGCGTTGTCAGAAATTTGGGTTGATCTTTATGCGGAACGCCAGTACTGTATATTCATACAGTCCACTGCTGAGTGATTAACTTATGCGAACACAACATCCGAAAAATGCACGCTATGCCCATCATTGCGTCCTCTTCCGTATCCGCTTCTCAGCATGGCTGGATTACTGAGTTACGCTATAGTGGAGCAGACCGGAATGATGCAGATGTTACTATTACCGCTGTTGCAGCAGCTGAGTCAGCAGTCGCGCTGGCAACTGTGGTTAACCCCTGCGCATAAGCTGAATCGCGCCTGGCTACAGCAGTCCGGCCTGCCGCTGGATAAGAGCATGCATATTGCTGATTCTGAGCGTCTGAAGGCGGTTGAAGCGATGATTAAAGCGCTGCGTACCGGAAATTGCAGTGTCGTTCTGGCATGGATTGCGTATGAACTTGATGAAGATGAACGACGTCGACTGGAAAATGCAGCGGCTGAAGGTGATGCCCTGGGATTAATTTTACGTTCGAGTGGAACACCCGAAGCGCCTATCGGACCACAAAACGCGCTAAAAATTCAGTCGGATTTGTTTCATTAAATAAAAATCGGAAGTTTCTCAAGCTATATTTCTTATCTGTCGTCACTAAACCACTGATTCTGTTAGTTCGAGCGTTGACAATGGTTTAGCAGGTTTTTTGGGCATTGAGCCACGACAATAATACCAGGCTAATTGTTAGAATTTGTGTATAAATCTCTGTTTTTTACAGAAGCGCCTCACATCATACTTGTAAGTTTCCAATCTCGTTGTAGACTTTATCTCGCCAGGGTGCTCAATAACCTCCAACCTCCGTTTTTTTGCGGTAGAGTCATAAGCGAGCGTTTTGACCCGGCGAAGGATTAAACCAAGAGCAACCTTTTTGCTCATTGCCTATTTGGATGATAACGAGGCGCAAAATGAAAAAGACAGCTATCGCAATTGCAGTGGCACTGGCTGGCTTCGCTACCGTAGCGCAGGCCGCTCCGAAAGACGACACCTGGTACACCGGTGCTAAACTGGGCTGGTCTCAGTATCATGACACTGGTTACTACGGTAACGGTTACCAAAACAATGACGGTCCAACTCACGAAAGCCAGCTGGGTGCAGGTGCATTCGTTGGTTACCAGGCAAATCCATACCTGGGATTCGAGCTGGGCTATGACTGGCTGGGTCGTATGCCTAATAAAGGCAACGTGACTGACGGCGCATTCGACGTGACTAACGGCGCATTCAAAGCACAAGGCGTTCAGCTGGCTGCCAAACTGAGCTACCCAATTTATGACGATCTGGACGTGTATACTCGTCTGGGCGGCATGGTATGGCGTGCAGACTCAACGCAGACTAACCCAGTTAATGGCCGCATCAGCAACCACGATACCGGTGTTTCTCCACTGGCAGCAGTTGGTGTTGAGTATGCGCTGACCAAAAACTGGGCTACCCGTCTGGATTACCAGTGGGTTAACAACATCGGTGATGCACAGACCGTTGGTACCCGTCCAGACAACGGCATGCTGAGCGTAGGCGTTTCATACCGCTTCGGTCAGGATGAGGCTGCTCCTGCTCCGGCTCCAGCACCAGCGCCAGTTGTTGAAACCAAGCGTTTCACTCTGAAGTCTGATGTTCTGTTCACCTTCAACAAAGCTACCCTGAAGCCAGAAGGCCAGCAGGCTCTGGATCAGCTGTACAGCCAGCTGAGCTCAATGGATCCTAAAGATGGTTCCGTTGTCGTACTGGGCTTCACCGATCGCATCGGTTCAGAGCAGTACAACCAGAAACTGTCTGAGAAACGTGCTCAGTCAGTAGCAGATTACTTGGTATCTACTAAAGGTATCCCTTCTAACAAGATTTCTGCACGTGGCATGGGTGAATCTAACCCAGTTACCGGCAACACCTGTGACAGCGTGAAAGGCCGCAATGCCCTGATCGACTGCCTGGCGCCGGACCGTCGTGTTGAAATCGACGTTAAAGGCATCAAAGACGTTGTAACTCAGCCACAGGCTTAAGTTTATACGTAATAAAAAAACCCCGCTGAGGCGGGGTTTTTTATGCCAGTCTGCCGGCAAAACTGCCAAGCTATGCCGGTCTTAGTTACTCTTTTTGTGAGCCAGACTTACCGAGAATCGCCTGCAGATCTTCTCTGAGGCTCGACATCTGGTTTGCATATTTATCTTTGCGTTCGGCATCTTCAATCAACTGAACAACCGTCTCAGACAAGGTACTGTTACGCCGCTGCGCCAGTCCTGCCAGTCGTTGCCAGACCAGATACTCCAGGTCAATCGACTTCTTCCGCGTATGCTGATGCTCAGCGTTGAAATGGCGTTTGCGCCGCGCACGGATGGTCTGCTTAAGCCGGTTATCGAGATCGGCATGAATATGCTCAGCAATCCATTCGTTGACCGTTACCGGATTGTTTTCCATCGCCAGCAGCTTGTCGACTGCTGCCTTCGCCGCACTTAATTCAAGGTGACGCGTGATCAGTTCACCCTCCCGATGTTTTTTCACCAGGTATTTCCATTTCCATCCAATTTCAAGATTTTTGAGTTGCTGGTATTTCATCGGAATCTCATCGTGATCACGTAACGAGCTAAGAATAACAGCTTTTTTCCCGGATGCAGCAACGAAAAACATGCTGCCAGCGTCACATCTTCAACAGGAAGTCTGCAGTGCTTAACAATGGTGAATCCTGTATAATCTCGCTTTTCTTAAATCAGACAAATGCGATTATTTTGACCAGCACCCAACTTACGTGGCAAACCTTACAGCCGGATAGCGCACAATACCAATCCGTTTTCTCCCGAATTGCTGATGAAGAAACCGATGCTCTGGCAACGGTACAGCCCCGATTGCTGAATGCACTGGCACATTTACACCACCAGACGCAGGGATTCCCGTTACTGCTGGTTCGCAGCCAGGAAAATCGCGACTACCTAGCGCTGATAGCCCAAGCGGCTCAGCGGGTGATGGAGGACAACACCACGCTGTATGGCGGTGATTACCGTATCATGGCCGACAACGTCACGCTGCAGCCCCCTTCCGACCCGCAGCGCCCTTTCACCAGTCAGGGCGGTATTCATTTCGCCGACTGGATTGAGACCGAACAGCTGTTTGGCTGTGTGCGTCAGCATAAAGATCGCATTCAGCTTGAGCCGGGCCTGATCCATCGCGCTAACGGCGGCACACTGGTGCTCTCGCTGCGCAGTTTTATGACCCAGCCGATTCTTTGGTTACGCCTGAAGAAATACATCGAGCAGGGTTATGTCGACTGGACCTCTCAGGATGAACGTCGTCCGCTGCCGATCGCTATCCCGCCGTTGCCACTGCGGTTAAATCTGGTCCTGTGCGGCGATCGTGAAGCGCTGGCTGATTTTCAGGAACTCGATCCTGAAGCACATGAAATGGCGATCTACACCGAATTTGAAGAGAACATTCAGGTTCTGGATGAAGATGACATGCTCGCCTGGTGCTGCTGGACTGCTGAGCTAGCGCAGCAAGCCGGGTTGCCATTACCGGAAGCGGATTTCTGGCCGGAACTGATTAAAGAAGGCGTGCGCTTCAGCGGCGATCAGGAAACGTTACCGCTCTGCCCACGCTGGTTACAACACCAGATGCGTGAGTCAGCGCTGATGGGCGAAAAGCTTAATGCGGAAGCGCTGCGTGATGTGCTGGAAGCGCGCCTGTGGCGTGAAAATTATCTCAACGAGCGGATGCGCGATGAGATCCTGCTGAAACAGATCCTGATTGAGACCGAAGGCGAAGTGGTCGGCCAGATTAACGGCCTGTCAGTGGTGGAGTATCCCGGCCATCCACGCGCCTGGGGCGATCCGTCACGTATTACCTGCGTAGTGCATCCCGGCGACGGTGAATTTACCGACGTTGAACGCAAAGCAGAGCTGGGCGGCAATATTCATGCGAAAGGCATGATGATTATGCAGGCTTATCTGATTGCCGAGCTGGAACTGGAGCAACAGCTGCCCTTCTCGGCTTCGCTGGTGTTTGAACAATCCTATTCTGAAGTCGACGGCGACAGCGCCTCGCTGGCAGAGCTGTGTGCACTGATCAGCGCGCTGGCAAACCAGCCGGTCAATCAACAAATTGCGGTTACCGGCTCGGTCGATCAGTTTGGTAATGTGCAACCGGTCGGCGGGCTGAACGAGAAAATCGAAGGCTTCTTCGATATTTGCCACCAGCGTGAACTGACCGGCCAGCAGGGCGTGATTATTCCCGCCTGCAACGTGCGCCATCTGAGTCTGAATCAGGCCGTGGTCAGCGCGGTTGAACAAGGTCGCTTCCATATCTGGGCGATTGAACGTGCTGATGAAGCACTGCCGCTGCTGACCGGCAAAGTCTGGGATACTGAGGATAGTGAAGGCGACAGCCTGCTGCGCACCATTCAGGAACGTATTAGCCAACCGCACCAGTCGGACGTGCCGCACCGTCCATGGGTACTACGCTGGCTTAACTGGTTTAACCACCGTTAATCCGATTTGCTCAGCGTACAACTGTTCGCTAATATTCGTGATTCACTAAAAAAAGGCTTATTGTAAACATGGTAGATAAACGCGAATCCTATACCAAGGAAGATCTGATTCTGTCAGGTCGTGGTGAACTGTTTGGCGAAAATGGTCCGCCGCTTCCGTCAGGCAACATGTTGATGATGGACCGCGTGGTCAAGATGACCGAAGACGGCGGCAAATATGATAAAGGCTTTGTTGAAGCAGAGCTGGATATTAATCCTGACCTTTGGTTCTTCGGCTGCCACTTTATTGGCGACCCGGTCATGCCAGGTTGCTTAGGCCTGGATGCCATGTGGCAGCTGGTCGGTTTCTATCTGGGCTGGCTGGGCGGCGAAGGTAAAGGCCGTGCGCTGGGCGTGGGTGAAGTGAAATTTACCGGTCAGGTTCTGCCTGAGGCAAAAAAGGTCACTTACCGTATCCACTTCAAACGCGTCATCAACCGTAAACTGGTGATGGGCGTTGCCGATGGCGAAGTGCTGGTCGATGGCAACCTGATTTACACCGCCAGCGATCTGAAAGTAGGCCTGTTCAAAGATACGGCGGCTTTTTAAGCGTTTCCCCCCAGAAATGAAAACCTCCGCGCGCAGCGGAGGTTATATTCCCTTTTCAGTGGCATCCGGTTAAGCAGCTACCGACCTGTCCTCCATGGCTTGTCGCCAACCTCCCAACCAGTGAGACTTAGCGTCAATCATCTGATACGGACACATCTCTTTTGAGCGTCCAGTAATGCCTGCCTGATAACCACGTGAATGGGCGCGTTCGAGGCGGTCTCGTTTCTGTCTCTTCATACTCCGTGTCCCTCATGTAAGGTCTGTGGAATCTGGTGGAAAGAAAAAAGAAAAAGGTGGCGAATTAATGTTCAACCACTCTAACTAATCTAATGTTCTACCCGCTACGCGCCTAAAGATCAATGCGCAATCTTCACGCAAGTGTCATAAATGTGACCTCTGTCTGACAAAATTGCGCTATTTTGTGATGCACACATCAACACTATCTCGCTGATTAAGCTAATAAAAAAGCCCCTGTTTTTCGTCGATAGTGCTTAACGAAAAAACAGGGGCTTAGCTTATTTATTCATACACTTCTTAATTTAAGGCAACCGTACTGTTAGCGATCTGCTGGGCGGTTTGCTGCCAGCCCACCGCCAGCGTTCTGACCAGCGCATCGTAGCCATCTTCGTTCTGTGGCAGCGTAAGATTGAACGCCTGCTTGGTCAGATGACCTTGATGTTCCAGCGTCCACTCTCCACTGATCACCGCCTTGCCGTCATAGCGGCCCTGGAAGCCGGTGATGGTCACGTTCAGGGTATCGTGCTGTGCGCCTATCGGCGTACCGGCGACCAGTCTGCCCGGCAGGGCTTTGCTGAGGTTGGTAATCAGCGTTTGCTGCAATTGCTGATCGAGCGGGCTGGCCCAAAGATTATTGGCGGCGATAACATATTTTACGTCACTGGTCTGATAGACTAGCCCGTTGCCCGCCAGATAATCAGGCACCGTAACCTGCTGTACCCACAGCATCGGTTGCGCTTCAGTCGTGCTGCTACTGCTGACCTTCATCGGTGCCGCCCCGGAGGGCAGCTGATACCAAGTATTATCGATAGTGCTGCTGCACGCACTCAGCAGCAGCGCGGCAGAGAGTATTATTCCTTTTTTCACTGTTTTGCCCTCTTAGGCTGGGGATCCTGTCCCGGTTTCGCCTCAAACACCAGCGCGTTGCTCTTGGTATTCAGCGTCTTCAGCACCGTCTGCAGTTCACGCAGCACCTGGTCGAGTCGCTGCATATCCCCGACCAGCTTGCTGTACGCTGGCGAGCCTGGCTGCAGTCCTTTCATGCTGCGGTTCAGCTCACGCATCGTTTTCTGACTCTCTTTCAGCGTGCCGGTCGCTTCGTTAATCATACCGTTAAGCGGCAGTCCGTTGATCTTATCCAGCGCCGCCATCAGCTTCTGCTGAATCTGACTCAGGCCACCGCTGACGGTCGGGATCACTTCATAACCCGACACTTTCTGCGGCCCTTTATACGCCGGAGCATTGTCGTAGAAGTCGAGATCAACGTATAACGCACCTGACAGCAGGTTGCCGGTTTTCAGCGTGGCACGCAGGCCGCGTTTCTTACCATCCTGCAGGTGCTGTTGCAGATCGAAGTTTTCGCCCAGTCGGCTGATAAAGCGATCCGGTTCGATGCGAATCAGCACCGGCACCCGATAATCATTGTTCAGCGCCTGATCCAGACCCGCTTTCATCAGCGGCGCTTCAGATACCGTACCGAGGCGAATGCCGCGGAATTCAACCGGCGCACCGGCCTGCAGGCCACGAATCGAATCGGTAAAGAACAACAGATAATCGATATGGTTGGTGTACAGCGAATCCTGAATGCTGCGTTGATCGTCAAACAGATGATAATTAGACTGATTCTGTGCGACTTGGCCCAGATCCCAGCTATCCGGCACGTCAAAGCTGACGCCACCGCTGAACAGCGTGGTCAGCGATCCCATTTCCACCCGCATACCAGAGGCAGACATATCGACGGCGATGCCGCTGTCCTTCCAGAAGCGGACATTGGTGGTCACCAGCCGATCATACGGCGCCGCGATAAAAAGCTGATAGGTCATCATGCGTTTATCGGTATCGAAGGTGCTGGTTTCTACCGTACCAACGCGATAGCCACGGAACAGCACCGGATCGCCCGGATTCAGCTGGCCGGCTTTTTTGCTGTCGAGGATAATGCGGATGCCTTTAGCATCCGGCGGCGCTAAAGGTGGCGCATCCAGCAGGTTAAACTGTTCTGGCGCTTCACTTTTGGTGCCCGGCTGTAATTCAATATAGGCACCCGACAGCAGGGTTCCCAGCCCGCTGATGCCTTCACGACCAATTTGCGGTTTAACTACCCAGAAAACGCTGTCTTTGTGCAACAGTTTTCCCATACCGGCATTGAGGCGGGCTTTGATTTCTACGTGATGCAGATCGTCGCTCAGCACTGCGCTCTCGACCACACCGACATCAACGCTGCGGCTTTTGATGGTGGTTTTACTTGCTTCAATGCCTTCAGCGTTTTCTGTAATCAGGGTGACGACCGGACCCTGGTGGCTGAAGTGATAGAACAGAATCCATCCGCCGATTAACAGCGTGACGATGGGGACAATCCAGACCGGCGACCAGCGCTTGATCTGCTCCACCTTTGCATGGCCGTGTTTAGTTTCCGTCAAGGCGCGACTCCTTAATATTGTTTTCGCGTACACGATCCCAGGTTAATCGCGGGTCAAATGACATTGCAGCAATCATGGTCAGAATGACCACCAGCGCAAATAACACTGCCCCCCACGCGGGATACACACTCATTAATTGCCCCATGCGCACCAGCGCAGAGAGCACGGCAATCACAAATACGTCGATCATCGACCAGCGGCCAACAAATTCAACTACTTCATAAATCAGGTGCATCTTGTGGCTATCATGCCTTCCACGTCCGCCGGCATCCCAGCAGAGCCAGCCGATCGCCAGCATTTTCAGCGTCGGCACCATAATACTGGCGATAAAAATCACCAGCGCCACCGGATAGGCCCCATCGCTCCACAATAAGATCACGCCTGCCATAATATTGGAGGGATAAGCGCTGCCCAGCGTTTCTGTCACCATAATTGGCATCAGGTTAGCGGGAATATAGAGAATGACTGAGGTCAGCAGCAGCGCCAGCGTCCATTGCAGACTGTGTTTACGGCGGACTGATGCCACCACCCCGCAGCGGGTACAGTGGCGCTGTTCTGCCGGCAGAATGGCGGTGCAGCAGGGACAAGAGCGCAACTCCTGCTGCAGGCCGATGACGCCGACTTTGGGTCGATGCGGCAGAGTGGGTAGTGGCGCAATACTCTGCCACAGCTGACGCCGATCGATGCACTGAAAGGCCCGTAGTTGTAACAGGCAGAACAGACACCATGGCCAGAAGCTGGTTTCCAGTCCGATATCGCCGTAGGCCATCAACTTGACGAAACTGACCAGCACCCCCGCCATAAAGATTTCCGCCATGCCCCAGTTGCGTAACGGAAAAAGTATGCGCGCCAGCCCCAGTTTCAGGCTGTTGGGCAACGGCACCGGATTCACCAGCAGCAGAATGGTGAACATGCAGAACGCCGGAATCGCCTGTACAAATAGCAGGAACAGCGTCGCCAGACTGCTGTAGTCCTCCGACACCATCACCTGCGGTATCTCTGTTAGACTGATCTGGCTGCTGAGCCCGGCCACTTTCATGGTGATAAATGGAAACAGGTTAGCCAGCAGCAGCATAAACAAGGCTGCCAGCGCATAACCGGTTGGCCGCCTGCGCGGCTCGTGCCAGTTCGCCGTCAGGGAAGTGTGGCAGCGCGGGCATGAGGCACGGCTGCCAACGGGGATGTCCGGCAGCTTGTTCATTAAATCGCATTGTGGACAGAGCATCCACGCGTCACTTTTATCTGCTGAACACATCCGTTATCCCTTGCTCTACGCGCCGTTTTTCATTGACTCAAGCTCTTCCCAGCGCGCGAAAGCGGTTTCCAGTTCCTGCTCAGCCTGCGCCAGACTGTCCAGTACAGGTTGAGTCTGGTCATGGGCCTGGCTAAAGAAGTCCGGATGACTCATTTTCGCCTGCAGTTCGCCAATTCGCGCTTCAAGCTGTTCCAGCTTTTGCGGTAGCTGTTCCAGCTCACGCGCCAGGTTGTAGCTTAGTTTGTTGACGCTGCGTTTGGCAGCATCGCTTTTCTCTGCCGCAGGTTTTGCCACAGCACTACTTGCTTTCGCCGGGGCGCCCGCTTTCTGCTGCTTATAGGCCGCACGCTGCTGTTGGGCATCGTGATAGCCGCCGACGAAGGTGCCGATCTCACCGTTGCCTTCGAAGATCCAGCACTCGGTGACGGTATTGTCGACAAACTGACGATCGTGGCTCACCAACAGCACGGTGCCCTGATAGCCATCAATCAGCTCTTCCAGCAGCTCCAGCGTTTCAACGTCGAGGTCGTTGGTCGGTTCATCGAGAATCATCAGGTTGCTGGGACGAAGGAACAGACGCGCCAGCAGCAGGCGGTTACGCTCACCACCGGACAAGGCACGCACCGGCGTCATGGCGCGTTTAGGGTGGAACAGGAAGTCCTGCAGGTAGCCCAGCACGTGGCGCGGCTTGCCGTTGACCAGCACTTCCTGCTTGCCTTCAGCAAGGTTATCCATCATGGTCCGGACCGAGCTCGGCGCTGCGCTGGTCGAAATAGGCCACTTCCAGCTTGGTGCCAGAATGCACGCGGCCATGATCGGCTTGCAGCTGCTGCTGCATCAGGCGCAGCAAGGTGGTTTTACCGGCCGATCAGCGCAATTTTATCGCCACGCTGCAACTGGGAAGAGAAATTCTTCACCAGTACTTTGCCGTCAACCGCATAGTCGACGTTTTCCAGCTCAAACACGATTTTGCCCGAGCGCGAGGCTTCGCCCACCTGCATGTTGGCTTTGCCCATCACTTCGCGACGTTCTAAGCGTTCACGACGCAGCGCTTTCAGCGCACGCACGCGGCCTTCGTTACGGGTACGACGCGCTTTGATGCCCTGACGGATCGAGACCTCTTCCTGCGCCAGCTTGCGGTCGAATTCAGCGTTCTGCATCTCTTCAACGCGCAGCGCTTCCTCTTTCACTTCCAGATACTGGTCATAATTGCCCGGCCAGGAAACCAGCTTGCCGCGGTCGAGATCGACAATTCGCGTCGCCATGTTGCGAATAAACGAACGGTCGTGCGAGATAAACACGATGCTGCCGCTGAAGTTCTTCAGGAAGGTTTCCAGCCAGTCGATGGTTTCGATATCGAGGTGGTTAGTCGGCTCATCCAGCATCAGTACGCGTGGATTGCTGACCAGCGCCCGGCCGAGCGCCGCTTTACGCAGCCAGCCACCTGACAACGATGAAAGTTCGGTATCAGGCTGCAGACCAATTTGCTCCAGCACATCATTGATACGGCTTTCCAGCTGCCGCAAGTTCTGGTGGTCAAGAATGCTTTGCAGACGCGCCATCTCATTAAGGTTTTTATCGCTGGGATCTTCCATCACCACATGGGAAATGGCGTGATAAGCCTTGAGATGTTCGGCCTGTTCTTCCACGCCTTCGGCGACGAAGTCATAAACTGAACCGGTAATATTGCGCGGCGGGTCCTGCTGCAGACGCGCAACGACCAAATCGGTTTCATAGACGATGCGACCATCATCCAGCGGCTGTTCGCCGTTGATGATCTTAATCAGGGTCGATTTACCGGCACCGTTACGGCCCACCAGACAGACGCGTTCGTTCTCTTCGATGTGCAGTTCGGTATTGTCTAACAGCGGCGCATCGCTGAAGGAGAGATAAGCGCCGTGGATACTGATTAATGACATGTAAACTTATTCCTTACCGACGTGAGTGATCAGCCAGCAGTTGTGAATTTGACGGTTACGCGCGAAGTCCTGCGACTGCGTTTTTTGGGTAATGTCCTGCGCCTGCAGGCCCAACGCCTTCAGACCATCCATATCCATTTTGAAACCACGTTTGTTGTTGGAGAACATGATGGTGCCGCCGCGACGCAGCAGACGCTTCAGGTTGCGCATCAGCATCATGTGATCGCGCTGAACGTCGAAGCTCTCTTCCATACGTTTTGAGTTCGAGAAGGTCGGCGTATCGATAAAGATCAGATCAAAATTCTCACCACTTTCATTTAGCCAGCTCAGGCAATCCGCCTGCATCAGGCGATGCTGACGACCGGTCAGGCCGTTCAGACGTAAATTGCGCTCCGCCCACTCCAGATAGGTACGTGACATATCCACCGTGGTAGTTGAGCGCGCACCGCCGAAGCCGGCGTGCACGCTGGCGGTACCGGTATAGGCAAACAGGTTAAGGAAGTCTTTCCCCTGACTCATCTGACCCAGCATTTTGCGCGCAATTCGGTGATCAAGAAACAGACCGGTGTCGAGATAATCAGTCAGGTTGACCCAGAAACGCGCATTAAACTCTTTGACCTCAAAATAGTCGCCCTTCTCGCTCAGCTTCTGATACTGCGCTTTGCCTTTCTGGCGTTCACGCGTTTTCAGGATCAGACGGTCGGCGGGCAGTTCGAGCACGGTGAGCGTCGCACTGATCACATCGAACAGGCGCTGGCGCGCTTTGTTCGGATCGATGGTTTTCGGCGGCGCATATTCCTAAATTATCACCCAATCGGCGTAGCGATCGACCGCCACGTTGTAGTCAGGCAGATCGGCATCATAAATGCGTTAACACTCAATGCCTTCCTGTCGCGCCCACTTTTCCAGCTTCTTCAGATTTTTACGCAGGCGGTTGGCATAATCTTCCGCAATCTGGCCGGCGCGCTTTCACTGCTGTCGACCTACAACTGATAATTTTTCTGTACGCAATCCAGCGGACCGTTTTTCGCTTTGAACTGGCGATCGGCGCGCAGTTGCAGACAGCTCAGCAGTTCCGGCGAGGCGCTAGACAGCGACAGGTTCCAGCCACCAAAGTGCAGCTTCATCAGGCGTCCGAGCTGGCTGTGCAGCGCAATCAGCGCCGGCTCGCTTTCCAGACGTTCACCGTAAGGCGGATTGCTCAGCACCGTGCCGTGGATCAGCGGATCGACCGGGTTAGTCAGCTTCAGCAGATCCTGCTGGGCGAAGGTAAAGAGTTCGAATACGCCAGCGCGACGGGTATTGGCCTGCGTCCATTCCAGCACCCGGCCATTATTGTCATAGCCGAAGAAGCGTGCCTTTGTCGCCGCCGTGCCGTTACGGGCGCGGGTCTGGGCTTTGGTTTTCACTTCCTGCCACAGCGCGGCGTTAAACTGACTCCATGCGGTGAAGCCCCAGTGCTTACGCAACAGGCCCGGCGCGCGATCGCAGGCGATCAGTGCTGCTTCGATCAGCAATGTGCCCGATCCGCACATCGGATCGATCAGTGGAGTGGTCGGCTGCCAGCCTGAACGCAGCACAATCGCCGCGGCCAGGTTCTCTTTCAGCGGTACCTGTCCGGTCTGCTGGCGGTAGCCGCGCTGATGCAGCGCACTGCCGCTCAGATCCAGCGCAATGCTGGCACGATCGTCGTTCAGCCAGACGTTAATCCGGATATCCGCCTGTTCGCGATCCACATTCGGACGCTCCAGATTCTGGCGGGTGAAGCTGTCGACAATGGCGTCTTTAACTTTCAGGGCACCGAACTGGCTATTGCGAATCGAATCACTGGTTCCGCTGAAGTGCACCACAAAGGTTTTGTCGCTGCCGAACATCGTTGGCCAGTCAACGCTTTGCACACCCAGATAAAGATCCAGATCGCTGTAGACGCCAAACTCTCCCAGCGGCAGCAGGATGCGTGAGGCTAAACGGCTCCGCATCAGGCTTTGGTACATTACGCGCTCGTCGGCCTAGTAGTGAACACCGCCCTGCACCACCTGCAAATCCTGCGCGCCCAGCGCGTCCAGCTCACTTTTTAACAGCTCTTCGAGCCCACGCGCCGTACTGGCAAACAGAGAATTCATATCGTCACTTTTTAACTCTTGAGAAAATTGTTGCGCGTTATAGCGAATCGGAGACCTATGTCATAAAGTTAGCTACTTTTGTCTTGCGCGCCTGGTTTCAAGGAGATCACCATGATTACGCTTTCCCGCTTATTTATTCATCCTGTGAAGTCGATGCGGGGATTGCAACTGTCGCATGCGCAGGTCTCAGACAGCGGACTGGCGTTTGATCGCCTGTTCATAGTGACTGAACCTGATGGAACCTTTATTACGGCGCGACAATACCCGGAGATGGTCCGTTTCACGCCAACGATTCTGCCGGATGGCCTGCTGCTGGCACCGGACGGTACCCATTCAAGCGTTGGCTTCAGTGATTTCAGCGGGCAGTATCATCCGACTGAAGTCTGGGGCAACCATTTCACCGCCCGTATCGCACCAGACGCGACCAATCAGTGGCTCAGTCAGTTCTTTCCGCGCGAGGTGCAGCTGCGCTGGGTCGGTCCGCAACCCGCCCGACGGGTCAAAAGTTTCGCGTCGGTGCCGCTCAGCTTTGCCGACGGCTTTCCGTTCCTGCTGGTCAACAGCGCTGCCCGGCCAGCGTCCGTGTCGAACAGTTTCGCCCGAATCTGGTGATCAGCGGTCCCGCAGCCTGGGAAGAAGATGGCTGGGCGGAGATTCAGATTGGCGGGGTGTTATTCGAGGTCACCAAACCGTGCAGCCGCTGCGTGTTCACCACCGCCAGCCCGGAGACCGGGCATAAACATCCGGCTGGCCAGCCACTGGCGACATTGCAGGGCTTTCGCAGCGCGCAGGACGGTAGCGGCGACATCGATTTCGGTCTGAATTTAATTGCCCGCAATTCGGGCGTGGTTCGCGCCGGCGATGAGGTTACCGTTATTAAACGTCATACGCCGCGTGTTTACGGCGCGGGTGAGGTGGTTCAGACGCTGCAACCCCAGCGGCAGGCGCCGTCGGCCGTCAACATTACCTTTCAGGGTCAGACCTTCACCGGTGATAACCAGCAGGTGTTGCTGGAACAGCTGGAGATGCAGGGTTTCCGTATCCCCTACTCCTGCCGGGCAGGTTTATGCGGCAGTTGTAAACTCAGGCTGGTTGCGGGTGAGGTGAAGGCCCTGAAGCAAAGCGCCATGGGTCAGGATGACACCCTGTTAAGTTGCAGCTGTATTCCGGCTGGCGATGTGGAACTGAACTGACTTACACCGCGCGGGCGTAGCGCGGCATAATATCCTGACAGTAAGGTTGCAGACGGTCGTTCATCACTTTGATGGCATCGCCGAGCACCATCGATTTACCCGCCAGCGTCAGGCCGGGCTGTGCCAGCAGGCAGAGTGCAGCATGATCACCCTTCTCTACCACCAGCAGACGTGCCGGTTCGCCATTGTCCGCCAGCGTGACCTGCACCATCTCACCAATATTCGGCTGCAGGGCCCGCGCATAAGATGAGAAATGCCAGCTTTTCGGCATCAGCGGTTTCAGGAATCGTGCCGCCACCAGCGCATTCAACACCAGCTCAGCGCGGTGCTGGCTGCTCAACTTACACTGGCGACAGGTCTCTTCAAAGGTGTAATAGAGCGCGGCGTCATCAACACAAAAGTCGGTTTCATTAAACGCATCCGGGGTGAGCATTTTGCGGGAATAGCGGGAACGAAAAAGCATACCGTCAGCCAGGTCGAGCATCGTTCGGTCGTGACTGGCATCAAAATACCAACGCCAGTTATCATCAGGTTTGATTTTCATAGTGTACCCTGTATTTACCGCTGCGCCAAAAATCACGCAGAATTCAGCGAAAAAAGAAACATAAGGAAAAGCTGAAAATTCGTGCAACAGGCCAAAATATAAACGAGCCGGAAGGATAAATAAAACCCCCGGCCGACGATTGTAAGAAATGTCTTAGAGATACGTGACGATATCTTTAATTAATCCTGGCCCCTGATAAATAAAGCCGGAATAAATCTGTACCAGCGTCGCACCCGCTGCGATCTTCTCGCGTGCCGCGGTCAAAGAATCAATCCCGCCTACACCAATAACTTGCAGTCGACCCTGCAGCTCCTGAGACAGGCGCTGAATCACCTCGGTGCTGCGCGACTGGACCGGACGGCCACTTAGCCCACCGGCCTCTTCAGCATATTTAAGGCCACTCACCAGTGAACGATCGAGGGTGGTATTGGTGGCAATGACGCCATCAATCTGGTGGCGGACTAAACTGTCAGCGACCTGAATTAACTCTTCTTCGGTGAGGTCGGGGGCGATTTTTACCGCCACCGGAACATATTTTAAGTGACGCTGTTCCAGCTCTTTTTGTTTTTGTTTGATCGAGACCAGCAGATCGTCCAGCGCTTCGCCATATTGCAGTGAACGTAATCCTGGGGTGTTCGGCGAAGAGATATTGATCGCAATATAACCGGCATGGGCGTAGACCTTTTCCATGCAGATCAGATAGTCCTCTTTGCCATGCTCGACCGGCGTATCTTTATTCTTGCCAATATTGATCCCCAGTACCCCTTTAAAACGCGCTTTTTTGACGTTTTCAACCAGGTGATCAACGCCGAGATTATTGAACCCCATGCGATTAATAATGCCGCCCGCTTCGACTAAACGAAACATCCGCGGTTTGTCATTGCCCGGCTGGGCACGTGGCGTGACGGTACCGACCTCAACGAAGCCGAAACCCATCACGCCAAAGGCATCGATACATTCGGCATTTTTATCCAGACCTGCCGCCAGGCCGAGGGCGTTATCAAAGGTTAATCCCATGCAGGTTACCGGACGCGACGGCAGCTTCTGGCGGAATAACCCTTCCAGCGGTGTGCCGCTCATAAAACGCAGTTGCTGAAAGGTGAGTTCGTGCGCGCGCTCGGGGTCGAGTTTAAACAGCGCCGGTCGGACGATAGGATAAAACATGCACTCTCCTGAAGGACGGAAGCAATCGTGAAAGTCGGTGCACGGGAAAATGCGCGCAAGAATGGTAAAGTGCTCTGGCGCAAAAGTAAATCGAACGGCGAGGATGGGGAAAAGTATCTGAAGCTGAGTTGATCTTACCCCACGGAATCGTTTACGGGGTCGATTCGGGCGTGTGCAGGGAACAGGTATTCACGCAGAATACCGCGACGCAGCATGATGCCAAAAATGCCGATACAGACGGACGCTTCCGCCAGCACCATCGACCAGGCGGCACCTATCGCCCCATACTGCCATGCCAGCAGGCAGCGAAGCGGCACGTTAATGACCCCGGCCGCCATCATCACCAGCATACGCTGGCGCGCCAGGCCGTGCGGGATCAGGATCTGCAAACCGGCCGGATACGAGATATTGCCGAACAGGAAGCAGAGCACGAACACCCGCAGCACATCCGCCGACGGCATAAACACTTTGCCCAGCAGCAGTGACACCACCTGATTCGGCAAACAGCCAGGTAAATATCACAATCGACAGGCTGAGAGAAAAGGAGAGCAGCAAACTTTTGCGGGTTGCGGCAATCGCTGCGCGCTTATCGCGTCCAAACATGTGGCTGACGCGTGGGAAGAAGGTACTGCCAATCTGTTCCGGCACCGAGTTCGCCGCTTTACGCAGGCGATCTGCCCCGTTGTAGATACCGACCATGACCATATAGTGCGAGGTAAACGACGCGAGGATCACCACATTGACGCTGTTAAAAAGATTGGCCCCGGCGATAGCGATAAACACATCCATGCTGTCGGTAATGCGCTGTTTGATTTCGCGTGGCTCAAAGCGGTAACGGCCTATCACCTTCATCTCCAGCACAAACTTCAGGGTGATGGCCGCACTGATAATCGAAACGGCACTGGGGATCAGGGCGGCCAGCCAGGTATGGTATCCTCAGGCGTTTTGACCAGCAAAAAGACCAGCGGGATGGCGCAGAAGTTACCAAAGGTAGCAATCACCGCCGTTTTGCCGAGCTTCTCAAAGCCCTGCATCAGCCAGCCAAACGAAAACAGCGAGCCGATCAGCGTGGTGCAGTTAGCAAGGATAATAAAGAACAGCGGATGCCAGGCCGGATTAAACCAGGTGGCCGTCAACAAGGTGCCGCTGGTCAGCACCAGCAGCATCAGTTTGGCATTGAAAGTCGACCAGAACAGCTGACTGACCCGCGCTTTGTCATCACGATGGTGAGCAATATCTTTGGTGGTAAACACATTAAACCCCCAGTCGGAGACGGTGCTGCAATAGAGCACGCAGGCAATCGCCAGCGCCAGGGTCCCCATCTGCTCGACGCTGAGGATGCGCGCCAGATAAGGCAAGGTCGCCAGCGGAAACAGAAACGAAGCGCCGCGGTAGGCCAGCAGTGAGAAGATATTAATAATCAGAATTTTATCAAGAACTTTTGCCATGTCGCAACAACCTTATACACATTGCATGTCTCACCTTCTCATTTCGCTAAGGCATAAACAATATTGCTAAACACTTTTCAGAATCAGGCTGCGCGGTTAATTTCTTTTTTGACCTTGTAACGCTGCAAGGCAATAAACAGGTCCGGTTGATTGAACAGCAACCACTCTTTAAAATTCTGCGCTTTCACACCACGGCCCATAAAACGGATGGCATTACGCACATATTCCGGCACCGGCGTTTGATTATACAGTGATAAATAGATCATCAGGCGGAACGAGTGGGTTAAATAGGCTTTCTCCAGCATCGTGCGCCGCTCTGTTTTAGCCTGGGAGCTATTTAAGGTATTGTAGGCGTGCATAAACGCGTCGTAGCGCTGAAAGAAAAACTCATCGCCTTTGGTACTGTTTGTCAGCGAGCCGCTGCCAATACGCTGCTTATAATAAACCTGACGGCTGACCCACGCCTGCTGACATTTCATAAACACCGACAGCGTGAAATTATGATCTTCATGAATCCGACGAACGAAACGCAATTTATGCTGCTCTATCACGCTTTTTCTCAGCACGTAGTTCCAGACCGCCGAGGTATAGCTGCCGTTACGCAGCAGGCGCATAAAGACTTCCTGCGGCGGCTGCACACCAAACTGGTCATGTTTGACTTTGGGCGAGGTTACCTTGATATGGCCATCTTCGTAGACGCAGGAATTAAAGCAGAACAGGTCGGTGCGGGGATTTTTCTCCACCACCGCTGGCCAGTTCCGCCACCAGCCCATCAACCACTACGTCATCCGGATCACAGAAGAACAGGAACTCGCCCTGTGCCAGCGCAATACCGGTATTGCGGGCATTGCCCAGTCCGCCGTTTTCAATGGTGATGACTTTTACCTGAGAAAGATGCGCATAATTCTGTTGAATCAGGGCCAGTGTTCCATCGGTTAATCCATCATTAACAATGATTATTTCATTGGGCGCTTTTACCTGGCTCAATAGTGAATCAACGCGCTCTACAATATATTTCCCAACGTTGTAAGTCGGAATAATCACCGATAACAGGATGTCAGACATAGGCAATTCTCTGCTGTTAGAAAATGACAATACGATTCACCTGCCTGATGCAGGTCGTGACCAGAGGCGAAACGTCGGAAAAGAAGTATTCATTATTAGGGCTGCTTACTTTGAGCCTGATTATCTTAAACCGGTTAAGCCGATAAAGACCAGTCGCGAAAAAATAGCGCAGTAAAAAACTGGCTGTCACTGTTAAATAAGTTGCATCTATAGTCCGGTGCGACGTTAAAACGGTTGAGGGTTGATTTAATTTTGCGGTAAAAAGCAGCGGTAACCAGCATCCGGAAAATGTAAGCGAATACCTTAAAGCGTTAATATCTTCATCATTACATTCTTTTCGTTTCAGTGACGTTTCTGCAATTAATCTGAGCCTTTGTCTCTTTCCCACCCTCGGAGGGATTGATTTTATATCGCTTTTCCTGATTTTTTGCCCAGCCGCCTCGTTTTTCTCGCCCCTCACCATAATAAGAATGTTTAAGCAATCAGCCAGCGGATGATTTACCGGCTACGGTTCGCTTATTTTGTAATCTCGCTTTATCAGCTTTAATGAGTGATCGGGCGAATAGCCCGAAATTTAAGAATTATCGGAAGCCGCTTTATCACGGCTTATTGCTTAACCCGCCTATTTGCAGATTTCACTTTTAGATTGCCGGATAAATCATTTAAGCCCACTCCCCTGCTCTGACAGTATGAAGACATAAGTTCTCAACATTAGATAATCAATAACTTTTAGTTATAAGTGGTGATAATGCGAGTTATCACGCTGGCAGGCAGCCACGGTTTCCTTCACGCTCAACGTCGTTACTGACGCTGTGTCAGCACAAACTGGAAGCACGGGGTATCGAAGTCATTCCGTGGAATATTCATAACTTCCAGCCGGACGATCTGATCAATGCGCGTTTTGACGCCCCGGCGCTGCTGGCGTTACGCGAAGATCTGGCCGCTGCGGATGGCCTGATTGTGGCGACACCAATCTATAAAGCCTCTTTTTCTTTCTGGCGCACTCAAAACCCTGCTCGATCTGCTGCTGGAACGCGCGTTAGAGCACAAGGTGGTGCTGCCCTTAGCCAGCGGCGGCAGTGCCGGCCATATGCTGGCCCTCGACTACGCGTTAAAGCCGGTGCTCAACGCGCTGAAAGCGCAGAAAATTCTGCACGGAGTGTATGCCGAAGATAACCAGATTCATCATTACGATCGTCAGCCGGAGCTACAAGACTCGCTGGCACAGCGCCTTGACGACGCGGTTGCCGCGTTCTGGCTGGCGCTGACCCGTCATCATCCAGTTGCATAAGCGGTATAAAGGAGCAGTTCGATGAAACAGAGGTTCGCTAAATGGCTGACGGCGGGATTATTACTGGCTGGCCTGCAGGCGCAGGCTACTGAGCCCGATCCGGCACAAATCCGTATCGGTTACCAAAAAGGGTCAGTCAGTACGGTGCTGGCAAAGTCGCACCAGCTATTAGAGAAGCGTTTTCCGCACACCAAGATTCAGTGGATTGAATTTCCGGCCGGTCCGCAGATGCTGGAAGCGCTGAATGTGAACAGTATCGATCTCGGCAGTACCGGCGATCTTCCGCCGCTGTTCGCCCAAGCAGCGGGCGCTGATTTATTGTACGTCGGTTCCGAACCGCCCAAGCCGCAGGCTGAGGTGATTCTGGTACCGAAAACCAGCGCGCTGCGACAGGTAGCGGATCTTAAAGGTAAGAAAGTCGCCTTTCAGAAAGGCTCCAGCTCACACAATTTACTGTTGCGCGCCCTGCAGCAGGCTGGCCTGAGCTTTAAAGATATCACCCCGGTTTATCTTACTCCTGCGGATGCCCGTGCCGCATTCCGGCAAGGGAACGTTGATGCCTGGGCGATCTGGGATCCCTATTACTCGTAGGTGCTGTTACAGGGCAATTCCCGGGTGCTGGTTGATGGCAGCAAACTCAATCTGACCGGCTCGTTCTATTTAGTCACCCGCAGTTATGCCGAGGCGCACGGCGCATTTATTCAGCAGGTGCTGGACACCTTTAGCGCGGCCGATGCGCTGACCGTTAGCCAGCGTCCGCAGAGTATTACGCTGTTGGCACAGGCGATAGGCTTACCCGAGCCGGTGATTGCCAGCTATCTCAGTCATCGTCCACCCACCACCATTACGCCGGTTAGCGACAAAACGGCGGTTGCCCAACAGCACACCGCTGACCTGTTCTATGCCAATCATCTGCTGCCAGTGAAAGTATCGATTCACGATCGCATCTGGCAACCGCATACCGTGACTCAATAAGGAGCAAAAAATGGTATCCATATTCTGGTTTCTGCCGACCCATGGTGACGGCCACTATCTTGGCACCGCAGAAGGCGCACGTCCGGTGGATCACGTCTATCTTCAACAGGTGGCGCAGGCAGCCGATCGTCTCGGCTTTGGCGGCGTACTGATCCCAACCGGTCGATCCTGTAAAGATGCCTGGCTGGTTGCCGCGTCATTGATCCCGGTGACGCAGCGCCTGCGTTTTCTGGTGGCTTTACGCCCTGGCGTGATTTCACCGACCCAGGCGGCGCGTCAGGCGGCGACGCTGGATCGCTTATCCAACGGCCGCGCGCTGTTTAATCTGGTCACCGGCGGCGATCCGGAAGAGCTGGCGGGCGACGGTGTTTTCCTTGATCACCGTGAGCGCTACGCCGAATCAGCTGAATTTACCCGCGTCTGGCGTCGGGTGCTGGAGGGCGAAACGGTCGATTACGAAGGCAAGCACGTTAAGGTACGCGGTGCCCGCCTGATGTTTAAGCCGGTACAGCAACCGCGTCCACCGTTATGGTTTGGTGGCTCGTCTGAACCGGCGCAGGATCTGGCGGCTGAACAGGTCGATGTCTATCTCACCTAGGGTGAGCCACCGGCTCTGGTGAAAGAGAAAATCGACCAGGTCCGCGCCAAAGCCGCCGCGCAGGGACGTACGGTACGTTTCGGTATTCGTCTCCATGTGATCGTGCGTGAAACCAATGAAGAAGCCTGGCAGGCCGCCGACAAACCGATCGCCAATGTGGACGATGCCACCATCGCCAAAGCGCAGGCCGCGTTTCAGCGGGCAGATTCGGTCGGTCAGCGCCGGATGGCGGCGCTACACGGCGGTCGACGCGACAAGCTGGAAATCAGCCCGAACCTGTGGGCCGGCGTCGGCCTAGTGCGCAGCGTCGCAGGCACCGCGCTGGTCGGCGACGGACCCACGGTCGCCGCGCGAATTGAAGAGTATGAAGCGCTGGGTATTGAAACCTTTATTTTGTCGGGCTATCCACACCTGGAAGAAGCTTATCGGGTTGGCGAACTGCTGTTCCCGCATCTCGATCTGCAGGTTCCGCTGGTACCCCAGCCGCGCGTAGTGCAGGCACACGGTGAAGCGGTCGCCAACGATTTTACCCATGAGAAAAAAGTCGCCCGGGGGTGAGGAGAACATCATGGCCAGAACAGGTAAACGTCTCGCCGATACGCTGGTGCCGTGGGTGCTGCCGGCTCTGCTGGTGGTAGCGTGGCAAGATCGCCTCGCAAACCGGCTGGTTATCGACCCGCATTTTGCCAGCGCCGGAAAAAATAGTGGCCACCTTCTGGCAGCTGGCCGCCAGCGGTGAACTGTGGCAACACCTGGCGATCAGTAGCTGGCGTGCACTGATTGGTTTCAGCATTGGCGGATCGATTGGTCTGCTGCTGGGACTGATTACCGGCACCTCCCGCACCGGCGAGCGGCTGCTGGATACCTCGGTTCAGATGTTACGTAACGTTCCCCATCTGGCGCTAATCCCGCTGGTGATTCTGTGGTTCGGTATTGATGAGTAGGCCAAAATTTCCCTAGTGGCGCTTGGCACGCTGTTTCCGATCTACCTGAATACCTATCACGGCATCCTTAACATCGATCGCGGGCTGGTGGAGATGGCCCTCAGCTATGGCCTCTCCGGCTGGAGCCTGTTTATCCAGGTGATCCTGCCCGTTGCGCTGCCGAACATCATGGTCGGCGTCCGTTTCGCGCTCGGCCTGATGTGGCTGACGTTGATCGTGGCAGAAACCATTTCGGCGAACTCGGGCATCGGCTATCTGGCTATGAATGCGCGTGAATTTTTGCAGACCGATGTGGTGGTGGTCGCCATCATTCTGTATGCCCTGCTCGGTAAACTGGCTGATGTCGCCGCGTTGTTGCTGGAACGCGTCTGGCTGCGCTGGCATCCGGCTTATCAACTGAAGGAGGAGAACGCATGAGTCAGACCCTTTCCCCGGCGCGCCTCAATGCGGGCACCCCGGTTGGCGTGAACAACGTCAGCAAGCAGTATGGCAACCGAACCATCCTGAAGAACATCGACCTGCATATTCCGTCAGGTCAGTTCGTGGCGGTAGTCGGTCGCAGCGGCTGCGGCAAAAGTACCCTGCTGCACCTGCTGGCCGGGCTGGAACAAACCTCCAGCTGCCAGCTACTGGCGGGCAATGCGCCGTTACAGTCGGCACGTGACGATACCCGCCTAATGTTTCAGGATGCGCGGCTGCTGCCGTGGAAAAAGGTGATTGATAATGTCGGCCTCGGGCTGAAAGGCAACGCATGGCGCAGTGCGGCGCAGGAGGCGCTGGCGGCGGTCGGGCTTGCCGATCGGGCCAGTTAATGGCCGGCTACCCTTTCCGGCGGACATAAACAGCGGGTGGCGCTGGCCAGAGCGCTGATTCATCGACCAGGTTTGCTGCTGCTGGATGAGCCACTCGGTGCGCTGGATGCCCTGACCCGCATCGAAATGCAGGAACTAATTGAATCGCTGTGGCAGCAGCATCATTTCACGGTGCTGCTGGTTACCCATGACGTGAGTGAAGCGGTGGCGGTGGCCGATCGGGTGCTGTTGATTGAAGAAGGCGAGATTGGTCTGGATTTGCTGGTTGATTTGCCGCGTCCCAGACTGCGCGGATCGCCGCGGCTGGCAGAATTAGAGGCGGAAGTGCTGGATCGGGTGACGCACCGCACCGTGCCTTCGCAGCCGGTCCGTGTCACGCGGCAGCGTTTAAAAAAAACGGCGGAGCCTGACTGGCACTCCGCCGTTCTGCTATAAGGCGTTCAGCGCCCGGGTGATCTTCTCGTAGAGATCGCCCGACAACTTCTCCAGCCCTTTCAGCTGTTCCAGCGCGTCGCGCATCATCGCCTGACGATCGTCGTCATAGCGTTTCAGGCGAATCAATGGCTCCACCATCCGCGCCGCAACCTGCGGGTTACGGGGGTTCAGGTCGATCAGCATCTCCACCAGGAATTTATAGCCGCTGCCATCTTTGGCATGGAACGCAGCCGGATTAGCTGAGGCAAAGGCACCAATCAGCGAGCGGACCCGGTTAGGGTTGCTCATGCTGAAGGAGCGGTGGTTAAGTAACTGACGCACATTACGCAGCACGTTGGCCGCCGGGCTGGTGGCCTGCAGCACAAACCACTTGTCCATCACCAGACCATCCTGATGCCAGCGCTCATCGTAGGCCGCCAGCAGCGCATCGCGACACGGCAGCTGCGCCGCTACTGCTGCGGAGAGCGCCGCCAGCGCATCGGTCATGTTAGTCGCCTGGTGATACTGCGTCTGCACCAGCTTGTCCGCCAGTTGCGCATCGCCAAAGGCCAGATAGGTCAGGCAGATATTTTTCAGGCTGCGCTGACCAATCGCGCCATGCTCAACCCGGTACTCACTCTGCTGATTGGCGTTATAAATCGCAAAGAACTCGTCAGCCAGCTCGCGTGCCAGAGTGCGCTGCAGCGCGTCACGTACCAGCGCAATCGCCTGTGGATCGATGACATCGAACAGTTCAGCGATCTCATTTTCAGTCGGCAACGTCAGAATCAGCGCGGTCAGCGCCGGATCACAGTCGGTATCGAGCAGCACCGCGCGGAACGCGTCTGCCACATGCAGCGGCAGAGACAGATGCTGCCCCTGCTGATAGCGCGCCACGTTGAGACGGATATAGGTCGCCAGCAGGCTCTGTGCCGCATCCCAGCGTGAGAAATCGTTACGCGCATGACGCATCAGGAAGGTGAGCTGTGCATCGCTCCATTTGTAATCGAGCTTCACCGGCGCAGAGAACTCACGCAGCAGCGAAGGCACCGGCTGGAAGTAGACATTATCGAAAATGAAGGACTGAAACTCCTCGGTGACGTTCAGCACGTGATGCACCGGATGGCCGTTGTGCTGCAGCGGAATCACCTTACCTTCGTTATCATACAGCTCGATATCGAGCGGGATGTGCAGCGGCAGCTTCTCTTTCTGATCGGCAGTAGCCGGGGTGTGCTGCGTGACGTGCAGCGTGTACTGCTCCAGCTCCGGGTTGTAATCATCGCGTACCGTCAGTACCGGCGTACCGGACTGGCTGTACCAGCAGCGGAACTGTGACAGATCCACGTTGGAGGCGTCTTCCATCGCCTGCACGAAGTCATCGCAGGTGGCCGCACTGCCGTCGTGGCGATCAAAATAGAGCTGCATCCCCTTCTGGAAATTGGCTTCGCCCAGCAGGGTGTGCAGCATGCGGATCACTTCCGATCCTTTTTCATACACCGTAAGGGTATAGAAGTTATTCATTTCAATCACCTGATCCGGGCGGATCGGGTGAGCCATCGGACTGGCATCGTCAGCAAACTGCGCGCCGCGCACGATACGCACGTTATCAATGCGATTGACCGCACGTGAACCGAGATCAGAACTAAACTCCTGATCGCGGAACACCGTCAGCCCCTCTTTCAGGCTGAGCTGGAACCAGTCACGGCAGGTGACACGGTTGCCGGTCCAGTTATGGAAATATTCGTGGCCGATCACCGCTTCGATACCGAGATAGTCTTTATCAGTGGCGGTTTCCGCTTTCGCCAGCACATATTTGGCGTTAAAGACGTTAAGGCCTTTGTTTTCCATCGCGCCCATGTTGAAGAAGTCGACCGCCACGATCATAAAGATGTCGAGGTCGTATTCGAGACCGAAACGCTCCTCATCCCACTTCATGCTGTTTTTCAGCGATGTCATCGCCCAGTCAGCGCGGTCGAGATTGCCACGATCGACAAAAATCTCCAGCGCCACGTCACGGCCGGAACGGGTGATGAAACTGTCGCGCAGCACGTCGAAGTCTCCCGCCACCAGCGCAAACAGGTAGCACGGCTTCGGGAACGGGTCCTGCCATTTGACCCAGCTACGGCCCTGCTGATCACGTCCGCTGCCGATGCGGTTACCGTTTGACAGCAGGTACGGATAGCGTTCGCCATCGGCAAAAATGGTGGTGGTGAAACGCGCCAGCACATCCGGGCGATCCAGATACCAGGTAATATGACGGAAACCTTCAGCCTCACATTGGGTGCAGAGCGCCTCGCCTGATTTGTATAACCCTTCCAGCGCCGTGTTCTGATCCGGATGAATATCATTGATGATTTTCAGCGTGAAACTGTCCGGCAGATGGCTGAGCACCAGCGCACCGTTCTCCTGGCGATAATCCGTCCAGGGGTGTCCATCCACCTCAAGTGCGATCAGCGTTAAATCTTCGCCATCCAGACGCAAATCAGCTTGGCTGTCACCGAGACGTTTAACCTGACTGATAGCCGTTACGCGGGTGGTCGACGCATCCAGTTCAAAGGTTAAGTCAATGTCAGTAATGGTGTAATCCGGCACACGGTAATCGTGGCGATATTTAATTTGGGGCTGTTGCGTCATATTCCGTCTCGCGTTGTTATAAGTTTACCTAGCAAAGTCTAAGCTTGTTACTACAAGCTTGCCACGCGTAATGGGCGAAATGGCTACAAATTGTTAACAATGGCACAGATTGTGCCTCGACCCATTACAGTGAAATATGCTGTGATTGGCATTAATGACTGAATTATATTTCCGCGTCTTTAAGACTGTGTACAACACCGGGCTCTGCGCCACCGAACGGGATGCTGAAACACGCCATGACAGGACATGCTTCCCCGATACTGACCTCGCTGCTCGATACGGATGCTTATAAGCTCCACATGCAGCAAGCCGTCTTCCACCGCTATCGCTATCATGATGTCACGGTGGCGGCGGAGTTTCGCTGCCGCGGCGACGAACTGCTGGGCCTCTACGCTGACGAGATTCGCGCAATGCAAACGCTGGCGCTGACCGATGACGAATATCACTGGTTATCCCGCCTGCCCTTCTTTACAGCAGGATTACCTGAACTGGCTGCGCGATTTCGCTACAACCCCGATCAGGTTGAGGTACGTAATCACCACGGCAAACTGGAACTGCGTATTCAGGAACCGTGGCGTGAAGTGATTTTGTGGGAGGTACCGCCGCTGCTGGCGCTGATCAGTGAAGTGGTGCATCGTCACTGTACCTCTGAGGTCACCACGCAGCAGGCGGTCGACCATCTGCAGCAGAAACTTGCCGACTTTACTCATCAGGTGGCCGATCTGGACATGTCACGCTTCTACCTGATGGATTTCGGCACCCGCCATCGCTACTCGCAGGATGTACAGCAGGCAATTGTGGCAACGCTGAAACAGGATTTCCCATGGCTGATCGGCACCAGCAACTACGATCTGGCGCGGCGCCTGACGCTGACGCCGGTCGGTACGCAGGCGCACGAGTGGTTCCAGGCGTTCCAGCAGATCAGCCCGGTGCTGGCCAACAGCCAGCGCGCCGCGCTGCAGGCGTGGCTGGATGAATATGATGGTCAGCTCTATCGCCCTGACCGACTGTATCGCCATGGATGCCTTCCTGCGTGATTTTGGTCCGGTATTTGCCGACGCTATCAGGGGCTGCGCCACGACTCCGGCGATCCGGTCGAATGAGGTGAGAAAGCCCTTGCCCACTATCAGAAGCTGGGAATCGATCCGCAAAGCAAAACGCTGGTCTTTTCCGACAATCTCAACCTCGACAAAGCGCTGGAGCTCTATCGCCACTTTGGTCAGCGTGCCAACGTCATTTTCGGCATCGGTACCCGCCTGACCTGCGATATTCCAGGCGTCACGCCACTGAATATTGTGATCAAGCTGGTGCAGTGCAACGGCAAACCGGTGGCGAAACTGTCCGACAGTCCGGGCAAAACCATCTGCCAGGATAAAGCCTTTGTCCGGGCCCTACGCAAAGCCTTTGACCTGCCGCTGGTGAAAAAAGCGAGTTAAGCCACTTCTCATCGGGGCGTTAATGCGCCCCGCTTCTGCTGTAATAAATCGTCCATTCCGCCGGATTTTGCTTGTTTCCTGAAGACTCGCAAGTAACATAGCAAAACCCCAGTTCGGGGACCTTTTTACTCACTACTTCTTCTATCATAGAGAGATATTTATGAGCGTTGTGCCTGTAGCGGACGTACTGCACGGTCGCGTCGCGGTTGACAGTGAAGTCACCGTACGTGGTTGGGTACGTACCCGAAGAGATTCAAAAGCCGGTCTTTCCTTCATCGCCGTATATGACGGCTCCTGCTTTAATCCCGTTCAGGCAGTCGTCAATAATTCTCTGAATAATTATCAGGATGAAGTATTGCGTCTAACCACCGGCTGTTCCGTGATTGTCACCGGCACCGCGGTGGCCTCGCCCGGTCAGGGCCAGGCTTTTGAGATTCAGGCAACCCGTCTTGAGGTTGTTGGCTGGGTGGAAGATCCTGATAGCTACCCGATGGCGGCGAAACGTCACAGCATCGAGTATCTGCGTGAAGTCGCTCACCTGCGTCCACGCACCAACCTGATCGGTGCCGTCGCCCGCGTTCGTCATACTCTGGCGCAGGCTCTGCATCGCTTTTTCCATGAAAATGGTTACTTCTGGGTTTCCACCCCACTGATTACCGCCTCGGATACCGAAGGTGCCGGTGAGATGTTCCGCGTCTCGACGCTGGACATTGAGAATCTGCCGCGCAACGATCAGGGCAAAGTTGATTTCAGCGAAGATTTTTTTGGCAAGGAAGCGTTCCTGACCGTCTCCGGTCAGCTGAACGGCGAAACCTATGCCAGCGCTCTGTCAAAGATTTATACCTTTGGCCCGACCTTCCGCGCAGAAAACTCCCACACCAGCCGCCACCTGGCGGAGTTCTGGATGCTGGAGCCGGAAATCGCCTTTGCGTCGCTGGATGACGCGGCTGCGCTGGCGGAAGCGATGCTGAAGTATGTGTTCAATGCGGTGCTGGAAGAGCGTGCTGATGACATGGCGTTCTTTGCCGAGCGCGTTGACAAAGAAGCGGTTGAGCGCCTGCAGCGTTTCATCACTACCGACTTCGCTCAGGTCGATTACACCGATGCGGTTGGGATTCTGATCAACTGCGGTCAGAGCTTTGAGAATCCGGTGTCGTGGGGTATAGATCTATCCTCTGAGCATGAACGTTACCTGGCCGAGAAGCATTTTAAAGCGCCGGTGGTGGTGAAAAACTACCCGAAAGACATTAAAGCGTTTTATATGCGTCTGAACGACGACGGTAAAACCGTGGCGGCGATGGACGTACTGGCACCAGGCATCGGTGAAATTATCGGCGGTTCACAGCGTGAAGAGCGTCTGGATGTTCTTGACGCACGCCTCGAAGAAATGGGTCTGAATAAAGAAGATTACTGGTGGTATCGTGACCTGCGTCGCTACGGTACCGTGCCACATTCTGGCTTTGGATTAGGTTTCGAACGATTAATCGCCTATGTCACCGGTGTACAAAATGTAAGGGACGTTATCCCCTTCCCACGCACTCCGCGTCATGCGAGCTTCTAAATTTTTGCATTAATTATAAGAAATTCATATACATAAAGAGGTCGGCATTGCCGGCCTTTTTTGTTTTTGTAAATTTTGAGTTCTCTCACAAAGTTCCGTTTTTTACATTTTGTAATGTATATTTTCCTTTAGAAACCAGATTACGAGTTTCGTAGCATTTTCGAGGTAGAATTACTGCTGAGGGGATGGAAAGATGCGTGCAGACACAGGAAAACACCAAACTTCTTTCAAGGTTCCCGTGACAGGTTTCTTGACGGCAGTGGCAGGAGTACAAATAACTCCAACGAGGGTAATGAATAATGATGAAGCGCAATATTCTTGCATTGGTTATCCCTGCTCTGTTAGCCGCAGGCGCAGCAAACGCAGCCGAAATTTATAATAAAGACGGCAACAAACTGGACCTGTACGGTAAAGCCGTTGGCCTGCGCTACTTCTCTGATAACGATGCTGCCGATAACGATGGCAACAATGGCGACAAATCTTACGTTCGCTTAGGCTTCAAGGGTGAAACTCAGATTAATGACCAGCTGACCGGTTACGGCCAGTGGGAATATAACGTTCAGGCGAACAACTCTGAAGGTTCTGACGCACAGAACGGCAACAAAACCCGTCTGGGCTTTGCCGGTCTGAAATTCGGCAATGCTGGCTCAATCGATTACGGCCGTAACTACGGTGTGGTTTACGACGCAATCAGCTGGACCGATATGCTGCCAGAGTTCGGTGGCGACTCTAGTTACTCAGATAACTTCATGAACGGCCGTAGCACCGGCCTGCTGACCTACCGCAACACCAACTTCTTTGGCCTAGTAGATGGCTGGGACTTCGCCGCACAGTATCAGGGCAAAAACGAGCGTAGCGACCTGCGTCGTGCTAACGGCGACGGCTGGGGCGTGTCAACCTCTTATACCTCACCAATTGGTCTGGGTATCGTAGGTGCTTATAGCAGCAGCGATCGTACTAATGACCAAGCTGCTGGCGCACGTACCACTATTACTCCTGCTGGCGGCGGCGACTCAGTCACCACCACCACAGGCCAGGGTGCAGGCAAACGTGCTGAGAACTGGGCAACCGCTATCAAGTATGATGCAAACAATGTTTACTTGGCTGCAATGTACGGTGAAACGCGCAACTCAACGCCAGTTAGCGCTTCCGGTACGCTGGCAAACGGCGACAACTTCTCTGTAGCGGGCTTTGCTAACAAAGCACAGAACATTGAATTTGTTGCACAGTATCAGTTCGACTTCGGTCTGCGTCCATCTATCGCCTACGTTCAGTCTAAAGGCAAACATATCGAAGGCGTGGGCGATGCTGACCTGATTAAATACATTGATATCGGCGCAACCTACTACTTCAACAAAAACATATCTACCTATGTGGACTATCAGATCAACCAGCTGGATGACGACAATCGTCTGGGTCTGAACACTGATGACACTGTAGCAGTAGGCCTGGTTTACCAGTTCTAATTTCGATGTCAGAAGATGTTTAAAAACGGGGCCATCGGCCCCGTTTTTTTATGTCTGTTATCCGGCAATAGCGCATTTCACTTGCTGCTTTCCTCATCCATGCCCCACTGACTGCGGGCAGAGCGGAAGCAGGCCCGCAAAATGTATCAATAAGTCTCGCAAACGGTTGGCATTTGCCTGGCCTGACGCTAACCTGAGAGCTCATTTTGCTAACGTTCCCGCTACTGGACCTGACTCATGTTTGAATCGATCTCTGCTGCACCCGCCGATCCCATTCTTGGGCTGGCCGATCTGTTTCGCGCTGACGACCGCCCTAACAAAATTAACCTGGGTATCGGCGTCTACAAAGACGAAACCGGCAAGACCCCGGTGCTGACCAGCGTTAAGAAAGCCGAACAGTACCTGCTGGAAAACGAAACCACCAAAAACTATCTCAGCATTGATGGTCTGCCTGATTTCGCCCGCTGTACCCAGGCGCTGCTGTTTAGCAGCCAGAGCGCGCTGATTACCGCCGGTCGTGCCCGTACGGCACAAACCCCGGGCGGTACCGGTGCGCTGCGCGTGGCGGCGGATTTCCTTGCCACCCAGACCGGCGTTAAACGGGTATGGGTCAGCAATCCCAGCTGGCCGAACCACAAAAATGTGTTCAATGCTGCCGGCCTTGAGGTGTGTGAATACCAGTATTACGATGCGGAAAATCACTCGCTTGATTTTGAAGGTCTGCTGGCATCGCTGAAACAGGTACAAGCGGGCGATGTGGTGCTGTTCCACGGCTGCTGCCATAACCCAACCGGCATCGATCCTACGGCTGAACAGTGGCAGCAACTGGCGCAGCTGGCGCAGGCTGGCGGCTGGTTACCGTTGTTCGACTTTGCCTATCAGGGCTTCGCCCGTGGCCTGCAGGAAGATGCGGAAGGACTGCGTATTTTTGCCGCCTCGCATCAGGAACTGATTGTCGCCAGCTCCTATTCAAAGAACTTTGGTTTGTATAACGAGCGCGTCGGGGCCATTACGCTGGTGGCCGCCGATGCAGGCGTGGCCGATACCGCCTTCAGCCAAGTGAAATATACTATCCGTGCCAACTATTCGAATCCGCCGTCTCACGGTGCGGCCGTGGTTGCCACTATCCTCGGCAACCATGCACTGCGTACCATCTGGGAGCAGGAGCTGTCAGACATGCGCCAGCGTATCCAGCGTATGCGCCAGCTGTTCGTGAACACCATGGCAGATAAAGGTGCGCAGCGTGACTTCAGCTTCATCATCCGGCAGAACGGGATGTTCTCGTTTAGCGGCCTGACCAAAGATCAGGTGATTCGTCTGCGTGAAGAGTTCGCGGTCTATGCGGTTAACTCAGGACGGGTAAACGTAGCGGGCATGACGCCAGACAATATGTTGGCGCTGTGTGAGGCGATTGTCGCGGTGCTGTAATCGTGACGATAAAAATGGGCCAGCTGGCCCATTTTTATTGCAGAAAAGGATTACTGATCCGTTCACGGCCCAGCGTTGAAATCGGACCGTGCCCTGGCATAAAGGTCACATCATCGCCCAGCGGCAGTAATTTTGTCCGGATAGCATCGATCAGCTGCTGATGATCGCCCTGTGGGAAATCAGTGCGGCCGACACCGCCGTTGAAAATCACATCGCCTGAAATCAGTAAACGTCCCTGACGATCAAAGAACACCACGTGACCCGGCGAATGGCCCGGACAGTGTGATACCTCCAGCGTGACTAACCCTACCTGCACGCTGTCACCCTCTTCCAGCCAGCGATCGGGCGTGATAGGCGCACACTCTTCTAGCCCGAACATCCGACTCTGCGTCGGTAACGCTTCCAGCCAGAACGCATCGCGTTTCTGCGGTCCGACGATTGGCACCTGATAAAACGCTGCGAGTTCGACCGCCGCCCCGACATGATCGAGATGACCGTGAGTGAGCAGAATCTGCGCGGGTTTCAGTTTGTGTTGTTCCAGCGTTTGTTTGATACGTTCGGCATCACCGCCCGGATCGACCAGCGCCGACTCCCCGGTGGTATCGCACCAGATAACCGAGCAGTTCTGTGCAAAGGCTGTAACAGGAATAATATGGTAATTCATAACGCTCCATGACCGGCTCACGCAGCGTTGCCGGCGTCGTTACCAGTGCCTGATCGGCCCGGTATCAATGTGCACAAAGTTGCTGCGAGGATAATATCCTACACCACCCGCTCGCATAGATGACGCCGCTTTGCGTACATCGGCTAAGGTCACACCTTCAATGTGGAAATCCATCGCCTGACCTTTTGTGTGGTAGCTGTGTTTCGCCACGCCAGGACCGCTTTCACGCAACATATCATTGGTGGCCAGGGAGCGATAACCGGAAACCAATTGTACTGGCTTACGGGTTTCCAGCAGCGCCTGCAGACGGAAAATCTGGTCGAACAGACGGGGGTCGATGCTTTTCACTTTATTGACGCGGTAGTCACGGAAAAAGTGATTTAATCGTGACAACTCATCCCGGTCGTAACTCTTACCATTAAAAAATTCAGTTTTAAGGGTTTCACCCGTATGAGGATTATTAAGCGTTAATACGCTCGGGCGAGAAGTTGAAAGTGAAGCCCTTGCTGAAGCCGGCAATAATGCCAGTCCGGCGGCAGCACTTCCGCAAAGCAGTAGCTTGCGACGAAAAGAATCAATAGTAGACATTAACCGTATTGCCTGAAAGTGAAGCCATAGAAATGTGCAAAAAGCGCACAGGCCGAACCATAACTTCCTCTCACAGAGGCGTCAACCCATCGCGGGCAGCTTTGTGCGGCGATCCCGGGTGAGATCGCCTTTTAAATGAAGAAGTACATTCGCGGAGGAGGACGGCTAACGATTGAAAATCAATCACTAGAGCAGCAATTGCTCAGCCCGCAATAGCGCCTGGCTGCCCGAACGTGCCGTGTCATCATAATTGTAAATATCTGTTCGGAACTGCGGTTTGCCGTCATCAGCTACCCAGGCGGTCAGATAATAGAGGTTGACCGGAATGCGATGGCGAATCGGCACGTAACGGGTATCGCCCTGCTTCAACGTGCTGGAGATGCGGGAATCATTCCAGCCCGTATCCTGCAGCAACAGTCCGGCCAGTTCAGAGGCCTTGTTCACCCGCACACAGCCTGAGCTCAGCGCACGGATGTCGCGCTGGAACAGGTTATGGTTCGGCGTGTCATGCAGATAGATAGCATCCGAACTCGGCATATTGAATTTGTAGCGTCCCAGCGCGTTCATCTGACCTGGGGCCTGACGCAGGCGATACGGGAACGAGGAGGCTGACACCATACTCCAGTCGATCATGCTGGGGTCTATCACCTCGGCCACCTCGGCATCTTCACTCCAGCCTGACAGCAGCGTATAGCCATGCTTATACAGATAGCCTGGGTCCTGTTTCACCTTCGGAATAATATCTTTGCGCACCAGCGTGGTCGGCACGTTCCACGGTGGATTCAGTACCACGTTGTTCAGCGCGCTGCGCATCAGCGGCGTTTTACGATCGGGACGACCGACTATCACCCGCGATGACAAAATCTTGTTGCCGTTGTTGTAGTAAATCAGTGAGTAGTTGGCGATGTTCACCATAATGCCGTTGTGCATATCATCCGGCAGCAGGCGCAGTCGCTGGATATTCAGCGCCAGCAGTGAGGCGCGCATCTGCGGTGACACGTTAAGCCACTGACGCGTTCTGGCGCCGATAGCCCCGTCGCCATCCAGTCCCTGCCACTGCTGAAAACGCTTCACCGCCGCCACCAGTGTCGTGTCGTAAACATTCGCGCTGTTATTCGCATCCGACGTCAGGCTCTGTACGTTGCCCGGCGACTGTGGCGATGAGACCGGCAGATCGGTGACCGGCGTAGCCGACGGACTGACCACTACCGGCTGGTCGATGTGGCTGACCGGCACGGTTGAAACCGGAACCGCGTCCTCATCCGGTGCAGGTGCGGTGGTCTGGGCGGTCAGCATCCCGCTGCGCTGCAGAATTTCACGTAACGCCGGCACATCATCACTCACCTGTCCCGGACGCAGGGTTTCGCTATTTTTCAGCTGTGGCCACGACCGTTTGTCGCTGAGCAATGTTTTGAGCGCGGCGTGCATAGGGCGATATTGCGGGTGCTGCGGTTCCAGTGACGCGATAAACACGCTGTCTGAACCGACATTCACCGCGTTATGCCACTGATTTACCACTGACACCGACGGCTGGGCCAGCTTATACGTCACGTTGCTGTAGAGCCAAGTTTCACCCTGAGTGGGCACGCTGGAGACGAACTGCAGGTAGCCGAGCATCGCATCAGAAAGCGTCACATCCCGGGCAAAACCGGAAATTGCCGGATCGGTCAGACGTTCAATCCAGCGGGTAAACTGTGGCTGCACGCCAGAAAGCGCGGCTTCCGCCAGCTGCTGCTGAAACTTTTGTACCGCCTGGCGATCCTGCCAGATCGGTTGCATATGACGCGACGCATACAGCGTGGCCAGTGAAGGCAGATAGAATGGCTGATCGGTACTGGAGAAGGCCTGCCGGATACGTTGCTGACTTTCGGTAACTGACGTCGCCCCCTGAGTGATCCCCGGCATAGCGGCGATCACAGCGGCCTGCGGCAGCGTAAATGGAACCACGGTTAGCGCCAGTGCTAACAATGAACCAACGCGATGATGTTTAAACCTATTTGCCAGCAACATCCCTGCCCCCTTATCTGTTCAACTGTGCAGCGTTCCCTGAAACTACTGCGACCGGGCTGCTTACTCATAATGTTGAGTATACAAACAAAAACGGCATTTGCCTCACGCGACAAATGCCGTAACCAGATTAACTAATGGTTCTGTTTTTGACTACGTTTCCGCCTGCGATTTTTCACCGGCTAAATCAGACAGAGAATCGCTCTCCTGCTGACGTCGGGTCGGTGAAGAATCGGCAGCGAAACCGCGCAGACCAACCACATGCACATGCTCGGTGTTGTTAAACACCTTACGCACCAGCTTGTAAGTGGTGCCTTTCTCCGGACTGATGTTTTCCGGCGCCGCGATCACCAGCTGCATTTCCAGCCGCTCGCACAGCTCAAACAGCGTGGCGATAGAGCGCGCATCAAGACGGGCCGCTTCATCGAGGAACAGCAACCGGCATGGTGAAATGTCTTTACCGCGTAGACGGCGCGACTCATCTTCCCAACTCTGTACCACCATCACCAGAATTGACATCCCGGTACCGATCGCCTCACCGGTTGACAGTGCGCCACTTTCTGCGCGCAGCCAGCCGTCAGAGCCACGGTTAACTTCGACTTCCATCTCAAGATAGTTACGGTAGTCCAGCAGCTCCTCACCGATGGTCTGCGGCGTACGCTGGCCCATATCGATGTGCGGATTGAGACGCTGGTAAAGCTTCGCCAGCGCCTCTGAGAAGGTCAGACGATTGCTGTTAAACAGATCCTGATGCTGCTCATGCTCTTCCGATAGCGTATCCAGCAGCATCGCATGCGTTTCACGCACGTTGACGTTGAGCCGCACGCTGCGTACCTGACCAAAGCTCACGGTTTGCAGTCCCTGGTTCAGCTGGCGGATACGGTTCTGCTCACGCTGAATGGTTTTGCGGATGATATTGGCGGCACTGCGCGAACTGATAGCCAGCGTCTGCTCACGCGCCGTCAGCTCTTCCGTCAGGCGATTCAGCTCAATTTCCATCTGCTCAATCGCTTCGACCGGATCATTGGTACGAATAATATCCTGACGGATACGCTCGCGCAGATGCTGGTAAACCGCAATAAAGAACTGAATTTTACGTTCCGGACGTTTCGGATCTTCCGACAGACGCAGCACGTCACGCAGATGTTCGTTGTCGGCTACCGCCAGACGCAGCGCACCCAGCGCCTTATCCGACATTGAACGCAGCTCGTCGCCGCTCAGGTAAGCCAGTTCACGACGATGCAGGCGACGTTCGATGCCGTTCTCTTTCACCAGCCGCAGCACCGTACACCAGCCCGCTTTGGCGCTGACCACCTGTTCACGCACCTGATGATAGTTGAGTTCCAGCTGACGCAGTCGCTTCTGTAGGTTTTCCATTTCCGCTTCACAGAAGGTCAGCTGTTTTTCCAACTGATTACGCCGCGCACGGTTATGGCTCAGCGCCGTATAGAGTTCATCACGACGCGCCCGCGCTTCGGCGTTGGCATCGGCGTATACGCCGATATCCTGCATCTCCTGCTGCAACTCTTTCAGCATGTCGCGTTTGGCGTCATAGGCACTTTTCAGCGAGGCCAGCACCTGGGCGTACTGTGTCAGCTGCGCCTGATGCTCGCGCAGACGTTCACGGCTGCGGCTACGCTCCGCCTCCGCCTGCTCCAGCCGCTGACGCAGTTTGTCGCTGAGATCGTTGTTGCCGTTAAGCATGCTCGACGAATCGTCATAGCCAAAGTGCGCACGACGCTGCACCACTTCCGTCAGGGCAAAAGCCTGCTGGCGGGCGTTGCGCTGCTGTTGCTGCGCCTGCTGATAATCGGCCTGCAGCTGTTCATGCTGTTCCGGATCGCTCTGCAATACTGCGATGATCGGTTCGAGTTTGGCCAGTTTCGCGCCATGCTGATGCAGGAAGCGCGCAGCCTCCTGCGCTTTCTCAACCTGCTCGCGGATCTCTTCACAGCGATCGGCCAGCGTCTCATCCAGCAGCAGATTGACGCGCGGCAGCAGCCGGTTGAGCTGCGCTACACCCTCTTTCGCGAGTTCATATTGCTGACGCTGCTGCTGATTATTGCTCTCGTGCTGATTAAGCGCCCGCTCCAGCTCGCCGCGGCGTGCGCCCAGCTGGCGAATCTGCGCTTCCGGATCGGCATCAAACGCCACCGCAAGGTGACTGCCGATAAACCGGCTGAAGGACTGATGCAGACGCTGGGTTTTCTGTACGTCGAACGACAACTTGGCATAGCGCTCGGCCAGCCGATCGCGTTCGCTGTGCAGCAGTTCAAGCTGATTCTCACGTGCGGCACGGCCAAACAGCGGTATTTTCGGGAAACGCGAATAGCGCCACTGACGCTCCGCGACTTTTACCACCACCGCATTCTGCAGCTCATCGACGCTGAAGACGCTGTCATCGAAAGACTGCGGATCACCCTCGATCAGGTAAAAGTCTTCCGGACACTCTTCCAGACCGTCGAGCTGCTCACGCACCAGCGACAGATCGGGCACCACAATCGCGTGACGCGACGGACCGTACAACGCCGAGAAGTAAGGGGCGTCATCCAGCGTCACATCATCATAAATTTCTGACAGCAAGACGCCGCCAAAGCGTTCGGCCAGCTGGTTGAGGCGCGCATCTTCGGCACCGCCAGGCTGGCTGAGACGTTCAATCTGCTGCTCGATATCGCGTTTACGCGCCGCCACTTCGTCACGTTCAACGGTGGTTTCACGTTCCCGCTCCAGCAGCTGCTGCATATATTCGGTCACGTCCTGACTGCTGGTCAGCGCCTGGCCGGTCTGCTCACTGAGCTGCGTCAGGATTTCCTGCGCCGCCAGCCAGTGCGGTGCCCGGGCGGTCAGCGTGGCGATACGTTCGCGCAGCTGTTCCAGCTCCTGGCGCATCATCATGCGCTGCTCACCCGCGTCTGCGACGCTGCTGTTCAGCTGCTCAATCTGCGCTTCAAGCTCGCGCTGCAAACCTTCCAGCGCATCGGCTTCATAACGCTGTCCCTGGTGTTTACAGAACTCCGCCAGCAAGCGTTCAGCCTCATGCTGCTCGCGCAGGCGCTGTTCCAGCCCGTTGAGCCGCAGACGCAGCGAAGAGAGCTGCTCGGCGTGATGGCGCTGATTGCTGGCGTCGCGCAGCAACGCCCGGCCGGTCTGCCACGCATCCTGACGGGTGACGTCACCGGCGGTGCTAGTCACCAGCGCCAGCGCCTGTTCAAACTGGCTGTGCGCCGCTTCTGCCACACTCAGTTTCTGCTCGAGGTTGAGTAACCGTTCGGTCGCCTCCTCCTCTTTGGCCTTGAAGCTGGCCTGCCATTCTGCGGCGTTGTCGATGATTAAATCAGGCAGCTGACAGAGTGAACGGGCGCGTTCCAGCGCCTGCAGTGCCTGCTGATACTGAATGGCGCGGGTTTGCTGAACGTCAAGCGCCTGCTGGAAGTCGGCCAGCTGGCTTTTCAGCTCATCCACTTCCAGTTCAGCCGCTTCGGCACGCGCTTCATTTTCTTCCTGAATCCCGCGGGCTTCCGCCACCACTTCGCCCTGCTCTTCCAGCCGCAGCGTCAGGTCTTCAATATCGGCGTCATAGCGCTCAATCTTTTCCTGCTGGCGCATCGCGGTCTGCACCAGATTCAGGTGATCGCTGGCCGCCTGATAATCCACTTCGAGGTCGTTTTCCGCCCCGCTGTGCTCGGCCAGTTCGCGTGCCATTTCAACGTGACGATACTGTTCAGAGGCGAGCTGGCTGCGGCTGCTGAACAGCTCATTATGCAGCTGTAATGCGCTGTCGAGGTGCACCCGGCGCTCGTTGGCGTGACGCATATAGTCGGCAGAAACGTAGCTGGTCGCTTCGGAGATCAGATGCTTAAACAGATCGCGATCCGACTGGGTTACGCGAATCGCTTCCAGCGTCATGCGGTTCTCGCGCAGCGCCGCTTCCATGTCCTGGAAGGCTTTACGCACGCCGCTGTTTTCCAGCAGCAGGTAATCACGCAGCGAGCGGGTAATGGCGCTGGAGATACCGCCGTAAAGCGAGGCTTCAATCAGGCGATAAAACTTGCTGCGATCGCTGGCGGAGCGCAGACGACGCGGCACCAACCCCAGATCAAACAGCATGGCATGATAATCGGTGATCGAGCTGTAGGCGCGGAACTGAACGCCTTCCTGCGCCTCGACGCGTTCTTTAACTTCGTTAAGCGGCAGTACGCGCGCCTGACGGCTGTTAAGGATTTCCGTCAGCATATCCGTCGGGTTGGTGTCGGTCGGCAGGCCGTGAATACTGAACGGCTTGATGTCGACCTTTTTATCCCGTCCCGCGGTTTGCTGCATACGGACGCCTACTACCACCCGCTGATGGCGGGAGTTAACCACGTCGAGCATCGAATAGCAGACGCCGGCGCGCAGTTTACCGTGCAGACCTTTATCGCGTGAACCGGAGGTGGCGCCCGCTTCGGTGGTATTACGGAAGTGCAACAGCGTCAAATCGGGAATCAGCGCAGTAACAAACGCGGCCATGGTGGTAGATTTCCCCGCACCGTTACCGCCTGACAGGGTGGTCACTAATTCATCGAGATCAAAGGTGCGGGCAAAGAAGCCGTTCCAGTTGATCAGCGTAAGCGAACGAAATTTTCCGCGCTCAATCATGCCTGTTGTTCCTCTGCGTTCTCACTCGCATCGCTTTCCTGTTCCTCGCCTTCATCGGCGTCAACCGCAGCCGTGGCGTTCTCCAGCAGCATCGCTTCGCCATCACGGATCAGGCGCAGTTGCGCTTCGCGAGCATCATCACCGCTGCGCACATCTGCGCCGAAGCGGAACACCGATTCTGTGATACGGAATTTGCTGCTGTCGTTACCGAAAAACCACACCATACCGAGGCGGCGCAGACGGCTCAGCGACGCGCGGACTTTTTCCTGCAGTTTGGTGCGATCGAGATCCGAGCCAGTTGAACGCTGGTTAACCAGCTTCAGCAGCTTGCTCTCATCGGCCAGCGACAGCAGTTCGTCATACAGCTCCTGCTGGGTGAAGATGCCTTCATTCGCCAGCCGTTCCGGGCTGAGATAGAGATAGCAGAGAATTTTTCCGACCATCATGTCTAACTTAGACAGCACCGAGCGTGGGATCAGCGTGGTTGAACGCGGACGCAGATAGAAAAAACCTTCCGGCGCACGGATCAATTCAACGTTATAGCGGCTGTAAAACTCTTCGAGAAATGCCTGGTAATCTATTAGAAAAGCGTGATTGTCCAGCTCTTCAATACCGATATGTCGTCCGGCGCGCAACTGGCTGTCGAGCGCGGGAAAGATCGGATTTGCCAGTGCCTGTTCCAGCTTAACCGGCATCACTTGTTCAATATTTGTCGATGACATGTGCCTGCACCTTGGCTCCGTAATCATTGATGGCTTGCCATTCCACAGGCAAGCCGGCTAAATCAGCTTCCGCTACGCCAAGGCGTACCGCCTGGTCGACCACAATCCGCGCCAGGTCAAAATGACGGGCGCGGGGGTACTGAGCCAGGTAGTCACGCATCACTGACGCGAGGTTGAGCGGTTTCTGTTGCGTTTTGTAGATCTGCAGCGCCTCTTCAATCATCGCTGCCAGCTGTTCGCGAATTTCGTTGAACTCTTCGTACTCCATCTCGGCCGGCAGTTCGCCCATCACTTCGTCATTACGCAGCGTCAGCTCTTCATCGCGCATGTCATACAGGCGATCGGCGTTGGCATAGGTCAGCGCCCAGGGCGCATCGAAGTGGTTCTGCACTGAAACCCGCAGACGCTGGGCAAAGACGCGGTTTTTGTCCATGTCGATGGCGGTACGAATAAATTTGTGTACGTGGCGGTCGTAGCCGATCCACAGGTCGATCGCCTGCTGGCCCCAGCTGGTAATGCGGTCAAGTTTGCTTTGCAGATCAAACACCAGCTTATCGACGAAGCCTAGATCCGGGCTGTTCAGCGTCGCATCCTGAATCCGCAGCAGGTTCTCTTGCAGCTTGTCACCTGCCGCTTCCAGCGTATCCTGCAGTTCACGCAGCGTACCGGAGGTTTCCGACAGCAGCATTTCACAACTGGAGATCGCCGCGCGCCAGTCTTTATTCAGCAGTTCGGCGATATCATTTTTCACCGCCTGCTGCTGTTCATCCATTAGACGCTGGGTCATGTCGATGCTGTCGAATATCTCAGCCACCGAGTATTTCAGCGGCGCGAAGACGTTGCGATGCCAGTGAAATTCATCACCGTTTTCCTGCGCAGCATCGGCTGCCCGCTTAAGCTCATTGGCCACGATGGAGAGCTGCATCGACAGGCGTAAGGTCGAAAACTCACGCTGACGGATGTAGTAATCGGTAATGCCGATCGCCAGCGGGGTCAGACGATAGATGGCATTGCCTTCGGTCCGTTCGATGGTAAAGCGGTTAAGCAGGCGCTGTCGCACCATATCGTTGATGGCGTTGTTGGCGCGAACCAACACGGTTTCATGGGTTTGTTCGAAAGCCTTACTGACGTGACGGAAAGCATCAATCAGATCGCCTTCACTCATTTCGCCATCCATTCGCTCACCGTTGAGGGTGGCGATAGCCAGCAAAAAGGCCAGACGTTCTACTGGCAGCGCAAGAGAGAAGTCATTCTTGCGCGCCCACGATACCAGTTCAGGTACCGTCTGGGAAAATTCACTCATAATTCGTCCTTCTGCCCGGGTTTGCACGCAGCTACATGGATATAGCGCCCTAAGCTCAAAAAGGGTTCCTGACGGCAGTAACGCCGCTCCATCTCAATAATTTCTTCGTCGCTTTAAGGCTCACCTTTCGGCGGTTTCATGTAATCACTGAACACCCGGATCCCGGCGCGTTGCTCAATGACGAAACCGCACGCTTCCACCCAGCGGTAAACCTGATCGGGATCGCGTGGATAGTCAGGTGACAGCGTACGCTTTTTACGTTTGGTCAGATTAGTCCGCAGATAACCGAAGTTGCCGAACGTTAAGGTGCGTAGCGTCAGGCCGTGCAGGTTATAAAACATCAGCGACATTACTCCGCCCGGACGCAACAGATCAGACAACGTCTTCAGCGCTTTTTCCGGTTCCGCGACCCATTCAAGCACAGCGTGAAACAATACCAGATCCACCGGCTTATCCAAATGTTCGCCCACCTGCTGCGCGCTAATTTGTTTGAATTGCATGTTGTGGCTCACACCCTGCGCCGCGGCATTTTCCTCGGCCCGGCGCAACATCTCACCGGAGAGATCACACAGCAGAACCTGGTGAACGCGCGCGGCCAGCCCGCTGGAGACCTGACCAACGCCGCCGCCCGCATCGAGAACCGACAACGGATGCGGTGACAGTCCGGGCAGAATGGTTTCCAGCTCATCCCACAGGATCGCCTGGCGTACTCGCCCTTTGGTGGTGCCGTATATATTTTGCGAAAATTTATCCGCGAGATTGTCAAAGTTACGATCCTGCATGGCATGCGCTCCGGTATGCTGCGGTGAGACTTATGCTATTTTGTCACAGGCACCAGAAGAATGAACCTTTCATCCTCATCTTCCCTTCCGGCTGCTGTTTTTTCGGACAACAGGAGTCTTTTTAGATGTTTTTTACCCTGAAAAAAGTGATCGGCGGGCTGTTGTTACCCCTGCCGTCTCTGCTTTTGCTAATGGCGCTCGGTATTTTATTGCTTTGGTTCACCGACTGGCAGAAAAGCGGCAAAATTTTAATCTCCGCCAGCTGGCTGTTTTTGCTGCTGCTGAGCCTGCAGCCGCTGGCTGACCGCATGCTGTTGCCGCTTGATAACCGCTATCCGACCTGGAACGGCACACAGCCGGTCGATTACATCGTGGTACTCGGCGGCGGCTATACCTTTAATCCTGACTGGGCGCCCAGCTCGAACCTGCTCAACAACAGCCTGCCGCGCGTGGCGGAAGGGGTACGCCAGTGGCGTCGCTATCCACATGCTACGCTGATTTTTACCGGTGCCGCAGGCGGCACTAACCCGCGCAGCAGTGCCTGGATGGCGGCGCAGGTGGCGGAAAGCCTGGGCGTGCCAGCGGATCATATTCAGATTCTCGATCAGCCGCGGGATACCGCTGATGAAGCCCAGGCGGTAAAGGGCGAAGTGGGTCAACGTCCGTTCCTGCTGATCAGCTCAGCCAATCATCTGTCGCGGGCGATGCGCTTTTTCCATGCGGTGGGACTGAACCCCATTGCCGCGCCGGCCAACCAGCTGGCGATCACGTCGCCGCTCAATGGCTGGGAGCGCGCCATTCCATCATCAATCTGGCTAAGTCACAGCGAGCGGGCAGTTTATGAAACGCTGGGTACGGTACTGCAGCGGCTGAAGGGAGAGGAAACGCGGTCATCCGAGCCACGGGAGTAGCTGTACGTGCCCGGTCAAATTCGCCGGTTTGCACCAGCCGATCGATACAATCCCACAACTGATAGAGCCAGCGCCGCCAGACAAAGCCTTCAGCAACTGGCGCACGTGCAGATAAGCGTGCAGCGGTGCGGTCTCAGCGGGCGACTCATCCAGCTGGATCAGATCGTATTCACGCGGTGCCCACAGAATCGTGCCCACCAGACCGTGGCTGTCGAGCCGGTGCCAAGCAAGCAGTCCTTCCACTACCTGTTCGCAAAACTGTTGCCAGCGCTGGGCATCACGCGCCGGTGCTTCGGCCGGCACGCCATTGAGCCGCGCCAGCAGCAGCATTTCATGCACCGGCGGTTGCTGGCTCATCACCAGACCAAACACCGCCGGCACCGCAATCAATCCGGCATGGCCCAGCAGCGCCAGTTTTTTTGCTTCCAGCGCAGCACGGCCCTGATGACGGAAAGACTTCGCCATCACCTGCATCGGCTGACCTTCACCATCGTACAGCGCATAAAGTCGGGTAGGTGGATGTTCGCTGATCACTTCGAGACGACTGATGGTCTAACCGAGTACCAGCGCCAGTTCGGATTTGAGCTGTTCCATGCGGCATCCTCCTCAGATGAATTTCACACTATCCTGAAGGGACTACAGATAAGAAGTTTAGTGGCGGATCAATAAAATTGCGCAGTAACGAGGAGCAGCGTCTCCCCGTTTGATCAGGCCTGCATGGCGGCGCGAACGCGCAGCAGATCTTCTGGCGTATCCACCCCAACGCTGGGGATGGTTTGCGCTACGGCAACATGAATCTTTTCGCCGTACCACAACACCCGCAGCTGCTCGAGCAGTTCAATCTGTTCCAGCGGGCATGGCGCCCAGGCGACGTAGCGGCGAATAAAGCCGGCACGGTAAGCGTAGATGCCAATATGCCGCAGCAGGGTGTCACCAATCTGCTCGCGTGAGCTGGCATAACGTTCACGATCCCACGGGATTGTCGCGCGCGAAAAATAGAGCGCGTAGCCGTTAACTTCCATCACCACCTTCACCGCATTGGGATTAAACGCTTCCTCCGCCTCAGTGATCGGTACCGCCAGCGTCGCCATTCCCGCCGCAGAACCGGCCAGATTGATGGCCACCTGACGCACGATCTCCGCCGGAATCATCGGCTCGTCACCCTGCACATTGACGATGATCTCATCATCAGCAAACTGATATTTTTCGATCACTTCCGCCAGACGCTCGGTGCCGGATTGATGATCGGCGCGCGTCATGCAGACTTCACCGCCTGCAGCTTCAACCGCCTGCGCCACCGCCGGATGATCGGTGGCGACGATCACCCGACTGGCACCCGATTCACGGGCGCGCTCCATCACATGTACCACCATTGGCTTGCCGTGAATATCGACCAGCGGCTTACCCGGTAATCGGGTTGACGCATAACGCGCAGGAATGATGGCGGTGAAACTCATGGATGAATCTCTTCCACAGACAGCGTACGGGCTTCATTTTCCAGTAACACCGGAATGCCGTCACGCACCGGAAACGCCAAGCCGTCCGGTTTACAGATCAGCTCCTGCTGCGCATTGTTATAGTAGAGTTTGCCATTGCACACCGGGCAGGCAACGATTTCGAGTAAACGATGATCCATATGTCCTCCATCAGGGACCGAATGCGTAAGGGGTAAAGCATACCATAGCCCAGCCCGGGCGGGAGGGCGTAAAACGTATCAGCGCGTCACGCGCAGCCCGCTTCGCGATTCAGCGACCACAGTGCTGGCGAGTGAGGCAAATTCCTGCAGCAGAGAGACGGTTTCCGCGTCCTGCCACGCCGCAAAGCGCTCAATCGCCCGCCGGATATCCTGCACAAATCGCAACGTGACCCGCGTCTGCGGCTCCAGCCAGATGTTTTTAATCTCCAGCTGCTTTGACTGACGCAACATACGGGCATCCAGCCGGCCTTTTATCTCAACACGGTGCAGGATTGGCAGGACAAAATAACCAAATTTGCGCTTAGCCGCCGGCGTATAACACTCTATGCGATAATCAAAGTTGAACAGTTCCAGCGCACGCTTGCGGTCCCAGACTACCGGATCGAATGGCGATAAAAGCGCGCTGTGTGTCGCCTGCAGCGGGTTCTCAAGCAGCGGCAATATCGCGATGCAGCCACATGTCGCCCAGCCCGTCGGCCGTCACCGCAATGAGATCGCTCGCTTCCTGCGCTTCCGCCAGAAAGGTGCTGAGCGGCACCCGTTTCAGGCGGTAATAGTCTGCCAGCCAGCGGCCGCGAAAAATGCCGAGACAGCGGGCGCTGTTGAGTAACATCAGGCGGGTCGCTTCAGCTTCACTGATGCTGTGCAGGGCATCCTGCCGGTCGGGCATCACCCGGCTGCGCAGATCGTATGCCCGTTGAAAATTGCGGCGTTCAGCGACCATCAGTTCACCGGCGCTGAACAGATTTTCCAGATGCCGCTTGTGCGGTTTCCACGCCCACCATCCCGGCTTATGATTCGCGGCATGCGCGAAGTCTGCTGCGCGCACCGGACCATTTTCGCGGATCTGCTGCAGTAACTCAGCAATCTCCTGCCGGTGGTCATCAACCCATTGCGCATTGTACTTCCAGCCCAGCCGTTCCGGCGACAGCATGCGATGACGCAGCGGCCTGTAGTCGGCTCGTGGAATAAAACAGGCTTCGTGTGCCCAGTACTCAAACACCTCGCCCTGAGCCAGCGCCTGCTCCAGCCACGCCTGAGGATAGTCACCGAGGCGACTGAACAGCACCAGATAGGGGCTGCGGGCCACCACATAAATGGTATCGATTTGCAGCAGCGACATGCGGGAGATGCAGTCAATCAAATCCTGATAGCGGGCGCGCTGGCGCGGCGGGCGCAGCAGGCCCTGCTCGGCGAGATGAAGGTGACGTGTTTGCTGTAATGAAAGTGAATGCAGAGGGTTCATTCTCTTCCTTATCCGGTCTGGTGACTAGGTGCGCGCCTGACCGCTGCGGCACAGCTGTTCGATATCGTCCAGCAGCGGGGTGACCGCCGCGCCCTGCAGATGGGCATCAACCGGCAGATACCACCAGTTGGGCTGTGCAAAGTGGCGGCATTTCACCGCATCTTTTTCGGTCATCAGCAACGGCTGTCCGTCCGATGTCAGACGCGCCAGCTCATCCTGACTGTAAGCGTGATGATCGGCAAAAGCGACTTCTGCCACCGGGGTGATGCCCAGCTGTTTCAGTGTGGTAAAGAAGCGCGGTGGATGCCCGATACCGGCCATGGCGATGACCGGATCAAGCCGATCAACCGGCCGGGTTTCGCCGGTCAGCAAATGCGTCGCCAGCCCTAGCTTAAGCTGCATGGCTATCTCACCGGGCTGCGCTTCACCACCGTTAACCACAATCGCATCCACCTGACCCAGCCGGCTGGCGCGTTCGCGCATCGGCCCGGCCGGTAGCCACCAGCCATTGCCAAAACGACGTACCCCATCCACCACCACAATTTCACGGTCGCGCTGTAGCGCATAGTGCTGCAGGCCATCATCGGTGATGATCACATCTAACGGCCCCTGTTTCAGCAGCGCTTCAATCGCCAGCCGCCGCTTTGGCGCTACGGCCACCGGTGCGCCGGTGCGCTGGGCGATCAGCACCGGCTCATCACCGGCCTGTTCGGTGGCGGTCTGTCCGGTGACCAGCAGCGGATACTGCTCTGCTTTACCGCCGTAGCCCCGCGACACCACGCCCGCGCGCAGACCGCGCTGTTGCAATGCCTCGACCAGCCAGATCACTACCGGCGTTTTGCCATTGCCGCCGGCCGTCAGATTACCCACCACCACCACCGGCAGCGTTGCGCGCCAGCTTTTACGCCAGCCGCGCTGATAACTGAGTCGAATCAGAGTGGTGCTCGCCCCATACAGCAGGCTCAGTGGCCATAACAGCAGCCATAAGGGTGAGCGACCACTCCAGATACGCTCAATCATTGGCCGAATTGCATCTTGTGCAGCTGTGCATAGACCCCGCGCTCCGCTAACAGCACCTGATGCGTACCGCGCTCAACAATCTGACCATCTTCGATTACCACGATTTCATCCGCTTTTTCGATGGTAGAGAGTCGGTGTGCAATCACCAGCGAGGTACGGTTCTTCTGCAGTTCGTCCAGCGCTGACTGAATGGCCCGCTCAGATTCAGTATCCAGAGCCGATGTCGCCTCATCCAGGATCAAAATAGGACAATCGCGCAACAAGGCGCGCGCAATTGCAATACGCTGACGCTGGCCGCCTGACAGCAGCACGCCGTTTTCGCCAATCACCGTATCCAGCCCTTGATCCATCTTGTTGATGAAATCCATCGCATGCGCCATGGTCGCGGCCTTTTCGATCTCTGCGCGGCTATACTGTTTGTTGCGGGCATAGGCGATGTTATTCGCAATGGTGTCGTTGAACAGATGAACATTCTGCGACACCAGCGCCACCTGATTACGCAGCGAGCGTAAGGTGTACTCACGCAGATCGTAACCGTCCAGCAGGATTTCTCCCTGCTGAATATCGTAGAAACGGGTCAGTAAGCTGGCCATGGTCGACTTACCGGAACCGGAGCGGCCTACCAGAGCAACCGTTTTGCCTGCCGGCAGCGAGAGATTGATATTGCGCAGCGCCGGCACATCACGACCCGGATAGGTAAAGGTGACGTTACGGAACTCGATATCGCCCTTCGCACGAGTGACTTCACGACTGCCGTTATCCACTTCCTGCTTGCTGTCCAGAATAGAGAACAGCGTCTGACAGGCGGCCATACCGCGCTGGAACTGGGCATTGACGTTAGTTAGTGATTTCAACGGACGCATCAGCGCGATCATTGATGAGAACACTACGGTGATGGTACCGGCAGTCAGGGTATCCATAACGCTGGGGAAGCTGGCGGCGTAAAGCACGAATGCCAGCGCCAGAGAGGCGATCAGCTGAATCACCGGATCGGAGATTGATGAGGCTGAAACCAGCTTCATTCCCTGCTGGCGCATGCCATTACTGACGCGGGCAAAGCGCTCAGACTCAATATCCTGGCCGCCGAAAATCAGCACTTCTTTATGGCCCTTCAGCATCTGCTCAGCGCTGGTAGTAACCAGCCCCATGGTATTTTGCATGGTTTTACTGATGTTACGGAAACGCTTAGAGACGGTGCGGATAGCAGAAGAAACAATCGGTGCCAGAACAATCAGAATCAACGACAGCTGCCAGCTGTAGTAGAACATCATGATGAACAGGCCAATAATCGACGCACCTTCACGTACTACCGTTACCAGCGCACCAGAGGAGGAAGAAGCCACCTGTTCTGAATCGTAGGTGATACGTGACAACAGGGTACCGGTTGACTGCTGGTCAAAAAATGAAACCGGCATGCCCATCATATGGCTGAACAGCCGACGGCGAATATTCATTACCACGTTGCCAGAAACCCAGGAGATGCAGTAGCTGGAGATATAACTGGTCACGCCGCGGATCAGCATCAGGCCAATAACCACTAACGGCATCCACAGCATCACCGATTTATCGGCTTTACCAAACCCATCATCCAGTAACGGTTTCAACAGGGAGAGCATTAAGGCGTCGCCCGCAGCGTTAATAATCAGGGCAATGGAGGCCACAATTAATCCCGCCTTGTTAGGCGCGATCATCGGCCAGAGTCGGCGGAATGTCTGCCACGTAGAGAGATCTTTATCTAGATGCATTATTTATTCACGGTGTTGGAAATAGCCGGCCATTCTACCTGGATTCGCGTTTGACGCCAAACCACTGATGATACCAACGGGGCATTAATTGATCGCGCAGACCAGAAACCGCAATTTTACCCTGTCGAATTGTGATACTTATCTGCCCTGATTGTCCGGTGTCGAACCAGTGAAAGCCGCTCCGCTGATAATTTTCCAGCACGCTTTTGGCGGGCATCCGCCATGCATTGTAGCGTGCCAGTGAGGCTATCGTGGTCTTACCCGCCGTACTGCGCAACAGCAGCCGGGTTGATGAGGTGCGGCTGCCATGATGCGGCACCTGCAGAATATCCACCCTGAGACGCTGTTTCTCCAGCGCTTCAATATCACCGGTTAACATCACTCTGACCTGACCATCATCAACCATGATTAGGCAGGAATCGTTGTTGTCGCCCGGCGTCGGTATCGACAGCGGCCAGAGAGCCTCAAAATGCAGTTGCTGCCAATGCCATTCCGTACCGCGTACTCAGGGTAAATGGGCGTTGTTTGCCAGCGCGCTACGCACTTTCACCGTTGGCCAGCGTGCTGTTATCGATTCCAGGCCACCAGTATGGTCGAGATGTCTATGGCTAAGGATCACCTGTTGTAACCGCAGCTGTTTTCTCTGCAGCTACGGAATAATCACCCGGCTGCCAGCGCGGACCGGTATCGTACAGTACCGCCTCATCGCCCTAGCTGATCACCACGCTTAAACCGTGACCGACGTCCAGCATATCGATGCGCCATCCCTGCCCCTGCTCTGGCTGGCGACTTAATACCATCGCCAGCGCGATTGCGCTGCTGCTCACTGGCAGAGAAAAGAACAGCTGGGTTCGCCATACGATCAACCCACCCCATACCAGCACAGTAAAGTAGGTTACGCCATTCAGCGGCCACCAGCCTGGTGGTAGCAACTCCAGGGTGTAAAACAGCGCACGCAATGAGAAATCGGCCATCCTCCAGAAAAAAGAGGATAATTGTGCGACCGGCAGCAGCATCGCGAAAGTCACCAGCGGCATGGTTATGAAGGAAACGGCAGGGACGGCCACGACGTTAGAAACCAGTGCCGTCAGGCTAATGCCGTTAAAGATAGTCACCTGCAACGGTACCATCAGAATCATCATTCCTGCCTGTAAATGCAGCAATTGTATGGGCAGCCAGCGCCGCTGGTGACAGAACCTTCTTGCCAGTGGAAACCACTGGTACCAGATCATCAGCATTCCCACCGCCAGCGCAGAGAGCCAGAAACTGTCAGATAACACGGTTAACGGATCTGACAGTAACAGCAAAGCAACGCACAGCATCCAGACTTGCCAGCTGTTCAGTTGGACGCCAGCAATTCGGGTCAATACCCATAATGTCAGCGTTAGAAGAGAACGCTCGGCAGGGGATTGTGCGCCTGAGAGCCAAGTATAAACCGCGGCAAGCAGCCAGCTGACAATGAGAGGAAAAAGGTAGCCAATATAACGGGCAGGTAACAGAAGCTGTAGGCCGCGAGCGAATAACCAGCCAGTACTGGCAGCCAGTGCGATGTGCATACCTGATATCGCCATCAGGTGAGCGGTACCGGTATCACGTAATAACTGCCGCGTTTCGCGGCTCATTTCGTCGCGATTACCAAATGCCAGCGCTTCCAGAGTGGAGTGCATCGGCATTTCACCCCGGCTGGCGATGCCATAAAATAAATCGCCAGCGCCAGTCACAGCTATTTTCCACCGCCTGCTGTTTGATAATACGTCCTTAGTAGCGGTGTATTGTTGGCCGATGCAAAACGCTGCGCATCAAAATCACCCTCATTCAGTCGGGCATGAATCGCGCGTAAACGCAGCGTCATGGTCCAAGCGCTGGCCCGGACAGTACTGTTCAGGATCGGCGTCAAAGTAAAGCCAGGCAAAACGCGGCGGAAACAGCATCTTTTCGCCCTCCTTCAACAGACGAACTCTGATTTGCTTCCTCTCCTTTCTCAGTTCGCTAATAAGGATGCTGTAAGTGGCTGGTCGCGCAGCATGGTGTTCAATATCTCTCACCATTAATCGCGCATCGTTAGTTGCCCACGCCAGAAACAACAGGCCGATGCCGGTTATCCACAGGGTTTGCGGGCGACTTTGCAGTAACACCATCCCGGTTAATAGCAAACCGAGAATCACGCCACCAGAGGGAAGTCGGGCGATAAACAGTAAAGGCAACGTAGCAATAATTGCCAGCCGGGCTAAAACCATCCATGTCAGCATAATCACATCTATCCTGATGAATATGTCTATTCTGAACGGTTGGTGAAGGGGTTAAAGCAGGTAATCAGGCAGTAGCGAGCGGCATCGTATTAATCCGCATGGCTTGCAGAGTGGGTTGCACTAATCTGGATGTCAGCTCCGGATGTCAGCGCTGAAAAATAGCAGGCAAAAAAAACGACATCCGGAGATGTCGTTTGTCTGGTTCGGTATCGGCTCAGCCGTAGATATTTGCGCGATCGCGCAGTTCTTTGCCTGGCTTGAAGTGGGGAACGTATTTACCTTCCAGATCCACTTTGTCACCCGTTTTCGGGTTACGACCAGTGCGCGGAGCGCGATAGTGCAAAGAAAAGCTGCCGAATCCCCGGATTTCGATGCGTTCGCCCTGTGCCAGCGTAGTAGCCATGTGCTCCAGCATCTCTTTTACTGCATCCTCAACGACTTTCGCCGGTATATGAGTATGCTGTCCCGCCAGTCTTTCGATCAGTTCTGACTTGGTCATGTAACCTCCGGTTATCCCTCTGGGAATGTATGACAGCTTTTACCGAAACCGGGTGGTTGCCCACCCGGTGCTTCAGGTCGATTACTCGCCTTTAGCCGCTTTGAACGCTTCAGCCATGGCGTTAGAGAAGTTACCTTCTTCCTGTTTGGTGTTAACAGTATTGATGGCTTCTTTCTCATCAGCCTGGTCTTTCGCACGGACAGACAGGCTAACAACACGGTTTTTACGATCAACGCCGGTGAATTTAGCTTCAACTTTGTCGCCAACGCTCAGAACCAGAGTTGCATCTTCAATGCGGTCCATTGAAGCTTCAGAAGCGCGCAGGTAACCCTCAACGCCGTCTGCTAATTCAACTGTAGCACCTTTAGTATCAACCGCAGTCACTTTACCGGTGACGATGGCACCTTTCTTGTTCAGAGTGATGTAGTTGTTGAACGGATCTTCTGCCAGTTGCTTAACGCCCAGAGAGATACGCTCACGCTCTGCATCGACCTGCAGTACAACGGCAGCGATTTCGTCGCCTTTTTTATACTCACGAACGGCTTCTTCACCAGTCGCGTTCCAGGAGATGTCAGACAGGTGAACCAGACCGTCGATGCCGCCGTCCAAGCCGATGAAGATACCGAAGTCAGTGATTGATTTGATTTTACCTTCAACACGATCGCCTTTGTTGTGCGTCTCAGCGAACTGCTGCCATGGGTTAGATTTACACTGCTTCAGACCCAGGGAGATACGACGACGCTCTTCGTCGATGTCCAGAACCATAACTTCAACCACGTCGCCTACGTTTACAACTTTAGACGGATGGATGTTTTTGTTGGTCCAATCCATTTCAGACACGTGTACCAGACCTTCAACGCCTTCTTCGATTTCCACGAAGCAGCCGTAATCAGTCAGGTTGGTCACACGACCGGTCAGGCGGGTGCCTTCCGGATAGCGCTTAGCGATAGCCACCCATGGATCTTCGCCCAGCTGTTTCAGGCCGAGGGATACGCGGGTACGCTCGCGGTCGAACTTCAGCACTTTAACAGTGATTTCGTCGCCCACATTGACGATTTCGCTTGGATGCTTAACGCGTTTCCAGGCCATGTCAGTGATGTGCAGCAGGCCGTCAACGCCACCCAGATCCACGAATGCACCGTAGTCAGTAAGGTTCTTAACGATACCTTTGACTGCCATGCCTTCCTGCAGGTTTTCCAGCAGCTGATCGCGCTCTGCGCTGTTTTCGGATTCGATAACCGCACGACGTGAAACCACGACGTTGTTGCGTTTCTGATCCAGCTTGATCACTTTGAATTCAAGCTCTTTGCCTTCCAGGTGCAGCGTATCGCGCACCGGACGGACATCGACCAGTGAACCTGGCAGGAACGCACGGATACCGTTCAGCTCAACTGTGAAGCCACCTTTAACTTTGCCGTTGATAACACCGGTAACAGTTTCAGCGTCTTCGTAAGCTTTCTCCAGCGTGATCCAGGCTTCATGGCGCTTAGCTTTCTCACGGGACAGCAGGGTTTCACCGAAGCCGTCTTCCACTGCATCCAGAGCAACATCAACTTCGTCGCCAACCTGGATTTCCAGTTCGCCGGCTGCGTTCTTGAACTGATCTGCAGGAATTGCAGATTCAGATTTCAGACCCGCATCAACCAGAACGACATCTTTGTTGATAGACACGACGATGCTACGAACGATAGAACCCGGGCGGGTTTCGATTGTTTTTAAGGATTCTTCAAATAGTTGAGCAAAAGATTCAGTCATATTGATAATCTTCAGGATTCTTCAATTTAACGTCCATCTGACTTCATGTCGGATGGGGTTGTTTCACATGCCCAGCACCGGATCCGTGGTACATGGTGATAAAATTCAGTTAAGCCGTAATGCCCAGCTTTTCACGGGCATAGTGTAGCGCTTTTTCAATGACTTGATCGATGGACATTTCAGTAGAATCCAGCATCAGGGCATCGTCAGCGGGTACTAAAGGCGCAATTGCGCGATTGCGATCGCGGTCATCACGTTCTTTTATCTCGGCTAAAAGGCGATCAAAGTTAACATTAAAGCCATTATCCTGCAACTGTAGCATACGGCGCTGGGCACGTTGTTCCGCGCTGGCATCGAGAAAAATCTTGACCGGCGCATCCGGGAAAACCACCGTGCCCATATCGCGACCGTCGGCAATTAAGCCTGGCGCTTCGCGAAAACCACGCTGACGGCGCAGCAAAGCTTCACGTACACGCGGAAAAGCCGCCACGCGGGAGGCGGTGTTGCTGACCTCCTGGGTACGAATTTCACCAGTGACATCTTCACCTTCGAGGATCACCTGCATTTCGCCATTTTGTGACACAAAGCGCACATCCAGATGTGCCGCAATCGGCACCAGCGCTTCTTCAGATTCGATATCGACCTGGTGGTGCAATGCCGCCAATGCCAGCACGCGGTAAATCGCACCAGAATCCAGCAGATGCCACTGCAACGCTTCCGCCATCGCTTTGCACAGGGTCCCTTTTCCAGCACCACTTGGCCCATCGATAGTTATGACCGGGGCAGTTACTGTCATTATTCCCTCCTGTTGCTGCGCGCTCTTCGGCCTGTCGGCCATCGGTAATGACTAGCATTATACGCTGCCCAACCCACCTTGGTTACCCTTTCGCACTGATGGTATTAATAATTCCAAGCAAATCAGAGGATTTCTGCCGCGATACGGCCAGATAATATGAGGGTTTCCGGTGCGATATCGCACCGGAGCGAGGCTATCAGGCAGGCTGGCTGATCTTAGCCAGCTGGTCGAAATAGTCAGGGAGGGTTTTTGCGGTACAGCCCGGATCGAGAATGGTGACCGGCGTATCGGAGAGCGCCACTAACGAAAAACACATCGCCATCCGGTGATCGTTATAGGTGCCAATATCCGCATGAATAAGGGTCGCTGGCGGCGTAATACGAATATAATCGTGGCCCTCTTCCACTTCCGCACCCACTTTGCGCAGCTCAGTGGCCATGGCACTCAGCCGATCGGTCTCTTTCACCCGCCAGTTATAAATGTTACGCAGCCGGGTGGTGCCTTCGGCAAACAGTGCCGTGGTGGCGATGGTCATCGCCGCATCCGGGATGTGGTTCATATCCATATCAATGGCGCGTAACGTGCCGGCAGTACAGGCGATATAGTCATCGCCCCACTCAATCTGTGCACCCATCTTTTCCAGTACGTCCGCAAAACGGATGTCGCCCTGCACGCTCTGGCGGCCAATACCGGTGACCCGCACCGTGCCACCTTTAATCGCAGCGGCGGCGAGGAAATAGGAGGCAGAAGAGGCATCTCCTTCAACCAGATAATCGCCTGGCGACTGATATTGCTGCTGTCCTTTGATCAGGAAGTGCTGATAATTCTGGTTTTCAACCTCAACGCCAAAGCAGCGCATCAGGTGCAGCGTAATGTCGATGTAGGGCTTGGAAACCAGCTCACCTTTGATGGTGATGCGGGTATCCTGCTCAGCCAGCGGCGCGGTCATCAATAACGCCGTCAGGAACTGGCTGGAAACGCTGCCATCCACGCTGACATCTCCGCCGGTAAATCCACCGCGTAAGCGCAGCGGCGGATAATCCTGATTCTCCAGATATTCAATGCTGGCACCGCCTTGACGTAACGCATCAACCAGATGGCCGATTGGACGTTCTTTCATCCGCGGCTCGCCGGTCAGTTCGATATCCTGCTGTCCAAGGCAGAGCGCCGCGGCCAGTGGACGCATCGCGGTGCCGGCATTGCCCAGGAACAGCGACGAAGGCTGTGATGATTTCAGAGGGCCGGAATTCCCGGTGACTTCACATACCCGGCGATCGCTGGAGAGCGTATAGCTTACGCCCAGCGCGCTAAGCGCATTGAGCATGTGCTTAACATCATCGCTGTCGAGTAAATTCGTCAGACGGGTGGTGCCTTTAGCAAGGGCGGCAAGCAGTAATGCACGATTTGATACGCTCTTAGAACCGGGCAGATTTACCGTGCCATTAACGCGGGCGATGGGTTGGAGAGTCAGGGAGTCCTGCATGTGAAACGAAATCCTCAAAAAATACGAAGACCTCGCCACCTGACGAGGTCTGGCATCAGCATCAATGCTGATATGTCATTAATCAGCCGTGACGGCGTTCAAAATCGACCATAAAGTCGGTCAGCGCCTTAACGCCTTCCAGCGGCATGGCATTATAGATAGAAGCACGCATGCCCCCTACTACCCGATGTCCTTTCAGCGCATGCATTCCCGCCTTGAAAGACTCTTCAAGGAACAATGCATCCAGCGACGCGTCGGCCAGCTGGAAAGGAATATTCATGCGTGAACGGTTGTCCGTTGCCACATCGTTGCGGTAGAAGCCGCTGTGGTCAATGACGCCGTAAAGCAGGTCAGCTTTAGCCTGATTGATCCGATCGATCTCAGCCACGCCGCCCTTCTCTTTCAGCCATTTGAATACCAGCCCTGAAAGGTACCAAGCGAACGTTGGTGGGGTATTGAACATCGAGTCGTTTTCGGCCAGCACTTTATAATCGAGGATTGACGGCACTAATGCCTGCGCCTGACCTAACAGATCTTCGCGCACAATCACCAGCGTTAAGCCGGCAGGCCCGACGTTCTTCTGCGCGCCGGCATAGATTACGCCATAGCGGCTGAAATCAATCGGGCGGGAAAGAATGGTAGAGGAGAAATCGGCGACCACCGTTTTGCTGCCAAAGTCAGGCTGTTCGTCGATCGCAATACCGTCGATAGTTTCATTCGGACAGAAATGCAGATAGGCGGACGCGTCACTGACGTCCCATTCCCGCATCGGCAGAATCGCGCGTTTACCGTCGCGTGTGGTTTTGACATCCAGGGTGCGGGGGGAGCAATATTTTTGCGCTTCTTTGATGGCGCTGTGCGCCCAGTATCCGCCATCGGCGTACTCTGCGCTGGCAGCGGTGCCGAGCAGGTTGCCAGGCACCGCAGCAAACTGCGCACGCGCCCCACCTTGACAGAATAATACTTTGTAATTATCCGGTATTTTTAGCAGATCACGGAAGTCCTGCTCCGCCTCTTCAGCGACCTGAATAAACTCTTTGCTGCGGTGACTGATCTCCATTACGGAGGTTCCCAGGCCACGCCAGTTTGTCAGCTCTTGTTCTGCACGACGGAGCACTTCAACCGGCAGCATCGCTGGGCCGGAGCTAAAATTATAAACTTGCGTCATTTCCCCTCACCACTGTCATATCGAACGGTTATGAATAACTTACCGGTTTTATCACTGCATCCTGACGGCTGCAATCATAAATCGGGTAGCGTTCACATTTTCTGAATCCGCCGCGCCGGAGGTTGTGTTACCAATGCAAACCAGCACGAAATTTTGTGAGGCTTCGTCCAGCCTGCCGGTTTGCCGTTTGGCCTGACCGGCGAGATGGTGAAAACTAAGCCGGTAAAATTATCCCGCCTTGCATAGCGGATCGTCAGCAAAATCCGTATCATTGCGCGCTTTACGCACCCTATGACAACTGAGAGAGCGGCACTATGACGCAAACATTTATCCCGGGCAAAGATGCCGCGCTGGAAGACTCCATTACCCGTTTCCAGAATAAACTTCAGGACCTTGGCTTTAATATTGAAGAAGAATCCTGGCTGAATCCTGTTCCCCATGTATGGTCTGTGCATATTCGTGACCGCGATTGCCAGCTCTGCTTAACTAACGGCAAAGGGGCCAGCAAAAAAGCGGCGCTGGCCTCCGCGCTGGGCGAATATTTTGAACGCCTCTCAACCAACTATTTCTTCGCCGATTTCTGGTTAGGGAAAAGTATCGCCAACGGCGATTTCGTTCACTATCCCAATGAAAAATGGTTTGCGCTGCCGGCTGATGAATCACTGCCAGAGGAGGGCATTCTTGATCTGCGTCTGCGGGCTTTTTATGACCCGGATAATGCGCTGACGGCAGCAGAGTTGATTGATCTGCAGTCCGGCAATGTCGAACGCGGCATCTGCGCGCTGCCTTTCACCCGTCAGTCAGATCAGCAAACCGTCTATATTCCGATGAACATTATCGGCAACCTTTACGTTTCTAACGGTATGTCAGCCGGTAACACCGCTAATGAAGCGCGGGTTCAGGGACTGTCAGAAGTGTTTGAGCGCTACATTAAAAACCGCATCATTGCCGAAGCGATTAGCCTGCCGGCGATCCCGGATGCCGTTATGCAGCTTTATCCTGATGTGGTTGAAGCGATTGCACGGCTGGAAGCAGAAGGATTCCCAATCTTTGCTTATGACGCCTCGCTGGGCGGCAAATACCCGGTCATCTGTGTGGTGTTGTTCAATCCGGCCAACGGCACCTGTTTCGCCTCGTTCGGTGCCCATCCTGATTTTGGTGTGGCGCTTGAGCGTACCGTCACCGAATTATTGCAGGGCCGCAGCCTCAAAGATCTGGACGTGTTCACGCCGCCGACCTTTGATGATGAGGAAGTGGCAGAACACGCGAACCTCGAAACGCACTTCATTGACTCAAGTGGCCTGATCTCCTGGGATCTGTTCAAGGAGACGGCGGACTATCCGTTTGTCGACTGGACGTTTGCCGGTACCACTGAGCAGGAATTTGCCACGCTGATGGCAATCTTCGCCGCTGAAGATCAGGAAGTTTATATTGCTGATTACGAGCACCTGGGCGTGTACGCCTGCCGCATTATTGTGCCTGGCATGTCGGACATCTATCCGGCGGAAGATCTGCTGCTGGCAAATAACAGTATGGGCGCCGGTATGCGTGAAACCTTACTGGCCCTGCCTGACAGCAACTGGAATCCTGAAGAGTATCTGGATCTGATTGGGCAGCTTGATGATGAAGGCTTTGATGACTTCACCCGCGTGCGCGAACTGCTGGGCCTGGCGACCGGTAAAGACAATGGCTGGTACACGCTGCGCATTGGCGAATTAAAAGCGATGCTGGCGATGGCGGGCGGCGATCTCGAGCAGGCGTTGATCTGGACCGAATGGACGATGGAGTTCAACAGTTCAATCTTTACCCCGGAACGTGCCAACTATTATCGTTGCCTGCAAACCTTGCTGTTACTGGCAATGGAAGATGAGCGTGATCCTCTGCAATATCATCATGCGTTTGTACGTATGTATGGCACAGAGGCGATGGAGGCTGCATCAGCCTCCATCAGCGGTGAGAGTCCGTTCTACGGACTTCAAGCCGTTGATCAGGAACTGAAAGCATTCCCGACCCATCAGTCACTGCTTGCGGCCTATGAAAAGCTGCAAGCGGCCAAACGTCGTTACTGGCAAAGCGCGTAATTACCCGCTGCTGAACGGTAAATGACGCTAACACCCTGGCATCAGGCTGGCCTGATGCCAGGGTGTTATTTTTTGATGAAACATTAGCGCCATTAAAATTATTTAGCGCCTCAACACTTCATGATATTTAACATATCAGCCTAAAATAAATAACATTCTCCATGCGTTAAAACAGAGCAGCCTTATAACATATAAATATACTTGCATTTTTAAAATTTATTTATTTTTTATAATTCAACCACTACTAAATATTATTTGCTGTAACCAGGCTCACATCGTCAACTGCTCCGGCAGACATGATCCAAATCAATTACTGACCTATACTCCTTTGTTAGTATTTTTTCAGACAACTTATGGAGTAAGTTAGTGTGAAAGCTGACAACCCTTTTAATCTGTTATTACCGGCCGCGATGGCGAAAGTTGCTGAGGATGCGGGTATATAAAGCAACTAAACATCCTTTTACCACCTTCTTTATGGCAATAAACGCCGACGTATTTATCTCCATTGCCTTTGTTTTTTATATCACAGCAACTACCGGTACCGCCGCAATGCCGTATGGCATCGCCAAACTGATCGGCGGCATCTGTTTCTCTCTGGGTTTAATGCTGGTAGTAGTATATGGCGCCGACCTCTTTACCTCTACCGTTTTGATTGTGGTGGCCAAAGCCAGCGGACGTATCAGCTGGTCTCAGCTGGCCCGCAACTGGATTAACGTCTATCTCGGCAACCTCGCAGGCGCGCTCTTTTTTGTCGGCCTGATGTGGTTTGCCGGGCAGTACATGGTGGCGAACGGTGCCTGGGGACTGAACGTCCTGCAAACCGCTGACCACAAAATGCATCACACTTTTATTGAGTATTGAGCGATGTGTCTGGGTATCTTGGCGGATTTGTTGCTGGTCTGCCTGGCCGTCTGGATGAGTTATTCAGGCCGGACCCTCACCGATAAGCTGGTGGTGATGATTTTACCAGTGGGAATTTTACACCATGCTGACCCAGCGCTTCCCGTAAGGCATCCCCGCTGACCAGGTCGACGCACTGGGTGATGAACTGATGGCCCGGTCCACCGGGGTGGTGGTCAGTCTGGCCGGTCACGGTTAACGGGAGGCCATCATGCTGAAACTCAAAACCCTGTTACAGCGACACAACCTGACCCAGGCCGCACTGGCCCGTGCGCTTGACCTTTCTGAAGCAACACTGGCGCAGATAGTCAATCACCACCAGTGGCCGAAACAGGAGAACGACGCGCTAAAACACCGTATCCGGGCCTGGCTGCGTCACCAGGGCATCGCGGCGGACGACTGTTTTGACGGGGTCACGCCCGGCGGCAAGGAAAATCGCACACCACCCAGCAACGAGGAAGACACCATGTTACTGAAAAAACAGGTATTAACCCCTGCCACGAAAAAGCATTTCGGGCTGTTTCGCGCCCCGTTTGATGACAACACGGTGCAGGGTCATGAAGATGTTTTTTTAACCCCTGAAAGCCGTTATGTGCGCGAGGCCCTGTACCAGACCGCACGCTATGGCGGCTTTATCGCGGTTATCGGGGAATCCGGCTCGGGCAAAAGCACGCTGAGACGTGACCTGACTGACCGCATCTATCGGGAAAACGCCCCGGTGGTGGTGATTGAACCCTACGTGCTGGCCATGGAAGACAACGACCATCAGGGTAAAACCCTGAAAGCCGCCAGTCTCGCCGAGGCTATTGTCCATACGCTGGCCCCACTGGAAAAACTCAAACGCTCGCCGGAGGCCCGCTTCCGTCAGTTACACCGACTGCTAAAAGAGAGCAGCCGCGCCGGGTACAGCCATGTGCTGGTGATTGAAGAAGCCCATTCTCTGCCCATCCCGACCTTAAAGCACCTTAAACGCTTCTTTGAGCTGGAAGATGGCTTTAAAAAACTGCTGTCCATCGTCCTGCTGGGACAACCCGAACTGGGCGACAAGTTATCCGAGCGCCTGCTGGCGGTCAGGGAAGTGGTACAGCGCTGCGAGGTGATTGACCTGCCGCCGCTGGATGAACACCTGACCGACTTTCTTGATTTCAAGTTTAAACGCGTCGGCGGCGACATAAACAACGTCCTCGGCCCGGATGCGATACCGGCACTGCGTCAACGCCTGAGCTGGCTGCGCCCGAAAAAAGACACGCCGGTCAGCCTGCTTTATCCCCTGGCTATCGGCAATCTGGTGACCGCCGCCATGAACCTGGCCGCGCAAAACGCCATTCCGGTTATCGACGCCAATATTATTCACAGTGTGCATTAAAGGGGGCTTTTATGCTCAACCCCGCCGTGACCATTAAAAATCCGTCAGCGATGGCCTGTCAGGTCATCCGGCAGCAGTTCAGGCAATGCCTGTCGGTAATGGACAAACTCAGCCAGGAGGGCTTTACCGTCAGTCAGTTTACCGTTGATGGCTGTAGCCGTCGGACCATTACCCTGCTGCATGACCGACAGTGTGATGCGTTACATTAAAAGGGGCATGCCGTTCGCTATGCCCTGGGTACCGACCGTCAGGGTCGCTGGGAAAAATACCAGTTCCTGCAAGATAACTGCCGGATCACCTGGGAGGTACGTTAATCATGAAAACACGGCCTGTCCGTATTACCGCTCGCCAGTCGGTTTATCTGGAAAAACCGTGGATATTACCGAACAGGACTATGAAACCTGGTTATCGATTTGCGAAAACTGCCGTGATTTTAATGAACAGGATTGTTGTCTTGGTGAAATCGCTACCCGATATCGAATTAACGTATTTGAGCATATTCAACACAGTGACGCCCCTGAAGACATTATTTTCGGGCGCGTTTAATCCCCGACCTTTTAATTAAAAGGTAAAAAAAGATGGCAAAGAAAATAACGCGGCTTAAAGCCGCGGCGGGTGCCTGCAAGCCGCAAACCCGCGAACAGGTGATGGACGATATTAAACGGATGGGCGATATCCAGCGGGAAATGACCCGGCTGGAGACGCAGATTAATGATGAAATCGCACGGTTAACGCATCAGCATGCGGCTGATATTGAGGCCATGAAAGCCCGCATCACCCTGCTGCAAAAAGGTATCCAGACCTGGTGTGAAGCCAACCGCGAGGGGCTTACCCAAAACGGCAAAACCAAAACCGTTAACCTGATAACCGGCGAGGTGTCATGGCGAAACCGCCCGCCGTCCGTGTCCCTCAAAGGGATGGACGATATCCTGCAGGCGCTGGAAGAAAACGGGCAACACCACTGCATTATTCGCAAGGCACAGGTGGATAAACATGCCCTGCTAAAAAATCAGGATACCATCCTGTCACTGAATATTCCCGGCATTACGTTTCGCAACCAGCTTGAGGATTTCATTATTACGCCCTTTGAGCAGGCGGTGACCTCATGAGCTATCAGGAAATAAAACCTCTGCGCCGCCAGACTGAAAGGCACATAAACCGCGTCATGCGTCACCTGCGGGCAGACCATTCCGCCGCCGCGTATTGTGAATTTCAACATGCCTTCGAGATACTGGCCGAACTCATCGTCGACCCAGATAAGGAAAAGCCGTTATGAGTATTACCTGCATCAGCTGCCATCAGACAACCCGACGCCTGAATCCTACCTAGGCCGGGATTACCCAACAACCGGAAAGCGGCGAGTGGGGGATTGACCTGTTACTGACCTGTCCACACTGCGGACAGCGGTATAGCGCCTGGGTACTTAACTGGGATGTCGTGCCGCTAAAAGGTATCACGGCAAATTTGCCATCAACACCAAACTCAATACAGGATATGCGATGAACGAACATTATTATCAAGAGGCTAATCATGCCGTAGAGATGGAAAAACAACGGCAGTACAAAGCAGCTGAATATGCATGGAAGCGGGCGGCGGAATATGCCAACAACCCTAAAAACAAGGCATATGCTTCAGGGCGAGCGTTACTAAACAATAAACGTCATTCGCTCGACAAACGTTATTGGCTATTGAAGCGATTACATGCCGGGCAAAAACAAAAGAAAGCCATTGAGGAAGCTTTTCAAACCCATCCTGACGAGGAAAAAGCCTCATGAAGGATTGGACACATCTTGCGAAGGTAGCGGAAAGGCTGGAGGGCAAAGGGCTTTACCGGCGGGCTATCACGCTGTGGCGTAAAGAGGAGAAATCACCATGTGGATATTAATTTTAGCGCTATACGCCAGTCCCTATGCCGGTCATGCTTTTTCCATGCTGCATACACAGGAGTTTGACACAGCAACCGCCTGTCAACAGGCCGCCAGAGTGTTTGCGGAAAAATTTGAAACCTTCAAGGATATTGATGCCAGGGCGATTTGCGTGAAGAAGTCATAGCAGAAA
>SZZY01000006.1 GCA_009830035.1 Pantoea sp. Eser
TCACTGGTTCGTATGATTTCGAACCTACTTACATTACACCCGGCGCTTCGTAAGCCGGTGTGCCGTGTCAGTGGAGGCGCATTATAGGGAGTTTCCGGAGGCTGACAAGTGCTAATTTAAACTTTTTAACTGAACGTTCACTTTGCGTGCAATATGACGAAAAAACAAGCAAACCAGCAGCATGAAGAAAAACGGGCCTCTGGCCCGTTCTTCTTCATGCTGCTTTACTGATGCGCGGTAATAACGTCGTTTTCCACATCCATTTCGATGGTTTTTCCGGGAACCAGCGTACCCGAGAGAATCTGCTGTGCCAGCGGGTTCTCAATCTGTTGCTGTATCGCACGTTTCAGCGGCCGCGCGCCATACACCGGATCATAACCGTTCTCACCCAACAGCTTGATCGCAGCGTCAGAGATATGCAGCTGATAGCCGCGCTCTTCCAGACGTTTGTACAACCGCTGCAGCTGAATCTGGGCAATCGACGCGATGTGTTTCTCCGCCAGCGGATGGAACACCACCACTTCATCTATACGGTTAACGAACTCTGGACGGAAATGATGTCCGACCACGCCCATGACAATCTCTTTCATCTCGGCATAGTTCAGATCGCCAAACCGTTCCTGAATCAAATCCGATCCGAGGTTAGAGGTCATGATTACTACGGTGTTACGGAAATCGACCGTGCGTCCCTGGCCATCCGTCAGGCGGCCATCATCCAGCACTTGCAACAGGATGTTGAAAACATCCGGATGCGCTTTCTCCACCTCATCCAGCAGGATTACGGAATAAGGACGACGGCGAACGGCTTCGGTCAGATAACCCCCCTCTTCATGGCCGACATAGCCCGGAGGCGCACCCACCAGCCGCGACACCGAGTGTTTTTCCATAAACTCGGACATATCGATACGCACCATCGCATCATCACTGTCGAACAGGAAGTTAGCCAGCGACTTACACAGCTCGGTCTTACCCACACCGGTTGGCCCGAGGAACAGGAACGAACCGATTGGACGGTTAGGATCTGACAAGCCCGCACGGCTACGACGAATCGCATTCGATACTGCCTCTACCGCTTCATCCTGTCCGATCATCCGGCCATGCAGATCCTGCTCCATACGCAGCAGTTTATCACGCTCACCTTCCATCATGCGTGCCACCGGAATACCGGTCCAGCGCGCCAGCACATCGGCAATCTCCACGTCGGTTACGCGGTTGCGCAGTAACTTCATGGTTTTGCCTTCTGCCTGAGTGGCTGCGGCCAGCTGTTTTTCCAGCGCCGGAATTTTACCGTACTGCAATTCAGACATCCGGGCGAGATCGCCGAGGCGACGTGCCTGCTCTAAATTCAGACGTGCCTGTTCCAGCTCGGCTTTAATGTTCTGCGTACCGGACAGCGACGCTTTTTCTGCTTTCCACTCATCTTCCAGCTCGGCGTATTCGCGCTCTTTCTGGTCAAGCTCGCTTTCCAGCATCTCAAGACGCTTAATGCTGGCGTCGTCCGCCTCTTTCTTCAGCGCCTGCTGCTCCAGCTTGAGCTGAATAATCCGGCTTTCCAGTCGATCGAGCGCTTCCGGCTTCGAGTCAATCTGCATACGAATGCTGGAAGCGGCCTCATCGATCAGGTCAATCGCTTTGTCCGGCAACTGACGATCGGCAATATAGCGATGCGACAAGGTCGCGGCCGCCACTATGGCCGGGTCAGTGATCTGCACATGGTGATGCAGTTCATAACGCTCTTTCAGACCACGCAGAATGGCGATGGTGTCTTCCACGGTGGGCTCAGCCACATAGACTTTCTGGAAACGCCGTTCCAGAGCCGCATCTTTTTCAATGTACTGACGATATTCATCGAGCGTGGTCGCGCCGACGCAGTGCAGTTCACCGCGTGCCAGCGCCGGTTTGAGCATGTTACCCGCATCCATCGCGCCGTCCGCTTTACCGGCGCCTACCATGGTGTGCAGCTCGTCAATAAACAGGATGACGTTGCCTTCCTGTTTGGACAGGTCATTCAGCACGCCTTTCAGACGCTCTTCAAACTCACCGCGATATTTGGCACCGGCCACCAGCGCACCCATATCCAGCGCCAGTACCCGCCGCCCTTTCAGGCCTTCAGGCACTTCGCCGTTGATAATCCGCTGCGCCAGCCCTTCAACGATGGCGGTTTTACCGACACCGGGTTCACCAATCAGTACCGGGTTGTTTTTGGTCCGGCGCTGCAGAACCTGAATGGTGCGACGGATCTCTTCGTCACGGCCAATAACCGGGTCAAGCTTGCCCTTCTCAGCACGGTCGGTCAGATCGATGGTGTATTTCTTTAATGCCTGGCGCTGATCTTCAGCCCCCTGATCGTTCACGCTGTCCCCTCCACGCATTTGTTCAATAGCCTTGGTGAGTTTTCCACTGGTTGCCCCTGCTGCTTTCAGCATATCGGCCAGTGAACCCCGTGAGTCGAGGGCCGCCAGAACAAATAATTCAGATGATATAAAGTTGTCGTTGCGCTTCTGCGCCAGTTTGTCACACAGGTTCAGTACCCGAACGAGGTCAGATGAGGGTTGCACGTCCCCTTCGCTGCCTTCCACCTGTGGCAAACGATCGATAGCCTGCTCAACCTGAGTGCGCAATGAGGCAACGTCGATACCTGCTGACGTCAATAAAGGTGAAACCGATCCGCCTTCCTGTTTAAGCAGTGTGCTCATCAGGTGCAGAGGTTCAATGAATTGGTTGTCGTGTCCCAGAGCCAGGGACTGCGCGTCGGCGAGAGCCAGTTGGAATTTGTTAGTAAGACGATCCAGACGCATAATTCCTCCCATTACAGGTCAAAATGCTACTGGAGATTAAATGATGTCATCCCTCAAAATTTCAAGGTTAATGACCTGAGATTTGAGTAAAAAATACGCTAACTGGACCGTCTTATGGCGTAAGGTTATAACAGCCAGATTAAAGTTGCCATACGCCAGGTGATTCCATCGCGGCAGAACGAGAAGAAATCATCACCGTCGGTAGTAAGGTGCAACGGCTGTCGGCACTGATGGATTGCATGCCTGCGGTCTGCAGACGTAAGCGCGCCAGCTGCCAGATTATCGGCATAAAACTTCCCACCGGCTGGACGAAATGCCGCTTCAGCGCGAGGGTCCTGTGCCATAAACGCCTGACGTACCTCAGCGCCCACTTCAAACGCATCCGGACCAATCGCCGGTCCCAGCCAGGCATGAATCTGATGTGGTGGCGAATGGAACTGCTCCAGCGTGTTTTCCAGCACGCCGGCACACAATCCCCGCCAGCCCGCATGCGCCGCGGCGACCTCGGTGCCATCCGCTGAACAGAACAGCACCGGCAGACAGTCGGCGGTAATGATCGCGCACACCACGCCTGTTCAACCAGTAACTGCCGGTTCTGTGCAACGTGCTCTGGCTTATCCTCCACGTGCCCGCCGAGATTGAGTGCATCCCAGGGTGACAGGCTGACGCCGCCCTAGCGCTGCGTCGAGCAAGCCCGCACGCGCGCCGGTGCCAGCCATTGAGGAATAATCATCTGCATCACCAGTCCATCTGATCCTTGAGGGCCTCAGTATCGGCTTTCAGCGCTGCGATCAGATCGACCATATCCTGCGGAATCGCTGCGTGGAACTCCATCTCGATACCGCTGATCGGGTGATACAGACGCAGCATGGTGGCGTGCAGTGCCTGACGATCAAAACCGCGAAGGGTTGCAATGAACGCATCCGATGCCCCTTTCGGCGGACGCGGACGACCACCGTAAAGCGGATCGCCCACCAGCGAATGGTTGATGTGCGACATATGCACACGGATCTGGTGAGTACGGCCGGTTTCCAGGCGCAGACGTAAACGGGTATGCGCGCGGAAATGCTCCATGATGCGGTAATGCGTCACCGCCGGCTTACCCATCGGATGGACCGCCATGTGGGTGCGCTTAGTCGAGTGACGGCTGATAGATTCATCAACGGTGCCACCTGCGGTCATGTTACCAATCGCGACCGCTTCATATTCACGGATGATTTCGCGCATCTGCAACGATTCAACCAGGTGCGTCTGCGCCGGTACGGTCTTCGCGACCACCATCAAACCGGTGGTGTCTTTATCCAGACGGTGAACGATGCCGGCACGCGGCACATCCATAATCGCCGGATAGTGATGAAGTAAGGCGTTTAACACCGTGCCATCAGGATTGCCAGCGCCAGGGTGCACCACGAAATCACGCGGCTTGTTGATGACAATAATGTCTTCATCTTCATAAACAATGTCGAGCGGCAGAGCTTGCGGTTCCCAGCGCTGCTCTTCTTCGATCTCAGCGTTAATGGCGACCAGCTCGCCGCCCAACACTTTTTCTTTCGGTGTATCAACCATTACGCCATTTACTGTGACGCGACGATCGAGGATCCATTCTTTTATGCGAGAACGTGAACAATCAGGGAACAATTCCGCCAAAGATTGATCTAAGCGTTGTCCGAGTTGTGATTCGAATACCGTTGCGGTGAGTTGAACTTGTTGTGCCATATACAGCTTCTCCGTTAACGTTGTTTTTTCACGGCGATGCCGTTTAATATAATGTGCTATCGTACTTGGTCATTACCGCGAGCTATACGGACAGCTTCCGCCATAACATTTTGAGGATAATCACTTCGTCATGACGCGTATGAAACATCTGGTGGCTGCTGCCACACTGAGCCTAGCACTTGTTGGTTGTTCCGGCTCAAATGACGCGGTACCGGACAGCCCGCCTTCTGAAATTTATGATACAGCGCAGCAAAAGCTGCAGGACGGTAACTTTAAAGCCGCGATTAAGCAACTGGAAGCGCTGGATAATCGTTATCCGTTCGGTCCTTATTCGCAGCAGGTTCAGCTGGATTTAATCTACGCGTACTATAAAAATGCCGATCTGCCCCTGGCGCAGGCTGCCATCGCTCGCTTCATGCGTCTGAACCCGACGCATCCGAACATTGACTATGTCATCTACATGAAAGGTCTGACGGACATGGCGCTGGATGATTCGGCGCTGCAGGGCTTTTTTGGTATCGATCGGTCTGACCGCGATCCGAAGCACGCTCGTGATGCTTTCCGCGACTTCTCTCAGCTGCTGCGCGGTTACCCGAAAAGCCAGTATGCGGCTGATGCTCAGAAACGCGTGGTCTATCTGAAAGATCGTCTGGCCAAATATGAGCTTTCAGTGGCGCAATTCTATACTAAGCGTGAGGCTTATGTCGCGGTTGTTAACCGGGTAGAAGGCATGATACGCGATTATCCGGATACGCAGGCGACACATGACGCGCTGCCGTTGATGGAAAATGCTTACCGTCATCTGCAGCTGAACGCTGAAGCAGATAAAGTGGCGAAAATCATTGCAGCGAACAGTAACTGATGGTCTGTTGATTATCGGCCATAAAAAAGCAGCCTGAATGGGCTGCTTTTTTATGCTTATTGCGTAACCAGTCACAGATATTTGCTGGCAGGTTAGCTCATCAAGAATGCCGCGAGAATCGCTTCGCTTCAAGGCTTTTCGGCCACATTCTCTGCCTTTCTCACAAATTGTCTGACTTAACAAAAAGTGACATTTTTTCGTGATCAAAATCACGCAATTAACCCTTTATCGCGCTATGCTGGACCTACCAAGACGGAAATGACAGAGAGGTAAGACTGATGATCCTGAACATTACCAGCAAACAAATGGAAATCACTGCGGCAATCCGCAACCATGTTGAAGACCGTCTCGCCAAGCTTGAAAAATGGCAAACCGACCTAATTAATCCCCATATCGTCTTGTCCAAAGAGCCCAAAGAATTTGCGGCCGATGCCACCATTAATACGCCTAACGGGACGCTGGTGGCCAGTGCCAAACACGAGGATATGTACACCGCTATCAACGATCTGATCGCCAAGCTCGAGCGCCAGCTGAATAAAGTACAGCATAAATCTGAAGCGCGCCGCGCCAGTGCCAGCGTGAAAGACATTATCCCCGCTGACGAACAATCCTGACCTGATTCGGTTAACGCGCCTGCGGGCGCGTTTTTTATTGACAGCTTTAAATCAGTACGGTTACTCTCAGAACACACTTTTTTCGGACATACTTATGAAACATGACCTGTTTTTCTCCGCTTTCTTTTTTACCTTCCCCTGAACGGGAGGCCATTCGTCGTGTGAAAACGAAAGCGAAGACGAACAACAAAGCCTCCCAACCGGGAGGCTTTTTTATTGGACAGCTTACAGGTGAGCCTTATGAATCCCGACAACCCACTGCTGGCGCTACGCGATAAAATCAGCGCAGTTGATCAAAAACTCCTGACGCTTTTAGCCGAACGCCGCCTGCTGGCAGTGGAAGTTGCGCAGGCCAAACTGGCCACCCACCGCCCGATTCGCGACATCGAACGTGAGCGAGCGCTGCTGGAAAACCTGATTGTGCTGGGCAAAGCGCATAATCTGGATGCGCATTACATCACCCGGCTGTTTCAGCTGGTGATCGAAGACTCGGTATTAACCCAGCAGGCGCTATTGCAAAAAAACCTGAATCATCCTCATGCCCATGCGGCACGCATCGCTTTTCTCGGCCCCAAAGGCTCTTACTCGCATCTGGCGGCGCGCAAATATGCCGCCCGGCATTTCGACAATATGGTTGAATGCGGTTGTCTGAAGTTTCACGACATTATCAAACAGGTAGAGAACGGCGCAGCAGATTATGCGGTGATGCCGATTGAAAACACCAGTTCAGGTTCAATCAATGATGTCTACGATTTGCTGCAGCAGACCAGCTTATCGATCGTCGGGGAAATGACGCTGCCGATTGACCACTGCGTACTGGTCAATGGCCCTACTGACTTGCAGCAGATCGAGACGGTCTACAGCCATCCTCAGCCGTTCCAGCAGTGCAGCCAGTTCATTAATCGATTCCCGCACTGGAAAATCGAATATACTGAAAGCACCGCAGCAGCGATGGAGAAAGTGGCGGCGCTTAACTCACCGAAAGTGGCGGCACTGGGCAGTGAAGCCGGCGGCGAGCTCTACCAGCTGCAGGTGCTGGAGCGTAACCTGGCGAATCAGCAGCAAAACCACACCCGCTTTATCGTGCTGGCACGCAAAGCGATCGAGGTTTCTGACCAGGTTCCGGCCAAAACGACGCTGATCATGGCAACCGGTCAGCAGGCCGGTGCGCTGGTTGATGCCTTACTGGTGCTGCGCCAGCATAATCTGATTATGAGCAAGCTGGAGTCGCGGCCGATTAACGGCAACCCATGGGAAGAGATGTTTTATATCGACGTTCAGGGCAACCTGCAGTCGGAAAGAATGCAGCAGGCGCTACAGGAGCTGCAGACCATGACCCGTTCACTGAAGGTGCTCGGCTGCTATCCCAGTGAGAATGTGGTGCCGGTGGAACCGGGAGAATAGACAAAAAAGGCATCCAGTGGGATGCCTTTCTGTTTAAGGACGACTGTCGTTCGCCGAACGCAATAAGCTGCGACTTTCAACCAAGAAGCGCTTCGCGTGATCGCCAAACCAGTGTTCGACCCGATTGAAGCTGGCGATAAATGCCTGCTTATCACCCTGTTCCAGCAAGGCAATCGCCTCACCGAAGCGCTGGTAATAACGCTTAATCAGCGCCAAGTTGCTCTCTGACGACATGATGATGTCAGCATAGAGCTGCGGATCCTGGGCAAATAATCGGCCGACCATCGCCAGCTCCAGCCGGTAGATCGGTGACGACAGCGCCAGCAGCTGATCGAGGTTAACGTTCTCTTCCGCTAAATGCAGGCCGTAAGCAAAGGTCGCGAAGTGACGCAGCGCCTGAATGAATGCCATACTCTGATCGTGCTCAACCGCACTGATACGATGTAAGCGCGCGCCCCAGACCTGAATCTGCTCCAGAAACCACTGATAGGCTTCGGGCTGACGGCCATCACACCAGACCACTACCTGCTTTGCCAGGCTGCCGCTGTCCGGGCCAAACATCGGATGCAGACCCAGCACCGGACCGCTATGAGCAGCCAGCATTGCCTGCAAAGGCCGGTTCTTCACCGATGCCAGATCGACCAGAATACAATCCTCTGGCAGCGGCGGCAGTTGGGCAATAACCTGTTCGGTTAAATGAATCGGTACGCTAATGATCACCATGCCAGCATCGCTGAGTAAACTCTCCGCCTGTGGCCAGTCATCTTTATCCAGCGTTTTCACCATATAGCCCGACAGCCGCAGCATTTTCTCAAACAGCCGCCCCATCTGCCCGTTACCGCCAACGATCACCACCCGCCGCAGTTCAGGACACAACGTTTTGAAGCCTTTGTTGTTCTCGCTGGTATAGGATTCGCGCATCACCCGACGCAGCACATCCTCAATCAGATCCGGCGGGACACCGAGCGCTTCAGCTTCTTTACGGCGTGAGGCCAGCATAGAGGCCTCGCGCTCAGGGACATAAATCGGCAGTCCATAACGGCTCTTGACTTCGCCCACCTCGGCGACCAGTTCAAGCCGTCTGGCCAGCAGGTCAAGCAGCGCCTTATCGACACTATCAATTTGATCGCGTAACGCGCTTAGTTCAGCCACCATTGCTCTTACACCTCGTGTGACAGACGCGCCGACAGCACTCCCTGCAAATCCTGATGCATCTCACGCAGCAACGTTTCAGTGACGTCCCAGTTGATGCAGGCATCGGTGACAGAGACGCCATATTTCATTTCACTGCGTGGCTGCTCAGAAGACTGGTTACCTTCATTGATGTGACTTTCCAGCATCAAACCAATAATTGAACGGTTTCCATCTTTGATCTGGGCGATAGCGGATTCCGCTACGCCAGGCTGACGGAGGTAGTCTTTATTAGAGTTACCATGGCTGCAATCTATCATTAAGGCCGGACGCAGTCCCGCCTTGAGCATCTCTTTTTCACATTGCGTAACATCTTCCGGGCCGTAGTTAGGCGCTTTGCCGCCGCGCAGAATGACGTGTCCATCCGGATTGCCCTGCGTCTGCAGCAGGCAAACCTGCCCCGCCTGATTGATGCCGACAAAGCGGTGCGGCATTGAAGCTGCGCGCATCGCATTAATCGCGGTGCCCAAGCTGCCGTCGGTGCCATTTTTGAAGCCCACCGGCATCGACAGGCCAGAGGCCATTTCACGGTGCGTCTGTGATTCAGTGGTACGCGCACCGATGGCTGACCAGCTGAACAGATCGCCAAGGTACTGCGGGCTGTTGGGATCCAGCGCTTCTGTCGCCAGCGGTAACCCCATCTCAACCAGATTCACCAGCAGCTTACGGGCAATGTGCAGACCTGCTTCCATATCAAATGAGTTATCCATGTAAGGATCGTTTATCAACCCTTTCCAGCCGACAGTGGTACGGGGTTTTTCAAAGTAGACGCGCATCACGAGATACAGCTGATCCTTCAACTGTTCAGACAGAGTTTGCAAACGACGAGCATAATCCAGAGCCGCTTCGGTATCGTGGATTGAACAAGGTCCGCACACTACCAGCAGGCGAGGATTGCGGCCGGCAATGATGTCGGAGATAGTCTGACGAGAGGCAGCAACCTGAGCCTGTTGCTCAGCGGTCAGCGGAAATTTTGCTTTCAGCTCTTCCGGGGTAATAAGTACCTGCTCGTCGGCGATATGCACATTGTTCAGCGCGTCTTTTTGCATGATGGCGATCCTTTTTGCTCGTGTTTGCGGTCATGGGATCCTCATGGAGGATGGAGCACACTGTATCACAGCGAATACATGACACAACCATAAACGTACACTTTTATTATATTATCGCCATTGTTAGACACTACACCATAAAATAAAAATACTTATAAATATCAAAAACATAAATTAAATCGGCGGAGTCACCAACCTCATTCATTTGTACACTTTAATTTACACCACTAAGTGTTGTGTTCCCGCACGTCGCTGGCAGAATGAAGTCATCAATCTGACGACTCCCGAGCGTGCTATGCCGCAGACCATTGCAAACATTAACCTGCACCCTTTTACCCTCAACGACATAGACGCATTCACACAGGCGGTTAACGCCTCGCTGGAAAGCCTGATGCCGTGCATGGCCTGGGCACACCCGAATTATCAGCCGCACGAGGCGGAGAGCTGGATCCGCTTTACTCACTGGCAACGCCTCAAGGAGGAGGCAGAGGAATTTGCCATCGTTGATCAACACGATCGCCTGCTCGGAGGTGCCGGTATCCGATTCGCCCGTCATTCCGGCGATTTCAGCGCTTTAGGCTACTGGGTACGCAGCGATGCACAACGTCAGGGGATCGCCAGGGAGGCCGTGAAGGCATTGCTGACGCTGGGGTTTTCACGACCTGAAACGCGCGGCATAGAGATCCTGGCGGCCGAGGAGAATCTGGCCAGTCGGGCGGTGGCAGAGAAATGTGGGGACACGTTTATTGGCTGCCGCTACGGGCTGATTGTGCTGGAAAATGGCGCGGTGAATACGGCGATTTATCATTTTCCGCGGCCGGATACCGCCGAAGCGGCGTCACTGGCTAGACAGTAAGTTAAAAAAAAGGGGCTGGCATCATGCTAACCCCTTGTTTGCTATTAACTTTTAGATGTCGCGTTAGCAATACCTTAGTTAAGACGCTCTTTAATACGAGCATACTTACCAGTACGCTCACGCAGGTAGTACAGTTTGGCTTTACGCACAGCGCCACGACGTTTGACAGTGATGCTGTCAATAACCGGCGAGTGAGTCTGGAATACACGCTCAACGCCTTCGCCGTTAGAAATTTTGCGAATAGTGAATGCAGAGTGCAGACCGCGGTTACGAATAGCGATAACCACGCCCTCGAATGCCTGCAGACGTTTTTTAGAACCTTCAACGACCCATACTTTCACTTCCACGGAATCACCCGGGCGGAAGGAAGGTACGTCCTGTTTCATTTGCTCTTGTTCAATTTGCTTGGTAATGTTGCTCATAATTAAATCTCATATCCTGGGTAAACTGATAGTCGGGGAAGCTCACTCTTCCACATCATCGTTTTGTTGCTGATGAAATTCCCGCTGGAACTCACTTAGCAACCTTGCCTGCTCTTCAGTCAGAGCCAGGTTTTCCAGAAGTTCAGGTCTTCTCAGCCAGGTACGGCCTAGCGACTGCTTCAGGCGCCAACGGCGAATATCAGCATGGTTGCCTGACAGTAAGACTGCCGGAACCTCCACACCGTCTAACACTTCAGGTCGGGTATAGTGCGGACAGTCCAGCAGCCCCTCCGAGAACGAATCCTCTTCGGCTGACGCCTGCCTGCCGAGTACGCCGGGTATAAACCGGGCGACTGCGTCAATCATCGTCATAGCTGGCAGTTCCCCGCCGCTGAGGACGTAATCACCGATTGACCATTCTTCATCAATTTCGGCGTGGATTACGCGCTCATCTATCCCTTCATAACGGCCACAGACCAGAATTAACTTGTCCCGTGCCGCCAGTTCGCAAACGCCCTGTTGGTCCAGTTTGCGCCCCTGAGGTGAAAGATATATCACCCTGGCCCCATCACCTGCCGCTGCTTTCGCTGCGGAGATGGCATCCCGTAAGGGTTGTACCATCATCAGCATTCCCGGTCCGCCGCCGTAAGGACGATCGTCTACGGTACGGTGCCGGTCGTGCGTAAAGTCACGAGGACTCCAGCTTTGAATGCTGAGCAGATCGTTTTTTACTGCCCGGCCAGTTACCCCGTAATCGGTAATAGCGCGAAACATTTCTGGAAACAGGCTAATTACACCAATCCACATTGTCTTCGCCGTTACGTTACCGTTCGATTCGGAGATCAAAAACTAGGATCCCAATCTACGTCAATGACGCCATTAGAGAGATCGACTTTCCTGATAACCTGTTCATCAAGAAACGGAATTAACCGCTCCTGCACACCGAACGCATCCTTCAGGTTTGCCTTAACAACGAGAACGTCGTTCGAGCCGGTTTCCATCATATCGATGACTTTGCCCATCTCGTAGCCGTCGAGGTTAACCACCTGGCAACCCATAAGGTCTTTCCAGTAGTAGTCACCCTCTTCCAGCGATGGCAACTGCGTCGAGTCAACCTGAATTTCGCAATTGGTTAACTGAGCCGCCGCATCCCGATCGTCAACGCCTTTGACTTTGATAATCATGTCCTGATTATGGTGCTTCCAACTATCCAGTTCGATCTGCTGCCATTTACCGGCGCGCTGGATAAACCAGGGTTGGTAGTCGAAGATGCTTTCAGCGTCTTCAGTTGAGGAAAACACTTTGAGCCAGCCGCGAATACCGTAGGCGGCTCCCATTTTACCCAACACCAGTGGGTTAACGGGAGGCCGTGCGGCAAGTTGTCTGCTCATGCTCACCACCGTGACAGATTAAGCTGCTTTCTTAGCTTCTTTGACCAGCGCGTTAACGCGATCAGAGAGCGTTGCGCCCTGGCCAACCCAGTGCTCGATACGATCCAGACGCAGACCTTCAGCCTGACCAGATGCGATCGGGTTGAAGAAACCAACGCGCTCGATGAAACGACCGTTGCGTGCATTGCGGCTGTCAGTGACGACGACCTGATAGAACGGACGCTTTTTAGCGCCGTGACGTGCCAAACGAATTGTTACCATAACATCCTCTTCAGTTAATAAAACGCCCGGCCCCCATCCAGGAACGGGGTCCGGGTGCTGTATAAAAAGCCCGAAAACTTTACTCATTTTGGCGCAAAAAGCAACCTAAACCGCGTCCTTTCGGGCTTTTTTGTGGAACACTTAGCGTCTAGGGAAACCTGGCGGCATCATACCTCTCATGCCGCGCATCATTTTCGCCATTCCGCCCTTCTTCATTTTCTTCATCATACGCTGCATGTCGTCGAACTGCTTCAGTAAGCGGTTAACGTCCTGCACCTGCATACCGGAGCCGGTAGCAATACGGCGCTTGCGCGACCCTTTGATGATTTCTGGCTTATGGCGCTCTTTACGCGTCATCGAGTTGATGATCGCTTCCATGCGCACCAGCACTTTGTCATCCATCTGTGACTTCACGTTATCCGGCAGCTGACCCATCCCTGGCAGTTTGCCCATCAGGCTGGCCATGCCGCCCATGTTACGCATCTGCTTCAGCTGCTCAAGGAAGTCATTGAGATCGAAACCGTCACCGGTTTTCAGCTTCTTCGCCAGCTTTTCAGCCTGATCGCGGTCAACCTTGCTTTCGATATCTTCGATCAGCGACAGCACATCGCCCATGCCGAGGATACTCGAAGCGATACGCTCCGGATAGAACGGCTCCAGTGCATCGGTCTTCTCACCGACACCCATGAACTTAATCGGCTTGCCGGTGATATGACGAATCGACAGCGCCGCACCACCGCGCGCATCACCATCCATTTTGGTCAGGATAACCCCGTTGAGCGGCAGCGCTTCGTTAAAGGCTTTGGTGGTATTCGCCGCATCCTGACCGGTCATGGCATCGACCACAAACAGGGTTTCTACCGGGTTAATCGCGGCATGAACCTGTTTGATTTCGTCCATCATCGCTTCGTCTACGTGCAGACGACCCGCGGTATCCACCAGCAGGACATCGTAAAACTTCAGGCGTGCTTCGCGCAGCGCATTGTTAACGATGTCGACCGGCTTCTGGCTCAGATCGGATGGACAGAAGTCCACGCCCACCTGTTGGGCCAGCGTTTCCAGCTGTTTGATTGCCGCCGGACGATAGACGTCGGCAGAAACCACTAAGACTTTCCTTTTATGCTTCTCACGCAGGAACTTACCCAGCTTACCGACGCTGGTGGTTTTACCCGCACCCTGCAGACCGGCCATCAGCACCACGGCTGGCGGCTGCGCAGCCAGATCCAGCGCATTGTTTTCTGCGCCCATCGCCGCAACCAGTTCGTTACGGACGATCTTGATGAACTCCTGACCTGGCGTCAGGCTTTTGTTTACATCGTGCCCAGCCGCGCTCTCTTTCACGCGATTAATGAAGTCACGCACCACCGGCAGCGCAACGTCTGCCTCAAGCAGTGCCATGCGAACTTCACGCAGGGTCTCTTTGATGTTCTCTTCAGTCAGCCTTCCGCGGCCGCTGATATTTCGCAGGGTTTGCGACAAACGATCGGTTAAATTATCAAACATGGTCTCTCACTTAAAAAAATCGCGAGGCGCCTGATCGGCAGAATGCGGCGGATTATAACACGAAGCCTCAGCGATCTCTGCAATTGACCCTCAGATCGTTTGGTGCCAGCTGCGTCTGGCGCTATACTGCCGTTTTCCTTATCTGACTGATACCCGAAAGGATCTATGTTCGTTTTCGCGATAGTGGCGCTGTTCGCCTACTCCCTTAGTCTTGCACTGATCATTCCCAGCCTGTTGAAACGTAACGGCGGCTGGCGGCGAATGGCGATGCTCTCTGCCTGCGTCGCGTTGATTACTCACGCGGTGGCTTTGCAGCAACGTATTTTTGCCGTCGACAGTGGACAGAACTTAAGCCTGCTCAATATCGGCTCGCTGGTCAGTCTGTTGATCTGTGCCATCATGACCATTGTGGCGTCCCGCAACCGTGGCTGGTTACTGCTGCCGATTGTTTATAGCTTCGCGCTGATCAACCTCGCCTTTGCCACTTTTATGCCCAATGCGTTTATCACCCATCTGGAAACTACGCCTGGCATGATGATTCATATCGGCCTCTCGCTGTTTGCCTACGCGACGCTGATCATCGCGGCGCTGTATGCGCTACAGCTGGCGTGGATCGATTACCAGCTGAAAAACAAGCGACTGACCTTTACCCAGGATATACCGCCGCTGCTGACGATTGAACGCAAGATGTTTCACATCACCCAGGTCGGCGTAGTGCTGCTGACGCTGGTGCTGTGTACCGGCCTGTTTTACATGCAGGATCTGTTTAGCGCGGAAAACGTCGATAAAGCGGTGCTCTCCATCATCGCCTGGTTTGTCTATATCGTTTTGCTGTGGGGGCACTATCATGAAGGTTGGCGTGGACGCCGTGTGGTGTGGTTTAACTGCAGCGGCGCATTGTTATTAACTATGGCCTACTTTGGCAGTCGCATCCTACAGCACCTGCTTATCCCTGCCTCTAGTTAAAAAGGAAGTTCTGCGTTGGAACATGTTTCAACCACCACGCTGATTGTTACGCTAATCATCATGGTACTGGTTTCGGCTTATTTTTCCGGCTCTGAAACCGGCATGATGACTCTCAATCGCTACAAGCTGCGCCATCAGGCTAAAAATGGCCACCGCGCTGCCCGTCGCGTCGAAAAATTGCTGCGTCGCCCCGACCGCCTGATTAGCCTGGTGCTGATCGGCAACAACCTGGTCAACATTCTTGCTTCAGCCCTCGGTACCATCGTCGGGATGCGCCTGTACGGTGATGCCGGCGTCGCCATCGCCACCGGTATTCTAACCTTCGTGGTGCTGGTGTTTGCCGAAGTGTTACCGAAAACCGTGGCGGCGCTCTATCCGGAAAAAGTCGCCTATCCCAGTAGTTTTCTGCTGGGTCCGTTACAGTACATCATGTTGCCGCTGGTCTGGTTGCTGAACACCATTACCCGACTGCTGATGCGGATGGTCGGTATTCGCGCTGACGGTTCGATCAACTCGGCGCTAAGCAAAGAAGAACTGCGTACTATTGTTTACGAATCGCGTAACCTGATATCACGCCGCAATCAGGACATGCTGTTGTCAGTCCTCGATCTCGAAAAGGTCAATGTGGATGACATCATGGTGCCGCGTAATGAGATCGTCGGCATCAACATCAACGATGACTGGAAGTCGGTGGTCCGCCAGTTAACTCATTCGCCACACGGTCGCATCGTGCTGTTCCGCGATTCGCTGGATGACTGCGTCGGGATGCTGCGGGTGCGTGAAGCCTGGCGCATGATGACCGAGAAAAAAGAGTTCACCAAAGAGACGCTGCTGCGTGCTGCCGATGAGATCTACTACATTCCGGAAGGCACGCCGCTCAACACCCAACTGGTGAAGTTCCAGCGCAATAAGAAGAAAGCCGGACTGGTGGTCGATGAGTATGGCGATATCAAAGGACTGGTGACGATAGAGGATATTCTGGAAGAGATCGTCGGCGATTTCACCACCTCGATGTCGCCCTCGCTGGCTGAAGAAGTGATGCCGCAGAATGACGGCTCAGTACTGGTTGAAGGCAGCGCCAACGTGCGTGAAATCAATAAGGCGTTTAACTGGCATCTGCCGGAGCAGGAAGCCCGCACCATCAATGGCATGCTGCTGGAAGCGCTGGAGGAGATTCCTGAGGTGAAAACCCGGGTGCAAATCAGTCAGTACAATATCGACATCCTCGATGTGCAGGACAACATGATTAAACAGGTCCGCATCACACCGACCACGCCGTTAAAGAAATCTATCGGCTCTTAAGCCATAAAAAACGCCGAGATAATGAATGCGGCGTTTTTTAGCAGATAAGTCCTGACTAGATGTGCAGTTCTTTCAGCTTCTCAGCAGGCAGTTTCAGATCTTCGTTGCGGTTAACACCAATATCATGCGACAGCACGTTGCGGGCGATCAGCTGCGCTTCTTCCAGCGAGTGCAGCTTGTAGCTGCCGCACTGGTATTCGTTCAGCTCAGGGATCTGGTTCTGATCTTTGACTTTAAGAACGTCTTCCATCGCCCCTTTCCACGCTTTTGCTACACGCTGCTCGTCTGGCGTACCAATCAGGCTCATGTAGAAGCCAGTGCGGCAACCCATTGGCGAGATATCAACGATTTCAACGCCGTCACCGTTCAGATGATTACGCATGAAACCGGCAAACAGGTGCTCCAGCGTATGAATGCCACGCTCAGTGAGGATATCAATGTTCGGGCGGCAAAAACGCAGGTCAAAAACGGTAATCGTATCGCCATGCGGAGTCTCCATGGTTTTCGCAACGCGTACGGCGGGTGCGCCCATGATAGTGTGATCAACGGTAAAACTGTCCAGTAGTGGCATACGTCACCTCCTGTTTTAAGAATTTTTTTAAAACGATGAAACTTTTCTGTTCGCCCAACGTCTGAATATGTGAAAGACGCGCAGTTGTTATCATCATCCCTGACAACAGAGGTGTCAATTTGGCCACATTGATGTGGCCTTTTTCTTTTCTACCCTTCCCGGCTCGCCAGATAAGCTTCAAAATCCAGCTTATCATCAGCTTCAAGCGCCTGCTGTGCCGCCACAGATTCCTTCGCCTGACGGCTGAAATCATCTTCGGTCAATACTTCCAGCTGCTCTTCACACAGCAGGTGGCGATACTGTTCCGCCAACGCCACGCCGGTACCGGTCACACCATTGTCCTTCATCGCCTGAAGGATGCGCGCCGAATAGGTTAGCTCAGGATCGTCGAACGATGCCACCAGTTGATCGCAAACTTGTTGATATTGCGTGCTGCCCTGGTTGTTGCTGTCTAAAACTTCCGCCACCCGACGCAGATCGGCAAACAGTGTCTTACCGACTTCAACCAGCGAATGCTCCGCTTCACCACAGCCAACCGCAATTTTCTGATCCGGTTTACGCCCTTCCAGCACCACCCGATTCCAGTTTTTGCGGGTACACTGCAGCTCATCAGCACTCATCTCCGGCGCATCAGCCAGCGTACACCAGATCAGGAACAGGTCGAGGAAGCGCACCTGATTCTCGTCCACACCAATCGCCGAGAAGGGATTAATATCCAGCGAGCGCACTTCAATGTACTCGATGCCGCCACGCAGCAGCGCGTCAGAAGGCGCTTCACCCGAGCGCGTAACGCGCTTCGGCCGGATAGGTGTATAGAGTTCATTTTCAATCTGCAGCACGTTGGTGTTGAGCTGGAGCCAGTTGCCGTCGGCATCTTTGGTGCCCATCTCAGCATACTCTTCCGACGGCGTCTTGATCGCTTTCTTCAGAGCAGTGACATAGCCTTCGAGTGAATTGAAGGTAATGCCCAGCGAGCTCTGAGATTTGTTGGTATAGCCCAAATCGCTCAGACGCAGCGAGGTGGCATACAGCAGCCACAGGGTATCTTTATCGTTGGTTTCGAACGGCAGCGCGCTCTCGCGGCCCTGCAGGAAGCTGGAGCTGATGGCAGGCGACGCACCGAACAGATACGGGATCACCCAGCCAAAACGATAATAGTTACGGATCAATCGCAGGTAGCCGGCAGAGATGGCCTCTTTCCCGCTTTCCTTCTCTTTCACATCAGCCCATTCCTGCCAGAAAGAGAGCGGCAGCGAGAAGTTGTAGTGAATGCCTGAGATAGTCTGCATCAGCGCGCCGTAGCGGTTTTTCAGCCCCTGGCGGTACAGCGTTTTCATCTGGCCAATATTCGATTTCCCATACTGCGCCAGTTCAATCTTGTTCGCATCGTCAATCTCGCACGGCATGCTGAAGGGCCACATACGCTCTTCGCCGAGTTCACGGGCGACATGACGATGAATATCACGCAGGAAGGCCAGCATGTGATCGATGCTGTGATCCACCGGCGTAATGAACTCCAGCAGCGTTTCGGCAAAGTCGGTGGTAATCCAGTCGTGCTTCAGCGCCGAGCCCAGTGATTCGGGGTGGCCACTTTCCGCCAGCTTACCGTCTGCCTGCACGCGCAACGTTTCACGTTCGATGCCACGGCCGATACCCTTGAGGGCATCAGGATGCGCTTCCAGCCAGGAGAGCGCTTTAGATACGTCCGGGATCACATTAACCTCCCGCTGTGAGAATAATTTATTGTCGTTCAGCATAATGTTAACCGTAGCCTCGAATCTGTGCGAATCAATGCCACCATTGCATTCCCTGTAAAGTGGCGGTCGCGATAACGATATAACGCAGCGTTTTACCGGCAGCGAGAAACAACATCGCCGGTAACCAGGCGAAGCGTAACCAGCCTGCAAACACGCACGCAGAGCAGATCACCTATCAGGCAACCAGCTTAATAACAGCGCTGCAGGTCCTAGTCGGTGCAACCACGTTATTGCTGTGTCATGCCATCGCCCCTGACGTTTCAACGGCAGCAAGCGACCAAGAAAAATGTTGGTTAAGCCGCCCAAGGTGTTTCCCAGTGATGCGGCCAAAAGCAACCCATAAACTGACGTCTTTTTTGCAATCAATAGTGCTATCAGCAGTGCTTCAGAGCTTCCCGGCAGGAGCGTCGCACTTAAAAAACTGCTGCCGAACAATGAGGCATAGGCGAGCAACTCACTCACAGTAAGCGCACGTCCACCACATCCATTCCTGCCGCTTTCGCCGCCTGAACGCCAAAATCTGCATCTTCGAAAACCACACAACGTTCTGGCGCCACGCCCATCAGCTCGGCGCAGCGTAAGAAGGTGTCTGGTTCAGGTTTATGCCGCTGTACGTCGTCAGCGCCAACCACGGCGGAGAACAGCTCACGCACGCCCAGCTGCGTCAGTAACGCATCCGCCATGCTGTGTTCACTGCCGGTGCCGACCGCCATCGGACGACGGCCGTGGTAAGCCTTCACCACCTCCATCAAAGGAAGCGGCTGAACATTTTCCAGCAGCATGGCTTCCACCGCGGCGGTCTTTTCGGCGGCAAGACGATGAGGATCGTGAGACGACTGATTCGTTTCGATGATGAACTGCGCCAGTCGCCAGGCTGGAGCACCGTTAAAGCCGACAATACGCGCTTCATCCAGCGTCATTCCATAACGCGCCAGTACCTGACGCCACGCTTTTCGATGTGTCGGCTCTGTATCGAGAATGGTGCCGTCCATATCGAAAATCAGGGCGTCGTATTGATCGTACATAGTAACTCCGGACCTTCAACAAATGAGCCATTACTTTAGCCTAATGTGCACAGGTTGTCGCCAGGGTGGATGAACAGCAAATGCTTTGAAAGCATTAGCAATTTTTCTTTTCAGATAAAGGTGATCGTCTGCGACCGGCAATAACCGTACGAAATTGCAGCATTTTTTATCCGCGGAGGGTAAATAAGGGCTGGCTGGCATCAATGAAACGCCAGCAACAGAAAAGCAGGTTTAAGTATTAACAGCCAGTAGAGAGAATCAGGTCAGACAGCATGTCAGTCGGGTCGACAATGTGATCGATTTTGAGATCAAACGGGAGCAGCAGAACGAGAAATGCAGAGGATACGTTTAGCAGGATGAATCAGTGCAGGCCGTTGCTGAAGCAACGTTATCCTCCTTGGTGCAGCCTGAACGATAATGACGTTATGACACACTGAGGGGCTTTTCTTAATCGGGAAGAGATGGTGCATCCAGGAGGATTCGAACCTCCGACCGCTCGGTTCGTAGCCGAGTACTCTATCCAGCTGAGCTATGGATGCATCGGAAATGGCGGTGAGGGAGGGATTCGAACCCTCGATACAGCTTTTGACCGCATACTCCCTTAGCAGGGGAGCGCCTTCAGCCTCTCGGCCACCTCACCTTACGTGTTCTTCCGAACTGCGCCGCTGAACTTTGTTTCCGCTCATCGGCACTGCGTGGCGCACATATTACTTTCCCGCACTTATAAGTCAAACAATTTTTCCGAAGGTTTGTTTGATTGAACAAACGACAGGCAATTGGGATAAAATGACGGCAAAAAGAGTGAATTATCAATAATGAAAGATGATGGAGTTGACAAAAAAGGAATAAGGGGAAGAAAAGAAAAAGGGGGGAATGGGTCGATAAAGCGGTGGCGCCTCGCACAGGTGCGAGACGCTGAATCCGTTAAACGCTGGTTTGTTGCGTTTTTTCAGCCTGGATGCGTTGATAGATCTCTTCGCGATGCACAGACACTTCTTTCGGAGCGTTAACTCCGATGCGAACCTGGTTACCTTTAACACCCAGCACCGTTACAGTCACCTCATCACCGATCATGAGGGTTTCACCAACTCGACGAGTTAGAATAAGCATTCTTTGCTCCTTGAAAGATTAAAAGAGTCGGGCTTGTACAGGCTCCCGACATTATCCATCACTTAACGCTGCATAATGAGTATGACAAATACACCAATGCACATCGATGCGCTAATACATTCTGCTGATAGTTAGTTTAGCCGAAAGACACTACATCAACCTGACTTTGTCATTTGCTACTCTGACATCGTATAAAGCGCCGGAACAACCGTTCTTACGCTTTATACGATGCCTTGTTTTAATTCACTTACAGACGGCTGTTGACCCAGTCCTCAACCCCTGCTAACGCGCCTTTCAGGGCCGCCGCATCGGTTCCGCCAGCCTGCGCCATATCCGGGCGTCCACCGCCCTTTCCGCCTACTTGCTGCGCCAGACCGGCAATCAGTTCACCGGCTTTAACCCGGTCAGTCAGCTCTTTGGTCACGCCAGCGATTAACGACACTTTACCTTCCGCAACCGTCGCTAACACAATGATGGCCGAACCCAGCTGGTTTTTCAGGTCATCCACCATGGTACGCAACATTTTCGGCTCAACGTTAGTCAGCTCACTGACCAGCAGCTTCACGCCTTTAACGTCGATAGCATTGCTGCTCAGAGAAGCACTCTCCTGCGCCGCTTGCTGATCGCGCAGTTGCTGCAACTCTTTCTCCAGCGCCCGTACGTGATCCACCAGACCGCGCACTTTCTCATTCAGGTTGCTGCTGTTGGCTTTCACCAGCTGCGCCAGATCGTGCAGCTGGCTGCTTTGCGAATTGACCTGCGCCAGCGCGCCTTCGCCAGTAATCGCTTCAATACGACGAATACCCGCCGCAGTGCCAGACTCAGACTGAATACGGAACAGGCCGATGTCGCCGGTACGTGTCGCGTGCGTCCCGCCACACAGCTCAACCGAGAAATCACCCATGGTCAGAACGCGCACGCGCTGATCATATTTCTCGCGAAACAGCGCCATAGCGCCTTTAGATTTCGCCGCCTCGAGATCCATCACGTCGGTTTCAACCGGCAAGTTGCGACGAATCTGCGCGTTGACAATATCTTCGACCTGGCGAATATCCTGAGGTTTCATCGCTTCGAAATGCGAGAAGTCGAAACGCAGGTATTTGTCGTTAACCAGAGACCCTTTCTGCGCGACATGCCCACCTAATACCTGACGCAATGCGGCATGCAATAAGTGAGTTGCAGAGTGGTTAAGACGGATACGCGCCCGGCGTGCCGCATCAACTTTTGCTTCAAGGCGATCGCCGATACGTAACTGCCCTGCCGTCAGCTTACCGATATGAGCGATTGCCTGACCATATTTTTGTGTGTCCTGGACGCTAAATTCAGTATTTTTCCCTGTCAGCACGCCGGTATCAGCGACCTGACCGCCCGATTCGCCATAGAATGGCGTTTCATCCAGCACCACGACCGCTTCCTGGCCTGCGGTAACTTCATTCACCGACTCGCCCGCCACGTACAGCGCTTTCACCGTCGCGGCCAAATCCAGCTGATCGTAGCCTTTGAAGGAGGACGCCGCATCGATACGAATAACGTTGCTGTAATCTACCCCGAAACCACTCGCTTCACGGGCGCGCTGACGCTGTTGCTCCATAGCCTGCTCGAAGCCCGCTTCGTCGATCTTCAGATTGCGCTCGCGGCAGACATCAGCCGTCAGGTCAGCCGGGAAGCCAAAGGTATCGTACAGACGGAACACCGTTTCGCCATCCAGCGTATCGCCCTGTAGTTTCGCCAGCTCTTCGTCCAGCAGCGCTAAGCCGCGTTCCAGGGTCTTAGCGAACTGCTCTTCTTCGCTTTTCAGCACCTGCTCAACCTGAGCCTGCTGACGCTGTAACTCTTCACCGACCGATCCCATCACCTCAACCAGCGGCGCGACCAGCTTGTAGAAGAAAGCGTCTTTCGCGCCCAGCATGTTGCCATGACGTACGGCACGACGAATGATGCGACGCAGCACGTAACCGCGGTTCTCATTCGACGGAATCACGCCATCGGCAATCAGGAAGGCACAGGAGCGGATATGATCGGCAATCACGCGCAGTGATTTGTTGCTCAGGTCGGTGGCTCCGGTCACCTGCGCTACCGCCTGGATCAGTTTCTGGAACAGGTCGATTTCATAGTTAGAGTTGACGTGTTGCAGCACGGCGGAAATACGCTCAAGGCCCATGCCGGTATCGACCGAGGGTTTCGGCAGCGGCAGCATGGTGCCATCCGCCTGACGATTGAACTGCATGAAGACGATGTTCCAGATCTCAATGTAGCGGTCGCCATCCTCTTCCGGGCTGCCTGGCGGTCCACCCCAGATGTGATCGCCGTGATCGTAGAAAATTTCGCTGCAGGGACCGCAGGGACCGGTGTCGCCCATCTGCCAGAAGTTATCTGACGCGTAAGCACCGCCTTTATTGTAATTGTCGCCGATACGGATAATGCGCTCGTGCGGCACGCCAATCTCGTTGGCCCAGATGCCGTAAGCCTCATCATCGGTTTCATATACCGTGACCCAGAGACGCTCTTTTGGCAGGCCGAACCACTGCTCGCTCGTCAACAGTTCCCAGGCAAAAGCGATTGCCTCTTTCTTGAAGTAGTCACCAAAGCTGAAATTGCCCAGCATTTCAAAGAAAGTGTGGTGACGCGCGGTATAGCCGACATTTTCAAGATCGTTGTGTTTGCCACCGGCACGCACGCAGCGCTGAGAAGTGGTCGCACGTGAATAATCACGCTTGTCCTGGCCGAGGAACACATCTTTGAACTGGTTCATTCCGGCGTTGGTAAACAGCAACGTCGGATCGTTATTCGGTACGAGGGAGCTGCTGGTTACAACCTGATGTCCCTTGCTATGAAAAAAGTCGAGAAACGCTTGACGGATCTCAGCAGTGCTCTTGCTCATATATATCCTGGAATCACGCTAACGAACGTTCCATCTTTTTCCGCGATGCCACATACTGGCGGCGCATGATTAGAGGAACAAAAAGTGGGAATAAGATAAATTTTCTTCGGTGGGAAGTAAAATTACATCGGCTTTTAGTCGTCAAAATTTCTGAAAACGGACTGAATATCTTCGCTCATGAAGCCTTTTGACTGTAGATAGCGTAGTACTTTAGCTTTCTCTTTCCATTCTTTCGGTAACAGGTGACCGAATTTACGTTCAGCCAGCTGGGCAGCGCAGGCAGACCAATCCACCTCAGTCTCTTCCATCGCAATATCAATCGCCTCGCGATCTATCCCCTTCTGCGCCAGTTCCAGACGTACCCGCTGTGAACCAAAACCTTTGCGGCTGCGGCTCTGAATAAAACGTTCAGTGAAACGCGCGTCGTTTAGCCAGCCGTTTTCCTGGCACCAGTTGAGCACTTTTTCCAGCAGCTCTTCGGTGACGATTTCTGGCTCTTTCCGCTGTGCCCACGCCGCACGCTGCGCCGACTGTTGCAGCCTACGCGCTAATTCGGCACGGCTGTGATCGCGCTGCCCAAGAATGCGCATCGCACGGTCAAGCAGATGAGAAAAAGAGACAATGTTGGGTTGGGGCTGGGATTGTTCAGACATACTGCGCACCTTGTACTAACGGGAGAGGGATTATGGCGACAGATTGGGAGAGAAGGAAGGTAAGAAAGAGAGGGTAAGCGGTAAAAAAACAATGGGAGTGGATTTATCCACCCCCGCGTCAGTGATTAGAAGTCTTCGTTCGCTTCACTGGCTGCGTTTTCAACTTTGCCAGCAGACTGCTCTGCTGCAAGCTTATCGTCAGCGCCGTTCAGCAGCATTTCACGTAACTTCAGATCAATCTCGTTTGCGGCAGCCGCATTCTCTTTGAGGAAGTTGCTGGCATTCGATTTACCCTGACCAATCTTATCGCCCTGATAGCTGTACCATGCACCCGCTTTTTCAATCAGCTTGTGCTTCACGCCCAGGTCGACCAGTTCGCCGAAGGTGTTGATGCCTTCGCCGTACATGATCTGGAACTCAGCCTGTTTAAATGGCACAGCGATTTTGTTTTTCACCACTTTAACGCGGGTTTCACTGCCCACCACGTTATCGCCCTCTTTGATGGCGCCGATACGGCGGATATCAAGACGGACAGAGGCGTAGAACTTCAGCGCGTTACCACCGGTGGTGGTTTCCGGGTTACCAAACATCACACCAATTTTCATACGGATCTGGTTGATGAAGATCAGCAGTGTGTTGGACTGCTTCAGGTTACCGGCCAGCTTACGCATCGCCTGACTCATCATACGTGCCGCCAGGCCCATGTGTGAGTCACCGATTTCACCTTCGATTTCCGCTTTCGGCGTCAGTGCCGCCACGGAGTCGACGATAATCACGTCAACCGCACCCGAGCGGGCCAGCGCGTCACAAATCTCCAGCGCCTGCTCACCGGTATCGGGCTGTGAACAAAGCAGGTTATCGATGTCTACGCCCAGTTTCCTAGCGTAAACCGGATCCAGCGCATGCTCAGCATCGATGAAGGCACAGGTTTTGCCTTTACGCTGTGCCGACGCGATCACCTGCAGAGTCAGCGTAGTTTTACCTGAAGACTCCGGTCCGTAAATCTCAACGATACGGCCCATTGGCAGACCGCCTGCGCCTAACGCAATGTCCAGCGACAGCGAACCGGTAGAGATGGTTTCCACATCCATCGAGCGGTCTTCACCCAAGCGCATGATGGAGCCTTTACCAAATTGCTTCTCAATCTGGCCCAGCGCGGCAGTTAAAGCCTTTTGTTTGTTTTCATCAATCGCCATTTCAACTCCTAATCAAGCCGGGTAAACACGCACTCAGGGGTGCATGCACTCTTTCTGTTGCTGACAATTATACTGTATATTCATACAGCATCAAGTTTAATTTGTCAGAAATTCGCCATACAGCCGCTGTAATGCCCAAGCGACGGACTGGCGGCGTACCGCCTCACGGTCACCGGAGAAATGCTGCTGAAAAGTCAGGACTTTATCCTGCAGACCGGCAAAACCAAACCAGACGGTGCCGACCGGCTTTTCCGCGCTGCCGCCATCCGGGCCGGCAATACCGCTGACGGAGATGGCGTAGTCTGCCTGGGCTGCGTGCCTTGCGCCCTGTGCCATTTCGCGCACTACGGCTTCACTCACCGCACCGTACTGTTCAAGCGACGTAGCCTGAACCCCCACCAGCTGCTGCTTGGCCTCATTACTGTAGGTCACGAAGCCGCGTTCAAACCAGGCAGAGCTGCCGCTGATGTCAGTAAACACCTTGGCAATCCAACCGCCGGTACAGGATTCCGCACAGGTTACGGTGGCGTGTTGCTGCTTAAGCTTCTCACCGATCTGCGTGCTAAGCGCCTGCAACTGCCGATCATTCATCGTATTTCTCCCTCAGGTGGTGCAATGAACGTGGTGCAATAACGCCACTTTTTCAAGCCCTGTCTCAGGTATTACCCGCTTTTTGCGGCCTGCTTTCCCTTCACCTCAGCTTTTTTTCACGGCGACGATAAAAAGACGCGGGAAAGCGAGCAGAACCTGACCATTGCGCTGCGCCGGATAGGCGCTGAGTAAACGCTGATGATAGGCCGCCAGAAAATCCGCCTGTTCGGCTTCATCCAGCGAGGCCAGAAACGGGCGCAGGCCAGTCGCCTGTAGCCAGCTGATAATCGCCTGTGCGTCGGCCATCACGTGATAATAGGTGGTGCGCCAGATATCCACGTCACAGCCAGCGCCGGTGAGCAGATCGTAATAGTCGCCGGTCGGCAGCAGCTTTTTACGGTCCGCCGTTTTAGCATCAATACGTGAATGCCAGGGCTCAGATTGCCGCCATCTCGCGCATCAATTGATGCGAAGGCTCATTGAGATTATCGGGCATCTGCACTGCCAGCACGCCGTCGGGTGCCAGCTGATCCACCAGATTGGGAAACAGCGTCGCATGGTTATCCAGCCACTGCAGCGACGCATTAGCGTAAATCACCTGCTGAGGCGTTGCTGCCTGCCAGCTGCGAATGCCCGCCTGCACAAAGCAGCAGTGCGGTAACCGTTCGCGCGCCTGGGTCAGCATCGCCGCTGAACTGTCGAGCCCGCAGACCGTGGCCAGCGGCCAGGCTTCGGTCAGTAATTCGGTACTGTTGCCCGGACCGCAGCCCAAATCGGTCACCTGCTCAACCTCTTCAACGCTGATGCGGGCCAGCAGCTCACGTGCCGGGCGGGTGCGTTCCGCCTCAAACTTACGATACAAAACAGGATCCCACTCTTTCATGCTCACCTCCGGTTGGGTTATCTGACGTGACCGATCGATAAGACGCTTTAAACGCGGAAAAGTGCGACCTGTTGCTCATTTCTGAATCGAATGCTGGCGGTGCGAAGCCTGAATAATTAAGTTAAAACACTGTTTCATTTTACCGGAGCACTACTCAGGAGCGAGTCATGACTGCAGAATCTGCCTTTGCCGGGTCTAGTGCCCCTCTGTTACCCCGTTTAATCCGCAGGGTGCGATCGATATCGATGCGCTTGGCCGCCATTTTTCCCGCCTCAACCGTTCAGGCATTGATACCTTACTGATCATGGGCAGTATTGGAGAATTCGCCTCACTGACGCAGCAGGAACGTTTACAGCTGATTAAAGAAGCCCGGCCCTTATCATCGTGAAGATGGTGGCTAACGTCTCTGCCACCTGCATTGCGGATATGCTGACGCTGGCGGACGCGGCGTGGAAAAGTGGTTACGACGCGGTGATGGTCCTGCCGCCCTACTATTACGGCCAGACGCAGAACCACCTGATGCACTATTTTGAAGCGCTCGATCAGCAGTTAGGCGGTAAATGGTTTGCCTATAATTTTCCGGCGCGCACCGGCTGCGATCTCTCCCCTGCGCTGGTCGCCGCGTTAGCCGGTAAACTGCCGAATTTCATCGGCATCAAGGATACGGTCGACTGCCTGTCGCATAACCGGGCAATGATCGAAGAGACGAAAAAGGTGCGTAGCGATTTTGCGGTGCTGTCAGGCTATGACGAATATCTGCTGCCCAATCTGCTGGCGGGCGGTGCCGAGGTGATTTCGGGACTAAATAATATTGTGCCGGAGGTGTTTGCCCGGATGATGCAGGCGTGGCGTGACGGCGACGTAGCTGAACTGACGCGCATTCAGCAACAGATTGGCCGGCCAATGGCGATTTAAAGCATCGGTGATGACTTTGTGACCACGATAAAAACCGCAGTGTCGCGTCGCTACGATTCAATGCTGAGTGCATCGCGTAATTACGGCGGCACGTTGGACGCGCAACAGTGCGCGGCGCTGGATCGGTTGTTCAGCTAATCAGCATGACGGGCGCCTCCCTGCGCCCGCCAGCCTCAGTTCTTTTTGACGAACCCAGACTTCAATTTCATCGGGCCAAAACCATCAATCTTACAGTCGATGTTGTGGTCCCCTTCAACCAGACGAATGCTTTTCACTTTGGTGCCAATCTTCAGCGACGAAGAGCTGCCCTTCACTTTAAGATCTTTAATCACACTGACGCTGTCGCTATCTGCCAGCAGATTGCCGTTAGCATCACGCACTTCCAGCGGCTGATTGCTGCTGTCACTTTCCGCCTCGGTCCAGATATGACCACACGAAGGACAGTTAAGGTTATCGCCGTCTTGCCAAGTGTAATCGGCGTGACAGGCCGGGCAGGCAGGTAAAGACATAACGACTCCAGAGATAACAAGGGCTGATGGGCCTGAAAAAGGGTGTCATCATATAACCTTACAGTTGATAAGGACAGCTTTTATAGCATCCCGCCCTGACGCGCCTTGCTGACGGCCTCGCCTAACTGCCACACCGCCATCGCGTAGTGGGTGCTGTGGTTATAACGGGTAATGACATAAAAGTTGGGTAAGCCGTACCAGTACTGGTAGCTGGTGCCCAAATCAAGCCGTAACAGGCTCACCTGATCGTTGCCGTTGAGCGATCCCTGCGGCGACAGGCCAGACGCAGCCAGCATGCCTACGCTGTAGCGGGTCTTGAAGCCATCTTCGAGCAAGGGTGCCTGGCCACTGGCCGGGACCGCAATATTTTCGCCGCTGCGCCAGCCGTGCTGCTGGAAGTAGTGCGCCACGCTGCCGATGGCATCAACCGGATCCCACAGGTTGGCGTGACCATCACCGTTGAAGTCCACCGCGTACTCTTTATAGGACGATGGCATGAACTGACCATAGCCCATCGCCCCGGCAAACGAGCCTTTCAGCGCCAGCGGATCGTCCTGCTCGTTACGCGCCATCAACAGGAAAGTTTCCAGTTCGCTGCTGAAGTAAGCCGCGCGACGCGGATAGTTGAAGGATAAGGTGACAAGCGCATCGAGAATGCGGGTTTTGCCCATCACGCGGCCCCAGCGGGTTTCCACGCCAATGATGCCGACGATGATTTCAGGCGGCACGCCGTAGACCTGCTGCGCGCGTTGCAGCGCATCCTGATATTGATCCCAGAAAGCGACGCCGTTCTGGACATTGTCCGGCGTAATAAACTTATTGCGATAGCGAATCCAGGCGCCGTTCGGTCCCCGTGCCGGCGTATAGCTCGGAGCCTGGCGATCCATCAGACGCAGCACATAGTCCAGCCGCTTGGCCTGACCGATAATGTTGTGCAGCTGCTGGCGATCGAAGCCGTGCTTCTCCACCATCTGATCGATAAATTGTTCCGCCGCCGGGTTACCGGCGAAGTCACCAAACATCGCGGATCCACTGTGCGACGGCTGGAGTAAAAATCCACCTTGCGGCGCAGCCAGCATCTTTTGCTGTTGGGGAACTTTAGGTTTGCTGCTGCAGGAGGCCAGTAACGGGATGAACGCAACGAGAGCTAACTTGAGACGCATCGGTTATCCATAAACGAGGGGGATAGATTCAGATGCGCTAATAGTAGTCGTTCAGCGCAACGACATACAGGTCAAATTCTTAAAAAAACGTCAAGAAACCACCCAGAAAAACGGTCACCGGACGCGCTGTGCCGGTGACCGTAACCTCGTCAGCGGCGATTTCTCACCAGCTGATAACGGCGGATAAGATACTCGACCGGCGCACTCCAGATGTGCACCAGGCGACAGAATGGAAACAGCAGGAACAGCGTCATTCCCAGCACCATATGCACCCGGTAGATCAGGGCCACGCCGTCAAGATGGTGTGATGCGCCGCCATGGAAGGTCACCACGGCCTTCGCCCAGCCCACCAGCTTCATCATCTCGCTGCCATCCATATGCTGTGCCGAGAAAGGAATGGTCAGCAGTCCGAGGGTAGCCTGCGCCACCAGTAAGGCCAGGATAAGAATATCGCCGACGCTGCTGGTTGCCCGCACCCGTGGATTAGTCAGACGGCGTTTCAGCAACAGCGCGCCACCGGCAATCATCGCCAGCTTTTGCTTCACGTCGAGCGGCAGAAAGGATTGATACATCCAGTGCGGCGTCAGCATGCCGACGATATGGCCGAAAAATATGCCGATGATGCCGATGTGGAACAGGTTCGAGGCGAGCCGCATCCCTTTTTTATCCAGCATATGGCTGGAACCGGCGCGCCAGCTGTACTGCCCGTAATCGTAGCGCAGCCAGCTGCCGACCAGAAAGACCGTCCCGGCAAGGTAGGGGTAAATATCAAAGAAGAAAGTGTTGAGAAAATTCATGCTGACTCTCCTGTAGCGCGCGTCGTAGCCTGAGCGATATCCAGATACTGCGGCGCAACTGCTGCTGCGAAACGGCGCTGATGCGCGGCCTGTTGCGCCGAGGCGCAGCTCTGTTCGCCAAGAAATTTAACCTGCTCCTCTTCCCAGACGGCATCCAGTGCCGCCGGGGCATCGTCGCGCGCTTCCTGTGCGACCTGCGGCCGTAAGGCGTCAGGCTCGATAGCGGTACCCGAAAGCGCTAACAGCGCACTGAACAGTTCGGCATAGGGACTTTCGCGTTCCACCAGCCGCGCCGCCAGCAGCGTCAGGATCGGCGCGATATCCTCTAAACCCTGGCGCACCTCGTCTGCTGTTTTACAGGCGAGGTATTCAAGGTAAAGCGGGAGATAATCGGGCAGCTCTTTGCTGTCCAGCTCCAGGCCGTCGGCCCGATACTGCGCCAGCAGATCGACCATCGCCTGACCGCGATCGCGTGACTCACCGTGCACATGTTCAAACAGCAACAGCGAGGTGGCGCGACCGCGATCAAACAGTTCGCAGTAATCAGCCTGTACGTCGAGCAGTGGCCGGGCGCAGAGCTGACGGATAACGCGCACCAGCCGTGCGCTCTGCTCTGAGTCAAGTTCAGGGGCGCTTTCCAGCGCAGGCTCTGATGATGGCTAAACAGCGCCTCATCCGGGTAATCCAGCAGGCGCGACAGCACACGTAGCGCAATCATGATGCATCCTCCGGGCGTACGGTTTGTTTAGTGATGTCGATGGCATCGATCCGGCGGCTGTTGAACAGGTTGAATTTGCTGTCGCTGCCGTGGCAGCCATCGCCGAAGCTAAAGCCGCAGCCTTTACTTTCCGGGAAGGCTTCACGCGCCAGTTCGCGATGACTCGAAGGCACCACAAAGCGATCTTCGTAGTTGGCGATAGCCAGGTAACGGTACATTTCCTGCGCCTGCGCTTCGCTCAGACCAACCTGCTCCAGCGCCCGGAGATCGCGTTTACCTTCGACGCTTTCCACCCGCTTGTAAATGACGCATCGCCAGCATGCGTTTCAGCGCCAGCAGCACCGGCGCGGTATCACCGGCGGTCAGCAGGTTCGCCAGGTACTCGACCGGGATACGCAGGCTTTCAACATCCGGCAGCACGCCGGTGTGCGCCAGCGCCCCTCCGTCGACGGCCGACTGAATCGGTGACAACGGCGGCACATACCACCCCCATTGGCAGAGTGCGATATTCCGGGTTCAGCGGCAGCGCCAGCTTCCAGTCCATCGCCATTTTGTGGACCGGCGAACGTTGCGCCGCGTCGATCACACTTTACGCCACGCCATCTTTCAGCGCCTGGGCGATCACCGCCGGATCGTGTGGATCGAGGAAGATATCCAGCTGGCTCTGATAGAGATCTTTTTCGTTCTCCGCCGAAGCGGCCTGTTCGATGAGGTCTGCGTCATACAGCAGTACGCCGAGATAGCTGATACGGCCGACGCAGGTTTCCGAGCAGACGGTCGGCTGACCCGCTTCAATACGCGGATAGCAGAAAATGCATTTCTCTGATTTGCCGCTCTTCCAGTTGAGTAGATCTTTTTGTACGGACAGCCGGTGAGGCACATTCGCCAGCCACGGCATTTATCCTGGTCGATCAGCACAATGCCATCTTCTTCACGTTTGTAGATGGCACCACTCGGACAGGTCGCCACGCAGGCGGGGTTGAGACAGTGCTCACACAGGCGCGGCAGATACACCATGAAGATGTGTTCAAACTGGCCGTAAATATCCTTCTGGATATTGTCGAAGTTTTTATCCTGCGAGCGTTTGGAAAATTCACCGCCAAGGATATCTTCCCAGTTCGGGCCATTTTCGATTTTCTTCATCCGCTGACCGGTGATCAGTGAACGCGGGCGCGCAATCGGCTGGTGCTTACCGGCTGGCGCATTGTGCAGATGCTGGTAATCGAAATCGAACGGCTCGTAATAATCATCCAGCGCCGGCACGTCCGGGTTAGCGAAGATTTTTGACAGCAGACCGACGCGGTTTCCCGTGCGCGGCTCCAGCTTGCCGTTGATTTTCCGGATCCAGCCGCCCTTCCATTTCTGCTGATCTTCCCAGGCGTTGGGGATAGCCGACCGACGCCGGGCTTGCTCTCTACGTTATTGAACCAAGCGTATTCCATCCCTTCACGGCTGGTCCAGACGTTTTTGCAGGTTACCGAGCAGATGTGGCAGCCGATACATTTGTCGAGGTTCAGCGCCATGCCGACCTGTGAGCGAATTTTCATGGTTTTACCTCCTGCTGGCTGCCCTGACAGGCATCATTGCCTTCCCCGTCTAACCAGTTGATGTTGTTCATTTTACGCACCACCAAGAATTCATCGCAGTTAGAGCCGACGGTGCCGTAGTAGTTAAAGCCCCACGAGAGCTGCGCATAGCCGCCGATTATATGGGGCGGTTTCGGACAGGTGCGGGTGACGGAGTTATGAATACCGCCGCGCTGGCTGGTGATCTCTGAACCCGGAATATTCACAATGCGTTCCTGGGCGTGATACATCATGGTCATCCCGGCCGGAATACGCTGGCTTACCACCGCACGCGCGGTCAGCGCCCCGTTGGCATTGAACGCCTCAATCCAGTCGTTATCGACAATCCCCAGTTCGCGGGCATCACCTTCGCTCATCCAGACAATCGGTCCGCCGCGCGACAGGGTCAGCAGGTTATCGCTTTAGGTGGAGTGAATGCCCCACTTCTGGTGTGGCCTCAGGAAGTTCAGCGCCTTCTCCGGGTTACCGTTAGGTTTGCTGTTGAGCAGCGGTTTGGCGGCACGGGTATCAATTGGCGGACGGTAGACCATCAGGCTTTAACCAAAGGCACGCATCCACTAATGATCCTGATAAAGCTGCTGGCGGCCACTCAGGGTTGCGCCACGGGATCAGCTCGTGAACGTTGGTGTAACAGGCGTTATAGGAAACATGTTAGTCTTCCAGACCTGACCAGGTGGGGCTGGAGATGATTTTACGCGGCTGTGCCTAGATATCGCGGAAGCGAATTTTTTCATCTTCCTTGTTCAGCGCCAGATGGGTATGGTCACGGCCAGTAATCTCACCCAGCGCCTGCCAGGCTTTGACGGCGACCTGACCGTTGGTTTCCGGTGCCAGCGTCAGGATCACTTCTGCCGCGTCGATGGCCGTGTCGATATTCGGCCGTCCCGCTGCCGGGCCATCCGCTTTGACATAGTTGAGCTGCTTAAGGAAACCGACTTCTTTCTCGGTATTCCAGCCGATGCCCTTGCCGCCGTTACCCAAGGTATCAAGCAGCGGACCCAGTGAGGTAAAGCGCGCCCAAGTGGCCGGATAATCACGCTCTACCACCATAATATGCGGCACGGTTTTACCCGGAATCAGCTCACATTCGCCTTTCTTCCAGTCTCTGGCGTCAAACGGCTGCGCCAGTTCGGCTGGCGAATCGTGCAGTACCGGCAGCGTGACCACATCCGTTTCTACCCCTAAATGGCCAAGGCAGAGATCGGAAAAGGCTTTGGCGATGCCCTTATAGATTACCCAGTCGCTTTTTGAATCCCAAGCCGGATCGACCGCGGCAGAAAGCGGATGAATAAACGGATGCATATCCGAGGTATTCATGTCGTCTTTTTCATACTAGGTGGCGGTAGGCAGCACCACATCGGAGTAGAGGCAGGTACTCGACATACGGAAATCGAGGGTGACCACCAGATCCAGTTTGCCTTCGGCACCCTGGTCCAGCCACTCCACCTCTTCAGGCTTAACGCCGCCCTGCTTACCCAGATCTTTACCCTGAATGCCGTTTTCAGTACCCAGCAGGTACTTCAGCATATATTCATGGCTTTTACCGGATGAGCCGAGCAGGTTAGAACGCCAGACAAACAGGTTACGTGGGAAGTTCTGCGGATCGTCTGGCTGTTCGGCGGCGAAACGCAACGTGCCTTTTTTCAGACTCTCAACGGTGTAATCCAGCGTTGACAGGCCAGCGGCTTGCGCCTGCGCGGCGATACGCAGCGGGTTAACGTTCAGCTGCGGCGCAGACGGAAGCCAGCCCATGCGCTCGGAACGCACGTTAAGGTCGATCAGGCTGCCGCTGTAGCGACTTTTATCCGCCAGCGGCGACAACAGTTCGTGGTGGCGAGGGTTTCATAACGCCACTGGCTGGAGTGGTCATAGAAGAACGAAGTGCTGTTCATCTGACGTGGCGTACGTTGCCAGTCGAGGCCAAACGCCAGCGGTGCCCAGCCGGTCTGCGGACGCAGTTTTTCCTGGCCCACATAGTGCGCCCAGCTACCGCCGCTCTGACCGACGCAGCCGCAGAAGATCAGCATGTTCATCAGGCCACGGTAGTTCATGTCCATGTGATACCAGTGGTTCATACCGGCACCGACGATAATCATTGAACGGCCGCGGGTCTTCTCGGCGTTGTCGGCAAACTCACGGGCAATGCGGATGATGTTCTGGCGCGAAACGCCGGTGATCTGCTCGGCCCAGGCCGGGCTGTACGCTTTAACCTCGTCGTAGTTTTGCGCGCAGTTGGCATCACCCAGTCCGCGTTCCAGACCATAGTTTGCCAGCGTCGTAAACGCTGATGACCAGCGCTTCGCTGCCATCGGCCAGTTGCAGACGTTTTACCGGCAGCTTATGCAGCAGGATCTCATCCAGCACGACGCTGTTGAAATGCTCGCTGGTGATCCCGCCAAAGTAAGGGAAACCGACCTCAACCACCTCGTCACGGCTGCTCAGCAGGCTAAGCTGCAGCTGAACTTCCTGCTGCGTCGTCCCGTCACGCTGCTCGAGGTTCCATTTCCCTTTTTCACCCCAGCGGAAGCCGATTGACCCCTTCGGTGCCACCAGCTGGCCGGTCGCCTCGTTGATCGCCACCGTTTTCCATTCAGGGTTATTCTCCTGGCCGAGACCGTCGACCAGATCGCTGGCACGCAGCTGCCGTCCGGCGGCGTAGAAGCCACCTTCACGCGGCTCCAGCAACACCAGCATTGGCATATCGGTATAACGACGCACGTAGTCGCTGAAATAGCTGACTTCGCGATCGAGATGAAACTCTTTCAGCATCACGTGGCCCATCGCCAGCGCCATAGCGCTGTCGGTGCCCTGCTTCGGATTCAGCCACTGGTCGCACAGCTTGGCAACCTCGGCATAGTCCGGCGTCACCGCCACGGTTTTAGTGCCTTTGTAACGCACTTCGGTAAAGAAGTGCGCATCCAGAGTACGCGTCTGCGGCACGTTTGAGCCCCAGGCGATGATGTAGGAAGAGTTGTACCAGTCGGCCTCCGGCACGTCGTTCTGCTCGCCCCAGGTCATCGGTGATGCCGGCGGAGATCGCAATACCAGTCGTAAAAGCTCAGGCAGGTACCGCCAATCAGCGACAGATAACGCGCGCCCGCTGCATAGGAGACCATCGGCATCGCCGGGATGGGCGAGAAGCCCATCACCCGATCCGGACCGTAGGTTTTCGCGGTGCAGATGTTGGCGGCGGCGATCATCTCGTTGACCTCCTGCCAGCTGGACCGCACAAACCCACCGCGGCCGCGCGCCTGCTTGTAGCTTTTGGCTTTTTCCGGGTTGCTGATAATCGAAGCCCAGGCATCGACCGGATCGCTGTGCTGCAGTTTCGCCTCGCGCCACAGCTGAATAAGCTTTTTACGCATCAGCGGATATTTCAGCCAGTTCGCGCTGTATAGATCCCAGGAGTAGCTGGCACCACTCGGACAGCCACGCGGTTCGTGATTAGGCAGATCGGGACGGGTGCGCGGATAGTCAGTCTGCTGCGTCTCCTAGGTCACCAGGCCGTTTTTTACGTAGATCTTCCAGCCGCATGAGCCGGTACAGTTGACCCCGTGCGTCGAGCGGACAATTTTATCGTGCTGCCAGCGACTGCGGTAACCATCTTCCCAGTCGCGGTTGCTGTTGAGTGACTGGCCATGTTCGCCAGAGAAAGGCTCCGCCAGCTGTTTAAAATAGCGAAACCGATCGAGAAACTTGCTCATCCGGAATACTCCTGAAGGCTTAATGTGACATTGCTAACCCTGCGTCTGTGATGACGCAGAAAGTGAATAATGGCCGGCGCGCCACGCCGGCATTGTTGTTATCAGGCCGGGACTTGGGTCCGTAAACCAGCCAGGTAATGGCGATACAGCAGAGGTAAAACACCAGGAAAATTTTCATCGCGCCGGCTGGCGAACCGGTCATGGAGAGCGAGAGGCCAAAGGTCTGCGGAATAAAGAAACCGCCCAGCGCACCAATCGCGGAGATAAAGCCCAGCGCGGCTGAGGTTTAGGTTCCGGCTTCACGCAGCGCCAGCGCATCGTCGCCGCCTTCGGCTTTAATACGTTCCAGGGGGAGCTTGCGGAAAATCACCGCAATCATCTGATAGGTTGAGCCGCTGCCCAGTCCGGCGGTGAACAACAGCCCCATAAAGATGGCGAAGAAAGCTGATAAACGAGCCGAACGTTGCCAGATAGAGCAGCGCCATCACCCACAGGTGTGGCCGTTTCAGTACCGGTAACTGCTCACGCAGCGAGGATTTCGCCGCCGCCAGGTCATTCATCCCCATCCAGGCCGCCAGCGTGGCGACCGCCAGCAACGGCAGCCAGATCCAGGCGGCGTTTTCCAGCCAGATCGCTTCGCCATTAACGGTAGTCTGACCCGCATCCGAAAAACCGAAGATGGCACAGGAGATCGCCAGCGGCGCGACAAACTGCATCACGCTGACACCGAGGTTACCGAGGCCGCCATTGATGCCCAGCGCCCCGCCCTGACGGGCTTTTGGAAAGAAGAAGCTGATGTTGCCCATGCTGGAGGCGAAGTTAGCCCCGGCAAAACCGCACAGTAGCGAAATAATCACAAAGGTGCTGAACGGCGTCTGACTATCCTGCACCGCAAAACCGAGCCACAGGCAAGGGATCATCAGAATGCCGGTGCTGAAAGCGGTCCAGCGACGTCCCCCGACCAGCGGGATCACTAAAGAGTAAGGAACGCGCAGCAGCGCGCCGGAAACCGACGGCAGCGCCGTCAGAAGGAACAGCTGATCGGTGCTGAAGCTGAAGCCGACTTTATTCAGGTTGACCGCAACAGCGCTGAACAACATCCAGACGCAGAAGGCGAGCAGCAGACAAAAGACGGGAATCCACAGGTTACTGCTGGCGATTCGTTTACCGTGCGACTGCCAGAAAGCCTCATTTTCAGGCTGCTAGTCCTGGATTACCGCGCGGCGGGTGTCGGTTTGCAAAGGAACAGGTTGGGTCATATCGTTCTCATCTATGGGATATCAATTGTGCATATCCTGCGCATCCGACCTGGTGAGCAGCTTGATACAAATCAACGGCAAAGCAGGTAGTTATGCGTTACTGGCGCGCGAATATCCCGGTTAAGTAGATGACCGGCCAGTGAGTAACCTTTGTCAATCAGTGGTTTTTAAAACAGCTGAATAAATCTTGTCATAAGCGCGTCGGCAACGGGAAATGAAAGGAGTAGTCCATAAGGGGTATATAGCCACCCAACTTCCCCGGTAAGATACGCCTTTACCTCACTTCGCTATGCGCGCGAACCCACTTAGAAGGAGCAGAGATGTGACGACAGAAAAATTTACGCTCTTACTTATCGATGACCATCCAATGCTACGTAACGGACTGAAACAGCTGATCGCGCTGGATGAAAGGCTGCAGGTGGTGGCCAAGGCGGGTAATGGTATTGATGGGGTGGCACTGGCACAGCAGCACGATCCTGATTTGATCCTGCTCGATCTCAATATGCCGGGCCTCAATGGTCTGGATACGCTGTCCCGGCTGCGCGAGATCCCGCTCTCGGGTCGGGGTAGTGGTTTTCAGCGTTTCTGATGATGAAGACGATGTGGTCACCGCCTTAAAACGCGGCGCCGACGGTTATTTACTGAAAAATATGGAGCCGGAAGCGCTGCTGAAAGCCCTGCACTAGGCGGCGGCCGGTCAGACCGTCCTCAGCGAAACCTTAACCCCGATACTGGTGGCCCCGCTTACGGGAAGATCGCCCCGCTCCCGCCCGGGATATCAATCAGCTGACCCGCCGCGAGCGCGATATTCTGCAGCTGATCAGCGCCGGGATGACCAGTAAAGCGATTGCCCGTAAACTGGGCATCAGTGAAAGCGCGGTCAAAGTTCACGTCAAATACCTGCTGAAAAAGATGAACCTGAAATCCCGGCTGGAAGCGGCCGTCTGGGCGTTACAGAGCGGACAACGTTAAGTAACCGTGATCTGAATGTGAGACAGGCGGTATTAAGGTTCACGCGGCAGAATTCGCGAGCAGGCTCGGAGCCGCAGCAAAACGGCCGGAAAAGCCGCTTTTTTCTGTCGCCAGCTGCGCCTTGTGTTTGATAGGGTGACGCTCAGGCGACAACGGCCGACGGTAACGGTGATGCATCAGGCTGGTATATGCCCCGCCCTATTCGTTATCATCTGCTTATCGTGCACGCTGACGCTGAGCCGCTTCGGTCCGGCGACGTCGGCAGCCAGAACCTTACCGCTTTAAAAATGAGTTAAAACCCTATGCAAGAGCCAACCGAAAAGGATTTTCTTTCTCATACGCCGATGATGCAGCAATACCTGCGACTCAAGGCGGAACATCCTGACATTCTGCTGTTTTACCGGATGGGCGATTTCTACGAGCTGTTTTATGACGACGCCAGACGCGCCTCGCAGTTGCTGGAGATTTCGCTCACCAAACGCGGCGCATCGGCTGGCGAACCAATTCCGATGGCTGGCGTGCCGTATCACGCCGTTGAAACTTATCTGGCGAAGCTGGTACAGCTGGGCGAATCCGTCGCCATCTGTGAGCAGATTGGCGATCCTGCCCTGAGTAAAGGGCCGGTTGAACGCAAAGTGGTGCGCATCGTTACGCCAGGCACCATCAGTGACGAAGCACTGCTGCAGGAGCGTCACGACAACCTGCTGGCGGCGATTGTTCAGAGTCCGCGCGGCTTTGGCTACACGACGCTGGACATCAGTTCTGGTCGTTTCCATCTGAGTGAACCGGCCGATGCGGAAACTATGGCAGCAGAATTGCAGCGCACCAATCCTGCCGAACTGCTCTATCCGGAAGATTTTCAGGCGATGTCACTGATCGATCAGCGTCGTGGCCTGCGCCGCCGTCCGCTGTGGGAATTTGAGATCGATACCGCACGTCAGCAGCTAAACCTGCAGTTCGGCACCCGTGACCTGAACGGTTTTGGGGTCGAAAACGCGCATCTCGGTTTAAGTGCGGCTGGCTGTCTGCTGCAATATGTGAAAGATACCCAGCGCACTACCTTGCCCCACATCCGCTCACTCAGTATGGAGCGGCAGCAGGACAGCATCATTATGGATGCGGCAACCCGCCGTAACCTGGAGATTACCCAGAACCTGTCAGGCGGTACCGACAATACGCTGGCAGCGGTGCTGGATAAAACCGTCACCCCGATGGGCAGCCGGATGCTGAAGCGCTGGCTGCATATACCGCTGCGCGATGCGCGCATCATCAACCAGCGTCAGGAGTCGATCGCCGAGCTGCAAAATCTCAGCGAAACCCTGCAACCGGTGCTGCGTCAGGTCGGTGATCTCGAACGTATCCTAGCACGTTTGGCATTACGTACCGCACGTCCGCGCGATCTGGCGCGGATGCGCCATGCGTTTCAGCAGTTGCCCGAGCTGAATCAGCTGCTGGCTGAGGTTGAGTCGACCCAGTTAAAACAGCTGCGTAGCCAGATGGGGGAGTTTACCGCCTTACGCGAGCTGCTGGAGCAGGCGGTGATTGAGTCGCCGCCGGTGCTGATCCGCGACGGTGGGGTGATCGCGCCTGGCTATAATGCTGAGCTGGATGAGTGGCGCGCCCTCGCCGACAGTGCCACCGATTATCTCGATAAGCTGGAGATCCACGAACGCGAAAAGCTGGGGCTGGATACGCTTAAGGTCGGCTTCAATGCCATCCATGGCTATTACATTCAGGTCAGCCGCGGTCAGAGCCATCAGGTGCCGATGCACTATGTCCGCCGCCAGACGCTGAAAAACGCCGAGCGCTACATCATTCCGGAACTGAAAGAGTACGAAGATAAGGTGCTCACCTCGAAAGGCAAGGCGCTGGCGCTGGAAAAAAGCCTGTATGAGGCGCTGTTTGATCAGCTGCTGCCGCATCTGGAAGCGTTGCAGCTTAGCGCCGCCGCGCTGGCAGAGCTGGACGTGCTGAGCAACCTGGCGGAACGCGCCTGGTCACTCAATTATTACCGTCCGGTGTTGCAGGACAAACCGGGGATCAAAATCAGCGGCGGCCGCCATCCGGTGGTTGAACAGGTTCTGAAAGAGCCGTTCATTGCTAACCCGCTTTCGCTGGCGCCGCAGCGCCGGATGCTGATCATTACCGGCCCCAACATGGGGGGTAAAAGTACCTATATGCGGCAGACCGCGCTGATTGCACTGATGGCCTGGATTGGCAGCTTTGTGCCGGCTGATGAGACGCTGATTGGGCCGCTTGACCGTATCTTCACCCGTGTCGGCGCGGCTGACGATCTGGCGTCCGGCCGCTCAACCTTTATGGTAGAGATGACCGAAACGGCCAATATTCTGCATAACGCCACTGAAAACAGCCTGGTGCTGATGGATGAGATTGGCCGTGGTACCTCAACCTACGACGGGTTGTCGCTGGCCTGGGCCTGTGCCGAGAATCTGGCAAACCGCATCAAGGCAATGACGCTGTTCGCAACGCACTACTTTGAGCTGACCACCCTGCCGGAAAAAATGGAGGGCGTGGTCAATGTGCATCTTGATGCAGTGGAGCACAGTGACACCATCGCCTTTATGCACAGCGTGCAGGATGGCGCGGCCAGCAAAAGTTATGGTCTTGCTGTCGCCGCACTGGCGGGCGTACCGAAGGAAGTGATCAAGCGGGCGCGCAACAAGCTGAAGGAGCTGGAGACGGTTTCAAATCATACAGCCTCATCAACGGTAGATGGTTCGCAACTGCCGCTGCTGGTTGAAGAGACCTCGCCAGCGGTGGAAGCACTTGAAGCGCTGGATCCGGATACCCTGACGCCACGTCAGGCGCTGGACTGGATCTATCGCCTTAAGTCACTGATGTAATGACCGCGCGCATCAGGCTAAGGCCAGATGCGCGCAGCTCGCGGAGCGCGTCTTATCCGGGTGAAACGCTTTCTTGAGGGCAGATCACTTTCCTACGTGCAAACCGCTTTTCTACCGGCAAATCACTTTCCTGCAGGCATAAAAAAAGCGGTGGTTTTCACCACCGCTTTTTTGATTTGCATCTGAATCAGCAACTCACGACGCAATTATTCCCGAAAAAGAGCTTCAATGTTGAGGCCCTGCGCCTGCAGGATTTCGCGCAGACGGCGCAAACCTTCAACCTGAATCTGACGGACACGCTCACGGGTTAAACCGATTTCACGGCCTACATCTTCAAGCGTTGCCGCTTCATAGCCTAACAGGCCGAAACGACGTGCCAGCACTTCACGCTGCTTGGCGTTCAGTTCGAACAGCCATTTTACGATGCTTTGTTTCATGTCATCGTCTTGCGTGGTGTCTTCCGGACCGTTGTCTTTCTCATCGGCCAGAATATCCAGCAGCGCTTTTTCAGAATCGCCGCCTAACGGCGTATCGACTGAAGTAATGCGTTCGTTGAGACGCAACATACGGCTTACGTCATCAACCGGTTTATCCAGTTGCTCTGCGATCTCTTCCGCACTTGGCTCATGGTCAAGCTTATGGGAGAGTTCACGCGCAGTACGCAGATAAACATTCAGTTCTTTAACAATATGAATCGGCAGACGAATGGTACGGGTTTGATTCATGATCGCCCGTTCAATAGTCTGACGAATCCACCAAGTAGCATAAGTTGAGAAACGGAACCCGCGCTCCGGGTCAAACTTCTCAACGGCACGGATCAGGCCGAGGTTACCTTCTTCAATCAGGTCCAGTAGCGCTAAACCACGATTGCTGTAACGACGGGCGATCTTCACTACCAGGCGTAAGTTACTTTCGATCATGCGGCGACGGGAAGGGATGTCACCTCGCAATGCACGGCGAGCAAAGAGTACTTCTTCCTCTGCCGTTAACAACGGAGAATAGCCAATCTCCCCGAGATAGAGCTGCGTCGCATCTAATACTCGCTGCGTCGCACCCTGAGACAACAACTCTTCTTCCGCTACGTCGTTATCACCAAGTTCGTTTTCGACGAGAGCCTTCTCATCAAAAACCTCAGCTCCATTCTCCTCGAATTCCGCATTCTCATGTAACTCGTTTACTTTCAGCGTATTCTGGCTCATAAGTGGCTCCTACCCGTGATTCCAGGGCAGAACATCAAAAAGTGCGTTCTGCCGGATTATCGCTGCGGTAAATAACGCAACGGGTTTACGGATTTCCCCTTGTAACGAATTTCAAAGTGCAATCTTACTGAACTGGTTCCGGTGCTACCCATGGTCGCGATCTTCTGACCCGCCTTAACTTCCTGTTGTTCCCAAACCAGCATTGTATCGTTATGGGCATAGGCACTCAGGTAATCATCATTGTGTTTAATGATGATCAGATTACCGTAACCCCGGAGTGCGTTACCTGCGTATACCACCCTTCCTGAAGCGGTGGCGACGACAGACTGTCCGCGCGTTCCGGCGATATCGATACCCTTGTTGCTCCCTTCAGCGGCAGAGAAGTTATCGATAATCTTCCCACCGGTAGGCCAACGCCAGCTTCCTACCGGCGTAGAGCTATTGGTTGTGCTGCTGACCGTTGGGGGTGCGGTAACCACTGGAGCTGTTGTCGTTGCAACATTTGCTCCTTTCGAAGGCAACAGTTTACTGCCGCTCGAACTACCCGAATCATCAGAATACGTAATAACAGGCCGCTGTGCAACAGCGGCAGATTTAATTTGTGGCGTGGTCGGGACGCCGCCCTGCGTTGCATCAGCAACGGTAATGGCATTGCCACCGGTAATCGGCTGGCCGGAACCGTTGCCGATCTGCAAAGTTTGCCCGACATTCAGGCTGTAAGGCGCTGGAACGTTGTTACGCTGGGCTAAATCGCGGAAATCGTTGCCGGTAATCCAGGCGATGTAAAACAATGTGTCGCCGCGTTTTACGGTATATGTTCCACCGGAGTAGCTACCTTTAGGAATATTCTGATAACTGCGGTTGTACACAATCCGGCCGTTTTGCGTCTCAACATTATTATTGGTACTAATCATTCCACCATTGCTGGGCGCAGATGCTGCATTTCCACTTAACATTCCTCCCTGCCCTAGCATGGCGGGAACACCGCCTGAGGCGCTTGCCGCACCGCTCTGGCTGCTGTTCATGCCGCCATCATCACCAACGCGGCTAATGGGTGCTTGTGTGTCGTCGCTGGAGCTACAGCCTGCCAGCCAAAAACCTACCAGTGAAAGCGCCGCCAGACGGCGTAACTGAAAAATTGTGCTTCCCGTGCTCATTGATCCCCCGTGATGGCAACCCTGATGTACCTGTTTCACTGTACTTGCCAGCAGAACACTCTGCACGGCGCGATAAAATCTGCGTTTTCGTTGATTAAAATGGATAGTAACAATATCAAGTACGTGGTGCCATGAAACAGTTGTGAAGAAATACGAAGCGAGTCAGGCGAGAGCACCCTGAACCAGCGGCACAAACCGCACCGGCTCAATCGTCTCTTCAATAATTTCTTCGCCCTGACGACGCAGACGCTTCAGCACCTGCTGGTCTTCACCAACCGGCAGTACCATAATGCCGCCTTCTGCCAGTTGCGCTATCAGCGCAATCGGAATTTCATGCGGTGCGGCGGTGACGATGATGGCGTCGAACGGCCCGCGTGACGGCCAGCCCTGCCAGCCATCGCCATGTCGGGTCGAGACATTATGCAGATCGAGCTGTTTCAGTCGGCGCCTGGCCTGCCACTGCAACCCTTTGATGCGCTCAACTGAATAAACATGATCCACCAGATGGGCGAGTATTGCGGTCTGATAGCCGGAGCCGGTGCCGATTTCCAGCACCCGTGAATGCGGATTCAGCGCCAGCAGCGCCGTCATTCGCGCCACCATATAAGGTTGCGAGATGGTCTGACCGGAGCCGATCGGCAGGGCTACATTATTCCAGGCCTTGTGTTCAAAGGCCTCATCGATAAAACGTTCACGTGGCACATCGCTGATGGCTTTCAGCAGGTTTTCATCATCAATCCCCTGCTGACGCAGTTGTGACAGCAATGTCTCAATACGCCGATTCACCATGCCAGATTCACCTCAGCTTTAGCCAGCCAGTCATTCAGCACATCCTGCGCACTGTGCGCGGTCAAATCGACATGCAGAGCCGTGATCGAAACATAGCCCCGGTCAACCGCGGCAAAGTCGGTATCCGGTCCTGCATCCAGTTTCTCACCCGGCGGGCCAATCCAGTACAGCGTAGTATTGCCGCGCGGATCCTGCTGAGCAATCACCTGATCGGCCGGATGACGGCTACCACAACGCGTCACGCGGATGCCCTTCAGCTCAGACAGCGGCAGGTCCGGCACGTTGATGTTAAGAATGCGGCCGGTGCGCAACGGTTGCTGCGTCAGGGCCTTAAGGATAGCGCAGGTGACGGCTGCCGCAGTGGCATAGTGCTGGTGGCCATTAAGCGACACCGCGACGGCGGGTAAACCCAGATGCCGCCCTTCCATCGCCGCTGCCACCGTGCCGGAGTAGATCACATCATCGCCAAGGTTAGGACCGGCGTTGATACCTGATACCACAATGTCGGGACGCGGCTGCATCAGCGCGTTGACGCCCAGATAGACGCAATCCGTCGGGGTGCCCATCTGCACCGCAATATCGCCATTTTCATGGGTGAAGGTGCGCAGCGGCGTTTCCAGGGTTAATGAGTTCGAGGCACCGCTTCGGTTACGATCGGGCGCGACGACCTGCACGTCAGCAAAGTGCCGCAGGGCTTTCGCCAGCGTTTGAATACCTGGCGCGTGAATGCCGTCATCGTTGCTGAGCAATATCCGCATTTTGTTCCGACCTTTTTTTATTCGAGTGGTCGCCGTGACTGGACCCGTTTGAACTACATGGCAACAGGTGAAGACCGGACAGCGATTTTTGCATTCTAGCGAGGCACGCAACGAAGTGGTAGGCGTAAATCGTACTACTGCGGGGGTTTGCCGCAACAATACCCACTATCGGGGTAATGTTGCAGCAGGGATTACTCGTCAATATTATCAAGCGCATCGGCGCGGGTGAGCAGTTCCCTGACCACGCTGGTGGCAAAGCTCCCCGCAGGCAGCCAGAAAGCCATTTCCAGCGTCGCCTCATCACACCAGTTCCAGTGCATATCACGCGGCACCACCAGCATCGCCCGGCGGGCGGCATCGACGCGTTCACGCGTGATCAGGCTCAGTAAGGTGGTGGCATCAGCCAGCACCTGCTGTTCAAAAGCCAGCGCATCGGCGCGGTGATGCGCAGCTCGTGCTGATCGACGCGGGTCTGCAAGGTGACGAGCTCATCGGGTTGGGCGACGAACCAGCTACCGCGCGACCGGTAAGCTGGAGCGCATCGCCGTTCATCACCTAGCTGAGTCCGCTCTGCTGTTGTAGCCGCGCGCTGGTGACCTGATTAAACAGCGCACTGAGCGCAGATGACAGCAGCAGGCTGCGCTTATTCCGGTCGCGCATCACAATCTCATTGCGCGCCCACTTCTCCGCCATGATCAGATTGTTGCCGTTGCGGCCAAAACGCTGCTCGCCAAAATAGTTTGGCACGCCAGCATCGCGTATCTGCGCCAGCCGGGTTTCCGCTGCCTGACGATTGCTGATCTGGCGGATCACCAGCCGGAAGGCATTTCCCGGCAGGCAAAAACAGAGCGTTTGCTCGGTAACCGCATGCCGATCTTTCATACCGGCGTAGCTCATATCACGCGGGTGGATGCCGAGGTATTTCGCCAGCGCTTCGGCGACAAAACGGGTATTGGCGCCCACTTTGCGGATGCGCACCAGCAGATGCTCACCTTCCCCATCCGCGCCATAGCCGAGATCCTCAACCACCACAAAATCTTCCGGCTTAGCTTTGATCACGCCGGTAACGGCGGGCACGCCGTGCAGATAATGCAGCATCACTGACTATCGGCTTTGAGCAGCAGGGCTACCGCCTCACAGGCGATCCCTTCGCCACGACCGGTAAAGCCGAGCTTTTCGGTGGTGGTGGCTTTCACGTTGACCGCATCCATATAGCAGCCGAGATCTTCGGCGATATTGATGCGCATTTGCGGCACGTGCGGCAGCATTTTCGGCGCCTGAGCAATCAGGGTGACATCAACGTTGCCGATGCGATAGCCTTTGGCTTCAATCCGTCGCCAGGCTTCACGCAGCAGGCCGCGGCTGTCAGCACCTTTAAAGGCGGGATCGGTATCCGGGAACAGTTTCCCGATATCGCCCATTGCCACCGCGCCTAACAGCGCGTCAGTCAGCGCATGCAGCGCCACGTCGCCATCAGAATGGGCGATAAAACCGTGTTCAAACGGGATTCGCACGCCGCCAATCACCAGCGGCCCCTCTCCACCGAAGGCGTGAACGTCAAAACCGTGACCGATACGCATCATGCGCTCTCCTTTAATTGAATCTGACTCAGATAAAAAGCCGCCAGCGCCAGATCTTCTGGCCGAGTGACTTTGATGTTATCGCTGCGTCCGCTCACCAGCTCGGGATGGTAGCCGCAGTACTCCAGCGCCGACGCCTCATCAGTGATGGTCGCGCCTTCAGCCAGCGCGCGCGTCAGGCAGGCGGTGAGCAACGCATGCGGGAAAAATTGCGGGGTTAAGGCGTGCCACAGATCCTCGCGCTCAACGGTATGGGCGATGGCCGCTTTGCCCGGTTCGCCCTGCTTCATCGTATCGCGTACCGGGGCAGCGAGAATCCCACCGACGTGACTCTGTTGCCGCACGTTCAGTAGATGCTGGAGATCATCGAGATGCAGGCAGGGACGCGCCGCATCGTGCACCAGCACCCAGGCGGAGCCTTTCGCTGCCTGCAGGCCGGCCAGTACCGATTCAGCGCGCGTCTCTCCGCCGGTGGCCCGCACCACACGCGGATCGCGTGCCAGCGGCAGCGCGGCAAAATGCTGGTCATCGGGACTCAGGGCGACAATCACCTGTTTGATAGCAGGATGGGAAAACAGGCGTGCAATGCTGTGTTCCAGAAGGGTGTGCTGACCAATCGTCAGATACTGTTTAGGACAGGTTGCCTGCATCCGGCTGCCGATCCCGGCAGCGGGCACCACGGCAATCACATCCGCAAGGGAGGACAGATTGTTCATGTTTTATCGTTGTTGGTTTTGCGCAGCTTGTTGCGCGTTGCGTTTGTTCTGGTCAGGCACCAGGCGATAGAAGGTTTCACCAGGCCTAATCATGCCCAATTCATTGCGTGCGCGTTCCTCGATCGCTTCAGAGCCGCCATTGAGATCGTCAATTTCGGCAAGCAGCTGATCGTTACGCGATTTAAGTTTGGCGTTATTCGCCTGTTGCACCGCGACGTTATTGTTGACGCGCCTATAGTCATGGATGCCATTTTTTCCCAGCCACAATGAATATTGCAGCCAGCCAAGCAGCACCAATAGCAGTAACGTCAGTTTTCCCATCCCGCCCCCTAAAAACGGCCCAATCATCCCATAACTTTGCGCAGGACTCCACACCAGCGGCGAAAATGGCGCGCTTTGCTGAGCGTCTGCGCAAAATATGAATCGGTGGAGTAAACCAGACGGGAAAAGTGTTGTAACCTGCCGATGCGTTTGCACATCAGCGTGGCGGCAATGGCGGTTACCAGCCGGAGAGAAAAGCGAACATTAACCAGAACAGGCAAATCACCAAGATCACCGTGGCGATCGTGGTCCACAGCAGCTGGCCACGCAGCAGCGTGTTAAGCGCGATGCCCATCAGCACCGACACCGGCAGCAGCGCAAGGAAGAACGGCCAGGTGTAGAGAAAGAAAAACAAGGTGTTAGAGCCGTATAACAGGAACGGTATGGCCAGCGCGCACCAGTAAGCAACAAAGCCGATGATGCCGCCCGGCAGCGATGAGTGCGGCTCATCCGGGGTGCGTTCATCTTTGCGGGCCAGCATGGGGGTAATGTTTTGCATAGGGGTCCTGTTGACGCGAAGGCGGCAAATCAGCTTCGATTTGCCGCTGTCTGTTCAGGATCTGATGATATCGCGGTCACGCAGCAGGTCTAACAATTGGGCGGCAAGTTTTGTAACCAATTGTCCGCCCTCCAGCTGGATATCCGGGCTTTCTGGCGCCTCGTATACGCTGTCGATGCCGGTGAAATTACGCAGCTCACCGGCGCGTGCTTTGCGGTAGAGTCCCTTGGGATCGCGCGCTTCGCATACCTCCAGCGGCGTATCGACAAAGACCTCAATAAACTGGCCCGGTTCCAGCAGGTCGCGGACCATCTGACGCTCGGCGCGGTGCGGTGAAATAAAGGCAGTCAGCACCACCAGTCCGGCGTCCACCATCAGTTTCGCCACTTCGCCGACCCGACGAATGTTCTCTTTGCGATCGTCATCGCTGAAGCCGAGATCGCGGCACAGCCCGTGACGCACGTTGTCGCCATCCAGCAGGTAGGTGCTGACGCCAATGCGGTGCAGCGCCTGCTCCAGCGCGCCCGCCACGGTTGATTTACCCGAGCCAGACAGCCCGGTAAACCACAGCACCACACCCTGATGGCCGTGCTGCTGCTCACGGGCGGCGCGGGTTACCGGATGGTCATGCCACACCACATTATCATCGTGGCCGGCCATTATTGACCGCCCAGCAGATCGCGCGCGTTCCAGTGTGGGAAATGACGGCGCACCAGCGCATTCAGTTCCAGCTCGAAGGCGCTGAACTGCCCCTGATGGGTTGGCGCATCCTGTTTCGGCTGATGGATCATGCCGGCCCCCACCGTGACGTTGCTCAGGCGATCGATAAAGATCATGCCGCCGGTAACGGGATTCTGCTGATAGCTGTCGAGCACCATCGGCTCATCAAAGGTCATCTCAATCAGACCAATGCCGTTGAGCGGCAGCGAATCGACATGGCGCGTTTCCAGCGAGTTGATCTCCACCTGATGCAGCACTTTCTCAACCCGGCCACGCGCTTTTTTGCCGGCGATTTTCACGTCGTAGCTCTGGCCAGCATGCAACGGCTGCTCCGCCATCCACACTACATCCACGCTGGCGGACTGGACGGCGCTTAGCTCAGCGCTGGCATCTACCAGCAGATCGCCACGGCTGATATCAATCTCATCCTGCAGCACCAGCGTAATCGCTTCACCGGCCCCGGCTTCCTGCAGATCGCCATCAAAGATCACAATGCGGGCGATGCTGGATTCGACGCCAGATGGCAGCACTTTGACCCGCTGTCCGACCTGAACGCTGCCCGACGCCAGCGTACCGGCATATCCACGGAAATCGAGGTTCGGACGGTTGACGTACTGTACCGGGAAACGCATCGGCTGATGATCCACCACCCGCTTCAGCTCAACCGTCTCCAGCACGTCAAGCAGCGTCGGGCCGCTGTACCATGGCATAGTCTGGCTGGCTGATGCCACGTTATCCCCTTCCAGCGCCGACATCGGCACAAAGCGGATATCGAGATCTTCCGGCAGCTGGGCGGCAAAATCGAGGTAATCCTGTTTGATTTGCTCGAAGATATCCTGCCTGTAGTCCACTAGGTCCATCTTGTTGATCGCCACCACCAGGTGTTTAATGCCCAGCAGCGTCGAGATAAAGCTGTGACGACGGGTCTGATCCAGCACCCCTTTGCGCGCATCGATCAGCAGGATCGCCAGATCGCAGGTTGATGCGCCGGTCGCCATGTTGCGGGTGTACTGCTCGTGGCCCGGGGTATCGGCGATGATGAACTTGCGCTTTTCGGTAGAGAAATAGCGATAGGCCACATCAATGGTGATGCCCTGCTCCCGCTCTGCCTGCAGGCCGTCTACCAGCAGTGCCAGATCGAGCTTTTCGCCCTGGGTGCCGTGACGTTTACTGTCGTTATGCAGCGAAGAGAGCTGATCTTCATAGATCTGACGGGTGTCGTGCAGCAGGCGACCAATCAGGGTACTTTTGCCATCATCGACGCTGCCGCAGGTGAGAAAACGCAGCAGGCTCTTATGTTGTTGTGCGGTCAGCCAGGCTTCAACGCCGCCCTGGTCGGCAATCTGTTGTGCAATTACGGTATTCATCTGGCGTCTCCTTAGAAATAACCCTGACGTTTTTTCAGTTCCATCGAACCGGACTGATCGCGGTCGATCACCCGGCCCTGACGCTCACTGGTGGTGGAGACCAGCATCTCTTCGATGATCTCCGGCAGCGTTTGCGCCTCAGATTCCACCGCGCCGGTAAGCGGCCAGCAGCCGAGGGTACGGAAACGCACCATGCGCTGCTTAATCACTTCGCCCGGCTGCAGGTTGATACGATCGTCATCGATCATCATCAGCATGCCATCGCGTTCCAGTACCGGACGCGGTGCGGCGAGGTAAAGCGGCACGATCTCAATGTTTTCCAGGAAGATGTACTGCCAGATATCCAGTTCGGTCCAGTTCGACAGCGGGAAAACGCGGATGCTTTCGCCCTTGTTGATCTGGCCGTTGTAATTGTGCCACAGCTCCGGACGCTGGTTTTTAGGGTCCCAGCGATGGAAACGGTCACGGAACGAGTAGATACGCTCTTTGGCGCGCGACTTCTCTTCATCACGGCGGGCGCCACCGAAAGCGGCATCAAAACCGTATTTGTTCAGCGCCTGCTTCAGCCCTTCGGTTTTCATGATGTCGGTATGTTTAGCGCTGCCGTGCACAAACGGGTTGATGCCCATCGCCACTCCTTCCGGGTTGCGGTGAACCAGCAGCTCCGCACCCATCGCTTTGACGGTGCGATCGCGAAACTCGTACATCTCACGGAATTTCCAGCCGGTATCCACATGCAGCAGCGGGAACGGCAGCGTGCCAGGATAAAAGGCTTTACGCGCTAGGTGCAACATCACTGAGGAGTCTTTACCGATTGAGTACATCATCACCGGGTTGCTGAACTCCGCCGCCACTTCGCGAATGATGTGGATACTCTCCGCCTCCAGCTGACGCAGATGAGTGAGTCGTTTTTGGTCCATGATTTTCCCTCAAGCCAGATTGACAACGGCGGACTCGCGAGCCCCCTGCTGTGCCGAATGTTGAAACCAGGCGAGTTGCCCGTGCAAATTGACCACTTCTCCGATCACCAGCAGTGCCGGAGTGGGTGCCGAGGCGGCCAGCGCCTCGAGTTGTTCTAAGGTACCGGTCAGTACCTGTTGATCCTGACGGGTGCCGCGGCTGATCACCGCCACCGGCGTCGACGGCGCGCGGCCATGCTGAATCAGCGCTTCGCTAATCAGCGCCGCCTTCACCGTGCCCATATAGATCGCCAGCGTCTGGCGCGCACGCGCCAGCGACGGCCAGTCAATGTCTTCACCATCCGGGCGGCAATGACCGGTAATAAACATCACGCTCTGCGCATAATCGCGGTGGGTCAGCGGAATACCGGCGTAAGCGGTGGCTCCGGCGGCGGCGGTGACGCCCGGCACCACCTGAAACGGAATGCCAGCCTGCTGTGCCGCCTGCAGCTCTTCGCCGCCGCGGCCAAAGATAAACGGATCGCCACCCTTGAGGCGAACCACCCGCTTGCCCTGCAGCGCCAGCTTAACCAGCATCTGATTGGTCTCTTCCTGCGGCACCGAATGTGCACCCGCCCGTTTGCCGACGCAGATGCGATCGGCATCGCGGCGAACCAGCTCCAGCACTTCGTCACTCACCAGATGGTCATACAGCACCACATCGGCCAGTTGCATCACCTGCAGGCCGCGCAGCGTCAGCAGACCGCTGTCGCCCGGACCGGCACCCGCCAGAATAATTTCACCCTGTCGACTCGGTTCATCGAGCAGCTCACGATCCAGCGTACGCTTCGCCTCATCCACATTGCCGGCCGACATCTGGCTGGCGAACAGGCCGTTGAACACCCGCTCCCAGAAACGGCGGCGGTCAGACATGCGGTGAAAACGCTGTTTAACTTTGTCACGCCACTGTCCGGCCATCTCAGCCATCTGGCCGAGATTAGCGGGCAGCAGCGTCTCCAGCTTTTCACGCAGCATGCGCGCCAGCACCGGCGCGGTGCCGCTGGAGGAGATCGCCACCACCAGCGGTGAGCGGTCAACAATCGAGGAGAAGATAAAGCTGCATTTCGGCTGATCGTCCACCACGTTCACCAGCTTCTGGCGCGCGTTGGCCGCATCGAATACAGCCGCGTTAAGGGCATTGTCATCGGTGGCGGCGATCACAAGGAAGACGCCGTCGAGCTGGGCAGGATCAAACGCGGTCGCCAGCCACTCCAGCTGCTGAGTCTCGAGCAGCGCCTGCAGTTCAGGGCAGAGTTCGCGCGCGGCAATTTGTACGCGCGCACACGCACGACGCAGCAGTTCAATTTTTCGCGCTGCGATATCTCCGCCGCCGACAACCAGAACTGGGCGGCCAGAGAGATCGGCAAAAAGGGGCAGATAGTCCACGTTAACCTTAGTGTTGTAACTTTGCGTTAACGCGACTATACGTCCCTGAGTTTATCCAGATGAAATTACGAATTGGAATGAGTAGTTACCGAATGGAATAACGGGCCCGCAAAGCACAGAACAATTTGATCTTAACGACGGATAATTAATGGTTTATCCGTGACCGTGCTAACAGATTATCGGCTAACGGAAGCCGCAAAAATCCGGCTGACTCCCCTCAAAAACAGACAATGGCCAGCCGCAGCCCGGTTCGCTGCGGCTGCCGGTCTGATTCTGTCGATAGTGCGCCGCAGCAAAAAGACTATAATAGCGCCCGGCATGACGGGCCCGGTGCAGCATGCCAGACCGGTATCTGAAAAATGAAAAAAGGATGCACTATGTTTTTTTCCCTCCGATTGAGGGCAGCGGCGGTTTTAATTGGCGCGCTAATTTCACCACTGGCGCTTACCAGCCAGCCCGGCCACTTTGCCGAACAGCAGGTTCGCCACATCGCCACCTATTTCCTTGGCCGGATGACCGGCAGTCCGGCCGAACTGATGGCGGCCGACTATCTGCAGCAGCAATTTACCGCACTCGGTTTCAAAACCAATACCCGGCAGTTCAACACCGGCTATAACTGGCAGGAAAACGACGGCAAGTTACGCTGGCATAAGCTGACGGCGACCTCGGTGGTTGCAGCCCGCGCCGGCAGTAAACCGCAGGAGATTCTGATCGTCGCGCATCTGGATACCTAGACGCCGCACAATAGCAGTCAGACCAACCAGAACCTCGGGGCGGCCTTCGCCTGCAGGGCGTGGATGATAACACCTTAGGTCTCGGCGTGATGCTGGAACTGGCGCAACAGCTCAGTCAGCGACCGCTGCACTACGGCGTGCGCTTCGTGGCGCTCAGTGCCGGTGAGGCAGAGATGCACGGCATGGACGATTACGTTGAACGGATGAGCGCCAGAGAGAAGAAGAACACCCTGCTGGTGATCGATCTCAACAGCCTGATTACCGGCGATCACCTCTATTTCAATAGCGGAATGAATACGCCACGAGCGGTACGCAAGCAGACCAGCGAACGCGCCTTGCTGCTGGCGCGCCAGCACGGCATTTCTGCCGCCAGTCATCAGTTAAACCGCAAGGATGTCGACGGCCTGAACGCCTTTAATAAAGCGGGCTTTCCGCTGCTTGATGTGACGGCCAGCAACTGGACGCTGGGCAACCAGGACGGGGCGCAGCAGCCATTATCCTGAGGGCACCACCCGACATCAGACCGATCGGGATAACCTCAGCTACCTCGACTGCTGGCTGCCCGGCCGGATTACCGTCCGCACCCGCGACAGCGTTAACGTTTTGCTGCCGCTGTTGAGTGAACTCACTAACCCTAAAGTCTAAGGAACGGTTGTGTACGTGGTCTCTCTCGATTATTTTCGTCCGATGGAAGAGGTAGAGGCGTTGCTAGCGGCGCATATTGCGTGGCTGGATCGCTATTTTGATGCTGGAGCAGTGATTGCGGCGGGACGTAAAGATCCGCAGACCGGCGGGTTACTGCTGGTGAAGGAGATGCCGCACGAGCAGCTGGATGCGCTGCTGGCGGAGGATCCGTTTGTTGCGGTGGCGCACTACACGGTGACCCGGGTGAACGTCACGCAGGCGGCGGAGGAATTTGCTGGTCTGAAAGGTCAAACAACCGACTTCCCGGGCGGCGTAACCGCAGAGAAGCCGCACACAGCACGTTACCCTTCGTGCAGGCCGCACTCGCGCTTGAGGCCGAAAAAGCGCGTCTCTTCTTCTGCCATCCCAGGTTCCCATTTGCGGGTGGTGTGGGTATCGCCTACCGACAGATAGCCTTGATCCCACAGCGGATGGTATTTCAGATTGTGCTGCTGCAGATACTGATGAATCTGGCGGTTATCCCAGTCGATGATCGGCAGCAGCTTAAACACCCCGCACTGCACGCCGAGCACCGGCAGATTGGCCCGGCTGCCGGACTGATCGCGACGCAGGCCAGCAAACCAAGTCTGCGCACCAAGCGTTTCCAGAGCACGATTCATCGGTTCCACTTTATTGATGTCGTTGTACTTCTCAATCCCCTCAACGCCCTGCTCCCACAGCTTGCCGTAGCGCGCTTCCTGCCAGGCCGGTGAGATCTCAGCACGGAACACCCTGAGGTTAAGATTGAGCTGGTCCGCCAGCTCATCAATAAAACGATAGGTTTCCGGGAACAGGTAGCCGGTATCGGTGAGGATCACCGGAATATCGGGCTGCTGACGCGTCACCATATGCAGTGACACCGCCGCCTGAATGCCGAAGCTGGAGGAGAGCACATAGGCGCCCGGCAGATTCTCCAGCGCCCAGCTCACCCGCGCTTCAGCTGACAACTTCTCCAGCTGCGCATTGGTGGCCGCCAGCGCCATCGGGCGCTGGACTTTGGACATTTCATTCAGTGCTGCGAGGTCAATCTGACTCATTTTGCCTCCTCCCAGAAATCGCGCGCCGGGTCCAGCACAGGCGCAACGATGCCCGCGCGGATCACGAAGTCACCAAAGCCTTCAGCGGCATGGCGCTCTTTGGCCCAGCGTCCCACCAGTTCATCAATGGTGGCGAGAATTTCGTTTTCGTTAATGTTTTCACGGTACATCCGCGGAATGCGTGTGCCGATGCGATTGCCGCCGATATGCAGGTTGTAGCGGCCTGGCGCTTTGCCAACCAGACCGAGTTCAGCCAGCATGGCACGGCCACAGCTGTTGGGACAACCGGTAACGCGTAACACTATGTGCTCATCACCCACGCCGTGACCGTGCATGATCGCTTCGACTTTGGTCACGAAGGCAGGCAGGAAACGTTCAGCTTCAGCCATCGCCAGCGGACAGGTCGGGAACGCGACGCAGGCCATTGAGTTCTCACGCTGCGCCGAGACGTTTTCCATCAGCCCATGCGCGCGGGCAATCGCTTCAATCTTAGCTTTCTCGCTTTCCGGCACGCCCGCCACAATCAGGTTCTGGTTGGCCGTCAGGCGGAAATCGCCTTGGTGAATCTTAGCAATCTCGGCCACACCACTTTTCAGCGGACGGTCGGGATAGTCCAGCAGACGACCATTCTCAATAAACAGCGTCAAGTGCCATTTATTGTCGATGCCTTTAATCCAGCCAATCCGATCGCCACGGGTGGTGAATTCGTACGGACGGATCGGTTCAAAGGTGACGCCAGCCCGTTTCTCCACTTCCGCTTTGAAGGTATCAACGCCGACGCGTTCCAGGGTGTATTTGGTTTTGGCATTTTTACGATCGGTACGGTTACCCCAGTCACGCTGGGTGGTCACCACCGCTTCGGCCACGTCGATGATCTTCTCAAGCGGGAAGTAACCAAACTCGCTGGCAGTACGGGCGTAAGTGGCTTTGTTACAGTGCTCAATCGACAGTCCACCGCCGACCAGCAGGTTGAAGCCCACCAGTTTGCCGTGCTCGGTCACGGCGATGAAGTTGAGATCGTTGGCGTGCAGATCCACATCGTTATGCGGCGGGATCACCACAGTAGTTTTAAATTTACGCGGCAGGTAAGTTTCGCCGAGGATCGGCTCTTCATCGGTAGTCGCGACTTTTTCCTGATCCCACCAGATCTCAGCGTAGGCGCGCGTCCGCGGCAGCAGATGCTCAGAGAGTTTTTTCGCCCACTCGTACGCTTCCTGATGCAGCTCCGACTCCACCGGGTTAGAGGTGCAGAGCACGTTGCGGTTAACATCGTTGGCGGTTGCCAGCGCATCCAGTCCGACTTCATGCAGCATCTGGTGAGTCGGTTTAACGTTCTTTTTCAGAATGCCGTGAAACTGGAAGGTCTGACGGTTGGTCAGACGAATGCTGCCATACAGGGTCTTCTCGCTGGCAAATTTGTCGATCGCCAGCCACTGCGTTGGGGTGATAATCCCGCCCGGCAGTCGGCAGCGCAGCATCATCGCATGACGCGGCTCAAGCTTCTGCTCAGCGCGCTCGGCACGAATATCGCGGTCGTCCTGCTGGTACATGCCGTGAAAACGGATCAGCAGGAAGTTGTCGCCGGTAAAGCCGCCGGTCAGGCCCTCTTCGAGATCTTCACGAATGGTGCCGCGCAGATAGTTACTCTGCTTCTTCAGGCGCTCAGCGTCGGCTAATTTGCCTTCTACAACCAGCGGCCTAGGGTGTTTTTCGCTCATTAGTAAACGTCTCGCTGATAACGGCGCTCAATGCGCAGCTCACTTAACAATTCGTCGGCCGCTTCACGATCCATTCCGCCGTGCTCGACCACCACATCCAGTAATGCCTGCTCAACGTCCTTCGCCATGCGATTCGCATCTCCGCAGACGTAAAGGTGCGCGCCTTCCTGCAACCAGCGCCACACTTCCGCTCCGTTGGCTCGGATCTTATGCTGTACGTACACCTTCTCTGCCTGATCGCGTGACCAAGCCAGATCGATTCGGGTCAGCAGACCCTCTTTCACATATTTCTGCCACTCCACCTGATAGAGAAAATCATCAGTGAAGTGCGGATTGCCGAAGAACAGCCAGTTTTTGCCGCTGGCACCGTCATTTTCGCGCTGCTGCATAAAGGCGCGGAACGGCGCGATGCCGGTACCCGGTCCAATCATGATCACCGGCGCGTCCGGATTAGCCGGCAGGCGGAAGTTATCGTTGTGCTCGATAAACACCCGCACTTCGCCCTCTTCTTCAACCCGATCGGCCAGCCAGGTTGATGCGCCGCCGCCGCGCTGGCGACCTTCAATATCAAAGCGTACTGCACCGACGGTGATATGCACTTCGCTATCGGTTTCCGCCTGCGAAGAAGCGATGGAGTAGAGCCGCGGCGTCAGCGGACGCAGCAGTGAGGTCAGCTGCGCCGCACTCAGCTCAGCTGGCGCCAGCCGGATCATGTCAACAATCGGATAGCGCTGCGCATACTGTTGCAGCCGGGCTTTATCATCCACCAGCGCCAGCAGCTCGGCATCACGCGACAGCTGGGCATACTGCGCGACGATCTGCGCCGTATTGACCGTCAGCTCAAAATGTTTTTGCAGCGCTTCGGCCAGCGGCAGCGTGGCGCCCTGCACCTCAACCGGCTCGTCCCCTTTCAGCCAGACCAGTTCCAGCAGTTCGCTGACTAGGGCGCTATCGTTTTCATACCAGACACCCAGCGCATCGCCGGGCTGGTAGCGCAGACCGGAATCACCAAGATCGATTTCGAGATGGCGGACATCTTTGTCAGAGTCGCGACCGGTAATTTTCTGGTTCACCGCCAGCGTGGCGCTGAGCGGCGCCTCTTTTGTGTACGGGCTGGTGGTGACTTCATTGACGCTGCCTGCGGCCTGTGTCGCTGATTCGTTCGGCACGCGCTGCTTTAAAATCTCTGTCAGCGCACTGCGCCAGGCCGAAGCCTGATCGGCATACTCAACGTCGGCATCCACCCGATCCAGCAACCGCTCTGCGCCCAGTTCCGCCAGCCGGCTGTCAAAATCTTTGCCCGCTTTGCTGAAAAACTCATAAGAGGTGTCGCCCAGACCAAACACCGCAAACGCGGCGCCGTCCATTTTCGGGGCTTTTTTCGACATCAGGAACTTATGCAGCGCGACCGCCTCTTCCGGCGGCTCCCCTTCGCCCTGAGTGGAGGTCACCACCACCAGCAGCTTTTCCTGACCGATTTGTTTGAATTTATAATCCCCGGCATTCACCAAGTTTACATTCAGTCTGGCTGCCTCCAGGTCATCACGCAACTGTTCAGCCAGGCGGCGCGCATTGCCGGTCTGCGAAGCAGAGAGCAGCGTAATCGCCGGCGCTTCTGCGGCGGCCGGTGCCGAAGCGCTGGCTACCGCGTTACCCGGGGTCTGTTCTAACCTCCCCCAGAAATAACCTGACAGCCACGCCAGCTGGGTGGGGTAATAATCGGTCGTCGCCGCCTGTAAGCGAGCGAGTTGTTCCGGGGAGAGCGGAAGAAGTGAACCTGGTGCCTGAGTCGTCATCGCGTTAAAAATTCCAGTATCAGAAGTCCGGACCGTAAAATGGCGGAAGAGTGCGTAGGTTACCGGCCCGTATATTAACGATTAAATACACCTTCGACATATCAAATAACCAAAATGACTAAATGGTTTTCCTGGTAGGATTAATCGGCAAAAGTGGTAAGTAAAGCGGCGATATATCAGTTAATTAGCTGGGAACTGAGTGGGAAATCGGCCACAACGCGGGCGCATTATGTGGTCTGAGTGCGAAAAATGCGGTTATCAGGTAGAATTTAGCGGTTTTTTAATGTCTGAGAACCACTATGTCTACCACTTTATTTAAAGAGTTCCAGTTCGAAGCCGCACACCATTTACCGAATGTGCCGGCCGGACACAAATGCGGCCGTCTGCACGGTCACTCCTTCCTGGTTCGTCTGGAGATTACCGGCGAAGTGGATGCGCACACCGGTTGGGTGATCGATTTTGCCGAATTGAAAGCGGCGTTTAAGCCAGTCTACGATCGTCTCGATCACTACTATCTCAATGATATCCCGGGGCTGGAAAACCCGACCAGCGAAGTGCTGGCAAAATGGATTTGGGATCAGATGAAGCCTCGCCTGCCGCTGCTCAGCGCAGTGATGATCAAAGAGACCTGTACTGCCGGTTGCGTCTACCGCGGTTAATGCTGTCGGATCGAACCCTTCGATCCGGCGCTGCTGTCGCCCTGAATCCCCGAAACGATCAACTCCCCTGCGGACCGCACGCCGGGCCAGACACCTCATGGCTGAGGTGCCGCTATCTACCGCCCGCCTCTGTCAGGCGATATTAAGATATTTGTGGGTTTGCATCGACAAACGCCAGTTGCGCGCAATGCAGGTCTCGATACAGAGTCGGGTCGCTTCATCTTTGCGGCTGATCGGCTGTAAGGCGATGATGCGCGGTTTCGCGTCATCAAGACCGGCCAGCAGCGCATCCAGTGCCTCGACATCACGCTGGCGCGCCACCGGATGTTTGATTTCATCGGCCCGAACCAGCGCCTGCGGCAGTACATCGTAGCCGCCACGCATGTTAACCTTGGGTGAAACCGTCACCCAGGTCTGGTCAGAACAACGGATCTGATGGGTGCCGCTGGTCTCAATCTGGCACTGGAAGCCGTGCTGCTCCAGCACCATGGTTAACGGACGCAGATCGTAGATCGCCGGTTCACCGCCGGTGATCACCACATGACGTGCGGTCCAGCCCTGCTGCTGGATGGCGTTAAGCAGGGGTGCCGCATCGGCATCGCCCCAGGCATCACTTTCCACGGCTTTAATTAAAATATCGCCCAGCGACGTTTCCCGATCCGCCCGCTTTTCCCAAGTATGTTTGGTATCACACCAGCTACAGCCCACCGGACATCCCTGTAAGCGGATGAAGATGGCGGGTACGCCGGTATAAAAACCTTCGCCCTGCAGCGTCTGGAACATTTCGTTAATCGGGTAGAACATTTTTTACTCGCTCGGATTAATAAGGGCGCTGATTATGCCAGTACGCGCCGCTCAACAACAGCTGCCTGACGCTAAAAAGCAAAAGCCCCGCACAAGGCGGGGCTTCAAACGCTGGCGATGACGTCCTCAGACGCCACCAACCGGCGGCCATTACTGGCCTTTAACTTCTTTCAGACCGTTGAATGGCGCTTTTGAACCCAGCGCTTCTTCGATACGAATCAGCTGGTTGTACTTCGCCACACGGTCAGAACGGCTCATTGAACCGGTTTTGATCTGGCCCGCTGCAGTACCTACCGCCAGGTCAGCGATGGTGGCATCTTCGGTTTCGCCTGAACGGTGAGAGATTACGGCAGTGTAGCCCGCGTCTTTCGCCATTTTGATCGCCGCCAGAGTTTCGGTCAGAGAACCGATCTGGTTGAATTTGATCAGAATGGAGTTAGCGATACCTTTGTCGATACCTTCTTTCAGGATTTTGGTGTTGGTCACGAACAGGTCATCACCAACCAGCTGGATTTTGTCGCCCAGAACTTTAGTCTGATACGCGAAGCCATCCCAGTCAGATTCGTCCAGGCCATCTTCGATAGAGACGATCGGATACTGCTTGGTCAGATCTTCCAAGAAGTGGGTGAACTCTTCTGAAGTAAAGGCTTTACCGCCTTCACCGGCCAGCACGTATTTGCCATCTTTGTAGAACTCAGAGGCCGCACAGTCCATCGCCAGCGTGATGTCTTTGCCCAGCTCGTAGCCTGCTGCTTTTACCGCTTCAGCGATAACGGCCAGCGCTTCAGCGTTGGAACCCAGGTTTGGCGCATAGCCACCTTCGTCACCTACCGCTGTGCTCATGCCTTTGCTTTTCAGCACTTTCGCCAGGTTATGGAACACTTCAGAACCCATACGGATCGCTTCTTTCACGTTTGAAGCGCCTACCGACTGAATCATGAATTCCTGGATATCAACGTTGTTGTCGGCATGCTCGCCGCCGTTGATGATGTTCATCATTGGCAGTGGCATAGAATATTTGCCTGGGGTGCCGTTCAGTTCAGCGATGTGCTCATACAGCGCCTGACCTTTAGAGGCTGCCGCTGCTTTCGCCGCCGCCAGTGACACGGCCAGAATGGCGTTAGCACCGAAGTTGGATTTGTTCTCAGTACCGTCCAGGTCGATCATGATTTTATCGATGTTCGCCTGATCTTTCGCGTCTTTGCCTTTTACCGCTTCAGCAATCGGGCCGTTTACCGCAGCAACCGCTTTGGTTACGCCTTTGCCCAGGAAACGAGATTTGTCACCGTCACGCAGTTCCAGTGCTTCGCGTGAACCGGTAGAAGCCCCTGATGGCGCTGCTGCCAGACCAACGAAACCGCCTTCCAGATGCACTTCTGCTTCAACAGTCGGGTTACCACGTGAGTCGATAATTTCGCGACCGATGACTTTTACGATTTTGGACATTACGTTTTTCCTCTAGTACAAGTTAGTCAATCCTAAGACAAACAACGCGCGGAAAGTTCGCGCGCTGCTCGTGAAACTTACTTCGCTAGACACTTCTGATGCTCATGTGCCGCTTTGACAAAGCCGGCAAACAACGGATGGCCATCACGTGGTGTCGAGGTAAACTCCGGGTGGAACTGGCAAGCCACAAACCATGGATGGTTCGGGATTTCGATAATCTCAACCAGTTGATCATCCCCTGAGCGACCCGCAACGCGCAGACCGGCTGCTTCAATCGGCTTCAGCAGCATGTTGTTGACTTCATAACGGTGGCGATGGCGCTCAACGATGGTGTCAGTACCGTACAGCTGGCAAACCTGGCTGCCCGGGGTTAACTGACACTGCTGGCTGCCCAGACGCATGGTGCCGCCCAGATCGCTCTGCTCGCTGCGAACTTCAACGTTGCCGTTTTCATCACGCCATTCGGTAATTAACGCCACTACCGGATATTTACAGTCTGGCACAAATTCAGTGGAGTTGGCGCCTTCCATCCCGGCGACGTTACGGGCGAACTCCATCAGTGCCAACTGCATGCCAAGACAGATGCCGAGATACGGCACGTTATTTTCGCGTGCGTACTGCGCGGTCATCAGCTTGCCTTCGACGCCACGGTAACCGAAGCCACCTGGAATCAGAATCGCATCCAAATCTTTCAGTAATTCGACACCGCGTGATTCGACATCCTGCGAGTCGATCAGTTTGATGTTCACGGTGACGCGATTTTTCAGGCCGCCGTGCTTCAGCGCTTCAATCACTGATTTATAAGCATCCGGCAGTTCAACGTACTTGCCGACCATCCCGATGGTAACTTCACCGCCCGGATTGGCTTCTTCATAAATCACCTGCTCCCACTCGGCCAGATTGGCTTCCGGGGCATTCAGATTGAAGCGTTTGCAGATATAGTCATCCAGGCCCTGCGATTTCAGCATGCCCGGAATCTTGTAAATCGAATCGACATCTTTCAGCGAAATAACCGCTTTTTCCGGCACGTTACAGAACAGCGCGATTTTAGCGCGTTCGTTGGCTGGCACGGCGCGGTCAGAACGGCAGATCAGCACGTCAGGCTGGATACCGATAGAGAGCAGCTCTTTGACCGAGTGCTGGGTCGGTTTGGTTTTCACTTCACCGGCCGCCGCCATATACGGCACCAGCGTCAGGTGCATATACATGGTGTGCTCACGGCCCACATCCACCGCCATCTGACGAATGGCTTCGAGGAACGGCAGTGATTCGATATCGCCGACCGTGCCACCGATTTCGACCAGTACCACATCGTGGCCTTCGCCGCCTTCAATGATGCGCTCTTTGATGGCGTTGGTGATGTGTGGAATCACCTGAATGGTGGCACCCAGATAGTCGCCGCGACGTTCTTTGCGCAGCACTTCGGAGTAGATACGGCCAGTGGTGAAGTTGTTACGACGCGACATTTTAGTGCGAATGAAGCGCTCGTAGTGACCCAAATCCAGATCGGTTTCAGCCCCATCATCAGTGACGAAAACTTCACCGTGCTGTGTCGGGCTCATGGTACCTGGATCCACGTTGATATACGGGTCCAGCTTCATGATGGTCACGTTAAGACCACGGGCTTCGAGAATGGCTGCGAGGGAGGCTGCGGCAATTCCTTTACCCAGAGAGGATACGACCCCGCCGGTCACAAAAATATAATTCGTTGTCATGCTGAACCTGAGAGTTTAGGTTTAAAGACGGTGGAATAACCAGGACGGGAAAACAGTATACTGGAAACCGCTATCAGCCACAATTGATGAATCACAGCCATCCTCCAGCAGCAGTGCTGCGGCTAACATAGCGGATAGCCGTTAATGAAATGTTGATGTACGTCACAAAGTTGTCGCCGCACTGAATCGTGTAAGCTCAAGCGGCGATTTTATACACAGTGCTGGAATAATCAGCATTTCTCGCCGATTTTCACCTGCTGCCACGCCGCTTCCATCTGTTCCAGCGTGGCGCCAGGCATGCTCAGCCCCTGCGCGGCAATGATCTCCTCAACCTGGCGGAAACGACGCTCAAACTTGTCATTAGCCTTTTGCAGCGCGGTTTCAGCTTTGCTGCCGAGATGACGCGACAGGTTTACCGTGGCGAACAGCAGGTCGCCGATCTCCTCCTCCAGCTTCTGGCTATCCACCACGCTTTGCTGCGCCTCGTGCATCACTTCATCGATCTCTTCGTGCACTTTGGCGACCACCGGTCCCAGCGTGTCCCAGTCAAAGCCGACGTTGTGGCAACGCTTCTGGATTTTATGGGCGCGCATCAGCGCCGGCAGCGCTTTAGGAATGTCGTCCAGCGCCGAATGCTGGGCTTTCTCCGCCCGCTCGGCGGTTTTTATCGCTTCCCAGTTTTTCAGCACCTCGCGGCTGGTTTCCGCGCTGGCGTCAGCAAAAATATGCGGATGACGGCGCTCCAGCTTGTCGCTGATGGCGTGGCAGATATCTTCAAAGGTAAAGCGATCCTGCTCGCTGGCCATCTGGGCATAAAACACCACCTGGAACAGCAGATCGCCCAGCTCGCCGCGCAAATCGTCAAAATCCTCGCGCTGGATGGCGTCCAGCACTTCATAGGTCTCCTCCAGCGTATACGGGGCGATGGTGGCGAAGGTCTGCTCACGATCCCACGGACAGCCGTGTTGCGGATCGCGTAGAGTTTTCATAATGCCAAGCAGGCGATCGATGGCGTTCATTCAGGAAAATCCTTTGCGGTTGGTCTTGAGGTGGCGTGTATACGGCGCCTGAGGTGCAACACGCCAGCCCGGCCGTTCGCCTCAGCGGCGAAAACCGGACCGGCGGCCCGTGGTATCAGTGTAAACGGCGGGCGTCAATGATATCAGAGACCTGATTCAGACGTGCCAGTACCCGTCCCAGCACCTGATGGTTATAAATCTCGATATCCATGTCGATGGTCGCCAGCTGCTTTTTGGTATCGCTGCGGCTCGACACGCCCAGTACATTGACTTTTTCATTGGCGAGGATGGTAGTAATGTCGCGCAGCAGGCCGCTGCGATCGTTGGCCGTCACCCGTACCACCAGCGAATAGCCGCTGGAGTAACTCTCGCCCCATACCGCGTCAACGATGCGTTCCGGCGCATGGGAGATCAGCTCCGCCAGCTGGTCACAGTCGGCACGGTGAATCGAAATACCGCGCCCTTGGGTGATAAAGCCAACGATATCGTAGCCCGGAATCGGCTGGCAGCACAGCAACGTGCAATGTGGTGCATCAGGTTGCCCACGCCCTCGACCACCACACACCCGCTCTCTTTGCGCGACGGCGGAGTGTAGGACTTCTGGGTCAACTGACGCAGCGCTTCGCGGTCTTCCTCTTCGGCGCTCGGCTTGTCGAGCTTCGCCTGCAGGAAGTTAACCATCTGATTCAGTCGAGTATCACCGCCGTCAATCGCCGCCAGTAGCCCATCCAGTGAGGTGACGTTATAGCGCGGCAGCAGCAGCTTCTCCGCCTCTTGCAGGCTGATATCCAGCTGATTCAGCTCGTTATCCAGAATCTGTCGTCCGGCGATGATGTTCTTATCGCGATCCTGCTTGCGGAACCAGTTGTGAATCTTTGACCGGCCGCGGCTGGTGGTGATGTAGCCGAGGTTAGGGTTGAGCCAGTCGCGGCTCGGGTTCGGCTGTTTCTGGGTGATCACTTCAACCTGATCGCCCATCTGCAACTGATAAGTAAACGGCACGATACGGCCACCGATTTTTGCGCCGATGCAGCGGTGACCGATATCACTGCGAATGTGGTAGGCGAAGTCGAGCGGTGTAGAGCCGGCGGGCAGATCCACCACATCCCCTTTCGGTGTAAAGACGTAGACCCGGTCATCAAACACCTGGCTACGCACCTCTTCCAGCAGTTCACCGGAATCCGCCATCTCTTCCTGCCAGCTGATCAGCTTACGCAGCCAGGCGATACGCTCTTCGTGCCGCGCCGCGCGCGCTGCTGGAGGTCGGCCCCTCTTCGTATTTCCAGTGCACCGCCACTCCCAGCTCGGCATCTTCGTGCATCTGGCGGGTACGGATCTGGATCTCCACCGTTTTGCCCTGCGGGCCTAACACCACGGTGTGAATCGACTGGTAACCGTTCGGCTTGGGGTTCGCTACATAGTCATCAAACTCGCTCGGCAGATGGCGATAAAGCGTGTGGACCGTGCCCATCGCTTCTGTTTTTCTGAACAGCACCATGGATTCGAGATGACGGGTATGAGGAAACATATCCAGCATCGCGACCCTTTCCAATTGGTAACCCGCTGACAGCAATGTCTGGCTGTCACGCGCGAGTGTGGTGGGATTACACGAAACATAGACCACGCGTTCTGGTGCAAGTCTAACCACATGCGCCATAACACCACCAGCCCCGGCACGTGCCGGATCGAGTAATACCTTGTTAAATCCCTGTGCCGCCCACGGCTGGCGCGACACATCCTCCTCCAGGTTATGCTGGAAAAAGCGAACATTTTTAAGATTATTCAGCTCAGCATTATACGCTGCCTGCCGCACTAATGCTGCAATGCCCTCCACACCAACTACATTTTGTACGAAGATTCCGATAGGAAGTGTGACGTTTCCCATACCGCCAAACATGTCCAGCACCTGGTCTTCCGGCTGCAGATCGAGCCAGCTTATCGCCTGCGCCACCATCTGCTGGTTCACCGCATCATTAACCTGAATAAAATCCTGTGGACTGCCTGTGGATTGAAGGTTAGCTTAAGTTGATGAGAGTGATAAAACGGCTTCGCGTCGGTTAGCGGCGTTAATGTCTCATCGCCCGCATCCAGTAACAGCATCAGCTGATGCTTATGCGAAAACTGTTCCAGCTTTCCACGGTCTTCCGCCTGCAGCGCATCAAGATGGCGCAGGATCGTCAGCGGGCCGTTGTCTGCCAGCACCAGCTCAACATGGCCGAGACGCCTGACGGCGCGTAAGCCACTCAGGCACTGACGCAGCGGCGTGATCAATGCCTCAAGTTCGGGCATCAAAATGGGGCATTGCTGGATATCGACCAGATCGTTGCTCGCTTCCTGGCGGAAACCCATCTGCAGGCGCTGCTGCTTGTTGTGCCATTGCAGGCCCAGCCGGGCGCGACGGCGATAGCCCCAGGGCTCACCGGCAATCACCTCATCGACCGCCACCGGCTGCTGTGCCGCCTGACTCAGCATCCGGCTCAGCGCCAGGGCTTTGCTCTGCTGCTGCAGTGCCACTTCCACATGCTGCTGCTGGCAGCCGCCGCAACGCTGAAAATGCGGACAGCGCGGCGTGACGCGTGCCGGACTGGTGTTTAGCAGCCGCGTCACTTTCGCTCGGGCAAATTGCCGTTTATCCTCTGTCAGCGTAATTTCTGCCCGTTCGCTAGGCAGCGCACCACTGACAAAAATGGTTTTGCCTTTATGACGCGCCACGCCCTGCCCGAACGGATCAAGCTGTTCAATGGTGACGGTAAGGCATGTTGCGTCGTCACGCGCTGTTTTGCAGCGTAAAATTGCGCCATGGTGTTGTTAATTCTCTTTCTCTAAAAACGATGTGCACAGGTTGTCGACGGATGCACAGGGACGTTAAGCCGGAGTAGCCAGGCGACTATTATGACCAAATACAGCCTGCGGGCGCGAATGATGATTTTAATCCTGGCACCCACGCTGATGTTTGGCCTGCTGCTCAGCTCATTTTTTGTGGTGCATCGCTACAACGAACTGCAACGACAGGTGATGGATGCTGGTGCCAACATCATCGAACCGCTGGAGATCTCCAGCGAATACAGCATGACCTGGCATAATCGTGATGCGATGCGCGAACTGGTCAGCCTGCTACATCGTCGCCACTCCGGTATTGTCCGGGCGATTTCGGTGTTCGACAACCATAACCAGCTCTACGTCACCTCTAACCATAAGCAGAACCTGAGCCTGCTGCAGCAGGATGATATCCGTGCCCTGCCCGATGATGTATCCATGGAACGTCACGGCAGCAGGCTGATTCTGCGGACTCCGATTACCACCGAACGCTATAACATAACGTGGATGAGTTGCCGGATAAAGATGCCAAACCGTCAGGTAATTCGCTGGGCTATGTGGCGATCGAGCTGGATCTGCAATCGGTGCGGCTGCAGCAGTACAAAGAGGTGTTTGTCGCCACGCTGATGCTGCTGTTCTGTCTCTGTATTGCGATGCTGTTCGCCTATCGCCTGATGCGCGACATTACCGGCCCGATCCGCAATATGGTCACAACCGTGGACCGGATTCGTCGGGGTCAGCTCGACAGCCGGGTTGAAGGCTACATGCTGGGTGAGCTGAGCATTCTGAAAAACGGCATCAACGCGATGGCGATGTCGCTCACTGCCTACCATGAAGAGATGCAGCATAATATCGATCAGGCGACCTACGACCTGCGCGAGACGCTGGAGATCCAGAACGTTGAGCTGGACCTGGCGAAAAAACTGGCTCAGGAAGCCGCCCGTATCAAGTCAGAGTTTTTAGCCAATATGTCGCATGAACTGCGCACGCAGCTGAATGGCGTACTCGGTTTTACCCGCCAGATGCTTAAGACCCTGTTGCGCGCCACCCAGCGCGATTACATGCAGACCATTGAGCGCTCGGCCAATAACCTGCTCAGCATTATCAACGACGTGCTCGACTTTTCGAAGCTGGAAGCGGGCAAGCTGATGCTGGAAGCGATTCCCTTTCCGCTGCGCGCCACGCTGGATGAAACCCTGGTGCTGCTGGCCCCTTCGGCCCATGACAAAGGTCTGGAGCTGACGGTGGTGTGCGACAGCAGCGTACCGGATAACGTAATTGGCGATGCGCGGCGCCTGCAGCAAATCCTGATCAACCTAATTGGCAACGCGATTAAATTCACCGAAAAAGGCATCATTGGCCTGCGCGTCGGGCAGCGGGTGATCCCCCATACCCGGGTCGAGCTGGAAATTCAGGTCGAGGATACCGGCATCGGCATCTCTGAGCAGCAGCAGACCCAACTGTTCCAAGCCTTTCGTCAGGCTGACGCCAGCATTTCGCGCCGCCACGGCGTCACCGGACTGGGGCTGGTGATTACCCAGAAACTGGTGCGGGAGATGGGCGGGGAAATCACCTTCAGCAGCCAGCCCGATCACGGCTCCACCTTCGTGATTCAGGTCCAGCTGGATCTCAATCCGAATTCGCCAAGTATGCCGCGGGTGCTGGAGGCGCTGTCGCATGCGCGTATCGCCTATGTGGAAGCCAACCCCAGGGTAGCCCGGGCGGCTCTGGAGATGTTAAGCGCCACGCCGCTGCAGATCGATTACAGCGAGACGCTGGAGGAATTAAGCGAGCCGCACTATCCGCTGCTGCTGATGGCGATGCCGGTCAATATCAGCCAGCATCAGTTACTGGCGGAAAGCCAGATTAATGCCCTGCTGGATCGGGCCGATCATGTGCTGATGGCGCGGCCCAGCCCAATGATGTTGCTGGCCGATGAGCTGAAGGTGCGCGGCATTGATAGCTGTATCGCTAAACCGATTTCTCTGACCCGCCTGCTGCCGATGTTGCTGGACCTGCACACCCGCCAGAGCAGTGAACTGCCGCTTTCGCCCCGCCTGCCGTTAACGGCGATGGCAGTGGATGACAATCCGGCCAACCTCAAGCTGATCGGCGCCTTACTCGAGGAGCAGGTGCAGCGTATCGTGCTGTGCAACAGTGCCGAACACGCGATTCGGGAAGCCCGTCAGCAGGCGCTGGATGTGATCCTGATGGATATTCAGATGCCTGATATTGACGGTATCCGCGCCAGCGAAATCATCCGCAGCCTGCCACATCATGCCAGTACGCCAATTGTCGCGGTGACCGCCCATGCGATTGACGGCGAACGCGAACAGCTGATTAAAGCGGGGATGAATGACTATCTGGCGAAACCGATTGATGAAAGTCAGCTGAGCCAGCTGCTGGCGCGCGATTTGCTGCGGATGCTGCTGGAGTTTTTACCTGAGGTCCACGCCAGAATAGCGCAGTTTATGGCCAGCAATGAGGTGAGCGCGCTACGTGAGATCATTCACAAGCTGCACGGCAGCGCCAGCTACATCGGCGTGCCACGGATGAAGCAACTCTGTCATCAGCTGGAGCGCGAGCTGCATCAGGCCAGCGACATTGCCGCGCTGGAACCTGAGCTGCTGGATTTGCAGGATGAGATGGAGAATGTCGCCAGAGAAGCCCGGCGGATACTGGGCGTTGAATAACCAGCAATACCGGCACGGCGTCGCCTTGCTGCCGCACCGGTTTGTTACTGAACCTTCATCAGCCAGCGCGCGCCAGCAACAATGCCGACGCGCTGGATTGCCCAACGGGTCAGCGGAAACCGGCCAGCTTCAGCGTAGCCGCGACGTTACGCGCGGTCAGCTGGACGTTCCTGCCGGCGCTGGCCAGCGCCTCATACAGTGAACAGATGCTGTAGAGCACGCTGAACACCGCATCAATACCGTGCTGATGCACCACACCGACATCTGCCGTCAGGCTGCCAGCGATGCCGATCACCGGTTTATTGAAGCGCTTTGCCACGCTGGCAACGCCAATCGGCACCTTGCCATTAATATCTGGCTGTCGATGCGCCCTTCACCGGTAATAACCAGATCGGCATCCTTAACCTGTTCCGCCAGCCCCAGCGCTTCGGTAACAATCTCAATACCGCGCCGGAGATCGGCCTGACAAAACGCATGCAGCGCCGCGCCCATACCGCCCGCCGCGCCTCCGCCGGGAATATGCAGCACATCAATATCCAGATCGCGATGAACAATTGCCGCGTAGTGGGCCAGCGCCGGCGTCGCCCCTTTTTGCGGGCCGAAAATCGCCAAGTTGCCCTCTTCACCGGTCAGCGGATTGGTCACATCACAGGCCACCTCGATCCGGCACTGTGCAATGCGGCTATCCAGCTGGCTGATATCAATCGAGGCGAGGTCGGGCAGTGCGCCGCCGCCATAACCAATTTCACTGCCCTGCGCGTCCAGCAGCCGGGCGCCAAGCGCCTGCATCATGCCCGATCCGCCGTCATTGGTGGCGCTGCCGCCGATGCCGATGATGATATGTCCGACGCCCTTATCCAGCGCGTTTTTAATCAGTTCACCGGTGCCAAAGGAGGTGGTCACCCGCGGTCGCGCTGCGCGGCGGGCATCCGTTCGAGGCCGCTAGCGGCCGCCATTTCGATATAGGCGGTGCGCTCGCGTCACCGGACAAACCATAAAAAGCATCGACCTGCGCGCCAAGCGGCCCGGTAACCTTTAACCTGACGATTTTTCCCTTCGTCGCCGCCACCATCGCTTCTACCGTGCCTTCGCCACCGTCGGCGACAGGTATTTTCACATAATGCTCATCGGGAAAAATTTCACGGAAACCCGTTTCTATCGCCGATGCCACATCCAGGGCGGATAAACTCTCTTTATACGAATCCGGTGCGATTACGATTTTCATAGGCAATCCGAGCGCTGTTAAGTGATTGAAATGCTCTGAAACCAGTCCGGCATCCGCAGGCACCGGCACCGGGTTTTAGCGGGCGATTTCAACCTTCGCTAACTTCTCATAATAGCAGGCAAGCTCGCTGTGGTCGGCTGAATCCTGACCATCATTACGCAGCGCCTGCATCATCTCCATCACCGCCGCCGTCAGCGGCAGATGCGCACCGATGCCGTGTGAGGTATCCAGCGCATTCGTCAGATCTTTGAGGTGCAGATCAATACGGAAGCCGGTTTTGAAATTGCGATCCATTACCATCGGCGCTTTAGCATCCAGTACGGTACTGCCCGCCAGACCCCCGCGGATCGCCTGATAAACCAGATCCGGATTCACCCCCGCTTTGGTTGCCAGCGATAACGCCTCTGACATCGCAGCAATGTTCAGCGCCACAATCACCTGGTTGGCCAGCTTGGTGACGTTGCCCGCGCCGATGTCGCCGGTATGAACCACCGATGCTGCCATCGCTTTCATGATGTCATAGCAGTGATCGAAGACCGCTTTGTCGCCGCCGACCATCACTGACAGCGTGCCTTCGATCGCTTTGGGTTCGCCGCCGCTGACCGGCGCATCCAGCATTTTGATCTGCTTTGCCGCCAGCGCATCATGGACTTCGCGGCTGGCAAGCGGGGCGATTGAACTCATGTCGATCACAATCAGGCCCGGTTTTGCCCCGGCGATAATGCCCTCTTCGCCGAGACAGACCTCTTTAACCTGTGGCGAGTTAGGAACCATGGTGATCACGATGTCGCACTGCTCAGCCAGCGCTTTCGGTGATTTCGCCACGGTCGCGCCCAGCTCAACCAGTTCCGCTTCGTTCTCCGAATGATGGTCACGCACCACCAGCGAATAACCGGCTTTCACCAGGTTTTACTCATTGGTTTGCCCATGATGCCTAGGCCGATAAATCCGATTTTCATTGCGTTTCCTCTTGATTGATTAGCGCTTAAATTTGTCGCAAAGCGCCTGCGTGGCGTTGCGGAACACACCGAGATCGCTGCCGACCGCCACGAAGGTCGCGCCCCATTCCAGATAGCGGCGCGCATCGGCTTCCACCGGTGCCAGAATGCCGCTCGGTTTGCCAGCGGCTTTGGCGCGTTCGAAGATGTGTTTAATCACTTTCAGCACCTCAGGGTGTGCTGGCTGACCGAGATAGCCGAGGGCAGCGGAGAGATCGCCCGGGCCGACTAAGATGCCGTCAACCCCGTCTACCGCCGCGATAGCGTCAATGTTGTCCACCGCCTGCTGGGTTTCAATCTGCACCAACACGGTGATGTTGTCGTTGATGCTGCTGTTGTAATCCTGCAGGGTGCCGTACATGTTGCTGCGATGCGAAACCGACACGCCGCGGATGCCCGCGGGAGGATAGCGGGTTGATGCCACCGCGCGCAGCGCTTCCTCTTCCGTCTCAACAAACGGTACCAAGAAGTTACTGAAGCCGATGTCGAGCAGCCGCTTGATGATTACCGGCTCATTGCAGTGAGGACGCACCACCGGCGCACTGTGACTGCCCTTCAGCGCCATCAGCTGCGGCACAAAAGTTGTGATGTCGTTTGGCGCGTGTTCGCCATCCAGTACCAGCCAGTCAAAACCGGCCAGACCTAAAATCTCGGTAGAAATCGGGCTGGCAAGCGCACACCAGCTGCCGATCAGGGTTTCACCCGCTAATAAACGACGACGAAATCCATTCGGCCAAGCTGCATTACTCATGGTTAACTCCTATGGCGGTGGCTCCCCGCGGGGAGCCGAAAAGATTAACGTACCAGGCAGGGCCGCTTATCATCCAGTAACCAGGCCCCGTTGCCGAAGGTGGTAAAGTCAGCCGACTGATTGCCCTTGTGCACCTGCTGTACCAGCCTGTTCATCCGGGCAATCTGCTGGCCTTTGACCTGCGGAATCGCCTCAACCAGCGTCTGATAGATGGTATCGCCGCCTGGCGCTTCGCCAACGCCGGTATGGCTGGCGCTGTCGGTGAGCACCACGATGTTACGGGTGAAGCAGGCGTTGTGCGCTCCCCCGATGTTAAGCAGCATGCTGTCATAACCGGCGACTGGGATAACCTGCATCTCTGTAATCACCGGTGAACTTTGCGTATTCATGTTGCGTCCTTCTTGTGGCCGGGTTTTCAGTTAGACACGTTTGATATCGCCGGCAATCACCAGGAAGCTGAATGCGGCCATAAAGGCGTGAATACCGACATAAATGAGCGCACCTTCGAAGGATCCACTGGTGGCGATGATGTAACCGATGGCGATCGGCGTCACGATGCCAGAGAGGTTACCGAACATGTTAAACAGACCACCGCTCAGGCCACTGATCTCTTTCGGTGCGGTATCTCTGCCATCACCGCCCAGCCCAGCGCACCAATCCCTCTACCAAAGAACACCAGCGCCATGAAGAACACCACCACCCATTCGGTTTCGGTGTAGTTACACACCACCATCGAAATGGAGAGCAGCATGCCGAGCACTATCGGCGTTTTAAGCGCGATATTCAGCGAGCCGGTTTTGCGCATCAGCCAGTCGGAGATCACCCCGCCCAGTACGCCGCCAAGGAAGCCGCGCGCCTAGACCAGATAGACCGGGAACCAGGTAATAAAAAAGTAGGTTAAAGCGTTAACGCAGTACTGACCGAGACAGATGCCTAACATCATGCGTGAGGTCAGCAGCTGTTTGATCTGGAACCACTTCTCGTTCCAGCTCACTTTACGGCTGTCCTTTTTGACATCCATATTGATCAGCGCACCGCCCTGCTCCATATACTCCAGCTCGGCTTTATTCACGCCGGGATGATCGGTGGGATCGTGGATGACTTTCAGCCAGATAAAGCTGAGGATGATGCCGAGGCCGCCCATTAACCAGAACACGTGCGCCCAGCCCATGATCGGTGCGAAGATGACGGTGGCGAAGTATTGTGCCGAGTTGAAGATCGCCACCGCCGTGTCGCGCTCCTGCGCCGGAAACCAGGCCGCGACGATGCGGCTGTTACTAGGGAAGAATGGCGCTTCGGCCAGTCCTAACAGGAAACGCAGGATAAACAGCGACCAAGTAAAAATGCTCCAGAAATAGACCCGTTTTGAGCAAGCGATCGAGCAGCCAGCCGCCCGGAATCTGACCAATAACGTAAGCCCATGAGAAGGCGGAGAAGATATAGCCCAGTCCGACTGAATCGAGACCAATATCTTCGGACATCGCTGAACCGGCAATCGAAATGGTTGCGCGGTCGCCGTAGTTGAATGAGGTGACAATAAATAACATCCCCACAATCCAGTAACGGGCATTGGTGCGCTTCTGCACCGCTTCCGCTGTCTGGCTGAAACTATTCATGATGCACTCCTGAAATATAGCGTGAGCTACATTCGCTCTGACTGCATACACATCGCGTTGGGTATCAGAGAGAAATAAGGTTAAACACGGCGATCTTTTTTTTGGCGAATCTTTATTACCCCTCTGCCGTTTCAGCGGCAGCCTGCCGGTTAACAGCACCTCATCAGCGAAGGCGGACAAGGCCGGTGCGGCAGGCAACAAATGGGTAAAGCGTCGTGACGGATAACCTGACCTGGGTTAACGAAAATCAGTAGTAAGAACAGCCCGCAGCGATGACATTGGAGCATGGCCCTGGAATGGAATTGATGTTTACGGGATTATTTGGCATTTGCACAGAATCCTGCGGCATGGCTCACGGAACCTGTAAATATCGGATGCTTAACCGGCCAGAAAGCCGGTTTCCCACACTGTTTGTGAGGGTCTTCACTTGCTTTTGCTTAATCGACCCAAAACGTGGCTATATATAAATGTTTTCAAAGCCGGTCAATTGTACAATGTACAGCCCACAGCGCCTCCTTATACTGAAGCTGGCAAACAGTGAGCGACTGACGGGTAACAACACGACAACAACGCACCGCACAAGTACGGTACGACAGACTGGAAGGTGAGCGATGACCCTAACAACAACTGAACAACCGCTATATCAAAGTCCATGAGCACGACAATGTCGCGATTGTGGTCAACAGCCTCGGGCTGCCAGCCGGCACCCGTTTTGCTGATGGCCTGACCCTGACTGAGCATGTGCCACAAGGTCATAAAGTTGCCCTGAGCGCGATCGCACAGGGCGCAGCGATCGTGCGCTACGGCGAAGTCATTGGTTATGCCATGCGCGACATTGCCGAAGGCAGCTGGATTGATGAGTCACTGGTACACTGCCGGAAGCGCCGCCGCTGGCCAGCCTGCCGCTCGCCACGCAGGTGCCTGCCGGGCTGCCTGCGCTGGAAGGTTATACATTCGAAGGCTATCGCAACGCCGATGGCAGCGGCGGGACGCGTAACCTGCTTGGCATTACCACCAGCGTGCACTGCGTGGCGGGCGTGGTGGATCATGTCGTGCGGTTGATTGAGCGTGATTTACTGCCGCGCTATCCCAACGTCGATGGCGTTGTCGCCCTGAATCATCTTTATGGCTGCGCCGGCGGCAGTGGTGCCAATTCGCACCATCCAAAACCTGGCGCTGAACGCCAATTTCGGCGGCGAAGTAATGATTGTCAGTCTGGGCTGCGAAAAATTACAGCCGGAACGGCTGCTGACCGGCACGCCAGACGTACAGCAAATCTCGCTGGAAGAGCATGACATTGTGCGTCTGCAGGATGAAAAGCTGGTGGGGTTCGGCGCCATGGTTGACGAAATTTTGCAGGTCGCCGAGCGCCACCTTAAGCGGCTGAATCAGCGCCAGCGTGAAACCTGTCCCGCCTCAGAGCTGATCGTCGGCATGCAGTGCGACGGCAGCGATGCGTTCTCTGGCGTGACCGCCAATCCCGCCGTGGGCTTCGCCTCAGATCTGCTAGTGCGTTGTGGCGCCACCGTGATGTTCTCTGAAGTCACGGAGGTTCGTGATGCGATTCATCTGCTGACGCCACGGGTGATTAATGAGGAGGTTGGTAAGCGCTTACTGGAGGAGATGGCCTGGTATGACGACTACCTCAATCAGGGCCAGACCGACCGCAGCGATAACCCTTCGCCCGGCAATAAAAAAGGCGGGCTGGCCAACGTGGTTGAAAAAGCGCTCGACTCCATTGTGCGAAATCGGGCCGCAGCGCGATTGTAGAAGTGCTGTCACCGGGACAGCGCCCTACCCGTTGCGGATTAATTTACGCCGCCACGCCCGCCAGTAATTTCGTCTGCGGTACCCAACAGATGGCCTCCGGCATTACCCTGCAGGTGTTTACCACCGGGCGCGGCACGCCGTACGGGCTGGCGGCCATTCCGGTGATCAAGATGGCAACGCGTAATGCGCTGGCACGATCTGATGGATATTAACGCCGGTACTATCGCAACCGGCGAGGAGAGTATTGAGCAGGTGGGCTGGCGGCTGTTTGAGTTAATTCTGGATATTGCCAGCGGCCGCAAACAGACCTAGTCAGATCGCTGGGGAATACGTAACCAGCTGGCGGTGTTTAACCCGGCACCGATTACCTGATCACAGGCTGCGCCCGGATGGCCACAGCGGCGATGCGGGCCGGCTCTCGACCGCCGTCACGGCGACGGATTGTCGCGGCCAACGCAGAGCGCAAAGCCGCTGCGAATTACAGCAGCGCGCCCCAGGCCTCAACCCACGGAGAAGTGACCGCTTCCGGCTCGGGATTTTCACTGGCATCAACCAGCAGTACCTCGCCCACGCGTTGCGCACTCTGCTCCTGCAGCAACGCATCAAAGGTTTTGCCCGCGCCACAAAAATGCTCATAGCTGCTGTCACCCAGCGCAATGACGCCATAACGCAGCGTCGGCTGATAACCCAGCTTATTTTTTACCGCGTGGAACAGCCCCGAAATGGTATCAGGAAAATCGCCGTGTCCGGTGGTAGAGGTGACAATCAACGCCACATCGCTGGCATAAGCCTGCCAGTCTGCCAGCGTCGGATCTTCAAACACCGTCACGCTGTGGCCCTGCTGTTGCAGAATCGGCTCTGCCTCTTCCGCCACCAACAACGCATTGCCGTATACCGTGCCCACAAAAATGCCAATCTTTGCCATTTGCCTTCTCCCTTATTCTGAAAAGTTATCCTGTCCTGGCGCCGTCGCAAACTCAACCCGCGGCACCTCAGGAATGCGATCCTGCCAGCCAAACTGTGTCATCAGATTCTGCCAGACGCTATCCAGCCCGGCACGGATCAGCAGCGGCTCGCCGGTGATCGGATGAGTCAGCGCCAGGCTGCTGGCATGCAGCATCAGGCGGTTAGCGCCGAAGTGCTGCGCTGCGCCACGGTTCTGTCGCAGATCGCCGTGTGCGGAGTCGCCGATGATCGGATGACGCAGGTGTGACATGTGCCGGCGCAGCTGATGTTTGCGTCCGCTTTTCGGCGACAGTTCAACCAGGCTATAGCGCGATGTCGCATAGCGGCCAATGCCCACCGGCATCTCTACCGTGGCCAGTGACTCATAGTCGGTGACCGCCGGCTGCGCCGTACGTTGTTCAGTGGCATGCTTATCGGCTATTTTGTCCAGCTCTTCTACCAGCGGATAATCCAGTCTGCCGCTGGTTTCCAGCCTGCCGCGCACCACCGCATGGTAGGTTTTTTGCATCTGGTGTTGCTCAAACTGCTGCGACAGCAGGCGTCCGACTTCGCTGGACAATCCCATCAGCAGCACGCCGGAGGTAGGACGATCCAGCCGATGCGCGGTAAACACATGCTGACCGATCTGATCGCGCACCGTCTGCATGACAAACACCGTATCATGCCGGTCCAGCCAGCTGCGATGGACCAGCCAGCCGCTCGGCTTGTTGACCGCCACCAGCCAGCGGTCCTGATAAATAATTTCCAGCATCAGACCGCCGCATCCTTCAGTAACGCATCAAGCTGACGCAGCGTCAGCAACAGCGGCTCTATGCCGGGCTGGTCAGGCGCCAGCGCCATTTCATAATAGGGAGCAACGGCGAAGTTTTGCAGCAGCGGATGCCGGACCGCAATCGGGGCGTGCATCCGGGGAATCAACACCCATTGCAGCGGTTCGAGCGTATCAAGGCAAAACGGCTCGCGGCTGTCGAAAGCGCTGGCATCAGGGGGCGTACTTTGCCAGAGGTCGTGCTCACGCAACACCGCTTCAACCTGCTCCAGCCGCTGCGTAATCAATTGTTCGGGCGTCATGCGCCACCTCCAGCGGACAGTAAAAAACGGGCGGCAAGCATATCACTTGTTGGCGCAGGCACAAAAAAGGGAGCACTGTAAAAACAGTGCTCCCGGTTCGTTTGCAGCCATCCTGCTACGTTAATGCTCCCTGCTCTTCCATGACAACTTGTGCAGTGCGAACTCCTGTCGCGCATCATCCTGATGAATCCTTAGCCTCCTGGCCCACCGCCTCTTCTGAGGGGCTCTCATTCTCCATCCTGGAGGTGTCCCTTGCTCAATCCTGAGCGGTCCTGTTTCACCCTGAAACCTTCCGTGTGCCGTAAACTCCGTTACGTTCCCGCCTCCTGGCTTACCCTCGTCCTGACGATATCTTTGTCCCCAGCATCCTGCCAGTGCGAGATATTCTGACAGAACTAATTGTGCATACAAGGGACTGAAAGCGTAAGTTCGGTCTCTTAGCGAGACAATTTCAGAATAATGCCATTAAGTCGATGATTCACAATATTTTCACATCACGGACGTCCGGATGTCTCAAGTCACATCCGACGATCTCGCACAACGCTTGTAAGAGATATCTCACAAGTAATGCAGGCGATCACTGCAAATCATCCGGTAACCGGCTGTAATGACTTAAGAAATATCTCAGGACTTTCGGCTAAAACTTCACACTGTTTACGACCAGGCTGCTCCAGTACCACTTCCCCGCTGAGGTTCGATAGCGAGACGATCTCCTGCTCTGAGTCCGTGGTAGCAATAAACAACGTTGGCGACTGGCGCAGGCGGCGCTGCATCAGCAAATGGCCAATCAGATTCTCCTGCAGTCGCAGAAAGTCCTCTTCACTCCACACCTGCAAAAGCGTCAGGTTTCGTTGCTGGAAACGGGCCTGCATGTCCCCGGCAAACTGGGTGGTATAGAAAGTGGTAATCTGCGGTTGCAACTGGAGGTCGATCGCCCGCCCCACCGCGTCGAGGCTGGGCGGCAGACTAAAGGGCTGCGGCTGCCACAGAACGCGCTGGTCACGGCCTTCCAGCGCACAAGGCGACGGTACGCCATACAGATCGCTGCTGGCTGGCGCATGGCCCGTGTGTTGCTGCCAGGGCTGGCAATAGCGGTTAGTAAAGTCGCGCAGTGCGGCGGCAGTTTGCTGCGTCATTCATATTCTCACTTCTGATAGGTTACACTTAGCCACTTTGATTAATTTTGGTGGTAACCGCAATGACTACTCACGAACAGGATCAGGCCCTCAGCAACCTGACGCTGGGCAGACCCACAGCCTATCACGATCGCTATGACAACAGTTTGTTGCAGGCGGTGCCGCGTAGCCTGAAACGTGAACCGCTCGGCCTGTATCCTGATAGCCTGCCGTTTACCGGCGGCGATATCTGGACCTTATATGAACTGTCGTGGCTTAACAGCAAAGGGCTGCCACAGGTCGCCGTCGGCGAAGTGGTGCTGGATGCGCAGAGTCGCAACCTGATCGAATCGAAAAGCTTTAAGCTCTATCTTAACAGTTTCAACCAGACCCGCTTCGCCGACTGGGGCGAAGTACGCCAGACGCTGGAGCGCGATCTGAGCGCCTGCGCTGCAGGTGAGGTGCGGGTCGCGCTGTTCCGGCTGAATGAAGTCGAAGGACAGCCGATCGGCCATTTCGACGGCTACTGCATTGATGAGCAGGATATCGCGATTGACGATTACCGCTTCAATGCCGACTACCTGGCCGATGCCACCGGCAGCGAGATCGTCGAAGAGACGCTGGTCAGCCATCTGCTTAAATCGAATTGCCTGATCACCCATCAGCCTGACTGGGGATCAGTGATGATTCGTTATAAAGGCCCACGTATCGACCACGAAGCGCTGCTGCGCTATCTGGTGTCGTTCCGCCAGCATAACGAATTTCACGAACAGTGTGTCGAGCGCATCTTTAATGACGTGCTGCGTTTCTGCCACCCTGAGGCGCTGACGGTTTACGCGCGCTATACGCGCCGTGGCGGACTCGATATTAATCCGTGGCGCAGCAATGTGCCCTTCTCGCCCGGTTATTCACGGCTGGTTCGTCAGTAGTTTGCGAGATCTCTCGCAGGCTGTGCGCTGCAGGCGCGGTTCCACTTGAGCTACGCTGGCCGACAAGGCTACTCTGGAGATGGCGGCAATCTGCGGGTTGCCGACCAGGGATTTTCGTCGCTGCATTTGCAGTGTCAACTGTCACCCAGGCGGGTGTAAAGGAGTTCATTTGATTACCCATATCAGCCCTCTTGGCTCAATGGATCTGCTCTCGCAGCTGGAGGTCGACATGCTGAAACGCACGGCCAGCAGCGACCTGTACCAACTGTTTCGCAACTGCTCGCTGGCGGTACTGAACTCTGGCAGCCAGACCAACAGCAGCCACGAATTACTCTCCCGCTTCGAGAATTTTGATATTAACGTGCTGCGGCGTGAACGCGGCGTCAAACTGGAGCTGATCAATCCACCGGAAGAGGCGTTTGTTGATGGACGCATCATTCGTTCGCTGCAGGCAAACCTGTTTGCGGTACTGCGCGGTATTCTGTTTGTCAGCGGTCAGCTCAACGCCCCTGGCCGTTTAAGCGCGGCCGAAGAGAATGATTCCGCCGCTATCACCAACACCGTCTTTTCAATTCTGCGTAACGCCCGGGCGTTGCACATTGGCGAGTATCCCAACACCGTGGTGTGCTGGGGAGGCCACTCGATTAACGCCGTTGAATATCAGTATTGCCGTAACGTTGGTACCCAGCTGGGGCTGCGTGAACTGAACATCTGTACCGGCTGCGGGCCGGGCGTGATGGAAGCACCAATGAAAGGGGCGGCGGTAGGCCACGCTCAGCAACGCTACCGTGACAGCCGCTTTATTGGCCTGACAGAACCGTCAATCATTGCCGCCGAGCCGCCGAATCCGCTGGTGAATGAGCTGATCATTATGCCGGACATCGAAAAGCGTCTTGAAGCCTTTGTCCGCATCGCGCACGGCATCATCATCTTCCCTGGTGCGGTCGGCACCGCAGAAGAGCTGCTGTATCTGCTCGGCATTATGATGAATCCGCACAACAACGATCAGGTATTACCGCTGATCCTGACCGGACCGGAAGAGAGCGCCGATTACTTCCGGGTGCTGGATGACTTTATCGTCAGTACGCTGGGCGAGCAGGCGCGCAAGCACTATCAGATCATCATTAACGATGCTGCCGAAGTGGCGCGTCTGATGAAGCAGGCGATGCCGCAGGTTAAAGAGTATCGACGCGAAACCGGCGACGCCTACAGCTTTAACTGGTCGATTCGTATTGCGCCGGATCTGCAGGTGCCCTTCCTGCCGACCCATGAAAATATGGCTAACCTCAACCTCCATACCAACCAGCCGCCGGAAAAACTGGCCGCTGATTTGCGTCGCGCCTTTTCTGGCATCGTGGCCGGTAACGTGAAAGAGATGGGGATCCGCGAAATTCGAGAGAAAGGCCGCTATAAGCTGCATGGCGACGCCGACATCATGCATCGCATGGACGAACTGCTACAAAGATTTGTCGCGCAGCAACGTATGAAGCTGCCGGGCACCGCCTACATCCCCTGCTACGAAATCATCAAATAAACCAGGAGGCAGCCGCTGGGCTGCCGATATTCTCATGGCTTTTCATCTTCTTATCGTTGATGCGTTAAATCTGATACGCCGTCTGCATGCGGTACAAGGATCGCCGTGCGTCGATGGCTGCGTGGCGGCACTGCGTCAACTATTAGGGCATACCCGCCCGACCCACGTGGTGGCGGTGTTTGATGGTGAAACCCGGCATCAGGGCTGGCGTCACCAGTTATTACCGGATTACAAAAGCGGCCGACCGCCGATGCCGGAAGATTTGCAGGCGGAGATGCCGGCGCTGCAACAGGCTTTTCGCGCCGCAGGCGTCAGCTGCTGGATTGCCGATCAGGATGAAGCGGATGATTTAGCCGCGACGCTGGCGGTAAAAATGGCGCAGGCCGGGCACCAGGCCACTATCGTGTCAACGGACAAAGGCTACTGCCAGCTGCTGGCGCCGGAAATCCGTATTCGTGACTACTTCCAGAAGCGCTGGCTCGATCTGCCGTTTATTGAAGCTGAATATGGCGTTGCGCCGCAGCTGTTACCCGATTTCTGGGGATTGTGTGGCATCAGCAGCAGCAAGATCTTGGGCATTGCCGGTATCGGCCCTAAAAGCGCAAAGCAACTGCTGGCAGATTTTCATTCGCTGGACGGCATCTATCAGCAGCTGGATCAGGTGCCGACAAAATGGCGTGACAAATTGGTCAGCGGCCAGCAGATGGCGGAGATCAGTCGCCAGGTGGCCACGCTGAAGCGGGATTTGGTGTTGCAGGGGAACCTGAATACGTTGCGTTACAGCGGCTGAGGCCGGAACACTCAGCCGGTTGATCAGCGTTCGTCGCGACGGCCACCGACCGCCGCCCAGATACGGCGAATGTGTACTGTGACTTCTTCGCGATCGTGATAGAGCTGACGCGCCCGGATCTGCGCATTGATGCCGTTCTCATGGAGTCGCTCTTCAATCATCGCCAGATTCTGCGTCACCTCTTCGTAACGCTTTTTCATCGGCAGCTTGAGGTTGAAGATCGCCTCACGGCACCAGCCGTTGACCAGCCAGTCGGTCATCAGGTTCGCTACCCGTAACGGTTTCTCAACCATGTCACACACCAGCCAGCTAATGTTGGTGCGCGGCGGGCAGAATTTGAATCCATCGGCGCGTTCGTGCATCACCTGCCCGGTCTCCATCAGGCTCGGCGCCATCGGACCGTTGTCGACCGCATACACCATCATGCTGCGCTGCACCAGTTGGTAGGTCCAGCCGCCCGGGCAGGCACCGAGATCGACGGCGTACATGCCGCTGGCCAGACGCTCATCCCATTCGTCCGCCGGGATAAAGACGTGAAACGCCTCTTCCAGCTTAAGGGTTGAGCGGCTCGGCGCATCGGACGGGAACTTGAGCCGTGGAATGCCCATATAATAAAAAGACGAACTGTTTTCCGGCAATGAATAGCCAACGTAACAGGTACCCGACGCAATGAAAAATACGTGCACCACCGGACGTTCCGGGCTTTCGTAGTTCAGCAGAATTTTGCTTTCGCGCAGCGCGGAACGCAGCGGCACGGTGAACTTGTGGCAGAATTTGGTCAGCTCTTTCGCTTCGTTGGGGTCTGGTACCTCGACGCGCAGTTCACCGCCCTTTTCGACCACGCCGTCAGCATACCGACAATTGGCGTAATCCGGTCTTCCTGCGGCAGGTCGCCGACTACCAGCATCTGACGCGCAAAGATTAGGTCGTCAAACGGCAACTCACATACCAGCCGTTCGGCGTCCTCAAACTGATAACACTCAAACAGCACATAGCCCGAGTCCTCTTTAACCCGCGGGAAACCGTAGACTTCGCGTTCAGCGGCTTTAGCACTGACTTCTGCCGCACACTCTTTTTCAAAACCGGGACGGCAATAGAGTAAAACTTTATTCATGGCGTTCTGCCCTTCGTTTAAGACGCAGCGCGCCAATCAACATCAATACCCAACCCGCAAGGACGCATAATCCTCCCACTGGCGTGATAAAAACCCAAAATTTCAGATGTGACAGCGCCAGACAGTAGAGACTGCCGCTGAACAGTACGGTGCCGAGCGCCATCAGCGCACTGCTCCAGTAAAACCAGATATTGGCGCGGCGTAACATCGCGGCACCCAGCCCCATCACCGCTAAGGTGTGGTAAGCCTGATATTCCAGCCCGGTATGAATCCATGCCATTTCCGCCGGTCCGAGCGATTTACTCAATACGTGGGCACCAAAAGCGCCAAACGCCACCAGCAAAAATCCGCTAATGGCAGCAAAAATAAACATGGCACGACTGGACATGAAACGATCCTCAGAGTGCGTTTGCATCGCAATGCAATTAAATCAAGACGTTATTGTTGATATGGAAAGCGGAATTTTTCTTGTTCGGTTGCAACTTTTGCCAGGATCCACTGTCGAGAGGCGGCTATTTTACCCAGTTCTGCCTGACTGTCATGACAAACCAGATAAAAAGCGTTTTTACTGACTAATACGTCGTTGAACGGACAAATTAATCGGCCGGCTTCAATTTCGCTCTGCGCCATCACGTTATCGGCCAGCGCTACGCCCTGACCGTGAATGGCCGCCTGCAGTACCATCGCACTGTGGCTGAAGATAGGACCTTGCTGAACGTTAATGTGCTGCAGGCCAAGCTGGCGGATATACGATTGCCAGTCACGTCGCGGAGCATCGTGCAGCAGAGTAAATCGAGACAGATCCATCGGCGTTTTAAGTGGGTTTTCGCCGGTCATCAGGGAAGGCGAGCAGACCGGCAACAAATATTCTGCATAGAGTTTCTCAACCCGCAGGCCAGGCCAGTTACCGCGGCCGTAAAAAATCGCCACATCGACATCATCGGCCAGCTTACCTTCATCACGGTCGACAGCCTGAAGGAGACGTTTAGCCGCTTTTATCAGTGGGAGGATCGCTATCGTCAGCTGATTCAGCTGAGCCGTCAGCTCCCGGCATTACCCGAAGCGTTAAAAAAAGCGGAGATTGAGCTGAGTGGCTGCGAAAACCGGGTCTGGCTGAGCAGCCAGTTGCGTCCGGATGGCACCCTGCACTTCTTATGGCGACAGTGAAGGCCGCATCGTGCACGGTCTGCTGGCCGTGCTGCTGACTGCCGTGGAAGGTTAGACACTGCAAGCGCTGCTTGAAAACGATCCGCTGGCGCTGTTCGATCAGCTGGGCCTGCGCGCCCAACTCAGCGCCGCCCGCAGCAGCGGTTTGCAGGCGCTTTCCACGGCGGTACAGCAGGCGGCGCGTCAGGCGCGCGATCAGGCCTGACGGGCGGCACGCGCCAGATATTTCTTCAGCGCGTGAGAGACGGCGACAAAGCCGAAAGTGGCGGTCACCATAGTGGCCGCGCCAAAGCCGGCGGCGCATTCCATTCTTTTCGGTCCTTCTGCCGTGCTGCGTGAGGTACAAACGCTGCCGTCCGGCTGCGGATAGACCAGCGCCTCGGTCGAAAAGACGCAGTCGATACCAAGTTTGCCCTTACTGTTTTTCACCACGCCAAAGGTTTTCAGCCGCTCACGCAGCTTTGCCGCCAGCGGATCCTGAATGGTTTTAGCCAGATCGGCGACCTGGATCTGAGTGGGATCGATCTGACCACCCGCCCCGCCCGCCGGTAGTGATCAGTGGGATCTTGTTTCGGCGGCACCATGCGATCAGCGCCGCTTTAGGCCGCACGCTGTCGATGGCATCGATCACATAATCGAATCCGGCCGCCATCAGCTCTGCGGTGTTGTCCGGCGTGATAAAGTCGTCGACGCAGATCACCTCACAATCGGGATTAATCGCGCAGGCGTTCCGCCATCACTTCGGTTTTGGCTTTGCCGACGTTGCCATTGAGCGCGCGAATCTGCCGGTTGGTATTGGTGATGCAGACATCATCCATATCGATTAGGGTGATTTTGCCAATCCCGGTGCGCACCAGCGCCTCGGCCGCCCAGGAGCCGACGCCGCCAATGCCGATGACGCAGAAGTGCGCATCCGCAAAACGCTGCAACGCATCCTGACCATACAGACGCGCCGTGCCACAACCGCTGGTGCCAGGCGTCATTTAACACTTTCATAGTTGAACCTGTAACGTCGTGCGGGCCCGCAGGCCCGCAGAGAAGAAATTAGTTGGAACCGAGTAGCAGTGAGCCATTATTGCCGTTTTGCGGGCTGGAGAACAGCGGTTGTCCGGCACCCGGTGCGGCTTTCAGTACCCAGACGCGGCCATAGTGGTTATAGAAACCGGCCAGATGGGCGGCGTCCGGCCCGATCCCCTGATAGATGTCGAAGTGCTGGCCTTTAATCGCGCCGCCTACATCCAGCGCCACCATCAGGCGCATCTCATATTTGCCGTTGAATTTGCCTTTCTCATTTAACTGCGGCACTTCTGCCAGCAGGGTCGTACCGGCCGGAATGATCGAGCGGTCAGATGCAACGGACGCTTTTGCCACCAGCGACACCGCGCTGGCACCCCGCACTGGCGTAAACGGCTCTGGCTTAAAGAAGACGAATGACGGATTGGTTTCCAGCAGAGCACGAACTTCCTGCGGCGAATGTTCCTGCGCCCACTGGCGAATCGCCTGCATCGACATGTCTTCACGCTTCACTTCGCCACGATCGATCAGCTCTTTACCGATACTGTGGTAGCCCCAGCCATTTTTGCCGGCGTAGCCAAAGAAGCTCATCGGGCGACCATCGCCAAAGTCGACGTAACCACTGCCCTGCACATCCATCATGAAATTATCAACCAGCGAGTTGCTGTAGGCGATGACGTAACGATCGTCGAGGCCGCCACTATAGATAGAGGCGCGGCTCGGGAGTTTTTCTCCGCGCTTACGCGGCGGCATGCGGTAAATCGGGTACTGGAATTCGCCCTGACGGGTATAGCGCGCTTCAACTACCGGCGTGTAGTAGCCGGTGAACTGCACGTTACCGTAGTTATCGGTCCCTTCCATCTGCCAGGCATTCAGGCCAAACTGCTGCAGCTGGCGGGTATCCGCCCCGGCCATCAGCCAGCTTTCGATGGCGCTGTAAGTGCCGTTCTGACGGCTGTACAGCCCTGACGAGGCAGTCTGAATCTGACGCACCTGCTCGCCAAAGTCCCGGCCATTCACCGGGCGGCCTTTGGCATTCGGCTGATTAACCAGCGCCAGTGGCTGTTCCAGTTTGCCATCTTTATATTGCTGACCACGATCGGTCGGTTTAGAACTACAGCTCGCCAGCAGCGCGATGAGTGCGCCGGTCAGTGCAATCCTGGCACAGTGTGCTTTCATTATTGTCTCTTTTTATAAATGTTCGTCCCGCGACGCTAGCAAAGCGCCCGACAGAATGAAATCCATCCGCTTTCTTCTCCTCGCCATCAGTTCATTAATTGGCCAGATGTTTGATTCATTCAGCAACTGACTTTAAATTTGACCTTTATGTGCAAAAAAGGGGTTGCATCAAATAACGCGCGGAGTATAGTGTGCATCCACGGACGCGGGGTGGAGCAGCTTGGTAGCTCGTCGGGCTCATAACCCGAAGGTCGTCGGTTCAAATCCGGCCCCCGCAACCAATCATTTAAACACCTGAAAGGGTGTTTTTTTGTTTCTGCCGTTGCTGATTTCATTTTTCCCCCTGCCCGCCGTTAAGCGGCTGCGGATAGCACCGGCTACCCGCAAACCTTTAACGGTGTGCCAGCGCCGCCCCACTCTGCACGTATGACTTGATCCCCTGCAAAATCGCTTCTGCCACCTGATGCTGATAACGGGTAGTGCGCAACTTACGCTCCTCTTCCACGTTACTGATAAAAGCCGTCTCCACCAAGATGGACGGAATATCAGGCGCTTTCAGAACCGCAAACCCGGCCTGATCCACCGTACGCTTGTGCAGATGGTTGATCCGCCCTATGCGGTGCAGCACCTCTTTACCGAACTTCAGGCTGTCATGGATGGTCTGCCGCTGCACCATATCGAACATGGTATGGTCGAGATAACGATCGCCGCTCTTGCTGACGCCTCCAATCAGGTCAGATTCATTCTGGGTCTGTGCCAGGAAGCGGGCCGCGGCTGAGGTCGCGCCGCTGGTGGAGAGTGCAAACACCGACGAACCGCGCGCCGCCCGGCTGGTGAACGCATCGGCATGGATTGAAACGAACAGATCGGCGCGTTGCTTGCGGGCTTTGGCCACTCTAACGCGCAGCGGGATAAACACATCTTCATTGCGCGTCATGTAGGCCTTCATGTTGGCCTCTTTATCGATCAACGCTTTCAGCCGTCGGCCGATCTTCAGCACAATATCTTTCTCACGGGTTTTATATTTGCCGTGCGCGCCCGGATCTTCGCCGCCATGACCGGGATCGATCATGATAATGATTGGACGATCGCGCCCGGCTTTACCCGGTAGTGGTGCCTGCACCGTTTCATTTTTATCAAGATCGCCCTGGTTATAGTCCCTCAGTAACGCCAGCAGCGGATCGTCTTCAACCTGATTCTGGCTCGGATAGAGATCCACCACCAGCCGGTGATTGATCCCCGCCACCGGCGACAGGTTAAAGATCTTCGGCGCTACGCTTCGCTTTAGCTCCAGCACCACCCGCACCGTATTGCTGTCAAACTGGCCGACACGTGCATTTTTAATGAAGGGATCATCTACCCTCACCTGCTTATCGACCCCTTTCAGTACCGTATTGAGGTGCAGGCCTTCAATATCGATCACCAGCCGTTCCGGATGACTCAGGGCAAACTGCTTATACTTCAGCGCCACATTCGATTCCAGCGTCATACGGGAATAGGTTGATGACGGCCAGATGCGTACCGCGACGATATGGTTTTTAGCGGCCATACCGACCCGGCTGACGCTTAACATCAGTAACGCGCCGGTTCCTTGTAAAAATCGTCTGCGTGAAAAGTGGGAATTAAAATCCGACATGCCGCTCCAGCTGCTGTCTAATGTCTAAAAAAGCGCCAGTTAATCAAATGGCGGCGAAAACCTTATCCAATCCAGAAGGTGATGTCACCCCGGAAACCCTAAATAATGCAGGCTGTTAGCGGCTTTGACACCCGAAAAAACGTAAATTTTCGTCAGGATTAGCGCTTGCAAAATCGCAGTGAAAAGAATAAAAATACAAAAAATAAGAATAAACATTCACTGAGGGCTGGCTGTGAAGGAACGTAGTACTGAACTGGTTCAGGGTTTTCGCCATACCGTTCCCTATATCAATGCCCACCGGGGTAAGACATTTGTCATCATGCTGGGCGGCGAGGCGATTGAGCATGAGAACTTCTCGGGCATCGTTAATGATATTGGCCTGCTGCACAGCCTCGGTATCCGCCTGGTGGTGGTTTATGGCGCCCGCCCACAAATTGATGCCAGCCTGGCCGAACACCAGCTGGAGCCGGCTTACCACAAGTTTACCCGGGTTACCGACGCGCAATCGCTGGAGCTGGTGAAGCAGGCGGCCGGTCGTCTGCAGTTAGATATCACCGCCCGTCTTTCGATGAGCCTCAACAATACCCCGCTGCAGGGCGCGCATATCAATGTGGTCAGCGGCAACTTCATTATTGCGCAGCCGCTGGGTGTCGATGATGGCGTCGATTATTGTCACAGCGGGCGTATTCGTCGTATCGATGAAGAGGCGATTCATCGTCAGCTGGATAACGATGCGATCGTGCTGCTTGGTCCGGTGGCGGTGTCAGTGACCGGTGAGAGTTTCAACCTTACTTCGGAAGAGGTCGCGACCCAGCTGGCCATTAAACTCAAAGCAGAAAAGATGATCGGCTTCTGCTCTGAACAGGGCGCACTGGACAGCGAAGGAAATATCATATCTGAACTGTTCCCGAACGATGCCCAGGCGCGCATTGATGGGATTGAAAGCGACGGTGATTATCTCTCCGGCACCGTCCGTTTCCTGCGCGGCGCGGTTAAAGCCTGCCGCAGCGGCGTGCGGCGTAGCCATCTGATCAGCTATCAGGAAGATGGCGCGCTGTTGCAGGAGCTGTTCTCACGCGACGGCATCGGTACCCAGATTGTGATGGAGTCAGCTGAGCAGATTCGTCGTGCCAATATCAATGATATCGGCGGTATCCTCGAACTGATCCGGCCGCTGGAGCAACAAGGGATTCTGGTGCGTCGCTCACGCGAACAGCTGGAGATGGAGATCGATAAATTCACCATCATTCAGCGCGACAATCTGACCATCGCCTGTGCCGCGCTCTATCCGTTTATGGATGAGAAGATCGGTGAGATGGCCTGCGTGGCGGTCCATCCCGACTACCGCAGCTCATCGCGCGGTGAAATGTTGCTGCAGCGCGTGGCTTTGCAGGCGCGTCAGATGGGGCTGCAGAAGCTGTTTGTGTTAACCACCCGCAGTATTCACTGGTTCCAAGAACGCGGCTTTACGCCGGTTGATATTGAGTCGCTGCCTGAGAGTAAAAAAGAGATGTACAACTATCAGCGCCGCTCAAAAGTCCTGATGGCCGATCTGAGCCGCAACACGCTGTAAGCGCCAGCAGGGCCGGACGGTTGATGACGCCGGCCTGCTTTTCCTGCCATTTATCCTGCCTCGCCCAGCCGCTCAACCAGACCGCTACGCCGCTGTGTTTGCAGCTGAACGGCTCGCTGAAACACCGCCGGATCGCTGTAGAGCGTCAGCTGTTTGCGAGCGCGCGTAATCGCGGTATAGACCAGCTCACGGGTCAATACCGGCAGAAACTGGGTTGGCATCACCAGCGCGGTATGTTCAAACTCCGACCCCTGCGATTTGTGTACCGTCATCACCCAAGCGGTTTCATGCGATGGCAAACGGCTCGGCTGAATCGCTTTGATTCTGCCATCCGGCAGCGGGAAAAAGACTTTCAGGTTGCCCTCTTCGTCGCGCAGCGTAATGCCGATATCGCCGTTGAACAGCCCCAGTGCGCTGTCGTTACGGGTGATCATCACCGGACGTCCCGCATACCAGCGCCCGCCGATCGCGGGGCGACGGATTCGCTGCAGCTGCATCAGCCGCTGTTCAACCCGCTGGTTAAGACCCTGCACGCCAAAGGGTCCGTCACGTAATGCGCACAGCAACTGATAGCGGCCAAAGGCGGCCAGCACCTCGGCAGGTGACGCCTGTTGCCTGATCAGCTGCAAATAAGGCTGATAGCCCTGCGCCACATCATCCAGCATCGCCTGATACGCTTCGCCACTGGTTAACGGCTGATAGCTAAGATCCTGATAGCCCGCGGCGAAGACCGCCTTCACCTGCTGTGCATCGCCGAAGTTAATCGCCTGAGCCAGCTGGCCGATGCCCGATTTAGAGTCAAAACGGTAACTTTTTTGCAGCAGGCAGATACTGTCGCGAACGGCAGGTGCCAGCCGATCGTCACTGCCCTGCAGCGAACACCCGGTCAGCAAGGCGAGCTGTTCCGCGCGCGCCAAGCTGTAGCCGCTTTCGGTACAGCGACAGATATCGCCCAGCACCGCCCCCGCCTCGACCGAAGCCAGCTGGTCACGATCGCCAAGAAACACCACCCGCGCATGGGCCGGCAGCGCGGCGATCAGCTTCGCCATCATCGACAGATCGACCATTGAGGCTTCGTCGACCACCAGCACATCGAGATGCAGCCGGTTACCGGCGTGGTAGCGCAGACGCTGGGTATCCGGCTGCGCCCCCAGCAGGCGATGCAGCGTGGTCGCTTCCGTAGGAAAGCGCTGACGTTCTTCCTCTCTGACCGCTAAATTCTGCAACGCGTTGCCAAGCGATTCGGTGAGGCGCGCCGCGGCTTTGCCGGTCGGCGCGGCTAATTGAATCCGTAAGTTGCCGGGATTGAGCCGTATCAGTGCGGCGAGTAGTTTGGCGACCGTGGTGGTTTTCCCGGTGCCGGGCCCGCCGGAAATAACGGCGGTCTTGCGGGTCAGCGCGACAGCAGCAGCGATTTTCTGCCAGTCATCCGGACTATTGCCGAACAGGGTATTCAGCACCTCACTGGCCGCCTCAGCATCAAACGCCGATTTCACTTCCTGCAGGGCAAAGAAGCTCGCCACTCTGCCCTCGCTGTGCCACAGACGATGCAGGTATAGACGGCGATTACTGAGTACCAGCGGGGTGACCAGGCTGCCGTCACTGACCGCAGACCAGTCGGCCAGCAGCGATGGCCAGTCATCCGGCGCGCCGGCAGCCTGCCACATAGCCTGCGCCAGCGCGGGCTGACGGCCCGCAAACAGGCCCGCTTCGCTCAGGTTATCCAGCGGCAGGCAGACATGGCCTTCACCCGCTTCCGCGCTGACGCAGGCTGCCGCGAGCAGCCGCGCCGGTTGCGATTTATCCGCCAGCAGGCGGGCAAACTGAATATCTAACGGCCGCAGGAGACGCTTCTCTACCGCCTGCAGCAGCAAGCTCAGCATTTCACTCATGACATCTCCCTGGTATGACCAAACAACGCATCAATCTCTTCAATAAAGGCTTTGCTGGGACGGGTGGCAAAAATACCGTTATCCGGCGAACTGCCATCCATCCCGCGCAAAAACAGATAAAATACCCCGCCGAAGTGGCGCTGATAATCATAATCCTGCAGACGGTGCTGAAGATAGCGATGCAGTGCCAAGGTATACAGTTGATACTGTAAATCGTAGCGGTGGTCGATCATCGCCTGCGCCATCGCCTGTGGGGTATACGCGGCGTGGCTCTCTCCCAGCCAATTCGACTTGTAGTCGAGCAGATAATATTTTCCCTGCCAGCGGAACACCAGATCGATAAAGCCTTTTAACATGCCCTGCACCTGACGAAAATCGAGTGCCGCCGCCTGTTGTGACAGCGGATCGTGACGGCGCAGCAGATCATCAAGGTCGGCAGCGGTCAGCAGATTATTAATCGGCAGATAAAACTCCATCTCGATCAGCCGGTCACTGCTGTTTATCGCCGACAGCGTCAGGCCGTCACCATTGAGCGGCGTATGCAGTACCCGCTCAATCCACTGCTGAATCACCGGTAACCAGTCCAGCGGATAGCAATGATGCTGCAACTGATCTTCCAGCCAGAAAGCATCCGGCGGTTCGGCAAAGTCGATTGATTCAAACAGACCGTGCAAAAAGGTGCCCGGTGCGGCACCGCGTGGAAAGTGGTAAGGCGTGAGAGCCGCTTCTTCACCGCTCTCCTCTTCGCCTGCCGCATCGATATCGAAATTCGGCAGCGCATCCAGCAGCGCGGAGCTGTGGTGCTGTTGCAGGCCTGAGTAACTGGTGACCCGCCAGGCATCGGCCAGCGCGCGCGTCACCTCTCTGCTACTTAAGGCTTGATCGCCGATCGGCCGATCCTGCCAGATTTCACCCGGCCGCAGGTCGTCAGCGATCACCTCAATCCCGTTGCCGCTTAACGCTGCTAACCGCTGGCTGGGCTGTTGCGCATCGGCCGCTTCGCCCCGCTGAACCAGATAACCGAGCGCGCTGTTGTGTAGATCGCTATCGCCCTCTTTTTTACGCGTTCCTTTGATCAACGGCGCAATACCGACGCTGCAGTGATAAACCGAACGGGTCAGCGCCACATAGAGCAGACGCAAATCCTCCGCCAGTCGCTCCTCTTCGGCCAGCTCCATGCTCTGGGCATCGCCCTGCACATCCAGCAAGGCGGCAAAACTTTCACGATCGTGATAGAGCGCACTGGCCGCTTCGCGGTAGCCGGCGGCAAACGGCAGCCAGACCAGCGGATATTGCAGCCCTTTCGATTTATGGATGGTGACGATTTGCACCAGGTGGCGATCGCTTTCCAGCCGCAGCTGCTGGCTGGCCACCTGGCTATTGGGCCGGGCAATCTGCTGGGCCAGAAAGCGCACCAGCGCATGCGGGCTGTCGAGCTGCACCGAGGCTTCCTGCAGCAGTTCGCCCAGATGCATCAAATCGGTCAGGCGGCGCTCACCGTTTTCGGAGGCCAGCATATTTTCAGCCAGCTGACGCTTGATCATCACGTCGCGCAGCATCGGCAACACGCCACGCTGGTGCCAGAGCTGCTGCCAGACGGCAAACTGCTCGACCAGCGCATCCCACTCGCGCTCATTTTGGGTCAGTGTATCGAGCGTAGCGGCGTCAATGGCGAAGATAGAGGTCGCCAGTGCACTGCGCACCAGCCGCTCCTGCTCCGGTGCCTGGATCGCCTGCAGTAACCACAGCAGTTCCCGCGCTTCAGGCGTAGTATAGACGCTGTCGCGACTGGAGAGATAGACCGAGGGAATCGATAGCGCATTGAGCGCATCGCGGATCAAACTCGCTTCGTTACGGCTGCGCACCAGCACGGTGATATCGGATGCGCGCACCGGACGCAGCGACTCCCCCTTTCCTAAGCAGGCGCGTTCCTGCTGTCCAGCCACCAGCCAGCGGCTGATATCCGCCGCACACTGACGCGCCATAAACTGCTGATAATCGCTGCTGCCGACGCCTGCACCAGGCTGTAACCAAAAGCGCAGCGCCGGTTGCGGCCGATCGTCATAGATCAGTTTCAGCGCCTGATTCGGTGGTGCCGCTTTGACCTGCAGGAAAGGAATAGCAGAGAACAGAAACGGGGATTCCAGCTGACTAAACAGCCGGTTAACGCTATCGACCATTTCCGGCGACGAGCGCCAGTTAGTATCGAGCGTGTAGTGAGCGCTAACTTCGCTTCTCGCACGCAGATAGGTAAAAATATCCGCGCCGCGGAAGGCATAAATCGCCTGCTTAGGGTCACCGATTAACAACAGCGCCTGTTCCGGCTGGTTGATATACAGCGTGCGGAAAATACGGTACTGCTGCGGATCGGTGTCCTGGAATTCATCGATCAGGGCGACCGGGAACCGTGCCCGAATGGTCTCAGCCAGCAGGGTGCCGCCCGGCTGCTGCAACGCCTCATCCAGCTTGCTCAGCAGGTCATTAAAGCCTAACAGTGCCCTCAGCCGTTTCTCACGCTGAACGGTGGCGCGCACGTCAGTCAGCGCCTGTGCAATGATCACATCCCGCAGCGACAGAGGTTCCGCGAGAAACTGATCGATAGCGTTAAACACTGGATGACTCGGGGCTTCGCCTTTTTTGGTTTTCTCCTCCAGCACCTGCTGACCAAAACGCTCCAGCTCTTTCGGCAGCTGGTAATCCAGCGTTTCGCTGTTGGCCCACTGCGTGACTTTCGCCACCCAGACCGGCAGGTTTTTACTGCTGTAGCTGCGCTTATCGACACCGGAGGCGCTGATGATGCCTTCAACATCGGCACTGAGCGACTGCCACTGCTGCTTGATTGAGGTAATGCGCGTCAGATTGCGAGCGTGGCGTGACGCCAGGGTTTCGTCGGCAGCAGGCGGCCGCTTCAGGCTGGGCGGTTCCCCCTGTAGCCAGGGGCGCAGCGTGGTCAGCAGGCTGTCCGGCCCGCTCCATTCCGCCGCAATCACCCGCGCCACGTCAAGCGACAGCGGGTAGCACTGCCGCCGCCAGAAATCGGCCGTCGACTGCTTCAGCAGCGCCTGTTCATCTTCAATCAGCTCCTGCTCGAACAGCATGCCGGATTCAAACGCGTTGAGGTTGAGCATCCGCTGGCAGAAGCCGTGGATAGTAAAGATCGCCGCTTCATCCATCTGTCGCTCGGCCGCCAGCAGTTGCGCTGCGGCGTGCGCTAAATCCGGTATCTGCTCAAGCAGCAGCTGATGCATCGGATCGCCACTGTTACCGCGGATACAGGCCAGCCGCAGCTGATAGATATTCTCGCGGATACGGCCGCGCAGCTCAGCGGTCGCGGCCTCGGTGAAGGTCACCACTAAAATTTCTTCAACCGACAGCGGCCGGCTGTAAGCATTCTCGCCGCCTAATCCCAGCAGCAGGCGGAGATAGAGCAAGCCAATGGTAAAGGTTTTTCCGGTCCCCGCTGAGGCCTCAATCAGCCGCTCACCCCTGAGCGGCAGCGTTAAGGGATTCAGGGATTCGGCAGGTAGCTGCGTCATTGGGTCTCACTCTTTACCGGCAGCGACTGCTGCAACTGCGCCACTTCATTCCAGGTTTTCCAGCCTAGCAGCTGGGCAAAGGCCACTTTTTCGTTGCTGTTGCCCGCGATCTGCGAGGTCATCACCATACCGGTGTGTTGTATCACCGCATGCTGGAAGAAATCGGCCAGGCTGGCAGGAGTCAGCTGTTTAATCTGCGCGATCACTTTCTGGCGCGTGTCAAAGTCGTCATTCTGGCGGTCAAAGTCGCGGCTATAGCGATCCGCCGCCTCGTCCAGCGTCTGAGGACGCTGCTGCAGATCATTGATCATCGCCTGCTGGTACTGGGCAAAATCAGCCTGACTCATAGTGCGTAAGCGTTTCTCCGCCTGCGGATAGAAGGCCTGATAGCACTGCAGCAGCCAGGCCGGTTGTTTGCTGTTGCTCTGCAGCAGGAAACCGATCCCCCACTGACGGCCTACCGGCATCTGGAAGGCAAACACCGCATAGCCAAGTTGCTCCTCGGTGCGTAGCTGGTTGTAGAACCAGGGCTGCACAATCTGAATCAGCACTGAGCTGTTCGCCATGCTCTGGTATTCGCCATAACCGAGCGGTATATAGAGCGCCGCTAAGGCAGAATCGGTGCTGCTACCCTTCTGTTGCAGGTTGGCTTTAAGCGGTTTTTCGAACGTCACATAGTTACTGCGCCAGGCGTCAGTGTCGGTGCTCTGCATCTGCTGCTTCAGTTCACGCCCCAGCTGAATCACGCTGTCGGTACTCAGGTTGCCCACCACCATCATTTCCCGGGTTGCCGCGCGGAACAGTTCATCGCGATAGGCGGTGACATCATTAAGTGTGATAGCACTGACCAACTTGCAACGCGTTTCCCGCTGGGTGCAGGGCAACTGGGACAGCAGCTGCATAGGCTGAATCGCCTGTTCAAAGGCTTTACCTTTGTCTGCTGCCTCCAGCCGTTCCAGATACCAGGATTTGGCCTGCTCCAGCTGCTGTTGCGTCGGCTGGAAGTGAGCATAGCCTTCGACCAGCTTCTTCAGCAGGGTCGGCAGGCGCTGTGTAAAGCCGCTGGCGCTAAACACCAGCCCCTCATTTTCACCGGTTGAAAAACTGATGCCACCGACCGATGCCTGCGAGTTGAGCTCATCCAGCGCCAGGCTGGAGAGGTAGTCATTGAGGCCAAACAGTACCTGCTGGCGCGCATCACTGATGGCGTTCTTGTTGCGCAGCGCCAAGGTAATCGCGGCTTTTGGCTCGCTGGCGTAAAACTGACTGGGCATCCAGTAGATACGCATGCCGGCACCATTTTCCAGCCTGACCGGATGTGGGTAGTGCTTATCGTCCGCCGGCAGCAGAGTGAAGTCATCCGGAATATACGGATTCAGCGTGGGCATCGAAAGCGCAATCTGGCTGCTGCGTTGTTGCCAGTCGGCAAAGGTCGACGGCGTAATTTTTTCAACCTCATACGGCGCATCAACAAAGTACGCCTGTTTATTGTGCGGTTCCTGCGGGCTGATATACCAGATGCGCGCCTGCTGTGGCTTCATCTGCTCCAGCCGTGCTTTGACGGCCGCGACATCATACTGATCCGCCAGATAAGGCGCATCCAGCGTGTGCTCAACCGGCACCCGCAGCATGGTATCTGCCAGCCATTCGGTGTAATCCATATCCCGGGTAATTGAGGGATAGCGGAAGTCGAGCGCCAGCACGTGGGAGACCTCATCGAAATAGCGCTTATCATCTGCCTGCTCACGCAGCAGGTTGATATAGCTAAAAATAGCTGCGACCACTTCATCACACTGCGCCAGCCCTTTGTCGGTCAGCGAGGCGGTAATGGCAAAGACGCCGCCGTTACGATCGGTCATCGGGTCAGCCACGGCATTCACCCCGTCGGCTAAGCCCTGTTTTTGCAGCCAGTCGGTCAGGGTATTTTTACTGCGGTTACTGATCAGGGTGTCGGTTTTGCTGCGAAAACGGTCGCTGTTATTAGCAATGCGAAACTCAATCTTAAGCTGCTTGCGTGGCTGAGCCGGAACGTAATGGACCAGAATGCCCTGCTGCTCAGCCGTCACTACCGGCGCGCTGATTGCCGGTACGCTGGCGTTATGGTTAGCCACCCGACCAAAGGTTTTGGCCGCAATTGACGCCATCTCCGGCAGGGTTTTGTTGCTGTAGATCACCGCTTTCATCAGATTAGCGGAGTAATGGGTATGGTAGAAATCCAGCAGCGCCTGGTGCAGTTTGCTGTCGGGCTTATCTTTGAGCGTATCGAGATTACCGCCGGAAAAACGCGAGGCGGGATGGGCCGGGTTGAGGATTTCTGCCCCGACCTGCGCCATGCGTAACCCGTCGCGCGAGCGCGCCATCGTCAGTTCAGCGTTGACCGCATGGCGTTCCCGATCGGCGTTGACCGGGTCGAGCAGCGGCGCGGCAACCGCATCAGCCAGACGATCCACCGCCGGCTCCAGCGAAGCATTTTCCATTTCCAGATAAAAGGCAGTGCGGTAAGAGGCGGTACTGGCATTGTGGCTGCCGCCGTGCTTTTTCAGGAACTCCGCCAGATTGTCCGGCTGCGGGTAATGAGTTGATCCCATCAGCACCATATGCTCCAGATAGTGCGCCAGACCGAGCTGCTGGTCAGGATCGTCCAGTGAGCCAATCGGTAAGGTCAGCGCCGCCAGCGATTTGGGGGCAACCGGATCGAAAACCAGTAATACCGTCATTCCATTGTCGAGCCGGATAGCCTGATACTGACGGGGATCGTGTTCACTCTTGCGAATGATGTCGTTAATTGGCGGCCAGCCCGATTCGGTCTGCGCCATGGCAGTACAAGCCACCAGGCCTATCAGAAGCGCCGCAAACCTGCGTGCATATGTCCGCATGTAAACCCCTTACGTTACCCAATAAACCGCCGGTTCCTGACACCGCGGCTTAAAGCAGAGCAAACTTTCTGTGTAATTTGCCAGTGAGCAAATCTGCGGTCTGGCCTGCTATTCATCATCCTGATGTGTAGCCAGCACCGGTAAATACCAGCGTTGTGCCGCCTCAGTTATCTGTTGTAGCTGTGTTTCATCCAGCACGCGGCACAGGCGTTGCAGGTAGGGATCGCTGCCTTCTCCCTCGACCTTATAACTGCCTGACCACGCGGTCAGCAGGCGATTACGCGCTTTAAGCTGGGTCGCTTCATCGGTCAGAAGCTGCTGACTTTTTTTGTCATAGCTGGCCGTTAACCAGGCACTGCCGCTTTTGTTGAGCAGCATCAGCGGCTGACGCATGCCGGCGAAATAGCCCGCCACATAGTCATTCAGTGCCGCGACGGCGTGCTGCGGGTTTACCGCCAGAAAGCGCCAGCGACTCTGCTGTCGGCCAAACATCCGGCTGCTGCCGGTACCGCCCAGTGCGCAATAGACCAGATGTTCCAGCCAGAGCAGCAGACCGTCGTTCATGTTCAGTACGCCTGGCCGCCAGCGCAACAGGCCGTCGTCCTGCACCTGGGTGAGCCAGCCGGTCAGGCTGACCTGTTCCAGTTGCAGATTCACTTCCCAGCTGTCGCCTTCACTGCGCTGCGTGACCACTTCCGCCGCCACTTCCTGCATCTCGTCGCGCTGCGTCTGCCAGAACAGTTCGCCAAACGCGCCGTAAGGCAGATTACCCGCCGCACGGTGGTGCGCATAGAGCCGCTGGGTATCCTCCCCTTCCACCAGCGCATTCAGCAACTGCGCGTTGATCTGATAGCGCTCCAGATTGTCGAGGGCGAACGGTTCGCTGTCGGGCAGTTCGTTCTCTTCCAGCCAGAAATTTACCCCGAGCCGCTGATGAAACCACGCCCGCACCGGATGGCGCCAGAAGCGCAGAAACGCCTCCAGCGTCAACGCCTCAATCGACGGCGCTTCCAGCGGCTGAACGAAATCGGGTTGCGGCTGGCCTGCGCCCTGTGCGGCTGGTAACCATTCGCGGGCAAAGCTCTGCAGCCTGGCGGCAGGCTGGAAATTCTCGGCAGCAAACGGCATCCGGCTGTGCAGATGTTGCAGATGGTCACGCACCCGCTCAGCGCTCTCATCCAGATCGCGATCTTCATCGCCGTCCAGATAAAAACTCTGTCCGATATAATCCAGCAGTTCTGTGACCAGCACCGACGGGTAGCGTTCCGTATTATCCTGGATTGCCCGACCGATATAGCTGATGTAGAGCTGCTGTTGTGCAGAAATCAGCGCCTCAAGAAACAGATAACGGTCATCATCACGGCGGCTGCGATCGCCTTTGCGTGACTGCTGCTGCATCAGATCGAAGCCTAACGGCGCCAAGGTGCGCGGATAGACGCCATCATTCATGCCTAGTAAACAGACCACTTTGAACGGGATCGAACGCATCGGCATCAGGGTACAGAAGTTGATCTGTCCGGCCAGGAATCGCTGGCTGATACGCTGCTGATCCAGCCGGCTGCGGAGATCGTCACGCAGCAGAGTGACCGGAATCGCCTCTTCAAACCGGGCGTCCATGCCATATTCAATCAGCGCCTGCCACTGCTCTTCCACCAGCAGCAGCGCCGCTTCGGTTTCGGCATCGGGGCTGAAAAATGCGTTCAGCAGTTCCCGGCACAGCGGCAGCCAGTCCTGTAATGGCCGCGGCTCGTCCAGCAGTTGCCGCCAGTGGTTCAGCCGCGACAGCAACTCCGCCAGATGTCCGGCCAGTTCGCCCACCAGACCACTTGATTCATCGTACGGCAGAATGCCTTCCCAGTCCCCGTTGTGGCTCTCCATGGCATAGCCCAGCAGCATGCGTTGCAGACCAAAACGCCAGGTATGCTGGCCGGTAATCGGTAATGATAAAGCTTCTACGCTGGCATCATCCAGCCCCCAGCGCACGCCCGATTCACTGACCCAGCGCCGCAACAGGCGCAGCCCGCTTTCATCGATGGCGAAATGGCTGGCCAGCGCCGTCACATCCAGCAGCGCCAGCACATCTTCGGAGACAAACCGACTGTCCGGCAGCGCCAGCAGATGCAGGAATGCCACAATCGCCGGATGCGCCTGACTGGCGCGGCGGTCTGAAATAGCAAAGGGTAAATAACGGTCTGCCGAGGCATTGGCGAAAACCGCCTCAATAAACGGCGCATAGGCGTCGATATCGGCCACCATGACAATAATGTCACGCGCTTTCAGCGCCGGGTCAGCCTCCATCAGCGCTAACAGATGATCCTGTAACACTTCGACTTCACGCTGGGCACTGTGGCATACCTGCACCGCCACCGAACGATCCTGCGGATCGAGCCGGCGTTTCTGGTCGCTGTGCGCCAGTTCCGCGGCGTCGAGTCCGATAATAGCATTGTCCTGCAGGTTAAGCAGATCGGACTGCAGGCAGTGCAGCAGGTTGTCTTCTTCCACCTCGACGAAGGCGTCAATGTCGTCATTATTGGCCTCCATATGGCTGAGCAGAAACAGATTGTCGCGTCCCAGTTTTCCCCATGAGGCGAGCAGTGGATTCGTCAGCTGTTGTTCGCCGGCATCATTGAATAACGCCGGCGCCTGCGCCACATCGCGGAACAATCCCCGCTGCTCCTCCGCGCCATGACGCCGACGCTGGCGGCTTTGCAGCTTAGCCAGAAAAGCATGATCCTGAATATCGCCCCAGTAATCGCGGCAGGGATTGGTAAACAGCAAATGAATATCTATGTGGCGGCCCAGCGCCTGCAACGCCTGTAAATAGACCGGCGGCAGCGCGGAAATACCGCAGATGAATACCCGTTTTGGCAGATTTTCCGGCGTGTGTTGCGCCTGCTCCAGCGTCTGGATAAACCGCGCATAGAGGTTGGCACGGTGCCATTTTGGCTGACGCAGCGTTTCAGTATAGCTGACCAGATCGCGCCACAGCGCCGCCTGCCAGCGCTGCGCCTCGCCCAGCCCGTCAATGGTTTCACCGCGCTCCCAGCTGTTGAGCCAGTCGGCGCGATAGACCAGATACTGGTCAAACAGATCCGCCACCCGTGAGCCCAGCCGGAACAATTTTCGCTTGTCGCCATCGTCGTGCAGATAGTGACGCAGCGAGATAAACTCCTGATGCTCCAGCATCACCGGCAGACGATGCATCAGCTTCCAGCTCATGCTGGCTTTGCTGAAGGCACTCTCGACCGGAATATCAGGCAGCACCCGGACGAACATCTCCCAGATAAAACTGGCCGGCAGCGGGAATTCAATGTTGGCCGCGATACCAAAGGTCTGCGCCAGCTCCATTTGCAGCCACTGCGCCATACCCGGACTTTGCACCAGCACCATTTCAGAGGCGAAAGGATCATCCAGAGGATCATGTTTAATCACCGCAGCCGCCAGAATCTTCAGCACATCAAGCTGATTAGAGTGATAAACGTGAAACATGAAAACTCCTGTGGTGACTCATAACATAACTGCGATATTGCGGCCCGGTAACTCTACCGCTTATCGCGGTTGAAGCCCATAAAAAGGGCGTCAGTCGGGCAGTTTAACAGCGTAATCGCGTCAGGCTGGCGCTACGCTGCTGCGGCCCCAGCACGTCGGCCCGTTCCAGCCGGCAGCCCGCCGGGCCGTTCTGGGTTTGCAGGGTGGCGCGCCAGCCGGGTGTCTCATGCCCGATCAGCCGTTGTTCCGCCACCCGCCACGCCTCACGCTGATTCCACTGCTGGCTGAACCCAAACGTGAGCGCGCGATGATACTGCAACAGGGCGCTGCTGCTTAATGCCATTAACAGCAGAGCAAATAACGCTTCTGGCAGGCTGAATCCTGCTGTCTCACAGGCAGTCGTCCGCTCTGGCATGCGGGCAGTAGTCGATCCAGCCGTGCGATAGCGGCCAGATACGGCTCTGCTGGATAGTGACCCATTGCCACACCGCCGTGCCACTGTCACTGGCTTCACCTTTAAGCAGACCTTCTCCATCTTCACCTCGCTGTAAGCAGCTGCGCCATCCTTGGCGTTCGTCATGCTGGCAACGGACCGTTTCACCCGCCGGCCAGCTAAGGGACAGGCCCCACTGCAGCGCCGACTGCGCCCGCCAGAAATCCTGAAAAAACTGCTGCTCATCAGCCAGCAGCAGCATCCCCTGTTCTAACATTTTCCGGCTGGCGTGCAGCGTGAGACTGCCGATCACCAACAGCATCAACACCATACTCAGCGTACTGCTGCCTTGCTGCTTCACAGGTTTTCAGCCTCCACCCAGCTTTCTACCATTTCCAGCCAGCGCCCGGCACGTCCCTGCAGCCGCAAGCGGATCTGCCTCTGCTGGCGGGTCACACTGAACTGCTCCAGCGTCAGGAAAGCCGGATGGGAGAGTCGTTCCCAGCCGCCAGCGCGACAGTCATTAACCCCGCGCTGCATCTCCAGTGTTGTAGCCGCAGGCGATAAGCCGTAGTAATCGCTATACGCCTAGTTAACGCCGTCCCACTGACCGTTACTGTTTTCATCCCAGCGCAGCAACAGGCAGTTTTCACTGAGGGTCAGCGCGCCGTTGCCGCACTCACCGTGGCAATAGCCTGCGCGTCGCACCGCCTTTTCCAGCGTGGCGATGATCTACTGCAGTTCCTGACGCAACTGTGCCCGTTGCAGCATTCCGGCATTCTCGCCGAGCAGCAGCGGTAAAAAACGTCCGGCGCTGACCATCAGGACTGCACCGATCGCCATCGCCATCAGCATTTCCAGCAGGCTGAAGCCGGCGGTTTTCAACGGCAGGCCCCGGCTTCGGTAAAACAAAAGCGGATACGGGCGCGGGTGGAAATGATCAGCCGTAGCCCTCCGACCTCATTCTCCAGTTCAATACTGCCCGCCCGGGCGACGTTGCGACGGCCGTAAAAGCCCGGCTCACCGCGCAGCCCGTATAACTTCACCCCAGCATAGGGTGCGATAAAATGCAGGCGCTTTCCGGCCTGACACGCCCCGACCGGCAGACTGCCGCCGCCAATACACCAGGGTTTTCCCGGACGTGACCACAGGACCAGGTCGCGATTTTGTCGGTAAGCCTGCGCACGGAGCCGCAACAGAAAACCCTGCAGTTGCTGGGCGGTGTCGCGTAGCTGCTGCCGTTGCTGCCAGCGCTGGCAGCCATGAAGCGCGCCAAGGCTCAGTATTCCGGCAATCACCATCACCACCAGCAGTTCCGGCAGGGTAAAGCCGCGTAACAAGTGTGTTTTCATCGGGCTAGCGTGCCGGGTGGAGAAAGCGGGGACAAGCGGGTTGTTATGCGGCTGGAAAAGGGGTCACAGAGAAGGCGGTCATCGGACATTTGCTGGCATGACGCTGCGAGCCATGCCGCATATTTTACCGCAGACAGCTAAAAAAAGCCCCGGCGTGCAGGGCAGCACCGGGGCTTTTTCACGTGCAGGTATCAGATTGCGACAGGCGCTTTGATCGCCGGATGCGGATCGTAACCTTCAATTTCGAAGTCATCAAACTGGTAGTCAAACAGCGAGGCTGGCTTGCGCTTGATCACCAGCTTCGGCAGCGGACGCGGCTCGCGGGTCAGCTGCAGGCGTGCCTGCTCCAGATGATTACTGTAGAGATGAGTATCGCCACCGGTCCAAACAAAGTCGCCGACTTTCAGGTCGCACTGCTGCGCCACCATATGTACCAGCAGCGCGTAACTGGCAATATTAAACGGCAGTCCGAGGAAGATATCGCATGAGCGCTGGTAAAGCTGACAGGAGAATTTGCCGTCAGCCACATAGAACTGGAAGAACGCGTGGCACGGTGCCAGCGCCATCTGATCCAGTTCACCGACGTTCCAGGCTGAAACGATAATCCGGCGTGAGTCGGGGTCGCTTTTCAGCTGCGCGATAACCCTGCTGATCTGGTCGATCTGCTCGCCGCTGGCCGTGCCCCAGCTGCGCCACTGTTTGCCATAAACCGGGCCAAGATCGCCCTGTTCATCCGCCCACTCATCCCAGATAGAGACGTTATTTTCCTTCAGATAACCAATTTTAGTGTCACCTTTCAGGAACCACAGCAGCTCATGAATAATCGAACGGATGTGGCATTTTTTAGTGGTGACCAGAGGAAAACCATCCTGCAGATTGAAACGCATCTGGTGACCAAAAATTGAAAGCGTGCCGGTACCGGTACGGTCAGCTTTTGGCGTGCCTTCATTCAGCACATGTTGCATCAGGTCCAGATACTGTTTCATTTTTCCTCGCGAAATTGTGGCTGTGGACGACGACGATAGGCCCAAATCATCATGGCAATACCGGCGATAACCATCGGAACGGAGAGAATCTGTCCCATACTGATCCCGCCTTCAAACAGGCCAAGCTGGGCATCTGGCTGGCGGAAGAACTCGACTATAATACGGAATGCACCGTAGCCGATCAGGAACAGTCCAGAGACGCTGCCCATCGGGCGAGGCTTACGGATAAACAGGTTGAGGATGATGAACAGCACCACCCCTTCCAGGATCAGTTCATAAATCTGCGAAGGATGACGCGGCAGGACGCCGTAGGTGTTGAGCAGCGCCTGATACTGCGGGTTGGTGGCGGCCAGCGCCACATCTTCGCTGCGTGAGCCAGGGAACAGCATGGCAAACGGGAAGCCCAGATCGACACGGCCCCACAGCTCGCCATTAATGAAGTTGCCGAGACGGCCCGCACCCAGACCAAATGGGATCAGTGGTGCGATGAAATCAGACACCTGGAAGAAGTTGCGCTTGGTACGGCGAGCGAACACCAGCATCACCACAATCACCCCGATCAGGCCACCGTGGAACGACATGCCGCCATCCCAGACTTTGAACAGATAGAGCGGATTTTCGAGGAACAGCGGTAAATTGTAGAACAGCACGTAACCGATACGCCCACCCAGAAACACGCCGAGGAAACCGGCATACAGCAGGTTTTCCACTTCCTCTTTTTTCCAGCCGCTGCCGGGCTTATTGGCACGGCGCACCACCAGCCACATGGCGAAAACGAAGCCTACCAGATACATCAGACCGTACCAGTGCAGCGAAACCGGTCCGATCGAGAAGATCACCGGATCGAACTGCGGAAATTCAATATAGCCGTTATTCATCATTCACCGTCTATTTTTCAGCCCTGAAAAAAAGGGCGTTAACAGGCACATAAATTAAGGCTGCGCATCATAGCACAGCCGGTTTTGTCAGTTGACGCCGAAATGTAAACGCGGATAACGCTTAGCGGCCTCCTAGGATCAGCCCGCCCAGTCCACGACGCTCCATAAAGGTCGAAGCCAGATGACGCACCTCGGTGGCGGTATGCGCATTCATTCCCTGCTCACTCAACTTTTGTGTTTCTTCATGATCCAGATGGCGCAGCAGGTATTTTACCCGCGGCACGTTTTTACCGTTCATGCTGAGATGGTGATAACCCATGCCCACCAGCAGCGCGACACACATCGGATCGCCCGCCATTTCACCACACAGGCAGAGTTCCAGATTGGCCAGACGGGCTTCGTGGGCGATGGCGTGCAGCGCGCGCAGCATCGCCGGGTGCAGCGAGTCGTAAAGATTGGCCACGCGGGTGTTGTTGCGGTCCACCGCCAGCAGATACTGAGTCAGATCGTTGGTGCCGACTGAAACAAAATCCACGCGCGACGCCAGATGCGGGATCATAAACAGCATCGACGGCACTTCAATCATGATGCCAATGCGCGGCGCGGGGATTGCATAGCCCAGCATCTCTTCCACTTCACGACCGGCGCGGTCGATCAGCCGTTTCGCTTCGTCGATCTCATCAATATGACTGATCATCGGCAGCAGAATGCTGAGATTGCCGGATGCCGCATTAGCCCGCAGCATCGCCCGGACCTGCACCAGGAAAATCTCCGGCTGGTCAAGCGTCAGGCGGATGCCGCGCCAGCCCAGGCAGGGATTCTCTTCGCTGATCGGCATGTAGGGCAGCTGTTTATCTGCCCCGACATCGAGGGTGCGCAGCGTGACTGGCTTGTTGTGAAACAGCTGCAACATGCCCTGATACTGCGCCACCTGCTCCTCTTCTGACGGGAAGCCATTATGCAGCATGAAGGGAATTTCGGTGCGATAGAGACCGATGCCGTCAACCCAGCTGCCCAGCGCCTGTTCATGCTCCGGACTTAAACCGGCATTGAGCATCACCTGTATGCGCTCGCCGCTTTTCAGCTCACCCGGTTGGTCGACGCCCCCTTCCGCCATCTTGCTCAGCGCATTTTCTTCGCTGATCAGGCGCTGATACTCCTGCACCAGCACCGGTTCGGGATCGATTAACAGCTCGCCACGGTACCCATCGACGATCAGCAACCGTTTATTCAGCTGATGCGGCAGAATATCGGCACCCATCACCGTCGGGATGCCCATGGCGCGCGTCAGGATCGCCGCGTGAGAGTTGGCCGCGCCGTCGCGCACCACTACCCCGGCCAGCCGTTCGTGCGGCAGTTCGGCCAGCGAGGTGGCGGTCAGCTCATCGGCCACCAGTACGAAGCGCTCCGGCCAGGCATTGGTGCCCACCAGCGAATCATCGAGGTGAAATAGCAGCCGCTGACCCAGCACCCGCAGATCGCCTGCGCGTTCCCGCAGATAGCTGTCGGTCAGCCGGGCGAACTGTTCGGCAAACTTCTCAATCACCTGTTTAACCGCCCACTCCGCCACCGATCCGCGTTCGATCTCATCGAACAGATCTTTCTTCAGCCGGGCATCGGTTAACAGGTGCGAGTAAAGGTCGAAGATCGCCGCGCTCTCTTTCTGTACGCTGGCACTAAACCGTTTGCTGAAGCGGCGGAACTCGCTGGCGGCTTCGCTCATCGCGAGCGACAGACGTTCACGCTCACGCTGAACGTCCAGCGTGGACGCGGCGGAAACCTGATCAAGCAGCGGCTGCGTCTCATCGACCCAGCCCGACGCCACCGCCACACCAGGTGCTGCCGCAATCGCGCGCACCCGGGTCTGGCGGAACTGGCCAAACAGCTGCCCCATCTGCGATTGCGACAGCAGCGCCGCCATCTGCGTGGCCAGCGTCACCAGAAACGATTCTTCGCTCTCATCGAACTGGCGATGTTCACGCTGCTGTACCACCAGCACGCCAAGCAACTGACGACGGCTGATAACAGGCACGCCGAGGAAGGAGCGGTAGCGCTCCTCTTTAACTGCGGGGATATATTTAAAGCTGGGGTGACTCTGCGCGTCGGCAAGGTTGATCGGCTCAGCCAGACGGCCGACTAACCCGACAATACCTTCGTCAAACGCCAGCGTCACGGTGCGGCCGCGCGGCTTTTTCAGTCCGCGCGTCGCCATCAGGTAATAGCAGCGACGATCGTGATCGGCGAGATAAACGGAACAGACTTCCGTTTCCATCGCCAGACAGATCTCATTGACCAGAATGTCGAGTGCTTCATTCAGACGCGGTGCACTCGCCACTTTTTCTACAATTTCGCGCAACTGAGTGAGCATAAAGGGCGTGGCCTATCCTCTCTTACGTCGATGGGCAGGATTGTTTCGCTGCCCTGCACTCTCCTGCATAGACATCACCACGCCAGCGAATTCCTTCATTACCCGACGATAAACGTCGCGTTTGAAGGAGACAACCTGACGCACCGGATACCACAAGCTCACCCATCGCCAGCCGTCGAACTCAGGCGTGCTGCTGTGCTGCACATTGATACCCGCGTCATTAGACATTAACTGCAGAAGAAACCACTTTTGTTTCTGGCCGATACATACCGGCTTTGTGTCCCAACGCACCAAACGTTTTGGCAACTTGTAGCGCAACCAGTTACGGGTAGATGCAAGTATTCGAACATCTTTACGGTGCAACCCTACTTCTTCGAACAGTTCGCGATACATCGCCTGTTCAGCGGTTTCACCGGGATCGATGCCTCCCTGAGGAAATTGCCAGGAGTGCTGTCCAAAGCGCCTGGCCCATAACACTTGTCCTTGCCTGTTACAAATTACGATACCAACATTCGGGCGGTAGCCATCATCATCGATCACCGGACTACCTCAAAGCTAAATTTGAATAGCCTGATTGTTTCACACTCCTTACAGGCGGTAAACCACTGGATTCGCCGGGGTGTTAAGCGCAAAACTTCAGGATAACTCACAGAGAAGCCGGTAGTTATAAACAATCGGGGTCAGAAAAAGCGATCTTATTTACCTTTTCTGTGGATAGCTTTGTGCAGAACGCGGGAGTTAACTGAATAACCTTGCCGGACGCCTCTGCGGTACGAAAAAGAGAAAAATCACTATAATTATGATTAATATAATAAAAATAAGATAACTGATAAATCGCGATCAGGCTAAACGACCGATCAAACCGTCCACTCCTTACAGTTGAGTGAATTTTAACCTCCTGACATCTTATCCACAACGAATCGCTCAGCCTTAGGCCAGAGCGGGCAAATTATGGTCAAAAGTGCGAAAGTCAAGGCTGTAAATGGAACCAGTACCGCACAGCCAGGCCGGTTATCCCATTTTTCTGTGGATAACCCGGTATGAGATCCTGTTCATTGTTGCGGGTAAGTTGGGATAACCTGAAGCGTCCCATAATATTGCCAGGGTCAATACGTAAAAAAAGCACGATCTATCATGTTATTATCCCCGCTCAGCACGCTGAATATTTCGGGTAAAACCGCCGTGCGACATCCTGTACATTTTTTGAGCAATGCGAGTCATCAATATGAACTACCTGCCAGCACCGCCTGAAGATGAAGCCGCCCTGCTGGCCAGGGCGCAGGATTTAGCCGGGTTAACGCTGGAAACGCTGGCCGAACGGGCGGGCCTGACGATGCCTGCCGATCTGAAACGCGATAAAGGCTGGGTGGGTATGCTGCTGGAATTGCATCTCGGGGCCAGCGCCGGCAGCAAAGCCGAACAGGACTTCGCCCATCTCGGCATTGAGCTGAAAACCATCCCGATTGATGCCAGTGGCAAACCGCTGGAAACCACCTTTGTCTGCGTCGTCCCGCTCACCGGTAACAGTGGCGTCACCTGGCAGACCAGCCACGTGCGACACAAACTGGCGCGGGTATTGTGGATCCCGGTTGAGGGCCAGCGGGACATTCCGCTGCGGCAGCGCCGGGTCGGCGCGCCGCTACTCTGGAGCCCAAGCGCAGAAGAAGATGAGATGCTGCGGCAGGACTGGGAAGAGCTGATGGATATGATCGTGCTGGGTAGGATTGAGCAGATCACTGCCCGGCACGGCGCCTGGCTGCAAATCCGTCCCAAAGCAGCCAACAATAAAGCACTGACCGAAGGAATTGGCGATCGGGGCCAACCGATCCTAACCTTACCGCGCGGTTTCTACCTGAAAAAAAGTTTTACCGGACCGCTGCTGGCGCGCCACTTCCTGCTTTAACAATGACATTCTGATCTGATGTGGCGCAATTTTGTGGGAGAGAAGCAAATTCAGTGCATATAATCCCCGTTTAATTTTCGTTTAGGATTGAATGTAGGTATGTTTGAGTGGATTGCCGATCCCAACGCCTGGCTGGCACTTGGAACCCTGACCATCCTTGAGGTGGTGCTGGGTATTGATAACATTATTTTCCTGTCGTTAGTGGTCGCTAAACTGCCAAAGCATCAACAAGCCAGCGCGCGCCGTATCGGTTTGTTGGGCGCAATGTTAATGCGTCTGGCCCTGCTGGCCTCTATTGCCTGGGTCGCCCAACTGACGAATCCGCTGTTTACCCTGATGGACCATGCGTTCTCTGCCCGCGATCTGATCCTGCTGTCTGGTGGTCTGTTCCTGCTGTGGAAATCGAGCATAGAGATCCACGAAACCATCGAAGGTAACGAAGCGGAACAAAGATCCAACGTCCATTCGTTCCTTGGTGCGATCGTGCAGATCATGCTGCTGGATATTATTTTCAGCCTCGATTCGGTGATTACCGCCATCGGCCTCTCCGATCATCTGTTTATCATGATGGCAGCGGTGGTGATTGCGGTGCTGATGATGATGTTCGCTGCCCGCAGCATTGGTGAGTTCGTTGAGCGCCATCCGTCGGTCAAAATGCTGGCGTTAGCCTTCCTGATTCTGGTCGGTTTCACCCTGATTCTGGAGAGTTTCGCGGTGCATGTACCAAAAGGTTACATTTATTTCGCCATGTTCTTCTCAATGGCGGTTGAGTGCCTTAACCTGATGCGCAGTAAGAAAAAAACCGCATAGAAATGTCAAGGGCGAGCGTGCTCGCCCGCAAATTTTCAGATTCCTACGATTAACCCGGCCGGCAAAACAATTTATTATTACACTTTTTGCAGTCGATGATGTGTGGAGATGAGGCGTGATGAAAGGATGGGCAGGTATCGCCATTGTGGCACTAACCGCAGCGATGTTAAGCGGATGCAGTTCTGATTATGTGATGGCAACGAAAGATGGCCGGATGATGATGACCGAAGGTAAGCCGACCATTGATAAAGAGACCGGGCTGGTGCAGTACACCGATCAGTCGGGTCACGCAGTACAGATTAACGGCGATGAGGTTTCGACCATCATTGAACGCTAAGTGAGAAATTGTCTCGCCTGCCACAGATTCCCCACTGGCAGGCGATTTCCCCGACTTTTCCCCCTTCCTTCCCCGCCATTGCTCGCGCTATAGTCCCTGAGGACACAACATTCCATTCCATAAAGAAAAGGAAGCTGGCAATGCACTATCATCGTATTCCCCATAGCACGCTGGAAGTGAGTCAGCTGGGGTTGGGCACCATGACGTTTGGCGAGCAGAACAGTGAAGCCGACGCCCATGCCCAGCTGGATTTGGCTATTCGTTCCGGCATTAATTTCATTGATACCGCCCAAATGTATCCGGTACCGCCGCGTCCGGAAATCCATGGTCTGACCGAACAGTACATTGGCAGCTGGCTGAAGCAGCGCGGCAGCCGTGACAAAATAATTCTGGCAAGCAAAGTGTCGGTGCCCGTCGCGCGGTAATGATGCGCGCCCTAACATGGCGCTGGACCGCAAGAACATCCGTGAAGCGCTGGATGCCAACCTGAAACGCCTAAATACCGACTGTCTCGATCTTTATCAGCTGCACTGGCCGCAACGTCAGACCAACTATTTTGGCAAGCTTGGGCTATCAGTACAGTGAAACCACCGCCCAGGTGACACTGCTGGAGACGCTGGAAGCGCTGACCGAGCAGGTTCGCGCCGGTAAGATTCTCTATATCGGGGTGTCGAATGAAACCGAATGGGGCATGATGCGCTATCTGCAACTGGCGGAGAAGCATGAACTGCCGCGCATCATCGGCATCCAGAATCCGTACAGCCTGCTGAACCGCAGCTTTGAAGTGGGTCTGTCCGAAATCAGCCAGCATGAAGGGGTTGAATTGCTGGCCTACTCCAGCCTGGCGTTCGGTACCCTGAGCGGTAAGTATCTGAATGGCGCGCAGCCTGCCGGTGCCCGTAATACCCTGTTCAGTCGCTTTACCCGCTACAGCGGCGAGCAGTCGCAGCAGGCGATTGCCGAGTATGTGGCATTAGCCCGCCAGCACCAGATTGATCCGTCACAGATGGCGCTGGCCTATGTGCGTCAGCAGCCGTTTGTTGCCAGCACCCTGCTCGGCGCGACCATGCTTGAGCAGCTGCAGACCAACATCGACAGCATTCAATCTGACGTTAAATGCAGAGATTCTGGAAGGCATTGAGGCGATCCACCGTCGTTATACCTATCCGGCACCCTGAGCCCTCCGCTGCCGGTCGCCACGGGTACGGCTGGCACACCTTATAAATCCCGATAATAGAGCTGCACGCGCTTATCGGGATACTCCAGCGCCTCGCCCTGAGGCTGCCAGCCAAAGCGGTCATAGCAGCCGCCAAAGGTCGACCACAACCACAACCGCGAATACCCCTGTGCCTGCGCAATCACCCGCTGCTGCAATGCATCGCTGACGCCTTTACCGCGCGCGGGCGCATCGACATAGAGTGCCGCCAGCCACGGGAAAAGATCCTGACGGCTGATCAGATCGCAACGCCAGAAACCTGCTGTGCCGATCGCCTTGCCCGCCTCGACGGCGACAAACGTGACCGGGAAATCGGCTCCGCTCAGGCTGCTGGCGACGATGCTGGCGAAGAAGTCACGGCTGTTGGGTTCGCCGAAAGCGCGCCACTGCCATTCGGTAATCTGATCGGCAAAATGGGGCACGGCGCTGAGCGGCATAATATCCATTACATCAGTTTCCCCTGGAAGATTGGCAACGAATCAAACAGGTAGCCGTCGAAGTCAGGCGCATCCGCATCGGACAGCTCAAGCAGGGTATTTTTCACCTTTTCAAGATGCTGCCAGGTGGCCTGCCATGCGCCCATCACATCGCGGCGACGCAGCGCGGCCAGAATGGTCTGGTGATCGCCCAGCCATTTCAGGCGGTAGGCGCGGGTTTCAAACTGGGGGCGCAGCTGCTGCCACAGCGGGCTGCTGTCGTGATGACGCCAGATGCTGGTAACGGTGTCGAGCAGCAGGTGAAATAACTTGTTGTTATCCTGGCTGCTGTCGTTGGCGGCGATGGCGCGCTGCTCCTGCTCCAGCGTGCGGCTCAGGTTTTCAATATCCGCCTTGGTGGCCATTTTAGAGGCAAACGCGGCGATGTTGCTCTCCAGCAGCTGACGCGCCTGCAGCATTTCGAACGGGCCGACATCGCTGCGGAAAAAGGCCTCTTCTTCATCATCATCGCTGGCGGAGGGAATGCGCATCACATAGACGCCGGAACTCTGGCGAATATCCACCGTCCCTTCCAGCTCCAGCATTAATAGCGCTTCGAGGACGATGGTCCGGCTGACGCCCCAGGTTTCAGCCAGCTGGCGTTCAGGCGACAGGCGCGATCCCACCGGATAGTGTCCGTCGCTGATTTGCTGGCGCAGATGCTGACCAATTTCCTGATACTGCTTTTTTTCTTGCGGCGCTTCGGCTTTGTCCACGCTGTCACCCTTTGCAATCATTGCGCTAACTGCATTGCCGCCGTTCCCTGCGCGACAATGCCTGCGAGCCAGAGAAGTGACCCGCAAACTGAGACTCAGTGTATCAAAGCCAGCGCCTGATCGAGTACCTTTGCGCCATTCAGGGTGCCATAGGCAACCGAATCGATTACCGCAATCGGCAACTGGTAGCTGTCGGTCAGTTTTTTGTTCGCTTCCAGCTTAAAGCGCACCTGCGGCCCCAGCAGCACCGCCACCACCTCGTTACCGTAATTTTGCAGCTCCTCACTGAGGTTCTGCTCGGGAATGGCGTAGATGTGGAAGGCTAATCCGCGCGCGGCAGCCTCTTTTTCCATTCGCGTCACCACCATTGATGTCGACATGCCTGCGGCACAGGCCAGCACAATACGTTTCATCATCGCTTCCTCTTGTTATTTCGGCTCATCATCAAGCCACAGGGTAAATTGCTGACTGCGCGTAGCGCCCGGAACCAGTGGGCGGATTTCTTCATGCGGCGCTGACGCTGGTTATCTAGGTCGATTTCGATCAGGCCATAGCGATTTTTGAAGGCGTTCATCGGCGATGACATTATCGGTGAAGGCCCACAGCATATAGCCCTGACAGTTGATGCCCGCCTGTTGCGCTCGGATCGCCTGATGCAGGTGTTCGCTGATAAAGTGAATGCGGTAGTCGTCCTGAATTTCCCCCTCAGCGTTTTTGAATTGCGCTTCGTTTTCGACGCCCATTCCGCTCTCAGCGACAAACCACGGGATGTTGCGGTACTCATCGCGCATCCGCTGCGCCATATCCCAGATGATTTCCGGCTGAATTTCCCAGCCGCGCGAACGATTCATCCGCCGGCCCGGCAGCTCAAAGTGCTCGTAATACCAGGCAGGATGGGACGGCGCCTTCACGCGGTGCGGATAGTAAAGGTTTATCCCGACCTCATCGACAGTATTGGCGGCGATGATCGCCAGCTCCTCCGGCGTGGCCTGCCACTCAATCTGATGTTTATCCAGCAGCGCCAGCAGCTCCGCCGGGTACCCGCCTTTAATGGCGGGATCGAGAAACACCCGGTTATAGAACAGGTCATAGATGTGCGCCGCCTGCTGGTCATGCGCGGCCGACGAGCGTGGATAGGTTACTTCCGGATTAAGGATGGTCCTGATGCGACCGGCATAGCCCTGCTGGCGGAACAGCTGCACCACCCGGGCGGTGGCGAGATTTTTATGGTGGTTCCACTGCATCCATTTATGAGTGTTCTGCTCGTACTGCCAGCGCAGCGCGTCGAGATAGACCCGGGTCTGCACCACAATCGGCTCATTAAACACAAACCAACGCGTTACCCGACCGGCATAGCGTTAAAATATCTGTTCAACGTAACGGATAAACAGGTCAACCACATGCTTTGACTGCCAGCCGCCGTACTGCTCCAGCAGCGTGGCGGGCAGCTCGTAATGCTCCAGACAGAGCATCAGTTCAATGCCCTGGCGCTGCATTTCGTCAGTCAGCCGGTCATAGTAAGCCGCGTACTCCTCATCCACCGTGGCGCTTTCACAATCGGTGAGAAAGCGCGACCAGTTGATCGAGGTGCGATAGTGGGTCAGCCCGCTGGCCTTCATCAGCGCCACATCTTCAGCAAAGCGGTTAATGAAGTCGGTCGCAACGGCCGGGCCATAGCCCTGATGCCAGACGTGCCGATCCTGTTGATACCAGGCATCCGGCCAGGAATCCTGCCCGGCTTTTTTCCAGCTCCAGCCCTCGGTTTGCCAGGCTGACGCAGCGGCGCCTAGGATAAAATTCTGCGGGATCTGAATAAGCTGGCGACTCATAACACCTCCGATTGGTTTCGGGCCAGTTCAGGTTGCTGATTCTTCGCTTCGGCGGCATAGGCGCGCCGGGCCGCCACTTTGACAAACGGCAGGTGGATCAGCACCGACACCATAATGCAGATAATCTGGGTCACCACCGCGCCCATCGATCCGGCGGTCGACAGCCAGGCGTTAATGATCGGCGGCGTGGTCCACGGCACCATCACCACCGCTTTGCCAGCAAACCCCATCACCGTGGCGAAGTAGCCGATTGTGCCGGTTACCAGCGGCGTGATGATGAACGGGATCGCCAGGATCGGATTGAGCATAATCCCCCCAGCAGCAGCGGTTCACGAATCGGTTTCACCATCTGATTGCCGTGAATGCCGATCACCCAAAATAGCTGGGCGACGAACATCAGAATCCCCCACAGGCTCTGCACCACCGACTCCAGCGGTTGCTGCACCACCTGATAGACCGCGTCATACAGATATATGCAGGTAATGCGATGGAAAATAAAGCCAAAGGAGGCGACCAGCGTCACGGTGATAATCGACGGGATCAGTGCGGAAAAAGAGGCGGCAACGTTGGGCGGCACGGTGTCAGGCATCTTAATTTTCAGCCGCTCAACCTGCTCGAGGCGGCAATAGATCCCCACCGACAGAATGGCAATAAACATGCCGAGAAACAGGCTTTTGGTATCAGAGAATTGTTTGGCCAGTACGTCAGTGACCAGATGCATCTGACCGTCGACCATCATCTGTAAAGTGGTCGGCGTCACGGACACAAAGCAGATGATCGCCAGCAGGCCAGGGAACAAGGTTTTGATGCCGTTGATGCGGCCAAGCTCAATGCCGATCAGGAACACCGCGCCAATGTTGAGGAAACTGAGCGTGGCATAGTTAATGCTGCTGGTGATCGGTTTCAGGTCGGCTAAAAACCCCAGCGCAGCGAAGCTGGCGAGGCCATTTTTGCTGTCCAGCACCATGTTAGAGATCAGCACCGAGAAAGCGCCAACGATGATCACCGGCATCAGTGTGATGAACGAGGCTTTGATCGCCATGATGTAGCGATAGCTATTGAAGCGGGTGGCAAAGCTGCCCAGGGAATCGATAAGGCGGTCCTGTAGAGACATGGGTCAACCCTCAGAGACGTAAGATCGGCATTCCAGTAAGATAAAAAAGCCAATTTGGCATACCAAAATGCGGGTGAAGCACGATCGTCAACGATGATGGCGATCCAGTGTGCGCGCCAGCGTGACTGGCCGCCTCCGATGCCGCAGCAAAACAGGCGCACAAGATTCAGACGCAGCTAATTGGCGCAGATGAAGGCAGCGGCAAGCTGCCGGTGACGCTGATCCTAGTGCATGCCCAGGATCACTTAATGAATGCGATGCTGTGTCGCGATCTGGCGGAGGAGATGGTGATGCTGCGTAAAGAGCTGTTTAACGCACAGGCGGCAGCGGATAACGCCTGAGTGGGCGGTTAGCCGCCTTCCAGCGCCAGTAATTCCTGGATAGTCTGCGCGCGACGGATCTCGCGCGGCTGCCCCTGTTCGAACAGCACTTCCGGGATCAGTGGACGGCTGTTGTAGTTCGATGACATAGACGCGCCATAGGCGCCGGTGTCATGAAATACAAGATAATCGCCGACCTGCGCAGTCGGAATCGCGCGGGTATCGACTTTGCCGCCTTCCAGCTGGGTAAAGACGTCGCCTGATTCGCACAATGGCCCCGCCACCACGCTGTCGAGGGTCTGCTGCTCATCAATCTGCCGCCCATCGCCCGCCATCAGCGAGATATGGTGATAGCTGCCATACATTGACGGCCGCATTAAATCGTTGAAACCGGCATCGACCAGCACAAAGTGGCGGCTGCCCATCGCTTTGACCGCCCGCACCTGCGACACCAGCACGCCCGACTCGGCCACCAGAAAACGGCCCGGCTCAATCTCCAGTTTGACGGCGTGGCCCAGATGCTGAGCAATGCGCTGACGCGCAGCATCCCACAAACCAAAATAGTGCTCGGTATCGATCGCCTCTTCACCGTAGCGGTAAGGAATCGACAAGCCGCCGCCCGCTGAGATCGCCGTCAGATCCTGACCAAACTCCACCACCAGGCTGACCATCGCATTACACACCTGTTGTAGATGCGCGTAATCGACACCGGAACCAATGTGCATATGAATGCCCACCAGCCGCAGACCGTACTGCTGGATTGCCGCCAGCGCTAAAGCCAGATCGCCATGCCAGATTCCGTGCTTGCTGTTTTCGCCGCCGGTATTGGTTTTCTGACTGTGGCCGTGCCCGAAACCGGGATTCACCCGTAGCCATACCGCATGGCCCGCAGAAACAGCGCCCAGCTGATGCAGCATATCGACCGAACCGGCATTAACCGGCACCTGCAGCGCCGCAACCCGCTCCAGCGTCGGCTGATCAAACAGATCAGCGGTAAAGACAATCTCATCCCCGCCCGGCTGATACCCCGCCACCAGTGCGCGTTCAATCTCACCCAGCGATACCGAATCAACCTTTACCCCGGCTGCCCGCATCAGGCGCAGGATGTGAATATTCGAACAGGATTTCTGGGCGAAACGCACCACATCAAACGCCTGCAACTGGGCGATGCGTGCCTGAATGATTTGCACATCGTAGGCCCAGAAAGGCCCGGCATAGCGACGTGCCAGCGGCAGCAGATTAGTGACGTTGAGCGCAGTTTCGGTAGTCTGTAAGGAACGGGGCATAAGGGTTCTCCTGTGGCGATAAGCGCATTAAGCCAGAATCGTGCCATAGCGAAAAATATCTGTTTTAATAGCATCTATGCAAAATTGATATGGTATGACCCGATGGCGAACATTAACTGGCGACACATCGAAATTTTTCACGCGGTGATGACCAGCGGCAACCTGACGCAGGCCGCGACCCTGCTGCACACCTCTCAGCCTACGGTCAGTCGGGAACTGGCGCGGCTGGAGCAGCAGCTGGGGCTGCAGCTGTTTGGCCGGGTACGCGGACGTCTGCAGCCTACGGTGCAGGGGCTGCGCTTGTTTGAAGAGGTTCAGCGTTCGTGGTACGGACTGGATCGCATCATGGAGGCGGCTGACAACCTGCGTCAGTTTCGTCAGGGTGAGCTTTCTGTCGCCTGTCTGCCGGTGTTTTCGCAGTCGCTGCTGCCACCGCTATGTCAGCCTTTTTTGCAGCGCTACCCGGATGTCAGCCTGAATGTGATTCCGCAGGAGTCGCCGCTGCTGGAGGAGTGGCTGTCAGCGCAGCGCTATGACCTCGGCTTAACCGAAACCCAGCATGCGCCGGCCGGCACTGACCGCCATGCGCTTTTAACCTGCGATGAAGTCTGCGTGTTGCCGCCGCAGCATCCGCTGAGCCAGCGGGCCGTGCTGACGCCGCAGGATTTTGCCGGTGAGAATTGTGTCAGCCTGTCGCGCGCCGACAGCTACCGACAGCTGCTTGATGCGTTGTTTCATGAGCAGGGGGTTGAACGTCGTCTGGTGCTGGAGACCCACAGCGCCGCATCGGTGTGCGCCATGGTCAGGGCGGGCATCGGGGTATCGATCGTCAATCCGCTGACGGCGCTCGATTACGCCGACAGCGGTGTGGTGATGCGACGGTTCAGCGTTTCGGTACCCTTTACCGTCAGCCTGGTCAGACCGCATCACCGCCCCGCTTCGGCGCTGGTCGATGCGTTTGTCAGCCATCTGCAGCAGCAGGTGGCTGACTTTCCGGCACGTATCGCCGCCCGCTTAGCTTAAGCGCGCACCGCAGACCTCGCGCCACCCGATTTGCGGAAGGTGATCAGGCAGATCAGCAGACCGATCAGTGTCAGTGCGGCGGCGGCGACCGGCACCGTCGTCATGCCGTAACCTCGACCAATCACCGCCCCACCGACCCAGGCTCCCAGTGCATTACCGACGTTGAACGCGGAAATGTTCAGGGTCGATACCAGGTTGGGTGGTTCTTTACCGTGGCGCACCACGTTAATTTGCAGGCCCGGCACAGTGGCAAAGGTGGCCATCGCCCACAGGAACAGGGTAATCTCCGCCAGCCACAGCGCATGGATGGTCCAGCTAAACAGCAGAGAGAAGATCGCAATCAGCGAGAAGCTGAGGATCAGGCTGAAGGAGACTTTCCAGCCCGCCATTTTGCCGCCCAGAATATTGCCGACCGTCAGGCCTGCGCCAATCAGAAACAGCGTCCAGCTGACGCCACGGTCGCTGATGCCGGTCACCTGTAACAGCAGCGGCGCGATATAACTGAACAACGCAAACATCGCCGCGGCAAAAAACACCGTCATCAGCAGCGACAACCACAGTTTGCCGTTGGCCAGCGCGCTCACTTCACTCGCCAGATCGACCGGTTTTTCCTGTTTGTTATTCGGCAGGCTGACAATCAGGGCGATGAAGGCCAGCACCCCGATGATCGCCACGCCCCAGAAGGTGGCCCGCCAGCCAAACAGCGAAGCAAGCCTGCCGCCCAGCTTTCGCAACAGCCATATCGGCGACCAGGTCAATCTCTATGGTTACAGCTTTATTTCGGCGATGCCGGTCAGTTCCAGTGGCCAGAACCTGATCAATACCAGGCTGGCAAATAGCTGGAACAAAGCGGATTGTGTGGTGGTGGCGGCCAATGCCGGAGTGGTAAAAGGGATGTCGGGCGGCGCGGTCTATAACGCCTCTGACGATACGCTGGCGGGGTGATTATCGGTTACAGCGACCGTATTAATGACAATACCAGCGGCAAAACGCTGTATAAGAACGTGGCGCTGTATATGCCCTATGCACGGTTTCAGCAGTGGCTGGATGGTGTAGTGAAGTCGTGAGCGTGGTTGTCTGAGCCGGACAGCGACGAAAAAAAGGCCGGAATTTCCGGCCTTTCTGCATGCTGCTTAACGCAAAGTGACTTACTTGCTGCCCGGACGCAGCGCCGGGAACAGGATCACGTCGCGGATGGTGTGGCTGTTGGTAAACAGCATCACCATACGGTCGATACCGATACCGAGACCCGCAGTAGGCGGCAGACCGTGTTCCAGCGCGTTGACGTAATCTTCGTCGTAGAACATCGCTTCGTCATCGCCGGCATCTTTAGCATTCACCTGCTGCAGGAAACGCTCAGCCTGATCTTCCGCATCGTTCAGCTCGGAGAAGCCGTTACCGATTTCACGGCCGCCGATGAAGAACTCAAAGCGATCGGTGATCTCCGGATTCTGATCGTTACGACGCGCCAGCGGTGACACTTCAGCCGGATATTCGGTGATGAAGGTTGGCTGAATCAGATGCGCCTCTGCCGTCTCTTCGAAGATCTCGGTGACCACACGGCCCAGGCCCCAGCTCTTCTCGACTTTAATGTGCAGCGATTCAGCAATCGCTACCGCTTTATCAAAGTCTTCCAGATCGGCCAGGTCGGTTTCCGGACGGTATTTCTTGATCGCTTCGCGCATCGTCAGTTTTTCAAACGGCTTGCCGAAATCAAACTGATGCTCGCCATACGGCACCACGGTGGTGTCCAGCACATCCTGTGCCAGCGTACGGAACAGGCTTTCGGTCAGCTCGATCAGATCTTTGTAATCCGCATACGCCATATAGAGTTCCATCATGGTGAACTCAGGGTTATGACGTGGCGAGATGCCTTCGTTACGGAAGTTACGGTTGATCTCGAATACCCGATCAAAACCACCCACCACCAGACGCTTCAGATAGAGCTCTGGGGCAATACGCAGGTACATATCGATGTCCAGCGCATTGTGATGGGTGATGAACGGACGGGCAGACGCGCCGCCTGGGATCACCTGCATCATCGGGGTTTCCACTTCCATAAAGTCGCGGCTAACCATGAACTGGCGGATACCGGCCATGATTTTCGAGCGAATTTTGAAAGTGTTACGTGATTCGTCGTTGGCGATCAGATCGAGGTAACGCTGACGATAACGGGTTTCCTGGTCAGCCAGACCGTGGAACTTATCCGGTAACGGACGCAGGGCTTTAGTCAGCAGACGCAGCCCAGAACAGTGAATCGACAGTTCGCCGGTTTTGGTTTTGAACAGCTTGCCGCGCGCGCCGAGGATATCGCCGAGGTCCCACTTTTTGAATTGCTCGTTGTAGATCCCTTCGGCCAGATCGTCACGCGAAACATAAAGCTGAATGCGTCCGCCGACGTCCTGCAGGGTAACGAATGATGCTTTACCCATAATACGACGGGTCATCATGCGTCCGGCAACGCTTACTTCGATGCCGAGATCTTCCAGTTCTTCGTTGCTCTTCTCGTCATAGCGTTCATGCAGCTGGTTCGAGAGGGTGTCACGACGGAAATCGTTAGGAAACGCCACGCCATTTGCACGCAGCGCGCTCAGCTTTTCGCGACGCGTTTTCAGTTCGTTGTTTAACTCAAGTGCGGCGTCAGCGCTCTGCGGTTGTTGTTCAGACATATCGGTTCCTTATAACCCTGCTTTTAAACTAGCTTCAATGAATCGATCTAGATCGCCGTCCAGCACCGCCTGGGTGTTGCGCGTTTCCACACCGGTACGCAGATCTTTAATGCGCGAATCGTCGAGCACGTAAGAACGGATCTGGCTGCCCCAGCCGATGTCGGACTTGTTGTCCTCCAGCGCCTGTTTATCAGCGTTTTTCTTTTGCATCTCAAGCTCGTACAGCTTCGCCTTCATCTGCCTCATAGCTTGATCTTTGTTCTTGTGCTGAGAACGGTCGTTCTGACACTGGGTCACGGTACCGGTCGGAATATGGGTAATACGTACCGCGGATTCCGTCCGGTTAACGTGCTGGCCGCCGGCACCGGAGGCGCGATAGACGTCAATGCGCAGATCGGCCGGGTTGATGTCGATATCAATATCGTCATCCACTTCCGGATAGATAAAGGCTGAACTGAAGGAGGTGTGACGACGACCGCCGGAGTCGAACGGGCTCTTACGCACCAAGCGATGCACGCCGGTTTCGGTACGCAACCAGCCAAAGGCGTAGTCGCCTGACACGCGAATGGTCACGGATTTAATGCCCGCCACTTCGCCTTCAGACTCTTCAATAATTTCAGTTTTGAAGCCGCGGGCTTCAGCCCAACGCAGATACATACGCATCAGCATGCTGGCCCAGTCCTGTGCTTCGGTACCACCGGAGCCCGCCTGCAGATCGATATAGCAGTCGGCACTGTCGTACTCACCGGAGAACATGCGGCGGAATTCGAGCTCGCCCAGTTTGCTTTCGAGGCCATCCAGCTCGTCCACCGCTTCGTTGAACGTTTCTTCGTCGTCCGCTTCGACTGCCAGCTCCAGCAGACCCTGGACATCTTCCAGGCCTTGCGTCATCTGATCGAGAGTGTCAACAATCGCTTCAAGCGAGGAACGCTCTTTGCCCAGTGCCTGGGCGCGTTCCGGTTCGTTCCACACGTCTGGCTGTTCCAGCTCGGCGTTTACTTCTTCGAGGCGTTCTTTCTTGGCATCGTAGTCAAAGATACCCCCGAAGAACGTCGCTGCGCTCACTGAGGTCCTGAATACGGTTTTTGACCGGGTTGATTTCAAACATGGCTTTAGCGTCTTTTTAGCGTTCGATAGGACAGGAAAATTAACGCATAAGTTTACCCGAAACTGACGACAGTTTGTAGCGCTGATGCGGTGGCGGCGCGTTGATCGATTAACCGCGTGCAGAGTGGTGTTTCGCGCGGAGATTCGACCGGAGAAAAGAAGGCGGCCCTGAGCCCGGCGGGCGGCCGCGCACAGCTGATGTGCGACCGCCGCCAGAGGTCAGTTAATTGGCCAGAGATGATCAATGATCAGCTGCACCGAACGGTTACCGCGATACTCATTGATATCCAGTTTGTAGGCCAGCTCAACCTGACGCACGCTGGTGTCGGGCCACAGCGTGGTATCAACATTGAAGGCGATGCCGTCGATCAGCGGGCCGCCGCCCAGCGGTTCCACCATCACTTTCAGGTGCCGCTCACCGACCAGCCGTTGCTGCAACAGCTTAAATTTGCCGTCGAACGCTGGCTCCGGAAACGCCTGGCCCCAGGGACCCGCTTCACGCAGCATCTCAGCGGTCTGCAGGGAAAATTCCTGCGGCTGCAGCGCGCCATCGGACCAGATAATGCCCTGCAGTGATTCGCCATCCAGCCATTCGCCGACCAGCTCGGCAAAACGCTGGCGGAACTCCTCATAGCGTGCGGTTTCCAGCGACAGTCCCGCCGCCATCGCATGGCCGCCAAACTTCAGCATCAGGCCCGGATTCAGGGTATCGAGCCGCTCCAGCGCATCGCGCAGATGCAGACCGGCAATCGAGCGGCCGGAGCCTTTCAGCGTGCCGTCTCCGGCCGGTGCAAAAGCAATCACCGGGCGATGGAAGCGCTCTTTCAGCCGTGAGGCCAGAATACCGACCACGCCCTGATGCCACTCCGGATGATAAAACGCCAGCCCCAGCGGCAGGTCGCTCTGCTCACGTTCCAGCGCCTGGCACAGCGCCAGCGCTTCGCTCTGCATGCCCTGCTCAATATCTTTGCGCGTCTGGTTGAGCGCATCCAGTTCGCTGGCTAACATCCGCGCTTGGCTGAGATCGTCGGTCATCAGTAACGCCACGCCGACCGACATATCATCCAGCCGCCCTGCCGCATTGAGCCGTGGTCCGAGCGCAAAGCCGAGATCGCTGGCCGCCAGCTGGCGCGCATCGCGGTTGGCGATTTCCAGCAGCGCACGAATACCGGGACGGCATTTACCGGCGCGAATCCGGCTCAGTCCCTGCCACACCAGAATGCGGTTATTGACGTCGAGCGGCACCACATCGGCCACCGTGCCAAGCGCCACCAGATCCAGCAGTTCAGCCAGATTAGGTTCGCTGTGGGTGGTGCCGAACCAGCCCTGCGTCCGTAGAAAGGCGCGCAGGGCCAGCATCAGATAAAACGCGACGCCGACACCGGCCAGCGCGCGGGAAGGAAAATTGCAGTCCGCCAGGTTGGGATTAACGATCGCTTCTGCCGCTGGCAGGGTCTCGCCCGGCAGATGGTGATCGGTGATCAGCACCGGAATACCGTGCTGGTGCGCGCATTCTACACCGGCATGCGACGAAATCCCGTTATCCACCGTCAGGATCATCGCCGCACCGCGCGCCCGCGCCTGCTCAACCACTTCCGGGCTGAGACCGTAGCCATCGTCGAAGCGGTTAGGCACCAGATACTGCACGTTGCTGCCGCCCATGCTGCGCAGCGCCATCACCGTCAGCGAGGTACTGGTCGCGCCGTCGGCATCAAAATCGCCCACCACCATAATGCGACGGCCATCGAGCAGCGCCTGATGCAGCAACACCACCGCGTTATCGATGCCGCTCAGCGCCTGGAACGGCAGCAGGTTTTTCGCGCCGCGTTTCAGCTCAGCTGCGTCACGCACCCCGCGTTGCAGATAAAGACGTTTCAGCAGCGGCGGCAGGGTTGCCGGCAGCGCATCCTCAACCGTCACCTCGCGGCGACGCAGTTCCACTTCTTTTTTTACCACCGATTAACCACCACGCTTTTGATTATCCAGCACCTGCTTCAGCTTCTGCGGGCCCTGATAGCCCGGAATCATCATGCCGCTGTCGGTCAGGATGGCTGGCGTGCCCTGAATGCCAAACAGCACCCCGAGCTGGTAGTGTTGTGCAATATTGATTTTGCAGCTGTCTGGTGCTGACATTTTCGGCGCATCGCCCTTCATCGCATCGTCAAAGGCTTTATTACGATCGGCGCTGCACCAGATCGCTTTCATCGCGCCTTCAATCTGAACATGCAGTCCTTCACGCGGGAACGCCAGGTAGCGCACGGTGATACCCAGCGCATTGTAATCGGCCATCTGCTCATGCAGCTTGCGGCAGTAGAGCCACAGGTGATGTCGGTAAACACCGTCACCACATGCTGCTCTTTCGGCGCTTTGTAGACGATCATTTCCGGCACCAGCGCCTCGAATTTTTTATCCAGCAGCTTATTGTTTACGTTGACTGGTTGCGCACCGCTGACGTCATACAGCGGGCCCTGAATCATGTGTTTGCCATCATCGGTCACGTAGAGCACGCCGCTTTCCGACAGCACGGTTTTAAAGCCCGGCAGCGGTGATGAGGTAATCTCAGTCTGATTTAAGCCGAGCTTTTCAATGATTGCTGAATGGCGCTGTCATCGGCCTGAGCCAAGCCGGAAAAGGCGCTGGCTAACAAAGCCAGCATGGCAAAATGCTTGTTCATCTCTTTCCTTATTTCCGCAGATCAGGCCCGCGGATGATGTTGTTGATGCAACTGACGCAGGCGCTCAGTGGCGACATGCGTATAAATTTGGGTGGTGGAGAGATCGCTATGTCCCAGCAACATCTGTACGACACGCAGATCGGCACCGTGGTTCAGAAGATGGGTAGCAAACGCATGGCGCATCACATGGGGCGACAATTTTTCACTGTCGATACCGGCCAGCGTGGCGTAATGCTTGATGCGGTGCCAGAAGGTCTGCCGCGTCATCTGCTGCGCCCGGTTGCTCGGGAACATCACGTCCAGCGTCTGTCCGTTGAGCAACCATGGACGTCCATGCTCCAGATAATGCTCCAGCCAGTAAACCGCTTCTTCACCTAACGGCACAAGTCGCTCTTTATCGCCTTTGCCGATCACCCGCACCACGCCCTGGCGCAGGCTGATGTCACTCAGCGTCAGGCCGACCAGCTCAGAGACGCGCAACCCGGTGGCGTAGAGCAACTCCAGCATCGCTTTGTCGCGTAGCTCAAGCGGGATGTCGATATTCGGTGCCTGCAGCAGCCGTTCAACCTGCGCTTCACTGAGATCTTTCGGCAGCCGCTGCGGCAGTTTTGGTGCCGATAACAGCGCACTGGGATCGTCAGCGCGCAGCTTCTCGCGATAGAGATATTGAAACAGGCGGCGCATGGCGCTCAGCAGCCGGGCTGAACTGGTCGCCTTGTAGCCACCCTCCAGCCGCTCGGCCAGAAACTGCTGCAGATCCAGTGACACCACGCTGAGCAGCGTCAGGTTATGATGCGCCAGCCAGCTGGTCAGCGTCTGGAGATCCTGGCGATAGGAGGAGAGAGTATTCTGCGCCAGATTGCGTTCAATCCAGAGCGCATCGAGAAACTGTTCAGTCAGTTCACTGTCTTGCACGTTATCCCCGCCGTTCGCTGTAAAATCATGCTCATTATGCCTGATTCAACGGCGCTTCTGGTACAATTGCGCCAAAGTCAGTATTTACAGAGAGTTATCTGCATGAAAACCGGTCTTTTTTTCGGTTCCAGTACCTGTTACACCGAAATCGTAGCGGAGAAAATTCGCGATTTTATTGGCGAAGAGCTGGTCACCCTGCACAACATCAAAGATGACGATCCGCGCCTGATGGAACAGTACGATCTGCTGATCATGGGCATCCCGACCTGGGATTTTGGCGAGTTGCAGGAGGACTGGGAGGCGATCTGGCCACAGCTGTCGACCCTGAATCTGCGCAATAAGATTGTGGCGCTGTACGGCATGGGCGATCAGATTGGCTACGGTGAATGGTTCCTTGATGCGCTCGGTATGTTGCATGAGCTATTGCAGCCGATGAGCGTGCGTTTTGTTGGTTACTGGCCGCTGGAAGGTTACGAGTTCACCAGCCCGAAACCGCTCAGTGCTGATGGAAAGCAGTTTGTCGGTCTGGCGCTCGATGATGTGAATCAGTTTGAGGTCACCGACGAGCGCGTCGAGCAGTGGTGTGAGCAGGTGTTAACGGAAACCGCCGAACTACTGTAATCGCTAAACGGCGTGGTCCGGTGTCGCTCCGTCCTGCTCCCTGAACCCCGCAGACGGCCACTTCGCAGCAGGAGACGGCAATTATGTCGTCCGCCCTGCAGCGTTGTCCGCCCCGCAGCCGCTTCGTCGCGCCACTCTTTTATCGGGTCTTTTGTCGGGTCTCTTAATCGGCCCGAGGCCCGGCCAGTGTCCGGCGAATGGCGTCAGGTGCGCCATCCTCTGGTCCGGCTGGCGGCTTTCGGCCCTGTCGCCGTAAGCCTGACGCCGTCAGTGATGCGCCTCGCTGAAGCAGCAGGCTGCATATTGTCTTTCATCAGCCACCAGCGCAGCGGCTGAGTCGGCCGCCAGTGATTGCGCCAGCCTTCAGCCAGCAGCAGTCCGATCATCGCCAGTTTAATCGGCCATCCGCTGACGGGCAGCGTCAGCAGCAGTACCGCCGTTACCGCCAGCACCAGCCAGGCACCCTGCAGGCCACGCGCCAGACGGGACGGCCGCAGCTTACATTGCCACGGGGCCGCGTTCACGATTGCGCTGCTGAATCAGGTTAACCATCCGCTTCAGCTCAGGATCGCTGGGTTCACCGTGGTTCATCAACCAGTTAAACAGGTCGGGATCGTCACTCTTCAGCAGCGCGATAAACACCTGCTTATCGGTGTGGTTCAGGCTGTCATATTCATATTTAAAGAACGGCATAATAGCCACATCCAGCTCCAGCATGCCGCGGCGGCAAGCCCACTGAATACGTGATTTATCATTGATATCCATGCGTCAGTTTCCACACTTCACAACATGGCGGCTAGTGTAACCTGGATTGTGGCGGGCTGAAGGCGCAGCGCAACACACTGTGCAATCTGCCGCAAAGCAAGCCGCATTTTTTCAGGGTTATCACGCGATTTGTGCGCCGTTATCGGTAAACAGGTTGCATTGCCGGTCGGCTCTTTTAACATTAAGGATATTGTTTCGGATGAACCCTCATACTCAGGATATATCCATGCCAACCTTTACCTTACCGCCGCGCCAGCCTGCAGCCTCGTCCCGTCTGCCGTTAACACTGATTTCACTGGATGCCTGGGCGCTGGTTTCCTTCTTCGGTCCCGACAGCACCGCCTATCTGCAGGGTCAGCTGACACTGGACGTCGCCGCGCTGGATGCGGCTCACCATCTGCCCGCCGCCCACTGTGATGCCAAAGGGAAGATGTGGAGCAACCTGCGTCTGTTCCATCGCGGCGAAGGCTACGCCTACCTGGTACGGCGTGAACTGCGCGACACCCAGCTGAGCGAATTAAAGAAATATGCGGTGTTCTCTAAAGTGACGCTGGCGGCCGATGATGACGCCGTCTTGCTGGGCGTGGCCGGTTTTCAGGCGCGCGCCGCGCTGGCCAACCTGTTTGAACAGCTGCCCGACAGCGCAACCCCGGTGGTGCAGCAGGGAGAAACCTCGCTGCTGTGGTTCGCGCATCCGGCAGAGCGTTTCCTGATTGTTACCTCGCTGGCCCAGGCCGAATCACTGCAGCAGAAACTGGCGGATGATGCCCAGTTAAATGACAGTCAGCAGTGGCTGGCGCTGGACATTGAAGCTGGCATTCCGGTGATTGATCCCGCCACCAGCGTGCAGTTTATTCCCCAGGCCACCAACCTGCAGGCGCTGGACGCCATCAGCTTTAAAAAAGGCTGCTACACCGGTCAGGAGATGGTGGCGCGGGCCAAATACCGTGGCGCGAACAAGCTTGCGCTCTACTGGCTGGCGGGACAGGCCAGCCATCTACCGGCAGCAAATACGGCGCTGGAACTGCGGATGGGTGAGCGCTGGCGTCGTACCGGCAGCGTGCTAGCGGCGGTGCAGCTGGATGACGGTGTCAGCTGGGTGCAGGTGGTGATGAATAACGATCTGGAGCCGGATAGCGTGCTACGGGTTGAGGGTGATGAAGGCGGACAGCTGACTATTCAGCCGCTGCCCTACTCGCTGCAGGAAGAGTAACCACTCAGGCACGTAGCCGCATAAGCTGCGTGCCTGTCCGGCGATTACTCCGCTTTCTGCGTCATGTTCAGCAGGGTGCGGATGTTTTGCGCCGTGGTGGCGATAATGTCGATGGCGCAGGTACGCAACGCACCGAGAATCGCCATTGCTTTAGTGTTCTCCGAGGCGATGGCGATAACGCAGGGGATCTTGCGCAGTTCATCAATGCTCAGACCAATCACCCGATCGTTCATCACGGTATCGACGTGCTGCCCTTGCGAATTGAAAAAGTCGTAGCCAGCGATATCGCCCGTCACGCCCTGATTCAGACTGGCGTCGATGATTTCATGCGGCGTAAACCAGCCTAATTTCACCATATAGCTGTTTTCATTCATGTAGCCAATGCCGACCAGGGCGAAGTCGGCTTTGCGCGCCCGATCCAGCGTCTCTTTAATGGTGCCGTTCTGCATAAACGCCTCTTTCAGCGCCCGATCTTCAACATAAGCCGGGGCGTAAAGCGTTTCGCTGATGCCACCAAACTTCTTCGCCAGACGACGGCTGATATGATCAGCATTGATCGCATCACCGGGGCGGTGAGTGCCGCCGATGCCGCTGATAAAGTGACAGTTACGCGTCGGCACCTGGCCCGGATGATCGGCGACAGCCGCCACGTTGCGCCCTTGCCCGACCGCCACCACCGAATTCTCTTTAAGCGATTGCTCCAGCCAGGAGGAGACCAGCGCCGCCACCTGACGTCGCTGCTCATCGTTGTCCTGCAGGTCGAGGGCGATCAGTGCGCGCTGTAAGTGGGGGAAGCGGTCAAGCAGCTGTTGCTCAAGACGGGTACTGAACACCGGGTGGTAACGCACGTTAATTTCAACAATTCCCTCTTCCCTGGCGCGCTTCAGCAGCCGTCCGACTTTGATGCGTGAAATGCCAAACTTACGCGCAATCTCTTCCTGGGTAATTTCGTCCTGATAATAGGCGACCGCGATTTCGGTCAGCAGTTCGGAGTCCTGAGAAAGCGTGTGTTTTTCCATGCGTTATCTGTCTCGCAGTGAGTTACCTGACTAAGCACAGGCGTTTCAGAATTTATACCATTGATACGGCTCACCTCGCCAGGCATTGACGCGGCGAGCCGGTGGCAGTGTCACAGATTAGCGACGAATCGCGTCGATTTTCAGCATGCGGGCAATCACGATATCCAGCTCTTTCTGCTCGAAAATCTGCTTCCAGTCAGGCTTCACAATCTTCTCGCGACCATACTCCATGGCGATCATGCAAGCATCAGAGAACGGGTTGGTGGCACGAAAGGCTACCGCCAGCGCAATCTGAATATGTCCGTAGAGCATCGCCTTTGCGGCCTCCTCCGGTACGCCACTGTGCTTAACCGTTTCGTCCAGCGCCTCTTCATAAAGGCACCGACCATGCAGGCGACGGTTTCCACCACCGTCGGCTCAAGGTAGGCCAGCTGCGTCACGGTCACCCAGTGCACCTGCTCCACCGGACCATACATCACGCGGATAACCTTGCTGAGCTGGTCGCGCTGCGCATCACTGCCCGTTTCCCAGGCGGCGGCTACATGCTGAACAGCCGCAATTCCGCCAAACGCGTCGGCGTGCTCCTCTTTGGTGTAGCGCTCAAGGAAGACCGACGGATGGCACGGATGCGCCACCGCATAGTCGATATCGTCACGCTGGAAGATCAGGTTGGCGTAGGCTGCCGCCGGATCGAGCGTTAACAGCACCGCGCCTGGCTTCATCTGCGGCACGATCGCTAGAGACCTTACCCAACACCCAACACGATGTCCGGCACCGCCAGGATCACCACGTCGCTTAACGGCACCACCGAATCGGTATCCGAAAGCTCACGCCCCTGTTGCCTGACCTGCTGCTGCGCAGCGGGCGAATTCTCGCAGTAAAAACCTAGCAATCACTTTTCTGGAAGTTGGCTGAAATGCGCATGCCCATCTTGCCGCCGGCGCCAATCACAGTAAGGGTTTTCAGTTGATTCATTATTATTACTCCCGATGTTGTTTACTACGTAAGAATTCCACGCTGCGCGCTGTCCACTCCGCCTCACGCTGACAGGTGATGGCGGCGTCCTCCTGCCACGGCAACCAGTGTTCAATAATCTGGTTAATGCCTCTTTCGGCCGGGTGCACGCTGGCGATCAGCTGCGCCGCTTGCTCCAGCGACGGTCGATGGCTGGCGGTATAGAACATGGAGCGCACCACATGCGCGTCGAGCAGCTGTGCCATCTGCAGATAACGTTGCAGATGGGCAGTATCCAGCCCGCGCGTCCCCATCTCCAGCGTGATGCCCAGCGCATCAGCCTGCTGACGCAACCGTTGCAGGTCAGCATCTGACCAGCTCTCAATCGCCGGATAATCACAAATCTGGAACAGCGACAGATCCAGCGTCAGCCGCTGCGTGACCCGGTCTGAAATGCGCCAGAAAAAGGCATAGGCATAGGTGCTGAGTCCGATCTGGCTCATGAGTGACGCTCCGCCAGCAGCGCGCTGGCCTCGTCGATAATCTGCGCCAGCGCGGCAGGATCATGGGCAAAGCGGCCGAGGAACAGGCCATCAACCGTTCCGCCAAGGCGCTGAATCAAGCCCGGACCGGCGCTGCCACCGTAGATCACCTGTAGGGTAATACCCGCGGGCGTCGGCAGCTCGCGTAGCCCTTCGCAGACCGCGCGGATATATCGCTCCGGAGCCGGTTGCGGTGCGCCAATCGCCCACTGCGGTTCCCAGGTGAAAAATAGCGTACCGGTCAGCCCCTGTTGCTGTGCCAGCGACAGCGACTCGGCCAGCTGCTGCTGGCACAGGGCGATCGCCTGCGAAGGTTCACCCTGTTGCGTTTCACCGATGCACAATACCGGAGCCAGGCCGTGGCTGAGTGACATCGCCACTCTGGCGGTAATCTGCGCGGCGTCTTCATGGAAATGGCGGCGGCGTTCGGCGTGACCAATCTCAGCCAGGCTGCAGCCGAGTTCCTGCAACATGCTGGCACTGACTTCGCCGGTCCAGGCACCGTTTCTGGCCTGGCAAACATCCTGACCACCAATGCGCACCGGGGTATCGGCAAAAATAGCGGCAGCTGCCGGAATCGCCGGATAAGCAGGCAGGACCAACAGCCCCATATCACCGCGCTGAATCGCCGAATGCTGACGCGCCAGCGCGGCGACGTCGTGGCACCAGTCGAGGGTTTGCTGGTAGCCGAAGTACATTTTCAGGCTCACACCCAGCCACAAAGCAGGTTGTGTCATGCTCAGGCTCCCTGTTCTGCGGTCGCGTGATCTTTCAACAAATCAGCCACGGTATTGACAATCATTGCCAGCGAAATCGCGCCTGCATCGGGCGTACCGAGGCTTTTTTCGACCAGCGGACGAGCGCGGCCCATTTTGGGCAGCAGTTGCGCCGTGGTCTGCGCCGCCTGGTTAGCCACGCGCACGGCTTCGTGCCAGGCCTCCGTCAGCGAGGCACCGCGCGCGACGGCCGCATTCAGGCTGTCGCTGAACGGCACCAGTACATCAACCATAGTCTTGTCGCCGACCTGCGCTCTACCAAAATGCTGAATCCCTTCCTGCGCCTGTCGCACGCCGCTGGCGATTCGTGCGGCGTCCGGCGTCTGGTTATCACCGATGGCGGTTCCGATGGCGGTCAGCGCCACGCCCCACAGTGCGCCAGAGGTGCCGCCCGCTTTGTCTGCCCAGGCATCAGCAGCACGGCATAACAGCGTGCCGGCACCGGCGGCCCCGGGCCGCAACTTCACGCGCCTTTTCCACGCCCAGCACGCCGCGTTCCATGCCGATGCTGTGATCGCCATCGCCGGCGACCGCATCAATATCACCCAGTTTTTCGGCGTTGCGTTGCAGCATCGCGGCCACCGCCTCCAGCAGTTGCAGCACCTGTTGTGCGCTCTGCTGCGAGGCGGCGCTGGCGACGGGCAGGCTCTCTTCCGTCTGTTCCTGCATGGCATCCTGACCCAGCGGTTCGGCCACGATAACGCTGCCTTTGCGATAGGCCGGCGCATTCGCCGGGGCGCGCCAGCTAACGCCTTCGACGGCGGTGTCGAATCCGCCCTCGCCCCTGACGGAAGCGCAATTTCGCTGGCTGCATAATCAGGATGCGATGGCGGTCGATAAACTGGCAGAAGGCATCCGCCAGTTCGCCCTCGATCAGCAAAAGCTGGAGGATATGCTCGCCTCACAGCTCTGACCGCGGTCAGGCGGGAGTCGCTCCGCCTGACCATCCGGCATACTGACTATCCGACATAAAAGTAAATCGCGCAGAAGTGACAGACACAGCCGCCCAGCACAAACCCGTGCCAGATAGCATGGTTGAACGGAATGCGGCGCGCGACGTAGAAAGTTACTCCGAGCGAATAGATGATGCCGCCAATTGCCAGCAGCCAGATACCGCCGGGTGCCAACGTCATCGCCAACTGATACACAACAATCAGCGACAGCCAACCCATGCAGGGATAGGTCACCAGCGACAGCACTTTGAAGCGGTGCGCAATGGTCAGCTTAAAGATAATCCCGGCCAGCGCGAGGCTCCAGATGACCACCATCAGACCGTAGGCCAGCGTCGACCTCAGGCCCACCAGCAGGAAGGGCGTATAGGTGCCGGCAATCAACAGGTAGATGGCGCAGTGATCCAGCTTTTTCAGCCAGGGTCTGGCCCGACCGTTGGGAATGGCGTGATAGAGCGTCGAGGCCAGAAACAGCAAAATCATGCTGCCGCCATACAGGCTGTAGCTGGTGATCGCCATGGCATCCGCGCCCGTATCTCTCGCCTGATTGAGCATTAATACCAGTGCGACAACGCCAAACAGGCAGCCCAGCCCATGACTGATGCTATTGGCAATTTCCTCGCCTAGTGAGTAGCCTGCTGAGGGTAAACGCGTGGTGGTCATAAGGGTGTCCTGAAAATAAAGCGATACGAAAAAAACCTTAACCAGAGTAGCCAACATCGGTTTCGGTGTACACATGTACGCTGAAATTAATCTGTGAGACCTTGTAACGGGCAAACCAACCGATGAATCTGGTAAACTGCCGGCTGGTCAACTGTACAATGAGCCACCCATTTTTTCGCATCGCGATCTTGCCCGCCTTAACGACCTGGAAATTCAGGTTTATCAGTTCATCATCAAACATCGTGAACGTGTCGGTTATATGACCATTCGCGAGCTGGCCGAGCAGGCTGCGGTCTCCACCACTACCGTGATGCGATTTTGCCGCAAGATGCACTGTGAAGGCTGGTCGGAATTCCGTATCCGGCTGCGGTTAACCGAGCAGCAGGCTGCGCCGCAGGTCAATACCGCCAGCGTCAATGAGATGCTGAGCTTTTTCAAAAGTATTAATAACCCGGAGTTCGAGCAAGTCATTGTCCAGGCGGCGCAAAAGATTAATCGGGCGGAGCGGGTATTTTTTATTGGCGTCGGCACCTCAGGCAGCCTAGCAAAATATGGCGCCCGTTTCTTCTCTAACCTGGGTAGATTCAGCCACGGGATTGACGATCCTTATTATCCTGTCAGCCCTGATCTGTATGAACATGCGATTGCGATAATTTTGTCCGTTTCCGGCGAGACCGAACAAGAGATCCTGCGCATTGCCAGCCAGTTCAGCCTCAACAAATGCAAAATCATTGCCATAACCAACACCGAGAGCTGCTCGCTGGCGAAAATGAGTGATTTCAGCCTCTGCTATCACGTCCCGATCATTCGGATGGCTGATAATTCAGACATTACGACTCAGGTGCCGGTCAACTATATTATTGAGGCAATAGGTCGCCAGTTGGGAAAATAAAACAGCCTGTTTTTTTGATGTAACAGATCACATTACTGGCGCGTTGTTATATCGTGACTTTCATTATTGCCTTGCTACACTCACTCCAATTTCAATATCCGTAATGGAGTGAAGCATGAGTGCAGAATTGCAGTTACCAAAAGGGTTTCTTTGGGGCGGGGCGGCGGTTGCGGCGCATCAGGTTGAAGGCGGCTGGGATCAGGGCGGCAAAGGCGTCAGCATCGCTGATGTGTTGACCGGCGGTTCACATGGCGTCGATCGGGTAATTACCGACGGTGTCCAGCCCGGCCATTTCTATCCTAACCATCAGGCCGTTGAGTTATACATCACACTACAAGCAGGATGTCGCGCTGTTTGCCGAAATGGGATTCAAATGCTTCCGCACCTCGATTGCCTAGACCCGCATTTTCCCGAATGGCGACGAGCAGCAGCCAAACGAGGCTGGCCTGCAATTCTACGACGATCTGTTTGATGAACTGCTGAAGTACGGTATTGAACCGGTCATCACCCTCTCACACTTCGAAATGCCTTATCACCTAGTCAAACAGTACGGCGGCTGGCACAACCGCAAAGTGGTCGATTTCTTTGTGCGCTTCAGCGAAGTGGTGCTGAATCGCTATAAGAACAAAGTGAAATACTGGATGACCTTTAATGAGATCAATAACCAGCGCAACTGGCAATATCCGCTGTTTGGTTACTGCTGCTCTGGCGTGATCTTTACCGAGCATGAGAAACCTGAACAGGCAATGTATCAGGTGATGCACCACCAGTTTGTCGCCAGCGCTAAGGTGGTCAAACTAGGTCATGCCATTAATCCAGACTTCCAGATTGGCTGTATAATCGCCATGGTGCCGGTCTACCCGTTCTCCTGTCATCCTGATGATGTGGTGCTGGCACAGGGGAAGCGATGCATCAGCGTTACGTGTTCAGTGATGTGCAGATGCGCGGTTACTATCCGGCCTACACTCTGAAAGAGTGGGCGCGTAAAGGCTATCAGATCCAGATGGAAGCGGAGGACGCCGACACCCTGCGTGAAGGCTGTGCGGACTACGTCGGTTTCAGCTATTACATGAGTAACGCGGTGAAGACCGATGCCAGCGGCGTGGACGATCCGATCACCGGTTTCGAAGGGGTGGTAAAAAATCCACACGTTAAAGCATCAGACTGGGGCTGGCAGATTGATCCGGTTGGCCTGCGTTACGCGCTTAACGAACTGTATGAGCGTTATCAGAAGCCGCTGTTTATCGTAGAAAACGGCTTTGGCGCAATCGACAAGCCAAACGCCGCGGGGGTGACTGAAGATGATTACCGTATCGATTATCTGCGCGCCCACATCGAAGAGATGAAAAAGGCGGTGACGCACGACGGCGTGGAATTAATGGGCTATACGCCGTGGGGGTGCCTGGATTGCGTCTCCTTTTACCACCGGCCAGTACGATAAGCGTTACGGTTTTATTCACGTCAATAAAAACGACGACGGCAGCGGCGATTTCTCCCGTTCGAAGAAGAAAAGCTTTGACTGGTATCAGCAGGTCATCGCCAGCAACGGCGAAAACCTGTAACGGATAACGCCGCGGCTGAAAAGCGGCGGCGCTGTTGGTTAGCGTCCGCCACCTCCTCCGCCTGCCCGCCGCGAACCATCGGGATCACACTGGCAAGGCGATCAACCCGACCAGGTTCCCCCCATCGGCATGCATCTCTGTATAAATGAATCCCGGACGAACCCCGTTTACCCGAATCCCCTGCTGCGCCACTTCCAGCGATAACCCTTTGGTCAGCGTATCCATCGCCCCTTTAGAGGCAGCGTAATCGACGTACTCTCCCGGTGCGCCAATCCGTGCGGCGGCTGACGAGACGTTAACAATCGCGCCGCCCTGACCGCCGTGATGGGTTCCCATACGTTTTACTGCTTCGCGTCTGCAGAGAAAGGTGCCGATGACGTTGGTGGCAAACACGTTGTGCAGGCGTGCCGCATCCAGCTGCCCGACCCGGCACTGCTGAAACAAAATCCCGGCCGTTATTGACCAGCAGCTTCAGCGGCGCTGACTGTTATCGAGCTGCGCAAACATCGCCATCACCTGGGCTTCATCAGCAATATCCGCCTGCAGCGCAAAGGCGTCACCGCCCTGCTGCTGAATCTATTTCACCATCTGCTGTGCTTCAGCCTCGCGCTGGCGATAATTGACCGCCACCCGATAGCCTCTGGCGGCCAGTAATAACGCAGTGGCGTGTCCGATACCGCGGCTGCCGCCGGTAACCAGTGCTAATTTCATCTTGCCTCCAAATAAAAAAGGGCCGACGAATTGGCCCTGCTCAGGTTTGTTTAGCTGCTATGCGGATAACGCGCGTTACTGATAGTCGCTCATCGGTACGCAGGAGCGGAACAGATTGCGGTCACCAAACACATTATCCAGACGTTTTACCGTCGGCCAGTATTTGTTGTGGCTGCCCGCCGGGAAAACCGCCAGTTCACGGCTGTAAGGATGCGTCCACTCGCTGACGATTTCCAGCTGGGTATGCGGCGCATTCACCAGTAGGTTGTCTTCCAGCGGCCATTCGCCCGCCGCGACCCGGTCGATCTCCATACGGATAGAGAGCATCGCATCAATAAAACGATCCAGCTCGATTTTGCTTTCCGATTCGGTCGGCTCCACCATCAGCGTGCCCGCGACCGGGAACGACATGGTTGGCGCATGGAAACCGTAGTCGATCAGGCGCTTGGCAATATCCAGTTCGCTGATGCCGGTCTGCTCTTTCAGTGGCCGGATATCAAGAATACATTCGTGCGCCACCCGACCATCACGGCCGGTGTAGAGCACCGGATAAGCGGACTGCAAACGGCTCGCAATGTAGTTGGCATTCAGGATCGCAACTGAACTGGCCTGCTTCAGCCCTTCAGCTCCCATCATGCGGATGTACATCCAGCTGATCGGCAGAATAGAAGCGCTGCCAAACGGGGCCGCTGACACCGCACCCTGCTGGGTTAATACGCCATCGATCCGCACCACGCTATGACCGGGAACAAACGGTGCCAGATGCGCTTTTACGCCAATCGGCCCCATTCCCGGTCCGCCGCCGCTGTGCGGGATACAGAAGGTTTTATGCAGGTTAAGGTGCGAGACATCCGCGCCAATTTAGCCCGGCGTGGTGATACCGACCTGGGCATTCATGTTTGCGCCGTCGAGGTAAACCTGACCGCCGTAATGATGCACAATCTGGCAGACTTCGCAGATGTTCTCTTCATAAACGCCGTGCGTTGACGGATAGGTCACCATGATGCAGGAGAGTTTATCGCCCGCCTGTGCCGCTTTCTCACGCAGATCGCCGAGGTCGATGTTGCCCTGCTTGTCACAGGCCACCACTACCACATCCATGCCGGCCATCTGGGCCGACGCCGGATTGGTGCCGTGTGCCGAGCTGGGGATCAGACAGAGGTGACGGTCGCCCTGGTTGCGGCTTTCATGATAACGACGAATCGCCAGCAAACCGGCATATTCGCCCTGCGCGCCGGAGTTCGGCTGCATGCAAAGCGCATCGTAACCGGTCAGCTGCACCAGCCACTGTGACAGCTGACCAATCATCTGCAGATAACCGCTAGCCTGTTCTGCCGGGCAGAACGGGTGCAGTTCGGCAAATTCCGGCCAGGTAATCGGGATCATTTCTGCCGCGGCGTTGAGCTTCATGGTGCAGGAGCCCATAGGGATCATCGCCTGATTCAGCGCCAGATCCTTTTTCTCCAGGCTGTGCACGTAGCGCATCATCTCTGTTTCGCTGTGATGACGGTTGAACACCGGATGCGCCAGAATATCGCTGTGGCGCTGCAAACCGGCAGAGATCGACTGGCTCTCCAGCGCGACTTCGCTGTCGAGCTTATCCAGATCCCGACCGTGCGCATCGCCCAGCAGAATGGCGAACAGCGCCAGAATATCTTTACGACGGGTGGTTTCATCCAGCGTGATGCCAACAGCATGATGAATATCGCTTCGCAGGTTGACGCCAAAGCTCTGGGCGCGGTTCAGCACCGCCGCTTTGTCTGTTACCTCAACCGTCAGCGTATCGAACCAGTGCTGATGACGCAGCGTCAGGCCGCCCTGCTTCAGGCCCGCCGCCAGAATGTTGGTAAAACGATGAATACGTCAGGCAATGCGTTTCAGTCCAGCCGGACCGTGGAATACCGCATACAGGCCGGCGATATTCGCCAGCAGCACCTGTGAGGTACAGATGTTGGAGTTGGCCTTTTCACGGCGGATATGCTGTTCACGGGTCTGCATCGCCATGCGCAGCGCGGTATTGCCGGCGGCATCGCGGGAGACGCCGATGATGCGGCCCGGCATTGAGCGCTTATGCTCATCGCGGCTGGCGAAGAAGGCGGCGTGAGGACCGCCGTAACCCATCGGCGCGCCAAAGCGTTGCGCGGAGCCAAAGACAATATCGGCACCCTGCTTGCCTGGTGCTTCCAGCAGGACCAGCGACATGAAATCTGCTGCGACGCTGACCCACTTTGCGGGCTTTCAGCGTGGCAATCAGTGCGCTGTAATCGTGCGCTTCACCCGTGGTGCCAACCTGTTGCAGCAGCACGCCAAACAGATCGTCATGATCCTGCGCTTTTTCAGCCCGATCGATAATCATTTCAAAACCAAAGGTTTCGGCGCGGGTCCGCACCACATCCAGCGTTTGCGGATGAATATCATCGGCAATAAAGAATTTGTTGGCGTTTTTCAGCTTGCTGACGCGTCTGGCCATCGCCATCGCTTCTGCCGCAGCGGTCGCTTCGTCCAGCAGCGAGGCCGAGGCGATATCCATGCCGGTAAGATCGAGGGTCACCTGCTGGAAGTTTAACAACGCTTCCAGACGTCCCTGCGAGACTTCCGGCTGATACGGAGTATACGCGGTGTACCAGCCTAGGTTTTCCAGCATATTGCGCAGGATAACCGGTGGGGTGATCACCGCGCTATATCCCATACCGATCCAGGATTTGTAACGCAGATTCTGGCTGGCAATCGCTTTCAGTTCAGCCAGCGCCTGTTGTTCCGTCGCCGCTTCACCCACGGCTGGCGGGCCGGGCAACTGAATGTCGGCCGGGACAATGGTGCCGATTAACGCCTCCAGCGAGGGGGCGCCCATCGCGTCAAGCATCATCGCTTGCTGCTCGGGTGAAGGACCGATATGGCGCTCAATGAATGCACCGTTGTGTTCAAGCTGGCTGAGAGTCTGGGTCATTAGCAGTAAATCCTGAATCGGGCTGGGTAACAGAGAGTGCAAACAGAAATCTGCGGCCTCTGCGCGAAGCCGCCTGACGATTAATCGTCGATAGAGGCTTTGTAAGCGTCCGCATCCAGCAGCGTGTCAATTTCAGACTCGTCGCTGGCTTTGATTTTGAATAACCAGCCGCCGTCATAAGGTTCGCTGTTGACCTGCTCTGGCGAATCAGACAGAACCTCGTTGACCGCGACAATCTCACCGCTGATCGGTGCATAGATGTCGGAGGCCGCTTTGACGGATTCGGCGACCGCACACTCTTCACCGGCAGCAAAGGTTGCGCCGACTTCAGGCAGATCGACAAACACCATGTCACCCAGCAGTTCCTGTGAATGTTCGGTGATACCCACGGTATAAGAACCATCTTCTTCTTTGCGCACCCACTCGTGGCTCTCGCGGTACTTCAACGTATTCGGCACATTGTTCATTGGCCATTTCTCCTGAATAAAATTTACTGGGCACCGGTTTACCGGCGCGGACAAAAATCGGTCGGGTAACCTTTACCGGCATCTGGCGGTTACGGATCTCAACGATGGCGGTGTCTCCGATACTGGCTGGCACGCGCGCCAGAGCAATGCTGTAACCCAGAGTGGGTGAGAAAGAACCGCTGGTGATGATCCCTTCCTGCGGCTGGCCCTGATCGTCGGTAAAGCGCACGGGCAAGCCGTTACGCAGCACGCCTTTTTCGGTCAGGATCAGCCCGACCAGTTTTTCTATGCCGCGTTCGCGCTGTAACGTCAGCGCTTCTCGTCCGATGAAGGCACGGTCGGCCGGTTCCCAGCTCACCGTCCAGCCCATGTTGGCGGCCAGCGGTGAAACGCTTTCGTCCATTTCCTGACCGTACAGGTTCATGCCGGCGTCATTGCGCACCGCATGATGCTCATCCATCTGGGAGCCATAGTGCAGCGGCATCATCCAGTCATGAAAATCCACCATGCGAGCGCCGCAAGCCTGATGCTGTTCAAAGCGGTGTTTGCTGAGTCATAACCATCCTGTGCAGAAGCGAGTTAGTACCAAACCGCGCCGCAAACCCTGCCGACGCAAACGTTCTCTTTAGGCTGACGTTACCACCGAATCTGGCGATTCACCATAAGCAAACCCGGGTCGAAAGCTGATGCACAGCCTAACCAGGATTAATCACCGGCAGGATAAAAAACTGCAATTTTGTGATTAATCGCGCAATAAATGTAGGGAGGTTAAATATACGCAGCAAATTTATGCGAGAAGCCGTTCAGGATGTTAAAAAATGCCGCCGCCGAATAAGAAAAAGTAATGCGAATTGAGCGGCAAAATTAGAATAAATCAAACGAGGGGCGATAGTGGTGCGAGACTGCCTTGTGATGGTGCAGAGCGGGTTCAGCGTAGCCACGCCGGCAGGTCATTCAGGCCCATCGCCTGCTTCAGCATCAGCGGTTTGACGCCCGGCAGGCTGTCTGCCAGCTTCAGGCCGACATCGCGCAGCAGTTTTTTGGCCGGGTTGTTACCGGCAAACATCTCGCGGAAGCCCTGCATGCCAGCCAGCATCAGCGCGGCGCTGTGCTTGCGGCTGCGTTCGTAGCGGCGCAGATAGAGGTGCTGTCCGATATCTTTACCTTGCTGATGCAGCCGGCGAATCTCACCGATCAGTTCCGCCGCATCCATAAAGCCCAGGTTCACGCCCTGTCCTGCCAGCGGATGAATGGTGTGTGCCGCATCCCCGACCAGTGCCAGACGGTGTGCGGCAAAATTACGGGCATAGCGCGCCGTCAGGGGAAACGATTTACGCTCGCTTTCCAGCTGGCACAGGCCAAGCCGCATATCAAACGCTACCGACAGCTGCTGATTGAATAACGCTTCCGGCATGCTCTCCAGCCGGCTCGCCTCCTGCGGTGACAGCGACCAGACAACCAAACTCAGATGCGGGTCCTGCATCGGCAGGAAAGCCAGAATACCGTCGCCATGGAATACCTGACGCGCTACCGCATCGTGCGGCATCCCGGTGCGGACGTTAGCGACCAGCGCATGGTGATCGTAATCCCAGAAGGTCAGCGGGATATCGGCTTTGTTACGCAGCCAGGAGTTGGCTCCGTCAGCCGCAATCATCAGGCGCGCGGTTAACATGTTGCCATCCTGCAGGGTAATAAAGGCTTCGTTATCGCCAAACGCCACCTGCTGCAGTTCGGCGAATGCCATCAGCGTTACGTCGCTGCAGGCGCTGGCGCGTTGCCACAGAGCACGGTGAATCACAGGATTTTCAATAATATGGCCTAGGTGAGACAGCCCCTGCTGCTGATCGTCAAAGGCGATGCTACCGAAGCTGTCCTTGTCCCACACTTCCATACCGTGATACGCACTGGCGCGCAGCGAGAGAATGGTCGACCAGACATCCAGCTTCTGTAACAGTCGCTCACTGGCCGCATTAATGGCCGAGACGCGAATCGAGGGTGTATCACTCAGGCTGACTGGCGGCTCGGGAGATTTTTCCAGTACCGCGATGCGCAGTCCGCTGCCCTGCAGACCGCAGGCCACCGCCAGTCCGACCATACCGCCACCGGCAATCACCACATCAAAAGTTTGCATCAAAGCCTCTTTATTAACGCTTAACCCAACCGAGCGTGCGCTCAGCCAGTTGATTTCGTAGCCACGGCAGATGATCCATCGCCAGCAAGCCCAGATTACGCCCGATTACCAACGGCGTATGACGGTTAGCAAAGATACGCACTAAGCCGTCGGTAATGCCGATGGTGGCAGCGCGATCCTGCTCACGGCGCTGCTGATAATGCTGCAGTACCGCATAGCTGCCGGGATCCTGCTGCTGTCGATGGGCTGACGCCAGCGTCTCGGCCAGCGACATAACGTCGCGCAGGCCAAGGTTAAAGCCCTGTCCGGCAATTGGGTGCAGCGTCTGCGCCGCATTACCGACCACTGCCACACGATGCGTGACCGGCTGCACTGCCCGGTGCAGCGCTAGCGGGTAGTATTCACGCTGGCCGGCATGGGTAGATTTGCCCAGTCGCCAGCCAAACGCCCGTTGCAGTTCACTGAGGAATTTGGCATCGCTCCAGCGCGCGAGCGTGTCACGCTGCGACAGCGGATGGCACCACACCAGCGACAGGCGATTCCCTGACATCGGCAACAGGGCCAACGGACCGTGCTCGGTAAAGCGTTCAAACGCCCGGCCCTGATGCGGCAATGCCGTGGTGACGTTGGCAATTAACGCCAGCTGCTGATAGTCATCGGTTTGCCACTGAATGCCGCAGGAGGCGGCCAGCGCGGAACGTGAGCCGTCTGCTGCCACCAGCAGATCGCCGTTAAGCTGTTCACCGTTATCAAGCTTTACCGTGACCTGCTGCTCGCTGCGGCTGGCCTGAGTAACGCGAGCCGGACAGCGCAGGGTAACGCCCGGCGCTTTTTTCAGCTCGGCAAACAGACGTTGTCCGACATCGAACAGTTCGACCACCTGCCCCAGTGCCGGAATGTCGTAGTCAGCCGCCGCCAGCGAGACAAATCCCGCATGACCGCGATCGGAGACGTGAATTCGGTTAATCGGCGTGGCGCAACCGGCAATGCGTTGCCACAGGTTAATATCGGCCAGCTGCTGGCAGGTACCCGCCGCCAGCGCAATAGCGCGACCGTCATAGCCGGGATGCGCCCGGCTGGCGGGTTCACTGCTTTCAATCAGCGCCACCGGCAACCTGCCCTGGGTCAGATGGGATATCGCCAGCGCCAGCGTCGCGCCGGTCATGCCGCCACCGGCAATCAGAATGCTCATGCTGTTTTTGCCGCCGCCATTAATGCTTCGATCGCCGCGGCATCCTTCACCACGCTGTCGGTAAGATTTTCATTGCCGGTTTCGGTGATCAGAATGTCATCTTCAATACGAATACCTATGCCGCGATATTCTGCCGGTACATCGGCATCCGGGGCGATGTAGAGACCCGGCTCAATGGTCAGCACCATGCCTAGCTCAAGCACACGACCGCGGCTGGGGGTGCCATAGTGACCGACATCATGCACATCTAACCCCAGCCAGTGGCTGAAGCCATGCATATAGAACTGACGATGGGCCTCTTCGGCAATCAGTGTGTCGACCTCACCCTGCAGCACACCGAGCTCGACCAGTCCGCTGACCATAATCCGCACCACTTCATCATTTACTTCGCGGATGCTGATCCCCGGCCGGAACAGGCTGAGCGCGGTATACAACGAGGTCAGTACGATGTCATAGAGTGCGCGCTGCGGGGCGCTGAATTTGCCGTTAACCGGGAAGGTGCGGGTAATATCACCGGCATAGCCGTGGAACTCGCAGCCGGCATCGATCAGCACCAGGTCGCCGTCACGCAGTTCACTTTCATTCTCGGTGTAGTGCAGGATGCAGCCGTTTTCACCGGCGCCAATAATGGTGTTATAGGCGGGAAAGCGCGCCCCGTGGCGGTTAAATTCGTGATGGATTTCGCCTTCGAGCTGATATTCAAACATCCCAGGACGACAGGCCTGCATCGCACGGGTATGGGCCAGCGCGCTGATTTCGCCAGCGCGACGTAACAGCGCAATCTCATCCGCATCTTTGAACAGGCGCATCTCATGCACCCACGGACGCCAGTCGGTCACCGTCGCCGGTGCGCTGAGATTCTGGCGGAAACCGCGCCGCAGTTTATCCAGCGCGTTAAATACCAGCGTGTCCGCTTGCGCATACTCACCCTGCGCGTGGTAAACCACATCCAGACCGTTAAGCAGCAGGTGCAGTTGCTCGCCAATATCGTCCCATGGCAGGGCGCGATCGACACCCAGCGTTGCCGGTGCCGCGTCCTGACCCAGACGACGTCCGAACCAGACTTCCGCGGTCAGATTGCGCACCCGGTTAAACAGCACGCTATGGTTATGCGTTTCATCACTTTTAATCAGCACCAGCAGCGCCTTCGGCTCGTTGAAGCCGGTGAAATACCAGAAGTCGCTGTTTTGACGGAATGGATATTCAGTGTCGTTGCTGCGCGTCACTTCAGGCGCGGCAAACAGCAACGCGGCACTGCCAGGCACCATTTTCGCTAACAGCGCCTGTCGACGCTGCTGGAATCTGTCCAGTGAAATCATCTCTGCACTCCCTGTAATCTGACCTGTTTAAACTGACCGGGTGACCCGTCATCGTAAGCTTAGTGTAGCGTCGGTTTCTGGACTTCTGGCGCGGTCGGCTGCGGACGGGTAAAGGTATCGTGGCACAGCAGCGCCGCAACACGGACATACTCAATCACCTCTTCCAGCGACTGCTCCAGCTCTTCCTGATCTTCATCTTCTTCGTACCCCAACTGGGTGATGGTGCGTAAATCATCAATCGCCTCACCGGTTTCGCCAGTGACTTTATCCAGTTTAGTCTGTGTCACGCCGAGGCCGAGCAGAAAATGATTCACCCAGCCGGCCAGCGCGTCGGCGCGATCGAATACCGTGATGTCATCATCGCTGGGTAACAGCAGCTGAAACAGGAACCCTTCATCTTCCAGGGTGGTGGCGATATTTTCATGCAGCGCCTGTAACGGCATCGACAGGCTTTGTGAAAACGCCATGCCTTCATTGGCCAGATCGTGCACCAGGGTCTTCCAGCTGGGGTCCTGATTGCCGCCGCACAGGATGCCGTGCATTTCTGCGGGGGTCATTCCTACGCCCTGCTGTGAGAGCGCCGCCGCCAGCGCGTTGTAATCGGGGGTTGCGTTCTGTAAGGACATAAGTTTTCATCGTCGTTGGCAGAATAAGTTCGTGTTATGCTACCACTAGCTGCCTCAAGGTTTCCAGAAAAGGGGTTGTAACTTATTTTCGCGGGTCTATATAGTTGCTCGCCTCCCAAGCCATTGACTGCTAAGGGAGTTGCGGGCGAAGTAATCAGTCAGGAAGGTGGCATGTCTGCACAACCGGTAGATTTACAAATTTTTGGTCGTTCGTTGAGAGTGAATTGTCCGCCTGAACAGCAAGATGCGCTGAATGCAGCGGCTGAAGATCTCAATCAACGGTTGCAAGATCTAAAAGTTCGCACTAGAGTCACTAATACAGAACAACTGGTGTTCATCGCCGCTTTGAACGTCTGCCACGAGCTGGCGCAAGAGAAAGCGAAGACGCGCGATTATGCTGCTAGTATGGAACAGCGCATCCGTATGTTGCAGCAGACGATTGAACAGGCACTGGTTGAGCAAGGTCGCATCACCGAACGTGAGGACGCGAAGTTCGAATAAAACTTCATGGTTGCCATACTCAGGCAACGGTGAGGTAAATTTTCTCTGAGATGTTTGCATGTGGGCCAGTCCCCTGAGCCGATATTTCAAAAAAACAGAATGTGACGCTCCGTAACCTGTGAGCATGCTCGGTCTGTCCGAGAAGCCTGATGGTTGCGACGGCATATTCACCTTGAACCAAGGGTTCAAGGGTTACAGCCTACGGCGACATCTCGGAGATCTCTCTTCTGTAGTTCCCAGTGAAGTTCCCTGCTCGTCCCCTTGTGATACCGGTATTTTCCCCGACTGTCATGTTATAGTTGCTTCATCAGCGACTTACCCGGCGGGGAAACCATGTCTGATTCTTCTCAGCTCCAGCTTCAAAGCCAGCGTCAGGCGATTCGCCAGCACGTCCGTCATCTGCGGCGCGCACTGACCGATGGGCAGCAGGAACAGGCGGCAGAGCAACTCGCTAAACACGCCCTCAATTACGCCCCGATCACCGCCGCACAGAACGTGGCGCTGTTTCTGTCGGTCGATGGCGAACTCAATACCCGTCCGCTGATTGCCAGACTGTGGCAGCAGAAAAAACAGGTCTTCCTGCCGGTTTTACACCCTTTCTCGCCCGGCAATTTGCTGTTTCTGCGTTATTCAACCGAAACCCAGTTGGTGCGCAGTAAGCTGCGCATTCCCGAGCCGCCGCTGGATATCCGGCAGTTGATTACCCTGGATCAGCTTGATGTGATGATAGTGCCGCTGGTGGCCTTTGATCACTATGGACAGCGTCTGGGAATGGGCGGCGGTTTTTACGATCGCACCCTGCAAAACTGGCGGCAGCACGGTTTCCTGCCGGTGGGTCTGGCGCACGACTGTCAGCGCGTCGATAGCCTGCCGGTGGCGGACTGGGATGTGCCTTTGCCAGCGATAATGACGCCGTCGAAACTTTGGCAGTGGGAGTAGACGTTTTAAATAAAAGAGGCGCGATGAAGTGCCTGAAATTACTGGCAAAGTCTGCCCGATTAGCGGTGAGATTGAGCCAGCACAGGAAACACGGTCAGATCGGAAAGACGCTAAGGCCAGTCCATGACACGCTCGGCCCGCGCCATCCATGGCGCGGGACGCTTTCCTCTTCTCACTGTGTTCCCTGCGCGTTGGATTAATCCGTTGCGGCAGATTCGCTCAGATTCAGGCTTTTCAGCAGCCTGTGGCGCCATCAAGCGCCACCTGCGGACAGTTCGCTTAGTAAAGCAGACGGGCGCGGATGGTGCCCGGAATCGCTTTCATCAGCTGTAAAGCTTTATCAGCCAGCTCTGGCTCAGCATCGATATCAATCACCACGTAGCCCATAAACGGCGATGTCTGCAGATACTGCGCCGCAATGTTAATGCCCTGCTCGGCAAAAATCTGGTTGATCGCCGTCAGCACGCCTGGGCGGTTTTCATGGATGTGCAGCAGACGGCTGGCGCTGACGCCGTGCATCGGCAGTGACACTTCCGGGAAATTAACCGCTGACAGCGTGGAGCCGTTATCGGAGTATTTCGCTAGCTTACCGGCCACTTCAATACCGATATTCTCCTGCGCTTCTACAGTCGAGCCGCCAATATGCGGCGTCAGGATTACGTTATCAAACTCACTGAGCGGCGAGATGAACGGATCGCTGTTAGTCGCTGGCTCAACCGGGAAGACGTCAATCGCTGCGCCGCCAACCTGTTTGCTGGCCAGCGCTTCGCACAGTGCCGGAATATCCACCACCGTACCGCGTGAGGCATTAATCAGCAGTGCGCCAGGCTTCATCTGCGCCAGCTGTTCGGCACCGATCATATTCTGGGTGGAGACCGTCTCCGGCACGTGCAGGCTGACCACATCGCTCATGTTAAGCAGATCTGCCATATGGCGTACCTGAGTCGCATTGCCCAGCGGCAGCTTGTTTTCGATATCGTAGAAGAAAACGTGCATCCCGAGGCTTTCGGCCAGCACGCCCAGCTGCATGCCGATATGGCCGTAACCAATGATGCCCAGCTTTTTGCCACGCGCTTCAAACGAGCCTTTGGCGTTCTTGTTCCAGATACCGCGGTGGGCCTTGGCATTGGCTTCCGGGATGCCGCGCAGCATCAGCAGCATCTCGCCAATCACCAGTTCCGCCACCGAGCGAGTGTTGGAGAACGGGGCGTTAAACACCGGAATGCCGCGGCTGGCAGCAGCCTGCAGATCAACCTGGTTAGTCCCGATGCAGAAACAGCCGACCGCGACCAGCTTTTCAGCGGCGGCAAAGATCTCTTCGGTGAGTTGGGAGCGGGAACGGATACCAATAAAGTGCGCATCACGGATCGATGCTTTTAACGCGTCGGCGTCCAGCGCGCCCTTGTGGAATTCGATGTTGGTATAGCCTGCAGCCCGCAGGTTTTCCAGCGCGCTCTGATGGACACCTTCCACCAGCAGGAACTTAATCTTGTCTTTTTCCAGTGAAACCTTTGCCATTTCCCGACCCTATTCAGAATTCAATGAGGACTGCCATAAGCCAGCCTTCTGTCAAGATATAAAAAAATACGCGTCCGGCAATACAAACGATTGCCTGCCCGACAGCACGGCGAGGCTCAGCAACAGCACATTGCCGTACAAAATCGTGATGTCTGCGATGAAGGGAGAACGAACCCGCTGTGGATGACGCTAATGTGACATAAGTCACCAAATTTCACCCTGACGAGAAAAGATGTTTTGCGGACAGAAATAACCGGCGTCGCAATGACGCCGGACAGATCATTTTTTGATGGTTTTAACTCCGTCAGGGCCGCCAATCAGTGCGATATCAGCACCCCGTGCGGCAAAAAGACCGACGGTGACTACGCCGGGCAAGGCGTTGATGGTTTTTTCCAGCACGATCGGATCGAGAATGCGCAGATTATGCACGTCGAGAATAATATTGCCGTTATCGGTAACCACGTTCTGACGGTATTCCGGTAACCCCCCGAGTTTGACCAGCTGACGCGCCACGTAGCTGCGCGCCATCGGGATCACTTCGACCGGCAGCGGGAAACGCCCCAGCACGTCGACCTCTTTGGAGGCGTCGGCAATGCAGATAAAGGTTTCAGCCACTGCGGCGACGATTTTCTCACGCGTCAGCGCGGCCCCACCGCCTTTGATCATCTGCATCTGTGGGTTGATCTCATCAGCACCGTCGACGTAAACCGACAGAACGTCTATCTCGTTCAGATCGAACACCTGAATCCCCAGGCTTTTCAACTTCTGGGTCGAGGCGTCGGAACTGGAGACCGCGCCCTCAATCTGATGCCTGACGGTCGCGAGCGCATCAATAAAGTGGGCCGCGGTCGATCCGGTGCCAACGCCAACAACCGTCCCAGGCTGCACATAATCGAGTGCAGCCCAGCCTACGGCTTTTTTCAGTTTATCCTGGGTCATGGTATGTTTAAAACCTGTGCGACAACGAAGTGCGCGTAGTATAAAACAAGGCTTACTGAAAATGCTCGGGTGACAGGCGCAGATTTATCGCTTTGGAAGCCAGACCACAAAAAACACTCGGTCGCTCACAGGTGACACTTTTGTGGCATGGTAACGTCCACCCTGAAGGAGAGAGAACAACAATGAAACGCCCGGATTATCGTACGCTTCAGGCGCTGGATTCAGTGATTCGTGAACGTGGTTTCGAACGCGCCGCACAGAAATTATGTATCACGCAGTCGGCGGTTTCACAGCGTATCAAGCAGCTGGAGAATCTGTTTGGTCAGCCGCTGCTGGTGCGTACCGTCCCGCCCCGCCCAACCGAACAGGGTCAGAAACTGCTGGCGCTGTTGCATCAGGTAGAGCTGCTGGAAGAGGAGTGGCTGGGCGATGAGAACAGCGGTACTACGCCGCTGCTGCTGTCGCTGGCGGTCAACGCCGACAGTCTTGCGACCTGGCTGCTGCCTGCGCTGAAAGATGTGCTGGCCGACTCACCGGTACGGCTGAATTTGCAGGTAGAAGATGAAACCCGTACCCAGGAGCATTTACGCCGTGGCGAAGTGGTGGGTGCGGTGAGTATTCAGCCACAACCGTTGCCGAGTTGCCTGGTGGATCAGCTGGGTGCGCTCGACTATCTGTTCGTCGCATCACGTGACTTTGCTGACCGCTTCTTCCCCAACGGCGTCACCCGCTCTGCCCTGCTGAAAGCGCCTGCCGTGGCGTTCGATCATCTGGATGATATGCATCAGGCGTTCCTGCAGCAGAACTTCGATCTGTCGCCGGGCAGCGTGCCCTGCCATATCGTTAACTCATCGGAAGCTTTTGTGCAGATGGCGCGACAGGGGTCGACCTGCTGTATGATCCCGCATCTGCAGATTGAGCGTGAGCTGGCGAGCGGTGAGCTGATTGATTTGACGCCCGGCCTCTATCAGCGCCGGATGCTCTACTGGCATCGCTTCGCGCCGGAGAGCCGTCTGATGCGGCGGGTGACCGATGCGCTGATCGCGCACGGACATCGCGTGCTGCGTCAGGATGACGTCGCCGCGTAACTACAAAAGAAAACGGGGCGCAGGCCCCGTTTTGCATTATGGCGTGTTCGGTTTGATCTCAAACACCACGTCGACCTGATCGTCAAAGTTGATGCTTTGCTGATCGTAGGTCTCCTGAGCCGAGGTATCGGCTGCGGCTGCGGCCTTATACATCCGGTTCATCTGCATCGGCTGATAGTTAGCCACCTGATAGCGAATGCTGTAGATCGATCCCAGTTGGGCGTTGAAACCGGCTGCCAGCTCTGAAGCTTGCTGAGTGGCATTTTTGATTGCCGCTTTGCGGGCCTGCTGCTTATAACTCTCCGGGTTTGCCACGCCTAACTCAACGCTGCGAACCTCATTCAGGCCGGACTTCAGCGCGCCATCCAGCAGGTCGTTGAGTTTGTCCAGCTGACGCACGGCACGATAGCCTTTCAGTACAGATTTACCCTCTTTGGTGTAATCGTATTCTGGCTGGGTGCTCAGGTTGGCAGCATCGATATTTTTCTTCTCAATGCCATTTTTTTGCAGAAAACCGAAATACTGCGCAACCCGGCTATCGGCCTGCTTTTTAGCATCGGCGGCATCTTTTGATGAGACGTTAACCACGATAGATAAGGTGGCGATGTCCGGACGGGCATCGACCGTTGCCTTACCAGAGGTCACGACGTGCGGCCCATTCGGCAATTCATCAGCTTGTACGCCGGGCAGTGCCCTTGCGCTCATTATTGCGGCCAAAGCCAATGCTTTCAGTTTCATGAAAGTCCTCCTTGAAAAGGTCGATATGACGGCTTCCAACCGGCGAAGCCCAAAAGCGCATCGGTATGCGCCATGCTTTGAGTGGTCATTATGGCAAAAGTTCGCCCTCAGCGCGGCAATTACCGCAGCCTGTTCGGGCGAAGTTTAAAAACCGGCGATTCCCTGACGCGCCAACTGCAGCGCAATGAACCACATCACCACCCCGACCAGCAGGTTAGTAATGCGCTGTGCTCGGGCGGTGCGCAGCCGTGGTGAAAGCCAGGCAGCCAGCAGCGCCAGGCCAAAAAACCACAGGATAGAGTCGCTGATAGTGCCCATGGCGAACCACTGACGGGCAGTAGTGGTCGGCAGCTGGCCGCCCAAGCTCCCCAGCACCACGAAGGTATCAAGATAGACGTGCGGATTCATCTAGGTCACCGCCAGCAGCGTGGCGATAATTCGTGCCCTTCCCTGCTTCATCGGCTGCCCTTCGCCTAAATCAACGCTGCCGCTAAAAGCAGTACGCAGCGCGCCCCAGCCATACCACAGCACAAAAGCAACCCCGGCCTCAGCATTAACAGCAACGGCGACTGGTTCAGCAAGGCGATGCCGCCAAAGATACCGCCGCAGATCAGCACGATATCGCTCAGCGCGCACAGTGAGGCGGTCATCAGATGATACTGGCGTTTTACGCCCTGATTCATCACAAACGCGTTTTGTGGCCCCAGCGGCAGGATGAGCGCAGCACCAAGAGCAAGCCCTTGAAAATAGAGAGTCAGCACCGGATTTAGTCCCAAGAAAGTTAAGATGGGATGCAGTATAAAGAGGCTGGATGATTAGCGAAAATTGAAAGAATCAATCTGTGATAAGAGAAATTAATGGGTGACAGTTGTCGCCCATTGAGAGGGATTACTGCGGCTGAGCCTGAGAGGGCACCGCGTCAGGCTGGGTTTGCTGATGCAGATGCACATCCAGTTGCGGATACGGAATGCCGCTCTCTTTGGCATCCAGCGCCCGCTTGAAGTTCTTCAGCAGGTCCCAGTAGACATTCTGCAGATCGCCGCTGTTGCTCCAGCAACGCACCACAAAGTTCATTGAGGAGGCGGCCAGTTCGTTCAGGCCAATCTGAATGTCCATCTTTTTCAGCACCCGGCTGTCGGCTTCAACCACCTGCTGCAGTAACGCGATCACCTCATCAACATCCGCATCGTAAGCCACGCCAATGATGAACTCATTACGGCGGATCGGCTCACGAGAGAAGTTAACGATGTTGCCGCTGATAATCTTACCGTTTGGGACCACTACGACTTTACCATCGGCCGTTTTCAGGGTGGTTGAGAAGATCTGCACCTGCTGTACCGTTCCCATCACGCCGCCCAGATCGACGAACTCGCCGGTACGGAACGGACGGAAGGTCACCAGCAGTACGCCGGCTGCCAGGTTAGAGAGCGATCCCTGCAGCGCCAGGCCAACGGCCAGACCCGTCGCACCTAGTACCGCAATCACCGAAGCAGTCTGGACCCCAATCCGCCCCAATGCCGCGATCACGGTGAAGGCAATCACCCCGTAGCGTACCAGCGCAGAGAGGAAGTCAGCCACGGTGGCATCAATGTGCCGTGCGCGCAGCAGACGGTTTACAGCGTTAGAAATGATGCGGGCGATGATCATCCCGACGACAATGATGGCGATGGCCGCTACAATATTGACGGCATAGCTGATGATCAGCGCCTGATTGCGCACTAGCCAGCTGCCTGCGTTGGTTAAACCATCGACGACGTGTAAATCTTTCATTAATAAGCCCTGTTATTACATTCCCGCCGGGAATAAACAAAAACTGCCAGATTTAATCCGACACCCCGTGATCAAGGGTAATCAATTATTGTTTGAAGCGCCAGCGGGTCGTTTAACCGCAATTTTCTGCCGCAGATGCATAAAAAAGGCCCTTTCGGGCCTTTTTTGTACGCTAACTCACTGGCTATTACAGTACGTCGACAGCGTTAAGATCTTTAAAAGCCTGCTCCAGACGGACCACCATAGAAGCTTGGGCTGAACGCAGCCAGACACGTGGGTCGTAGTATTTTTTGTTTGGCTTATCAGCGCCTTCCGGGTTACCCAGCTGCGACTGCAGATAGCCTTCGTTCTTTTTGTAGTACTGCAGGATGCCGTCCCAGGTCGCCCATTGGGTATCGGTATCGATGTTCATCTTGATAACGCCGTAGCTGATAGACTCTTCGATTTCTGCAGCAGAAGAACCTGAACCACCGTGGAAAACGAAGTTCAGCGCGTTGTGCGGCAGACCGTGTTTTTCGCACACATATTTCTGCGAATCGCGCAGAATGGTTGGGGTCAGTTTCACGTTGCCTGGCTTGTAAACACCGTGCACGTTACCGAATGACGCCGCGATGGTGAAACGCGGGCTGATGGCATTCAGTTTTTCGTAGGCGTAGTTAACATCTTCTGGCTGGGTGTAAAGTGCAGATGCGTCCATGTGGCTGTTGTCGACGCCGTCTTCTTCACCACCGGTGCAGCCCAGCTCGATTTCCAGCGTCATGTCGATTTTCGCCACGCGCGCCAAGTACTTGCTGCTGATTTCGATGTTTTCTTCTAGTGACTCTTCAGACAGGTCGACCATGTGAGAAGAGAACAGTGGCTTACCGGTTTTCTTGAAGTGCTCTTCGCCTGCGTCCAACAGACCGTCGATCCACGGCAGCAGTTTCTTGGCACAGTGGTCAGTGTGCAGGATGACCGGCACGCCGTACTGTTCTGCCATCAGGTGCACGTGGTGTGCGCCAGCGATAGCACCGAAAATGGCTGCGCCCTGTGGCTTGTCGGTTTTGAAACCTTTACCGGCGATAAACGCGGCACCGCCGTTAGAGAACTGGATGATGATCGGCGCTTTCACTTTTGCCGCTGCTTCCAGAGCCGCATTGATCGAGTCGCTACCGACGCAGTTTACCGCTGGCAGTGCGAATTTGTTCTCTTTCGCAACTTTGAAGATCTTCTGTACGTCATCACCAGTGACAACGCCGGGTTTTACGAAATCAAAAATTTTAGACATGATTGTGTCCTGTTTCGTGACCGTTGGTCCCCTTTGGAGACCTCGATTTAAACGCCCTGACGGGCAAGACTTCAGGCGATGCCACCCGGCATCGCCCCCAAAGGATTACTGCTTCGCACGCTCTTCCAGCATGGCAACGGCTGGCAGTTTTTTGCCTTCCACGAACTCCAGGAACGCGCCGCCGCCGGTCGAGATGTAGGAAATTTTATCTTCGATACCGAACAGGTCGATGGCCGCTAAGGTGTCACCGCCGCCTGCGACAGAAAACGCTTCGCTGTCAGCAATCGCGTTCGCCACGATTTCGGTGCCTTTACGGAAGTTCGGGAACTCAAAGACGCCAACCGGACCGTTCCACAGGATGATTTTAGCCTCCTTCAGAATGGCGGCCATTGCCTGAGCGGTTTCGTCACCGAAGTCCATAATCTCTTCGTTATCCACCACTTCCGAAACCTTTTTCACGGTTGCCGGGGCAGTTTCAGAGAATTCCGTGCCAACGCGTGAGTCGGTTGGAACCGGAATGCCGTACTGGTCACGCAGGCCTTTAGCCGCTTCAACGAAGTCTGGCTCATACAGCGATTTACCGACGTTGTTGTCGATAGCCACGAAGGTGTTAGCGATTCCGCCACCGACGATGACGGTATCAGCAATTTTCACCAGCGACAGCAGTACGTCGAATTTCGTCGAAACTTTAGAACCGCCCACCACAGCGACCAGCGGACGCTCCGGGTTGCTCATCACTTTACCCAGCGCTTCCAGTTCTGCTGACAGCAGCGGACCGGCACAGGCGATAGGGGCGAATTTGCCGACGCCGTGGGTAGAAGCCTGAGCGCGGTGCGCGGTACCGAACGCATCCATCACGAACACGTCGCACAGAGCAGCGTATTTTTTAGACAGTGCTTCGTCATCTTTCTTTTCGCCTTTGTTAAAGCGAACGTTTTCCAGCACTACCAGTTCGCCAGCGCCCACTTCGACGCCGTCGAGGTAATCTTTTGCCAGTGTCACATTGGTGCCGCTCAGCTTCTTTTTCAGGTAGTTAACTACCGGCAGCAGCGAGAACTCTTCGGTGTATTCACCTTCGGTCGGACGACCCAGGTGAGAGGTAACCATCACTTTCGCGCCCTGTTTCAACGCCGCTTCGATGGTAGGCAGAGAAGCACGGATACGTGCATCTGACGTAACTTTCCCTTCTTTCACTGGTACGTTGAGATCGGCGCGGATCAGAACGCGTTTGCCAGCAAGATCCAGATTGGTCATCTTAATTACAGACATGGTGAACCCTCTCGTTGATTCTCATAAGTTTTGCCAGGCGCAAACCGCGCCCTACCTGAAACCGCTTGCGGCCATTGCTAACGTCGTGTCGAGCATTCGGTTAGCAAAGCCCCATTCGTTGTCACACCAGACCAGGGTCTTGATCAGGTGTTGACCACTGACCCGCGTTTGGGTGCCGTCCACAATGGCACTGTGCGGATCATGGTTAAAATCGACTGAGACTAACGGTAATTCCGTATAGTCAACTATACCACGAAATGCCCCTTCTGCCGCGCTTTGCAACAAGGCGTTAACTTCACACGCCTTCACCGGCTGGCGTACAGAAACGCTGAGATCAATCGCCGTCACGTTAATCGTCGGCACACGCACGGCAATCGCCTCAAAGCGATCGTTGAATTTCGGAAAAATACGGGTAATCCCGGACGCCAGGCGGGTGTCCACCGGAATGATCGATTGGCTGGCGGCACGAGTAAGACGCAGATCGCTGTGATAGGCATCGATCACCTGCTGATCGTGCATCGCCGAATGGATGGTGGTGACGGTGCCGGACTCAATGCCAAACGCGTCATCCAGCAGTTTAATCACAGGAATAATACAGTTGGTGGTGCAGGAGGCGTTTGAGACGATGCAGTCGGTCGCTTTCAGCCACTGCTGGTTGACGCCATACACCACCGTGGCGTCGAGATCGTTGCCGCCCGGGTGCGAGAAAAGCACTTTCTTCGCGCCGGCCTGCAGATGCACTTCGCCATCGGCGCGCGAGCCGTAGACGCCGGTACAATCCAGCACCACATCGACATCGAGTTCGCGCCACGGCAGATCGGCAATCTCAGCACGGTGTAAAATGCGCAGGGTATCGCCGCCGACCCACATCACGTCGCGCTCCTGCCGCACATCAAAGGCAAAACGGCCATGGCTGGTGTCATATTTCAGCAGATGCGCCATACCGGTCGCTTCGGCCAGCTCATTGATGGCGACGACGGTGATCTCAGCACAACGGCCGGTTTCATACAGCGCACGCAATACGTTGCGTCCAATACGGCCAAAACCGTTTATTGCTACCCGTATGTTCATCTCTCTCCTGCCACGTCAGACGGAAAAAACGTGCCGTTAGCCTGAGCGCTTCGCTGTAGTTTGTACAGGAGATTCTTACCCAGCATTGTCTGAAACCGGGGCATTCTGCCCGCCAAATGAAACGGTTCAGCAAAAATAAATGATGGAAGGAATAACAGGAATAATTGTGATCAATCGGACTGCGTATATTTGGATATGTGTCACAAAAAGACGCAAAAGAGAGTTATTACTGCAGGAATAAAAGATCAAAGGGACGCCTGAGGCGTCCCTTTGATCTTTTAATCAGGCGGGTGTGACCCCGCCCTGACTGATGTTACGCCAGCAGCGCTTTCGCTTCGGCGACAACGTTGTCGACGGTGAAGCCGAACATTTCGAACAGCTGATCGGCCGGTGCTGATTCGCCGAAGCTGGTCATGCCGACGATAGCGCCGTTCAGACCGGTATATTTGAACCAGTAATCAGCGATACCCGCTTCGATAGCTACGCGTGCGCTGACCGCTTTCGGCAGCACAGATTCGCGGTAAGCGTCGCTTTGCTTGTCGAACGCATCGGTTGATGGCATAGAGACCACGCGTACCTGACGACCTTCGCTGGTGAGTTTATCCCAAGCGCCGACCGCCAGTTCAACCTCTGAACCGGTGGCGATCAGGATCAATTCAGGCGTCGCGTCGCAATCTTTCAGTACGTAGCCACCGCGCGCCACGTTAGCCAGCTGCTCAGTGCTGCGTTCCTGCTGCGCCAGGTTCTGACGTGAGAAGATCAGCGCCGTCGGGCCATCTTTACGCTCAATGGCATATTTCCATGCCACTGCCGATTCAACCTGGTCACATGGACGCCACAGGCTCATGTTCGGCGTGGTGCGCAGGCTGGCCATCTGCTCTACCGGCTGGTGCGTCGGGCCATCTTCGCCCAGACCGATTGAGTCGTGGGTGTAAACCATGATCTGACGGATCTTCATCAGTGCCGCCATACGCGCCGCGTTACGCGCGTATTCAACGAACATCAGGAAGGTTGCGGTGTACGGCAGGAAACCGCCGTGCAGTGCCAGACCGTTAGCAATCGCGGTCATACCGAATTCACGCACGCCGTAATGGATATAGTTACCCGCCGCGTCTTCGTTGATTGGCTTAGAGCCGGACCAGATGGTCAGGTTGCTTGGCGCCAGATCGGCTGATCCACCCAGATATTCTGGCAGGATTTTACCAAAGGCTTCGATGGCGTTCTGTGACGCTTTACGGCTGGCGATTTTAGCCGGGTTAGCCTGTAGTTGTTCGATAAACTTCTGCGACTCCTGCTGCCAGTTTGCCGGCAGCTCATTGCTGACGCGACGTTTGAACTCGGCGGCCAGCTCAGGATGTGCCTGAGCGTAAGCGGCGAATTTCTTATCCCAGGCGGCTTCTTTCGCCTGACCCGCTTCTTTAGCGTCCCACTCGGCGTAGATGTCAGATGGGATAACGAAAGGAGCGTGCTCCCAGCCCAGCTGTTTGCGGGTCAGTGCGACTTCATCATCACCCAGCGGGGCGCCGTGTGAATCATGGGTGCCCGCTTTGTTCGGTGAACCGAAACCGATAACGGTTTTGCACATCAGCAGCGACGGCTTATCGCTGACGCTTTTCGCTTCATCGATCGCTTTAGCAATCGCATCAGCATCGTGACCATCTACGCCACGCACCACGTGCCAGCCGTAAGCTTTAAAGCGTTTTGCCGTGTCATCAGTGAACCAGCCATCAATGTGACCGTCGATAGAGATACCGTTGTCATCATAAAACGCCACCAGTTTGCCCAGCTTGAGGGTACCGGCCAGTGAGCAGACTTCGTGTGAAATACCTTCCATCATGCAGCCATCACCCATGAAGACATAGGTATTGTGGTCTACGATGTCATGGCCCGGACGGTTAAACTGTGCCGTCAACGTGCGTTCAGCAATGGCAAAACCGACCGCGTTAGCGATCCCCTGGCCCAGCGGACCGGTGGTGGTTTCAACGCCTGCGGTGTAGCCATATTCTGGATGACCTGGAGTTTTTGAGTGCAGCTGACGGAAGTTTTCCAGCTCACTGATCGGCAGATCGTAGCCGGTGAGGTGCAGCAGGCTATAAATCAGCATTGAGCCGTGACCGTTGGAGAGCACGAAGCGGTCGCGGTCGGCCCACAGCGGATTAGTTGGGTTGTGATTCAGGTAGCCGCGCCACAGAACTTCAGCGATGTCCGCCATGCCCATCGGGGCACCCGGATGTCCCGATTTAGCTTTCTGTACTGCATCCATACTTAACGCGCGAATGGCGTTGGCAAGCTCTTTACGAGAGGGCATTTTCTACTCCAAGTCGGATTAATGCTTCGCGCCTTAACTTATTGTTATTAATCAGTTATCGGGCAAAACAGGGAAAAAGTTGTAGATCAATGTACATGAAAAACATGGCAAAAGTACATGCTGTACAACGCTAAATGTGCCCGCTTCGTCTGGCTTTTCCGGCGATGTCTGCTAGCAAAGCGCTGAGTGGCGCGCTATAACCGAAGGGTTTAATCACCTGGCAGTGTTTCAGGTGTTTGTTTTTCTTACCTTGTTATGAATGAGAAACGGAATGAAAATCCCAAAAACGGTAGTAGCTCTTGGGCTGGCAGCGCTGCTGAGTGGCTGTCAGGGTTTAGATAATAACGCGTTGATGCAGTCGGGCGCCCAGGCCTATCAGGCCTACACCCTGAGCGATGATCAGGTGAAGCAACTGAGCGATCAATCCTGTGAGCAGATGGACAAAGAGAATCAGGTTGCACCCGCCAACAGTGAATATCAGCAGCGTCTGAATAAAATTGCCGCCGCGCTGGGCGATAACATCAATGGCGTGCCGGCTAACTACAAAGTTTATCAGACCAAAGACGTCAACGCCTGGGCGATGGCCAATGGCTGTATCCGCGTCTATAGCGGCCTGATGGATATGATGGATGATAATGAAGTGGAAGGCGGGCTGGGCCATGAGATGGGCCACGTGGCGCTTGGCCATACCCGCAAAGCGATGCAGCTGGCGTATGCCACCATCGCCGCCCGCACGGCTGCGGTCTCGGTCGGTGGCGTGATTGGCTCGCTGTCGCAGTCGCAGCTCGGCGAGATGGGTGAAAAACTGGTCAACGCCCAGTTCTCACAGACCTAGGAAAGCCAGGCTGATGACTACTCTTACGATCTGATGAAAAAGCGCAACATCGATCCGATGGGTCTGGCGACCAGTTTCGAGAAGCTGGCAAAACTGGAACAGGGACGCCAGAGTTCAATGTTCGATTCGCACCCGGCATCTGAGGCGAGCGCCCAGCACATCCGCGAGCGCATTGCAGCAGACAGCAAATAACCTTCACCCGCGGAGCCAAGCTGATCGCTAGCGCTTAAATATCTGATCCACCATTGAGCCTAAATCCAGCTTATTGTCATGCAGCGCCTGTTCATCCATCCGTCCCTGCGGCGACATTTTATCGATCAGCTGTGGCAACAGTGCCACCAGCGTGCCCGATGCGCCTTTAACGTCGGTGCCAAGCTTATCCGCCAGTGACTGCAGTTCCTCCTGACCGAAGGCAGACTGAATCTCGCTGTAGCCCACCGGATGCTTATCGCCGGTGCCGATCCACGAGCTGAATATCTCGCCTAATCTACCCTGCTGGAACTTATACAGCAGTACCTCAATACCGCCCTGCTCCTGCACCCAGTGCCAGACCGCCTGCAACTGCCCAAGCGGATGCCCTTCACTCTGACCGCCGTCCAGTGCGCCTGCCAGTTCATCAAGAAAGCCCATGATCATCTCCACTCTGCGCTTTTTACGCTGTAAGTTTAGTTGCAGATAGCGGTTCGCGCCTGGCGGGCCTGAAGGGGATAATCGGGGTTAAAAAGCGAGGATCGTGCAGAGGGCGTGGCGATCGGTGACGATCAAAGCGGCGTCTGCCCGACAGGCAAAACGCCGCTTTCAGCGATGGCAACGCTGGCCGGGCTGACGCAGTCCGGCCAGCGTGTCGCATCAGCCTTAGCCTTCTATTTACCGCCTGCACGTGCAGCATATCTAGTGCCAGGGTGGCAGCGGCCAGCGCAGTGAGGTCGGCGTGGTCGTAGCCTGGCGCCACTTCCACCAGATCCATACCGACGATGTTCATGCCCTGCAGACCGCGAATCAGTTTGGTGGCTTTATAGGTGGTCAGTCCGCCAATGACCGGCGTACCGGTGCCCGGCGCGTGTGCCGGATCGAGGCAGTCGATATCGAAGGTCAGATAGACCGGCAGATCTCCCACGGTGCGTTTCACTTCGGCCAGAATGTCATCGACGCTGCGATCGTTAACCTGCGCCGCATCCAGCACGTTGAAGCCAAGGCTCTTATCAGACTCGGTACGGATACCAATCTGAACTGAGTGTTGTGGATCGATCAGACCTTCTTTCGGCGCGGTGAAGAACATGGTGCAATGGTCGAAGGTCGGGCCGTTGGAATAGGTATCGGTATGCGCATCAAAGTGAACCAGCGCCATCTTACCGAAATGCTTCGCGTGCGCGCGCAGCAGCGGCAGCGTCACGTAGTGGTCGCCGCCAAAGGTCATCATGCGTTTGCCGTTCGCCAGCAGTTTTTCGGCATGCGCCTGCAGTTTGTCAGAAAGATCCTGTGAGTCACCAAAGGCATAAACCAGATCGCCACAGTCAACCACCTTCAGGCGCTGACGCAGATCGAAATCCCACGGCCAGCGGCAGCCTTCCCACGCAAGGTTGGTTGAGATCTGACGGATAGCGCCCGGGCCCAGACGGCTGCCTGGACGGCCCGAGGTGGCGACGTCAAACGGAACGCCGGTGATCACCCATTCTGCATAGCTGTCGTAAGGCTGGAAGTTGAGCGGGAAGCGCATGAAACCAAAGGCGTTTGAGACCAGGGAGTTGTCGTACTGGTTGCCGAGGGTATTGTACATAAATCGTCCTTTATGTTGACATCAGTCGGGCCAGGCCCGCGAGCCATTAAGCTATAGATGAAAAAAATCCCTTCCGCGTCGTTAGGCCCGACGAGGAAGGGATTGTATGCGTCAGATTATCGACATTTCACCGGCAACTGCAATATGAGATTGTCAGCGATCTGAACCGATTACTCGTCTTCCAGGTAGGTGTAGCCGTACAGGCCGCTCTCGAATTCTTCTAGGAACTGCGCACGAGCTCATCATCCAGATCGGATGCCTGCACCTAGTGGCGGAACAGCGCCATCAGTTCGTTCGGATCGAGCTGCACGTAGCGCAGCATATCCGCCACGGTGTCGCCTTCGTCCGACAGCTGGACTTCAACGTCGCCATTCTCACGGGCATAGACATCCACCGCTTCGGTATCACCGAACAGGTTGTGCATGTTGCCCAAAATTTCCTGGTAGCCCCTACCATAAAGAAGCCCAGCATCGGTGGATTATCCGCGTCATATTCTGGCATCGGCATGGTGGTGGCGATGCCGTCGCCACCAACGTAGTGATCGATGGTGCCATCGGAATCACATGTGATGTCGAGCAGCACGGCGCGGAGCTCCGGCTTCTTGTTCAGCCCTTCCAGCGGCAATACCGGGAACAGCTGATCGATACCCCAGGCATCCGGCATCGACTGGAACAGCGAAGAAGTTAACGTAGATCTTATCCGCCATCCGCTCCTGCAGTTAGTCGATGATCGGATGGTGCGCACGGTTGCTCGGATCAAGATGCTGCTGAATGTAGTGGCAGATACTTAGATAGAGCTGCTCAGCCCAGGCGCGCTGTTTCAGATCGTAGGTGCCGGACGAATAACCGGTATGGATATCAAACAGATCCATCTGGCTGTCGTGCAGCCATTCACGCAGCGAACGACTGGTACTCGGCTCGTGCATCTCCTGCCAGGTTTCCCACATGCTGACAATCGGGCGCGGCGCATCAGCATCCGGCGTTTCCGGCTTACTGAACTCATTACGCTCAACACCGATGATGTTAGAAACCAGAACCGTGTGGTGCGCTGTTACCGCACGACCCGACTACGGTAATGACCGTAGGATGCTCAAGGCCGTGCTCATCACAGGCATCGCCAATCGCCCAGATGACGTTGTTGGCATACTCGTTCAGGCCGTAGTTGACTGAGCAGTCAGACTGCGAGCGCGTTCCTTCGTAATCCACGCCCAGACCGCCGCCCACATCGAAACACTTGATGTTAACGCCGAGCTTCGCCAGCTCAACGTAGAAGCGCGCCGACTCACGCACGCTAGTGGCGATGTCGCGAATGTTGGCCATCTGCGAACCGAGATGGAAATGCAGCAGCTGCAGGCTGTCGATACGGCCCGCTTCACGCATGATCTCTACCAGCTTCAGTACCTGGGTCGCTGACAGGCCGAATTTCGACTTTTCGCCGCCGCTCGACTGCCATTTACCCGAACCCTGAGAGGCCAGACGGGCGCGGATGCCAAGACGCGGCACCACGTTCAGACGCTCCGCCTCTTGCAGCACCAGCTGGACTTCGGTCATCTTCTCCAGCACCAGATAGACCTTTTGGCCAATCTTCTCGCCGATCAGCGCCAGACTAATGTACTCGCGATCTTTATAGCCGTTACAAACGATCACTGTACGGGTCTGCCCGGCGTGCGCCAGCACCGCCATCAGCTCAGCTTTCGAGCCTGCTTCCAGTCCCAGCGGTTCGCCGGAATGGATCAGCGATTCGATTACGCGTTTGTGCTGGTTCACCTTGATCGGATAGACCAGGAAGTAATCGCCGGTATAGCCGTAGGATTCACGCGCGCGCTTGAACGCGGCGTTAATTGAGCGCAGACGATGTTGCAGAATCTGCGGGAAACAAAACAGTGCAGGCAGATGCTGGCCCTGCGCTTCGCGCTCTTTGACCAGCCTGGCTAAATCGACGCGCACATCCGGACGATCCGGATCGGGGCAGACACTGATGTGGCCCAGTTCGTTAACGTCGTAATAGTTATTGCCCCACCAGGCAATGTTGTAGGTACGCAACATTTTGCTCGCATCCTGATCGTTCATTGCTACCTCCTGCATTGAGCAGAGTGCACCCTGTTCGCCAGCTGACGAACCCTTGATATTCTTTATGTCGTCAGACATCGCGAACCTCAATTTTCCGTTGAAAGATGAAACTGTTAACCGGCTTTCTGGCCGCTAATCTGAAAACTCGTTGCCACATTAAACGCAATGTCCTGTTCACCTGACGTTACCGTCAGCGCGATTCACGCATGAGAGTTAAGTGTAAAACACCCTGGCCATATCCGTTGAAACCGAACGCATTTAACAGACTTTGTATATAAGAGGACCACGGATAACGTGCGTCATTCAGCTGCGCGGACGCAGAGAAGAGACAAAACCGTAAGGATAGTGGTACAGATTAACCGGCGCTCGCGTCGGTAAAATTACCGCATCGAACATATTGTCGGCAGGACAGAGAAAGAGATGTGAGGCAGGAGACAGCCAGCGCAGCGCCGCAGCGCGCAGAACCACAACAACAAGAAGAGAAAATGTGGTTCATTACTCGTATCACTTCTACACATGCCAGCGGCACATGGAACACAACTGGGTGAAAGCCAGACGCGAGTCTGACGGGCGCGACGCGATCTGGCGTCATCCTGATTGCTGCTACCAAAGCAGCGGCGTTTTATACAGTTTACAGCCACAAAAAGCAAAAAGATTATCGGGGAAATGCGTGGAGTGTCAGGAAATTATGCCGATAAGCCCGTCAGGTAAAATGCTGAAACAGAAAAAGGGCTGGTAATTCGCTCATCCTGTAACCTAAAATAGCCGTCCAGATGGTTTTCCATCTAAACAGGTTAATATCCAGGCGGTGTTGGCCTGCTGTGCTGACACAACCTCACTGCTCGCGGCTTTGCCTGAAGGGGCGTTAAGTCAGATGATACTCACTTACGCTATGCAGTCGAATTCAAACCATTTGCAAGGTAAAGAACAGAATGGCTAAACACCTTTTTACGTCTGAGTCCGTATCAGAAGGACATCCTGATAAAATCGCCGACCAAATCTCCGATGCGGTGCTGGATGCGATCCTCGAACAGGATCCTAAAGCACGTGTGGCCTGCGAAACTTACGTTAAAACCGGTATGGTTCTGGTTGGCGGTGAAATCACCACCAGCGCCTGGGTCGATATCGAAGAGATCACCCGTAACACCGTACGTGAAATCGGCTATGTTCATTCCGATATGGGCTTTGATGCCAACTCCTGCGCGGTATTAAGCGCGATTGGTAAACAGTCTCAGGATATCAACCAGGGCGTTGACCGCAGCGATCCGCTGGAGCAAGGTGCCGGTGACCAGGGCCTGATGTTCGGTTATGCCACCAACGAAACCGACGTGCTGATGCCTGCGCCGGTGACCTATGCGCACCGTCTGGTGCAGCGTCAGGCTGAAGTGCGTAAAAACGGCACCCTGCCGTGGCTGCGTCCGGATGCCAAGAGCCAGGTCACTTCCCAGTATGACGACGGCAAAATCGTTGGCATCGATGCGGTGGTGCTTTCGACTCAGCACGCCGAATCCATCAGCCAGAAAGATCTGCAGGAAGCGGTGATGGAAGAGATCATCAAGCCGGTTCTGCCTGCAGAATGGCTGAGCGCCTCGACCAAATATCACATCAACCCGACCGGCCGTTTTGTTATCGGTGGCCCAATGGGCGACTGCGGCCTGACCGGTCGTAAAATCATCGTTGATACCTACGGCGGCATGGCACGTCACGGCGGCGGCGCGTTCTCGGGCAAAGACCCGTCAAAAGTGGACCGTTCAGCAGCATACGCCGCCCGTTACGTCGCGAAGAACATCGTGGCGGCCGGTCTGGCAGATCGCTGTGAAATCCAGGTCTCTTACGCGATTGGCGTGGCGGAACCTACCTCCATCATGGTTGAAACCTTCGGCACTGAGAAAGTTTCAACTGAGCAGCTGACGCTGCTGGTGCGTGAGTTCTTCGATCTGCGTCCCTATGGCCTGATTCAGATGCTCGACCTGCTGCACCCAATCTACAAAGAAACCGCGGCTTACGGTCACTTTGGTCGCGAACATTTCCCATGGGAAAAAACCGACAAAGCGGCACAGCTGCGCGAAGCCGCTGGCCTCTGATTCAAGCCGGAATGATGAAAACCCTGCCGCCGTGGCAGGGTTTTTTTATGCCTGATGCCGGTCAGTCATCCTCAAATCCGCTGTTGCGCGCCCTGCCTGCAGCAAATTTTCTGATCTCAGCTACACTTCTTTTCGCCTTTTCTGACAACAAAATGTTAACGATTTCAATTTGAAACGCTTTGTTTATCTCCTATTTAGGATTTACTCTATGTATTTATTCTGCTGAAAATGCGTTATTTCCAGCGTCGTCTGATAGCCAATAAATAGAGCCTTGTCAGAAACTTAATGAGTGCTATACCTCACTGGTTAATTAACCTTTCCGGGCAAAAAATGCTGAATTTCAGGTTTTCAGCGTGTGTAAACGATTACACTGATGTGATCGGACTCACTTTTTTTGCGCAAAGAGTTTTTTAACATTGATAAAAACAATGATGGATAAACTTGGAGGCTAAAATGCCTGGCAATACACACAAAAGCAGAACATCAAATAAGGCGATGACCTTATTTGTCTGCTTTCTTGCGGCCCTTGCGGGTCTGCTGTTCGGTCTGGATATCGGCGTTATCGCCGGTGCTCTGCCGTTTATCGCAAAAGACTTTAACGTTACCCCCCATCAGCAGGAGTGGATCGTCAGTTCCATGATGTTTGGTGCCGCGGTGGGTGCTATCGGCAGCGGCTGGATGTCCTCCCGCCTAGGCCGTAAAAAGAGCCTGATGGCCGGCGCGATTCTGTTCGTGATTGGTTCACTCTGGTCGGCAATGTCACCCAACCCGGAAATGCTGATCAGCGCCCGCGTTCTGCTGGGTCTGGCTGTTGGTATCGCGTCTTACACCGCCCCGCTTTATCTTTCTGAAATTGCACCAGAAAAAATTCGCGGTAGTATGATTTCGCTTTATCAGCTGATGATCACCATCGGTATCCTGGGCGCTTACCTGTCCGATACCGCGTTCAGCTTTACCGGCAACTGGCGCTGGATGCTGGGCATCATCACTATTCCTGCTCTGCTGCTGCTGGTTGGTGTCTTATTCCTGCCAAACAGCCCACGCTGGCTGGCGGCGAAAGGCAACTTCCGCGATGCGCAACGGGTGCTGGATCGTCTGCGTGACACCAGCGAACAGGCGAAGCGTGAACTGGATGAGATTCGTGAAAGCCTGAAGATCAAGCAGTCTGGCTGGGGTCTGTTCACCAGCAGCAGCCACTTCCGTCGTGCGGTCTACCTCGGCATTCTGTTGCAGGTCATGCAGCAGTTCACCGGCATGAACGTCATCATGTATTACGCACCAAAAATCTTCGAAATTGCCGGCTTTACCAATACCACTGAGCAGATGTGGGGCACGGTAATTGTTGGTCTGATCAACGTACTGGCAACCTTTATCGCTATCGGCCTGGTCGATCGCTGGGGTCGTAAGCCTACCCTGATCCTCGGCTTTATGGTGATGGCAGCCGGTATGGGCGTGCTGGGTACTATGCTGCATTTCGACATCCATTCGCCGGGCGCGCAGTACTTCGCCGTGGGTATGCTGCTGATGTTTATCGTTGGTTTTGCGATGTCAGCCGGTCCGCTGATCTGGGTTCTGTGTTCCGAAATTCAGCCGCTGAAAGGCCGCGACTTCGGTATCACCGTCTCCACAACCACCAACTGGATCGCTAACATGATTGTAGGTGCGACCTTCCTGACGATGCTGAACACGCTGGGCAACGCCAATACCTTCTGGGTCTACGCGCTACTGAACCTGTTCTTCATTCTGCTGACGGTGACGCTGATTCCGGAGACCAAAAACGTCTCGCTGGAGCACATCGAACGTAACCTGATGGCCGGTAAAAAACTGCGCGACATCGGTTCACAGAATTAATCATCAAGCGTAAAAAAACGGCGGGGTTTCTCTGGAAACCCCGCCGTTTTTATTTTGTCCCTCGCGTCACGCTAAATCCGCGATGGCGTTAGCGGTAGCGGTAGCCGTAAACAGCAGAGCGCCAGCGCCATAATGAAAATGGTGGGGTCTGGTTATAAGGCAGCACCGAATCGGTCAGTCCGGCGACAAACAGCGCCAGCAGCGGCAGCGCCACCCAGCGCAAATCGCATCGCTTCATTCCTCCCGCCAGTGTCACCAGATACAGCAACGCCAGCGACGCGGTCCCGAGCCATCCCTCTAAGGTAGTAACTTCGAGGAACTCGTTGTGTATGTTGTATTTAACGTTGGTGTAGCCTTCAAGGTTATTCGGGTAGTGAGCGGTAATAAACTGACGCGTCTGAGTGGTCCGCTCATCCGGGGTCGCAAAACCGGAATGATGCTGGATAAAGTTAACTGCCCCGCCCCAGATCGCGACCCGCGCGCCCGGCGAAGTTGAGCTGTTGGAGCCGTAGTTATCAATATCCTGAACCCCTTCCACCCAGCGATTGCTGGTCATCAGCACCAGAACAGCCAGCAATCCCACCACCAGCGCGCTGATGCGCCAGTTTTTAAGCATCGACAGACGATAGGTCTGTAACAAGAACAGCAGGCCAACTGCGACCAAGGCGATGATAATGGTGACTCGGGTGCCACACAGATAGAGCAACGCGAAGGTGACGAGTAAAGCGGCCACGTCCGCAATCTTCCAGTAAGCCTGCGTCTCAAAGCGACTCAGCCAGAGCCAGGCGCAGTAGATAAGCAGAATCATGTAGGAGGACATGGAGGCCGCTTCGGTGGTGAGCTTAATCCGTACGTTGGCGGTGTAGAGATGCTCATGAATGCCGAAGCCGAGGGTGATCAGCAATCCCAGCAGGATCAAAACTTTTCCCGCCCGCAGCGTAGTAAGCGACACCAGCTGGCCGTAAATCGCCAGGTTCAACAGCACAAATGCACCGAGCAGCGGGCGCTTAGCGCCCAGCAGATAGTTGCTGATGTTGGTGATACTGTCGCCCGAAGGGGCTGTCTCAATCGCTTTAACCTGAATCGCCAAGACCAAGCGAATCAGTGAAAAGATAATAAGTACGATAAACAGGACGATAAAAAAGCGGTTTGGCTGAAAGGCTATTTTCCGGCACACCAGGCCATAGGCTATCGACGCCACGGACAGGTAAGAGACAATGTAGAAGATTTTTTGTGGCAGGCCGGTGACAAACATATTCAGCGCCAGGCAGAGCGCGATGACAGAGAAATTCACCGCTAAGGACAATCCGTTAATTTCGGTCTTATTCGTCATGCTTAACCTCAGAGAGGCGGTTAAGCACATCCTTCAGATGCTTCATATAATTCTCCTAATAAAAACCGATAATGCTCTGTTTAATAAGCTGGTGATCGGGAAAGTGAACCTGCCAGCCATGCCAGGTGATGCGGTCCTGGATTCCCCGCTGCGCCACATACGCCTGGCAGCGCGCCGGATCTTCTCCGTCGCCGACAACCTCCAGCGTCCACGGCACCTCAAGCAGACTGAGTGCATCGAACAGATCTTTAAGCTGCTTCTGGCGCTCAAAATGGACCCGGCCGATATATAAAAATTTCAGTTCCGCCGGCCGGCCGATAAGGCTGTCGTTGCGTTTTACCGGGTTGTAGATCACGTCGATATCAGCCGCGCTGGCACCCAGCCCGACCAGTTGCTGCCTGATCTGTTGACTGATGGCAAAATGGTGATCGGCGCGCAACAGATAGTGAGGACGGTAACGCTCACGCGGCGGCAGGTGCATCCAGCTCGACAGCACGATTTTCCGGCCGGAGAGCGTAATCGCCCGGCGCGTCATCAGGCAGGGAATGGTGTTTAAGGTCATGACATGATCGGGCTGATAGAGGCGAAAAAAAGCCGCCATTCGCAGCGTATGAATGAAGTTCTTTATTTTTTATTGCGCAGAGTACAGACGCTTTCCTGTAACACCGCATTGGCGGTCCAGGCGCGTGAATGGCTCTCTTCACCGCTGTTGATGATAAACAGCCCGGCTTGGCATTCCGGGTCGGCATTCAGCGCCGTGATCAGCTGCCCGGTAACGTTCTCCATCCCACCGCGTCCCGCCATCAAATCGGTGACCAGCACAATCCGTTGTTTCTTTACATTATTATTATCTTTCATCGCTTTATCCGTGCCCTGTGCTTTCATCTGACGTCCATCCACCCTGCGGCAAATGTTAACAATAGAATATTCTAAAAAAGAGCATAACAATATTTAAACTAAAATTATCGCTTGACGCCTGATGCGGGCTGCCGCGCCGGTTTCAGCCCGGCTGTCGCGGTGCGCGCAGGCCTGGCGGAGCAGAGAACACCAACAGGCCGCCTGCTCATTAACGGCATTGGCAGGCGGCGGTGTGTTCTGCCCGGTTGAGTTCCCGCGTGACGCCGATTATTCTGAGCGCCATGAAAACACCTCGTCTCCCTATTGCTCTGCAACAGGCCGTGATGCGCGCGCTGCGTCAGGCGCTGGAGCGCGCCAATCTGGCACTGAAAACCGACTACCCTGAACCGAAACTGCTCTATCAGCAGCGCGGAACCGCTGCCGGCACCGCCTGGCTGGAGCCGTGGGAAATCCGAATTAATCCGATCCTGCTGCTGGAAAACCAGCAGGCGTTCATTGATGAGGTGATTCCGCACGAACTGGCGCATCTGCTGGTGTGGAAGCAATTCGGCCGCGTAGCGCCGCACGGCAAAGAGTGGAAGTGGATGATGGAGCAGGTGCTGGGCGTGCCGGCGCGACGAACCCATCAGTTTGAGGTGCAGTCAGTCCGTAGCCGCACCTTTGCTTATCGCTGTCAGTGCCAGCAGCATCAGCTCACGGTACGCCGTCACAATCGGATACTGCGCGGCGAGAGCGAATATCGCTGCGTTCACTGCGGCAGCCTGCTGAAAGCCGGTGAGTTTGTGCCCGCCTTAGCCGATTTCTCATTCCGCGTTATTCCGCATTCTGTTACCCTGCCGCCTTTTTTTAGAGCACTGAGTAGAAATCTGGAATATGTCTCGCATCATTAGTCTGGCCGTTGCGCTGTTATCGGTTCCTTTTGCGGCTGACGCCCTGAACCTGAATAATTACCATCAAAACAATTTCCAGCAGGCCAAAGCCTTTGCCGCTGAAATCAACGCCGATGCGCCGGGATCTTTTTACTGCGGCTGTAAAATTAACTGGCAGGGAAAAAAAGGCCTGCCTGACCTGAACAGCTGCGGCTACCAGCCGCGTAAAAACGCCAATCGTGCGGCGCGCATTGAGTGGGAACACGTCATGCCGGCGTGGGAATTTGGCCACCAGCGTCAATGCTGGCAAAACGGCGGCCGTAAAAACTGCAGTAAAGACCCGGACTATCGTCGCATCGAAACCGATCTGCACAACCTGCAACCGGCTATCGGCGAAGTAAATGGCGACCGCGGCAACTTCGCCTACAGTCAATGGAACGGCAGTGAAAAGCAGTATGGTCAGTGCGAGATGAAGGTGGACTTTAAACTTAAGCAGGCAGAGCCACCGGCGCGCGCACGCGGCGCGATTGCCCGCACCTACTTCTATATGCGTGACCAGTATCATCTGCGAATTTCGCGCCAGCAAACCCAGCTGTTTACCGCCTGGAATAAGCTCTATCCGGTGACGAAATGGGAGTGTGAACGTGACCAGCGTATCGCACGGGTACAGGGCAATCACAATCCTTATGTGCAGCAGGCTTGCCAGCGCTAAAAAGCCTGCCCTAAACTAGCTCTTTTCCCGATGACGCCGTGTCATTCCACACGGCGCTTAGTTCTCAGGAACCTTATGCGCATACCTCGCATCTATCACGCCGGGCCGTTGAGCGTTGGCAGTGACATTACGCTGGATGGAGATGCATCCAATCACGTCGGCCGAGTGCTTCGCATGTCGCCGGGACAGCGTCTGGAACTCTTTGATGGCACTAATCTGACTTTTGCAGCAGAGATCACGCATGTTGACAAAAAGCGTGTAAAAGTATCGGTCACAGAGAGCCAGCCGGACGATCGCGAGTCGCCGCTGCACCTGCATTTGGGTCAGGTGATGTCGCGCGGTGAAAAGATGGAGTTCACAATCCAGAAATCGATTGAGCTGGGAGTGAACGTCATTACGCCGCTATTTTCCGAACGCTGTGGCGTAAAGCTGGACGCTGAACGCCTGGCTAAAAAGATTCAGCAGTGGCAGAAGATTGCGATTGCCGCCTGCGAACAGTGCGGCCGTAATCGCGTGCCGGAAATCCGTCCGGCGATGACGCTGGAAGCCTGGTGCGCTGAAGCGGAGAGCGGATTGAAGCTTAATCTGCATCCGCGCGCCAGCCACAGTATCAATACGCTGCCGCAGCCGGTTGAACGGGTGCGGTTGCTGATTGGCCCTGAGGGCGGTCTTTCCGCTGACGAAATCGCCATGACGGCGCAGCACGATTTTACTGACATCCTGCTTGGCCCACGGGTTTTGCGTACCGAAACCACCGCGCTGACCGCCATTACGGCACTTGAGGTGAGGTTTGGCGACCTAGGTTAAGCGATACTGCCAGCGGGCAGTCACAGACGCCAGTTCTCTGACGTGCTGACTGAACGGCCTACTGCTGACCGAACAAGACGAGACGGTAACCGCCGCCTCCCTGAGGAGATAATAATGATAATAATGATTAAACTTGGCATCGTGATGGACCCTATTTCGTCCATCAATATTAAAAAAGACACTAGCTTCGCCATGTTGCTGGAAGCACAGCGCCGTGGTTATGAAATTCACTACATGGAGATGCGCGATCTCTCCCTGCGCGGTGGTGTGGCGTTTGCCCGTACCCGTCTGTTAAGCGTTGAGCAGAATCCGGACAGCTGGTATCAGTTTGGCAGCGAGCAGGAGATCCCCCTCGCCGACCTGAACGTTGTGCTGATGCGTAAAGATCCGCCGTTCGATACCGAATTCATCTACGCGACCTATATTCTGGAGCGCGCAGAAGAGCTGGGCACGCTGATCGTGAACAAACCGCAGAGCCTGCGCGACTGTAACGAAAAGCTCTATACCGCCTGGTTTGCAGAGTTCACACCGGATACGCTGGTGACCCGCAGCAAAGAGAAACTGCGTGCCTTCTGGCAGGAGCATGGCGACATCATCATGAAGCCGCTGGACGGCATGGGTGGCGCCTCTATTTTCCGGGTGAAGAAAGACGATCCGAACTTTGGCGTCATCACTGAAACCCTGACCGAGCATGAAAGTCTGTTCTGCATGGCGCAGAACTATATTCCGGCGATCAAAGAAGGCGACAAGCGCGTGCTGGTGGTGGATGGCGAACCGGTGCCTTACTGCCTGGCCCGTATTCCGCAGGGCGGTGAAACCCGTGGTAACCTGGCTGCTGGTGGCCACGGTGAAGCCCGTCCGCTGAGTGAGAGTGACTGGGAAATCGCCCGTCGCGTCGGCCCGACCCTGAAAGCAAAAGGGCTGATTTTTGTCGGACTGGACATCATCGGTGATAAACTGACAGAAGTTAACGTGACCAGCCCGACCTGCGTGCGTGAAATTGAGGCAGCTTTCCCCATCTCCATCACCGGCATGTTGATGGATGCCATTGAGAAGCGCCCGGGCTGAGCATGACGCCGGGGCCATGCTCCGAGATCAACCCAGTACCGGTGCGGCCGTCGCGTGCCGGTTATTTTTTTGGTACATCGTGTGAGAATGAATTTACAGCATCACTTTTTGATTGCCATGCATTCACTGCAGGACCCCTTCTTCAAACGTTCCGTGGTCTATCTCTGCGAACATAACGAAGAAGGCGCAATGGGTCTGATCATCAATAAACCGATGGAAAACCTGACGGTTGAAGGCATTCTGAAGAAGCTCAAAATCTCTGCCGACGATCGAGATCCGGCGATCAAACTGGATAAACCGGTGTTTACCGGCGGCCCGCTGGCGGAAGATCGCGGCTTTATCCTGCATTCGGCTCAACGCACGTTTACCTCCAGCATCCGTATTTCAGACAATACGGTGGTCACTACCTCCCGCGACGTACTGGAGTCGATTGGCACCGCCTCTCAGCCGAGCAACGTGCTGGTGGCGCTGGGTTACTGCGCCTGGGGAAAAGATCAGCTGGAGAATGAGCTGATGGAAAATGCCTGGCTGACCACGCCGGCCAACAGCAACATTCTGTTCCAGACGCCGATTTCAGAGCGCTGGCGCGAAGCGGCGCGCAGTATTGGCGTCGATATTCACAACATGGCCAGCGACGCCGGACACGCCTGATGTCAACACAAACTCTGTTAGGTTTCGACTTCGGCACCAAAAGTATTGGTGTCGCGGTAGGTCAGCAACTGACCGGTACCGCCCGTCCGCTAGCGGCCCTCAAAGCGCAGGATGGCACGCCCGACTGGCTGCAGATTGAAAAGCTGCTGAAAGAGTGGCAACCCGATTTTGTGGTGGTGGGTTTACCGCTGAATATGGATAGCACCGAGCAGCCGCTGACCGCCAGAGCGCGCAAATTCGCTAACCGGTTGCACGGCCGCTTCGGCATCCGGGTTGAGCTGCAGGATGAGCGTCTCAGCACGGTCGAAGCGCGGGCCGGACTGTTCGAACGCGGCGGCTATCGCGCGTTAAACAAAGGCTCAGTTGATTCGCAATCTGCCGCCATCATTCTGCAGGACTGGTTCGAGAACCATTACTGAAGCCGCCCTTCAGCCTGACGGGCCAGCCGGCTCTGCTCAAAGGTCTGCAGCAGCGCCGGGATCTGGTGCATCTTGCCTTCACGGATCAGGTTAGCGATGGCGGGCGTCGCTACCAGCACCTCGAACAGACCGATGCGTTTCTCCTCGATCGACGGCACCAGCCGCTGTGCAATTACCGCCTTCAGGCTGCGCACCAGCGCTTTCTCTTCAGCCGGAAACACATCGACCAGCCGGTCGACCGCCTGCGCTGCGCCGCGGGTGTGCAGCGTCGCCAGCACCAGATGACCAGTTTCCGCCGCGGTTAGCGCCTGACGGATGGTTTCACTGTCGCGCAGTTCGCCCAGCAGGATCACATCCGGATCTTCCCGCAGCGCCGCCTTAACCCCGAGGCTGAAAGAGGTACAGTGCAGCCCAATCTCACGCTGCTGAATCAGTGACTGCTGGCTGTGATGGATAAACTCAATCGGATCTTCCAGCGTAATAATATGGCGCGCCTGCTGACGGTTCAGCGCATCCACCAGCGCCGCCAGCGTGGTTGATTTTCCGCTGCCGGTCGCGCCGGTGATCAGGATCAACCCATCGCGCTGCTCCAGCAACGCTGGCACTATCGGCGGCAGCCGCAGGCTTTCCAGTGTCGTACACTGCGCGGCGATGATGCGTAGCGCCAGCGACAGGCCGTTACGCTGCATAAACAGGCTGGCACGCAGTCGCTGGCCGGTTGCCAGCGTCAGGGCAAGATCGAGCTGCTGACGCTGCGGGTCATCGAGCCGGTGATCAATAAACTGCGCCATCCACGCAGTCGACAGTCTGGCCTGCTGCGGCATCGTCTCTAGCTTTCCCTGACGTCGCCAGTAGGGCAAATGTCCGCTGCAAAGGTGCAGATCGGCGGCATTATGCTTTACACTAAGCTCCACCATTTCATCCAGATTCATAATTTTTCCTGACTATGACCTCAATCCAGCACAACCTACAGCAAGTGCGGCAGCGAATCGCCGCCGCCGCCGCGCGTTGCGGCCGCGCGCCAGAAGAAATTACGCTGCTTGCAGTGAGTAAAACTAAGCCTGCGAGCGCAGTCGAAGAAGCTGCCGCTGCCGGTCAGATCGCCTTTGGCGAAAATTACGTTCAGGAAGGGGTTGAAAAGGTTCAGGCGCTGACCGCACATCCTCAGCTGGAGTGGCACTTCATCGGCCCGTTGCAGTCGAACAAAAGTCGTCTGGTGGCGGAAAACTTTGCCTGGTGTCATACCATTGACCGTCAGCGCATTGCACAGCGGCTCAACGATCAGCGTCCGGCGACGCTGCCGCCGCTTAATGTGTTAATTCAGGTAAATATCAGTGACGAGAACAGCAAATCTGGCATCATGCTGGATGCCGTTTCCTGGCTGGCACAGCAAATCGCTGCGCTGCCGCAGTTGCGCCTGCGCGGGCTAATGGCAATACCGGCAGCGGAAAGTGATTATGACCGGCAACTGGCGGTGTGCCAGCAGATGGCTGAAGCCTTCCGGCAGTTGCAGCAGGACTATCCGGCTATCGACACGCTCTCGCTGGGAATGAGCGATGACATGGAGGCGGCAATCGCCGTAGGCAGTACGATGGTGCGCATCGGCACCGCCATTTTTGGCGCACGCGACTACGCGCGCAACTCACAACAATAATAGAGGAACTTCATGTTAACAATGACGTTTTTAGTAAAAACGCTAATCGATCTCTACGTCATGGTGCTGCTGTTACGCATCTGGATGCAGTGGTCCCGCTGCGATTTTTATAACCCGCTGGCACAGTTCGTGGTGAAAGTGACGCAGCCGATCGTCAAGCCGCTGCGTCGCGTGCTGCCGGCGCTTGGCCCGATCGATACCGCCTCGCTGCTGCTGGCGTTTGTTCTGACGACGCTGAAATATCCGATTCTGTTGCTAATTCAGGTCGGGGTGTTCTCTGTCGATCCGACCAACCTGCTGGTCGGCTTGTTGTCGCTGGTCAAATCCGCCGGCTATCTGGTGTTCTGGGTGATCATTATCCGTTCACTGATGAGCTGGATCAGTCAGGGTCGCGGCCCGATTGATTATGTGCTGATTCAGCTGACCGAACCGCTGATGGCACCGATTCGCCGCGTGCTGCCGGCGATGGGCGGCATCGATTTCTCCGCCATGATCGTCATCGTGGTACTGTATGCCCTGAACTTCCTCGGCATGGACCTGTTCCCGGGTCTCTGGTATCTGCTGTAAATGAACCAAACTGGAACTGTTATGCAAAAAGTTGTCCTCGCAACCGGCAATCCCGGCAAAGTGCGTGAACTGGCGGATCTGCTCTCCGCCTTCGGCTTGGATATCGTCGCCCAGACTGAACTCGGGGTGGAATCGGCTGAAGAAACCGGCCTGACTTTTATTGAGAATGCCCTTCTCAAAGCACGTCACGCGGCGCAGATCACCGGTTTACCGGCGATCGCGGATGATTCCGGCCTAGCGGTGGATGCGCTGGGCGGCGCGCCGGGTATCTACTCGGCACGTTACGCCGGTGAAGAGGCCAGCGATCAGCAGAACCTGGAGAAACTGCTGCAGGCGCTGGAAAACGTGCCAGACGGCCAGCGTCAGGCGCAGTTCCACTGCGTGCTGGTCTATCTGCGCCACGCCAACGATCCGACGCCGCTGGTGTTCCACGGCAGCTGGCAGGGTGAGATCACCCGCACGGCGGCAGGCGCTGGTGGCTTTGGTTACGACCCGATTTTCTACGTTCCGGCGCTGGGTAAAACCGCAGCCGAACTGAGCAAAGCGGAAAAAGGTGAAGTTTCTCACCGGGGTAAAGCATTGACGCTGTTGCTGGAAGCGATGCGTAATGCCTAATCTGCCGCCGTTAAGTCTGTATATCCACATTCCGTGGTGCGTACAGAAATGTCCCTACTGTGATTTTAACTCCCACGCGCTGAAAGATGAGGTGCCGCACGTCGAATATGTGCAGCACCTGCTGCGCGATCTGGAGCAGGATTTACCGCTGATCGCTGACCGTGAAGTACGCACCATTTTCATCGGCGGCGGGACGCCCAGCCTGCTGAGCGGCAGTGCGATGCAGCTGCTGATGGATGGCGTACGTTTGCGTCTGGCGCTGGCACCAGACGCCGAAGTCACCATGGAGGCCAATCCCGGTACCGTTGAAGCCGATCGCTTCAGCGCCTATCAGCGGGCCGGCATCAACCGGATCTCCATTGGCGTGCAGAGTTTCAGCCCGCAAAAACTGCAGCGGCTGGGGCGTATTCACGGTCCGGACGAGGCGAAGCGTGCCGCTAAGCTGGCACAGGGATTAGCCTTACGCAGCTTTAACCTGGATCTGATGCACGGCCTGCCCGATCAGTCGCTGGACGAAGCGCTCGACGATCTGCGTCAGGCTATCGCGCTTAATCCGCCGCATCTCTCCTGGTATCAGCTGACCATCGAACCCAACACCCTGTTTGGTTCACGGCCGCCGGTACTGCCGGATGATGATGCGCTGTGGGATATTTATGAGCAGGGTCACCAGCTGCTGAGCGCCGCCGGATATCAGCAGTATGAAACCTCGGCCTACGCTAAACTGGGTTACCGCTGTGAACATAACCTCAACTACTGGCGCTTCGGGGATTATCTCGGCATTGGTTGTGGCGCGCACGGCAAACTGACTCAGCCCGACGGCCGCATCGTTCGTAAGGTGAAGACCAGTCATCCGCGTGGCTTTATGGAGGGTAATTATCGCGAGAAACAGTACGACGTCGCCGATATCGACAAGCCGTTCGAATATTTCATGAACCGCTTCCGGCTGCTGGAAGCCGCGCCGCGCAGTGAATTTGCCCGTTATACCGGTTTAGCGGAACAGGTGATTCGTCCGCAGATGGATGCGGCGATTGCGGCAGGTTATGTGGTGGAAACCGCTGAGCAGTGGCAGATCAGTGAGAAAGGGAAATTGTTCCTGAATTCGCTGTTAGAGCTGTTTTTGCCGGAAGAGTAACCGACAACTGCGCCTCAGCCAGCAGGCTGAAGCGCAGTGTTATTTCTTCAGACCGGCAACCAATCCTTTGCGCTGGTCTTCTAACGAAATGACACGATTACAGACTTCGTGACCGAAGTTCTGGAAATCCTGCTCCTGCTTGCTCCACTCCGCCTGAATAGACTGCTGCAGGCCGCCCAGATTACCCATAATGGCCTGCAACGACTGCCGCCGCTGGCCTGCTGGCTACCCATCTCGTTCAGACTGTCCTGCATCACGCCACCGAGCGTTGACTGCACCAGCTCTGTTCGCCGTCGGCACGCACTTTGTCGATCGCCTGATGATGGAAGGTCAGGCCATCCGGCCGGTGTTCGATGATGCGATTCATCTGCTGTTCCAGCTGGCCGTTCAGGGTGGTCAGGCGATTACGCACATTACTGTTCTCGCCCAGCTTCTCAACAATCACCCGATCCCACCCGATCCCAGCGCCGCTCGCCCTTTTTCCAGCCGGGAAGTCGCCCCGCTGTCAATCCACGGCAGATCGCGCCGCAATGCGCTTTGGTAGTCGATCGCTTTCTGGCGATCGGCGGTATCCAGCGATACCTTCTGGCCGTTGAACTGCACGTCGCCCTGTGGCGTAATTTGCAGATTGCCGTTGGCGCCCACCACCTGCACACTTTGCGGCGTGATCACCACATCATCCTGTGGCTTAACGCTGCATTCATAGGCAGCCGGGGCCTGAGTCGCTGCCACCAGCAGCACAGCAAGAAGCGCTTTACGCATCATTGAATCTCCCTCACCTTCTGTCTGAACCCGATCCTGAAGGGCCGGGCGGCCTCGCCGTTATGGATCATCTCTCCACCCCGCGTCAGCCTGCCCGGCATCGTGTTACTTAGTCCCACCAGACATCAAACAGTTCAGTCACCTGCACGTCCTGCAGCTGGCGATCTTCCAGCCATTTACGCACCAGTTCGCGATGCTCATCGGTGCATTTGCCGGTTTTTTGCAGGCAGATCAGACCTTCCCACACCAGATAACCGCTGCCATCAAAGGCCAGACCGTTAGGATCGATCGCTTCATTAATGAACTGATTCAGTGTCTCGTCGATCTCGCTCTCGCTGGTGCCTTCCGGGAAGCGCCAGGCGACGGAGAAACCCAGTTCCTGAAACTCATCGATGTGCAGTTTTTTACGTAAACGGCGGCTGCGTTGTGTGGCCATTATTTCACCCTCTCAAACATTAAATCCCATACGCCATGGCCTAAACGCTGCCCGCGCTGCTCAAACTTGGTCAGTGGACGCGTCTCGGGACGCGGCACGTAATTCTGCTGTTCTGACTGATTGCGGAAGCCATCGATGCTGTTCATCACTTCAAGCATATGTTCCGCGTAGGCTTCCCAGTCGGTCGCCATGTGGAATACTCCACCCAGCTTCAGCTTGCGCATCACCAGCTCGGCAAACGGCACCTGGACGATACGGCGTTTGTTGTGACGGGCTTTATGCCACGGATCCGGGAAGAACAGCTGGACCATACGCAGCGAGTTATCCGGGATCATTTTCTCCAGCACTTCCACCGCGTCGTGACACATCACGCGCAGGTTGTCGACGCCCGCTTCTTTCGCGGAAGCCAGACAGGCACCAACGCCCGGCAAGTGTACCTCAATGCCGAGAAAGTTCTGCTGTGGCGTATTTTGTGCCATGGTGACCAGCGAGGCACCCATGCCAAAGCCGATTTCCAGCGTGACCGGCGCGTCACGGCCAAACAGCTGGGGCAGATAGATCGGCTCCGGCTGATATTCCACTCCCATCTCCGGCCAGTAGGTGTCCACTGCCTGCTGCTGTCCTTTAGTTAAGCGCCCCTGGCGGCGTACAAAACTGCGGATCCGGCGCAATGGCCGCCCGTTCTCATCAAATTCTGGGGTGATGACGTCATTAATCATATCGAAGCCTGCTGGTTAGCCTGTTCTGGGAAACGGGCATTATGCAAAATTCATAAGCAGAAGCAAGCCTTTGCAATCTTCCGGTTTACACCCACGTGCGCATGTGCTGGAATTCCTGCCTGAGTGTATAGTAAACACGGAAAATTTCCTTCTTATGATGCAAGCGCCGCAGTTCGCGCAACAAGTGCTGGACTGGTATCAGCGCTTTGGCCGCAAAACCCTGCCCTGGCAGCTGGAAAAGACACCTTATAAGGTGTGGCTGTCCGAAGTGATGTTACAGCAAACCCAGGTTACCACGGTTATTCCCTATTTCGAACGCTTTATGGCGCGCTTCCCCACGGTTGGCGATCTGGCGGCTGCGCCGCTGGATGAAGTGCTGCATCTGTGGACCGGCCTCGGCTATTACGCGCGGGCGCGCAATCTGCATAAGGCGGCAAAGCAGGTTGTTGAGGTCCATCAGGGCGAGTTTCCGCGTAATTTCGATGACGTCGCCGCCCTGCCCGGCGTCGGTCGTTCTACTGCTGGCGCGATCCTGTCGTTATCGCTGGGTCAGCACTTCCCGATTCTCGACGGCAACGTGAAACGCGTGCTGGCGCGGTGTTACGCCGTCGGCGGCTGGCCGGGGAAAAAAGAGGTTGAGAAACGCTTATGGCAGATTAGCGAAACCGTCACCCCCGCCGAGGGCGTCAGCCAGTTTAATCAGGCGATGATGGATTTGGGGGCGATAGTCTGCACCCGCTCGAAACCGAAATGCGATACCTGTCCGCTAAACAGCGGTTGCGAAGCATATGCGCATAACAGCTGGGCCAGCTATCCTAGTAAAAAACCGAAGCAGGTATTGCCGGAGCGCAGCGGCTGGTTTTTGCTGATGCAGCATGGCGAGCAGGTCTGGCTGGAGCAGCGTCCTCCGGTCGGACTGTGGGGCGGCCTGTTCTGCTTTCCGCAGTTCACCAGTGAAGAGGCGCTGACTGACTGGCTGGCGTCACGCGGTATCCATGCTAAGCCGCAGCAGCTTACCGCCTTCCGTCACACCTTCAGCCATTTCCATCTGGACATTGTGCCTATGTGGCTGGCGTGGCCTTCTGTCGGGGCGGCGATGGATGAAGCGGGCGGTCTCTGGTATAACTTAGCGCTGCCACCATCTGTGGGATTAGCCGCGCCCGTTGAGCGCCTGTTACACGAATTGCGCCATCCCCGACAACTGGCTTTGGGCAGTTGTGAGATCAAAGAGGAAGAATAATGAGCCGCACTATTTTTTGTACTTTTTTACAACGCGACGCGGAAGGGCAGGATTTCCAGCTCTATCCTGGCGAGCTGGGCAAACGTATTTACAACGAGATTTCGAAAGAAGCCTGGCAGAAATGGATGGCGAAACAGACCATGCTGATCAATGAGAAAAAGCTCAACATGATGAATCCGGAAGATCGTAAGGTGCTGGAAAAGGAGATGATTAATTTCCTGTTTGAATGCAAAGAGGTTCATATCGAAGGCTATACACCGCCAGAAGCGTAAACAGTTTGGGCCTCAGCGTTGAGGCTCTTTATCCCGATCAGGCATGCATTCCCAATGAACAAAAAATTGATCGCCTTGCTGATGATGGCACCACTTTTGGTTTCCTGCTCCGGACAAAAAAAACAGCAGTTTCATGAAGACTGGGTAAAAGACACCAACGGTTTCGATATTCTGATGGGCCAGCTTGCCCACAACATTGAGAATATCTGGGGTATTAATGAGGTCCTGATCGCCGGACCGAAAGACTACGTCAAATATAGCGACAACTATTACACCCGCAGCCACATCAACTTCGAAAGCGGTAAGCTGACGATTGAGACCATCGCGGGCACCGATCCGATGGCCAGCCTGCGTCAGGCGATTGTCACCACGCTGCTGATTGGCGAAGATCCGGGCAACGTCGATCTCTATTCCGACGCCAACGACATCGTGATCAGTAAAGAGCCGCTGCTTTACGGTCAGGTGCTCGACAATACCGGCCAGCCGATCCGCTGGCAGGGTCGCGCCGAAGCCTTTGCCGATTATCTGATCCAGAATAAATTGCAGCGCCGCACCTCGGGTCTGCATGTGATCTACTCGATCTCGATTCCGATGGTGCCTAACCATCTGGATAAGCGTGCGCACAAATATCTGCCGATGGTGCGCAAAGCGTCGGAACAGTATGGCGTCGACGCCTCGCTGATTCTGGCGATCATGCAGACCGAGTCGAGCTTTAACCCCTACGCCGTCAGCCACGCCGATGCGCTGGGTCTGATGCAGGTGGTGCAGCATGCCGCCGGGGTCGATGTGTTCCGCATGAAAGGGAAATGGGGTAAACCGAGCCGCAACTATCTGCTGGATCCGGAGAACAATATTGATGCCGGTACGGCCTATCTGTCGCTGCTGCAGCGCAGTTATCTGGGCGGCATTCAGGACCCGGTATCACGTCGCTATGCGGTGATCACCGCCTACAATGGCGGTGCGGGCAGCGTGTTGCGGGTCTTCTCCAGTGATAAAGACTGCGCGTTTTCGATGATCAACAACATGTCACCGAACAAGGTTTACCAGACCCTGACCAGCCAGCATCCTTCGGCGGAATCACGTCGCTACCTGTATAAGGTGAGTACTGCGCAGCGCAGTTATCGTGGGTTCTGATAGAGGGTGGGTTCGCCTGGCGGCGGGCTGACATGGTGCAGGTTACGCCCGCTAGGCGGTGGGGAGTTTCAGGTTGCCCGAGCGGGCGGACGCCTCTGGTAAAACCACCGTCTGGAAACTCTCTTTCTTGTAATAGGGCTTAGTGTCGTCTAATCAATGAAGGCTTTGAACGTAACAGCAACACTGACAGTAATGGTGTTCAGGCACTACAGCGGCGAATAACCCAAAAAAGAAACTCAAAAATCACCGCGAGGTTTTGTAAGGCCATCTGAAGCGATGAGCAGATGAGGGATTTCAGGACGAGCGACAGGGATGTCGCGAAGAGGCGGGATCGTGCCAGGGATGGCGCGTCCCGGTGGTCCGTAAGAAATCCGGAAGAGGTGAAGGGACCGCGAAGCGGCGGTGAAGCAGGCCGGAGCCCGGGGTCAAGGGGGCGCGGCGACTGGCGCCCCCTTGTCGGTCGCCGGCTGCGGCGAAACGGAAACTGCCACTGCAGGCCGGCGAACGAAACCCCCTCAGTGCTCGTTCACGCAGTGAACACCCGGCCGCCAGCCGGCACTCAGCCCCGTTCGCGCAGCGAACCCCCCTCCCGCGGTCAGCGCCCCACCATCATATTAGCCACCAGATACTTACGCCCCGCGGCGTCCTCTTCCGTATAGACACCCTGCAATTCCGGCGAGAAGCCCGGCAGTAAATTAATGCCCTCTTCCAGCGCCAGGAAGTAACGCTGCACCGCCCCGCCCCACACTTCACCCGGCACCACGCAGAGCACGCCCGGTGGATAGGGCAACGCGCCTTCCGCAGCAACACGCCCTTCGGCTTCGGCGATCGGCACCAGTTCAACCTCTCCGCGAATGTACGCCTGATGCGCATCCTGAGGATTAACCGCCACCGGCGGCAGGCCCGCTTCGCGGAACATCATCCGTTGCAGGCTGTTCACATCATGGCTGACATAAAGATCATGCATCTCCTGGCACAGCCGCCGCAGGGTGTAGCCGGCATAACGTTGAGCATTCTTGCGGTAAATCGTCGGCAGCACTTCAGCCAGCGGCGCATCCTCTTTAACGTGCTGTTCGAACTGCGCCAGCATAGCCACCAGATTGGCCATTTTCTCCGGGCTTTCGGCAGGCGTCAGCAGGAACAGGATCGAGTTAAGATCGCACTTCTCCGGCACGATGCCGTTCTCGCGCAGATAGTTCGCCAGGATGGTGGCGGGAATCCCGAACCCGGCATAGTCACCGCTCGCCGCATCAATGCCCGGCGTGGTCAGCAGCAGCTTGCAGGGATCAACGCGATACTGATCGCGGGCATAACCTGCGAAGCCGTGCCAGTTAGCCTGCGGTTCAAAGCTGAAATAGCGCAAATCGCGGGCGATCGTTTCAGTGGGTGCCGCCAGACAGGGTTGCCCATCGACCGTTTCCGGCACAAACGGCATGATCATCTCACACTGATCAAGGATCGCTTTACGCGCCTCGATCCCCAGCGTAACGCACTCATCCCACATCCGCCGTCCCGCCTCGCCCTGATGCATGCGGGCGTTGATTTCCAGCGCGGCGAACAGCGGATAGAACGGACTGGTTGAGGCGTGCAGCATAAAGACGTTATTCAGGCGCTTATGCGGGCAAAAGCGTCGCTGACCACGGATGTGGTTATCTTTTTTATGGATCTGCGACGTCTGCGAAAAGCCCGCCAGCTGCTTATGCACCGACTGGGTGACAAAAATGCCGGGATCGTTTTCATTCAGCGTCAGGGTCAGCGGCGAACAGCCTTCCATCAGCGGAATAAACTGCTCATAGCCGAGCCAGGCGGAATCGAACAGGATGTAATCACACAGGTGGCCGATGCGATCCACCACCTGACGCGCGTTGTAAACCGTGCCGTCGTAGGTGCCCAGCTGGATAATCGCCAGCCGGAAAGGACGCGCTTCCGCGGCACGCTGCGGGGCCACCTTGCCGATCTGCTCGCGCAGATAAGCCTCATCGAAGCAGTGCGCGTCAATGCCGCCGATAAAGCCGAAAGGATTACGCGCGGCTTCAAGATAAACCGGCGTCGCGCCCGCCTGAATCAGTGCGCCGTGATGATTCGATTTGTGGTTATTGCGGTCAAACAGCACCAGATCGCCGCGCGTCAGCAGCGCATTGGTCACTACTTTATTGGCGCTGGAGGTGCCGTTAAGCACGAAGTAGGTTTTATCGGCGTTAAACACCTTTGCCGCGTATTTCTGCGCATCTTTGGCCGACCCTTCGTGGATCAGCAGGTCGCCCAGTTTGACGTCGGCATTGCACATATCAGAACGAAAAAGGTTCTCGCCGTAAAAATCGTAGAACTGTTTGCCCGCCGGATGCTTTTTGAAGAATGCCCCGCCCTGATGTCCCGGACAGGCAAAGGTGCTGTTCTGCATATCCACATAGCGGGTCAGCGTCTCGAAAAACGGCGGCAAAAGAGCCGCTTCATACGCCTGCGCGGCGGCTTCCAGCGCGATCCAGTCCTGCGGTTCACCGTTCAGCTCACCGCTGACGCCAGGCAGGTGCATCACCTCTTCTTCAAACGCGTTAGCCACAAATACCGGCAGATTAAAGCCGGTGTGGCGCAACAGGGCCAGCACGCCACTGCGGGTATCCGCCAGTGAGACGACCACCGCAGCTACATTGGTAAAGTCAGTGTTATCCAGCGTCACCACGTCACGCGCAGTTTTAAGAGTCAGATTAGGCGCCACCGCGGCGCTGGCAGCAATTTTCAGTGGGGTCATAAGGCAAATCCCTAACGTCAGGGCGTGAGTGCCAGAGGCACAGCAATGGGGAGATCTCCCCGGCGGATAATGTCAAACAGGGGGATGAGGCCGCTTTCAGCTACCGGTGCTCGGTAATACGTCGTCTTTACCGATCGCCAGCAGCCAGCGCCAGGCTGGCCTCACCGCATGGTGATGCAGAACGTGGTCGGCGGGGCGGAGAATAATCGGGCGTAAGCCGGAAAAAACGAACGGTAACCAGAGCAAGTGCGCGGTGAACCGGACATGGCAACGTCCTCTGAAAGCGATAAGCGGGTGCAAAAAATTGGCGGTCATGATGTCATCTTTTTTTGGCGCGAACAAGCCGCAGAAAGCAATTAATTAGTCAAACCACTAAAAACACAAGTAATTGTTTTTATTTATTTTAAATCCATTTAACATGAATTATTCGACTAATTAACTGAATTATATGCTGCTTTATGCAAGCATTCTTCGGTAACTCAGACAGCGTTTCAGGCAGTTTTTGGGCAGGGTGATTTGCGCGGCCAGCCGTTAGCGGCCCCGTCCCTACCTTAATCACGCCACCAGGCGTAAACTTATTCCCCTCTTTCCTATTTTGCTGGAGGCTGCATGTTCAAGGCACTGGTCATTGAAAATGACGAACAGGGTTACCGTTCTCTGCTGAAAGATCTTCCCGAATCTCAACTGCCCGACCACGATGTCACTCTAGACGTCAGTTACTCATCCCTTAACTACAAAGATGCGCTGGCAATCTGCAATAAAAGGTCCGATCGTGCGTCAGTTTCCGATGGTTCCGGGTATCGACTTTGTTGGACGGGTCACCGCCAGCCGTCATCCCGACTGGCAACAGGATGACGTCGCCCTGCTCACTGGCTGGGGCGTGGGCGAAAAACAGTAGGGTGGCCTGGCGCAGAAAGCCAGTGTGACCGGCGACTGGCTGGCAGAGGTGCACCGACACGCTCAGCCCGCTGCAAACCATGGCGATTGGCACCGCAGGCCTGACCGAGATGCTGTGCGTGATGGCGCTGAAAAAACAGGGCATTACGCCAGATCGCGGTCCGGTGCTGGTGACCGGTGCCAGCGGCGGTAGCTTTAGCGTCAGCCTGCTGGCCCGCCTCGGCTATCAGGTGGTGGCCTTCAGCGGACGCGCCAGCGATCACGCTTATCTGCTTGATACGATGGGTGCGGCTTCGGTTATTGACCGCAACGAACCCTCCCAGCCCGATAAGCCGTTAATGAAAGAGTGCTAGGCGGCAGCGGTGGATAGCGTCGGCAGCCACACGCTGGCCAACGTGCTGGCCGCGACCCAGCGTGACGGCGCGGTCGCCGCCTGCGGAATGGCGCAGGGACTGGATCTGCCGACCAGCGTTGCACCGTTTATCTTACGCGGCGTCACGCTGGCCGGCGTGGACAGTGTGATGTGTCCGATCCCGCTGCGCCAGCAAGCCTGGCAACGGCTCGGAGAGTTACTCGATAGCGATCTGCTGAGCCAGCTGACGCAGGTGATTCCCTTAAGCGAAGCCAGCCAAGTGGCTCAGGACCTGCTGGATGGCAAAGTCCGTGGCCGCCTGATCGTCGACTGTCTCTAAGGCGATTACGCCTTATCCGGCAGCTGAAGCCGTTTAATCAGGCCTGCCAGCGCGAACTGCGCCCCCTGCTCCATCACCGATTTCGGATCGCCACTGAACTGACGGCACTCGGCATCGTCACGAGCGTTCGGCAATACCCAGCCAAACCAAATGGTGCCCGCAAGCGTGCCATCTTCACCGCCATCAGGCCCGGCATAGCCGCTGATCGACAGCCCGACCGGCTCGCCGGAGCGCGCGCAGGCACCCTGCGCCATTTCCCGCACCGTCTGTTCACTGACCGCCGTATGCTGCTCCAGCGTCGAGGGACGAACCTCCAGCAGGCGGATTTTGGCATTCTCGCTGTAGGTCACAAAGCCACTGGTATAAAAGTTGCCGCTGTTTTCCACCGCCGCCAGCGTCATGCTGATCAACCCGGCGGTACAGGATTCGGCAGTAGCAAGATGAAGTCCGGAAGAGGGTAAAATTTCACCCAGTTGTTTAGCGGTTTGGTCTAATGATTGCGCCATTATTGTCTCCTTAATAACTCACCCAAGAACACAAGTATGGCGCAAAACTGGCAAGACAGAACCTCGCAACACAATGTTTAAAAAGCGAAACGGTCTAAACCCGCAGCTGAATATGCGGCTGTCCGCCCGCGCCCTGCGTGACCTGCAACTCAGCCTGATACCAGCGTGTCAGCGTCGCTTCCGTCATCACCGCCTGCGGCGCCACAGCTGTGCCAGTTGCACCCGCTGCTGTTCACCGCCGGAAAGCTGGCGGTAGTCGCGCTGGGCCAGCGAATCACAGCCGGTCAGCTGCATGACCTCAGCCACAATCTGCTGGCTACCGGCCTCCGGCAAGGGCGCACGTCCCATTGCCACCACCGATTCGGCGGATTGAGAAAAGGTTAGCTGGGTTTGCTGACGCATCACCGCCCGGCGGCGTGCCAGCTGATGGCGTGACCAGTCCGCCATCGGGGCCGGGCCCAGACGACATTCACCCCGATCGGGCGGCAGGAAACCCGTCAGCAGGCGCAGCAACGTCGATTTACCGGCACCGTTGGGGCCAATCAGCGCCACCATCTCACCAGCCGCCAGCGTCACGTCGAGCCGATCGATAATCGCCTTGCCATCGCGGAATAAACAGAGATCCGTGGCCTGCAGTAATTCGTTCATTCGATGCCTCGCTGTTGACGCAGGATCAGCCAGAGAAACCACGGCCCGCCAATCAGGCTGGTGAGCAGGCCGACCGGCATCTCCGCCGGCACCACCACCGTGCGCGCCAGGGTATCAGCCAGCAGCAGCAGGATCGCTCCGGCCAGCGCCGAACCGGGCAGCAGCCAGCGATGATCGCTGCCAAGACAAAAACGCATCACGTGTGGCACCACTAAGCCGACAAAGCCGATCACTCCGCTGACCGAAACCGCAGTGCCGACCAGCAGCGCGCTGAGGATCAGTAACCGGTGCTGAGTGCGTTTCACATCAACGCCCATGTAATGGGCATCCTCTTCCCCCCGCCTGCAGCAGATTCAGCTGGCGCGCGCCGGTCTGTAACAGCAGCAGCGCCGGCCATTGCGCCTGGCTCAGGCTGCCCATCCCCCACAGCGACAGCTGACGCAGTTGCTGATCGTTACTCAGCCGCGACAGATTGCCGCGCGCCAGCCGGCTGAAGCTGAAGATCAGCAGCGTTACCAGCAAGCTGCCGATAAACGCGGCGATCATCGGCAGCCACAGCGCCAGCGACAGGGTCGCGCCAAGGTTGTGGCCGCCAGCACCATCGATACCAGCAGCATAAGGGTCATCAGCGCCAGCCCGCGCAGCGTATTACCGTTCATGCATCAGAGATTCCGCTGCCTGACGTAACCGGACGATGGCCCGCGGCGTATCCAGACCAAAGCCCAGCAGTGCCTGGGTATCGATCACCAGTAAATGATGCTGCTGACCGGCTGGCGTCAGCGCCAGGCCGGGTAGCTGCCACAGGCGCTGTTCGCCGCCGATGGTTTGCAACCCCTCTTCACCCATCACCACCAGATCCGTTGCGGCAGCGATCACCCCTTCCTGCGACAGCGCCTGATAGTGCGGCACGCTGCCCATAGCATTCTCCAGCCCGGCGCTGCGGATGGCGCTATCGGCAGCGGTCTGCTTACCCGCTGCCATCGATTTCATGCCGCTGTTGGCCATAATGTAGAGCACCTTCACCGGCAGCGTCTGCTATGGCAGCTGGCCGATCTGCTGTGTCATCTGCTGTGCCAGTGCCTGCGCCTGTGAGGGGGTAATCATTTTGATACTGATCGTGCATGCCTCAAGCAAGCCGACAGCCTTTGACTGGCGCGGCATTGGTCGAAATCTGGGGTTTTATACTCATCGCGAAAAAATGATTCAAAACTGATTTTTTCGAACGGTATTTGATACTCGAATGATTATTGCTTGTATGAGTTTGAACTGCGTTTAAATCACTTTTGATTTTCGTTTAAGCAGGCAGCTAAGAAAGTTGGCTGAACTCAATAATCTCATAAAAAATATGCATTACATCTGACAGCAAGCGGCTGTCTCCGCTTACTTAACTTAACCTGCCCGCTTAGCTTCCTTTGCTAGGCTATCTGCGCTGTTCACCTCACGCCCTTCAGATGCCCCTTTTTTAGCCTCAACATGCGCGTCGATGAGGTTTATTGCTCTCTCTTTCAGCTCTGGCGGAAGTAGCATAAAGGCTTCCTCCAGGCTTGCCTCATGTTCAGCTAATCGGATGAGTCCTCGAGCGCCACCACTAAGGAGGATACGGAGAATTGTCTCGGCTTCATGTTTGTCCATAAATTCGAAAGCCAGGCTCCATGCAGAACGTAACTCATCCACTTTTGACGATTGCGGACTAGATTTTATATCCTGCTTGCCAGTGATCAGCCATTCAAGAGACACATTTTCTATATTGCAAATATTTTCAACTACATCAAGACCTGGCTTGGCGCCCTTTGTAAAGTAATTGTTCAGAGTTGAGTACGGCAACCCCCACTCGGTGGCAACGCGCCGTAAGTTACGTCCTCTGAACAACTGCCTCAACCTACCCTGAATACTTTCTTTCCTTCCTCATCAAAAGCAAATTTACTTTCTTTAGGCTCTGCCATTTTCTTTTCCCTATAACCCAATGATATACAAGCAAAACGTCTACATAAAGATCATTTATGTCTTTTTATAGAAAAAATCTTGTAATTTTCTTTTCGTAGATCAATACTTTTATCCGAAGAGATAACCAACGATTTATCCTTCGGGATAATATTTTAGGATAGATGAATGATGAATCGAAAAGAAGATCTTGTTTCTGATTGGCACTCTGAGGATGTCATCCGCGAGCTGCACAAGCGTGGTTTGTCCCTCGCCGAACTGAGCCGCAGAAATGGTTATGCAGCAGGCTCCTTAAAGTCGGTGCTGAGGACAAAATGCAGGTCTTATCAGGAGATCGTGGCCGCTGCACTGGAGGTCGCGCCGGAAGATATCTGGCCCAGCCGTTATCAGACAAAGAGTTATATGCGGAAGGCGTCCTGATATGTACGTCACGGTAAATGAGTTAATTGGCCTGCCTGGTTTGCCTGGTACGGTTCAGGGCGTGCGATACACCCTGAATAAGTGCGCCGCTGGTTTACCAGAAAATGATGCGACGCCGTCAGGGCACCAAAGCCTTCGAGTATCACGTTGATTGTCTGCCGGACGCCGCGCGTGAAGCTGTTCAGGCCCGTTTAGCGCGTCAGTTGCTGGCTCAGTCGGCTTCTCTTCCGGTAAGAGCGACCACCACTGGTGAGCTGGTCACGGGAGCCGGTGGCGAGAAAGTGCAGCGCGAACTGGCGCTGTACCGCACGCCTCGGTCTGATGGCCGAGCGCCTGACCAATAGTAATCATTTTTTGTGGGATCGCATGCAGGCTGTTCTCGCCGCTGACCGTGACAACGCGCACCCCGGCCTGGGCAATCTGTTGCAGTACTCGCGACGGCTTAGCCTGCGCACTGGCGATCACCAGCGTCGGTTTAAGCGCCAGAATCCCTTCGGCACTGAGCTGGCGCATGTAGCCGGCAGCCGGGTGGCCAGCGCCGGACGCAGACTGGTGCTGTCGCGCGCCACCAGCTGCTGCTGGGCATCCAGCGCATAGATAATCTGGGGTGACGTCACCGCCAATCGATACCACCCGCTCCGCCGCCAGCGAAGGCAGCACCAGCAGCAGGCCCAGCAGACTCAGCCATTTCATACCATTGCTCCCGTCGCGCGCAGGGCCTCGATTTGCTCGCGCCAGCGTGTCTGTTCCGGCGTGCCTTCACTTCGCTGCCCGTACAACTGGGCGATCTGCGTGCCATCGGCGGCAAACAGTTCCAGGCTGGTGACAAAGCCGTCGCCACTCGGTTTGCGGGTGATCCAGCTTTCGCTGATCTGGTCCGCCATCAGATGCAGAGTGAAGTGAGGATTGAAGACGTTGAGCCAGTTTTCCAGCGGCACCAGCTTGTCGATCGCGTCGGTGGAAATCTGGGTGCAGCCCCGGTTTTACCGACAAAAATCATAATTTCGTTACCCGCCTGCTGCGCCATCTGCAACAGGCGCGCCAGCGCATCGTTGCTGGTCTGCCAGGCCAGATCGTCTCCGGCGGCGCGGAACGCCTGCTGGCGCGACAGGTTATGCCGCCTGAGCAGGCTGAAAAACTGATGAACGTCGGTCATGGCGCGCCATTCGCGATCGACGGCGACGGCAAAGACTGGCTCCACCTGCAGCGGCGCCGCACTGGCCTCGGTAAACGCAGCGATCAACGCCTGTCACGCCGCCCGGTCGGTCTGATCGGTCGCATAGATCTTCAGTACTGCATCACCGTGGCGATCGAAGATTTGAATGCTGTGCCGTTCGCCCTGTGCGGTTTGATCCTGCAGGGCAAACGCGCTACGCCACTGGGCGACAAACAGACGCTGATCCAGCGCGCGCGGGTTCAGCACCAGACCCGCATGGGCACCGAGCTGCAGGTTTTTGTACTCGCCCAGCTGTTCATGAACGGCATAGGCGTTCCGGGTAATGCTTTTGGTCTGGCCGACCGACTCCAGCCCCTTCAGCAGCGCCGGAAAGTCGCACTTCAGCCGCCGGGCATCCACGTCGATACGCGCCTGGCACAGCGCCGTTTCGCTGATGCCGATTAAAGTCGCGAGGTCACGGGCATACTTTTTCGGTTGTTCGCCTTTCAGGGCGAGGTAGTGCTGGTAAACAGAATTCATGATAAGGTGCTCCCATGGTGATGCCCGGCTTCAGCGCCAAGTATCAGTGATCAGAAATCGACGTTAACGCCTAACTGGAAAGTACGGCCCGGCATCACCGCCAGCGCCTGATCGTTGCGTTCCTGCTGGGTGGCACTGGTCAGTTCACGGCTGCTGAGGTAATCCCAGTATTTACGATCGGTGATATTATACAGCCCACCGCTCAGCCTGACCTGTGGCGTTACCCGCCAGTAAGCCGTCATGTCCACCATGCCGTAACCGGGCACCCGCATTATAGTCGGTGCTGGACTCTGTCAGGCTGCCGCCGCTGTTGGCATAGCTGTTACGGTTGGTGGCGCTGGCCTGTCTGCCTTTGACAAAGGTGGCGGTGACGGCCGCGCCATAGCCGCGCGCCTCGTCATCCCAGGCCAGTCCGACAATCGCTTTCATCGGGGCCACGCTCTCCAGGTCGATATAGCGGTCGCCGAGGTCCACCCCCTGGGTGTAGCCAAACGCCAGCCTGGCGCTCAGGCCATCCAGCTGCCGGAACCAGCTTCCGACGTTCACTTTGCTGCTGATTTCCGCGCCGTAGATATAAGCCTTGTCGCGGTTCTCCGCCTGGTAAGTGGTGTAGATGTTGCTGGGGACATTAACGAACTTACCCGGATTTGCCGCGCGGCTGTAGCGAGTAAAGGCGATAAAGTTTTTGTAGTCGTTATAAAACGCCGCGGCATTAACCGTAATGCCCTCGGTCATCTGGCCTTTCACGCCCCACTCATAGTTATTGCTGGTCTCGGTTTTTAAATCCGGGTTGCCAATCAGCGCGTACTGCGCGGTGCCGGCATAGCTGGAGCCGAGGTTCCATGAGCCATACAGCTGGCTATCATTAGGGAACTGCGCACCGCGGGTATATTGCAGATAGGTCACCAGGCCAGGCGTGAGATCGTACCGGAAAGCGATCGACGGTAACACCTGCGTATCGGTGTTGGCCGAACCGTACAGCACAGAAACTTCACTGGCATCGAGTACTCTGCTGTTGGTGGTCAGCGTTGATATCACGCGGTTTGGTGTTCTGGTATGCCACCCGCACGCCGGGGATCACCGCCGCTTTATGTCCGTCAGCATCAAAATTGATTTTGTCCTGCAGGTAGCCGCCCAGCGTATAGCTGCGGCTATTGGCCTGCGGCTGCATGATGACACTATAAACACTGGGGGGCCGGGGACTGACGGAACGGCCGCTCGGTATCCACCCGCCGCGCATTCAGCCCGCCACTCAGCTCATGTCACCCAAAGTTTTGGTCGCCCGGGTGTCGATACCGTAGGTGTCACTGTTGTAATCGGAATAGACGTTTTGCCAAGCGGTGGCGCCTGACGGCATCAGGGTATTGTCGTGCGCCTCAGTTTGTCGCCAGTAAATACGGCTGGTCAGGCTGTCGATGATGTCATTGTAAGGCGTGTATTCATGAGCAAAGCTGATGCCCCAGAGGCGCGTATCGCTCTGCTGCTGCGCGGTGCCCCAGACCGTATTGCCTGAGGTATCCCAGCTGTCGTAATGGCTGTGATTGGTTTTTTGGTAGTAGTCGACGGTGGCGCTCAGCTGATGCGCATCGTTAGGCTGCCAAATACCGGAGCTCATAAAGGCATCGGAGTGCCAGTTAGCAGGATACGCATCCAGGGTGTCGCTGTTATTGCGGGTTTGCTGGCCGTCGCGACGGCTGTAGACAAAGATACCGCGCAACTCATCGTCGCCTGCCGCGGCGGTGAGGCCGTTATGCCAGCTGCGGTTAGAAGAATCATAGTCGCTCTGGTAGCCGAAATAGGTCGGTTTTCCAAGCGCAGGTAATCGTCGAGGGATTTGTTGCGGAACGAGACATTGCCGCCAATCGAGGTGTTGGGCTGATCAACCGCAGTGGCGCCCTTTTCAATGTCGATGCGGCCAAACAGATAAGGGTCGATGTAGTCACGGCCAATACCGAAACTGTCCAGCCCGGCACGCCCGACTTAACTGCGACCGGTTGCCTGGGGTAACGGGATGCCATCCACGTCCAGCCCGACGCGGTTACTTTCCAGCCCGCGGAATGTTGTAGCCGGTATAGCCCGCCCGATCGAAGCCACTCTTGCCGGCAGACGATCCCCCCTGCGCGCCGGTGGTGCTGATCAGCGGTTCATAACGCATGATTGAGCCAAAATCGGTGGCACCGCGCTGTTGCAGATCGGCTGCCGACAGGCTGGTTTTGCTGCCTGCCGTTTTTTTGATTTCGGGCGCCGTGACCGTAATTACCGCTTCGGCCTGGCTTTGGCTGTAATCGGTGCGCGCCAGCGGAGCAGATTCCCTCCCGGCGGCATAACTGCAGGTGGCGTGGATGGCAGAGGCGAGTAACGCCAGTTTACACAGACGCTGTTGCGTCAATCCCTGAAAAAATAATGACATGGGCGCGAATTGCCTGATTACCTGTTAGTATTCGCTCACTTGCTTGCTGGCGTCATCAAGACGGCTCTGTGCAAAAGCCGTAAAAACCGGACTTATTTCTGACTGTAAATTATGATCTGGAGTTCAATGCAATTGCTAATCATTAGCAATCTTATTTACATTTAACTCTATTTTGCAGCGCACAGTTTGTTAACTACAACTAAACGGTAATTTATCAATACGTTAAAGGAATAGAGTTATGGCACAAAAACCTGTGGTCGTTATCCACTACTGTATGCAATGCAACTGGCTGATGCGTTCAGCGTGGATGGCACAGGAACTCCTGCACACCTTCGCTGACGATCTGGCGGAAGTGACGCTGAGGCCGGGCACCGGGAGTATCTTCGAGATTACCCTTGATGAACATCTGCTGTGGGAGCGTAAACGGGACGGTGGCTTTCCTGACGCCACCAGCCTGAAGCAGCGGGTGCGTGACACCTGTTTCCCGGATCGTACGCTGGGTCACATTGATAAGCACAAACCTGAAGTGAGCTAGGTCGCCGGCTGGCTACCCGCAAAAGGGGAAAGGTCAGCTACGGGTAATTTTTTCTGCCGCGTCCTGCAGCGCCGCGATCAGCGTCTGCAGCGCGGCCTCAGAGATATCCTGCTGCGCCAGTCGCGTATTGAGCGCCATTTTCAGTTCGTGAATCGCCTGTTCAACCGCAGGAATACTGCGGTTATTGACCAGAATAGCCAGTGACGATAAACGCCCGATCAGGCTGGCAATCTGGTCGCGGTTGGCGGCCAGCAGCGTCTCGCCAGCGTCGGTCAGCCGGTAGGCTTTGCGGGTGGCCTGCGCGTCCACCACCTCAATCGCCTCCATCTCTTCCAGCAGCGTCAGATTGGGATAAATGATGCCCGGACTGGGCGAATACTCCCCTTTCGACAACTCCTCCACCGACTTGATCAGCTCATAGCCGTGCGCGGCATTCTGCGCAAGAAAATGGAGCATCAGCAGACGAATATCACTCGCCTCCAGCATTTTTTCCCGCCGCTTACGCCGGCTGCCGCAACCGCCTGCGCGCGTGGGTTGATCGCCAGATGAAGATGCTAAATGGTCTTTCATTGCCTGCCCGGGGAGAAGAAAAGGAGATTGATGGTAGACCGCCACCTAGCAAAATTCAACCAGCGCTTTAACAAACTCGCCTTCGCCGGTGAGCCAGATGAAGTAATCTTCAGACGGCATTGCCAGCCGATCGGTTAGCTGGCTGAGCTGGGCGATTTGCATCTGGCCGCTGCCGAGCCAGTTCAGATTAACGCCCGCCGTATCGGTTAAATAATCACGGCCGGTGGCCTTATCGTAATAGGCGAACAGGTGCAGATCCGACCCGGCAATATCACGCTGACGGCGCGCAAAAGCAGGCAGGCCGGTTTCATCGCAAACATAAAGCTGGAACGCGTAATCGGTCGGTACGATCAGCGAACCGCGCGGGCCGCCGACAATCAGACTGTCGCCGATCTGCGCCTGGCTCGCCCAGTCGCTGGCGACGCCCTGCTGATGAATATAGAAATCGAGCGTCAGCGACGATATGCCATCAAAGGCCAGCGGCGTGCAGTCACGGGCCGCCGGACGCAAACCGTCTGGCCAGACAATCCCCTGGTCAGTTATCTGCGGCAGTACCGGCGTTTCACCGGCGGTGGCGGGAAAGAAGACCTTAATGTGGTCGTCAAAGCCCGGCGAAGTAAAGCCCGCCAGATCGCTGCCGCTGAATTCAATGCGCCAGAAGTTACCGGCAATGTTAGTTTTACTCGCCACCTGAATATGACGAAAGCGCAGTTCGTTACGGACGCGCTGAGGAAGGCGATCAGAGTTAGGGTTTGGCAAAAGATCTCTCCTGAAACGGTGTGAATGCCCGTCACGTCAGGGCATCAGCTAAATCATGGAATCAAAATCATTCTCATCTGATTGGCTAAGGTTAGCTATGATATATCTTCAACACAGTGACGAAAAATGCGATAGGCCGTGATTAAGATATATTTTATCTGCGCATCTGATGCGACGTCAGGTGGTGATACCTAGATTGAAAAGGCCGGTCAGCTACAAATGGCAAGCGATAGCGGAGAGTCAGCATCAGGTGCAGATCAGCGAAGGCAGGAGAAGCAAACAGAACTGATAGCCAGTCGGTAGCCCTGTTGGCAGGAGGTGATATCGGCTGGAAGTGATGTCACCGTCACAGCAGGTGACAGGCGCGTTTTTCTGCCGGTAATACCCCGCCGCGCCTTTGAACGGGCGGCCTCTCGATTACCGGCAGAACGATTACAGCGTGTCGTTAAATCCGGATGCGGCAGGATTATTTGGGTGTGCTGCGGCAGCTGGCCGTCGCCCAGAATTTCGTGCTGAAAGATCTGTGAATGCGGGTGCAGCCCGGCGGGTGGCGAAAACTATGCCGCCAGTATCGCTCCGGCGCTGGAACACCATGCCTTCATTGGCGCGGCGGGCGAAGGCCGAATCGCCTCTGCGGCACGCCAGGATTATGCCGATGCGGCAGCGGAAGTGCTGACCCGGGATAATCAGGCGGGCAAAGTGTATGAACTGGCCGGTGACGACAGCTACACCCTGGCGCAGTTTGCTGCTGAGAGCGGTGAGAAGGTGGATTACGTCAATTTGTCTCAGCAGGAGTTTGCCTCGGCTCTCAAAGCGGCGGGATTACCTGAGGGTCTGGCAGAGATGCTGGCCGACTCGGATGCAGGCGCAGAGCAAGGCGGGCTGTTTGATGACTCCCACCAACTGAGCCAGCTAATCGGGCATACGACTACGCCTTATCAGGATGTGATTGGCGCAGCACTGGCACAGCGCTAAGCCGCTATCCACCCGGCGGGCAGCATTTGCCCGCCCTTTTCGTCCGGCTGAGGCGCGTTTTCATGCCATTCTGGCGTTGCGTATGCCATCTTTATGCACCCAATTTCCCGCCACGCTTATCTTACAAATTGTAAATAAACGCCGGTTTTCTTCAGGCAAAATCTTTTTCTTTTGCTGACTAAGAGATTCGTCTGAAATGCGTTTTTTGTGAACAATGGCATATTTGGTTGAATTGTCTGGAATTTATCCAAAAACGTCGATTAATAGACAATTTTTATTACGTTCATAGATATTCTGCATTGTTGTACCGCAGCATCAGAGGGCTATAATTTGTCCTTTGTGCAACCCCGACCGCTCAGGAGGCCGCTATTAATACTTATCCCCAGCAAATAAATGCACTTGAAGAGGTTCGTGCCGGGGCGGAAGTTGAGTATCAATACGATCCCCATGAACTGAAACTGGATCGCATGCAGGATTCTGAACCGGAGCCAGAGCTGATTGAAGGCTTATCGGCTCCGGACGCGCTCACCCCTGCCGATCGTTATCTGGAACTGTTTGAACACGTTCAGATGTCGCGCATTTTCGAGGATAGCAAAACCTTTCCCGACTGCTCGCCAAAATACGATCCGCTGGATGTGCTGATGCGCTATCGTCGACAGAAACGCAGCAGTGATTTCGACCTGTCGCGTTTTGTCGCCGATCACTTTTATCTGCCTGGCGTAAATGAAAGCTTTTATGTCTCCAACCCGGATAAAACGCTGAACGAGCATATTGATGACCTGTGGCCGGTTCTGACCAAAATGCCGCAGCAACATATGCCGCACTCTTCTCTGCTGCCGCTGCCGAAACCCTACGTGGTGCCAGGCGGACGCTTTGGCGAGACCTACTACTGGGACTCCTACTTCACCATGCTCGGCCTCGCCGAGTCAGGTCGTGACGACCTGCTGCGTCATATGGCGGATAACTTCGCCTGGCTGATTGATAATTACGGCCATGTGCCAAACGGTAACCGCACCTATTACCTCAGCCGCTCTCAGCCGCCGGTATTTGCGCTGATGGTCGAGCTGTTTGAAGAGGATGGCGTACGCGGTGCCAAGCGTTATCAGGAACAGCTGATGAAGGAGTATCAGTTCTGGATGGACGGTGCCGGTTCACTGATGCCGAACCAGGCCTATCGCCACGTGGTGCGGATGCCGAACGGTTCGCTGCTGAACCGCTACTGGGATGACCGCGATACGCCACGCGACGAATCGTGGATCGAGGATGTGGAAACAGCACGCCAGTCTAAGCGTCCGGCGAGCGAAGTTTATCGCGACCTGCGTGCCGGTGCGGCATCCGGCTGGGACTACTCGTCACGCTGGCTGCGTAACCCGAAACGCCTGTCGAGCATCCGGACAACTCAGTTTATCCCGATCGACCTTAATGCGTTTATCTACAAGCTTGAGCTGATGATTGCGACACTGTCGCACGCCAAAGGCGAAGAGCTGACGGCGCTGGCCTGGCAGAAAAAAGCCGAGGCGCGTAAACACGCAATCACCCGCTATCTGTGGGACAGCACTTCCGGGGTGTTCCGCGACTATGACTGGCGTCGTGAGCGCTTCGGCGCGTTTACCGCCGCCGCAGTGGTTCCGCTGTTTGTCGGCTTAGCCACGCCGCATCAGGCGCACCTCCAAGCGATTGCGCTGCGTCATCTGCTGCTGAGCAACGGCGGCCTGCTGACCTCAATTGTGGAAAGCGGCGAGCAGTGGGATAAACCCAACGGCTGGGCACCGATGCAGTGGATGGCGATTGTCGGGCTGAATAACTATGGCGAAGAGACGCTGGCGAGTGAAATCGCGGTGAACTGGCTAAATACGGTGAATAATTTCTACCAGCTGCACCACAAACTGGTCGAGAAATATGACATCAGCGGCGATCGCGCCCGTCCTGGCGGCGGCGGCGAATATCCGTTGCAGGATGGCTTCAGCTGGACCAACGGCGTTACGCGTCGTCTGATGACGATGTATGGCCATCTGATGGCGTATTAAGTCAGTTGCAGGTAGAAAGGTTGAGCATCAGGCGACGACACCGCTTTACCTGACAGCCAGCCACAAAAAAGCCGGGCATGCCCGGCTTCTTTTCGCGTTGAATATTATTTCTTAGCTTCAACGCCAGGCTGTGCTGCACGCTGCAGGAACTGCTGCGTTACCTCAGGCAGATGCTGAAGCAGCCACTCGGCCATCGCCACTTCCTGCTCACGAATCTCGGTCAGCACTCTGACGCCCTCGGCGTCACCGACCTGTTCAGCCGCGGCAATCAGGCCGGTATAGCTGGCGATCTCCGCATTTTCGAAGACATAGCCGCTGATTGCGCCTTTTACCACTTCATCTGAATTGAACATGCCGCCTACCGCCTGGCCAGTCGCCGCCACTTTGCCCATCACATCTTTCATCACCGAATGATCAATGCCGTGGGTGTCGAGCAGCTGCTCCAGCAGCGTGAGCTGATGTTTGGTCTCTTCAAGATGCTGAGCCAGACGTTGTTCCAGCGCCGGATAGTGCTCCAGGCGGCCAGACATTTTGCTCAGCATGCTTTCAGCCTGTTTTTCCATCGCATGCGCATCGCGCAGCCAGTCATGATAATTTTCGATTGCAGTCATTTGCTACTCCTTAAGACACAGTAATGGATTCCGCCACCGAAGTGAGCTTCTCATCCGTCTGCTTCTCTTCATTCAGGGTCTGTTCCAGCAATTTTGCCGCCTGGGTGTAACCCAGTTTCAATGCCAGCGCATGCAGGGTGCCGTAGGTAGCAATTTCATAGTGCTCAACTTTTTGTGCCGCACCAATCAAGCCATGATCGCGCACTTCACCCTTCTCTACCGAATCAATGATTTCCTGCGCTTCTTCAACCAGACCTTCAATCGCATGGCATTTCATTCGTTTGATTTTTACCTCTGGCGTGGCTTCCACTAACTCGTCCAGCCGTTCGATTTGGCCACTTGTCTCTTCAATATGCTGATTAAACGCAGCGATAAGTTTTTCATCACTGGCAGCGCGTGCCATTTTCGGCAATGCACGAGTTATCTGTTTCTCAGCGCTGTAAACATCAGACAAATCATGGATGAAAAGATCGTTTAGCGTTTTAATTGTCATAAGATAGCCTCATTGATTGAAAAGTTGCGGTAAGTCAGAAATAACGCAACGCCAGTCGTATCGTTGACACCTAAAAATTCTAGCGGAGATTCTTTATATTGCACGCCGCATCGGTACGAATTTAAGCCAGAAGTGGCATGTAAAATGCACTTTTCTTTTGCAGCAATACGTTAGCGATCTAATGTTTTTTGTTATTACGGCTTCGCTAAAGCACAAAACCTGTACAAATAAAATTCAACTTGTATAAATTCGATCCAATAAAAAACCATAGGAAAATCTAACCGGCGGTCTAATCTGTACAGCGCTTTATTAATCCGTACAACTTAAAAGCATAAGAAATAAAAAAACCGGAAGGGGTTAGCCCTTCCGGTTCGGTCGACTATTCTGCCACCGCTATTGATTAAGCGCTGGCATAATGCTGGCAGTAATTATCATGCAGGAGAATTAAATAGATTTAACATTGCCCAGCGAACTGATGGTAACTGCTGTTACAGCAGAGTTAAAGACGTTCAGCTCCGGCGACTTACTTTGCCTCCTTTCCGACCTGCCTCAATGGCGCGCTCGGGATCATTTTTAAAGTTACCGCCGCTTTTCTGGCCCCCTTTACGTCCCGCTTCAGCCGCACGCTCTCTGTCCGCAGCAAAATTTCCCGCTCCACCACGATATTGAGTCATTCTGTGTTCCTCATTGGATTTAATAATAGAAATAGCACAGTTGATGCTTCATCAGGCCGATTCAGCAAATATAAATGTAGCCATAAAATTTCGTCTATCAAGCTGGGAAAATAGAAAACCCCTGCCGATTTTGGTTAATTTATGGCGATTAGCTTTACTGGCTGATAAAGCTCCGCAACTAATCTTCATAACCACTGAAAAAGGTGCCATGGAAAATCAAAGGCCTTTCCAGAGAAATTGCGAACTCTATTAATCGATCTTTTTCAAAAAAAGTCCAATTGAAAACAATATAAGCGAAGCGGTGTGATAACATCGTTATACGAAACAGTTAGTGAAGATGATCAACAAACGATCAATTTCCCTAAGCGAAGCGTGAAAGGGGTTTAAAAGGGATTCAAATTTTGTAAAAAATAAGCGAAGCGTGAGTTAAGATTAAAACCAGATAAAACCTGAGCGGATTGATCAATAAATGATCAAATAGTCCTCTTATGGGTAAAAATTTATAATCAAGTAGCTAAACGCGGGACGGAAAGGCGTCTTATATAAGCGAAGCGTGAAAAATGTTTTGTATAACGACTGGCAGATTTTTCTCGGATTAATACTAAAAATGTTTTTTTGTGTGAAAACGCACTAAACAAACAGTGAAAAGAGAGACAGCCTGGCCGGATTAGGTGATGTTACTAAAGCGTCAGTTATCCTCGCACCGGTTCAGGTGACGGCACGATTCGCTCTAACGAGTGTAAAGCAGCAGTGAAAACTCGGGCAGGATCGGGATAGAGCGGGTCAAATGCTACACCGCGCTTACCGCTTTTCTTAATGCGATACATAGCTTCATCCGCGCGCGCCAGGGCAGAATCAAAATCATCTTTTTTCTGCACCTGGGTCACACCAATCGATGCACCAATCATCGCATGGCCATTGGCCATATCAAATGGCGTCAGAACCGAATCCAGACAGGCATATGCCAGTTGTCTGACCTGCGGATTGTGCAGCGTAAACGGCATCAGCAGCACAAATTCATCCCCGCCCGGACGGCCAATAATTATCTCTGGCGGACAGACGTCGATAAAGCGCTGGCTGAGATGGATCAGGACTTCATCGCCGCTGCGGTGACCTAAGGTATCGTTAACGTGTTTGAAATTATCTAAACCGATAAACGCGACGCACAGCGGGCCTCGGGCTTTGAGTTCGCGAAAATGACTTTGCAGCGCATGGCGATTGGTGAGCATGGTCAGCGGATCGTGCAGTGCCAGCAGCGCGAGCTGCTCCTCATACTGCTTCTCTTTGGTCATGTCGATATGGGTGCCGGTGACCTTCAGCGGCCGGCCTTGTTCATCCCACTCGCTGACCCGTCCCCGATCCAGCACCTAGGTAATGCTGCCATTTTTAGCGATCATCCGGTGCAGCGCTTCATAATAGGGCGCTTTTCCGGCGATATGATAGTTAAACGCTTTTAATACCTCAGCGGCATCGTCGGGATGCAGGCTCTCTTTCCAGGATTTGAAATTAGCGTCGGTTTCCTTTGGCTGAAAGCCCAGCATGGCGCCCCAGCGTCGGTTGAAGATCACCAGCTTGCCGCTGGGGATATCCAGTTGCCACAGGAAGAGGCCAGTACCATCAAGGGCTGCGTTGAGCTTGTTACGGGCGTCATGAGCTATACGCTTCAGTCGCGCATTATGCTTTTTCAGGTTTTGTATCTGTAGTCGCAGCGCTTCTTCTGACATAGCCATAACAGAGGAGTAAAAGAGGCTATTGTGCCTGTACGCACGATTCTGTAAAGGGAGGCTTATAAAACACGATTAGGCGCGGCGAATTGCAGGCTGGACAGGGTATCAGGCGGCCCGGCCCTGACGTTACAGCATAGAGGCGGGTTCTTTTAAAGATGGTGCCCGAACCCGGAATCGAACCAGGGACACGGGGATTTTCAATCCCCTGCTCTACCGACTGAGCTATTCGGGCAACGGGGCGCATTAAACCAAAGCGGCCCGACAGCGTCAAACGCTTTTCAACAAAATGAATTCGACTGACAGCTTTTCCATCAAAGCGCTACCTTCCCGCCCCGCCGCTGCCGGTAAAAATCGTGCTATCGGCTGCCGAAATTTCAACCAGGATGCCCGCTGAGGCTGAATTGTGGCGCTATCAGGCCGATAAATGTGACGAGACCAACACTAATAATAAGGATCACCCTGTTTTACACCATTACATCAGGAATTGCTTCCCGCCTCAGTTGGCAGAAGCGTACACACTCCGCAGCAACCCTCACCTCCCTTAACGACTCGATCGCCATGATTGAGTTCACGCCCGATGGCACCGTTATCGGCGCCAGTGCCCTGTTTCTCGACCGGATGGGCTACACGCTGGCAGAAATTGAGGACCAGCATCACAGCCTGTTCTGTACGCCGGATCAGCTGCAATCCAGAGACTACAAAGACTTCTGGCTGCGGCTGAACCGGGGCGAAAGTTTCAGCGACAAGTTTCTCCGCGTCGCCAAAAACAGCCGACCGGTGTGGCTCGAAGCCAACTATGTGCCGGTGCAGGATCGCCACGGACGGGTATTTAAAATCGTTAAGCTGGCGACTGACATCACCGGCCACATAAACGACGCACAAGAGCAGCGCGCAATGACCAATGCGATTGAGCGTTCAATGGCGGTGATCGCCTTTAACCTGAAAGGCGAAGTGCTCAAAGCCAACGACAATTTCCTTAAGACCATGGGATACCGTCGTGAGGAGATTCAGGGTGTGCACCACAGTCTGTTCTGTTCAGAAGCGATTCGTAACAGCCGCGAATACAGTGAACTCTGGCAGCAGCTGAATCGCGGTGAATTTATCTCGGGTCAGTTTCCCCGGGTGAATAAACAGGGCCGTACCGTCTGGCTGCGCGCCACCTACAATCCGGTGTTCGACGAGCAGGCAAACTGTATAAAGTGGTGAAGTTTGCCACCGACGTCACCGCCCAGGTCGAGAAGAATCAGCAGGAGCGTGAGGCGGCACAACGTGCCTATCACACTGCGCTGCAGACCAACGAAAGCACCCGCGTCGGTGTAGATGTGATCGCCAATAGCGTGCAGACCATGAACGCGCTGGCGGGGGAACTGCAGGGAATTTCCGGGGATATCTCCGGCCTGAGCGAATCGTCCGATCGGATCGGCTTTATAGTGGAGAGCATCCGCCGCATTGCCGATCAGACCAATCTGCTGGCGCTGAATGCGGCGATTGAAGCGGCGCGAGCGGGCACCCATGGCCGCAGCTTTGCCGTGGTTGCCAACGAAGTCAGAACGCTGGCGGCCAACATCAACCGCGCCACCGCAGAGATTGAGAGCCGGGTGCAGCAAAACCAACTGCTGGCGAATAAGGCGCTGAAGGGAATTGAATCGAACCTGAAGCGTGCCGATCAGGGGGTGCAGCTGGCGCAGAAAGCGGGCGGCGTGATTGCGGAAATTCGTGAAGGCGCAACGGATGTGGTGCGCGCCATCAGTCACGTCACCGAGACGCTGAAATCTTAAAATCAAAGGGGCCACGGCCCCTTTTATACTGCTGCACTTTTGTTGATTTCTTCTCTGCTACTTCTTCTCTGCCACCACCGGCGCTTCTGGCGCGGGCGGAATAAAGATGTGATCCAGAATGGCACGCATCACCCGTGCTGCCGTTACCCCTTCCCCACCGCCATTTTCCAGAATCAGCGTTACCGCCACTTTTGGCGCGTTAAACGGCGCAAACGCGGTATAGAAAATGTGGTCACGCAGCCGGACCGGGATCATTTTGGCGTTATAGGTCTGATTCTGTCGAAGACCAAACACCTGCGAGGTGCCACTTTTCGCTGCGATGCCATTAAGGTGCGGTATGAAAATATTTATAACCGGTGCCGTTAGGCGCATTCGCCATACCAAACATCGCGTGGCGCACCAGTGACCAGTATGGCTAATGCGGATCGCCAATCTGCACCGCCGGCTGTTTTGGTTGGTAGTTCTCAACCTAGTTACCGCGCTGCGCTTTCTGCAGCAGGTGCGGCGCAATCACCCGACCGTTATTGATCAACGCCACCATCGCTTTCTCCATCTGAATCGGCGTCGCGATCCAGTAGCCCTGACCGATGCCGACTGAAATGGTGTCGCCCTGATACCAGGCTTTTTTGTGCACCTTCTGCTTCCACTCGCGGCTCGGCAGTAAGCCGTTGTACTCTTCATTCAGGTCGATGCCGGTCGATTTGCCGTAACCAAACTGACTGAGCATGGTGTGGATACGGTCGATGCCCATCATGAACGCCACCTGATAGAAGAAGGTATCCGCAGACTCCTCAATCGCCCGCGTGACATCCAGCATGCCGTGGCCAGTTTTTTTCCAGTCGCGATAGCGGCGATCGGTGCCCAGCAGCGTCCAGGTGGGCGCGCCAAAGAACTGCGACTGCGGCGTAATCACATGGGTCAGCAGCGCGGACATAGCCATATAGGGCTTCACCGTCGAGGCTGGAGGATAGAGGCACTGGGTAACGGGATTGATCAGCGGCAGATTCTTATCCTGCAGCAGCGATTTGTAGGCCTGATAGCTGATGCCTTTCACAAACGGATTGGGGTCGTAGCTGGGACTGGAGACCATCGCCAGCACCGAACCGTCATGCGGATCCTCAATCAGCAGCGCCGCACGCTGGCCCGCCAGCAGGCTTTCGGCGTACTGCTGCAGATGCAGATCCAGCGTCAGGGTGAGGTTTTTCCCGGCCACCGGCGGTACCTCTTTCAGCACCCGCACGATACGGCCGTGTTTATCCGCTTCCACTTCCTGATAGCCCGGCTTACCGTGCAGCAGGGTTTCGTAATAGCCTTCAATGCCCTGTTTACCGATGTTGTGTTCAGCGGCATAGTTCTCGGCGATGCCCGCCGCATTCAGCCGTTTGTAGTCGTTATCATTGATTTTCGATACATAACCGAGCACTTGCGCCAGATCAGCACCGTAGGGATATTCACGATCCTGATAAATTTCGATGCTGGCACCGCTAAAACGAAACTGGTTAACCGCGAAGCGGGCTACCTGCTCCTCGCTCAGCTCCTCTTTCAGCACCACCGGCTTGTAGCGGCTGGTCTGTTTTAACGCATGCTGGAAGGTCTCAATCTCATCGGGAGTCAGGTTAAGGATTGGCGTCAGCGCCCGCATCGTGGCCTGCATATCGGTGATATTATACGGCGTCAGAGTGATGGCGTACCAGCGCGATCCCGTTGCGGTCATAAATCAGTCCGCGCGTCGGGGCGATGGGGATCATTTTGATGTCGTTCTGGTTGGATTGGGTCTGATAGTAGCTGTGGTCGCGCACCTGCAGGCGATACAGGTTCACAGCAAGAATAGTGAAGCAGAGACAGACCAGAGCAAAAGCCACCGTCGCGCGACGGGCAAACAGTTTCTCTTCAGCGTCGAAATTACGAAAATTCATCAGGCTGCAGGCGGGAACGTTAACCCGCCGGGTGAATTAATCCCCCAGCAGCACCGACTCCAGCGCAATTTTAATCATGTCGTTGAAGGTGGTCTGACGTTCAGCCGCAGTGGTCTGCTCGTGGGTACGGATAGGTCCGATACGGTGCAGATGGTCAGCGCTTTAGCACCGAACTCTGCCGCCACACCGTGGATGCCAGCCGCTTCCATCTCTACGACGAGGATGCCATATTTTTCCATCACATCGAACATCTGCGGATCCGGGGTGTAGAACAGATCGGCAGAGAAGATATTACCGACGCGGGCTTCAACACCCAGATTTTTGGCCGCATCGACGGCGTTACGCACCATATCGAAATCAGCAATCGCCGCGAAATCGTGATCTTTGAAACGCATACGGTTTACTCTGGAATCGGTGCAGGCACCCATACCAATCACGATGTCGCGCAGTTTGACATCTGCACGGACCGCGCCACAGGAACCTACACGAATGATCTTCTTCACACCGAAGTCGATGATCAGCTCTTTGGTGTAGTTCGAGCAGGAAGGAATGCCCATGCCGTGGCCCATTACCGAGACTTTACGGCCTTTGTAGGTGCCGGTGTAGCCCAGCATGCCGCGCACATTGTTCACTTCAACCGGGTTTTCCAGGAAGGTTTCTGCAATGTGTTTCGCACAGCGGGTCGCCCGGCATCAGAACGACGTCAGCGAAATCACCCATTTCTGCATTAATATGCGGAGTTGCCATTGTTACTTTATTCTTGTTAAATCGCTGATTTACAGCATGTTCTTGCCATAATCCATGTCGGACAGGCCAAAATAGTGTGCAATTGTCTGACCAATATCGGCGAAGGTTTCGCGATAACCGAGTGAACCCGGCTCAACTTTCGGTCCGTAAATCAGAATCGGAATGTGCTCACGGGTATGTTCGGTGCCTTTCCAGGTCGGATCGCAGCCGTGGTCAGCGGTCAGGATCAGAATGTCATCCTCACCCACCAGTTCCATCAGCTCCGGCAGGCGGCGGTCAAACAGTTCCAGTCCGCCAGCATAACCGGCGACATCACGGCGATGTCCCCAGGTCGAGTCGAAGTCGACAAAGTTAGTGAAGACAATCGAGTGATCCGGCGCGATTTTCATTTCCTGAATCTTGGCGTCAAACAGCGCATCCAGTCCGGTCGCTTTGACCTTTTTGGTGATGCCCTGCTCGGCATAGGTATCCGCGATTTTACCCACCGAAATCACCTGACCGCCCTTCTCATCCACCAGCTTTTTCAGCATGGTGGCTGATGGCGGCCCAACCGCCAGATCGTGACGGTTACCGGTACGTTCGAAGTGACCGGCTTTGTCGCCGACAAACGGACGGGCGATAACGCGGCCAATAATGTTGTAGCCGCCTTCCGTCAGCTCTTCGCGGGCGATTTGGCGCAGCGCATAGAGGCGATCCAGACCAAAGGTCTCTTCATGGCAGGCAATCTGGAATACCAAATCCGCTGAGGTGTAGAAAATGGGCTTGCCGGTTTTCATGTGCTCTTCACCCAGCTGATCGAGAATCACCGTCCCTGAAGAATGGCAGTTACCGAGATAGCCCGGCAGCTCAGCGCGCTCCACCAGCTTATCGAGCAGTTCCTCCGGGAAACTGTTCTCCTGATCGCTGAAGTAGCCCCAGTCAAACAGCACCGGTACCCCGGCGATTTCCCAGTGGCCTGACGGCGTATCTTTGCCTGACGAAATTTCGCTGGCGTAAGCGTAAGCGCAGGCGATCTTCGCGTTCGGGTCGAGACCCGCCGGGAAGCGGCCGGTCGAAAGCTCTGCAGCCTTACCCAGACCCAACGCGGTCATATTAGGCAGATGTAAGGGCCCTTTACGGCCTTTGTCCGCTTCACCGTTGAAACAGGCTTCAGCGATGTGGCCGAGCGTATCTGAACCTGCGTCACCGAATTTATCGGCATCTTTACTGGAGCCGATCCCGAAGGAGTCGAGAACCATAATAAAAGCACGTTTCATGCAAGTCTCCTGCGCAATGGCGCGTGACAAGTCAAAAAAAGCGATCAGATCAGCATACCCGAATGCGTTGCTGCTGGCACCGGTTACTGCCCGGTTAACTGACATCGCTCACACGACGATAGACCACTGGCGTAGCGGCCGGTGCGGTATCGCCGGTCACCAGCGCGGCTTTGACCGCGGCGGCGGCCTGTTGCCATTGCGCTTCGTTGCTGGCGTGGATAATCGCCAGCGGGCGCAGGCAGATAGGCATCGTAGCGCTCGACAAAATCGGCCGGCCCGTTCTGCGCCGCCACCATGCGGGCAAAAATATCTGCCGCCCTGCCGTTATCCAGCACCTTCATCAGCTGCTGCCGCGCCTCGGTCTCACTGGCGGCCAGCTTACCGGAAATCAGCATTTCGCTGCACAGCGCCAGCGTCACTTCCAGCAGGCGCGGGTTACGCTGTTCACCGGTCAGGAAGCGCACCGCTTCCCGCACTTCCAGCGCGTTACCGGCTGACGAAGCCAGCACCTGATTCATATCGGTGAGCAGCGCGGTAGTCTGGCAGCCGGCACCGTTGGCTACGCCAACAATCGACTGCGCCAGATCCTCTGAGGCTTCATAGGTCGGCATAAAGGCGCCTGAGCCCACTTTGACATCAATCACCAGCGCATCCAGCCCTTCCGCCAGTTTCTTCGCCAGAATCGAGGCGGTAATCAGCGGGATCGAGTCTACGGTGGCGGTAATGTCACGCTTGGCGTAGAAGCGTTTGTCCGCCGGGGCGAGTGAATTGGTCCGGCCGATAATCGCCACCCCGACCTGTTTGATGATCTCCCGGAAGCGGTCGTCGCTGGGGAAGATGTCGAAGCCCGGAATCGCTTCCAGCTTATCCAGCGTGCCGCCGGTATGGCCCAGGCCACGGCCGGAAATCATCGGAATATAACCACCGCACGCGGCCACCATCGGTCCGAGCATCAGCGACGTGACATCGCCAACGCCGCCGGTCGAATGCTTATCCACCACCGGCCCATTCAGATTGAGCGATTTCCAGTTCAGCACGGTACCGGAATTCCGCATCGCCATGGTCAGCGCCACGCGCTCAGGCAGCGTCATGTCATGAAAATAGATGGTCATGGCCAGCGCGGCAATCTGGCCTTCAGAGACGCTGTTATCACGGACGCCGTTGATGAAGAAGCGGATTTCAACGTCAGTCAGCGCGTGACCGTCACGTTTTTTGCAAATAATTTCTTGTGGCAGGAACAAGGTAGCCCCCTTGGCTCAGGGAAATGCGGTGTGACAGAGGCGGTCAGTGACCGCCGCAGGATAAATTTAATAACCGGCTTTGCTGGTTTCGCTGTGATGACCCAAGGTATTCAGCAGACTCGCCAGCAGGCTTGATGCGCCAAAGCGGAAGTGACGCGCATCGGCCCACTCCTCACCCAGCGTATCTTCCGCCAGTTGCAGATAGGATGGCGGCATCTTCAGCGGTGCGTACGCCACCCGCCGGTTTGAAACCGACCTGCTGACTGACGCCTTTATCGCGGATGACGCTCATCATGATCTGCGCCACCTCAGGCGTGGCGTTGACCGGCACCTTACCGGTTGAGGTTTTGATTAAGTCAGCACCGGCATCGATAGCGATTTCAGACGCCTGACGGATCAGCGCTTCCTGTTTCAGTTCACCGGTTTCAATAATCACTTTCAGCAGTACGTTGGCCTCAGCACAGGCCGTCTTACAGGCTTTCACCAGATCAAAAACGACCTGACTGTTACCGGCGATCAGCGCGCGGTACGGGAACACCACATCCACTTCATCGGCACCGTAGGCGATAGCGGCGCGGGTTTCAGCCAGCACAATAATCTCAATGTCGTCATTGCCGTGCGGGAAATTGGTCACCGTGGCGATGCGGATCTCCGGCGTACCCTGCTCGCGCAGCGTTTTACGCGCAATCGGAATAAAGCGCGGATAGATGCAGATAGCTGCGGTGTTACCCACCGGGGATTTCGCCTGATGACAAAGCGCGATCACTTTTTCATCGGTGTCGTCGTCATTCAGCGTGGTTAAATCCATCATTTTCAGGACACGCAGGGCTTGCTGTTTGATATCGGTCATGAGGCTCTCCAAAGGATCGAGGTGCGATCCACCGGCTGGCCGACGGAATGTTATAATAATAACACTATCAGGCCTGTTATGTGCCAGCAGTCACATCTAAATAAGAAAATGATGCAATTCCACCACGCTTACCGTGATAAGAATCGCATATAACGCCATTAACAGCCCACTATACGCCAGTCAGCAAAATGTTACCATTATCACATTTAGTCGCACGAGCTGGCGCCAGATTAAAGCTTAGCGGGTTCATTACGGATGGCAGGAAAAGCGGGATCGAGCTGAAACAGCTGCTGGCTGTGAGGCCACAGCGCCTCGGCAATCACTTCTGGCGGCTCGTCGCGCAGGGTGCAGAGCGTCTCCCACACCTGGCGCGCCCGTTCAGGCCGATTGGGCTGCCCCTGAAAGCCTTTTAACGGCATATCCGGCGCATCCGTTTCCAGCAGCAATGAGGAAAGCGGCAGCTGTGCCAGCGTCTGGCGGATTTTGCTGGCGCGCTCATAGGTGATGGTGCCGCCGACGCCAATCGCATAGCCGAGCTTAATAAACGCCTGCGCCTGTTGCAGACTGCCCGCGAAGCCATGTACCACACCGCGGCGCGGCAGATCGTGGCGACGCAGATGCTGGGCCAGTTTGTCATGGGTACGACGCGAGTGCAGGATCACCGGCAGATCATAGCGTTTCGCCAGCTTAAGCTGGGCATCAAGAAAGCGTTGTTGCTTATCAAACTGCGAATCGTCGCGGTAGAGATCCAGCCCGATCTCGCCGATCGCCACCAGCTTACGCGGTCGCTGCTTAAGCTTCTGCTCCAGCTGATCGAGATGTGTCTCCTGATGTGCTTCTATGGCGATCGGATGCAGCCCGAGCGCGGCGTAGAGCGCAGCATGGCCGGCCGCCAGCTCGCACACCCGGCTGAATCGACTGGCATCAATCGCCGGGATGATGATCTTTTCTACGCCAGCCGCCGCAGCTCGCGCCAGGCTGGCGACGGTATCGACCTCAAACGGCGGGAAATCAAAATGACAGTGGGTATCGATAAACTTCATGCCAGCGATCCTTTATCGTAATCAGCATCATTATCCGCCAACGGCGGCATAATAATTTCGCGGTTGTCCGGCGCATTGGCCACCCGTGCCGGCGGCGTGACGATACGCGGCGTCAGTGGCTCTGCGTCGCTTAACCACTGGCCCAGCGTGGCGAGGAAATAGCGGCCGCAGCGCCGTCCAAGATGGTAATCCTGGTTCAGCGACGAAATACGGCTGCCGAGCGCGCTGCTGGCCAGTACATGCGGCGGAAAGATCTCAATAATCCGTAAGTCACCGGGCGGATTTTCAATAAACTGCTGAATTTCCCGGTAGCTTTGTTCATGTTGATTGAGCACGTTAATCATCGGCTGAAAGGCACCGGCGCTTAGCCAGCGCTCCATCCGCTTAATCCATTTCGGCGTATAAAACATCTGAGAAGGCACGGTGCGGATCACCACAATGGTGTCTGCGCCACGGCGCGCCGCTTCCCGCACCGGAATCGCATCGCTGATGCCGCCATCCAGATAGCTGATCCCTTCGAGATTGACGCCAAGCCGGTAGAAGCCGGGAATGGCGCTGGAGGCCTTGATCAGCTCCAGCCAGTTGTCCGCCGTTGGGGTGAAATAGTCGGGCGTATAGTCGTCGCTGCGGCAGGCGCACATATAGAACTCAAGCCCGCGCGAGAACATTTCTTCAGCGCTGGTCATTGCCAGCGGAAATTCACTGCGGGTGGTTTCCACCAGCCAGTCGAGATCGATCAGATTACCGCCGCGGACAAAACGCAGCGGATCAAAAAAGAGTTTATTGGTGGTGTAACGGGTGATTACGCGACGGGCATAGCCTGGCTGGCCGCAGACAAACGCAGAGAGGTTTTGTGCACCCGCAGAGGTGCCGAGCAGCAGTTGAAACGGATTAAAACGGGCACGCTGGAATTCATCAAGCACCCCGGCGGTGAAAATGCCGCGTTGACCGCCGCCTTCACAGACCAGCGCAATTTTATGCGATTTGAAAGGGGTCAGCGCAAGAGGTTCGATGGCGCCGAGCGTAACAGGAATGCGAATACCCACTGTGTGAACCTCGAATGGGGTTCCGACGGGCGGGCTGATAGATATTCACATCTATCCAGCAGCATTCCGGAGAACCAGTCATACAATCCCTTAGCCGGACAACCCGCGCAGTGGGGGTTTGCCCATGTAGCCGTGTGAAAAAATCCCGCTTCTCACTGATCTGGCTACGGATGATTGGTCTCCGCTTTATGCTTACTTGCTTTGCATTAAACTGCAGGACTCATCGGCTAAAGCTTTTTACGGCCGGTAAACAGGCTGATGAGGAACAGAATAATACCAACAACGAAGACAACTTTAGCTGCCCATGCTGCTGTACCCGCTAAACCACCAAAACCTAACGCTGCAGCAATCAGTGCGATCACCAGAAAAATAATGCCCCAACGAAACATAAGCCTCTCCTTACCCTATCGAAAATCGAACTGCTTATTTCATCCCCGGATGGGTATCTTTTATCCGTGCGGCCAGCAGTGAGACGGCCGCACGGTTACCATTAAGATTTTACCGTCAGGTCATTCTTAACGCTTTTCACGCCTTCAATGGCTTTTGCGATGCTTTCAGCACGGTCTGACTGTGCCTGATTTGCAACGTGGCCTGAAAGCTGAACAACGCCGTCGGTGGTTTCAACTTTTACGTTGCGCGACGGAACAATGTCATCCGCTAATAGCTTAGCTTTAACTTCGCTGGTCGTAGCGGCATCGCCCGCATAACCCTTCATTGATTGAGATTTGCTGTCTTTAACTTCTAGTTTGTCGCTGACGGATTTCACACCTTCGATTTTCTGCACCACGCCCACAGCCTTTTCAGCCTGATCCTGAGAGGTGACGAAACCGCTTAAGGTCACCAAGCCCTGGTGGGTTTTTACCGAGATATCCGTACTTTCAATCGCGTCATCATCAACCAGTGCCGCTTTTGCTTTGGCGGTGATGCCGCTGTCATCCATATAACCATCGACTTTTTTCATAGAACTGTCGATTTTCGCACCTGTGCTGTCTGCCGTCTGCGACGCTTTCAGAGAAAGCGACTCGTCAGCCAGCGCGCTGCCGCCGATCAGTGCTGAGCCAATCATTGCAGCCATCAGGGTTTTGGCAATCTTAGTCTTGTTCATCGGTATATTCCTTCTATCAGTTAACTCGCCCAAAACTGTGGGCGCAACAGCAGCAGACGGCGCCGCTGGGTTACAGGACGTAAAGGACAAGAGAAGTCTCTTCCGCCGTCCGATAGAATAATCATAGACGGCATTTCGCGATTTGTCTGGCTAACTGGTTGATCACACGTCAAAACGAGAGGAAAAGCAGTTTTTTAGGAGGAGTCTGTAGCGGGGAAAACAGGGCCATTTCCAGCTGGAATGGCTCGGATAGCGTGCGATCAGTGCTCGCGGGTTTTGCGGAATCTGACGTCAGGATAACGTTCCTGAGTAATATTCAGGTTCACCATGGTCGGGGCGATATAAGTCAAATTATCGCCGCCATCCAGCGCGAGGTTAACCTCGTTTTTACGCTGGAAGTCTTCGAATTTCTTCGCATCGTCGCACTCAACCCAACGCGCGGTAGAGACGTTGATCGCTTCGTAGATCGCTTCGACGTTATATTCGCTCTTCAGACGCGCCACCACCACATCAAACTGCAGCACCCCGACGGCACCGACGATCAGATCGTTGTTGTGTACCGGACGGAACACCTGCACCGCACCCTCCTCCGACAGCTGAACCAGCCCTTTCAGCAGCTGTTTCTGCTTCAGCGGATCGCGCAGGCGAATACGACGGAACAGCTCCGGCGCGAAGTTCGGAATACCGGTGAACTTCATGTTTTCACCTTGGGTGAAGGTATCGCCGATCTGAATGGTGCCGTGGTTATGCAGGCCGATGATGTCGCCAGGATAGGCTTCTTCAACGTGGGAACGGTCGCCCGCCATAAAGGTCAGCGCGTCGGAAATCACCACATCTTTGCCGGTGCGGACCTGACGCAGCTTCATCCCTTTTTCATATTTACCGGACACCACACGCATAAAGGCCACACGGTCGCGGTGTTTCGGGTCCATATTGGCCTGAATCTTGAACACAAAGCCGGTAAATTTATCTTCGCTGGCTTCGACGATACGGGTATCGGTTTTACGCGGCATCGGACGCGGTGCCCATGACACCAGGCCATCCAGCATATGATCTACACCGAAGTTACCCAGTGCGGTACCGAAGAATACCGGCGACAGCTCACCGTTGAGGAACGCTTCCTGCTCGAACTCGTGTGATGCGCCCTGCACCAGCTCCAGCTCTTCACGCAGCTGCGCCGCCAGATCTTCACCCACCGCCGTATCGAGATCCGGGTTATTCAGCCCCTTAACGATACGCACTTCCTGAATGGTGTGGCCTTTACCGGTCTGGTAGAGATAGGTTTCATCGTTATAGAGGTGGTATACCCCTTTAAACAACTTGCCGCAGCCGATGGGCCAGGTGATCGGCGCACAGGCGATTTTCAGTTCGCTTTCGACCTCATCCAGCAGCTCCATCGGATCGCGGATGTCACGGTCAAGTTTGTTCATAAAGGTCATGATCGGCGTATAGCGCAGACGGGTCACTTCCATCAGCTTACGGGTACGATCCTCAACGCCTTTGGCGGCGTCGATCACCATCAGACAGCAGTCAACCGCCGTCAGGGTGCGGTAGGTATCTTCCGAGAAATCTTCGTGGCCCGGGGTGTCCAGCAGGTTAACCAAGCTTTCACGGTAAGGGAACTGCATCACCGAGGTGGTGATGGAGACACCACGTTGTTTCTCCATTTCCATCCAGTCGGATTTGGCGTGCTGATTCGAGCCACGGCCTTTTACCGTACCGGCGGTCTGGATAGCCTGTCCGAACAGCAGGACTTTTTCGGTAATGGTGGTTTTACCGGCATCCGGGTGCGAAATGATCGCGAAGGTGCGGCGGTGTGCCACCTCTTCTAAAAAGGGATTAGACATGAGTGAATTCTTCTCAATGGAGCAGCGCTCTCGGTCTGGCGCTGCTGATAAATCACGGTGGCCGGCAGAACCTTACCGGCGGGTAAACGGTGCCGAAGGCGACATTACGTCGTCGTCGGGTCAGCGCGAAGTTACATTGGCGTGAATTCCGGTTACCTGGTCAGCTTTAAGGAGGCATAGCATACAATATTTTGCGCGCGCGGCCTACAGGGGAAGGCGGGGGATTTGGTGAGTGGCTCAGGTCGCTAAAGCCGCCAAATGGCCGGGACGGGCCCGTCCCGGCGTCATCAGCCCAGCACCTTGCGGACGCAGGCTTTAAAGATCTGCACGCCAATCTCCAGCGAATCGAGATCGAAGCGCATATCGGGATGATGCAGCCCAGGCGTCAGGTTGGTGCCCAATCCCCAGAAGCCCGCCTTCACGCCGGGGCGTTTGACCGGATAGTAGAAAAAGTCCTCACTGCCGGGGGTGGTTTTAGTCGGCAGCAGCTCCTCTTCACCCAGCACCTCGACAATCGCCGCGCGGATCACCGCAGTCGCCTGATCGTCGATCTCCGCCGCAGGCATCTCTTTCAGTACTCTGACCTGCGCCGTGGCCCCCAGCGCCGCCACGCTGTTGACGATGGCGCGCGTAACCTGCTCTTTCAGCAACTCCATCGGCGCATTTTCCTGCGAGCGCAGATCCCACAACACCCGCGCTTCGTCCGGCACCGAGTTGGTCACGCCCGCATCACACAGGAAGCGCGTCGCTTTAACGCTCCAGTTAAGGCCTGGCGACAGATGCAGCGCGTTCACCGCATTCACCGCCTGCACTGCCGCATCCAGCGTGTTGACGCCGAGATGCGGGCGCGCCTCGTGAGCCGGCTGATCTTTAATAGTCGCTTCCAGCGTACTACAGGCCGAGTAGAGCACCGCAGGCACCGCCTGCCCGACCACGCACTCCTCCAGCGGCCGCAGGTGGAAACCCAGAATCATCTCCACATCATCCAGCGCGCCGCCTTCGACCATCGCCAGCGCGTCCATATCGGCGCGCAGCGCCAGCACCGGGCCGGGCACTCCGCTGTCGATCTCCGCCACAATGCCGGTGGTGTTATTGATGTTGCGTGTCACCTTCAGGCCCGCCTGCTCCAGCTGCCCGGCGATGTAAGCGGAGGTTTTGACCTCCTGGAATCCCAGTTCCGGAATCTCATGCAGAAAATAGTAATGCTCTAATACCTCAGACACGGCTTCACTCCTAAATAAACAGACGCATAACAAACATCGCGATCAGCGCATTGATGATGCTAACCAGCATCAGCAGCGGCCAGTATTTTTTCGGGACATCGGCCACGCCCAGCAGCCGTCCCATGTATTGCAGTTGCGATCCCATCAGAAAGATCGCCGGGACCAGCACGGTCACATCGGCTCCGGTCAGCAGCCCTTTGGTCAGCAGGCTGACCGCCACGCCAGTGCCGGCAGACGAGGAGAGCCAGGCCGTCAGCAGCACGGTAATCGCTTCGCCCGGCAACCCGAACACGCCCATCACCGGTGCAAACACCCGGCCGAGAAACTGCATAATACCGAGCAGATTGAGCACTTCCGCCAGCACATACGCCATCACCACATTGGGCATCAGATTATGAATGGCAATATGAAAGCCTTTACGCGCGCTGGTGACAAACACATCAAACGGGTTATTACTGACGCTGACGACTTTATTGGTTTCCATCGCTGAAATCCTTTTTATAAACACTGTTTAACACGAAGCGGGTAATCGCCGCACCGACAAATTTCAGCACCAGCATTAACATCAGCGGGATGATGATTGGCAGCGTCATTGAGGCAAACAGCGCCGAACCGATAGCAAAATAGTTGTTGATTAAACCGGCGCCAGAATATTGCCAGGCGCTCATCACCACCACCTCTTTTTTACCGATCTGCCTCTGGTCAAACATCTCTTTGGTTAACGCCGCACCCGCGTCGGTACTTTGCAGGTCGGTAATTAATCCCAGCCCGCAGCGTCCCGGCAGACCCATTAAGGGTTTCAGTAACGGCGTCAGCAGCCGGCGCGTATCGCCCCGTAGTGAGTGAAGATTTCCAGCACGCCGAGCGCCAGCATCACGGTTGGCGTGAGTGACAGCGCAAACAGGAAGCCAGCTTTGGCGCTGAGTCCGCCAGCGCCGAGAAAGGTGTTGCTGGCGGGATCTTTCATGGTGCCAAAGCTGCCGCCCAGCGTGGTGAAGTCAAATGCCCCCAGCCATTTCAGCCCATCAACCTGATAAAACAGCCCGGAGAAAAACAGAATGGCAAAAATTAACGCCACATAACTGGCTTTACCGGCACTGACCTTTTCCGCCTTAACCACACTCTGTTTCGACATTATTTTCTCCCGATAAGGCTGACCCGCCGGCTGTTTCGCGGCGCGGTAAGTTTCAATATATGGAACTGATTTTTAAGCAGTATTTATGCCAGAGCGGCCTGGAGAAGCGTTATTTATTGCCATCGCTGGCCTGGCGGAGCCATATTCCACTTTTACAGGCAGCAATTAATTATCGGATGAGGGATGGCCGGGGAAATAATATTTTCCGACTGAAATCAGATTGCTGAATTTTAAATCAACCGAAGCAGGCCTGCACCAGCATGATTCAGTCAGGCCGCCCTGTTCCGCACTATAATGGTGCCAGTGGCTGATACCGCGAGGTTGATGAAAATGAGAATCTTTCGTATTCAATTTGTTAAATAATCCTATTTAAATCAATCATATAAATTAGCTTACTTTGTCGAAAAGGCTTCACATTGCTAACAGGTATGATGCATAATTCACCACCTCTCACCTGTTTATTTAACATATTCTTATAAGGACTCGGCCATGCTGACTGCTGAAATGACTGGGCGTCTGAACAACCAGCTGAACCTGGAATTTTTCTCCGTCAATCTGTATCTGCAAATGAGTGCCTGGTGCAGCGACAAAGGGTTTGAAGGTGCCGCCTCATTCCTGAAAATGCACTCACGTGAAGAGATGGAACACATGCAGCGCCTGTTCGATTATCTGAGCGACACTGGCGCGATGCCGGTGCTGGGCACCATTGCCGCGCCGCCGGTCTCTTTCACCTCACTGAATGAAATCCTGCAGCAGGCGCTGGAGCATGAGCAGCTGATCACCACCAAAATCAACGAGCTGGTGAATGCGGCGATGACCTCACAGGACTACCCGACCTTTAATTTCCTGCAGTGGTACGTGGCTGAGCAGCACGAAGAAGAGAAGTTGTTCAAAACCGTGCTGGATAAACTGGCAATGGTGAGCAACAGCGGTAACGGTCTGTTCCTGGTCGATAAAGATCTTGGCCGGATGAGCACTGAAAACCACACCGCGTAACACTATCGGCCCGGTAGATGGGCGGACCTTTTTCTGCTGCGCCGCTGTTCCCACCGGCTGCGCTGTTTAGTCCAGCCGGTAAACGTTGGCTGGCTCGCCGTTGACCCACAGCGGCCGGCTTTAACCCGCCGGCAGTAGCAGGCTGATTTCACGCCACGCCGGCTGGTAATCACCGCGTTTTTCAATCGTCAAATCGATCCGCGTGGCGCTGCTGCTCAGCGTCCAGTTCAGCCACAGCGCATTTCCCTGCGGCCAGCCGTAGCTTTCACCGTCATCGTCGAACACCTCTCCGTGCGTCACCGCCTCCGCAGGCCATAACTGCCATTGCCGGACCGTATCCCGCTGCGCATCGGTGGTGCTTTCACACTCACCCAGCGGAATTACCGCCCCGGCACGTACTAGCAACGGCAGACAATCGAGCGGCGCATCCAGCGTAATCTGCTCACCACCGGCAAACCACTGGCCGCTGTGCCAGTCATACCAGCCCTGCCGTTATGCGGCAGATAAACCTCACGCTGCCGCGCGCCCTGCTCGACCACGCTGGCGACCAGCAGATCGCGTCCCAGCATAAAGTTATCATTCTCCTGCCAGCCGCGCGGGTCCTGTTCATGATAGAGAAAGGTCGGGCGCAGCATTGGCTCATCCTGCGCGCTGGCCTGCCACGCCATGGTGTAGAGATACGGCATCAGGCGATAGCGCAGCCGGATCGCCTCGCGGATCATCGGCGTCACCTCCGGATACATCCAGGGTTCGTTGACCGTGTGATCGTCATTCCATGAGTGGATGGTAAAGCGCAGATGCATCACGCCGTTCTGTACCCAACGCACAAACAGCTCGGCATCGGGCTTTTCGCCGGAAAAACCGCCGACGTCATGGCCGACATTGTATAGCCCGGAGAGGCTCATCCCCAGCCCAATACGGATGTTGTAGCGCAGGGTTTGCCAGCTGGTGCGGTTGTCGCCGCTCCAGGTTTGCACATAGCGCTGCATCCCGGCACAGCCGGATCGCGATATCAGGTAGGGCCGTTTATCGGGCGCAAACTGCTGCTGCGCTTCCATTGAGGCGCGCATCATCAGCAACGGCATCACCGGCCGGATATGCTTGATGGCGATCGGCTGACCGAAGCCGTGGCAGCGCGCTTCACCATCCCACACCTCATACTCATTGTTGTCGTTCCAGGTGGCATCAATGCCCTTTTCCAGCAGCTGACGGGTGACATTCTCCTGCCACCAGCGCACCGCCTGCGGATGGGTAAAGTCGAGGTGCGAACCTTCATCGTCCCAGAACACCGAACACTCGGGACGGTCCTGTTCGGAATCGCGAATAAACAGCCCCTGCGCGGCCACTTCCTGATAGCGCGGATGATCCTGCAACAGGCAGGGTTTGATATTGGCCGCCAGCTTCATGCCGGCACGATGAAACGCCGCGCTCAGAGCATTGGGGTCAGGGACTTTGTCGTAGTTCCAGTTGGATACGTAACGCTTATTGTTAATCGAGGTGTAGCCCCACTACAGCTGGAACGAGTCGCAGGGAATTTCATGCTCACGGCACAGACGAATAAATGATTGCAGCTGCTGTTGCGCCTCGGGCGCATCGGTGTAATGCATGGTCGAGCCGCTGTAGCCGAGGCTCCACTTCGGCTGAAACAGCGTGCGGCCGGTCAGGCGCACAAAGGCTTTGGTAACCTCCAGCAGCGTCGGCCCCAGCATCATGTAGTAATCAAGATCGCCGGCCTCGGCCCGATAGCGGCGATAAGGCAGATGGTAGTTATCCAATTCGTTGCCAAGATCGAGCCAGCTGCTGCTGAGATTGTCATAAACAGGCCGAAACTGACGCCGCCGCGCTGCGTCAGGGTAAACGGGATATGTTTATAGAGCGGATCGGTGCTGGCAGCGTTATAGCCCATCGCATCCAGATTATGCATCTCAAAGCGACGATTCGCGCGATTCAGATCGCCGCTCTTTTCACCCAGACCATAAACCCGATCCTGCGGCTGACGGCGCTGATAGTGTTCGACGCCGTCGCCGTGGACGTTCAGCAAATAAGCACCGGTATGGCGGTCGGCCGCCAGCGGTTGCCAGTCTGCGCCATCGAACTGTTCCCAGCTCAGGCAGAGCGGCTGATGTACCGTGACCCGCAGCCGGCAGGTTCTGATCTGCACCTGCTGCGCATCGTGCACTACCTTAAAATCGGGCAGCGAAAAACCGTCCAGCGCTTCCCGATCGCGGCCTTGCCACCACGGCACGTCCTGACCGGGCGCAATGCTCCAGGTGCGGTTCAGCGCCAGCTGACCGTCGCGCTTCAGCAGCACCCGCATCAGTCCCTCTTCGATCACATAGATCCGCAGAAAATGACGATCCTCCACCTTCAGCTCAACGAAATGCGCAGCCTGCTGATACAGTGTCCAGTTCTTTAGGGTTTTCATCGGGATATCCTTAATGGTTTACCGGGCGCTGGCGGCGTTCGGCGATCAACATCACCAAGAAAATCGCGTGAATCAGGTCAAAAAAGCCCATCGCCACAAACAGCGGATTGAAGCCGATGGTATCGGCGGTGACACCGATAATCAGCGAGAAAATAAAGCTGGCGATCCACGCGCAGGAGCCGCGCATACCGTTAACCGTCGCCATCTGGCGGCGATCAAACCGCTCCACCACCAGCGCGCTCAGCATGCAGGAGATCACCTGGTGACCAAAGCCGCCGACTGAAATCAGCGCAATCGCCAGCCAGGGATCGTCAACCAGCGTCATCAGCGCCAGCGAGACCATCAGCAGCGCGCCAGTGATGGAGCTGGCGACGATCGAATTGACCCGGATCAGGCCGAACCAGCGCACATAAATTTTGGTCAGGTAGCCGCTGGCGACGCTACCGAGATCGGCGGCGAGAAACGGCAGCCAGGCGAACATCACAATCTGTTTCAGGTCCATGCCGCGTTCGTTCGCCAGATAGAGCGGCACCCAGAAGCTCAACACCGCCCACGCCGGTTCTGCCAGAAAGGCCGGGATGGCGATACCGTAAAATTTCTTCTCTTTGCCGATCACTTTTAACTCGGTGAAGAACGGCAGCTTCTCACCGATCGCTTCGTTATCCTGATTAATAAAGGCGCGATCTTCATCGGAAAGCCGCGGATGGCGGTCCGGTGCGTGATAGCCCCACCACCACAGCCCGACCCACAACAGACCCAGCCCGCCGGTCAGCAGAAACGCGCCCTGCCACCCAAAAGAGATTTGGGCAAGGTAGATGATCGGCGGTGCCAGCATCGCGCCGACCGAGAAGCCAACGCCAGCCCAGCCCGCCGCCACCGGACGCTCTTTTTTCGGGAACCAGTCACCAATCGCTTTGGCATTGGCCGGTGTCGCGGCCGCTTCCGACGCGCCCATAACGAAACGCAGCAGCGCCAGATGTAGCCAGCTGCCGGCACCCGCATGCAGCAGGCAGGTCACCGACCACATCAGCGCACAAATCAGGAACCCCATCTTCAGGCCGATCACATCGATCAGCCAGCCGCAGACCGGCTGGAACAGGGTATACGCCAGCTGAAATCCCGCTACCACCCACGAATACTGTTCGGTACTCATGTTGAGGCTGTTTTTTAGCTCCGGCGCCAAGATACCGAGCGAGCTGCGGGTGATGTAGTTAACCTTCACCCCCAGCATCCACCAGCGTAAGTTTTTAATCACGCGCACCGTACGCGAGGCGCTGATCGGCTTGGTTGTTGAATCGAGGCTCATAGTGCCGCTCCTGATATACATTGATGACTCACACCGCCGGCTGGCGTACCGCGTGTCTGTGCAACGACGTTAGAAAAGCGTGAAACGTGGGTACAGCCTCTTTTTTGCAACTCTTTTCATGGCAGGCTAACGCCAGCGCAAAAAGCGTGGTCAATCGCTTATCTGACGCGATTCAGCGAGCTATGAAAAATTTTTCATCAGCAGATTTGAAGGCGATCACAGAATGAAACAAAGGCTGAAAGTGAGTGAAATTGCGGCGTTAAGTGGCGTCTCGATCAGCACCGTTTCGCGGGTACTGGCGGGCAAGGCAAATACCCGCCCCGCCACCCGCGACAAGGTGCTGGCCATTGCTCAGCAGCAGGGCGTGCTGGATAACCTGCACAGCGGCCGCCTGCTGCTGAATAATCTGATGGTGTTTGCGCCGCCGCGCGCGTTTGACGTGCGCAGTGACATTTTCCACTACAAGGTGATTCAGGGCATAAGTCAGTCGGTGGAGCCGCACGAGGTCAGGCTGCGCTACTGCGCGCTGGAGGAGATTGAGAGTGATGCGGCGCTGTTTATTGATAAGATGCAGCAGACCGAGGCCGCGCTGCTGATCGGCATTGATGATGAGCATATCCACCAGCTGGCGGCAGAGATGAACAAGCCCTGCGTGCTGATTAACGCCCGCGATCGCCGGATGCGTTTACCTTCAGTATCGCCACATCATCAGCTGATTGGCGAGTTTTCAGCGCGCTACCTGTTTGAGCAGGGGCACCGGCAGATTCTATCGCTGCACTGTCTGCGCCGTTACACCATGGAGCAGCGCTTGCAGGGCGTGCGCGACGCCTGGCACGCGATGAACCTGCGATTCGACAGCCGTCAGCATCTGCTGACCCTCAACAGCTTCAGCAGCAATGAAGCGGCGGAACGGCTGAGCGAATATCTGCATCACTGTCCTGACGCACTGCGCCCGACGGCGATTCTGACCAGCGGCGACTACATCGCGGCCGGTGCGGTCAGCGCGCTGGAGCAGGCCGGACTGCGGGTGCCGCAGGATATTTCGGTGATGAGCATGGATGGCTTCAACCTGGCCGCCATCCACGATATTCCGCTGACCTCAGTCCAAGTGCCACGCGATGAACTGGGAGCGGCAGCGGTAAGAATGCTGCAGGAGCTACGGCTGCATCCCGGCGCACCGCCCGGCACGCTGCTGCTGAACGGCAAACTGGTGGTGCGCGATTCGGTACGCCGCATCCGCGATAATCTCAGCCATGCGCCGGTCCAGCAGCATGGCCTGTATGATTAATCCAGCGTTTTCAGCCGCAGCTCCGAAGGCTGCGGTCGTCCGAACAGGAAGCCCTGGAACAGGCGTACAGCCCTCATCACGCAGCTTAGCGAACTGTTCGTTGCTCTCCACCCCTTCCGCGGTGATCTGAATATCCAGGCTGCGGCTCATGCCGGTAATCGCCCGGATAATCGCCAGCGCCTCGCGGCTGTCGCCCATATCATTAAATGAACGACTTATCGATTTTGATCTTATCGAACGGGAAGGATCGCAGATAACTCAGGGAAGAGTAGCCGGTGCCGAAATCATCCAGCGCAATCTGGAACCCCCAGCGCCTTGAGGTTTTGCAGCGTACGGATATTGCCGAGCGAATCATCCAGCAATACCGACTCGTTGATCTCCACCTCCAGCCGGGCCGGATCGAGCCCCGATTCCATCAGCGCGCCTTCCACCACTGACACCAGCGAGCTGTTTTTGAACTGCAGCAGTGACAGGTTAACCGACACCGACTGCACCCCTTCCCAGCCTGACGCTTCACGACAGGCTTCGTACAAGGCGAAAGCACCCAGCATGTGAATCAGCCCGGTATCTTCGGCAATTGGGATAAAGTCGTTCAGCATGATCAGCCCGCGGATCGGATGATGCCAGCGCATCAGCGCTTCATAGCCAATGATGGTTTTGTTGTCGCCGTTGGTGATCGGCTGATAGTAGAGCTTAAGGTGTCCGCCGCTGATCGCGTCGCGCAGGTCATTCTCAATCACGCGCCGGCTGCGCGCCACATCATCCATCGCTAGGTTGAAATGCTCGAAGCGGTTACGGCCATTGCGTTTGGCTTCATACAGCGCCATGTCGGCGCAGCGCAGCAGCTGTTCCGGTGTATTAGTGATGGTGGTGCTAAGCGCGATGCCGACGCTCAGTCCGACCGACAGGTTATGTCCTTCAATATTCACCGGCGGCCGAATCGCCTCGATCAGGCGCTGGCAAAACAGGATGCGGTTTGGCAGGCTGGTGAGATTGTCATGGTGCGCAATATGGTGAATGCGGGCGTCGGCGGCACGCTGATCGGTGACATCTTCAACAATCAGCATCAGGTAGTTACGCGGCGCATCCTGACCATTGATTGCGGTCGCGCGGGTATGCAGAATGCGTTCGCCGCTGGCGGTCATAACAGCTGCTCACGCTGATGGATGCCTCCACTGCGCAGCGCCACATCGGCGAGGTTATTGAAATAGTCGCTCAGCTCGGGCGACATACCTTTGTGTGGCCGTTTATTAACGATCAACGATTTCGACAGGCCAAACAGCTGCTGCGAGCGGTCGTTGACCAGCAGGATCTCGCGGGCGCGCAGCACCTGCTGCTCCTGCTCACGTAGTTCGGTGCGATCGCGGGTGATTTTAGCAAAGCCCACCAGCTTGCCGTCATCATCATGGATCGCGTCGATCACCACGTGCGCCCAGAATGCGCTGCCATCTTTGCGATAGCGCTAGCCTTCGGTTTCATAGTGTCCGGCGGTGGCGGCAAGATCCAGTCCGCGCTGCGGCAGGCCCCGGCGGCGATCCTCTTCACTGTAAAACAGGGCAACGCTGCGGCCGATAATATCGTCTGCCGAATAGCCCATGGCGCGCTGGCCTCCGGGATTCCAGCTGGCGACTGTACCGTCCGGTTTTAGCATAGTGATGGCGTAATCCATCACGCTTTGTACCAGCATGCGATAGATGACATCAGCGTTATTATCCATTGTTATTGGCCTGCTGCTTTGTAGCCGAAAGGCGGCTTAGGAATGTTCTTAATAATATGCGCAGACTACAGCCGAAAAGAGCCGGGATCACAAGCGCATTAAGAATAATAACTAATCTTATCTTAGTAGGAGGTTTATCGGCAGCTGCGGGTAAATATTCAGTCACACCGCCGCGTCAGCCGGTGGCCAGACGTGGCAAACGCGATGCGTCAGGCGACGCTTCCCCAGCGCGAGGAGAGCGGATAATCAGGCTGCCGGCAGAGCGCTGCCGGGCAGCCGTCTGTCTGATCAGCGCCCGCAGCTGCGCCACCTCTTCCCGCACCTGCGGGCACATAACCACCGGCAGGCCGCGCGCGCTGAGCTGCAGCGCCATCTCCGGTCCGCGTCTGTGCAGCGGCGCGGTGACCACCGCACCCGAGCGTGCTGCCAGCGCCAGCGCGTCCATCTGCTGCGCCAGCCGCTGATTGCGGTCGCCATAGGAGCCATCGGTGATCAGCAGCCGGGCGCGCGGCGGGCAGTCAAACGGCAACAGCAGCGACTCGCGGCTCCAGTCGCCCATATAGGTGATGCCGCCCGCCACCGGCAGATGAAACCAGATCGATCCCGGCGAATGCCCGCTACGTCCGGTGAACAGATTCAGCGGTCCCAGCGCGCACTGGCCACGCAGCGGCAGGATGCGTCGCGCCTCTGGCGGTACGCCGCACTCGCCCAGCTGCTGCTAGGTGATGTCACTGGCATAGACCGGCGGTGAGCCAATGTCGGCCCAGCTATCCAGCGCGGCCGCATGATTAACGTGGGAATGGGTCAGGCAGAGCGCATCGACCTGGCCGATGGCAGCGACTTCGGGCCGCACGCCCGGCTCAGGCCCGGCACCCAAATCCCACAGCAGTCGGTAGCCTTCGACCTCCAGCAGGAAAGCGGCCGGCAGTTTACCGCCGACGCCGCTGATCACCGTCAGGCTTGCCATGGCAGTACCCCCTGCGGCAGACGGCGAGTCAGCCGGCTGGCCAGCACCATTAAGCCCAGCACCACGCCGATCATCAGACAGCCAACCGCCGCCAGCGGTGCCGATCCGCCTTCATCAAGGAAGATAATGGTCGGGCCAAGCGTCTGGGTTTGCGCAGTAACCAGCAGCGCGCCGGCCAGCACCGAGGGGTCACCAGCGGCAGCAGGATGTCAGTCATCCGCCGCATCAGCCCCGCCCCGCACAGGCGCGCCGCTTCATCCAGAGAAGGTTCGATTTGCGCGAATCCGGCCAGCGTCGGCCTGAGCACCAGCGCCAGGAAATTGGCCAGATAGGCGGCGAGAATGATCCACACCGTGCCGTAGAGGGAAACCTCCAGCAGCGGCAGCGGCCGCAGGAAAAACAGCATCGCCGCCACGCCGGTGACAATACCGGGCAGTGCATAGGTCAGTTCGCTGGCGAAACCCAGTCCACGCACCAGTCGGCTGCGACGCCAGCTGAGAAAGAACTCCAGAAACAGCGCCATCACGCTAAGCACTATCGCACTGAGGCCGGTGAGCCACAGGCTGGTCACGAACGCCTGGCGGATCGCCGGATAGCCCCACAGCGCCTGCTGAAAACTCTCCAGCGTCAGGGTTTGCCGGGTGAGGCCTGGCCAAAACCGCGGGTTAACGCGGTGATCAGCAAGGCGCTGAGCGGCAGCAGCAAAGTGATCCCCATCCACAGCCAGGCGATGATTTCGGCTGGCAGCCGGGCGTGCCGCAGTGGCTGGTGCTAGGGACGCGGCGAGCCGCTGACCCGCACGTCACGCCGTCCACCGAGCCAGCTGCTGATCAGCATCCCGGCGAGGGTAATCAGCGCAATCAGCATGGAATAGACCGCCGTATTGGGCAGCGCTCCCGGCCCGAGCGTATTGAGCTGCTGATAAACCAGCGTAATCAGCGTCGGCACCCGCGCCGGAATCCCCAGCATCGCCTGAATGCCGAAGTTACCAACGGCGGCAACAAACGCCAGCGCCGCACCGGCGAAGATCGCGGGCCGCGTCAGCGGCAGGATCACAGTGAACAGGATTTGCCGGGGCGATGCGCCGCTGATGCGCGGCGCATCGTGCAGGCCCAGCAGCAGCACCATGCCGGTTGCCGAACAGAGCTGTTCGCCGGCAGTCAGCCACGTTCCCCCCCAGCGCACTGACCAGCGCAGCCAGCCAGCTTCCCGGTGCCAGCGCCTGTATCCAGGCCAGCGCGGTCACCTGCGGCGGGATCATCAGCGGCAGGATAAAGGCAAATACCCAGGCCGCTTTGGCGCGCAGATCGGTCAGCGCCACCAGCCATGCCGCCACCGTCCCCAGCAGAGTTGCGCTGATGCCGATCGCCAGCGTATTCAGCGTGGCGCTGAGCACGCGCTGACTGACCAGTAATCTCAGCAGGCGATCGGGGTCCACCACGCCATCGGGGGCCAGCGCGGTGACCATCAGCCGGGCAAACGGTGCCACCCACAACAGGCCGATCGCCAGCACCAGCGGTTCCGCCCGCCATCTGCCGCGCCTAGCGGCCAGGCTGCTACGCCATTCGCTGCCCAGCACGCTCATCGCCAGCCACCAAACAGTTGGGTAAAGGTTTCACGTACCGCGGCGTCATCGGCCACCGCTTTCGCCACGTCTGGCGTCAGCAGTTTGATCTGATCAATCGGCGCAAAACCTTCAGGGGCCACCACCAGCTGCTGACCCGCTTCCGACAGCATAAAGGTAACAAGCGCTTTGGCGGCCGGCAGGTAGGTTATGCACCGACTTCATGATCGCCACCGGTTCGGTGACGTAGGAAACGCCCTCCTGCGGATAGACCAGATCGATCGGCGAGCCCTGTTTTCTGGCGCGGATAATATCGGCGTCGGTGATCACGCCATACTTATCCATGCCGCTGGCGACCGCTTTCAGCGCCGGTCCGTTGCCGTCCTGCGGCGCGATGCTGATGGCGGCCAGCTGCTGATAGAATTCCCAGCCGATGGACGGGGTGTTGATGTCGGTGTGCAGCTTATACAGCGCCGCGCCGGAGTAGAGCGGACTCGGAACCGCAATCTGGCCTTTATTTTCTGCCACCGCCAGCGCTTTCCAGCTGTTAACCGGTTTGGCACGCTGGGTGTTGTAAGCGATTACCGTGGCGATGATTTTGGTGCCGAAAAAGGTTTTATCCGCATCGTAATAGGCGGGATTAAGCTGGCTGACCGGCGCATCCTGCCAAGCATAAAGCTGGCCCTCTTTTTTGAGCGCGCCAAGATTGATCGCGTCGGCCACCAGCAGCACATCAGGCTTAACCTGGCCGCTCATTATCTCGGTATGCAGCACGTTCATCAGCTGAGTGGTGCCGTTGCGGGTCCACTCCACCTCAACCGCCGGGTAAGCAGCCTTAAACGCATCGATAGTCTGTTGCGCAATTTCAGGTGCCTGAGAGGTGTAGATCACCAGCAGCCAGAGCCGGGCACACCAGCCACGGGAAACCGCCACCCGCCCCGCCGTGTCCAGCGCAGTGAAAGCAGCAATAAACGCGACGATCAGCGAAGCGCAGACCAGAACGCCATCCCAGGAGACCTGTAGCAGGTGTAACTCCTCACCACCCGCTGGTGAACAGGCGCTGTGTAAAGCCTAAAAAAACATTCTGAAAACACCCGCGGGTCAAAGTTATTTAGCGCCAGGGTTGATGTCGTCTTGACGTCCTGGCAACGCGCTACCTGCTCAGGGCGGCCTGTTATCGCTGGCCGCTGCTGAGCAGTAAAACGTTATTTTGTCTGATTGGTGCAAGAACATATCACCGAAGCAGAAAGGGCGATAGAGGGCAGGAAAGTTATGATTTTCGCTTTCCTTTCTCCCTGTAATGCCTTGCCGTTACTGGGTTATCGGCGTTTCAGGCAATTTGATTAATGAAAAATAGCTGAGCGTAATTAGCGTGACGCTTTAACTGTTCTATAGTAAATAAAAATGATATAAATCATCTAGCTTAAGTCCAGGATGCTTCTAAGGACACCGGCATTACTTACATCATTGTGATTATTTTATTTATTTTGGGTTGAACCGTTAAATTAACACCGGGTGAAAAAGCACTGAATCTGGATAATCGGTAAGGAATGATTATGAAACTCAAGCTTTTTCTTTTGGCCGCTGCGGGCATCTCCACAGCACTTCCATCATTAACGCTGGCGGCGACCACCTCGGGAACCCATCAATGCGACCCTGACGCTGACCACCGGTTGTCTGGTCAACGGTCAGTCAGCAACTGCTGGGGTTAATTTCGGTACCTTAAACTTCGGTAGCAGCGTGGCAACCTTTGATACCCTGAACGCCACGCTGGTCGGCGCGGCGGGTAACGGTATCTTTGTCCGTTGCACCACCGGTCAGGACTATAACGTGGTGGTCACCAGCAGTAATACTGCGCCCGCCACCGTCTATGGTACGGCCTCCACTTCACCGCGCTATCTGGTTCTGGGTTCTGATAATGCCCATGGAATCGCCTATACGCTGTATAGCGATGCCTCATTTACCACGGCGATTGCCAATAACACGCCGATTGCGGCCAGCGGCACCACCGATCCGACCTTAGGCACCAACTATGCCATTTACGGTCGGGTCATCGGAGGCGGTTTCAATCCGCTGATCCCGGCTGGCACCTACACCGATACCATTAACGCTGCCGTGAACTATTAACTGCATTCGCGGGTGAATGTGGGTGGCTGTCACGCGGTCCTGCCTGACGATTGCACGCGGTCTGTCCCTGCTGATATGGAGCGTTAGCGCCTAGAGTGTCTGCCGACCAGCACTTTCCAGGTAACCGCTTCGATTGTGTCAGGCTGAGTGATATCCGGTACCAATACTGGCGTTTTCGGCACGCTCAATTTTGGCTCCCAGTCGGGGGTGGCAACCAGCGTCGTCAGCGCCAGCTATGTGCAAAGCACCACAATCAACCTCGCCTGCACCCCTGGCACCACGCTGAGCATGAGCATTAATCAGGGCAACAACTACACCACGACGCGTAACCTGAAACTGCCGAACTTCAGCAATACCGTTCCCTATACGCTTTACAGCAAAGCCAGCCGCACCACGGTGATTCCGGTGAATCAGGCGATGCCGCTGAGCTACAGCAATGCCAATAACATCACGCTGCCGATTTATGGCCAGCTACAACTGCCGGGTACCGCGCGCGCCGGCGTCTATACCGACACCCTGACCGTCACCCTGAGCTGGTGAGGCGATATTAACAACAAGGAAACCACGATGAAGTCACTGCGCGCCCTGCTAATTCTGATTGGCACCACATTGCTGCCGCTGGCCTTTGCCGCCAACTCGGTAATGATCTGGCCGATCGATCCGGCCATCAACCCGGCGGAAAAGGCCAGCGAGCTGTGGCTGGAGAATCGCGGCAACACCACCACTATGATACAGGTCCGGGTCTTCAGCTGGCAGCAGGTCAATGGCCAGGAGCAGTACCATACGCAGCAGCAGGTGGTTGCCAGTCCACCGATGGCACGGATGGAGCCCGGCCAGAAGCAGTTAGTCCGGCTGATCAAGCAGACCCCGCCCGCTGCCGGTCATGAGCTGGCGTATCGGGTGGTGCTGGATGAAATCCCGACGCCGCGCCAGCCGGGCGAAAATCAGGCCGGTCTGACCTTCCAGATGCGGCTATTCGGTGCCGCTGTTCGTTTATGGTGAAGGCCTGAACACCGACAGCGCGCGCCCCGACCTCGGCTGGCAGACGTTCAGCGAAGGTGGCAAACGCTGGTTACTGACCAATCGCGGCAACGGTCACGCCCGCCTCAGTAACGTCAGCGTCGGCGGCCGCAAGCTGGGCGAAGGCTTATACGGTTACGTGCTGGCCAACAGCACCTATCACTGGCCGCTGAACGCGGCGGTAAGCGGTGAACTGGTGGCGGAGGTGAATAAGAACCCGTGGCGCAGCGCTGCCCTAAAGTAAGCGCCGGATGAAACCTTTTCCCCTCCATCGCTGTACGCTGGCGGAAACTTACTCATCCCTGCCACCGCCGCGCCTGCAAAACCAGGGTAACGGTCAGCAATATATGCTGGAGCTGTTGGTTAACCAGCAGGCGCGCGGTGACATCGTGACGGTGGAGCAGCGTGACGGCCACTTCTGGCTGCGCAGTGGCGACCTGCTGCGCGTCGGCAGCTGGGGCGTGGTGAATGGCGCAGTGGCGCAAAGCCAGCTCGACGGCCAGACTGGCACGCAGTACAGCTGGGGATATCATTACAACAACCGCTGGTTTAACGTCGGTACCCAGCACACCCAGCGCAGCCGCGACTTTGGCAATCTGGCGCTGGTCGGCAGCCGCGCCGGCACCGACGCCGGCAGCAGCTATGCGCTGTCGCGCCGCAGCGCCCAGTACAGCGCCAGCGTATCGCTCAACCGCTTCGGCAGCGTAGGCGCGGCCTATATCGACATCACCGGTGGCCGCGGCGATCGCACCCGGTTATGGAACCTCTCGTGGAGTAAAAATCTGTGGGGCAACAGCAGCCTTTATGTGTCCGCCAGCCGCGATCAGCAGGAAAAGAGCTGGACCGGGGCTATTTCGCTGGTGATCCCGTTCGGCGAACAGGGCAGTGCCGCCATCAGCACCGAACGCGACCAGCTGGGGCGCGACAATCAGCGGCTCTATGTCTCGCGCGCCATGCCCAGCGACGGCGGCATCGCCTGGGACGCCTCGTGGGCCAATCAGAGCGGCGACAGCGGGGATTGTCGTCAGGGCAGCCTGCGCTATCGCAACAACCAGATCGACACCTCGGCGGGCTTTTATGGCGATGATGACAATACCACCCAGTGGGCTGACCTCTCCGGCGCGCTGGTGTTGATGGACAACAGCCTGTTTATCGCCAACGAGATCAACGACGCCTCTGTGCTGGTCAAAATCAACTATCCCGACGTCACGGTCCGTTACGAGAACCAGTCGATATCAGCAAGGCTATCTGCTGGTGCCGTCCATCAGCAGCTCCGGCCAAATATGATATCGACACCCTCGACCTGCCCGCCGATATGACCACCCCGCGGGTGGAGCAGCGTTTTGCCGTGAAACGTCAGAGCGGCTATCTGCTCAACTTCCCGGTGGAAAAACTGCGCTCCGCCAGCGTGATCCTGCACGATGCGCAGGGCCAGCCATTGCCGGTGTCCAGCCTGGTGCAGCGCCCCAATCACGCCACCGAATATGTTGGCTGGGATGGCATTGTCTGGATGGAAAATCTGACCGCCAGCAATCCGATCCAGGTCGTGACGCCGGATGGCCGCCACTGTGACACCGAACTGCGTATTGCCGGCGGTCAGCCGCAGGCGCTGAAACCTATGGGCCATTGACCTGCGCGCTGCCGGCAGCGCCGCCCATCCTGCTGATGCTTTTACTACCGGAAACTCACCATGATAATTCGTCTGCTATTCGCCGGTTTGTTGCTGCGGCCGTCACTCGGTTACGCCGCCTGCGCCCTGCCCGCCTCCACGGCCAGCTTCGGCGCCGGTGCGGCGCTGTCGCTGCTGGGCAATAACCAGATCACCTTCCAGCTGACTGGTGCCACCAACAGTAACGGCACCCGCGGCATCCTGAAGCGCAGCGGCGATACCGGCAGCGGTAATGTGCCGGTCCGGCTCTGTACCGACAGCGCCTGCGCTGCTGAACTGACGGCCGGCGGCACGCCATTTGTTTATGGATCGCAAACCCTGATCAACCTGGCTGGCCTGCTCGGCAGCCTGAACTTCGCGATTCCGATCTATCTGCGCACCGTGCCCGGCCAGGTGGTCGCGGCAGGCACCTATCAGGTGACGCTGAATATGGCCGTCACCTACCGCATCTGTACCAGTATCGCTATCGGTAACCTCTGTTTAAGCGAACAGACCGGCAGCGGCGTGATTCCGATTACCGTCACGGCGATCCTGACCAATGACTGCACCACCATCACCGCGCCTAACATCAGCTTTGGCAGCGCGCCGCTGGTCGGCAGCTTCTCCAGCGTATAGCAGACCATCAACGTGTTGTGCAGTAAAAGGCAGCACCTATACCGTCGGCCTGAGCAACGGCCGCTACCCGGTGGGCAGCGTCAGGAATATGGCGAGTGGCGCGAATCGTCTGAGCTATGAGATCTACAAAAGCACCACCAGTAACCGCTGGGGGCCGGGCGGGACTGAACGCTGGAGCAGCACCACCTCGACGGCGGTCTCGGCAGATGGACTGACGCGCGGCTTTAACTACACCGCGCGGGTCCTGACCAGTCAGAACACGCCGCCGGCCGGAAACTACAGCGACAGCGTGGTGATGGATTTGTCGTTTTAGAGCGAGGCGCTGACCGGTGCGCCGCTGTGGCGCGCCTGATACGGCTTCACCATAGCGTACCGATTAAGCCACACACGGCGGCGAAGGTCAGCCAGACGCCCGGCATCGCTTTGTCGCCGGTGGCGTGGATCAGGTAGCTGAAAATCGCCGGGGTAAAGCCGCCAAACAGCGCGCAGCGCGGTCGCCAGGCTGTAAGCCATAGAGAAACCGGCGGCGCGCACTTCAGCTGGCATAATTTCCGCCAGATACACCACCATCGCCCCGTTATAGCTGGCGTAGAGAAACGACAGCCACAGTTCCGCTTCCAGCAGGTGAGCAAAGCTGGCCGATCCCACCAGCCAGTGCAGCACCGGCCAGGTAGTGGCAATCATCAGCAGGGTAAAGACGATCAGCAGCGGGCGACGGCCGATGCGGTCTGATAGCGATCCCATCAGCGGTAGCCAGATCAGGTTAGAGATGCCGACACACAGCGTCACCAGGAACGCCTGCTTATCGCTCATCATCAGCACCGTTTTGCCGAAGGTCGGCGTAAATGCGGTGATCATATAGAACATCACGGTGGTGGTAACCACCATCAGCATCCCCGCCAGCACCAGCGCCCAGTTGCTGGCCACCGAACGCACGATTTCGGTCATCCGCGGATGGTGTTTACGCTTGCTGAACGCTTCGGTCTCTTCCAGCATGCGGCGGATATAGAACAGGAACGGCACGATCAGGCAGCCGACCACAAACGGAATGCGCCAGCCCCACTCGGTTACCGCCTCTTTCGCCAGCAGATGATTCAGCGCCAGGCCGAGCAGCGCGGCAAAAATGACCGCAATCTGCTGACTGCCGGATTGTCAGCTGACGAAGAACACTTTGCGCCCTGCGGGTGCCACTTCCGTCAGATAAACCGAGACGCCACCCAGCTCAACGCCGGCCGAGAAACCCTGCAGTAAGCGACCGAGCAGGATCAGAATCAGTGCCGCCGCGCCCAGCGTGGCGTAGCCGGGCACCAGCGCAATCGTCAGGGTGCCGATCGCCATCAGCTCGAGCGTCAGCAGCAGACCTTTTCGGCGGCCATGATGGTCAATGTACGCCCCCAGAATAATCGCCCCCAGCGGACGCATCAGGAAGCCGGCACCAAAGGTCATCAGGGTCAGCATCAGTGAGGCGAACAGGTCATCGCCAAGGAAAAAGGTTTTGGCAATGGCGGTGGCGTAATAACCAAACACTATAAAGTCGTACATTTCGAGAAAGTTACCGCTGGTAATGTTGAAGATGGTTCTGGCCGCGCTTTTGGCTGGCTTTTGTAAAGACGGGGTGTGACCCATAAACGGCTTCCTGAAGTTTTTTAGCCGTTTTAGCCTGCATGAGGCGGCAATAATGTGAGCAGGCTCACCATTGCACTTTACAAAACTGTGTTGAGTGGTAACAACCAATTAACAAGACTATTTCGCCAGCATAACCGATCGGTGGAATAGCCGGTTCGCCTGATTTCGTCTGGTCTGGCTGGGGCAATAAAAAAGGCGGCTGATTCAGCAGCCTTCTCTCTGTGCCGGTTAAGCCGCTATTTCTTCACGGTTTGCATGCCCATCAGACCAATTTTCAGATAGCCCGCGGTACGCAGTTGATCCATCACGCTCATCAGCGTTTCGTAATCCACCGACTTATCCGCCTGGAAGAAAATGGTGGTCTCTTTTGTTGCCGCCGGTCTGACCGGTCGGCACGCTGACCAGCGATTCCGGCATCACCTGATCGTTACCGACGTAAAGCTGCTTATCGGCCTTGATCGACAGGTAAACCGGTTTTTCCGGACGCGGCTGCGGGGCGCTGGTGGAAGCAGGCAGATTAACGCGCAAGTCGGCAGTCGCCAGCTGCGCCGCCACCATGAAGATGATCAGCACAACCAACATCGCGTCGATAAACGGCGTCACGTTGATCTCATACATTTCGCCATCTGTTTCCAGGTCGTCGTTTAACCGCATGGCCATAACAGCTTACCCTAGCGCAGTTTCTGGGTCGCCGCAGGGCGCGGAACGTCAGTAGCGACGTTTCCCACGTCAATATCACGGCTCTGTAACAGCAGCACCTGCGCCGCCACATCACCGAGCGAGGCTTTGTAGTTAGCGATCATGCGGGCAAAGACGTTACAGATCACCACCGCCGGAATCGCTGCCACCAAGCCAATTGCCGTTGCCAGCAGTGCTTCTGCGATACCCGGTGCAACAACAGCAAGATTGGTAGTCTGGGTTTTGGCGATGCCGATAAAGCTGTTCATGATGCCCCACACGGTGCGGAACAGACCGATAAACGGCGCGACGAACCGGTGGTCGCCAGGAATCCGTTGCCCCGGCCGGCATAGCGGCTAAAGGCGGCAACGCGGCGCTCAGTTCGGCAAATTTGTCAAAGAAGATCGCCCAGATCACGACTGAGGCCAATCATGACCACCTTTACCACGATATCGGCATGTTGATACATGCCCCAAACGGAGAGGTCCGTTTGCATCAAATCACTGGCTACCGCGCTGCTTCTTCAACTTCATCTACAGGATGCGAGACAAGCGCGAATAGAATAATAGCAAAATAACGGCGAATTGATAGTTTTTCTCATTAGTATTTACAAATTCTGGCGCCCGCTGTGCCCTGCCACGCAATCAATATCGCGATAGGCTGCAGGTTCGTTTCGAAAATGTGATGTTGCATGAAAATTTATTAAAACAAAGTTCCAAAATTTGATCTCATTCAATCAGCATTGCCGCATTTTCCCAGCGGCAGTTTTCACTATGCTGGCTGCACGCGGCCCCTTGCTACACACGCCGGATTCCTGAGCGCCGCCCTTCCTCTGCTGGAGACAACATAATGAGAATGACCAAAACACGCCTGGCATGTGCCCTGGCGGTAATGATGGTGAGCGCCGCCGCCTCGGCACAGGTGATTAAAGTGGCAGAAGTGCAGCCTGCAGGCTACCCCACCGTGGTGGCCCTGCAACACATGGGCGACAAACTGAAGCAGGCAACCGATGGACGGCTGGAGATGAAGCTCTATGCCGGCGGCGTGCTGGGCGATGAGGATCAAACCCTGCAGCAGGTGCAGCTGGGCGCAATTGATATGATCCGCGTCTCGCTGGCACCGGTCACCAGCATTGCGCCGGAAACCAGCGTGCTGACGCTGCCCTATATTTTCCGCGACGTCGACCATATGCACAAAGTGCTGGATGGCGAAATCGGCAAAGAGATTGCCGACAAATTCGATAACGATCCCAACGCCCGGATTGTGTTTCTCGGCTGGACCGACGCCGGTGAACGCAACATGATCACCAAACAACCGCTGGCGAAGCCCGAAGATCTGAAAGGCATGAAGATCCGGGTACAGAACAGCGCCATCTCCCTGGCCACGCTGAAAGCGATGGGCGCCAACCCGGTGGCAATGGGCGTCAGCGAAGTGTTCAGCGCGATGCAGACCGGCGTGGTTGACGGCACCGAGAATAACCCACCGACCTTTGTCGCCCATAACTATATGCCGGTCGCCAAATACTACACCCTGAGCGGGCACTTCTATTCAGCAAGGGATGATTCTGTTCTCGAAACGCGCCTGGGATCGTCTCAAGCCTGACGATCAGGCGCTGCTGAAGAAACTCGGTAAAGAGGCGCAGGATGAAGAGCGCTAGCTGTGGGCAACCTATACCGAACAGTCGATCGCGAAAGATGAAAGCCGGCGGCGTCACCTTCCAGCCAACTGACCGCGACTATTTCGTCAAGGCCACCCAGCCGGTGCACGATCAGTTTGGCGGTAAATACCAGGATCTGATGACCCGGATCGCTGACGTAAAATAACCCTTCCCGCGCCACACTGCCGTGTGGCGTGCTTAATCAGGTATTAATTATGGCTGCTTATACGCGTCTGATGGATGGGCTCTATCTGCTGTGCATGCTGGTTGCCGCCGTGGCACTGATGATCATAGTGACGGTGATCCCGATCGGGATTTTTGCCCGCTACGTGATGAACGGCGCGCTCTCCTGGCCGGAACCGGTAGCCATTATCTGCATGATCATTTTTACCTTTATCGGCGCGCCGGTCGGCTTACGCGCCGGGACCCGTATCTGCGTCTCGATGGTCACCGATCGCCTGTCACCCGGCCGGCAGCGGCTGATGCTGCGGTTTTGCGATCTGCTGATGATCATCACCTGCCTGGTGATTTTTCAGGCCAGCTACAGCCTGTGCGAGGCGATGTGGGTGCAGACGCTGGCTTCGCTGCCGGCGATCACCTATGGCGAGATTTATCTGCCGATCCCGATTGGCGCGATCTTTACCCTGCTGTTTGTTGTTGAGCAATTGCTGAGCGGCGATCAAAGAGCGGCCGATTGTCACGCTGGGCGGCACCCACTAACCCGGAGAAGAAGATGGACGCATTGATTTTAATAGGCAGTTTGCTGGTATTGCTGCTGGTGGGTTTTCGGGTGGCGTTTGCGGTCGGCCTGAGCGCCTTTATCGGCGCCTGGTGGATCGATTTGCCGCTGGAAGCGGTGGTAATTCAGGTCACCAACGGCATTAACAAATTCTCCCTGTTGACCATTCCGTTCTTCATTCTTGCCGGGGCGATAATGGCCGAAGGCGGCATTGCTAGACGGCTGGTCAATTTCGCCTACATCTTTGTCGGCTTCATCCGCGGCGGCCTGTCGCTGGTGAATATCGTTGCCTCCACCTTTTTCGGCGCGATTTCCGGCTCATCGGTGGCCGATACCGCCTCGATTGGCTCGGTGATGATTCCGCAGATGGAAGAGAAAGGCTATCCGCGCGACTTCGCCGCCGCCGTCACCGCCAGCGGTTCAGTGCAGGCGGTATTAACCCCGCCAAGCCACAATTCAGTAATTTATTCGCTGGCCACCGGCGGGCTGGTAACCATCTCGTCGCTGTTTGTCGCCGGTATTTTGCCGGGCCTGCTGCTGGGCGCCTGTCTGATAGTGATGTGCCTCGATTTTGCCCGTAAACGCGGCTACCCGAAAGGTGAGCGGATTCCGTTTCGCCAGGCGCTGAAAATCTTCTTTAGATGCGTTCTGTGGTCTGTTCACCGTGGTGATTATTATGGGCGGGATTCTGTCCGGTATTTTCACCGCCTCGGAGTCGGCAGCGATCGCCTTCGCTGCCGAGTTTGGCGCGGTGATGACCTTTATGCAGCTGCCGACCATTATCACCGAGGCGTTTACCAGCCTGTCGGATAACAAGTATGTGATTCTGATGTGCATCAACATCCTGTTGCTGGTGGTCGGGACGCTGATGGATATGGCGCCGCTGATTCTGATCCTCACGCCGGTGCTGCTGCCGGTCGCCACCACACTTGGCATCGATCCGGTTCACTTCGGCATGATCATGCTAACCAACCTCGGGATCGGCCTGATCACCCCGCCGGTCGGTACGGTACTGTTTGTCGCCAGTGCGGTCAGTAAGCAGAAGATCGAACAGGTGGTCAGCGCGATGCTGCCGTTTTACGGCATGCTGTTTATCGTGCTGATGCTGATTACCTATATTCCGGCCATTTCCCTCTGGCTACCGCGCCTAATGGGCGTGATGTAGCTTCAGCAAAATCGGGTCCGTCAGCGGGCCCGATTTTTATCCTGCGACGCACTCTGATAATCGCCATTGAGTCTCAACCCTGCTGGCCGTTTCGTGATAACGTGAAGGCTCAGGCAGAAGCGGCAAAGGCGACTCATGACCACCAAAAAAATTGATACCACACTCGTCAGTGCAGGACGCAGCAAGCGTTATACTCAGGGCTCGGTAAACAGCGTGATTCAGCGTGCCTCCTCGCTGGTTTTTGACACGGTCGCGGACAAAAAACGCGCCACCGCCGGTCGGGCAAAAGGCGAACTGTTTTATGGTCGCCGTGGCACCCTGACCCACTTTGCTCTGCAGGACGCCATGACCGAACTGGAAGGCGGCGCGGGCTGTGTGCTCTACCCGTGCGGCGCGGCTGCGGTCGCTAACGCGATTCTGGCGTTTGTCAGCGCCGGCGATCACGTATTGATGAGCGGCGCTGTCTATGAGCCGACGCAAGACTTCTGTCATAAAATTCTGCAAAAGATGCAGGTCTCGATCGGCTGGTTCGATCACTGCATCGGCAGCGAAATTGGTGCGCTGGTTCAGCCTAACACCCGGGTGGTGTTTCTCGAGTCACCCGCCTCGATCACTATGGAAGTGCAGGATATTCCGGCCATCGTCGCGGCGGTTCGCGCCAAAGCGTCCGATGCGATCATCATGGTCGACAACACCTGGGCCGCCGGGATTCTGTTTAATGCCCTGGCGCATGGGATCGATATCTCAATTCAGGCCGGCACTAAATATCTGATTGGGCACAGCGACGCGATGATCGGTACCGCCGTTGCTAATGCGCGCTGCATCGACCAGCTGCGTGAGAACTCCTATCTGATGGGCCAGATGGTCGATGCGGATAGCGCCTATATGGCGAGCCGGGGCTTGCGCACACTCGGCACCCGGCTGCGTCAGCATGAAGAGAGCGCGCTTCAGGTGGCGGAGTGGCTGGCGGCGCGTCCTGAAGTCGCACGGGTTAACCATCCGGCGCTGGCGCAAAGTAAGGGCCACGCCTTCTGGCAGCGCGATTTCAACGGCAGCAGCGGGCTATTCTCCTTTATCCTGAAACAGAAACTTAGCCCAGCGCAACTGGCGGAATATCTCGATCACTTCCATCATTTCAGCATGGCCTACTCGTGGGGCGGCTATGAATCGCTGATCCTGGCGAATCAGCCGGAGGAGCTGGCGGCGATTCGGCCGGCCGGTGGGGTCGATTTCGAGGGCACGTTGGTACGACTACATATTGGTCTTGAGCACGTTGAGGATCTGATCGCTGACCTTGAGGCGGGCTTTGCGCGCCTGACGCGCTAATTAAACTAAACAGAACCTAAACGCGGTGGCCGCCGCCAGCAGAGATTGCCAGGCGGCGGCCCGATTATTGTTAAAATTTGTCCCGAACCGTTCAGGCGACAGGCCGAAGGTGAAGCGCTGAGCTTCCGCAGAGTAAGCAGGTTCAGCACTTTTCCGTCTCGGCAGCCTGACAGGCGGGTTTTCCTTGTGACGTGATGGAATAGCTAATGGGTGTTTTACACGAGATTGTCCACGCGCTCTGGCATCAGGATTTTGCCGCGCTGGCGAATCCGGACGTAGTGTGGGTGGTGTACGGCGTAATGTTCCTGACGCTGTTTCTGGAAAACGGACTGTTGTCGGCCTCTTTTCTGCCGGGCGACAGCCTACTGCTGCTGGCGGGAGCGATGGTCGCCAAGGGAATGATGGATTTCATTCCGACGATGGTGATCCTTACCACTGCCGCCAGTCTCGGCTGCTGGCTGAGTTATCTGCAAGGGCGCTGGCTGGGCAATACCCAACTGGTCAAAAGCTGGTTGATGCACCTGCCGGCGCAATACCATCAGCGTGCCTGGAATATGTTTAATCGCCATGGCCTGATGGCGCTGCTGGTGGGTCGTTTTCTCGCTTTCATCCGCACCATCCTGCCGACCATGGCCGGGATTGCGGGCTTACAGAATGGCCGCTTCCAGCTGTTTAACTGGCTGAGCGGCGTGTTGTGGGTCGGCATCGTGGTGGCGTTTGGCTACGGCATCAGCCAGGTGCCGTTCATCAAACGTCATAAAGATCAGGTGATGGCGATTCTGATGGTGCTGCCGATGGTCTTACTGTTTCTCGGCCTGTTCGGCAGCATTCTGGTGATCTGGAAGAAACGCCGGCAGAAACAGGCCTGACATTATCCCTCTCTGGTGAGGACCCGCTGCCTGTCAGGCGGAAGGGTCCGCCACCGTCTGACGCACCCGACTCACCTCTATCTCCAGGCGTCACGCCAAAATAGCGCTTAAACTCGCGCGAAAACTGCGACGGACTTTCATAGCCAACCCTCACCGCCGCCGCACTCGCTTTCAGTCCATCATGCAGCATCAGTAACCGCGCCTGATGCAGGCGGTAGCGCTTAAGATACTGCAGCGGAGAAGTCTGGGTCACCGCCTTAAAGTTGTGGTGAAACGCTGAGACGCTCATGTTGACCTCCGCCGCCAGCGCGTCGACGCTGAGATTATCGGCAAAGTGATTTTCAATGCGTTGCAGCGCACGGGCAATCTGACTGAACTGCGTCTGGCGGCTCACCAGCGACAGCAGCGCGCCACCAATCGGGCCGGTCAGCACGTAATAGATTATCTCACGCACAATATGCGGCCCCAGTACCCGGGCATCGCGCGGCTGCGTCATCACATCCAGCAGCCGTTCCGCCGCACACAGCATCGGTTCGGTCAGCCACGCCGAGTGGATACCAGAGGTGAGCGGCTGCGGCTGAAACTGTTCATCGTCACCAATCTCAATCAGCAGATCCTGCAGGCTGGCGGTATCGACATTCAGACACAACCCAGCGATCGGTATCTCCGGCGAAGCCCAGGTTTAGCACTCAACCGGCAGCGGTACCGTGAGCATCAGGTACTTGCTGGCGTCATACTGGAACACCGTGCTGCCGAGATAGCCGGTTTTGCTGCCCTGAAACAGGATCACAATGCCGGGCTGATACATCATCGGCGTGCGCGGACGATACTGATTGGCACAAATCAGTGAAACATTACTGACCGGACAGAGGCGATCCCGGCCGTAGGTCATTAAGGTCACAACCTGCTGCGCCAGACGGTGACACAGAGCATCATGTGCCATCCAGACTTCTTATCAGGACAAAAACTCAGTGTGCTGCGACACTGCCTGAACCGCCAGCAAATTGGAGAATCAGGCAAGAAGTTTGCCAGATCGGGCATGACTCTGCCGTCGTCCTCGCTCAGCCCGCCAGGCAGGGTGTGAATTGTTGGCTAGACTTAAGCACAGTGAAATCTCACTGGTTTACTGCAACGGAAAGGAGCAACTATGGCAGACCAACCGATTATCAAACTGCACGATGGCAACATGATGCCGCAACTGGGACTGGGCGTGTGGCAGGCCAGTATCGACGAAGCGCGTCAGGCGGTGCTGAAAGCCTTGCAGGTCGGCTATCGCTCGATTGATACCGCTGCCGCTTACAAGAATGAGGAAGCGATTGGTCAGGCGCTGCAGGAAACCGAGGTGCCGCGCGGCGAGATTTTCGTCACAACCAAGCTGTGGAATTACGATCAGCAGAACGTTCAGCAGGCGATGGAAACCAGCCTGCAGAAACTGCAGCTGGAGCAGGTTGACCTCTATCTGATGCACTGGCCATGCCCGGAAAAGGATCACTACGTCGATGCCTGGAAGAAGATGATTGAGCTGCAGCAGCAGGGGCTGACCAAAAGTATCGGCGTCTGTAACTTCCATGAATCCCACCTTAAGCGCGTGCTGGATGAGACCGGCGTGACGCCGGTGGTCAACCAGATTGAGCTGCACCCGATGCTACAGCAGCGCACCCTGCACGCCTGGAATGCGATGCACCAGATTCAGACCGAATCATGGAGTCCGCTGGCGCAGGGTGGTAAAGGCGTGTTTGATCAGGAAGTGATTAAATCGCTGGCTAAGAAATACGGCAAAACCCCGGCGCAGATTGTCATCCGCTGGCATCTGGATAGCGGGCTGGTGGTGATTCCGAAATCGGTGACACCGGCGCGTATCGAAGAAAACTTCAAGGTATTCGACTTCCGTCTGGATAAGCATGAAGTCAGCGACATCACTAAGCTGGATAGCGGCAACCGTCTGGGACCCGATCCGGAAACCTTTAACGGCTAAGCGGTGATAACCGTTTGCGGCACTGTGTGACGCGGGTCATTGCTGTTGCCGCGCTGAAAAAAAGGGCAACGCAACGTTGCCCTTTTCGTTACGCCGCACGGCTTACAGCGTCGGCTGCACCACCAGCTGACCGGCAGTACCACGGTCGGCCAGTTCCAGCGTTTGGCTGTAATAGACAAACGGGAAGTGGTCTGACGAACTCTGCGGGAAGCCGACCATCAGTTCCACATCACCGTCCACCCGCACCGTATCTTTCCAGCCGCGATCTTCGCCCATCGGCTGCGCGCCATTGACGCTCTTAATCAGGAACATCACGCCCTGAATATGCAGAGCCTGAGGCCGATCGGCATGCACGATCCAGCGCTCAAAGGTGCCCTGCTGCGCGGTGGTATCAATACGGTTCATATCCCAGATCGCCCCGTTGATGCCCGGCATGCTGTCACCGATGCGGAATTCACGCGTGCGCACCGCCACTCCATCCAGAATCTGATCGGCCAGCAGTCTCATCGGCAGATTATCGGTGACCAGCGGCAGCAGGCCGGTGGGCCGTAACGTCAGAATCAGGGTTGAGGTGAGGATAGAGGAAGGCTCAAAGAAGCCACGCAGCCGATCCATAATGCCCGCCGCAGTTCCGGCGGTAATAGACACTTCATCACCCTGCGACATATCAATCAGTACTTCGCGGCGTTCGCCCGGTGCCAGCGACAGACGCTGCACCGCAACCGGCGCGGGCAGATAGCCCTGATCGCTGGCAATCACCATAAACGGCCGGTTATCGCTCAGAACCATCTCATAGCGCCGCGCATTCGAGGCGTTCAGCAGCCGCAGACGCACCCAGCCACGCGAGACCTCCACAAACGGGTTACGCACGCCATTAACCAGCAGCGTGTCGCCGAGGAAGCCGCCATCCTGTGGTGGATCGTAAACCGGCGTAGCGAAGTTATCGAGCCGCTTGTCCTGAATTATGATCGGAAAGTCGTCGACGCCATAATGTTTCGGCAGCGGCAACTGCTTGCTGACTTCATCTTCAATCAGCCACATGCCCGCCAGCCCGTTGTAGATATGCGGCGCCATGCGGTTTGGCGTGTTGGCGTGGTACCAGCAGGTCGAGGCCGCCTGACGAATCGGCAGGACCGGTGCCCAGTCGACGCCGGCTGACATCATGCGCTGCGCGCCGCCCATCAGCGCGCCCGGTAACTGCAGGCCGCTGACGGTCATTGAAACCGGCTCATTGAGGCGATTGCTGTAGATCAGCTTCACATCGTCGCCGCTGTAAACACGTACCGTCGGACCGAGATAGAGGCCATTGATGCCCCACACCGGCACTTTGTTGTTGTCGCCATTGAATGACCAGTGGCTGCGCTGCATGGTCAAAAACAGCGGCTGGCCTCGACGGGATTCCAGCAACGGCGGAATCGGAAGTGGCGTATCACCATTGGCTGAGGACGCGGCACGTGCCGCATGAGGCATAACACCGGCGCTAAGCGCCACTCCAGCAGAAAGCTGGATGAACTGACGTCTGCTGAAAGACATAAAGCTTCTGACCTTTTACGCATGGCGCTGAGCGCCAGCACTGTTTTTATTGCTGTTATGTGTGTGCTGCGTTCACGGCGAGCGGTTAATCACCGCGTCGCCATGCGGCATCCCTGCAGGATAGTTCGGCGAAGCAATCGCCGGTCAGATTTTACCGTTTTTTTCGCGTTCTTGGACTTCGGCGTTGAGCTCTTCCAGCTTCGCCGCCATCAATCCACGGCAATGGGTTGCCAGCTTACGCACGGAGGAAGACTCGAATTGTTTAACGTCAACCGGCGGCAGCATCTCAACGATCACCAGCCCATTTTTCCAGCGGTTCAGTTTGATCTTATCGTGGGTATTGGACACCACAATCGGGATGATCGGAACACCAGCCGCTAGTGCGGCGTGGAACGCACCGGTTTTAAACGGCAGTAAACCACGTCCGCGACTGCGGGTACCTTCCGGGAACATCCAGAACGAGATGCGCTTACGGTTAAACTGATCGACCAGCTGGCCGATGGTACCGTGCGCTTTCGCCCGGTTATCCCGGTCAATCAGCAGGTTGCCGGTCAGCCAGTAGAGCAGACCGAAAAACGGCACCCATAACAGACTCTTTTTGCCGACCGTCACCGTGGTTGGCTGCACGATTTTGGCGGCGGTAATCATGTCGCAGTTGTTCTGGTGGTTAGCGATGTAGATCGCATTACCATAATTGTCGGCACCTTCCGGTCGACGCAGTTCTACTTTGAGGCCAAATACCGTCGACAATTTACCGAAAAGGCGGCCGAAAGTAGCGACGTGGCGCGGATTGCGCGGTGAAAAAAGACACCAGATACAGCCAAACACAGAAACGAGTATCGAATAAATTACCACGATAATGGTACGCAGTATCAGTAACATAGTTCCCTCATTAAGCCACGGCTGACCCAGCGCCAGCCGGGTAGTTTACGCGTCGCTGTCCGGGCTGGCCGGACGCGCAGGGGCATCCAGTTCAACACGATCAATTTTTTGCAGGCCGCGCGGCAGCAGCGTGCCGCGGCGTCCACGGTCGGCGCGGAATTTTTTCAGTTCTTCACTGCGCAGCAGCATCTTACGCTTGCCGACGTGCAGGGTGATGATTCTGCCCGGCGGCAGAATCATCACCCACGCCAGTTTATCCTGACCTGCGGCAGCTTCAGCGGCGGGGATCGAGATAATCTTGTTGCCCTTGCCCTTCGACATTTGCGGCAGTTCACCCACCGGGAACATCAGCATCCGTCCCGCCTGGGTGATCGCCAGCAGCATGTCATCTTCATGATGCACCGCTATTGGCGTCATCACCCGGGCGTTTTCCGGCAGCGTCAGCAGCGCTTTACCGGCGCGGTTACGCGAGACCAGATCGGCAAAGGTGCAGATAAAGCCATAGCCTGCATCAGACGCCATCAGTAATCGCTGCTCATCCGGCTCCATCAGCACCTGCTCAACCACCGCACCCGGCGGTGGCGTCAGCTTACCGGTCAGCGGCTCGCCCTGCCCGCGTGCCGACGGCAGCGAGGTCGGATCCAGCGTGTAGCTGCGGCCAGTGGAGTCGATAAAGGCCACCGGCTGGTTGCTCTTACCGCGTGCGGCCGCCAGATAACTGTCGCCCGCTTTGTAACTCAGCCCGGCAGGATCGATATCGTGCCCTTTGGCGCTGCGCACCCAGCCCATCTGCGACAGCACAATGGTCACCGGTTCGGAAGGGATCAGCTCGGTTTCGCTCAGCGCTTTGGCTTCTTCGCGTTCGCGCAGCGGTGAACGACGCTCGTCGCCATAGCTGACGCTGTCAGCCTGTAACTCTTTCTTCAGTAAGGTATTCATCTTGCGTTCAGAGGCCAGCGTCGCCTGCAGCTGATCGCGTTCTTTCTCCAGCTCCGCCTGCTCAGCGCGGATCTTCACCTCTTCCAGCTTCGCTAGGTGGCGTAACTTCAGTTCGAGGATCGATTCGGCCTGGGTTTCACTCAGTTCAAAGCGTGACATCAGCACCGGCTTCGGCTCATCTTCAGTACGGATGATGTGGATCACTTCATCGATATTGAGGAAGGCCACCAGCAAACCGTCGAGGATATGCAGACGACGCAGCACACGGTCGAGCCGGTGATTAAGGCGACGTTTTACCGTATCACGGCGGAACACCAGCCATTCCGACAGGATTTCGTGCAGGTTTTTAACCGCCGGACGGTTGTCCAGGCCAATCATGTTGAGGTTAACCCGGTAGCTCTTTTCCAGGTCGGTGGTGGCGAACAGGTGGTTCATCAACTGATCCAAATCGACCCGGTTAGAGCGCAGCACGATCACCAGACGGGTCGGATTCTCATGATCCGATTCGTCACGCAGGTCCTCGACCATCGGCAGCTTTTTATTGCGCATCTGGTTGGCGATCTGTTCCAGTACCCGCGCACCTGACACCTGATGCGGCAGCGCGGTGATCACCACCTCGCCCTCTTCCTTCTTCCATACCGCGCGCTGGCGAATAGAGCCGCGCCCGTTCTGATAGATTTTGCGGATCTCGTCGCGCAGGGTAATGATCTCCGCCTCAGTCGGATAATCCGGGCCTTGCACGATATCCAGCAGCGCATCCAGCGTGGTTTTAGGATGGTCGATCAGGGTGATCGCCGCCTGCGCCACTTCACGCAGGTTATGCGGTGGAATATCGGTCGCCATACCGACCGCGATACCGGTGGTGCCGTTCAGCAGAATGTTCGGCAACCGCGCCGGCAGCATCTTCGGCTCCTGCAGGGTGCCATCAAAGTTCGGCTGATAATCGACCGTTCCCTGACCCAGCTCACCTAGCAGCAGTTCCGCATATTTTGACAGGCGTGATTCGGTGTAACGCATCGCGGCGAAGGACTTAGGATCGTCCGGTGCACCCCAGTTACCCTGTCCATCCACCAGCGGATAGCGATAAGAGAACGGCTGCGCCATTAATACCATCGCTTCATAGCAGGCACTGTCGCCGTGCGGATGGTATTTACCCAGCACGTCACCCACGGTACGCGCCGATTTTTTAAATTTGGCGCTGGCGGTGAGACCCAGTTCGGACATCGCGTAGACAATGCGTCGCTGTACCGGCTTTAGCCCGTCACCAATGTAGGGCAACGCGCGGTCCATGATGACGTACATCGAATAGTTTAAGTACGCATTCTCGGTAAATGTGTGCAGGGCAAGACGCTCTGCACCATCCTGCATCAGTTCACTCATTAATTTCTCATCCTCACATCGTGGCCCGCAACGGCGGGACACCCGGCGGTGGTTTGGCGACGATAGTACCTTATTCGCCGGTGTTAGTCACAGGGGAAGCGCGCGGTGACAGGCGCTCAGCTGAGCGGGAATCAGACAGATTGCATTACGGCTGTGCACCTATCCACTGTCCCAGCTGATGTCATCGTGCGGGATCATGTAAGCTTTTTCACCATATTGCAGCGGCTGGTCAGCATTAATCGCACACAGCGCTGGAAAGCGCTGCTGCTGATAGCACGCCTCAGAGGCATCGGTGATCATCACATCAGCGTGGTTATCGACCAGCTGCTGGAAGATGGTAACGTTATAGTGGAACAGGGTCAGCGAGGCCTGCGGCAGATGGCTGTGAACAAAGGCCTCGTTGGTGCCGCCCGCCGGCTCCACCAGACGGACCTCCGGGCGATTGAACTGCTCCAGCGTCTGATAGCGATCCTTATCGGCACAGCGCACCAGCGGGATTTTGCCGTCTACGCCGAGCGGCTGAGCGAACCAGGCGGTCTGTTGCCGCTTCAGTGTGACGGATACGCCACCGAGCGCGATATCACACTGCTTCGCCAGAAAATCGGGCATCAGGGTTTTCCAGCTGGTGGCTACCGATTCTACTTTCGCGCCCAGTGAGGCGGCAAGCGCCTTCGCCATGCTGATGTCCAGCCCTTCATACTGGCCGTCGGGACGCAGAAAGCTGTAAAGCTTGTAGTCGCCGGTGGTACAGACTTTCAGCACTTTACTGCTGAGGACACTATCCAGACGCGACTGGGCCTGAGCGGCGCCGCTGGCCAGCAGCAGAGCAAGGATGACGGTTTTTTTCATTATTGTGTTTTCTTCAGCAGGTTGGTTTGCGTACTGAATGGTGCCATAAATTGGCGTATTGTTGCCGGTACAGCAGAAGTGTTGTGATCAGCATCCCATTTCTCTGACGCCGCCAAAAAATACGGTTCCGGCGGCCTTATCCAGGGCAAAAAATACATGCTGTCTCTCACCTGGAACGCGCCGATGGAAGCCTTTGACGATAAAGCACAGTTCTTCCACGGCGTGGGCGTTGACGGCGTGTATCTGCCGTTCCACAAAGCCAACCAGTTCCTGGGAATGGAAGCGCTGCCAACCTTTATCGTCAACGACGTGATTAAAATGCCTGATGTACCGAGCTATATCGCAGAATATCGCAAGCATCTGACCGCGATTTTTGGTTAACTAGAACTCTAATAACAGAAGGAGTTGAAGGTACCATGTTGACGATCATTGCTGAAATCCGCACCCGTCCTGGCCAACATCACCGCCAGGCTGTGCTGGATGAATTTGCGAAAATTATTCCAACCGTGTTGAAAGAAGAAGGCTGCCACGGCTATGCGCCGCTGGTAGACCATGCCGCTGACGTGAGCTTCCAGGCAACCGCGCCGGACTCCATCGTGATGGTTGAACTGTGGGAAACCGTGGCGCATCTTGAAGCGCATCTGCAGACTCCGCACATGAAAGCGTGGAGCGAAGCGGTGAAAGGCGACGTGCTGGAAACGCACATTCGTATTCTTGAGCAGGGTGTTTAATTCCGCAGGATAAAAACTTGCGTGAGTGAAATGAGGCGGGTAAGCGAAGGCTACCCGCCTTTTGTTGTATTAACCTTCGATATCCGCCAGGTCACCTTTTTCCTGTAACCAGTTACGACGATCTTCCGAACGCTTCTTGGCAAGCAGCATGTCCATCATCGCGGTGGTCTGCTGTTCATCTTCATCAGTAATGATGAGCTGCACCAGACGACGAGTGTTGGGATCAAGCGTGGTTTCGCGCAGCTGCATCGGGTTCATCTCACCCAGACCTTTAAAGCGCTGCACGTTCGGCTTCCCTTTCTTGCGTTTAAGCTGTTCAAGCACGCCGGCTTTTTCTTCTTCCGTCAGCGCGTAGTACACCTCTTTACCGAGATCGATACGGTAGAGCGGCGGCAGCGCCACGTACACATGCCCCTGTTTCACCAGGGTACGGAAGTGTTTCACAAACAGCGCGCACAGAAGCGTGGCGATGTGCAGGCCATCGGAGTCCGCATCCGCCAGGATACAGATCTTGCCGTAGCGCAGCTGGCTGAGATCGTCGCTGTCCGGATCGATGCCGATCGCCACCGAAATATCGTGTACTTCCTGCGAGGCCAGAACTTCGTCGGAGGAAACTTCCCAGGTGTTAAGGATCTTACCTTTGAGCGGCATGATCGCCTGATACTCACGATCGCGCGCCTGTTTGGCGGATCCGCCCGCCGAGTCACCTTCTACGAGGAACAGTTCGGTGCGATTGAGATCCTGAGCGGTACAGTCGGCCAGTTTCCCGGGTAGCGCCGGACCGCTGGTCAGTTTTTTACGTACCACTTTTTTCGCCGCGCGCAGACGACGCTGGGCGCTGGAAATCGCCATTTCGGCCAGCAGTTCTGCCGCCTGGACGTTCTGGTTCAGCCACAGGCTGAAGGCATCTTTCACCACGCCGGAAACGAATGCCGCACACTGACGCGAAGAGAGACGCTCTTTGGTCTGGCCGGCAAACTGCGGATCCTGCATTTTGACTGACAGCACGTAGGCACAGCGATCCCAGATATCTTCCGCCGAGAGCTTCACGCCGCGCGGCAGAATATTGCGGTACTCGCAGAACTCGCGCATCGCGTCGAGCAAGCCCTGGCGCAGACCGTTAACGTGCGTACCGCCCTGCATCGTCGGGATCAGGTTCACATAGCTTTCGGTAAGCAGCTCACCGCCTTCCGGCAGCCACAGCAGCGCCCAGTCAACGGCCTCGGTATCGCCCTCAAAATTGCCGACGAACGGCTTCTCAGGCAGTAGCGGCAGACCGTTAACCGCTTCGCACAGATAGTCGTTCAGGCCATCTTCGTAGCGCCAGGTCTGCTCGGTATTGTTAACTTTGTCTTTAAAAACAATCTCAACGCCCGGGCACAACACCGCTTTGGCTTTCAGCAAGTGGGTGAGTCGGGAAACGGAGAAACGCGGGCTGTCGAAGAAACTTTCGTCCGGCCAGAAGTGCACGCTGGTACCGGTATTGCGTTTACCGCAGGTACCGACCACCTGCAAATCTTCCACTTTATCACCGTTCTCAAAGGCGATGCTGTAGACCTGGGCATCACGTCGAACCGTAACTTCAACCCGTTTTGACAGGGCGTTAACGACCGAGATCCCAACGCCGTGAAGACCACCGGAGAACTGATAGTTCTTGTTCGAGAATTTGCCGCCCGCATGCAGACGACAGAGGATCAGCTCAACCGCCGGGACGCCTTCTTCCGGATGGATATCCACCGGCATACCGCGACCGTCATCAATGACTTCCAGCGATTGATCGGCATGCAGGATAACTTCCACGCGTTTTGCGTGGCCCGCCAGCGCTTCGTCCACGCTGTTATCAATGACTTCCTGGCCCAGATGGTTAGGGCGAGTCGTGTCAGTATACATTCCCGGGCGGCGGCGAACCGGCTCAAGCCCGGT
>SZZY01000007.1 GCA_009830035.1 Pantoea sp. Eser
CGTTTATTTCTGCTTAACTCACTGGTTCGTATGATTTCGAACCTACTTACATTACACCCGGCGCTTCGTAAGCCGGTGTGCCGTGTCAGTGGAGGCGCATTATAGGGAGTTTCCGGAGGCTGACAAGCATTTCTTTAAATAAATTTGCTAAGCGCGTTTTTTTAAACGAACGTCCTAAAAACCGCCATTTGATGATCGAATAACGCACAGAAATCCCTGTAAAGCGGTAAAAACAGGCCTGCCGCGTTGTGCTGGCGGTGCTATTCTTTTTCATTCTTCTAGCTGGATAACTCTAAGAAGGACGCTCAATGATAAAATCCGCGCGCAGCATGGCCGGTTTGCCATGGATTGCTGCCATGGCATTTTTCATGCAGGCACTGGATGCCACCATTCTCAATACCGCCCTGCCCGCTATCGCCACCAGCCTCGAACGTTCTCCTCTGGGCATGCAGTCCGCTGTAATCAGTTATACCCTGACGGTCTCAATGCTGATCCCGGTCAGTGGCTGGCTCGCCGATCGCTATGGCACCCGCAAGGTGTTTATCGCTGCGGTCTCCCTGTTCACGCTTGGTTCGCTGGCCTGTGCCCTGTCACCCACCCTCTCTGTGCTGGTGACCTCACGCATCGTACAGGGATTGGGCGGGGCCATGATGATGCCGGTTGCGCGCCTGGCGCTGTTGCGTGCTTATCCGCGCAGTGAACTGCTACCGGTGCTCAACTTTGTCACCATGCCGGGACTGGTCGGGCCGATACTGGGTCCGCTGCTTGGCGGCGTGATGGTGACCTACGCCACCTGGCACTGGATCTTCCTGATTAATATTCCCATCGGCATACTCGGCATCTTCTATGCCCGCAAATATATGCCGGACTTCACCACGCCGAAACGCCGCTTCGATTTCTTAGGCTTTTTACTGTTTGGTCTGGGCCTGGTTATGATCTCGACAGGGATTGAACTGTTTGGTGAGCGTATTGTGTCAGCCTGGCGGGCGGGCGGGGTATTACTTGGAGGGATCGTTCTTCTGCTTCTTTATATAGTGCACGCGCGCCGACATCCCTCTCCGCTGATTAATCTGCCGATGTTTAAAACCCGTACTTTCTCTTTAGGCATCATCGGCAATATCGCCTCGCGTCTGGGCACTGGCTGCGTGCCGTTCCTGATGCCGCTGATGTTGCAGGTGGGCTTTGGCTACTCGGCGATTATCGCCGGTTGTATGATGGCCCCTACCGCGGTGGGGTCGATACTGGCGAAGTCGACGGTGACACAACTGCTGCGCTGGTTAGGCTATCGCCGTCTGCTGGTCGGTATTACCGTCGTTATCGGCATTCTGATTGCCACCTTCTCTCTGCAGTCGCCAGAGGAAGGCATGATCCTGTTATTACTGCCGCTGTTTATTCTCGGCATGGCAATGTCGACCCAGTTCACCGCGATGAATACTATCACCCTCGCCGATCTGAATGACGATAACGCCAGCGGGGGTAACAGCGTGCTGGCCGTGACACAGCAGTTAGCGATCAGTTTTGGTGTCGCGGTCAGTGCCGCCGTCCTGCGCTTCTATCAGGAATTTGAAACCAGTACCGTGGCACAGTTCCACGCGACGTTTCTGACCATGGGCTTGGTAACGGTGCTGTCAGCGCTGACCTTTATGCTGCTGAAAAACGGCGACGGGCGTAATCTGATCACCAACCGCGATAAGAAAAAGAAGAAGAAGGCTTAAGCTGAGCCCCGCGCCACCAGCTCCGGCATCAGCACCAGCGTCTGCTGGCTGGCGTCAGGATCGCGCAGGCGATGGATTAAAGTATCAATCGCCAGTTCGCCCAGTTCATCTTTAGGTTGATGAATGGTACTCAGCGGCGGCGAAAGATAACGCGCCAGCTCAATATAGTCATAGCCCATCACGGCGACATCCTGCGGAATCTGTAATCCCGCCTGATATAACGCATGATAAACCCCGACCGCCATCGAATTGTGAAACCCCTCTAGGCGCATCCGCGCGGTGGTTTTATCCTGCGGCCCGGCGATACGGGTATAGCCGCTGTCGATCAGGTGCTGGGTCGCCAACTCACCGCCCAGCAGCGCATTGTCCTGAATTATGTCGCCGCGACCTTCAAATGGCGCCCAGTCCATCATCACGGTCGGGATAGAAGGATAACGATTCAGAATGTCCGCTGACGGCAGATGACTTTCGGTACACATCATCAGCAGTCCATCGACGCGCTTTTGCATCAGCGTTTCGAGGCTGCGATTCATCCGTTCCTCATCACCGGCGGTATTACACAGGATCAGGCTATAACCACGCTGATAGCAGCTGTCCTAGACGCCGCGCACCACTTCTGCATAAAACGGGTTGCTAATGGTGGTCAGCAGCATCCCGATGGTGTGGGTCTGGTTAATTCTTCAGGCTGCGCGCCAGCGCCGAGGGAGCGTAGTTGAGACTGCGGATCGCCTGTTCGACTTTCTCCCGCACGCCCTCGCTGACAAAGCGATTATTGTTGATGACGTGCGAGACGGTGGAGGTAGAGACGCCCGCCAGGCGAGCGACATCTTTCAGGTGGCCAAGCGCTTAATCCTGCTGATGCAAAAAGTCATCGATCTCCGCGCGCCACGGCACGGAGGGCTGCCCACCGGATCGGGTTACGGCGATAGCCGCAGCGGCATGCGCAAAGCGCACCGCATCCTGCATCGGTTTCTGCTCCAGTCGCGCGGTAATAAAGGCACCATTAAAGGTATCGCCCGTAGCGATGGTATCAATCGCCTTAACGCTAAAGCCCGGAATGCGCTGACCCTGGCCCTGTTCACTCAGCCAGACACCGCGCCGGCCCAGAGTAATCAGTACGGTATCGATGCCTTTGGCATGCAGTGCCGCCGCAGCCCGGGCAGCATCCTGACCGTTGTGAAAGGCAATCCCGGTCAGGATTTCTGCCTCGGTTTCATTCGGGGTAATGGTTTCATTCGGGGCAATAATGTCGAGCAACGCCAGCAGTTCATCGGAGAACGGCGTAGCCGGTGCCGGGTTGAGGGATCACCTGAGTCTGCTGTTCTCTGGCGAAACGCGCCGCCGCCAGCACACTTTCCGGTGGTGACTCCAGCTGCATCAGCAGCACATAAGCCTCGGCGATCACCTGCTAATGGCGTGCCACACAGTCCGGCGTTAACGCCGGAATAGATGCCGATATTGTTCTCGCCTTCACGGTTGACGAAAATCATCGCCACTCCGGTCGACTCGCCCGCCACCACTTCTACCGGGCAATATCAATATTGTCGCGAGCCAGCTGCTGACAAATACGTTCGCCAATGTCATCCGCGCCTACACAGGCGATAAAAGCGATATCCGCGCCAGCACGCCCTGCGGCCATGGCCTGATTGGCACCTTTACCGCCAAACGCAATCTGATAATTCTGCCCGATCACCGTTTCACCGGGACGAGGAAAGTGCTCCAGATCAAGGATTTGGTCAGCGTTGATGCTGCCAAGAACGGCCAGTTTCGCGTTTTTGCTCATTAGGGGAGTCCGGAATAAGTGCGCCACCGGGAGGGTGGCGCAGTGCCCTGCTTTTCTTTGAGTTATTGAGTGACCAGCTTCAGGTCGACCGGGTTGATCGCCTTCACTTTTTCACCCTTCAGCACTTTATCAGCGGTATCAACGCCGATCATGCCAATTTTGTCTGGCATCTGTGCCACGGTCGCAGACAGTTTGTCACCTTCTACCGCTTTCACGCCATCAGCGGTGCCGTCAAACCCCACCACGATCACATCGGTTTTACCAGCGGTCTGCAGTGCACCCAGCGCCATTTCATCATTCTGCGCAAACACCGCCTGCACATCCGGGTGGGACTGCAGCAGGTTCTGCATCACGTTCAGGCCCTTAGTCCGGTCAAAGTCAGCCGGCTGGCTGGCGAGGATCTGGAACTTGTGGGCATTAGCAGCCTGTTTGAATCCTTCGCCACGTTCACGGGCGGCAGAGGTGCCGGCAATGCCCTGCAGCTCAATAATTTTGGCGCTTTCGCCGACTTTTTTAGCGATAAATTTACCAGCCATTTTCCTGCCGAAGCGGTTATCAGAGGCGACGTGGCTGACCACCATGCCCTGCGCGGCCACGCGGTCCAGAGTGATGACCGGGATGTTGGCCTGGTTAGTCATCTTCACTGCGTTGCCGACCGCATCAGAATCGGTTGGGTTGATCAGCAGCAGTTTGGTGCCGCGTACCGTCAGATCCTGCACGTTCGCCAGCTCTTTTGCCGGATTATTCTGTGAATCCAGCACCACCAGGTTGTAACCCAGTTTGTCAGCTTCTTTTTGTGCGCCCTCTTTCAGCGAAACAAAGAACGGGTTATTGAGGGTCGATACCACCAGCGCGATGGTCTCTTTTGCCATGGCGCTGGTACTGAGCGTCGCGCCAAGGATCATGGCCAGTGCGGTTAACTTTTTCATCATTTCATCCTGTGTAAAGGTCAGAGTTATTTACTGCTTTTATTATCCACCAGCACCGCCAGCAGGATTACCACCACTTTAACGATCATCTAGTAGTACGAAGAGACGCCCATCAGGTTCAGGCCGTTATTAAGGAAACCGAGGATCAGCGCACCAATCAGCGTGCCGACAATACGTCCTTTGCCGCCCGCCAGGCTGGTACCGCCCAGCACCACGGCGGCAATCGCATCCAGCCCATAGCCAGTACCGGCCGTTGGCTGCGCTGAAGAGAGACGCGCCACCTCAATGGTGCCCGCCAGCGCGGCCAGCATGCCACTCAGTGAATAGACGATGACTTTGACGCGATTAACATTGATACCAGAGAGGCGAGTCGCGGCTTCGTTTCCGCCCAGCGCATAAGCGCATAGATGTAGCGGCCGAGACGGGTGTGGTGCAGCATGTACCAGGCGGCGATAAACACCAGCGCCATCAGACATACCTGGGCAGGAATACCCAGTGGACGACAATACCAAACCAGCCCAGCAGATCGGCGTTGGCATTAAAACCGGTGCTGATTGGGCTGCCGTCGGTGTAGACCATGGTGACACCGCGTAACAGCAGCATCATCACCAGCGTGGCGATAAATGCCTGCACCTTCACCGCGCCACGATGGTGCCGGTCAGCGCACCAATCGCTGCGCCGAGCGCCAGAGACGCCGCCACGGCCACCAGCGTATTCACTTCCATGCCAACCAGCGACGCGCCTACCGCCCCGGTCAGCGCCAGCAGCGAGCCCACCGAGAGATCGATACCCGAGGTCAGAATCACCAGCGTCATGCCGACCGCCATAATGGCGTTCACCGAAGTCTGCTGCAGAATGTTGAACAGGTTGGCTACGGTAAAGAAGTTCGGGCTCTGACTCGCCACCACGGCAATTAACACCATCAGCGCGATCAGCGACTTTTGTTCCAGTAACCAGCTTTTGCTAAACCAGCGACGGCTGGCAGGTAAAGATTGGGTCGTCATACCACTAAATCCTCGCTGTGTTGCTTGCCTACGGCGGCGGCCATCAGGCTCTCCTGAGTGGCTTCTTCACGGGTAAATTCGCCGCTTAAACGGCCTTCATGCATCACTAGGATGCGGTCACTCATTCCTAATACTTCCGGCATTTCAGAAGAGACCAAGATGATGCTCAGCCCTTCGGCTTTGAACTGGTTAATCAGCTGGTAGATCTCTTTTTTCGCGCCAACGTCGACGCCACGGGTCGGCTCATCGAGAATCAGCACGTTGGGACAGGTCATCAGGCCGCGGGCAATCCCCACTTTCTGCTGATTGCCGCCGGAAAGCAGGCCAATCGGCTGCGCCATAGAGGGGGTTTTCACGTTGAACAGCCGGATAAAATCGCCCACCGCCAGCTGCTCAGCCGCATGCTTCAGCATACCGCCGCCGTGACTGAAATAACGCAGCGCGGTCAGCGGCATGTTCTCTTTCACCGACATGCCCAGCACCAGGCCGTCACGCTTACGATCTTCCGAGATATAGACGATGCCGCAGCCCTGCGCTTTCAGTTCATTTCATTGAGATCACCTGGAACAGCGACAGCGTTTCGGTATCCGTCAGCGCATCGGTCGGCTCATCCATGATGATCACCTGCGATTCGAAGCTCAGCACTTTGGCAATTTCGACCATCTGCTGATAGCCAATCGACAGATCGCCGACCAGCTTGTGGCTGTTGAAGCGCAAATTAAACCGCTTAAGCAACGCATCCGCTTCGGCATACATGCGCGTCCACTGGATGCGGCCAAAACGGTTAACAACTTCGCGACCGAGAAAAATATTCTCCGCCACGGTTAACTGGGGATCAGGTTCAGTTCCTGATGAATAATGCCGATGCCCGCTTCCTGTGACGCTCTAGGGCCATTGAAGCGGGTCTCTTTGCCGAGCCAGTGCAGCGAACCGGCGCCGAACTGATATGATAGATCCCGGTCAGCACTTTCATCATGGTGGATTTGCCGGCACCGTTTTCACCCACCAGCGCCATGACGCGCCCTGCCCGGACATTCATCGAGGCACCATTCAGGGCTTTTACCCCAGGGAACGATTTTTCAATGCCGTTGAGCTGCAGTAAAGGTTGTGATAGCGGCCTTAGAAGGTCACGCCGGCGCTCAGGATGACATTCGCAAACGGAGAACACTCTCCGCTGCGAATGACCGCCTGACTGCGTTGCGTTTGTTGTTTGAATTGTTCATGGCTGGTGTAGCGCATGGTGATGCTATTCCCCTGGTGCTGTTGCAAGGCTTCGAGCACGGCGAGCAGTGCGCTATGGAGCTGCGGATTGTGCTGCTTAATCTCCTCCGCGATCAGGGCGCTTTCTACCTGCATCTCAAGCGTGACGGCCTTTACCACCCCGATAAAATCGGGCGTACCCGGTATCAGAGCTAAATCGATGCGATGCGGTCCTGCCGGAATCGGCAAACCGGCGTCGGTAATCGTCAGCGTATCTGTGTGTCCCAGGCGGGCAATCACGTGAGAGAGTTCAGCGTCTAACAAGCGACCTTTTTTCATTTTTCACTCCACAGCGAAACGTTTCGCTGACAGGAGTGTATGAAAAGCCGCCAGCAACACAATCGGCGAAGCTGAAATTTGTGATCGCTATCGAAACGTTTCGCTTACGCGGCGGAAAATTTGAATTAAGGCGGGCAGCAGGGCAAAAAAAAAGGACCGCTGATGCGGTCCCGGGCTGGACGATTAAGGCAGTTTCTTCACCTGTTTAACGTCCATTTCGATGCTGTTGAAATCTTTATCCAGCTCACCGGTCAGTTCAACGGTATCTTTTGGCGAGATAGTCTGGCCGTTCCAGTGCTTATGGTCGATTTCAACTTTCATGTTACCGGTCTGATAGCGGAACAGATAATCTTCGTCGCCGATCTGTTTTTCCAGCTTCCCGCGTACGGTAATCCAGCTGTCATCCTTCATCTCTTCAGCCTGCTTCACCGTCACCACACTGGTGTGGTCAGCGCTAAAGCCGCCCTGTTGGGTCTGAACCTGTGCCGCCGGGGCGTTGGAGTCGACGAAGCGGCCTTGCTGAGCAGCAAAAACCGGGGCAGAAGCCAGCATAACGACAGCTAAAATTGCAGCGTGCTTTTTCATTTTGTCACCTCGTTTCCATGATGTGTTTCGTTTTGTTGAGCCTAGTTGACCATAAGGTTCTTAACAGCTTCTTAAGAGACAAAAATAAGCCATTTTCGCCGAAATGCGCTGTACAAGCCGCAGTCTGCTTCGTATAAAGCGCTATCACCGCAGGGAGAAATGATGCGTATTTTACTGATAGAAGACGATCGCTTAATTGGCGACGGGGTTAAAACGGGACTGGGTAAGCTGGGATTTAGCGTCGACTGGTTTACCTCCGGCGAGGCCGGATTTCAGGCGTTAAACGCCGCGCCGTGGGATGCGGTGATCCTCGATCTGTCACTGCCCGAACGGGACGGACTGGATATCCTGCGACAGTGGCGTCAGCAAGGGCAGGATGTGCCGGTGCTGATCCTGACGGCGCGCGATGCGCTCGATCAGCGAGTCGAGGGGCTGCAGATGGGCGCGGATGATTATCTCTGCAAACCTTCGCCCTGACCGAAGTGGCAGCCCGCTTACAGGCGCTTATCCGCCGCCGGCATGGTCAGCTGCAGCCAGAGCTGCGTAATGGCAACGTGGTACTAAAGCCCGACAGCCACAGCGTCACCTGCGACAGCGAAGCGATTGAGCTGAAAAGTCGGGAACTGGCGCTGCTGGAGCTGTTTATGCGCAACCCTGGCCGGGTGCTGACCCGCAGCCAGCTGGAGGAAAAACTGTATAGCTGGGACGCCGACGTCTCCAGCAATGCGGTGGAAGTACATATTCACCACCTGCGTAAGAAACTCGGCAGCCAGTTTATCCGCACTCTGCACGGCGTCGGCTACACCCTGGGAGCGACAGAATGCGGTCGATAAGTCTGTTTCTGCGGCTTGGCATCGGTTTTGTGCTGCTGCTGGCCAAGCGCCTGCTGACCCTCGATTACGCCTCGCTTGACGCGCCGTCACTGCCAAAAACCCGACAGCTGCTGCGGCACCACCGTGGCGATCAGGATGATGACGCGCTGACGTTTGCTGTCTTCACCCCTGATGGCCGGCAGATGCTCAACGATGGTGATAATGGCAGATACCTGCCGTTTGAGGCGGACTACCAGGGTTTTCATGATGGCCAGCTCACCAATGATGACCGCTGGCGTTTTGTCTGGCTGACCACTCCAGACAAGCAGTTTCGCGTGGTGGTCGACCAGGAGAAGGAATATCGCGATGAGATGGCCGGTGATCTGATGCAGGCCAGCGTATTACCCTGGCTGATCGCCCTGCCTTTTATGCTGCTACTGATCGGCCAGGTCTGGTCGGAATTACGTCCGTTAAAGCAGCTGGCTACGCAACTGGCGCAGCGAGCGCCGGATGACGGCACCCCTTTGCAGGCCGAACGGGTGCCGAAAGAGGTGCAGCCCGCTAATCCTCGCGCTGAACGGCCTGTTCAGTCGCATCAATGCAATGATGCAACGTGAACGGCGTTTTACCTCGGATGCTGCGCATGAGCTGCGCAGTCCACTGGCCGCGTTGCAGGTCCAAAGCGAAGTGATTCAGCTGGCCGTCGACGATGAAGCGATGCGCACCCACGCGCTGAAACAGCTGGATAGCGGCATTACGCGCGCCACCCGGCTGGTGGATCAGCTGCTTACCCTGTCGCGGGTGGAAGCGGATGATGCCCGCAGCGCTTTCGAGCCGGTGTCGTTAAAACAGACGCTGCAGGAGACGCTGGCGGCGCAACTACCGCTGGCGGATAAAGCTGGTGTAACCTTGCGTCTGCACGCAGAAGCTGAACCGGTGATTCAGGGCCATCCGCTGTTGCTCTCGCTGCTGGTACGCAACCTGCTGGATAACGCGATTCGCTATACCCCCGCCGGCAGTGAAGTGGATGTGCGGCTCGCGGCCAACAACCTGTCCGTCGAGGATAACGGGGAGGGTCTGAGTGAGGCCGATCGGCAACGGTTAGGCGAGCGTTTCTGGCGATCGCCCGGTCAGGAGAAGAGTGGCAGCGGGCTGGGATTATCGATTGTGCGGAACATCGCTCAGCTGCATGCGATGCAGCTGGCGTTCAGCCAGCGCACAGGCGGCGGATTGTGCGTGAGGCTGCGCTGGTCATAAAAAACCCGCCGGTCAGGCGGGTTGCACAGGTTAAATCTCGACCTGGGTGCCTAACTCGATCACCCGGTTTGGCGGGATCTCAAACTGGTCAGGGGTGCGTAACGCATTGCGCTGCAGCGCCATGAACAGCTTGCCACGCAGCCGCAGATACCACGGCCGTTTGCCGATAATCAGCGACTCATGCGACATAAAGAAAGAGGTCTCCATAATCCGGCAGTTCAGCCCTTCCAGCCCACAACGGTGGAAAATCTCCTCCACGTTCGGCGTTTCACGCCAGCCATAGCTGGCTACCACACGCCAGAAGGTCGGCGATAGCTGCTCAATCGTCACCCGCCGCACATTGTGCACGTAGGGCGCATCTTCAGTACGCAGCGTCAGCAGCACCACCCGTTCATGCAGCACTTTGTTGTGCTTGAGGTTATGCAGCATAGCAAACGGGATCAAGTTCAGCGCACGCGACATATAGACCGCGGTGCCCGGCACCCGCACCGGCGGCGATTTATCCAGTGACGCAATCATCGCCTCCAGTGAGTTGCCGTGCTCATGCATCCGGCGCAGCAGGCGGAAACGTTCGCTTTTCCACGTCGTCATAATGATAAACATCACTAGGCCGAGGCAGAGCGGCAACCAGCCACCCGAGAAGATTTTAACCAAGTTGGCGGTAAACAGCGGCACGTCGATAAACAGCATCAGCAGTAGGATCACGCCAACCGCCAGCTTATGCCAGTGCCAGTTTTTAATCGCCACGGTGCAGGAGAGAATCGAGGTCAGCACCATGGTACCGGTCACCGCAATGCCGTAGGCCGCGGCCAGATTGCTGGAGTGTTCAAAGCTGATAATCACAATCAGCACTGCGAAATAGAGCACCCAGTTGATCATCGGAATATAAATCTGGCCCGATTCACGCTCCGAGGTATGAATGATCCGCATGCCGGGCAGATACCCGAGCCGGACCGCCTGGCGCGTCAGCGAGAAAACGCCGGAGATCACCGCCTGCGAGGCGATGACCGTCGCCAGGGTCGCCAGAATCAGCATCGGGATCAGCGCCCAGTCCGGAGCCAGCAGGAAAAAGGGATTTTTAATCGCTTTAGGATCACTGAGCAGCAGCGCGCCCTGACCAAAATAGTTCAGCACCAGTGACGGCAGCACCACTGAAAACCACGCCAGCCGGATCGGGATTTTACCGAAGTGACCCATATCAGCATACAGCGCTTCCACGCCGGTAATCGCCAGCACCACCGCGCCCAGCGCGAAAAAGGAGACCGATTTGTATTGCAGGAAGAAATTAACCGCATAGGCAGGATTGAGCGCCTGCAGAACTTCCGGGTTCTTCATGATGCCGTTAACGCCGAGGATCGCCAGCACCAGGAACCACAGCAGCATCACCGGCGCAAACAGCTTGCCGACCATGCCGGTTCCGTGTTTCTGAATCGCAAACAGCAGCGTCAATACCGCAATCGACAGCAGCACGATAAAGGGATCAAGCGACGGAGCGGCAATTTCCAGACCTTCTATCGCCGACATCACTGAAATCGCTGGCGTGATCACTACTTCGCCATAGAAGAAGCTGCCGCCAATCAGGCCCATGATTACCAGCACCGCCGTGGCACGGTCACCGGTATGACGGCCCGCCAGCGACATCAGGGTCAGTATTCCCCCTTCGCCAGCGTTGTCGGCCCGCATGACGTAGCTGATGTATTTCAGTGAAACCACCAGCACCAGTAGCCAAAAAATCAGCGACAGAAAACCAAATACCGCACCGCGTTCCACGCCGAAGCCGAACTGGCCGGAGAGACATTCACGCAAGGTATACAGCGGACTGGTGCCGATATCCCCATAGACAACACCAATAGCGGCCAGCGTTAACCCACCAAGTGACTGCTTATTATCCGAGCTCATAGAGTTATCTTTTGTTGAAGTCTAAGAGGCGCAAAAACCCCTCGCTCAAGCCATCAAAAAGCGCACAGTATGCACGTATTGCCGAAAATTCCCATCCCCGGTTAACCTGACCACCGGCGGGATGCGGCGGTTTTTTACCTTAGAAACCGCGGCTTAGGGCCGCTTTCCCGTTAACCGAATCTTCTGAAACAAAAAAGCTGACAGCTATCAACGCTTCCACGCATCATTATCTATAGAGTAAGGCGCTTGCTTAAGTGCGGCGGCCCGACGATTGTAAGGACATTGATGTGATTATGGCTCAACCCCATCTTTTGGCAGAAAGAATTTCTCGCCTAAGCAATGCGTTAGAAAAAGGCCTGTATGAACGGCATCATGCCATTCGCCTTTTCCTGCTGGCCGCACTCAGCGGTGAAAGCGTGTTCCTTCTGGGTCCGCCTGGCATTGCCAAGAGTCTGATTGCCCGCCGCCTAAAATATGCCTTCCAGCACGCCCGCGCCTTTAAATACCTGATGACCCGTTTCTCCACCCCGGAAGAGGTGTTTGGCCCGCTGTCGATCCAGGCGCTCAAAGATGAGGGCCGCTATCAGCGCCTGACCAAAGGCTATGACCAAAGGCTATCTGCCCGATGCGGAGATTGTCTTTCTCGATGAGATCTGGAAAGCCGGTCCGGCCATTCTGAATACCCTGCTGACCGCGATTAACGAACGCCGCTTCCGCAACGGCGACAGCGAAGAAAAAATTCCGATGCGGCTGCTGGTCACCGCCTCCAACGAACTGCCGGAAGCCGACAGCGGTCTTGAAGCGCTGTATGACCGGATGCTGATCCGCTTATGGCTGGACAACGTGCACGAGAAGCAGAACTTCCGCAGCATGCTGACGCATCAGCAGGATGAAAATGCCAATCCGGTGGCGGAATCGCTGCGCATCAGCGATGAAGAGTATGCCCAGTGGCAGCTCGGCATCAGCTAGGTCAGTTTACCCGATGCGGTGTTTGAGCTGATTTACCAACTGCGACAGCAGCTGGAGAGCCAGCCAGCGGCCCCTTACATTTCTGACCGGCGCTGGAAAAAAGCCATTCACCTGCTGCAGGCCAGCGCCTTTTACAGCGGCCGCAACGCCATCGCGCCGATCGACCTGATCCTGCTGAAAGATTGCCTGTGGCACGATGTCGCCTCAATGCAGCTGCTGGAACGCGAAATCGACCTGTTAATGACCCAGCATGCTTGGCAACAGCAGCCGATGCTGCTCAAGGCTGCAACAGATCAAAGCGCGCCGGATGGCCTTACAGCAGCAACAGAGCATGGCGCAGGCGATCACGCTGGAGAAGCACAGCGGCATGTTCAGCCGCAAACCCTGTTACGATTTACCGGAAAATCTCACTGACGATCAGCTGACGCTGATGCTGCAATATCCACTGACGCTGCACGATATGCAGGTCACGCATCTGGTGATCGCCCGCGACACACTGCATCAGTGGCTGCAAAAAGGCGGCGAGATACGCGGCAAGCTCAACGGTATAGGCTTCGCGCAGACGCTGGATCTGCAGGTCGATGCGCAAAACTGCCTGGCGATACGTGACGTCAGCCTGCAATCCTCACGCCTGACGCTGCCTGGCGCCAGCAATAGCGATAATTATCGAGGCGCTGGATACGCTGGAAAGTGAGTTACGCAGCCAGCGTCACCTGTTCAGCCAGCATCAGCGCTGCCTGTTTATCAGCGATGACTGGCTGGCGCGGGTTGAGACCAGCCTGCAGGATGTAGCGGAACAGCTGAAACAGGCGCGTAAATGATCTCACTGGAGACGCTCAGCACGCTGCTCTCAATCGGCGAAACCGAACTGATTGAAGAGTTCATTATCGCTCTGCTGGCGTCGCCCCGCAACTGGCGCTGTTTTTTGAAAAATTTCCCGGCCTGAAAAAAGCATTGCTGCGCGATGTGCCGCGCTGGAAAGCGGAAATCAACGCTGAACTGAAGGCCACGCCGGTACCCGCCGTGCTGGCGGAGGAGTTTCAGCTGTTTCAGCTGTTTCAGCGGGTGCAGCTGCTCAGCGATCGTCAGTTCAGCCAGCAGCTTGATGACACGCTACAAACGCTGGAACGCCTGCCCTCACCGTTTATTGATGAAGCCCGCCGGCTACTGCAACACACCGACATCCACCATCTCAGCAGTGCGCAGCATACGCTGTTTTTACAGCTCTGGCGGCTGAGCCTGACGCTGCAAACCCTGACGCTGAATCAGCAACTGCTGGAGCAGCAGCGCGAACGTCTGATGGCGGAACTGCTGCAGCGTATGGCGCTGAGTGGTCAGCTGGCGCCGATGCTGAGCGACGATGACGAAGCGGCAGCAGGCCGGCTGTGGAACATGAGTAAAACTTCGCTGCAGCCCGGCGACTACCAGCTGATGCTGCAGTACGATGATTTTCTGGCGCAGCAGCCGGAACTGCTGAAGCTGGCCCAGCAGCTCGGCCGCAGCCGGGAAGCGAAATCGGTGCCGTCACAGGATGCGCCGCTGGAGGCGTTTCATCAGCTGGTCCACGAGCCGGCGGCGGTACCGGAGGAGGTCAGCGGCATTCATCAGAGCGATGATGTGCTGCGCCTGCTGCCACCGGAGCTGGCTGCGCTAAGCATCAGCGAGCTGGAGTTTTACCGTCGGCTGGTGGAGAAACGCCTGCTGACCTACAAGCTGCAGGGCGATGCTTGGCATGAAAAAGTGACCCAGCGGCCGATCAGCCACCAGCATCATGAAGAGCAGCCGCGCGGACCGTTTATTGTCTGCGTCGATACCTCCGGTTCCATGGGCGGGTTCAACGAGCGCTGCGCCAAAGCGTTCTGCCTGGCACTGCTGAAGGTGGCGCTGGCCGATCGTCGTCGCTGCTACATTATGCTGTTCGCCCATGAGGTAATTGGCTATGAGCTGACCGGTGGTGATGGCCTTGAGCAGGCCATTCGCTTCCTCAGCCAGCGTTTTCGCGGCGGCACCGATCTGGCCGCCTGTCTCTCGGCCGTAGTTAAGCGCATGGAAGGGGCGATCTGGCAGGAGGCGGACGCGGTGATTGTCTCCGATTTTATCGCCCAGCGGCTGCCGGAAGAGGTGATCGGCGCCATTAAACAGCGCCAGCGACACAATCGGCAACGTTTTCACGCCGTGGCGATGTCGACCCACGGCAAGCCCGGCATTATGCGCATCTTCGACCATATCTGGCGCTTCGATACCGGCATGAAAAGCCGCCTGCTGCGCCACTGGCGGCGCCAAGTCATCAAGCAGAAATGCTTATTTGCTATAGTGAATCACTGCCATTTTTTCACACAGCAATCTGGAGTACCTTGTGACTACCGTCCACCCTCATTGCGATCTGCCCACGCCGACGCGAACCTTAACTGCTCTCCGGCGAGAATATTGAACAAAAACGTGCCGAACTGCTGACCTACTTCCACCAGACCTGGGAGCAGTACGAAAGTCTGCCTACCTGCCTGATCCGCAGGCCTAGTTTACCAAAGCCATTCCGCTGCGTCATCCGCTGATCTTCTATTTTGGTCATACCGCCACCTTCTACATTAATAAGCTGATGGCCGGACGCTGCATTGAGGCACGCCTCGACGATCGCATTGAAGCGATGATGGCGATTGGCGTCGATGAGATGAGCTGGGACGATCTCAACGACAGCCACTATGAGTGGCCAACCATCGACGAGGTACGTGTCTATCGTGGCCGGGTCAAAGCGCTGGTCAGCGATCTGATCCAGACAATGCCGCTGAGCTTACCGATCCAGTGGGACAGCCCGGCCTGGGTGATCCTAATGGGGATCGAGCATGAGCGTATTCACCTAGAAACCTCCAGCGTGCTGCTCCGGCAGCTGCCCGTTGACTGGGTGACGCCGCAACCGGCCTGGCCAGTCTGTCCGCTGGCGCGCCATCAGCGCCAGGATGTGCCGGCCAACAGCCTGCTGCCGATGCCGGGCGGCCGCGTTACGCTGGGTAAAACCGATGATACCTACGGCTGGGATAACGAATATGGCAGCCAGCAGATCACGCTGCAGCCGTTCAAAGCCAGCAAAATGCTGGTCAGTAACGCCGAGTTTTTTGAATTTGTCAGCGCAGGCGGCTATCAGGACGCCCGCTGGTGGGATGACGAAGGCTGGGGCTGGCGCCAGTTTGCCGAGGCGGAGATGCCAACCTTCTGGGTCGGCACGCCAGCGATGCCCGATCAGCTTAAGCTGCGTCTGATGTGTAAAGAAGTGGCAATGCCGTGGGACTGGCCAGCGGAAGTGAACCAGCTGGAAGCGTCAGCCTTCTGTCGCTGGAAAGCCGACCAGAGTGGAATGGCTATCCAGCTGCCGTGCGAAGCGGAATGGTATCAGCTGCGTGAGCAGGTCGCCGGCGATCAGCCACAGTGGGATCGGGCACCTGGCAATATCAATCTGGCGTACTGGGCCTCTTCCAGCCCGGTCGATCAGTTTGCTCAGGGCGAGTTCTTCGATATCGTCGGCAACGCCTGGCAGTGGACCACCACGCCGACCAACGGCTTTGAAGGCTTTAAAGTTCATCCACTGTATGATGACTTTTCCACCCCGACCTTTGATGGCAAGCACTCGCTGATTAAAGGCGGCAGCTGGATCTCGACCGGCAACGAAGCGCTGAAATCGGCGCGCTATGCGTTCCGCCGTCATTTCTTCCAGCACGCCGGTTTCCGCTACGTGGTCTCCAGCCATCAGGAAAGCATGACGCTGAATCCGTATGAAACCGACGCCATGGTGTCGCAGTATCTGGATTTCCAGTATAGCCCGCGCTATTTCGGAGTCGATAATTACGCCGAAAGCCTGGTGAAACTGGCGCTGAACTACACCACGTCGCACGCTGAAGCGCTGGATATTGGCTGCGCCACCGGACGCGCCAGTTTTGAGCTGGCCCGCCATTTTGAACGCGTTACCGGCATGGATTACTCGGCGCGCTTTATTGACGTGGCGTTGCAGCTGACCAGCGGCGAAGATTTCCGCTACGTCGTACCGCAGGAGGGCGATCTGGTGGAGTATCACCAGGTTCGCCTGAAAGATTTCGGGCTGGATGGCAATCTGGCGCAGCGCATTCAGTTTGTGCAGGGCGACGCCTGTAATCTCAAACCGCAACCGACCCGCTACGATCTGGTGCTGGCCTCCAATCTGATCGATCGCCTGCGCCAGCCTGCGCGCTTCCTGCAGGATGTCACGCCGATGCTGCGTCCGGGCGGCATCCTGCTGTTCTCCTCGCCTTACACCTGGCTGGAAGCGTACACGCCTAAAGAGAACTGGCTGGGCGGCATACGCGAAAATGGCGAGGCGCTGACGACGCTGCAGGCGCTGCAACGGCTGCTGGCGGCCGACTTTGAACTGCTGGATACGCCGCAGGACATGCCGTTTGTGATCCGTGAAACGGCGCGCAAATTCCAGCACACGCTGGCGCAGGTTACCGTCTGGCGTAAACGCTAAGTTACCCGGCAGCGGCACCCGTCGCTGCCGGTTGTTGCCTGAACCGCGCTTTTGCTGCACATTCTCCCTTGTTCAATTCAAAGCAGCCTAACGAGGATGGCCATGGCCGAACATCTGCAGCTCGATAACCTGGATCGCGGCATCCTGAATGCCCTGCTGGATAACGCGCGTACCGCTTACGCCGAACTGGCAAAACAGTTTAATGTCAGCCCCGGCACCATCCATGTGCGGGTGGAGAAAATGAAGCAGGCCGGCATAATACTGGGCACCCGCGTCGACATCGATCCCCGTCAGCTGGGCTTCGATGTCTGCTGTTTTATCGGCATCATCCTGAAGAGTGCCCGCGATTATCCGGCAGCGCTAAGCAAACTGGACGCGCTGGATGAGGTGGTGGAGGCCTGGTACACCACCGGCCACTACAGCATCTTTATTAAAGTGATGTGCCGCTCGATTGATGCCCTGCAGCAGGTGCTGATCAACAAGATCCAGACTATTGATGAAATTCAATCAACAGAAACCCTGATCTCTCTGCAAAACCCGATCATGCGGACCATCAAACCCTGATCGCAATTCCCCTGTGTACAATCTTATCCCGGACGAATGCAGCGGCTGACAACGGCTGCGTTCACCTCCCCTGATCTATTAAACCTGTTTTCCACAGGTGGATCACCGCTTGATCACAGCGTGCAATGCCCGCCTTAATGTCCAAGAGAGCAAGATGGCCGATATTACCTTAATCAGTGGCAGTACCTTGGGCAGCGCCGAGTATGTTGCTGAGCATCTGGAAGAAAAATTACAGGACGCAGGCTTCTCAACGCAGATGCTGCACGGCCCGGCGCTGGATGAGGTGCCGCAGGAAGGCATCTGGCTGGTGGTCTGCTCAACCCATGGCGCAGGTGAGACTCCCGATAATCTGCAACCGTGGTTCGAGGCCATTAGTGAAAGCCAGCCCGATCTCTCGCAGGTCCGTTTTGGTGCCGTCGGTCTCGGCAACCATGAATATGACCTGTTTTGCGGGGCGATTCGTCAGATCGAGACACTGTTGATCGCCCAGGGTGCACAGCGGATCGGTGATCGACTGGAAATCGACGTGCTTGAGCATGAGATCCCTGAAGATCCGGCTGAGGCCTGGGTCATGACGTGGAAAAATGGGATCTGAGACTGGTCGGGGATCGTGAAATAGTGACAATCCCCAGTGGGGGGTGCTGATTTTGTCCTTTTTAGCCGTTTATTTTGTGGATAATCACCTTTTTTGCTGCGTACAACCGGTATTTATCCAAATAATAACCGTAGTTTGCTTTTTTATCTGTGTATAAGTCGCCATTTAGATCTCAGCTTATACGGATCAGGATCACCGATCATTAACAGCTAGTGATTTTGGTTAATCCCCTGTTTTGACCGGTGTTCTAGCACATATCCACAGAAACCGGCGATCCTAATAAGAGATCTAACAGAAAGATCATATACAGATCTAAGATCCTTTATTTTAAAACCGGACGATCCCGCGACTTTCACCCAAGACGGAATTTGAGTAGAATCCACGCCCCAAGACGACGATCCGGCACGTTTATCAACCGAGGTACCACTTCATGTTTTATCAGGATCCTTTTGACGTCATCGTAATTGGTGGTGGTCATGCGGGCACCGAAGCCGCAATGGCGGCAGCCCGAATGGGTCAGCAAACCCTGTTACTCACCCATAACATTGATACGCTTGGACAAATGTCCTGTAACCCGGCGATCGGTGGCATTGGCAAAGGACATCTGGTGAAGGAAGTGGATGCCATGGGGGGTCTGATGGCTCATGCAATCGATCAGGCCGGTATCCAGTTTAGGATACTAAACGCCAGCAAAGGCCCGGCGGTCAGGGCAACCCGTGCTCAGGCCGATCGCGTGCTCTATCGACAGGCGATCCGCACTGCGCTGGAGAATCAGCCCAACCTGATGATCTTCCAGCAGGCGGTTGACGATCTGATTGTGGAAAACGATCGGGTAGTCGGTGCCGTTACCCAGATGGGGCTGAAATTCCGGGCGAAAACCGTGGTGCTGACGGTGGGGACCTTCCTCGACGGTAAAATTCATATCGGACTGGATAACTACAGCGGCGGTCGCGCAGGCGATCCGCCATCCATTCCGCTGGCAAAACGGCTGCGTGCCCTGCCGCTGCGGGTTAACCGCCTGAAAACCGGTACGCCGCCGCGCATTGATGCGCGCAGCATCGACTTCAGCATACTGGCGCCGCAGCATGGCGATAACCCGATGCCGGTGTTTTCGTTCATGGGCAATGCCTCTCAGCATCCGCAGCAGGTGCCGTGCTGGATCACCCATACCAACGAAAAAACCCATGAGGTGATCCGCAATAACCTCGATCGCAGCCCGATGTACGCCGGGATCATCGAAGGGATCGGCCCGCGTTACTGCCCGTCGATCGAAGACAAGGTGATGCGCTTTGCCGATCGTAATGCGCACCAGATCTTCCTTGAACCGGAAGGGCTGACCAGCAACGAAATTTACCCGAACGGCATCTCAACCAGCCTGCCGTTTGACGTACAGATACAGATTGTACGATCGATGCAGGGCATGGAAAATGCGAAGATCGTACGTCCGGGCTATGCCATTGAGTATGACTTCTTTGATCCGCGCGATCTGAAACCGACGCTGGAGAGCAAATTCATTAACAGTCTGTTCTTTGCCGGACAGATCAACGGCACCACCGGCTACGAAGAAGCGGCCGCGCAGGGGATGCTGGCTGGCCTCAACGCCGCGCGTCAGTCTGCCGACAAAGAGAGCTGGGCCCCGCGTCGCGATCAGGCTTACCTCGGCGTGCTGGTTGACGACCTTTGCACCCTCGGTACCAAAGAGCCGTACCGCATGTTTACCTCCCGCGCCGAGTATCGTCTGATGCTGCGTGAAAATAATGCCGATCTGCGTCTGACCGAAACCGGCCGCGAGCTGGGCTTGGTCGATGATGCCCGCTGGGCGCGTTTCAATCAGAAGCTGGAAGCGATTGAGCAGGAACGTCAGCGTCTGCGCGATATCTGGGTGCACCCTAAATCGGAGCGCGTTGCCGAGGTGAACACCGTTCTCAGCGCGCCGCTGACCAAAGAAGCCAGCGGCGAAGATTTGCTGCGCCGTCCGGAAATGACCTACCTCTCCCTGATGACGCTGGATAACTTTGGCCCGGCGCTGGCCGATGAGCAGGCGGCAGAGCAGGTTGAGATTCAGGTCAAATATGAAGGGTACATTGCGCGTCAGCAGGAAGAGATCGATCGTAAGCAGCGCAACGAGAACACCCTGTTGCCGGTGGATCTGGACTATCGCCAGTTCAACGGCCTGTCGAATGAGGTGATCGCCAAGCTGAATGACCACAAGCCAACCTCAATTGGTCAGGCGACGCGCATTTCCGGCATCACGCCGGCGGCTATCTCTATTCTGCTTATTTATCTGAAAAAACAGGGTCTGCTGCGCAAAAGCGCCTGACCTGAAACGGGGCGAGTCGCCTCGCCCCCGCTGACTGGGCTTACGCTGTGATCAACACACTCACCTCGCTGCTGCAGGTAGCCAAGATTTCCCTCTCCGATCAACAAAAACAGCAGCTGGTTGCCTATGTTGGCCTGCTGGACAAGTGGAACAAAGCCTACAACCTGACTTCAGTGCGCGATCCGCAGCAGATGCTGGTTCGCCATATTCTTGACAGCATTGTGGTGGCGCCACACCTGATCGGTTCGCGTTTTATTGATGTGGGGACCGGACCGGGCCTGCCAGGCATTCCGCTGGCGATTGTAATGCCTGATGCGCATTTTACGCTGCTCGACAGCCTCGGTAAGCGAGTGCGCTTCCTGCGCCAGGTGCAACATGAGTTAGGACTTACTAACATCACACCGGTGCAGAGCCGGGTTGAAGAGTTTCCGGCAGAGCCGCCGTTTGACGGCGTAATCAGCCGGGCATTCGCCTCGCTGACTGACATGGTGAACTGGTGTCATCATCTGCCCGGGGCAGAAGGGCGCTTTTTTGCCCTTAAAGGTGTCCGTCCGGATGATGAAATCGCCAGCTTACCGGCGGGCTATTGCTGTGATGAGGTGATTAAACTGCAGGTTCCGCAGCTAGAAGGCGATCGCCACCTGGTGATCCTCCGTCAGCAATAAGCCTGAAATTCGTAAGGATTTAACCCGCTCCAGCGATTTGGCTTACCCCGCTGGCTGGTGAAAAAAAGTGCATTTGGTGCGCTAATAATAAAGGATTTTCATTAAGCCTCCGACGGCGGAAAGTTAAAAACGCCGTCGAAAATTATCCGAAAAGCTCTGTTAAATTTAACTTTTAATTCACATTTAGTTAGCAAAAAGATAACTTGTATAGCGGAGTAACGGAATAAAAATAGTCACGTCAGGAAATATATCAAGGTAATTACCTGGCGTGCGTAATATGAATTTCACGTTTCTCATGCACAGTTCGATGTCAATAGCGTGTTTTTAGCGTAATTAGGCTTTTTTGGAGGACAATCTATTTTCAACATCATGATTTTGCTGGTTTCAACGGGTATATGAAAGGCAGGTAATTAGCGTTCTGAGAAAAGTCCTGGCGGCGTGAATGCTTATTATGTGATCTAAAGCACGCTTTAAAAGCAAGTCGCCAGCCAATTTTCAGCCGGGAAACGGTGAATCCTTACCGGGGGATGTTTGGAAAAATAGCCCTCCGGAAAGAAATTTAAATAATTGTTCACCTTATTCGCTACTTACCGATTGAAATAGCAGGTGCGGCCCGTATAATTTGCACGGCTTTTGCTGCTTGACTCAAATACGTAAAGGCAGTCTTATACGACACGCGACATACCCCGAATGGTCAGGAGAGTATCAGCGTCATGTCAGTGTCTTTTTACAGTGTAAAATTCGCCCGGACAGTGCTGATGATTCAGCTGGTGACAATCGTCATCATCGGCGCACTCTTTGCCCTGAAAGATGTCACCTGGGGCGTTTCTGCTGTAGCTGGCGGAGCGGCAGCCTGGCTGCCGAACGTGTTGTTTTTGTTTTTAGCCTGGCGCCTGCAGGGGCAGGCCCCGGCTTCGGGGCGAGTCGCGTGGAGCTTCGCTTTGGGTGAAATAGCCAAAGTGTTCACGACCATAATTTTGCTCATTGTGGCGTTGGGTCTATTCGGGGCGGTTTTCTGGCCGGTCGGAATAACCTGGTTATCGGTGCTGGTGGTACAAATGCTTGCACCGGCGGTAATTAACAACAAAGGGTAAGAGGCATCATGGCTGCAGGAGAAATCTCTACTCCGCAAGAATACATAGGACACCACCTGAATAACCTTCAGCTGGACCTGCGTACTTTCGAGTTAGTGAATCCGCACGACGCTCCCGCGACGTTCTGGGTATTAAATATCGATTCCATGTTTTTCTCTCTGGTACTGGGATTTATCTTCTTGGTGTTGTTCCGTAAAGTAGCTAAAACAGCTACCAGCGGTGTGCCAGGGAAATTACAAGCGGCTATCGAACTGGTTGTCGGCTTCGTTGATGACAACGTGCGCGACATGTGTCACGGTAAGAGCAAACTTATCGCCCCGCTGGCGCTGACAACTTTTGTCTGGGTCTTCCTGATGAACTTCATGGATCTGCTGCCAATCGATCTGCTGCCGTATATCGGTGAGCATTGGTTGGGCCTGCCGGCGCTGCGCGTCGTGCCGTCTGCAGACGTGAACATCACGCTCTCTATGGCGTTGGGCGTCTTTATTTTGATTCTGTTCTACAGCATCAAAACGAAAGGCATTGGCGGCTTCACGAAAGAGCTGACGCTGCAGCCTTTTAACCACCCGATCTTCATCCCGATCAACCTGATTCTGGAAGGTGTAAGCTTGCTGTCTAAACCGGTTTCTCTCGGTTTACGACTGTTCGGCAACATGTATGCGGGTGAGCTGATCTTTATCCTTATTGCCGGTCTGTTGCCGTGGTGGTCGCAGTGGGTGCTGAATGTGCCGTGGGCCATTTTCCACATACTGATCATTTCGCTACAGGCTTTCATTTTCATGGTCCTCACGATTGTCTATCTGTCGATGGCATCTGAAGAACACTGATTTTTTTCTCAACACTACTTTCCCTCTCTATTCCGGGTGACGGCCATCAGGCTGCGGCCCGGAATTATGAAGGGAGCATTTAACTGAAACAAACTGGAGACTGTCATGGAAAACCTGAATATGGATCTGCTGTACATGGCTGCCGCTGTGATGATGGGCCTGGCGGCAATCGGTGCTGCGATCGGTATCGGCATCCTCGGAGGAAAATTCCTGGAAGGCGCTGCTCGTCAGCCTGACCTGATTCCTCTGCTGCGCACGCAGTTCTTTGTTGTAATGGGTCTGGTGGATGCAATCCCGATGATCGCTGTTGGTCTGGGTCTCTACGTGATGTTTGCTGTCGCCTAAAGCCCTGTGTTCACTCAGCGCACAGTGTGCAAGGGTGAGCGGATTCTGCCGCTTATCGTTGATAACGGCAGAAAAGTTAAATACTCAATTAGAGGCATTGTGCTGTGAATATTAATGCAACAATCCTCGGCCAGGCCATCGCGTTCATCCTGTTTGTCGCGTTCTGCATGAAGTACGTATGGCCGCCGATTATGGCTGCCATCGAAAAGCGCCAGAAAGAAATTGCTGAAGGCCTTGCTTCTGCTGAACGCGCGAAGAAAGATTTGGATCTCGCGCAGGCTAATGCGACCGACCAGCTGAAAAAAGCCAAAGAAGACGCTCAGGTCATTATCGAGCAAGCGAACAAGCGTCGCGCGCAGATTCTGGACGAAGCCAAAACCGAAGCTGATAACGAACGTACTCGCATCGTGGCACAAGCGCAGGCTGAGATTGACGCCGAACGCAAACGTGCTCGTGAAGAACTGCGTAAGCAAGTTGCGTTGCTGGCTATGGCCGGTGCCGAGAAGATCATCGAACGTTCCGTGGATGAAGCTGCTAACAGCGACATCGTTGATAAACTGGTCGCTGAACTGTAAGGAGGGAGGGGCTGATGTCTGATCTGATTACTGTAGCTCGCACCTACGCCAAAGCAGCTTTTGACTTTGCTGTTGAGCATCAAAGTATTGAACGCTGGCAACAGATGCTGGCGTTTGCCGCAGAAGTGGCTCGCAATGAACAGATGGCTGATCTTCTTTCAGGTGCGTTAGCACCCGAAGCGTTGGCAGCGTCGTTTAACGCAGTCTGTGGTGATCAACTGGACGAACCCGCGCAGAACCTGATTAAGGTTATGGCGGAAAACGGACGTTTGACAGCGCTTCCGGCAGTACTGGCCCAATTCATCGACCTGCGTGACGCTTATGAAGCCACCGCTGAAGTTGATGTTATCTCCGCCAGTACGCTGAGTGAAGACCAGCTGAATAAAATCAGCGCCGCGATGGAAAAACGTCTGTCACGCAAAGTTAAGCTGAATTGCAAAATTGATAAGTCTGTGATGGCAGGCGTGATCATCCGTTCAGGTGATCTGGTTATTGATGGCAGCGTACGCGGCCGTCTTGACCGTCTGGCTGACGTCTTGCATTCTTAAGGGGACTGGAGCATATGAAACTGAATTCCAACGAAATCAGCGAACTGATCAAGCAGCGCATTGCTCAGTTCAATGTCGTGAGTGAAGCTCACAACGAAGGTACGATTGTTTCTGTAAGTGACGGTATCATCCGCGTACACGGCCTAGCCGATGTGATGCAGGGTGAGATGATTGCCCTGCCGGGCAACCGTTATGCGATTGCCCTGAACCTCGAGCGTGACTCAGTAGGTGCGGTGGTAATGGGTCTTTACGCTGACCTCGCCGAAGGCATGAAGGTGAAGTGTACTGGCCGTATTCTGGAAGTACCGGTAGGCCGTGGCCTGCTGGGCCGTGTGGTGAACACCCTGGGTGCACCTATCGATGGTAAAGGCGCAATCGACAACGACAATTTCTCACCGGTTGAAGTGATTGCACCAGGCGTTATTGACCGTCAGTCAGTCGACCAGCCGGTTCAGACCGGTTATAAGTCTGTCGATGCGATGATTCCAATCGGCCGTGGCCAGCGTGAGCTGATCATCGGTGACCGTCAGACCGGTAAAACCGCTATGGCGATCGATGCGATCATCAACCAGCGCGACTCAGGCATCAAGTGTGTCTATGTTGCAATTGGTCAGAAAGCCTCAACCATCTCTAACGTGGTTCGCAAGCTGGAAGAGCACGGCGCGCTGCAGAACACCATCGTTGTGGTGGCCTCTGCTTCTGAATCTGCTGCCCTGCAGTATCTCTCTCCGTACGCAGGCTGTGCGATGGGTGAATACTTCCGTGACCGCGGTGAAGATGCGCTGATCGTTTATGATGATCTCTCTAAGCAGGCGATTGCTTACCGTCAGATTTCTCTTCTGCTGCGACGTCCACCAGGTCGTGAAGCATTCCCTGGCGACGTGTTCTATCTCCACTCCCGTCTGCTGGAACGTGCATCACGCGTAAGCGCCGATTATGTTGAGCGTTTCACTAACGGTGCCGTGACAGGTAAAACCGGTTCACTGACTGCACTGCCGATCATCGAAACCCAGGCGGGCGACGTTTCTGCGTTCGTTCCGACCAACGTAATCTCGATTACTGATGGTCAGATCTTCCTGGAATCGAACCTGTTTAACTCCGGTATTCGTCCGGCGGTTAACCCAGGTATTTCGGTATCGCGTGTTGGTGGTGCTGCACAGACCAAGATCGTCAAGAAACTGTCCGGTGGTATCCGGACCGCGCTGGCACAGTATCGTGAACTGGCGGCGTTCTCGCAGTTCGCCTCTGATCTGGACGATGCAACCCGTAAACAGCTGAGCCACGGTCAGAAAGTCACCGAGATGCTGAAGCAGAAACAGTATGCGCCGATGTCAGTCGCGCAGCAGGGTCTGGTTCTGTTCGCGGCCGAGCGTGGCTATCTGAACGACGTTGAGCTGGCAAAAATTGGCAGCTTCGAAGCTGCACTGCTGGCCTTCGCCGATCGCGATCACGCCGAGCTGATGGCTGAAATCAACCAGTCGGGTAACTACAACAACGATATCGAAGCGAAGCTGAAAGGCCTGCTCGACACGTTTAAAGCAACCCAGTCCTGGTAATGTCTGGCGGCTTGTCTGAAAAGGCAGGCCGCAAGGCTTTGAGGAGAAGCTAATGGCCGGTGCAAAAGATATACGAAGCAAGATCGGAAGCGTGAAAAACACGCAGAAGATCACCAAAGCGATGGAAATGGTCGCCGCCTCCAAGATGCGTAAAACGCAGGAACGCATGGCGGCCAGCCGTCCGTATGCCGACACTATGCGCAAAGTGATTGGTCACCTTGCGTTGGGTAATCTGGAATACAAGCACCGTTACTTGCAAGAGCGCGACGTTAAGCGCGTCGGCTACCTGGTCGTTTCAACTGACCGCGGGCTTTGTGGTGGTTTGAACATTAACCTGTTCAAGAAAGTACTGGCAGATATGAAGTCTTGGTCCGATAAAGGCGTGCAGAGCGATCTGTCGATTATCGGTTCTAAAGGGGCGTCATTCTTCAGTTCTGTCGGTGGCAACATCGTGGCGCAAGTCAGCGGTATGGGCGATAAACCTGCCCTGTCTGACCTGATTGGCCCGGTAAAAGTGATGTTGCAGGCTTATGATGAGGGCCGCATCGACAAACTGATGATCGCCAGTAACAAGTTCAATAACACCATGTCTCAGACTCCGACCATTACCCAACTGCTGCCGTTACCGCCAGCGGAAGGTGAAGAAGAGATAAAGGCGAAGACCTGGGATTACCTGTACGAACCCGATCCGAAAGCGCTGCTGGATACCCTGCTGCGTCGTTACGTCGAATCGCAGGTTTATCAGAGTGTGGTGGAAAATCTGGCCAGTGAGCAGGCCGCACGTATGGTAGCGATGAAAGCCGCAACCGATAACGGCGGAAATCTGATCAAAGAGCTGCAGTTGGTGTACAACAAAGCTCGTCAGGCCAGCATCACTCAGGAACTTACCGAGATCGTCTCGGGGGCCTCCGCGGTTTAACCAGGTTTGGAATTAGGTAGAGGATTCAAGATGGCAACTGGAAAGATTGTCCAGATTATCGGCGCCGTTGTTGACGTCGAATTCCCTCAGGACGCGGTACCGCAAGTGTACAGTGCCCTCGAGGTTATGAATGGTGATGCGCGTCTGGTGCTGGAAGTTCAGCAGCAGCTGGGCGGCGGCGTGGTCCGTACCATTGCAATGGGTACGTCTGACGGCCTGAAGCGTGGTCTGAGCGTCAACGACCTGCAGAAACCGATTCAGGTTCCGGTCGGTAAAGCTACCCTAGGCCGTATCATGAACGTTCTCGGCGAGCCAATCGACATGAAAGGCGAGCTGAAAGAAGAAGATAGCAGCGCAGTAGAGATCGCCTCTATTCACCGCGCGGCACCTTCTTATGAAGATCAGTCTAACTCGCAGGAACTGCTGGAAACCGGCATCAAGGTTATCGACCTGATGTGTCCGTTCGCCAAGGGCGGTAAAGTGGGTCTGTTCGGTGGTGCGGGTGTGGGTAAAACCGTCAACATGATGGAACTGATCCGTAACATCGCGGCTGAACACTCAGGTTACTCGGTGTTTGCCGGTGTGGGTGAGCGTACTCGTGAGGGTAACGACTTCTACCACGAAATGACCGATTCCAACGTTATCGACAAAGTTGCCCTGGTGTATGGCCAGATGAACGAGCCGCCGGGTAACCGTCTGCGCGTGGCACTGACCGGTCTGACCATAGCGGAAAAATTCCGTGATGAAGGCCGTGATGTTCTGCTGTTCATCGATAACATCTACCGTTATACCTTGGCCGGTACCGAAGTCTCTGCACTGCTGGGTCGTATGCCATCTGCGGTAGGTTACCAGCCAACGCTGGCCGAAGAGATGGGTGTGTTGCAGGAGCGTATTACCTCCACCAAGACCGGTTCAATCACTTCCGTACAGGCCGTTTACGTCCCTGCGGATGACCTGACTGACCCGTCACCAGCAACCACCTTTGCGCACTTAGACTCAACGGTAACGCTGAGCCGTCAGATCGCTTCTCTGGGTATCTACCCGGCCGTTGACCCGCTGGATTCCACCAGCCGTCAGCTGGATCCACTGGTTGTGGGTCAGGAGCACTATGACGTCGCGCGTGGCGTTCAGTCACTGCTGCAGCGTTACCAGGAGCTGAAAGACATCATCGCCATCCTCGGTATGGACGAGCTGTCTGAAGAAGATAAACTGCTGGTGGCACGTGCGCGTAAGATTCAGCGCTTCCTGTCTCAGCCGTTCTTCGTTGCGGAAGTCTTCACCGGTTCTCCGGGCAAGTACGTTACGCTGAAAGACACTATCCGTGGCTTTAAAGGCATCATGGAAGGTGAGTTTGACCACGTGCCAGAGCACGCCTTCTACATGGTTGGTGCCATCGAAGAAGCCGTGGAAAAAGCGAAGAAAATGTAATAACGGTTTCCCGGGAGGAAGATTATGGCTATGACTTATCACCTGGATGTGGTCAGCGCAGAGAATCAGTTGTTCTCTGGTCTGGTACAGAAAATTCAGGTGTCAGGTAGCGAAGGTGAGTTAGGGATTTTCCCTGGCCATGCGCCGCTGCTGACTGCCATTAAGCCTGGAATGATCCTTGTCGTGAAACAGCACGGCGAAGAGGAGTTTATCTACCTATCTGGCGGCGTGCTGGAAGTGCAGCCGGGCAGCACCACCGTTCTGGCCGATACCGCTATCCGCGGTACCGATCTGGACGAAGCCCGTGCCCTAGAAGCGAAACGCAAAGCAGAAGAGCACATGAACAGCAGCCACGGTGACGTGGACTATGCTCAGGCCTCTGCCGAGCTGGCGAAAGCCATTGCTAAACTGCGCGTGATCGAACTGACCAAAAAAGCGATGTAATCCAGCTTTATGCGTCACGAAATGCCAGCCCTCCGGGCTGGCATTTTTTTGTCTGTCGGGTCATCTGCGCCCTCCCGCCTAATTTCGGCCTGAGAAAAATGTAGTAATCTCACCCTCAAACCGTTTTACTTTCACCCGTAAAAATTCACTCAGGATAGTTATGTCTAACAGTGCGATGAGTGTGGTGATCCTTGCCGCTGGCAAGGGCACCCGTATGTATTCCGATCTGCCAAAAGTTCTGCATACGCTGGCAGGCAAACCGATGGTGCAGCATGTGGTTGACGCGGCCAAAGGGCTGGGCGCGCAGCAGATGCATCTGGTTTATGGTCACGGCGGCGATCGTCTTAAAGCCGCCCTCACCGACAGCGCCCTCAACTGGGTGCTGCAGGCCGAACAGCTCGGCACCGGCCACGCCATGCAGCAGGCCGCGCCCTGCTTCGCTGACGATGAAGACATTCTGATGCTCTATGGCGACGTGCCGCTGATCGCTGAGGCGACGTTACAGCGCCTGCGTGAGGCTAAACCGCAGGGCGGCATCGGTCTGCTCACCGTGGTGCTGGAGAATCCTACCGGCTATGGCCGCATTGTGCGCGAGAACGGCACCATTGTCGGCATCGTCGAGCAGAAAGATGCCACGCCAGAGCAGCTGAAAATCAGCGAAATCAACACCGGTATCCTGATCGCCAACGGCGGCGATCTGAAACGCTGGCTGGCGCAGCTCACCAACAACAACGCGCAGGGTGAATACTACATCACCGATATCATTGCGCTGGCGCATCAGGAAGGCCGGGTGATTGAGGCGGTCCATCCGACGCGCATCAGTGAGACCGATGGCGTGAATAATCGTCTGCAGCTGGCGACTCTGGAACGCACTTATCAGACTGAACAGGCTGAGCGCCTGCTGCTGGCGGGCGTGATGCTGTGCGATCCGGCCCGCTTTGACCTGCGCGGTACCCTGACCCACGGCCGGGATGTGGAAATCGACACCAACGTCATCATTGAAGGTCAGGTGACGCTGGGCGATCGGGTAAAAATCGGCGCGGGCTGCATCATCAAAAACAGCGTGATTGGCGACGATTGCGACATCAGCCCTTATTCGGTGATAGAGGATGCGAATCTAGCCAGCGCCTGTACAGTCGGACCCTTCGCCCGACTGCGTCCCGGCAGTGAACTGGCGCACGCCGCCCATGTCGGTAATTTCGTTGAGATGAAAAAAGCCCGTTTGGGCGAAGGTTCGAAAGCGGGTCACCTCTCCTATCTGGGCGACGCGGAGATTGGCGCTAAAGTCAACATCGGGGCCGGCACCATCACCTGTAACTATGATGGCGCAAATAAATCAAAAACCGTGATTGGAGATAACGTGTTTGTCGGCTCGGATACTCAGCTGGTGGCACCGGTCAGCGTGGCGGCAGGTACCACCATTGCGGCGGGCACCACTATCATGAAAGATGTCACCGAAGCCGGTCTGGTCTATAACCGCAAAGAGCAGAATCACAAAGCGGACTGGCAGCGCCCCCAGAAGAAAAAATAATTTTAACGGCCCGCTTCGCGCGGGCCGATGCAGTACCAAAACTATAATCCCCACTCTCTACAAGGCTCGGGGAACCGGCAAAGCCGGATATCAGGTCGCATGACAACGAAAGTGGCGAACAGCCATGTAGTCAGGAAAACATCATTATGTGTGGAATTGTCGGTGCAGTAGCACAACGCGATATCGCAGAAATTCTGCTGGAAGGTCTGCGTCGTCTTGAGTATCGCGGATATGATTCGGCCGGTCTGGCCGTGGTCGATCGTCAGGGGCACGTTACGCGCCTGCGACGTTTAGGGAAGGTGCAGAAGCTGGCCGACGCTGCCGAACAGCAGCTGCTGATTGGCGGAACCGGTATTGCCCACACGCGCTGGGCAACGCACGGCGAACCGTCGGAAGCCAATGCGCATCCGCACGTTTCTGAGCACATTGTTATCGTGCACAACGGCATCATTGAAAACCATGAGCCGCTGCGCGCTGCGATGATCGAGCGTGGCTACGTTTTTGCCTCTGAAACCGACACCGAAGTGGTGGCGCATCTGGTTCACTGGGAGAAGAAACAGGGCGGAACGCTGCGTGAAGTGGTACTGCGCGTCATCCCGCAACTACGCGGCGCATATGGCATGGTGATCATGGACAGCCGCGATCCGTCGCTGCTGGTGGCAGCACGCTCCGGCAGCCCGCTGGTGATTGGCCGTGGCGTGGGCGAGAACTTTATTGCCTCTGACCAGCTGGCGCTGCTGCCGGTGACGCGTCGGTTCATCTATCTGGAAGAGGGTGATATCGCGGAAATCAGCCGTCGCGATGTGACCATCGTTGATCGGGCCGGTAAGCCGGTGACGCGCGCAGAGATCGAATCGACCCTGCAGTATGATGCCGGTGACAAAGGCATCTACCGCCATTACATGCAGAAAGAGATCTACGAGCAGCCAATGGCGCTGAAAAGCACCCTGAGCGGCCGTTTTAGTCACGGTCAGGTCGATCTTAGCGAGCTGGGCGCAGGCGCAGAAACGCTGCTGGCGCAGGTGGAGCATATCCAGATTATCGCCTGCGGCACCTCGTATAACTCCGGCATGGTGTCACGCTACTGGTTTGGGTCGCTGGCGAACATCCCGTGTGATGTCGAGATCGCCTCTGAGTTTCGCTACCGCAAGTCGGCGGTGCGCAAAAACAGCCTGCTGATCACCTTATCGCAATCGGGCGAAACGGCCGACACCCTAGCGGCGCTGCGTCTCTCCAAAGAGCTGGGCTATCTCGGTTCCCTGGCAGTGTGTAACGTGGCCGGTTCGTCGCTGGTGCGGGAATCTGATCTGGCGCTGATGACCAAAGCGGGCACCGAAATCGGTGTTGCCTCGACCAAAGCCTTTACCACTCAGCTGGCGGCATTACTGATGCTGGTGGCGAAGCTGGGCCGGCTGAAAGGCATGGCGGTGGAAACCGAGCATGAGATTGTCCACGCGCTGCAGGCGCTGCCGAGCCGGATCGAACAGATGCTGGCGCAGGATAAGCTGATTGAAAATCTGGCAGAGGGCTTCTCGGATAAGCATCACGCGCTGTTTCTCGGTCGTGGCGATCAGTACCCGATTGCCATGGAAGGGGCGCTGAAGCTGAAGGAGATCTCCTACATTCACGCCGAAGCCTATGCAGCGGGCGAGCTGAAGCACGGCCCGCTGGCGTTGATTGATGCCGATATGCCGGTGATCGTGGTGGCACCAAACAACGAACTGCTGGAGAAGCTTAAATCCAACATCGAAGAGGTGCGGGCACGCGGCGGTCTGCTGTATGTGTTTGCCGATCAGGATGCGGGCTTTAGCGACGGTGACGGGATGAAGATTATTCCGCTGCCCCACGTTGAAGAGGTGATTGCGCCGATCTTCTATACCGTGCCGTTGCAGCTACTGTCGTATCACGTCGCGCTGATCAAAGGCACTGACGTCGATCAGCCGCGTAACCTGGCGAAATCGGTTACCGTAGAATAACAAAGTGGGCCCGGTCGCGGGCCCACTTCATTTTTGCCCGCTGTCATATAACTGTCACATTTCGTACATTTCACTGTCATCAAACTGTCCTATTTTCCCTCCTGCAACAATCACTGACTCTTACTAAAACGGCCCCGAGCCTGAATTTTCTTCCCTGGAGGGAACATGACACTGATGTGTAGCACCGTAGCCCGAATCCTCGCCGCCACCTTTGCAGTCAGCGCGGTATCTGCTTTTGCGGCCACCGATCTGACGGGCGCAGGCGGGACGTTCCCGGCGCCGGTTTATGCCAAGTGGGCAGCAGAGTATCAGCAAGCCACCGGTAGCAAAGTTAACTACCAGGGCATCGGTTCATCTGGCGGCGTGAAACAAATCATCGCCAAAACCGTCGATTTCGGTGCGTCCGATGCGCCAATGAAAGATGAAGATTTGCAAAAAATGGCCTGTTCCAGTTTCCGACGGTGATCGGCGGCGTGGTGCTGGCGGTTAACCTGCCGGGCATCAAATCGGGCGAACTGACGCTGGACGGTAAAACCGTCGGCGACATTTACCTCGGCACCATCAAAAAGTGGAACGATCCGGCGATCGCTAAACTCAATCCGGGCGTGAAACTGCCAGAGACCAACATCAACGTGGTACGCCGCGCCGATGGTTCCGGTACCTCATTCGTCTTCACCAGCTACCTGGCGAAAGTGAATGAGGCGTGGAACAGCAAAATCGGTAAAGGCAACACCGTAAACTGGCCGGTTGGTCTGGGTGGCAAAGGCAACGACGGCGTGGCCGCCTTTGTCCAGCGTCTGCCGGGTTCAATCGGCTATGTGGAATACGCCTACGCCAAACAGAACAACCTGACTTACACCAAACTGATGGACGCCGATGGCAAGCCGGTCGCACCGAGCGAAACCAGCTTCAGTAACGCGGCGAAAGGGGCAGACTGGAGCAAATCTTTTGCTCAGGACCTGACCTTCCAGAAGGGTGCGGATGCCTGGCCTATCTCTTCCACCACCTTTATCCTAGTTTACAAAGATCAGGCTAATGCGGCCAAAGGCAGCGAAGTACTAAAGTTCTTTGACTGGGCATACAAAAACGGCAGCAAAACCGCTACCGCGCTGGATTATGCCGCCCTGCCAAAAAGCGTGACCGAGCAGATTCGCGCTGCCTGGAAAGCCAATATCGAAGACAGTTCTGGTAAGGCGCTTTATCAGTAATTGACCGCCCCTGGCCGGACTCCGGTTCGGTCAGACCCAGCGGGCGGCGTACTGCCGCCCTGATAACTCCTGAAGACTGAGACTTCTATGGCTGCAACCAAGCCGGCATTCAAAGCCCCAGGCAAGCAAGGTGACAGAATATTTGGTGCGCTGGTCAAGCTTGCCGCGCTGATCGTCCTGTTGCTGATGGGCGGCATTATCGTCTCCCTGATCATCTCCTCGTGGCCAAGCATTCAGAAGTTTGGTTTCTCCTTTTTGTGGACCAAAACCTGGGATGCCCCCCAACGAACAATTTGGTGCGCTGGTACCGATTTACGGCACCCTCGTCACCTCTATCATCGCGCTGATTATTGCTGTGCCGGTCAGTTTTGGTATCGCGCTGTTCCTGACCGAACTCGCACCAGGCTGGCTGCGTCGCCCGCTGGGTACCGCCATTGAGCTGCTGGCCGCGATCCCCAGCATTGTCTACGGCATGTGGGGCCTGTTCGTGTTTGCCCCGCTGTTTGCTGAATATTTCCAGACGCCCGTCAACGACGTGATGTCTGGCATTCCGATTGTCGGTGAGCTGTTCTCCGGCCCGGCATTCGGCATCGGTATTCTGGCGGCCGGCGTGATTCTGGCGATCATGATCATCCCCTACATCGCCTCAGTGATGCGCGATGTGTTTGAGCAGACGCCGGTGATGATGAAAGAGTCGGCCTAAGGCATCGGCTGCACCACCTGGGAAGTGATCTGGCGCATCGTCCTGCCGTTCACTAAAAATGGCGTGATCGGTGGCGTGATGCTGGGCCTGGGCCGCGCGCTGGGTGAAACCATGGCGGTGACTTTTATCATCGGCAACACCTACCAGCTTGACAGCCCGTCGCTGTTTATGCTGGGCAACAGCATCACCTCCGCCCTCGCCAATGAGTTCGCTGAAGCGGAGTCCGGCGTGCATGTGGCGGCACTGATGGAGCTGGGCCTGATTCTGTTTGTGATTACCTTTATCGTGCTGGCGATTTCAAAACTGATGATTATGCGGCTGGCGAAAAGTGAAGGAGCGCGATCATGACCACCATTGAAGTTCAGGCGCGCGCCGAACTGGACGCATCCCGTCGTAAGATGCAGTCCTGGCGCAGCACCAAAAACAAGATAGCGCTGACGCTGTCGCTGCTGACCATGGCATTTGGTCTGTTCTGGCTGGTGTGGATCCTGTTCACCACCGTATCACGCGGCCTGGATGGGCTGTCGTGGTCGCTGTTCACCGAATCAACGCCACCACCAAATACCGACGGCGGCGGCCTGGCGAACGCCTTAGCGGGCAGCGGATTACTGATTTTCTGGTCAACCTTCTTCGGCACGCCGCTGGGCATCATGGCCGGCATCTATCTGGCGGAATATGCCCGCAAGTCGTTTCTGTCGGAGGTGATCCGCTTTATTAACGACATTCTGCTGTCGGCGCCGTCGATTGTGGTCGGGCTGTTTGTCTACACCATTGTGGTATCGCAAATGCAGCACTTCTCCAGCTGGGCCGGGGTAATTGCGCTGGCGCTGCTGTAGGTACCGATCGTGATCCGTACCACCGAGAACATGCTGCGGCTGGTGCCGGACAGCATGCGTGAATCGGCTTACGCGCTGGGCACGCCGAAGTGGAAGATGATCTCCGCCATCACCCTGAAGGCGTCGGTCTCCGGCATTATCACCGGGGTATTGCTGGCGATTGCCCGCATCGCTGGCGAGACCGCGCCGCTGCTGTTTACTGCGCTGTCGAACCAGTTCTGGAGTACCGACATGATGCAGCCGCTGGCGAATCTGCCGGTCACCATCTTTAAGTTCGCCATGAGCCCGTTCGCCGAATGGCAGGGCCTGGCTTGGGCGGGCGTAATGATTATTACCTTGTGTGTGCTACTGCTGAATATCGTCGCGCGGGTGATTTTTGCCAAAGGTAAACACGGTTAACTTCCGGCGCTGCCCTGCGCGGCGTCGTATAAGAGAGACGAGCAATGAGTATCGCGACTGCATCAGCAGATAAAATCCAGGTCCGTAATCTGAACTTCTATTACGTTAAGTTTCACGCGTTAAAGAATATCAATCTGGATATCGCAAAAAATCAGGTCACCGCGTTTATCGGGCCATCCGGCTGCGGTAAATCGACCCTGCTGCGCACCTTCAATAAAATGTACTCGCTCTACCCGGATCAGCGGGCTGAAGGCGACATCCTGCTGGACGGCGATAACATTCTGGCGGCGCAACAGGATATCGCGCTGCTGCGCGCCCGGGTTGGCATGGTGTTTCAGAAGCCGACGCCGTTTCCGATGTCGATTTATGACAACATCGCCTTTGGTGTTCGCCTGTTTGAGAATCTGTCGCGTGCCGATATGGACGAACGGGTCCAGTGGGCGCTGACCAAAGCCGCGCTGTGGAACGAAACCAAAGACAAGCTGCATCAGAGCGGTTACAGTCTCTCCGGGGGGCAGCAGCAGCGTCTGTGCATCGCCCGCGGCATCGCGATTCGCCCGGAAGTGCTGTTGCTGGATGAACCCTGTTCGGCGCTCGACCCGACCTCAACCGGGCGTATCGAAGAGCTGATTACCGAGCTGAAGCAGGATTACACCGTGGTAATCGTGACGCACAACATGCAGCAGGCCGCACGCTGTTCCGACCACACCGCATTTATGTATCTGGGCGAACTGATTGAATTCAGCGATACCGACACGCTGTTCACCAAGCCGGCACAGAAGCAAACTGAAGACTACATTACCGGCCGCTACGGCTGATTTGACAGAAGATCGCCATGGATAATCTGAACAAACATATCTCCGGTCAGTTCAATGCCGAGCTGGAGTACATTCGCACCCAAGTGATGATCATGGGTGGCATGGTCGAGCAGCAGCTGACCGACGCCATCACCGCGATGCATAACCTTGACGGTGAACTGGCGCAGCGGGTGATCGACGGCGACCAGAAGGTCAACATGATGGAAGTGGAGATTGATGAGGCCTGCGTGCGCATCATCGCCAAACGTCAGCCAACCGCTATCGATTTGCGGCTGGTGATGGCGATCATCAAAACCATCTCTGAGCTGGAACGGATTGGTGACGTGGCGGAGAAGATCAGCCGCACCGCTCTGGAGAAGTTCGGCCAGCAGCATCTGCCGCTGCTGGTCAGCCTCGAATCGCTGGGACACCATACCGTGCAGATGCTGCATGATGTGCTGGACGCCTTTGCGCGTATGGACCTCAACGAAGCGATCACCATCTACCGCGAAGCGAAAAGGTGGATAAAGAGTACGAGGGCATTGTGCGTCAGCTAATGACCTACATGATGGAAGATCCGCGTACCATTCCCAGCGTGCTGACGGCGTTGTTCTGCGCCCGGGCGATTGAGCGCATCGGCGATCGCTGCCAGAACATCTGTGAAACCATCTTCTATTTCGTCAAAGGTCAGGATTTCCGCCACGTTGGCGGTGACCGGCTCGACGAACTGTTGTCAGGCGACGATGGCAGCAACAAGCCCTCCTGAGTGACCGCAACCGTACGCCGCGCTGGCGTACGGTTCGGCGTTTTCGATTGGTCCCCCCGGCAACACTCTTTATACTTGCGGCACTTTTCCTTCTAAAGTGCTGAATAATGTCTCCTTCTCCCTAGGGTAAATCCGGCGTCACGCCCGGTAAAGCGATGCTGGCTGCCGTCAGCGGTTATGCGATGTATGGATTTGATCTGCTGATCCTTGGCTTTATGCTGCCGGCGATCAGTGTTTCGCTGGCGCTCAATCCGTCGCAGGCGGGATCGCTGGTCACTTGGACGCTGATTGGCACGGTCATCGGCGGTATTGTGTTTGGCCATCTCAGCTATCGCTTTGGCCGTATTCGCATACTGACCATCACTATCCTGGTGTTCTCGGTGTTTACTGGCCTGTGCGCCGTGGCGCAGGGCTACTGGGATCTGCTCGCCTGGCGCACCCTGGCGGGCGTCGGGCTGGGCGGCGAGTTCGGCATCGGTATGGCGCTGATTGCCGAAGCTTGGCCGGCAGAGAAGCGCAACCGCGCCTCGGCGTGGGTCTGTATGGGCTGGCAGCTCGGCGTATTGCTGGCGGCCTTTATCACGCCGCCGCTGCTTAGCGTGATCGGCTAGCGCGGCATGTTTCTGGTCGGTTTATTACCCGCGCTGGTCTCGTTTGTTATCCGTCGCAGCACGGGCGAACCGGAGACCTACCGCCGGCAGGTCAAAAACGTCCCCTCGCTCTCTTTCCCGGCACGCCTTAAGCTGCTAGTCCGCGATCGCGCCACTACGGCGGTTACCGGCGACACGTCGGGGCGTTAGTTCATTAACGGCAGCTGCTGCTGATACAGCGCGGCAAACGTCTGCCGCAGCGGCTGATAATGCGCCATGCGCGCGCTGTCCGGCTGGTGGCGCTGCACCAAGGTAAGCGTCGGTGCCGCTGCCTGACCATCCAGCGCCAGCCTAGCCGCGCCGAGTGCCGGTCCGACCTCGCCACCGTGGCAATAATCGAGCGTCTGACCGCTGATGTCCGCCAGCATCTGCCGCCACATCGCACTGCTTGCGCCGCCACCGATCAGCATAATACTTTTTGGCTGCACGCCGCAGTCGTGCAGCACATCCATCCCCTGCGCCAGCGCAAACCCCACGCCTTCCAGCACCGCCCGCGCCGCCTCATCCAGCAGCGTCGGGACATCGTGACAGCCGGTCAGTTCAGCCGCCCAGTCGAGGCAGGAGGCGGCGCTGAGCATCACCGACATCAGATGCCAGCGCTGCGGTAAAGCATGACAGAAACTGTGAACGGCACGCTGAGGATTACTCAGATAGCCCTTGCTGACCCACAAAGTAGACGCCGGAGGTGCCCAGCGAGAGCATGCCCTGCCCCGGTTCGGTCATACCAACGTCGACCGCGCCCGCCGCATTATCGCCACCTCCCGCCGCCAGCGGTACCGGATTCATTTTCCAGCGCGCCGCCAGGGCTGCATCCAGCGTGCCGGTTATGGCATTGCCCTCATACAGTTGCGGCATCTGCTCACGGCTGAGATCGCAGGCGCGCAGCATCTCATAACTCCAGTCACGCTGCGCCACATCCAGCCACAGCGTGCCTGCCGCATCTGACAGATCGGTGGCGAAGTCGCCGCTCATCCGCCAGCGCAGGTAATCTTTCGGCAACAGCACCTTGGCGATCTGACTGAAAATGGCCGGTTCGTGTTGCTGCACCCACAGCAGCTTGGGCGCCGTGAAGCCGGGCATCATCAGATTGCCGGTGATCGCCCGGGCGTCCGGCACCTTCTGCTCCAGCTTGCGGCACTGCGCCTCACTACGCCCATCATTCCACAGTATTGCCGGAAGCAGAACGCGGCCGGCGCTGTCCAGCAGGGTCGCGCTATGCATCTGGCCGCTCAGCCCGATCGCCTCAACGGCGTGCAAATCGTGCTGCCCGCTCAGCGCCTGCATGGCGTGGTCCAGCGCCAGCCACCAGCTTTCGGGATCCTGCTCGCTCCACAGCGGCTGGGGGCGTGAAACCTGCAGCGGCGCTGTTTCTGTCGCCTGCACCTGGCCGGCGGCATTCACCAGCACTACTTTGACGCCGGAGGTACCTAAATCGATCCCGATAAACATGCTCTGCTCCTGAAGGATTAGAAATCAAACAGATAGTGATTCACCAGGTTTTCCAGCTGCTCCTGGCGTCCGCTCTGATGCTGCGGATTCAGCTGCTGTTGCTGAGCATGCGCCGCCAGCGAGGCCAGTGAAAACTCGCCTTTCAAAATTTGCTGGCCGAACTCACCATTCCAGCCGCTGTAACGCTGAGCCACGCGCTTATCCAGCTCGCCGTCGCCGATCATCCGGGCCGCGACTTTCAGCGCCAGCGCCATGGTATCCGTTGAGCCGATATGGCCGTAGAACAGATCGTATTTGTCGGTGCTCTGACGATGCACTTTTGCATCAAAGTTTAAGCCGCCGGTGGTAAAGCCGCCCGCCTTGAGGATCTCATACATCACCAGCGCATTCTCCTCCACGCTGACCGGGAACTGATCGGTATCCCAGCCACACTGCGCGTCGCCGCGGTTGGCATCGACGTTCACTTTGATCTCTTTCTCCAGACCGAACTGTTTCAGGAAGCCATACACCGTGGCGACGTCGTAGTCGTACTGATGCTTGGTCGGTTCCTGCTGCTTCGGCTCAATCAGCAATGTGCCCTGGAAACTGATTTTGTGCTTGTGCTCAACCACCATCTGCATAAAGCGGCCAATCTGCTCACGCTCCTGGCGCAGATCGGTGTTCAGCAGGGTTTCATACCCTTCGCGGCCACCCCACAGCACGTAGTTTTCACCGCCGAGAGTTTTGGTGGCCTGCATGGCGCTGCACACCTGAGTCGCGGCCCAGGCGAAGACCGCCGGATCGGGATTGGTCGCCGCGCCCGCGTCGTAGCGCGGATGAGTAAAGCAGTTCGCCGTCCCCCACAGCAGCTTCACCCCGGTCTCCTGCTGCTTCTCCAGCAGCTTATCGGTCATGATGGCAAAGTTGTCCTGATAGCTGCGCAGCGAATCGCCTTCCGGCGAAACATCCGCATCACGAAAGCAGTAATAAGGCACGTTCAGCTTGTGAAAGAACTCAAAGGCGACATCCGCTTTTTGCTTAGCCAGCTGCAGCGCATCACCGTTTTTTTGCCACGGGCGATCAAACGCGCCGATGCCAAACATATCCGCTCCGTTCCAGCAGAAGGTATGCCAGTAACAGGCCGCAAAGCGCAGATGTTCCGCCATGGTCTTGCCGAGGATCACCTCGTCAGGATTGTAATGACGAAACGCGAGAGGCTGAGTCGATTTGGTTCCTTCGTAACGGAGCGATCGATCTGAATCTATTGCCCATTCTGAAAAAGATGAAATATCGATCGCGCTCATAAAAAAAGAAATAAACCAAAAAACGTAATAGCCGGATAAAAATCAGTAATTGATGTAACAGGAAAATCAGAGCAACAATTCATCCGCCTAGTTCATGGGCCTGCAACGACAATAGCCTCAACCTACAGGATAAACGCAATGAATATGAAACATGCGCTGTTAGCCGTCTGCGCTGGTCTGGCTCTGTTCAGCCAGACCAGCGTGGCCAAAGAAGTTAAGATCGGCATGGCAATTGATTATTTACGTCTGGAGCGCTGGCAAAAAGACCGCGATATTTTCGTGAAGCAGGCGGAATCGCTGGGTGCGCAGGTGTTTGTCCAGTCGGCAAACGGCAATGAAGAGACCCAGATGTAGCAGATTGAAAATATGATTAACCGCGGCGTCGATGTGCTGGTGATTATTCCCTACAACTGCCAGGTGTTGAGTAACGTGGTCGCCGAAGCGAAACGGGAAGGGATTAAAGTGCTGGCCTACGACCGGATGATAAATAACGCCGACATCGATTTTTATATCTCGTTTGATAATGAAAAAGTAGGTGAGTTGCAGGCCGAAAGCATTGTGAAACATGTGCCTAAGGGCAACTACTTTTTAATGGGCGGCTCACCGGTGGATAATAACGCCCGCCTGTTCCGCGCTGGCCAGATTAAAGTATTAAAACCCTTTATCGATAACGGCAGCATTAAAATTGTCGGCGATCAGTGGGTCGATGCCTGGCTGCCGGAAAACGCACTGAAAATTATGGAAAATGCGCTGACCGCCTAGGAACTGGCCGGCAAAGTGGCGATCTCCGGTCAGGATGCTGACCTGGCAGCCATCAAACGGATTAAAGCCAGCACCCAGACCATGACGGTATACAAGCCGATCACCGAACTCGCCACCGAGGCAGCAAAAATCGCGGTCGAGCTGGGCGATGGCAAAAAGCTGGCCAGCAACAGCACGCTGAACAACGGACTTAAAGAGGTTCCGTCGCGGCTGCTGACCCCGATTCAGGTCAACAAAGACAATATCGAAAGCACCGTGGTGAAAGACGGTTTCTACAAACAGAGCGAACTCTGACCGCGCCTAGCCTGAGGGAGAACAGTCGATGCTGCTGGAAATGAACAATATCACCAAGCGTTTCGGCGCGGTGAAAGCGCTGAATGATGTCAGCCTGCGGCTGGATGCGGGCGAAGTGATGTCGCTGTGTGGCGAAAACGGCTTAGGTAAATCAACCCTGATGAAAATCCTCTGCGGGCTCTATCCGCACGGTGATTTTGACGGCCAGATTTACTTTGCCGGCGACAAAATAGAGGCGCAGACCATTCGTGATACCGAGCGCAAAGGGATTGTGATTATCCATCAGGAACTAGCGCTGGTGCGGCAACTAACGGGTAGAGATCGCGCGCGCTTAACAAGCAGGTGCGGTTGCTGATCCTGGATGAGCCGACGCGCGGCATTGATGTTGGCGCACGTCAGGAGATCTACCTGCTGAGCAATGAGCTGGTGCAGCAGGGGATCGCGGTGATTGTGATTTCGTCCGAGCTGCCGGAAGTGCTGGGCCTGAGCGACCGGATCCTGGCGATGTATGAAGGGCAAATTAAAGCTGATTTGATCAACGATAACCTGACTCAGGAGCAGGTGATGGAAGCCGCCCTGCAGAGTGAACATTATGCTTAAGAGTGAAAGTAGCCAAAGTGGCCTGTCCGGTACCCTAGGCAAGCCGTCGCCCGGCAAATTCCCGCTGCCCAATCTCTAGGTGCTGGTGATGCTGGGGGCGATCGTGCTGATTACCCTGTTCTTTACCTGGACCACCGATGGAGCGTGGCTCAGCCCGCGTAACGTTTCCAACTTGCTGCGCCAGACTGCGATCACCGGCATCTTGGCGGTGGGGATGGTCTTTGTGATTATCTCGGCGGAGATCGATCTGTCGGTCGGCTCAATGATGGGGTTACTGGGCGGTGCCGCGGCGATTTTTGATGTCTGGCTGGGCTGGCCGTTGCCGCTGACCATTGTGGTCCCCTGGTGATGGGGCTGCTGCTGGGGACCTGGAACGACTGGTGGGTCGCCTACCGCAAAGTGCCGTCATTTATGGTCACGCTGGCGGGTATGCTGGCCTTTCGTGGCATCTTGGTGGGGATTACCGAAGGCACCACTTGTTGCGCCAATCACGCCAGGCATGTCGCAGATCGGCCAGAGCTACCTGACGGGCGGCGTCGGTTTCGGCTTTGGTTTTGCCGGCCTGGCGCTGTTTATGCTGTGGCAATGGCGTTTACGCCTGCGCCGTCAGCAGATCGGGCTGTCCCAGAGCCCGGCCAGCGGCACCGTGGCGAGTCAGGCTATTACCGCAATGCTGCTGGCCGGGATGTTTATGGCGACCCGGACCGCTTTTGGCCGACGCATTTACGCCATCGGCGGCAATATCGATGCGGCGCGGCTGTCAGGGATTAACGTGGCGCGCACTAAACTGGCGGTGATCGGCATTGATAACGAAGAGCTGACGCGCTATCTGTCGCGCGTCGCGCTTTCATCGGTGGCGCAGGGCTCTCGGCAAATGGGTTACCAGGCGGCCAAACTGCTGCACCGCCTGCTGGATGAGCAGCCACTGCCGCTTGAGCGCATCCTGGTGCCGCCGTTCAAAGTGATCGCCCGTCGTTCTACTGACTTCTGTTCGCTGCGCGATCCCGCCGTCATTCAGGCGATGCATTACATCCGCTTTAACGCCTGTAAGGGCATTAAAGTGGAGCAGGTGCTGGATGCCATCGGCCTGTCGTGATCCAATCTGGAAAAACGGTTTCGTGATGAAACCGGCGACACTATTCATGCAATGATCCACCGTGAAAAGCTGGAAAAAGCACGCGAACTGCTGGCATCGTCGTCACTCAATATCAATGAAATCTCGCAGATATGCGGTTATCCGTCCCTGCAGTATTTCTATTCGGTTTTCCGGAAAGGGTACGACACCAAGCCGAAAGAGTATCGCCAGCTTTATGGTGAAAACGTGTTGTAGCCGCGTGGCCAGCCCGGTCCCGTTGGTGCTGGCCAACCGCTCGCCACTCAATCTCTCCGTTCAAAAATAAGTCAGGATGGAAATTATATTTCATCACCCGGACAGAACTGACCCATAGGACCGGATTCTGGCCAGCCGCCGACCGGGTGAACGTCACGGACTACCCCTTATTAGCTTATAAATCATCGTATTACTAAACGACACTTTCCCTCTCAATCTGCGGGCTTTGTTACGCCTTCCCTGGGCTTTCATGCTGCTGTCATCGTCAAAAGTGTCAGTTGGCCAGCCCGCTGCCGTTGAGCTAAAACGGGTTCAGGCAGCGTATTTCTGTTTATTTTACTGATTAATAAACATTTTTTATGATGGTTTTACTTCAGCGCCACCACAAAATTTTCAAACCCCGCTCACATTTTCGAAATAATTAATCCAAATTATTCTATTTAGAAAATATATTTCATTGGTGCTTGATCGCTGAAGCTCGTAAACCTCTGACAACTATGCCCCCCTCTTTCTGAACCGTTGCGGTTCAGGCAGTAGAGAACAGGAGCCTGAAAAATGGAAACCCAGCAAAAACGCTACAACATGAAATATGTCATGCTCTGTTGCACCGTCGCCGCCTTTGGCGGTCTGCTGATGGGCTATGACTCGTCGATTATCTCCGGCGCAATCGAACCGCTCAGTGACTATTTTCAGCTCACTCCGGCAGAAACCGGCTGGGCGGTATCAAACATCCTGCTGGGCAGCTTGGTAGGCTGTTTTATTGCGCCAAAGCTCAGTGATAAATTCGGCCGCAAAAAATCACTCGCTATTACTGCGCTGCTGTTTACTGCCTCGGTGGTCGGCACCGCTATCGCCCACAACTTTTTCACCTTTGTCGCGTTCCGTATCTTGGGTGGCCTGGCGATTGGCCTGGCGTCGGTGATCTCGCCGATTTATCTGGCGGAGCTGTCGCCGTCGAAGTTTCGCGGCCGGACCAGCGCGCTCTACGCTGTCTGCTGCGTCGGCGGTCAATCGGTGGTGCTGCTGACTAACTACTTCATCAACAAATCGATGTTGCCCGAGGCGATGGTGGATATCGGCTGGCGTTACATTCTGGCTACCGCGTTGGTGCCCTGTGCGCTGTTCATCTTTTTCATTGCCTTTATTCCGGAATCACCCCGCTGGAACGTGCTGAAAGGCAAAGACAAAGAGGCGCTGGATACCCTGAGCAAAATCTCTGACCCGGCGCACGCTGAGAGTGTATTCAATGAGATTAAGCACTCGTTTTCTGATGAAGCCGCCAGCCGCCATAAAGCCCGCTTCCGTCTGAATAAAACCACGCTGCCGCTGTTAATCATCGGTGTTGGTCTGGCGGTGGGTAATCAGATCAGCGGCATCAACGTGATTCAGTATTTCGGCCCGACGCTGCTGAAAAATGTCTCCGGCAGCACCGATTCGGCGCTACTGCAGACATTCTGGCTGTCAGTCTGCCAGTTTGTCGGCGTGCTGATGGGGATGGCGCTGATCGATAAGGTCGGACGGCGTAAGCTATTGCTGCTGGGGGCGATCACCTCTGCCATTTTCCTCGCCTATACCTTTATCGCGTTCTATTACCGCCTGCCGGGTGTGCTGGCGGTGGTGGGATTGTTTGCCTATATGGTGTTCTTTGGTATGACCTGGGGACAGATTGTCTGGACCGTACTGGGCGAGCTGTTCCCTACGGAAATCCGATCAATCTGCGTCGGTATCTCAATCTGCGCCATGTCGGTGGCGAACTTTATTATCAGCACCACTTTCCCGATCCTCAACAGCAATACCGTGCTGCTGGAGATGTTCCACGGCGGCTTCCCGCTGCTGCTCTTCGCGTTGTTTTCGCTCGGCATGTACTTCTTCACCTTCCGCTACCTGCCGGAAACGGCCGGGATGCCGCTGGAGAAAATCCACGCGCGCGTACTGGAGCAGTTTAATATCGACCCACGCTAAGCGGACGAGGCGGTTAGCGTGCCGGTAAGTGACGTCCCATCATAAAAAAGGCAGCGCGGGCCGTCAGGCTGAACGGTCAGGTGGCCCGCTTCACCCGCAGTCCAGCTGTGACCGGTAAAAACTTCGCCGTGCTGCACCAGCGCTCCACCAATTCCTTCTGAGATACGCAGATAAAAGTGGCCGCTGTCGACGGAGAGCCCACGCTGCTGTACCGCCAGCAGCGCCGGGGATCAACGATGCCGGGAAAGCCGAGGCCGATTCCCAGCAAATCGGGGTAGCGCTCGGCCAGCTCGCGACACAGCATAGCCAGCTCAGCCAGCAGGCGGGTCGGGTTTTCGGTTTCGGTAAGCAGCGTCTGTTCGGCTAGTACCTGAGAAAAGTAGTCGCAGACCCGCCAGTTAATCGCATTGCGTTCCACCATCACGCCTGCGCTCTTCAGCTTCTCCGGCCGCAGGGTAATCTCGATTTTAGGGCGTCCTGCCGCTGCCACGCTGACCGGTCCCAGCTCCTCAATGAGCTCCTGCTCCAGCAAATCATCAATGATCAGTGAGACGGTATTTTTGCTGAGCGATAAGGTCTGGGCCAGATCCTGGCGCGAGGTGATGCGCAGTTTTTGCAACTGCGTCATGACCCGCTTTTGGTTGTTAAGTCGCAGTAACGCGGGTCCTTTTCTGTTCGCTTTCATGGCGAATCCACCCCACAGAGGAGAAAGAATTCAGCGTATCAGCCTGTACGTATTCGTCATCCCACACTTTTGCGTGCTATTTCACACAACCAGGCGAGATCCGGCTGACCGGCTGGCGTCAGACCGGCTTAACTCAGGGGCTTATGCCGCCAGCCGGCTTCCGGCGGTGCCGATGGATCCTGATTAAGCGTGCTCAGCAGCACATCGACCTGCGGGCTGACGGGCGAGCGACGCAGCCAGCCGATCAGGGTAAACAGCAACAACGAGGATAATACCGGTGCCGCTACCTGGGTCGCTAGGCTGGCATCGTCAATCACAAACCGCACGCAGAAGAAGGTCCCGACGCCTGCCGCCCAGCTGACCAGCGCCGCGGTGGTGCCAGAGCGACGAAAAGCAGGCAGCAGACCCAGCAGCATCGGAATCGAAATCGGCCCGACCAGCCCGCCAAACCAGATAACCAGTAGCGACAGTACGCCGCTGAACCGACTGGCATTCAGGGCGATAACCAGAGTAGTAATAATAAACAGAAAGGTGGTGCAGCGTGCTACCCGCAGCGAACTCTGGCCGCGAGGGAAGGCGCGCGGCCAGAGGGCAGGCAGAACATCGCGGGTCACCACCGCCGTAATAGCATTGGCGTCAGAAGAGGTCATTGAAAGCGTATGGGTGAACATCGCCACCAGCATCAGCCCGATCAGTCCGTTGGGCAGTAGCTGCATCGCCATCAGCGACCAGGCGCGTAACGGGTCGGCCAGATCGGGATACAGCAGCGGCGCAGCCCACATCGGCCAGAACAGCACCAGCGGCCAGATAAGGTAGAGGGCGGCAGAGAGCAGTGCCGCCTTGCGCGCTTCGCGTCCGTCCGGTGCGGCAATAAACCGCTGTGCTAGGTTCCAGGTGCCGCCGTTGTAGCTCAGGGTGTAGATCAGCAGGTAGGCAAAGATAAAGCCGGTGGTGTAAGGGCCCTGCACAATCTGCAGGTGGCTGGCCGGCAGCCGATCCCAGATAGTCAACAGCGCGCCGAAGCCGCCGAGCTGCAGCGCTACCGCCACCAGCATCACGATGGCGGCGACAAACTGCACGATAAACTGACCAAAATCGTTGCAGGCATCGGCCCACAGGCCGCCGATCACGCTGTAAAACAGACTTAATCCGCCTGCAATGTAAATGCCGAACAGCGGGTCGAGGCCGGTGAAAACGTTGATAATCACCGCGATGGCGGCCCATTTGGCCCCGACATCCACCGTTTTCAGCAGCACTCCGCTGCACGCCAGCACCATCCCATCTGGGTCGGCAGGTTATAGCGGGTCAGCAGATACTCGGTGGGTGATTCAATCTGCATATTAAAGACGCAGCCTGGCCAAGCGCGGGGCAAACAGCGAGGAGCCAATCAACACCGCCAGCGAAATGGGCAGCGCCCACCAGAACCAGATCGTAATGCCCATGTTTGTAGGCCACCGCGCCGTAGGCAACAAAAACCGCGGCGCTGTAGCTAGACATATGATGGGAAACGCCGGAGAGCCACCAGGGCATCCGGCCACCGGCCGTAAAGAAGTCACGGGTATTGCCGACCTTGCGCATTGCCCACAGCGTGATCAGCACAATCATCAGCGCGTGGAGTGCTATTACAGCGTAATCAAGCAGGTTCATGGCTTGCTCCACCGGGTCACTCGCCTGTCCGGCAATCCGGCAATCCGGCAATCCGGCGGCACGGCGCAGCGCGGGAGGCAGACCAACAGCAGAATGACTGAAAACGAATCGATCCGGCAGCGTTAAACAGACTAAGCGCAGAGACGGCACTCAGCCGTGTGGGTAGCCCGGCGGGCAATACAGCAGGCTGCCCGCCGTAGCGGGTAGGGTATTAATATTCGTCGCCGCGCACCCGGCTGCGATAGCTTTCCCAGTCGAAGCGCACCCACAGGCTGCTGCCGAGGCGCATCCGGTCCATGACGCGTTCGCCAAGCAGGGTATTCATCTCATTTGGATTAAGGTTCGTTAGCATGCCGGTCGGGCGCTTCGACGAGGATCGGCGATCGACAATCTGGTTGATGATCACTTTTTCGTAGCGGGATTCGCTCTGTATGCCGATCTCATCAATCACCAGCAGGTCAACGCTGCTGAGATCCTGAATCAGCCGCTCTTCGGTAATGCCGCTGCTGCCGCTGAAGGTGCCCTTCATGCTCGACATCAGATCGGCGACCGTCACGATCAGCACGCTTTTACCGCGCAGGATCAGGTCGTTGCCAATCGCCGCCGCCAGATGGTTTTTACCGGTGCCGGGACGGCCCGAAAAGACAAAGCTGGCGATGCTATCCTGGAATTCGGCCGCATACTGTCGCGCTTGTTCCAGTGCCTTACGTTGGCCTTCATTTTCGACACGGTAGTTGTCGAAAGAACAGTTAATATGCAGTTCGCGAATACCGGATCGGCCCATAATGCGCTGCATTTTCATGGCGCGATTTTCACGCACGATGGCTTCAGAGCGTAAACGGCCTTGTTCTTGGTTCCAGGCCAATAGTTCTTCACCATTAGTGAACTTTGGTCGGGTACCTGCTGGCATCATTCTTTTCAGGCGACTAAAAAGATCGTTTGGCGTTTTCATTATTCACCTCGGAAACCATCGGGAATATCGTAGTCAGTACTGCTGATTTGAGTGATATCGCGCTTCGTTTGCCAGCCGTTGGCGGCGCGGTTCATCTGGATGCTTCGCGCCAGCTTTTGTTGCCACTGAACATGGTGAAACAGCCGGCCTTCTGCCTGCCAGTAGGCGACAAAAGCGGCCAGCTCGGTGGCGGTAACCGGTTCGCTGAGCGCCACGCCCCAGATGGCGGCCTGGTGGGTAAAATCCGCATCTGGCTGCCAGCCAGCATACATGGCGAACTTACCGACCGGCGCAGAGATTGCCGCAGGCGCATCGTCATACAGGCTGTCATCCAGCGCCACATCATTCGGCTGGCGGGCAGCGGCTTCCAGCGCCAGTAACTGCGCCAGACGCGCCGGGGTGATGGCGTACATCACCGGCGCGTAATCCTCTAACACCGCCAGCGTACCGTTTTCCGCCTGTTGCAACGCGGTCAGCGGATCCTGACGGAAGGCATCTAGGCCAATGAGCGTTGAAGTTAAGATTTTGACTGACATGAAAAGACCTGAGGTTAACGAACACCTTGTGCCAGGGCCGTGCCGCCGACACAGAAGTGTTTATTGTACCTTTTTTAACGTTGCGGATCGCTCAAAAAGCGCGACCATTATGAGTGAGAGGTCACTGGGGAGGTTGCATGATGGGCGGCGGCAACCGGGCGAGTTTGCCATAAATAACGTACCGAGGCCGGCCAGCACAGGCCGTAACCCAGCAGTTCGGTCCCCTCTTCCACCATGTTTTTAACCACACGGTTATATCGCCCAGCATCAGGTGCTGCCACAGCGCATGGATGCCAAACAGGCGGGAAAAGACCAGCACCACCAGAAAGCCGGAAGCCATCACCGGCCAGCTACGGTGCTGCAACAGCTTGGCCAGCGCGTGCAGGGTTTTTTTCGGCGTCCGCAGTGCGACCGCAAGACAGCCAGCGGTTACTGCCAGCGCAAACCAGATCCAGCTCTGCCGTGCTGGATGGCATCAAACACAAAGTCGAGTTCGCGGATCAGCATGCAGCTATAGAAGCCGCCCACTAAGGTCAGCGCACCGCGCTGCGCCGGACGGCAATAAAGAATAGGGTGGCAATCACCGCCAGCATGATTTCTTGGGTGGTTTCAGTAAAGGAAGTTTCGTGCCGCGCATCATTCATCCAAGCCACATCAATATAGATGGGCAATATCATCATAGCGAGAGAGAGTGCTGCCAGTATGAAGACCGTCATTTCACGGCCAATAATTGTCAAATCGTTGCGCATACTGTTACCAGTATAATGATTAGCGAACTCATTATATTTTAAACGCTCAGCGCCCCTTCTCTTTTTTATGCCCCCGCTCAGAAGCTGGCGCTGATGCCAAGGCTATACAGCAACGGCTCATCACCATTCAGCGCACTGTTTTGTGAAAACGAGGCGAAAGCCGCCAGATTACTGTTCAGCGGCAGTTGTGCGCCGACGCTGAGGTCGATTCCGCTCTCCTGCTGTGAATTCACTGGTTCGCGCCGATCGTTCTGTAGTGATTCCGCCAGTGGATGGCTGTAGCTGAGCTGGGCCCACGGCGTAATCCATCCCTGCTGCATATCGACAAGCCAGCCGACGCTGGCAATCTGCTCAAGGCTCTGCTGATCGCTGTAATCGCACTGCAGACAGTTCATCTGCGGCGGATCGACCGCATATTGCGCCACGGGACCGGTAGTGAATGACTCGCCGACCAGCAGCTGTACCCCGGCGCGATAGCGTTTTCCCAGCGGCGTGCTGCCGACGATGCCGGTTTCACTGTGCAGCTCCACAGGCAGAGCAGCCGGAGAATTAAGCGCGGCCTCGAACAGGGCGCGATTTTCGTCACTGAAGTCGAGCGAGGTGCGGGATATATTCTCTGCCAGAATGGTGTTTGTAGTCGGGCTGTGGGCTGATTATTGCGGGCGCAGCAAAGTCGCCGCCCCAGGCAAAGGTCGGTTGCGTCAACAGTAAAAGTCCTGCACCACACCAGGCGCGTGACCGATAGCGTTGGCCTCTCCACCCACTTTTCTGCAACATACGATCTCCAGTCGGGGCTGAAGTTATTCCCGGGGAAGTTAGATTAACCACCGGTTTGCGATCTTGTTTTACCCGTCGTTATATAACCCATCGTCGTATAGCCGTTAGTTGTTTAACTATTAACCGGTTGTTTCTAAGATCAAGCGGCCCGATAAAATATTTTCGCGAAAAGGAATCAGATAATGCAACGATGTGGCTGGGTGACCTAGGATCCCCTCTATCTGGCATACCACGATACCGAATGGGGCGTGGCGCAAACCGACAAGCGCGCGCTGTTTGAAATGCTCTGCCTGGAAGGGCAGCAGGCGGGATTATCTTGGATCACGGTATTGAAAAAGCGACAGAATTACCGTGCGGCGTTTCACCATTTTGATCCGCAGGCGATTGTCTTAATGGATCAGCCGGAGATTGAGGCGCTGATGCAGAACAGCGGCATTATTCGTCATTCAGGCAAAATTGCCGCAATTATCGCTAATGCGCGCGCGTTCCTGGCGATGGAGGCCAAAGGGGAGGATTTTGCCCGCTTCGTCTGGCAATTTGTCGATAATGCGCAAATTGTCTATCATTATCCTGACTATAAGCTGGCATCCACCACCTCAGATCACGTCATCGCGCGCTCTAAAGCACTTAAGCAGCGTGGTTTTAATTCATCGGCCCAACAATCTTTTATTCCTTTATGCAGGCCTGCGGGCTGATAAACGATCATCAGACCAGCTGTTTTTGCCATCCTGACAATCTTTAAGCGCGATCCCTGAAAAATTAAGACTTTCCCCACCCCTTTCCTCACTTTTACGCAGCATAATCGTGCCGCTTATGGGGACAGTTTTCCCCTGTGTGTCGAACGTAAGGGAACAAAAATGCAGAAGAAATTAGTCGCGATTACCTTGTTATTAAGCGGAAGTCTAGCCCTGTCTGGCTGTACCACCAATCCTTACACCGGCGAATCGCAGGCGGGTAAGTCAGGCGTGGGTGCCGGCGTGGGTGTGCTCTCCTCATCGAAGAAAGATCGCGGTAAAGGCGCGTTGATTGGTGCAGCCGGTGGTGCAGCGCTGGGTGGCGGTGTTGGTTACTACATGGACGTGCAGGAAGCGAAGCTGCGCGACAAGATGCGCGGTAGGTACCGGCGTCAGCGTGACCCGTGAAGGCGATAACATCGTCCTCAACATGCCGAACAACGTGACGTTCGACTCCAACAGCAGCAACCTGAAGCCAGCGGGCGCGAATACTCTGACTGGCGTTTCAATGGTGCTAAAAGAGTATCCAAAAACCGCAGTAAACGTGGTGGGTTACACCGACAGCACCGGAACGCGTGCGCTGAATATGCGTCTGTCACAGCAGCGTGCCGACAGTGTCGCCAGCGCGCTGATTGTGCAGGGCTTCGCCAGTAATCGTCTGCGGACGCAGGGCGCAGGCCCGGATAATCCGGTCGCCAGCAACAGTACCGAAGCCGGAAAAGCGCAAAACCGTCGCGTTGAAATTACCCTCAGCCCGCTCGGTTAATCGCTGTCGCCCCCGCCCGGGGGCGCATTCAGCACGCTGACATTTTCTGTAAATGTTCGCTTTAAACCTTCCAGTAACTTATCTGCAGATAGAGCCACTTCAGGCTTTATGTTAGTCTGATCAAAATTTGATCAGCGAGTTATCTCTTATGTCACTTAAAGCGATTGCAGCGGCATTAGGACTTTCTGTCACCACGGTCAGCCGCGCGCTCAATGGTTACGAAGATGTCGCGCAGGAAACCCGTAAAAGGATTGAGGAATAGGCGCAACGTCGCAGCTATCTTCCCAATGCTGCCGCCCGCCGTCTGAAAACCGGACGTGCTAATGCGGTCGGTCTGGTCCATCCGGTCAGCGCGCCGCCGCTGAGCGACGGTCACTTCAGTGAGACGTTGCTGGCGCTGGATCAACGTCTTGTCCACCACGAAATCGATCTGCTGCTGCTGGCGGATAAGCCGCAGAGCCAGCCGCTGTTAACCCGACTGCTGCGCAGCCGAGCGGTCTATGCCATCATCGTCACCCATATCACCCCGCAGGACAGACGACTGGCATATCTGCTGCAGACCGATTTTCGTTTTCTGGCGCTGGGGCGCAGCGATCTGCCACAAGATTACGCCTGGTTTGATGTCGACCACGCGGCCGGTTCGCAGCTGGCGGTCGCCTATTGCCTGTCACAGGGCAGAGAGAAGATTGCTTGGCTCGGCAGCAACGAAAACAGCACCCGGATACGCGATCGTCGCTAGGGCTATCTGGATGCGCTGGGCACCCTCGCGCCTTATGCGCAGGCCGCAATGCGCGCTTCGCGCCGGCTACCAGCAGACCTGTGCCTGGCTGGCAGAGGAAAATCCACCCGATGCGATTATCACAGACTGCGGCCCGTTAGCTGAAGGGGCGATGGTGGCGCTGCAACAGGCCGGCGAGCAGCTGGCAGAGATGGTATTACAGCTGCTAAAGGGCACGCCGCCGCAGCAATTACAGACGTTGTGGCAGCCATGGCTGCAATTGCCGCCGTAGCCGTAGCGTCGGGGCTTTTTGCGACTTGACGCGGCTGTGCTAGTCTCTGTCTGGTTTCTACTTTTGCAGGATATTTCATGAAAACCAGGCCGCCTCGCGCCACCATCAGCGATGTTGCTCACGCGGCACGAACCGGAAAAACCAGCGTTTCACGCTACCTCAATGGTGAGTTACATCTTCTTTCAGCCGATCTCAAAGCCCGGATTGAGCAGGCTATTGCCGATCTCAGCTATCGCCCAAGCCAGATGGCGCGTGGCCTGAAGCGCGGCCGTACCCGCCTGATTGGGCTGATCATCGCCGACATCACCAATCCCTATTCGGTTGATGTGATGAGTGGCATTGAAGCCGCCTGCCGCGAGCAGGGTTTCACCCTGCTGATGTGTAACACCAACAACGAAGTGGACCTGGAACAACACTATCTGCAGCTGCTGAGCAGCTATCAGGTGGAGGGCATTGTGGTGAATGCGGTGGGGATGCGTGAAGAGGTACTAAGCCATCTGAAACAATCTTTGCTGCCGATGGTGCTGATTGACCGCAAAATCCCCGATTTTCCCTGCGACGTGGTAGGGCTGAATAATGCTGAAGCGGCGGAGACGGCTACGCGGCATCTGGTCGATAACGGTTACTACGCGCTGCTTTTTCTGAGTGAGCCGCTGGGCAGCGTCAACACCCGACGTGAGCGTTTGCAGGCTTTCCGCCAGGTAATGACGGCCTACCCGCAGGTGCAGCATGAGAATGCGGAGCTGACGTTGCAGGTGGCACGATCGCTGCAGCGGATCAATCTGCATTGGGGCAGCGATATCGGCCTGATTGGCTTCGACGAACTGGAGTGGGCCGCGCTGGCGGGCGTCGGGATCACCACGCTGAAACAGCCTACTTGGCAGATCGGTTGCAGCGCGCTGCAAAGGGTGATTGCGCGTATCGAAGGCAGCGATCTGCCGATCGCCGAACAGGTTTTCTCTGGCGAACTGATCGTTCGCGGTTCCAGCCAGCCTCTGCGCTAATTTTCAGACTTTTACTTGTCCACTGCGTACTCGCTTCGTGAGCACGATCATAAATTCATCGTTTGCTGCTTTGCTTTGGAACCGGTTCCATATAGGAGGGTTTTTACAGAACTTAAGGCGAAAGCCTCGATGGAGCACAACATGAAGCCTGACATTATCGTGGTCACAGCCGCTTACGGCCATTCGCAGATCGCCGCACTCGGCGGTCAGACGGCACTGCTGCCGATCATTCAGCAGGCGGGCGCTGACGGCGTTGAAATTCATCGTGAACTGTGTGATCAGGCCGCGCTGGCCGCCGCGGTGGCGCAGTATCAGCTGCACGCCAGTTATTTCGGTGCCGGATACGCTGTTTTGTGACGACGGTGACGTAAATCCGCGCATAACTCACTACTTTGAAGAAGCACGCCAGTTAAACGCCCAGCGTCTCAAACTGGCACTGGGTCACTTCACCGGCACGCTTCCGGCGTCGTTGTCGTCATTGCTGGCTGACCAGCCGCTGTCGCTGACGGTGGAAAACGATCAGACCGAACACGGCAAGCTTGCCGCCAGCGTGCAGTTTTTTGCGGCGGTCCGCGCGGCCGGACTGCCGATCAGCATGACCTTTGATATGGGCAACTGGTGCTGGACCGGCGAAGATGCCGCCCGGGCCGCGCAACAGCTACCCGCCACGGCACCGCGTGGGATTGTTTCCGCTGGAAGGCGAGAACCTGATTGCGGTCACGCGCCACTATGTGTGTCGCTGCTGCGCAACGTTTGAGGAGTGAAGATGACTACGCATCACAACGGTACGCTTGATGTTGTCACTATCGGGGAAGCGATGGCGATGTTTATCGCCCGTGAAACCGGCGACCTGGCCGCAGCGGAAACCTTCGTTAAACGCGCGGCAGGGGCTGAACTGAATGTGGCGACCGGCCTGTCGCGTCTCGGCCTTAAAACCGGCTGGGTCAGCCGCATCGGGGATGACGCCTTTGGCCGCTTTATCTGCCAGCAGCTGGAGGCAGCTGGAGAAAGAGGGGATTGATCATCGCCAGGTGACGGTCGATAACCGTTATCCGACCGGTTTCCAGCTTAAATCCAAAGTGGATGATGGCTCCGATCCGCTGGTGGAGTATTTCCGTAAAGGCTCGGCGGCCAGCCATCTGTCGGTAGACGATTTCGACGCCGACTATTTTGGATCGACACGCCATCTGCACCTGAGCGGCGTGGCGGCCGCGCTCTCCGACAGTTCGCTGGCGCTCTGCAATTACGATGGCCCGCGTGGCAAAGCGACACTGCTGGAGGCGCTGGCAGAACTGCTGCGCGACCAGCCGGGCTGGCCGATCGGCGCACAGAACATTGCGCTGACCAATGGCAGCCAGAGCGCCTTCTTCTATCTGTTTAACTTGTTCGCCGGCCGCCGTGCCGACGACAGCAAAAAGCGCGTGCTGTTCCCGCTGGCACCGGAGTATCTCGGCTATGCCGATGCCGGGCTGGAAGAGAGCATGTTTGTCTCGGCCAAACCGAACATTGAACTGCTGCTGGCGGGCCAGTTCAAATATCACGTCGATTTCGAACATCTGCCGATGAAAGAGGATATCGGGCTGATCTGCGTGTCGCGTTCGACCAACCCGACCGGCAACGTGATCATCGACGATGAGCTGCTGCAGCTGGATGCGCTGGCGCAGCAGCACGACGTCCCGTTGTTGATCGACAACGCCTGTGGCGTGTCGTTTCCCGGCATTATCTTCAGCGAGGTCCGCCCGCTGTGGAATCCCAACATTATTCTCTGCATGAGCCTGTCGAGCTCGGCCTGCCGGGCGAGCGCTGCGGCATTATTATCGCCGATGAGAAAACCATCGGGGCGCTGAGCAATATGAACGGCATCATCAGCCTGGCGATTGCCGGTGAGATGATCCGCCGTGGCGATCTGTTGCGCCTGTCAGAACAGGTGATTAAGCCGTTTTATCAGCAGAAGGTGCAGCAGACCATCGCTATCCTGCGTCGCTATCTGTCGGAAGAGCGCTGCCTGATCCATAAACCGGAAGGGGCGATTTTCCTCTGGCTGTGGTTCCGCGACCTGCCGATCAGCACCGAGATGCTTTACCAGCGGCTGAAATCGCGCGGCGTACTGATGGTGCCGGGCCACTTTTTCTTTCCGGACTGGAACATGAGTGGCCACACACTCATCAATGCATGCGCATGAACTACGTGCCGGATGCGGAGAATATTGAGCAGGCGATGCAGATTCTGGCCGAAGAGATTGAGACCGCCTGGCGCGACGCCTAATCCTGCGGCTCGGTTAACGACAGCTGGCACCACTGCGCCAGCTGTCGTATCGCCTGTTCAACCTCGTCATTCCAGCCGAAACCGGCATTGAGCCGGAAACAGTGGTCATAGCGCTGATCGGTGGCAAACATATGGCCGGGCGCAATGCCAATACCTGCATTCCGCGCTTTAAGAAACAGTGCGCGCACGTTCAGCGCCTGCGCGGGCATTTCTACCCATAACACATAGCCTACTTCCGGATCCGAAACCCGGGTTCCCGCCGGGAATTCCCGCAGCACCGACTGAAGCATGGCGCTGATTTGCCGCGCCAGCTCGCGCCGCAGTTTGCGCAGATGCGCGTCATAGCCACCGCTGCGCAGCAGCTCGGCGACCGCCGCCTGCGACAATACTGAGGTGCCCATGGTCGATGTATATTTCAGCGAGGCGATTTTGCGCATGTAGTTGACGCTGTGGACCCAGCCGATGCGGATGCCGGGGGCCACGGTTTTGGAGAAGCCACTGCACAGAATGGCATTCGGGCTGAAGGCGCGCATCGGGAAAGGGCGACGCTCACCAAAAGCGGTATCGCCAAAAATATCATCCTCAATGATCACCACATCGTTTTCATCCGCCTGCCGCGCAATATAGGCTTTCTGCTCGTTAGGAATGCTTTTCCCCAGCGGATTATTGATGTTGCACAGGGTTAGAAACACCTGCACCGCTTTGCGCTGAAACAGCCCGTTCAGCTTCGCCACATTGACATAGCCTTCCTGCCCGGCCTCGACTTCAATCACCCGCAGATTGAGGTTATGCAGCATTTGTAGCAGCACGAAATAGCAGGGCGACTCGACTGCCACCACGTCGCCAGGCTGGGTGGTGGCGCGCAGCGACAGGGAGATAGCTTCGATACAGCCGTTGGTGATCAAGATATCGTCGGTGCTGATATTGCAGCCGTAATGGACTGCCCGGCGGGCAATTTCGACTTTTAACGGCACATAGCCGGTGCCTTTCACCGTGTTACCCAGCAGGGCGGGCTTGCTGTAGCCCATCTGGCGCATCAGCGAGCCGAGCTTCTTCACCGGATAGAGCGCGCTGTCGCCGTTCGCCAGATCGAGACGCACCCGGCAGTTCGAACCGAGCATCGCCAGATGCAGCTCAGTCTGTTCGTCGAGCGGGGCGATGGCACGCGGCTGTTAGCTGACGGCGGGCAGCTGTCGGGTGCCAGCATGAATCGCCTGCTTAATATGTTCGGCTATCTGGCGGTAACGACTGCTCTGACTCTCCTATTCCCCGGCAACATCGGCCATCTGTACCACCCTATATCGCGCTGATCTGTGCATATTCAACAGAGTACATTCAAAGTACTTTAGCCTGCATCTCTTAATTGTTCATGACGCTAAACGGACCTGTCGCCATGGCGATTGCGCGTCTGAGAGGTGTGCCGATCGTCATCCGCGCAGGCCGCCGGTTGCGACATCAGGCGTTCAGGCGGTTGAGTGATTCTATTCGCGTAAGGAAAAAGTGAAAAATGAATAATCTGTCCACCATGCTGAAGGAGATTCAGGGCTACCTTTCGCCGGCCATCATCGACTCTGCACAGCGCTGTTCTGACCGTCTGCTGGCGGCGTTACCCGATCGGCAGCAGCTGGAAAATAACCGTGTTCTGCTCGCCTATGGCGGAGGGAAAGACAGCAGCTACATGGTGGCCTATGTCCGCTATATCCAGGGCATCATCTGGCAGCAGCGCGGTGCCACTTTTCGCCTGCGCGTCAGCACCAATCGCCATGCAGCGATGAACGACAGCGTGATGGAGAACATCAACCGGGTTTATCAATCGCTGGCAATGCATGACGATCCGCTGGCTAAATGTCTAGTGGTGGATGGGTTACAGATTCGTCCTTTCGCCCGGCATCTGCCGATGCCGGAGGCGGTGCGGCAGCAGAATCGCAACGATGTGCTGATGAATGGCCACCGGTTTTGCGCCGATGCGTGCTCGACCTTCTGCAACGCCTGCAACCTCAGCATGGTCAACTCATTTGGTGTGGCGGCGGATTACGACAGTGGCGTGGATGTGATCATCACCGGCGACTCGCCGCAGGAGCAGGCGGCCTATGTTGCCTGGGCGCGCCATCTGTCGCGGCTGTTTGACGCGCCGGTGGCGGATAAAAGCCGCGGCTTTAGCGGCTTCCTGCAGACGCTGGATGGCGTCGCCGAACGCTATTTCAGCGATATTTACGGTGCCGATCAGCTGACGCCTGCACACCGCATTACCCATCAGCTGGCACGCGATCCGCTGTTTTTCAATATCTATCAGGACACCGCCTATGAAGCGGGCGCGCACTGGGCGCTGCTCAGCGAATTTATGCGCTTCCGTTTCGATGAGCTGATGTTCAGCTTCTCCGAGTCAGACTGTGGCAATCCGACCTTAATGGCCCATCTGCGCGGGCTGCGGGCGGAAACCCTGCTGCAGCGCAACTATGCCGAAGGGATCCGCGAATATGTGCGCTTTGCCCTCGGCTTAATGGTGAAGAAGGATTTCCCGCCGCAGCTGGTCGACGAAATGGCGGCGCGGTATCAGGATGACGCTGCGATCCAGCAGCAGCGTCAGCGGGCGGCGACCTTCGCTATTGAGGCGTTCGGTCTCAGTGAAGATCAGCTGATCTGCATGATTTACTCACCGTTCCTCGCCCACGGGCAACAGCTTAGCCACTGGCTGACCCGCCAGCGGATTGCACTGGATGAGGCGGCGATTCGCGATCTCCTTGACCAGCGCAGTGAAGATAGTGCGCTGGCGCGCGTACTGCGTTTTGATCCCCATAAAGCGGTGATTCAGGTTAATAACGGTGTGCTGAACGACACCGTGACTGAAGTCATTTCCGGGCGTTAGTCCGGTAAGGCGAGGCGATGAGAAAGATTTTTCTGCAGATTGGCGCGACCCGTGACGGACACAATCTCTACTGTGCGGTGGCGAAGCGCGACGGCTATTTTACCGTGCTGGCTGAGATGGGCGACTTTGTTGATTACCAGTCGCTGAGCCTGACGCTGCCCTTTGATCTGATCGTTCGCCTTGATCGACCGGAAAACCCGTGGGAGGTGATCTAGGCTTATCTGCACGCCGGTTTGCTGTCGCATCCGCAGGTGGTGCTGGCCGGTTTTGAAGCCTATAACGCCAGCGCCGGACGGGTACGGGAAATGCTGGCCGGACCCGATGCGCCAGCCGGGTTTATACCGCTGGAAAATATGGCCAGCGCATGGCGCTGAAAAAAGCCTGGCCTGCTTTGCCGCAGCCGGAGTTCCGCTTCTTCGCCTCGCCGCTCAGCATTCTGGATGCGAAGGAGGCGCTGCTCTATCCGTGCGTGGTGAAACCGGTGGATGGCGGCGGCGGTCTGGGGATCTGGCTGATTGAACGCGCCGATCAGCTGTGTCAGGTGGTGAACAAGCTGGTACAGACCATGAATTACGGCGGACGCGGCTTCAGCGGTTTCATTGTCGAGAGCGGGTTATCGGGTGAGGAATTCTCGTTGCAGGGCGTAGTGTATCAGGGACATCCGCAGGCGCTGACCTGCTGCCAGAAAGTGATTGAGCAGCATCGTGACGCTGAGGGCTGCGTCAGCTTTTACGAGTCGGGACATGTGGTGCTGCCGGCATTTGCCTTCACCGCGCCGCACGCGGTGGGTCAGCTGCGGTTGCGGCAACCGGCACAGCTGCAGGCGGTCGAGCGCTGGATCAATCAGCATCAGCAGGGCCAGCTGATGCCGACGCTGCGGCTGCCTGCGCTGCAGGTTTCACCGCGATCGTCGTTATACGCCGATCTGACCCGCCACGCCGGGATTCTGACGACCTTTTGCCTGACCGCGGCGACACGTGAACCGATTCTGGCGGCCTTTCATCAGGTGATCGCCGCGCAGCCCGCGGCGGCAGGGAGAAACACAGTATGTGCAGAATGATTCTGGCGCACGGCCGGTTCGACAGCGCCGCCATTCTGGAGGCGGCGCGCGTCATGAGCTGTGGTGAGAGCGCCGACCACGACGGGCCGATCAAACAGCATCCTAACGGCTGGGGCTGCTTGTGGCTGGAGAAGGGCGAGATCCGCACCCTGCATGGCACCGGCGCGTTTGCGGACGCGCTGCCGGGCATTGATGTCGATCGGCTGCGCAGCCGCTTTCTGGCGGTACACGTGCGCCACGCCACCCTGAGTAAAAATCACGGACTGGAATTCTCGCATCCGCTGTGGCGCAACAGCGCGGGACACCGCTGGTACATGATGCACAACGGTTTTCTGCCGACCATTTATCGTCAGCTCGGGCTGGCCGAATCACGCTTCGATTCGGAAGAGTATCTGCGCTATCTGGTCGATCAGATCACCCCGGCTGATTTCACCCGCGACTATCTGCGGGCAAAAATGGCCCAGGTTGCGCCAGGCGGCAGTGCAGGCAATGCGATTTTTGTTACCCGCGATAAGGCCCGGGCGTGGCAGTGGCATCCGCACGACACGCCGTATCCCGACTACTTTACGATGCATTTTCGGCAGCAGGACGATTGTACCCTGATCGCGTCTGAACCGGTGGCAATACCAGGCAGCGCCGGCAACTGGCGGCGAATGAACAATCATGAACTCTATGAAATACCGTTTAGGGAGTGAGAAAAATGACTATTTTCAATCAGTTCCGCGTGATTAATCCCAACATGTTTGTGGAGTCGACTTGGCTGGATGACATCGTGACGGCCTGCGTGCCGTTGCTGGTGCTGCGCAACTTCCTCACGCCGGACGTCCGCCAGGCGGTGGTGACCGATCTCCAGCGCTGCCGGGAGAAGATCCGCGTATCCCACTACCCCAACGGTGCGCTTACCACGCTCGGCCCCTATCTGGCCCGGCATACGGCGGCGCCGGACAACTATTTTACCGAGCTGCGCGACATTCAGCCGTCGCTTAGCACATTGCGCGAACAGATTTGCGACTGGGTACAACATGCGCTGCGGCTGGAGAGCCTGGGTACCGCGCAGGAGCCGGGCCGGGGTGAGTATGCCGGTTCGATTGTGCGCTTTCATGCCGACGGCGTGGCGAATCCGCTGCATAACGACAATATCGTGCGCGATGCTGCCGACAGCGGGCTGGCGGTAACCCAGATCCTGCATCAGCTCAGCTGCGTGGTCTGCCTGCAGGAGTGCAACGCGCGCTGCGCATCTACAACAAAAAATGGTCGCCGGAGGATGAACAGTTCAAAACCGCCGGTGAGCTGGGTTACCGCAGCGGCGTGGTGTGGCGGGCAGTGAAACCTGCGAGTTTTCACCGCGCAGCGGCGATATCTACCTGTTTAATCCCGCCTTTTATCATGAAATTGACCGGGTCGAAGGCGATACCCGCATCACCATGGGCTTCTTTTTCGGCTTGACCGATAAAAAAATGAAGCACGCTATCGCCTGGAGTTAATCCCGGTTGCGCCAGATAAAGAGAGGGGAATGACGACGTTTGAAAAAATCATCGCGCTGCTGGATCAGCATCAGGCGAACTATCGGGTGGTAGAGCACCAGGCGGTGGGCTAGGCCGATCTGATCAGTGAGATACGCGGTAACGCGCTCAATCAGGCGGCCAAAGCGATGGTGCTTGAGGTCAGCATGCCGGAGGGCGCCGATGCGCGTTATCTGCTGGCGATTGTGCCGGGCGATTGCCGGATCAATTTCAAAAGCGCGGCGCGCGCCATCGGCGGTAAGAAGTCCGCCTTTGCCGCACCGGAGATGGCCCAGGCGCTGACCGACTGCGTAATGGGAGCGGTGCCGCTGTTTAGTTTTGATGACCGGCTGGCGTTGCGGGTTGATACGCGGCTGCAACAGGTCGGGACGTTATGGTTTAACGCGGGTGCGCTGGATAAGTCGATTGGGCTGGCGGTAGAGGACTATTTTCGCATTGTCGGTGACGACTGCTGTGCGGATATCGCGACGCCGGTGAAGATCACTGCCTGAAGCGGCACAAGGAGTATCCGATGTCGGTAAAAGATATGCTGTTAGCGCTGTGCGTGGTGGTGGCATGGGGCGTCAATTTTGTGGTGATCAAGCTGGGGCTGCAGGGCATGCCGCCCTTTTTACTGGCCGGGCTACGCTTCAGCCTGGTGGTGTTTCCCGCCATCTTCTTTGTACGTCGTCCGCAGATGATCCCGCTGCGCTGGCTGGTGGTCTACGGGATGACCATCAGTTTTGGTCAGTTCGCGTTTCTTTTTCTGGCGATCAAGCTGGGCATGCCCGCCGGTCTGGCGTCGCTGCTGCTGGGCGCACTGCTGTTGGCGGAGAAGCTGCGCTGGAATCACATAGTCGGGATTATTATCGCCACGCTGGGGATGTTTATGCTGGCCACGGCCGGCATTGAGGGCCAGACCACGGCCGGTATTACGCTGACGACAGCGCTGTCGTGGGGGTTGGGTAACATCACCAACAAGATCATTATGCGCAACCGCAAGATGCCGATCATGTCGCTGGTGGTCTGGAGCGCGCTGGTACCGATCGCGCCTTTCTTTGCCTGCTCGCTGCTGTTTGACGGCCAGGCCGCCATCCTCAACAGCCTGCTGCATATCGGGTTACAGACGATACTGGCGTTAATTTATCTGGCGTTTATCGCCACCATTATAGGCTATGCGATTTGGGGTAACCTGCTGAGCCGCTACGAAACCTGACGCGGCGTTTGTTCTGATTATTTCAGAATCTCAATACGGCGTGGTTTCGCTTCTTCCGGCACCAGGCGTTCAAGATCGATGCTTAACAGACCATTTTCCAGACGGGCATCGCGTACCACAATGTGGTCGGCCAGCTGGAATTTACGCTCGAAATTACGCTCGGCGATACCCTGATACAGGTATTTACGTTCGGTCTGCTCTTTCGGATGGGCACCCCGCACGATCAGCACGTTATCGTGGGCGGTGATCTCCAGTTCGCTCTGAGAAAAACCGGCCACGGCAATGGTAATGCGATAGTGGTTTTCATCGACCAGCTCGACGTTGTACGGAGGATAGCCGCCGTTGCTCTGATTTTGATTCGCTTCGAGCAGGTTAAACAGGCGGTCAAAGCCGATGGCAGAACGATAAAGTGGAGAGAGATCAAAATTACGCATATTAAGACTCCTGATTTTCAGCAAGTTTTGGCAACCTTCCACTACGGGACAGGTTTTTGTACGGCACCTCACTGTCCCTTGCGGCAACGGTGAGTGCGTCCGTAATCTAAAAATGGGTGCCGGACGTCAGCTTTCAAGGGGAAAAACGCAATTTTTTTCGCCAGATTGAGAAAATGACATACACTCAGGACTAACTTTGCCGGACCAGAACGGACTTCACCCCAGAGTGATGGCGCCGATCGATCTGCTTTTCTCCGCTGCGCTGGATACGCTGTTATTGCCGTGGGATTATTATCGCAACTACCAGTGACAGATCGATCGACTCTCCGCGCGAGCGGGTACTGCAAAGCGAGAAGCTGGCGCATACCCAGGAACATCTGGCGCAGGCACAGCCGATGCCGACTATGCAGCCGCCGTCGCCGCAACCGTAAACAGCTGCCGCCAGCTTCACCTCACGCATATCAGCAATCTGGCTGCCGTCTGGCGACCAGACCACCGCGTCATCGGATGGTGGCTGTTCTGTCCGGTCAGTCAGCCGCTGACATGCTCCGCTTGCGACCTCACACCGCATCACTCTGTTCTCGCAGATAAAGGCGATCGCCTCACCATTGGGGTGCCAGCTAAACGCCGACTGGATGCTGTGGCTCAGCCGGGTGATCTGGCGCGGCTCGCCGCCGTTGGGCGACACAGTCCATAACTGAATCACCTGCTGCGGGTCCGTCATCAGAAAGGCGATCTGGCTGCCGTCCGGCGCAGCGCGCAGCCAGTGGCGCGGTTGCAGCGCCAGTCCGCGACTTACCGTCAGGCGACGCTGCTGCCCTCCAGCGGCGCCTCGCCCGCGCGGGCGTAATCCTCCAGCGCCTCGGGCAGATCAACAATAAACACCTCAGGCCGTTTTTCACCCTGCGCATTCAGCGTATCGCCAATAAAGGCGATGGCCCAGCGCTGCCAGCTGCCGTCCGGTTTCTGGTAGCCGCGATCGCCAACCCAGCACCCTTCATAAGCGCGATTAATCTGGTCGCTGCCGGGTACGGGCTGCGCATGGGTACGGCTGACGAGCAGGCAAAAATAACTGCCGTCATATTCGCGTGGATGCTGCTTCACCGGCGTTACCGCCCGCAGCGGCACGGCGATGCCGACGTTACGCAGGTCCTGGCGGCTATCCCATTCATGCATCACATGATCGTTGTAGGTGAAGCTGAGGCGCGTCCCACCGGCACTGAATACATGCACGTGCGAGCCGCCCCGCAGCGCGCCGGGCGTAAAGGGCGGAGTGATATCGCAGGCATCGAGATTGAGCGCGTCGCCGTTCTGAATAAATGACGCCACGCCGATGGTGAAAGTCATAATGCCAGCTTGCGTCGGGATGCTCCGGGCCGTGAATACAGACATAGCGCGGCGGCAGATCGGGGCTGACGGTAACCACCCCGACATGGGCGCCGTGGCGCGCCTGATACAGCACCTCCACCTCGCCGCTGGCTGTCGGCGGTCCAGACGTTGATATTGGTAAGCTGATGCTGGCGGGCAGCAAAGGTGATCTGTTTTTCGCGCATGGAGGCAACCTGATAAAAATGTTGCCCCACACGCTACGCCAAACGGGCTAAAGATCCAGCTTCGATTTCGCCTCACTGAGCACCCGCCCGTCATCCCCGACGGTTTTTTTTCGTCCCAGCAGCAGGCGGAGTAAGCCGCCCAGCACCAGCGCGCCCACCACAATCAGCAAACCATCATTGTAGATGTGGGTGGCATCTTTAATGCGGCCCATGATCGGCGGAAAACCGAGGCCGGCAATATTCGCCACGGCGTTGATCAGCGCAATCGACGCGGCACCGGCGACGCCGGAGATAGTTTCGGTAGTGACGGCCCAGAAGACCGGCGTAATCGCCCAGTTGAGCCCCACCATCAGAAACAGCAGACCGTAGGCCAGCCACTGTTGCGAGACCGCCATCGCGCCCAGCAGCAGACCCGCGGCGATCAACGTCAATCCCAGATGGCGGGCCCGCTCGCCGGTTTTGTCCGAATGACGGCCATTAAAATACATAAACAGGCAGGCGAACAGGAACGGCACCGCCGACAGCAGGCTAACCATCAGATTACTGCGGTCTTCCGCCACGGCCTTGACAATCAGCGGCAGGAACAGCTTCACGCCGATGGTGCCAAACGCCTGCAGCAGCCACAGCAGGCTCAACGCCCAGACGCGACCGCTTTTCAGCGCCACCCGCCAGTTATGATGGTGAATGGCGGAACGTTTCTCGTCACGTTCAATGGTCTGCTGCAGCCAGCTACGCTGCTCACCGGAGAGCCAGCGCGCCCTGGCCGGTGAATCATCGAGATAAAACTAGGTGACGATGCCGAAGAAGAAGGCGGGGATGCCTTCCAGCAGCAACAGTCAGCGCCAGCCCCCGACACCTAACATGCCGTGCACGTTCAGCAGACTGCCGGAGAGTGGCAGCCCTATCACCGACGCTAGCGCCGTGCCGATATAGAACACCGACATGGCACGGGCGCGATCGCTACGCGGATACCAGCAGGAGAGGTAGAAGATAATGCCGGGCGTAAATCCGGCCTCTGCCGCCCCGAGCAGAAAGCGCATCACATAAAGCTGGGTGGGCGTCTGGACTAGGCTCATGCCGGCGGCAATGATGCGCCCCAGCTCACCATGATGCGGGCGATCCAGCGCCGTGCGCCGACCCGCGTCAGCAGGACGTTACTCGGCACTTCGAAGATGATGTAGGTGACGTAAAAAATGCCGGCGGCGATGCCGTACATCTCGGCAGTCATCGCCAGATCGGCATTCATCTGTAGCGCGGCGACGGATGATATTGGCCCGATCGATATAGGCAATCAGGTAGAGCAGCATGATGAACGGCATAATGCGCCGGTTCATTTTTTCACGGTACTGAGGTGCAGATGTTCACTCATTGGGAGATCCTCACGTAGGGTATAGCGGACCCGGACCCCGCATCGCGCGGGAGCTGGCGAGTGTTTCTTATTATGTTATGGGGTGAAGCGGGTGGCTGCTACATCAAACGCCTGCTGGTGGCTGCGGTCGTTTAAGCGGGTGACGCCCGCTTCTGAACCCCGGCTCTCAACAGCGACGCCGTCGCGGTAGTACCAGGCGCGCAAGTTGGTCCAGCCCCGGTTGGGAGAGATATAGTGGCTCACACAATCTCCTTCAGGCGTTGAGTTGAGCTGGCAATCATGGCGCGTGCCGCCGCCTCTGCGGCGTCACCATCCTGATGGCAAATGGCATCAAACAGGTTCTGATGTTCACGCAGGGTTTGCGGCATGTTGTCGCGATCGGCGCGGTAGGTGCGGGCAAAAACCGCTTTCTGGAGCTGAACCAGCGCGATACTGAGCTGTTGCAGAATCGGATTGTGAACCGAAGCCAGCAGCGCCTCGTGGTCGCGCATATCAGCCTCGTTAAAGGCGTCACGATCGTCGCGCCGGGCGATCATCTCGTTGAGCGCCTGCTCGATAGCGGCTAAATCCTGGGAGCTGGCGCGTTCGGCTGACCAGTGCGCCAGGTGTGGCTCGACCAGCACCCGCACATCGCGGCGATGAGCTTCGGATCGTGATTGTGCTTTAACGACCACTGCAGGACGTCGCTGTCGAGGAAGTTCCAGTGCTGATGTGGGGTGACAAAGGCGCCGCGATAACGCTTAATTTCAATCAGTCGTTTCGCGGTCAGCGAGCGATAAACTTCGCGGATGATATTACGCGAGGTGGCGAACCGTTCGCGCAGGTTCACCTCGGCGGGTAACGGCTGGCCCGCCGCAAACTGGCCGGAGACAATCTCTTCGCCCAGCGTCAAAAGAATCCGATCGGTTTTGCTGACGTCCTGCTTTTCCACTGTCTGTGTTCCTTTGCCCGGCCAAAGCCTGAGCAAAAATTGTAGTACCACCTGGTAAAGTGGTACTACAATGACGATCACAAAACAGACAATATTTTACGCTGCAGCCTGTCCGCAGGAAAACAGACGATTACAGCACCAGCTCTTCAATCGCGTGCGCTACGCCATCTTCCATATTGGTTTTGGTCACGAACTGGGCGATTTTCTTAACCGAATCAATGGCATTACCCATCGCTACCGCGGTACCGGCATACTCAATCATCGGCAGATCATTTTCCTGATCGCCAATCGCCATCACTTCTTCCTGCTTCAGGCCGAGCTTCTCAGCCAACATTTTGACGCCCTGACCCTTATTGACCCGACGATCGAGAATTTCGAGATAGTAAGGCGCACTCTTGAGAATGGTGTAACTCTGGCGCGCCTGTTCGGGCAGATGGGCAATCGCCGCGTCCAGCAGCGCAGGCCGGTCGATCATCATCAGTTTCGGAAAGCGGGTGGTGCGATCCATCTCGTCAACGGCGCAGTAACGTACCGGAATCCCGGTCAGGCTGGCTTCATGAATGGTGTATTCACTGATGTCTTTATTCGGCGTATAGAGATGGGACTTGTCGAACGCCTGGAAATGCACGCCCAGCTCACGTGCCAGCTGCTCAATGTAGAGGTAGTCGTCAAAAGTCAGCGTCACTTCGGCCAAGCATTCGCCATCTTCGGCCTGATGGACCAGCGCACCGTTGTTGCTGATCGCGTAATGACCGGGCGTCTGCATATCCAGCTCCATCAGGTAGCGCTGGATACCGACAAACGGCCGGCCGGTGGTCAGCACAATCGAGACCCCCTGCTGGCGGGCGCGATCCAGGGCGGATTTTACGCCCGGCGTGATTTCATGTTGCGGATTAAGCAGGGTTCCATCCATATCGATAGCGATCAATTTAATAGCCATAGGGTCCTCGTTGCGTCTGGGTTTTGTTCAATGCTAGCGCGATTCAGCTCACATTGACCAGTTTAGCGGCAAGCGATGACAAATGACTGATGCCCGGCCCTCAGCCGGTAAACAGATCGTGGTGGATTTTAATCACGGCTTTTCGAATCAGAGCCGGTTCGGCGGGCGCGCAGCAGGGACGATGAACGTCATGCGGGAAGAACAGCGCAAACATGCCGGGCGTCAGGGTGATCATAGACTCGTTCAGCGTCTGCTGATAAAAAACCACGTCACGCTGCTGGATAAAATCTTCGGTCACCACATGCTCCGGGTTCGTACGGGCCACGCCGATATTCTCCACACCAGCCAGCAGATACTGAATGTCGATGTAGCTGACGTGGGATTCTGCCCGACGGGCGCTGGCCGGTTCGGTCATCATCTCCTGCACCAGACAGAACATTTTGTCGTTCGCGAGGATCGGGTATTTCCCGCTTTCAAGCTGGCTGAAATCTGTCTCAGCAATCCAGCTTATCGCCTGGTCGATTACCGGATGAAAGGCGTGACGTTCTGTGGCCCAGTCGAGACGATCGCAAATAATCATGGTTTAACTCCCTGTCTGAATAGCATAGAGCGCCGCAGAGGCGCAAAGAAAAAGAAAGAGAGGCAAGAGTAAGGGAGGGCCAGCCGCTAAAAAGTGATCGCGATCGCAGCCTGCAGGCAATGCGGCGCAGTCGCCTGCTGGTTTCTGACTGTGCAGGGCAAAAAAGGCCATCACTTGCGTGATGGCCTGTGACGTCAGCAGCCGATTAGATATCGATGTTGGCCGCTTTCAGCGCATTCTCTTCGATGAAGGCGCGGCGCGGTTCAACCGCATCGCCCATCAGGGTAGTAAACAGCTGGTCAGCGCCAATCGCATCTTTAATGGTGACGCGCAGCATACGACGGCTATCCGGGTCCATGGTGGTTTCCCACAGCTGCTCCGGGTTCATCTCGCCCAGACCTTTGTAGCGCTGTACCGAGAGACCGCGACGCGACTCTTTCACCAGCCACTCAATCGCCTGTTCGAAGCTGGCCACCGGTTGACGACGCTCGCCACGTTCAATGTAAGCATCCTCTTCCAGCAGGCCACGCAGCTTGTCGCCGAGGCCGCAGATTTTGCGGTACTCAGGACCCTGAATGAAATCGGCTTCCAGCGGATAATCAGTATCCACACCGTGGGTACGGACGCGCAGCACCGGTTCGAACAGGTTCAGCTCGCGGTTTTCACGTACCTGCGCCAGGTAGGTGCTGCCGTGCGCTTCGCGCTCGGTGAGATAGCTCACCAGGCTGTTCAGCCAGCGGGTCACTTCCGCTTCATTGCTCAGATCGCTCAGCGTGTCGTGATAAATCAGCGCGCGCAGCAGGGCGATCGGATGACGGCGCTCCATACGCTTGATCATCTTCTGGGTGCTGTTGAAGTTAGAGACCAGCGTCTCCAGCGGCTCACCGCCCAGGGCCGGGGCGCTGGCATTGGTGTGCAGGGTGGCACCATCAAGCGCGATAGCGATCTGGTATTGATCCATCGCGTCGTCATCCTTGATGTACTGCTCCTGCTTGCCTTTCTTCACTTTATACAGCGGCGGCTGCGCGATATAGACGTGGCCGCTCTCAATAATTTCCGGCATCTGACGATAGAAGAAGGTCAGCAGCAGCGTACGGATGTGCGAACCATCAACGTCGGCATCGGTCATGATGATGATGCTGTGATAGCGCAGCTTGTCCGGGTTGTACTCGTCGCGACCAATACCGCAGCCGAGCGCGGTGATCAGCGTAGCCACTTCCTGCGAAGCGAGCATTTTGTCAAAGCGCGCTTTCTCAACGTTGAGGATCTTACCCTTCAGCGGAAGAACCGCCTGATTCTTACGGTTACGGCCCTGTTTGGCCGAACCGCCAGCGGAGTCACCCTCTACCAGGTAAATTTCAGACAGCGCCGGGTCGCGCTCTTGGCAATCCGCCAGTTTGCCTGGCAGACCCGCCAGGTCCAGCGCGCCTTTACGGCGGGTCATTTCACGGGCACGACGTGCGGCTTCACGGGCACGGGCTGCGTCGATGATTTTGCCGACCACGATTTTTGCATCGCCCGGATTTTCCAGCAGGTATTCCGCCAGCAGTTCGTTCATCTGCTGCTCAACCGCCGACTTCACTTCAGACGAAACCAGTTTGTCTTTGGTCTGTGAAGAGAATTTTGGATCCGGCACTTTCACCGAAACCACCGCGATCAGGCCTTCACGCGCATCGTCGCCGGTGGCGCTGACTTTGGCTTTCTTGCTGTAACCCTCTTTATCCATGTAGGCATTCAGGGTACGGGTCATCGCCGCACGGAAACCGGCAAGGTGGGTACCGCCGTCGCGCTGTGGGATGTTGTTGGTAAAGCAGTAGATGTTTTCCTGGAAGCCGTCGTTCCACTGCAGCGCCACTTCCACACCGATGCCATCTTTCTCGGTAGAGAAATAGAACACGGTTGGGTGAATCGGGGTTTTGTTTTTGTTGAGGTACTCAACGAACGCCCGGATGCCGCCTTCATAATGGAAGTGATCAGACTTGCCGTCACGCTTATCTTCCAGACGAATCGATACGCCGGAGTTGAGGAACGACAGTTCACGCAGGCGTTTCGCCAGAATGTCATACTCAAAATCGTGCACGTTGGTAAAGGTTTCGTGGCTTGGCCAGAAGCGCACACGGGTACCGGTCAAATCGGTCTCGCCGGTCACCGACAGCGGTGACTGTGGCAAGCCATGGACGTAGACCTGCTGGTGCACTTTGCCTTCGCGACGAATGGTCAGCTCCAGCTTCTGTGACAGGGCGTTAACCACCGAGACACCAACGCCATGCAGACCGCCGGAGACTTTATACGAGTTATCGTCGAATTTACCGCCGGCATGCAGCACGGTCATGATCACTTCAGCGGCGGAAATGCCCTCTTCTTCGTGAATGCCGGTTGGTATGCCACGTCCATCATCCTGCACCGAGACGGAGTTATCCGCATGAATAGTGACCACGATGTCACTACAGTGACCAGCGAGCGCTTCGTCGATTGCATTATCCACGACCTCGAATACCATGTGATGCAGACCGGTACCGTCATCGGTATCGCCGATATACATGCCCGGGCGTTTGCGTACCGCATCAAGTCCCTTCAGGACTTTGATACTTGAGGAGTCATAAGAATTCGACATCAAGGTTTCTCGCTCATTTTAATCTTCAGGTTGAACCGCTATTTTACCCTGTTCCACGCGGAACATCTTGCCCTTTTCGTCGGTCGTGTCGATTACATGCTCGGCAGAAATCGCGCTGACAAACACCTGTGCCTGGGTGGCTTTCAACCGCTCCGCCAGCAGGCGTCGACGGTTGTCATCCAGTTCAGAAGCGAAGTCATCAATCAGGTAAACACAGCGGCGTCCGCTCTGGCTTGTCAGGAACTCGCCCTGCGCCAGACACAATGCACACATCAGCAGTTTTAACTGCCCGCGTGAGAGTAAATCTTCCACCGGCGTCCCTTCAGCCCGGATACGAAAATCGGCTTTATGCGGACCGCTGGCGGTGTAGGTCAGGGCGCGATCGCGTTCGAAATTGCGTTCCAGCAGTTCGCCGTAATCGCTCTCTTTGTCCCAGCCGCGCTGAAATGAAAAGCGCAGATCAAACTCGGGCAGGAACTGGCCGCAGGTGGCGGTAATCTCCACCGAAATCGCCGCGCTGTATTCGGCGCGCCACTGGCTGATCTGTTCAGCCAGTGGCACCAGTTCCTGATCCCAGGGACGAATCTGACTGTAACGTGATACCTGGCGCAGGGCGGCGTTGCGCTGTTTTAACAGGCGGCGCAGGTTGCTCCAGGCGTTGAAAAAACCGGGTGTATTATGAAAGCAGCCCCAGTCGACATAGGCTCTACGGTATTTGGGGCCACCATTGAGCAAAGTAAACCCTTCCGGCGTGATTAACTGCATCGGTAACAGCTGCGCCAGTTCCGCCACTTTATGGCCATCGCTGCCGTCGATGCGTACTTTGCTGTCACCGGCGCGGTTTTTGGTCAGCCCGACAGAAATCTCCCGCTCTTTGCCTTCCAGCCGGCCATGCAGCACAAAGGCTGCCTCGTCGTGACGGATCACGCGGCCCGCCTGCAGGCTGCGAAACGCCCGACCGTGGCCCAGGGTATAAATCGCCTCTAATACGCTGGTTTTACCGCTGCCATTAGCGCCGACCAGGAAATTAAAGCCGGGCGCTAACGCCAGGTCAGCCTGTTCAATATTGCGAAAATCTTTGATAAGGAGGCGGGTTAAAGCCATGAATCAATCCAGCGTGAAGGGCAATTGTCGCTATGAAATGGGGTTTGCCTTATAACAATCCATGCCGTACTTGTAACAATTCAGGGCTTAAAAGTCGAAGCAAGTTTGTCCGATACTTACGTCATCAGGCCGTCGGCGTCGCCGCCAGTCTGGTTCCGGCCAGCGCGCAGACACTGGGAGCATACTGAAGTATGTGACCAGGGGCGAGCACTGCCCGGAAGCAAACTGGCAAGTAAGCCAGGCCGATATATTCTACAGCCGCATGGGCATCACGACGTAGGCCGCTGCCGGACTCGCCACATCTTCAATCTGTACGCTCGACACCGAGTCGGTCAGCAGCAGACGGACATTTTCACACTTCAGGACGTTCAGTACATCCAGCATGTAACTGACGTTAAAGCCGATCTCCAGTTCGGTGCCGTTGTAGCTGACATCCAGCATCTCTTCTGCTTCTTCCTGTTCAGGGTTATTTGCGGTGATTTTCAGCTGATTTTCGGTGATATAGAGGCGAACGCCGCGGAACTTTTCATTTGAGAGGATCGCTGCGCGGGCAAAGGCCTGCTTTAACAGATCGCAGCCGGCTTCCAGCGCTTTATCAGGGTTCTTCGGCAATACGCGGCGATAATCGGGGAAACGACCATCTACCAGCTTCGACGTAAAGATAAAGTCGCCTACTTGTGCCCGAATATTGCTGCCGCCAATCTGCACCTGCAGCGGGTTATCGCCGCCATCCAGCAGGCGCAGCAGCTCAATCACCCCTTTACGCGGCACAATCACCGAGTGGCTCGGCAGCGCCTGACCGATCGGCATTGAACAGACCGCCAGACGGTGACCGTCGGTCGCTACGGTGCGCAACTCTTCCCCTTCGGTTTCAAACATCATCCCGTTGAGGTAGTAGCGAACATCCTGATGCGCCATTGAGAACTGGGTCGCTTCGATCAGCCGTTTCAGCGTCGCCTGCGGCAGGGTGAATTCAACCTCACTCTGCCAGTCATCGAGATTCGGGAAGTCGCTGGCGGGCAGGGTCGACAGCGAGAAGCGGCTGCGGCCTGAACGCACTAACATGCGATCGCCTTCCAGTGACAGCGTGATCTCCGTGCCTTCCGGCAATCCGCGGCAGATATCGAGGAATTTCCGCGCTGGCACGGTGGTTGCGCCAGGCTCATGAGCCTGGGTCAGGGCAACGCGCGCCACCATCTCCATTTCTAAATCGGTACCGGTCAGCAACAGCGTACCTTCTGTCACCTGCAACAGCAGGTTTCCAAGGATCGGCAGTGTCGGGCGACCCCCTAGCGGGCCGCTCACCTGTTGCAGCGGCTTCAGTAACTGCTCACGTTCAACAATAAATTTCATAGCGTCAGGAAGATAATGTTCTGATGAGATTAGAGAAATCTTCTTTGATATCGTGGCTCTCTTCACGCAGCTGCTCAATCTTGCGGCAGGCGTGAAGCACCGTCGTGTGGTCGCGTCCGCCAAAGGCATCGCCAATTTCTGGCAAGCTATGGTTAGTCAGCTCTTTTGCCATCGCCATCGCCATCTGGCGCGGACGGGCTACCGAACGCGAACGGCGCTTGGACAGCAGATCCGCGACCTTAATTTTGTAGTACTCAGCCACGGTCTTCTGAATATTATCAATGGTGACCAGCTTTTCCTGCAGCGCCAGCAGATCGCGCAGCGCTTCGCGCACGAAGTCGATTGTGATCGCCCGGCCGGTAAAGTTAGCGTTGGCGATCACGCGATTCAGCGCGCCTTCCAGTTCACGGACGTTAGAGCGTAAACGCTTGGCGATAAAGAACGCCACTTCACCCGGCAGACGAATATCATTCTCGTCGGCCTTTTTCATCAGGATCGCCACGCGCGTTTCCAGTTCAGGCGGCTCGATCGCCACCGTTAATCCCCAGCCAAAACGCGACTTCAGACGATCTTCCACCCCGTTGATCTCTTTTGGATAACGATCCGAGGTCAGGATGATCTGCTGATTGCCTTCTAACAAGGCATTAAAGGTGTGGAAGAACTCTTCCTGCGAACGCTCTTTATTGGCGAAAAACTGAATATCATCGATCAACAGCGCATCGACCGAACGGTAGTAGCGCTTAAATTCTTCGATCGCATTGTTCTGCAACGCCTTAACCATGTCCTGGACGAAGCGCTCGGAGTGCATGTAAACCACTTTAGCATTGGGTTTACGCGCAATAATGCCGTTGCCTACCGCGTGCAGCAGGTGGGTTTTCCCCAGGCCGGTGCCGCCATACAGAAACAGCGGGTTGTACGCGCCGCCCGGATTATCTGCCACCTGGCGTGCTGCCGCGCGCGCCAGCTGGTTAGATTTACCTTCGACGAAGTTATCGAAGTTATGGCGGTTATTCACATTTGAACGGTAGGTCACATCAGCGGGTGTCGGCACGTTATCCCAGCTTGGGCGCACGATCTGCGTCGGGGCTGGACGGATGTGGCTCTGTACCGGGATAGCAGGCGCGCTGACGCTGGCCATCACTGGCTGGCTGACGGCGGCAGCTTGCTGAACCGGGCGTGTACCCACTTCAAAACGCAATAACGGTACGTTCGGACCGCAGAATTCATTCAGTAATGCGTTAATGCTATTGAGGTATTTGTCCCGAACCCAGTCGAGTACGAAGCGATTTGGAGCATACAAGGCAAGCGTATTGTCGTTTAACTCAGCCTGTAGTGGACGAATCCACATGCTGAATTCGGTGGCAGGAAGCTCATCCTGCAAACGGGCAAGACACTGTTGCCAAAGCGTAAGTGACACGGCGGACTCCACTCGTACAAATTCGATAAGAATAGTAGGCGTTACTCTAAGAAACTTTCATTTTTGACACAGACGATAAGAAAGTGCCTGCGACCGCTATCAGCGGTTTTCCGTCCTGCAATCACCGGAGGATCGTCAGCGGAAGGGCGGATCATAGCGCAAAGCGAGACAGAGGTCTTCCCTTTCTACACAGTTTTGATCCTTTTTATCCACAGGCGAAAGGCTCGCAGAGCGCAGAGGAAGTTTACGCCAGTTGCGGGAAAAACCAGCAGGAATCTGGCTGAATGCGTCAGAATTTCGGATGACTTCTCGTTTTATCCCCGCGATCCGCCAATTTGATCGCAATAAGATCCGGCGGATCCTTGCGCTTTAACCGGGAGCCCGTATAATTCGTCACCCGGCGTTGTCGCGCTAAGCCCAATGCCCGGACTCAGCAGGCTGTATCCGTGTTTCTAGGTACCGCGACATGCGAAGTAAATTGACTCGGGAATGTACAATTATTACAATCCCGCCTCTTTAATTAAAGACACATTGAGGCGTCGGTCGATTTATTGGCCCGAAACTCGTCACCCAGTGAAAATTTTCAAGTTTAGGTAGGAAACCGCCATGAAACGCACTTTTCAACCGTCCGTACTGAAGCGCAACCGTTCGCACGGTTTCCGTGCTCGTATGGCTACAAAAAATGGTCGTCAGGTTCTGGCACGTCGTCGTACTAAAGGCCGTTCTCGTCTGACCGTTTCTAAGTAATAAAGCTAGCCCTGATGGGTAAGCTCGCATTTCCCAGGGAGTTACGCTTGTTAACTCCCATCCATTTCACTTTCGTCTTCCAGCAGCCACAACGGGCTGGCACGCCGCAAATTACTATTCTCGGCCGCCTTAACGCGCTGGGGCATCCCCGCATCGGTCTCACCGTCGCTAAAAAACATGTGAAACGCGCCCACGAACGTAACCGGATCAAGCGATTGACCCGCGAAAGCTTTCGTCTGCGTCAACATGAACTGCCGTCGATGGACTTCGTGGTGGTGGCGAAGAAAGGGGTTGCCGATCTGGATAACCGTATGCTGGCGGAAGCGTTGGAGAAATTATGGCGTCATCACTGTCGCCTGGCGCGCGGCTCCTGATCGTCCTGATACGCGTCTATCAACGCGGCATCAGTCCATTACTGGGCCCACACTGTCGGTTTCATCCGACCTGCTCTCAATACGGAATTGAGGCGTTACGCAGGTTTGGCGTGATAAAAGGCAGTTGGTTGACGTTAAAACGCGTATTAAAATGCCACCCTTTGAACCCGGGTGGTGACGATCCTGTGCCGCCAAAAACCTTTGATACCAGAGAACATTAACGATGGATTCGCAACGCAATCTCTTTCTCATTGCTTTTCTGTTCGTGTCTTTTATGATCTGGCAAGCTTGGCAGACGGACCACGCTCCGCCGCCACAGCAGACGCAGACCACACAAAACACTAACAGCGTAGCGGGTGATGCCGCCAGTCAGGGTGTACCGGCCAGCGGTCAGGGCCAGACGATCACCGTTAAGACTGATGTCCTGTCATTAAATATCAACACCCGCGGCGGTGATGTTGAACAAGCACAGCTGCTGACCTTCCCGGACAAACTGGGTTCCGACCAGCCGTTCCAGCTGCTTGAAACGACGCCATCGTTCCTTTATCAGGCACAGAGTGGTTTGACCGGTCGTAATGGCCCGGACAACCCGAACAACGGCGCGCGCCCACTGTTCACCGCCGCGCAGGATCACTTCGAAATGGCTGAAGGCCAGTCCGAGCTGCGTGTGCCGATGACCTATACCGCTGAAAACGGCGTGGTTTACACCAAAACCTTCGTCTTCAAGCGTGGCGAATATTCAGTTAACGTCGATTATCATGTCAACAACACCACCCAGCAGCCGCTGGAAGTGTCGCTGTTTGGCCAGCTGAAGCAGACCATTGATCTGCCGAAGCACCGTGATACCGGCAGCAACAACTTTGCTCTGCATACCTTCCGTGGCGCGGGGTACTCCACCAGCGAGTCGAAATATGAGAAGTATAAATTCGACAATATTGCGGATAACGAGAACCTGAGCACCACCACCAGCAACGGCTGGGTGGCGATGCTGCAGCAGTACTTCGCCACCGCATGGGTTCCGCGTACCGACGGCACCAACACCCTTTACACCAGCAATTTGGGTAATGGCGTGGCGACGATTGGCTACAAATCTGCGCCGGTGACCATTGCCGCAGGCGCGCAGCAGAACCTCGGTGCAACCCTGTGGGTCGGTCCGGAAATTCAGGACAAGATGGCAGCCATTGCGCCGCACCTTGATCTGACCGTTGATTACGGCTGGTTGTGGTTTATCTCTCAGCCGCTGTTCAAGCTGCTGAAATTTATCCACAGCTTCATAGGTAACTGGGGCTTCTCCATTATCGTGATCACCTTCATCGTGCGTGGCATCATGTACCCACTGACTAAAGCGCAGTACACCTCGATGGCAAAGATGCGCATGCTGCAGCCGAAGATTCAGGCGATGCGTGAACGTCTGGGTGATGACAAGCAGAAGCAGAGCCAGGAAATGATGGCGCTGTATAAAGCAGAGAAGGTCAATCCGCTGGGTGGCTGTCTGCCGCTGGTGATCCAGATGCCTATCTTCCTGGCGCTGTATTACATGCTGTCAGGTTCAGTTGAACTGCGTCACGCGCCGTTTGTGCTGTGGGTCCATGATCTGTCTGCGCAGGACCCGTACTACATCCTGCCGATTCTGATGGGTATCACCATGTTCTTCATTCAGAAGATGTCACCGACCACCGTGACCGATCCGATGCAGCAGAAGATCATGACCTACATGCCGGTGATTTTCACCGTGTTCTTCCTGTGGTTCCCGTCAGGTCTGGTGCTGTACTACATCGTCAGCAACCTGGTTACCATTCTCCAGCAGCAGCTGATTTATCGCGGCCTGGAAAAACGTGGTCTGCATAGCCGCGACAAGAAGAAAGCCTAAGCGATGTAAGGCGGGAGCGATCCCGCCCTAAACGGTCTATCCTCAGGCGGTCAAAGCGACCGCCTTTGTTTTTTGTAGCGAGAGAGAATTTATGAGCCACAGCGATACCATTGTTGCTCAGGCTACGCCGCCCGGACGCGGCGGCGTAGGTATTTTGCGGATCTCCGGCGCCCGTGCAGCCGAGGTGGCGCAGCAGCTGCTGGGCAAACTGCCTAAGCCGCGTTATGCCGACTATCTGCCGTTTACCGATGCCGACGGCAGCGTGCTGGATCAGGGCATTGCGCTGTGGTTTCCGGGGCCTAACTCATTTACCGGTGAAGATGTGCTGGAGCTGCAGGGTCACGGCGGCCCAGTAACCCTCGATCTGCTGCTGAAGCGCATCGTGGCGCTGCCCGGCGTACGCATCGCCCAGCCTGGTGAGTTTTTGGAGCGCGCGTTTCTCAACGAGAAGCTCGATCTGGCGCAGGCCGAGGCGATAGCCGATCTAATCGATGCCAGCTCAGAGCAGGCGGCTCGCTCTGCGGTTAACTCGCTGCAGGGGGTGTTCTCCACCCGCGTCAATCAACTGGTGGAAGCCCTGACTCACCTGCGCATCTACGTTGAAGCGGCCATCGACTTCCCGGATGAGGAGATCGACTTCCTCTCTGACGGCAAAATAGAAGCGCAGCTGAATACGGTGATCGCCGATCTCGATGGCGTACGGGCTGCGGCACGCCAGGGCAGCCTGCTGCGTGAAGGGATGAAGGTGGTGATTGCGGGCCGGCCTAACGCGGGCAAATCGAGCCTGCTGAATGCGCTGGCGGGCCGTGACGCGGCGATTGTCACCGACATTGCCGGCACCACGCGCGACGTACTGCGTGAACATATTCATATTGATGGTATGCCGCTGCATATCATCGATACCGCCGGTTTGCGTGAGGCCAGCGACGAAGTCGAGCGCATCGGCATTGAGCGCGCCTGGCAGGAGATCGAGCAGGCTGACCGGGTGCTGTTTATGGTCGATGGCACCACCACCGAAGCGACCGAAGCCGCAGCCATCTGGCCCGACTTTGTCTCACGGCTGCCGCCTGAACTGCCGATTACCGTGGTGCGCAATAAAGCCGACGTCACCGGTGAACAGCCCGGCCTGACAGAGATGAATGGCCACGCAGTGATTCGGCTGTCGGCACGCACCAGCACCGGGGTTGATGCACTGCGCGATCACCTGAAGCAGAGCATGGGGTTTGCCGGCAATATGGAAGTCGGATTCCTGGCACGCCGTCGTCATCTGCAGGCGCTGGAGTTAGCGGCGACGCACCTGCTGCAGGGCAAAGCACAGCCGCTGGGTGCCTGGGCCGGTGAGCTGCTGGCAGAAGAACTTCGCCTGGCTCAGCAGGCGCTGAGCGAGATTACCGGCGAGTTCACCTCGGACGATCTGCTGGGCCGCATCTTCTCCAGCTTCTGTATCGGTAAATAACCCTGCTTTTGCCGGTCCGATAGTTCGTCCTTATCGGACCGGCTCCTTTCACCGCTTTCACGCTTCCACTTTGCTGCGCACCTGCGCTGATTCTTGCTGATATGTTATTTTGCGGCGGCCCGGCATTGCAGTATAACGGTTAAAGCACCGACCTGATGATCGGCGGCGGATGGCCGTGATTTATTCGCTCTGATAAACGCCATTATCTGCCGCCGTCGCTGCATCGCGCCGGAAGCGAACCCCTATTCGTGGTCACCCTTAGGCGAAATTTTTCGCCTGAAACAGGAGAGTTGCATGAGTACACCGCTCGACATTGCCGCACTGAACACGCTGTTTACCGACGCCCGCACCCACAGTTACTGGCAGGCGAAGCCGGTCGACAACGCCCTGCTGGAACAGCTGTATAGCTTAACGGCGCTGGGCCCGACCTCGGCTAACTGCTCGCCCGCCCGCTTTGTTTTCGTAACCTCGGCGGAAGGTAAAGAGAAGCTTAAACCGGCGCTCTCTTCCGGCAACCTCGAAAAAACCATGAGTGCGCCCGTCACGGTGATCGTCGCCTGGGACCGCGAATTTTACGAGCAGCTGCCTGCGCTGTTCCCGCATGCCGACGCCCGCAGCTGGTTTACCGGCAGCCCGGAATCGGCGAAAGAGACCGCTTTTCGTAACAGCAGCCTGCAGGCCGGGTATCTGATCCTAGCGGCCCGCTCGCTGGGACTGGATGCCGGCCCGATGTCCGGCTTTGATCCGGCGAAGGTGAATGAGGCGTTCTTTGCTGATGGTCAGTATCAGGTTAACTTGCTGATTAACCTCGGCTATGGCGAGGCGTCAAAACTGCATCCGCGTCTGCCGCGCCTCAGCTTCGAACAGGCGTGCCGGTTCGCCTGATGCCGCTGGCGTCGCGATGTCCGTCGCGACGCTTATTCTGTCCCGACTGAATACTGACCGCCGCGAATCTAGCCAGATCGCTCATCCTATTCCTAATTTGGTTCATTCTGTGTTGTGCCGGATGCATTAAGTTAAGAAAATTCTCACAATGCAGCAGATGATTATCTGACCATTTTCACGGAGCGACAGATGGCTGGTCATTTTGTACGTTGGAAGGGTAACCCCGACTTCCCGGCACAAGATATTAGCATTCCCCAGCATATTATTGATACGGCACGGCAGTTTGCTGATAAACGCCGTGGGCGTTTTCTTGCCGCGCGGACGCTGCTGGCCCAGCTGATGCTGCGGGTTTATGGCATTAACACGCTGCCGCGCCTGACCACCGATTGCCACGGACGCCCCGCTTTTGCTAACCACGATCTGCCTGATTTCAGCATCGCTTATGCCGGCAATACGGTCGGCGTGCTGCTGGCCGAAGAGGGTGGCCGCGCCGGACTGGACATGGAAATCGTGCGGGCATGCAGTCGCCAGACCCAGGAGCAGTTGATGCAGGGATTAACCTCCAGGGAGATCGCCTTGATCAATGCTCAGCAGGATTTTATGGAAGCAGTGACGCAAATCTGGACGCTGCGCCAGAGCCTCCTCAAACTGACCGGCGAGCGTGAAGCGGGGCTCGATTCGCTGCGGCTGCTGCCGGGCGCAGGCCGTCTGCGCTCATCGCTCTACCCCTATATCCAGGTGGTGTGCGATGCTGGTCTGGTCCTGCGCGCTCTCGCCCGCGACCCAGCGCCTGCATCTGTGGGAGATGGATAACGCCCATCAGTGGATCGCCTTACGTGAAGTGGAAATGAGTAAACCGAATATGGGTCCCCGCACCCTGCGACTGACCAGCCTGCCCAATGAACGCAGCGTGCATCCCGAAATCTGACGGATCGCTGCGGTTGGCGATCGCTGAACTTTCGTTCATAAGTTCATTATTAAATCATTTGTTCAGTCACGGCCGCTGCGTTGGCTCCGGCTGAAAGCCCGAGCGAAATCCTGTTGAGAGACATCACCTTTCCCACGCTGTGAGCCTGCCCGCAACTCTGCCTGTTGATCCGGGTTACGCCTCTTTTTGTGAACGCTATCACTTAACTCTGACGTGCTTTTCTCTATATCTTTGAACATTATTTTTAATAATGAACTTTTGTCGGGTTCGGATGAAAAGCGCTGAAGCTGGCGTTATAGCTAACGTCTTAAGGAGACGATGATGGAAAAAATGAAGCTGGGCGTGAACAGCGCTATGTTCGATGGGCATACGCCGGAAGTTGCCTTCCAGACCGTGCGCGAGGCGGGTTTCGCATACATTGAGCTGGTCTACAATCAGGGTTATGTCGGCCAGCTCGATCCGGCCCTGTTTGGCCAGGAGAATGCTGCCCGCATCAACGATCTGAAACAGCAGACCGGCCTTAAAATGCATGCGCTTGGCTGCACCATTAACCTGGCCGCGCCGGATGCGGTGGAACAATTCCGGCAGCGGGTGGCCTTCGCCCGGCTGATTGGTGCCCGTTATCTCAATGCCTGCACTGCCCGACGCGATAATCGCGCCGCGTTAATTGAAAATCTGCGGCAGATGGCACCGATTGCTGAAGATGCAGGCTGCATTTTGTGTATCGAGAATGGAGGCGATCCGGATTATGACGCCTTTGCCGTAGCTGAGGATGGCTTCGCGCTGCTGGAAGCGGTTAGGCTATCCAGCTGTGGCATTTAACCTCGACCCCGGCAACATGGTGTCGCTCTGTCCACAGCAGGATCCTATCGCCGAGGCGTTGACAATGCTGCCTGGCGCCCGGCATTGCCACATTAAAGACGTGATGCGGCACAACGGGGAATATCATTTCCCGCCGATTGGAGAGGGTGAACTGAATTATGCGCCGCTGCTTCAGGCGCTGGCGGAAAATGATATCCCGGCCAGCTTGGAGATCCCACTGCGCATGCATCGCCAGCCTGATAGCTGGCCGCAGCGGGCTGACCAGCCGGTTGATCCGGCCATCAGCCTTGAGGTGTTAATCCGCTCGCGGCTGGCGCTGGAAAAAATGCTGGGCTATCAGCTGGCTGCAGACCACTGACGGACGGACCCTCAGCCGGTAGGAACGCGGCGTACCGGCTGTGTCATGCCGTCTGTTCGGTCCCGGCGAGTGCCTGCTGCAGAAATTCCCGGCACGCCTGCTCGGCCTGCCAGCGATCGTCATCGGGCGTGGTGCGCATCTCCACCGCAATACTGCGGTTCACCTAATCGCGGATCGTCCGGCAGTTGCCGGGCTGCTGCCACAATAGCGGCCGCCACGGCGGGCGTCAGGAAACCGGGCGCGCCAAAACGCATATGATGATCGCCATAGACCGGATCGTGCGGATCGAGGATGGCGTTAGCCAGATGCAGCTGTGAGACCAGCGATCCCGACTGGCGCAGAGCCTCGACAGGATCTTCCTGGTTGAGCGCCACATGCGCGCTGTCCCAGGCGAGATAGAGCCGTGGACAGGTCCGGCGCAGTTGCTGCATCCAGCGCAGAGTTTCGTCGGTGGGGCCGATGAGCTGGCATTTATGGGCGAAGCGGTCCAGCGGCTCCAGCTGCATGATCATCTGCGGGTACTGACTTATCACCTCACCGATCTGTTCCAGCGTCTCGCCGAGCGCACTTTTTGCCGCTTCACGCTGGGCCGCGCCAGGATCGCTGCCGCTGACAAAGGCAATCCGCGTTGCGCCACATTCGGCGGCGCGATGCACCAGTTCACAGGCCCGTTTCATGCTGCGTTTACGCTGGATACGGTCAGGGCTGCTGAGGTTCAGCCCTTGCTGATTCAGCACAAAGGTCATCCACTGCGTCAGCTTCACCTGCTGCGTTTCACTGATATCCCGCAGTCGCCGGGCCTGCGCCGGTTGCAGCACCATGCCGGTTTCAATGAAACGATAAAATGGCTGCTGACTGAGGCGCTCAGCAATGTCGACGACTTTGCTTTCATCCTGCATATACGGAAAGAACAGCTCTGCAATATGCGCTGAGGGCACCGGTACGGTCTGTTTCATACTGCCTCTTGATTTATTCATAAGTTACTCAGTGAAACATATGTTCATTAATCAAAACGTAATGTTGTCGGGAAAAATGCGCTTCACTTCACATATCCAAAGCCGTAGCAACTTTTTGTGCGTCATTAATTAATCACAGCAATTAATATTAAGCTGCCATTATTCAATTTATTGCGCTGATATAGCCGTTTTTTACTGCATTTACTGAAGTGTGAGCTGCCGCAAATCTTTTCTCACAGGATCCGATTTAATGTCTAAACATTAGATATGTTAATTAACATATGTTCAGTGGTCGGGATTTACCCGACATCGTCACTGACAAGCGGGAGAAAGTTATGCAAGCGTTACACCCTGATTCCGATGCAGCGACCCAGCCTACCCGGGTTCGCTGACGCATTTTCGGCGTGCTGTTTGTTCTGCTGGCGGTCAACCTGATGGACCGCATCACGCTCTCCATCTGTATTCCGTTACATCAAAGATGAGTTTCACCTGTCGCCAGCGATGCAGGGACTGATCCTCAGCAGTTTTTTCTGATCGTATGTGCTGTTACAGGTGCCGGGCGGCTGGGCGCTGGATCGCTTTGGCCCGCGTAAGGTGCTGACCTTCTCCAGCATACTGTGGGGTCTTAGCCAGATTGCGCTGGCGCTGGCAACCGGCGGACTGTCGCTGATCTTTGCCCGCATCGCGCTGGGCGTGGCGGAAACGCCGATTTCTCCGTCCGGCGGAAAAATGAATGCCAGCTGGATGCCCAAACCAGAACGCGGACGCGGCGCGGCAATCATGGATTGCGGTAGTACGCTGGGCGTGGCGTTTGGCGGATTGATCATCGCCTACCTGATCGACATGATCGACTCGTGGCGGCTGGCGTTTATCGTCGCCGTGCTGTTCAGCATGTCGCTGGCGCTACTGGCGTGGTACAAGCTGCGCGATCGCCCGGAAGAGGACCCGCGGATTAACGCCGCAGAACTGGCGCAGATACGGCAGGGCCGTGACGAGGGTGCGGCGCCGGATGCGCCGCCGCCAGCCGGTCCGGGCGTTGACTGGCGATCGCTGTCGGCCTGATGTTTGGCCGGGCCACCTGGGCAATGATCTACTTTGGCCTGATGACCTGGGGACCCAGCTATCTGGCGCAGGCGCGTGGCTTCGATTTGCGCTCCATCGGTAATGCCACCTTTGTGATTTTTATGCTGGGTGAAGCCGGATCGCTGGGTGCCGGATTCGCCGTCGATGCGCTGGTAAAGCGCGGCTATCAGCATGGCACGGTAGTGAAGAGCCTGATTGCGCTGTCGGGCGGCGTTACGCTGCTGATCTTCTTTGCGCTGCCGGACGTGGCGAATCCGATTACCGCGGTGGCGATGCTGTCGGTCGCCTCCTTCTTCCTGACCGGCGGCGACAGCATCTACATGGAGTATTCCGGCGCTGATCGCCCATCCGGCGCGCGCCGGCCTGGTCGGCGGCTTTATGAATATGGCCGGTAGCGTCGGCGGCTATGGCGGCGTACTGACCTTCTTTACCCTGTGCGCCGCACTTTACGTGATTGGCACGCTGTTTATCCGCTTTGCGCCGCTGCCGACCGGCAGCACCCAAATCAGCTAACCGCACTCGCCTAGCGGCGAGGCTGCCGGGCGTCACCTCATCAGGAGAGAATATGCTTCGTTTCGCCGCTAATCTGACCATGCTCTATACCGAATATCCGTTTTATGAACGCTTCGATCGCGCCGCTGAGGCCGGATTTGAGGCGGTTGAATTTTTCTTCCCATATGGCCTGGAGAGCGCCGATATCCAGCAGGCGCTGGATCGCAACCAGCAGCAGCTGGTGCTGTTTAACATGCCGCTGGGTGACTGGGATGTGAGCGACCGCGGATTCGCGGCGCAACCGGCGCGGCGTGACGAGTTCCGCCGGGCTATCGATCAGGCGGTGAGCTATGGTCAGCAGCTGAAACCGCCGCGTATTAACTGCCTGTCGGGACCGGCCGTCGGTCAGGGCGATCCGCTGCCAACCCTGCGCGAAAACTTTGCCCTGGCCGCCAGCGCACTCAAGGCGCACGACATTCAGCTGGTGCTGGAGCCGATCAATCACGGCGACGTGCCCGGCGCGGAGCAGGCGGTGCGGCTGTTTGACCAGATCGGCAGTGACAACCTGGCGGTGCAGTACGATTTCTGGCATTCACTACGCGCCGGTGAGGATCCCTATCAGGTGCTGCCGGCCTTTATTGACCGTATCGCGCATATCCAGATTGCGGACGTTCCTGGCCGTCACCAGCCCGGCAGCGGCGAGGTCGATTTCGAGCGGCTGTTTACCCTGCTGGATAACCTCAACTATCCCGGCTGGGTCAGCCTTGAGTTCCATCCGCAGGGCGCAACGGACGCCAGCTTTGCCCATCTGCGTCAGCTCGGGCTGCTGAAATAAAAAAGGCCGCTACCCTGACGGGAGTGGCCTGATGCGGTTATCGCGGCGTTTAGTGTGCGTCGATAAACACAATCTTCAGCACGAACATCAGCGCGACAATCACCACGCAGGGGCTGATTTCACACCAGCGGGCGGTGCCGAGCTTCATTACGCAGTAAGCGATAAAGCCCAGCGCAATCCCTTCGGTGATTGAGAAGCTGAACGGCATCATCGCGGCGGTAACAAAGGCTGGCACCGATTCGGTCAGGTCATCCCAGCGCACGCGCGACAGGCTGGCAGTCATCAATACGCCGACATAAACCAGCGCCCCGGCGGCGGCGTAGCCTGGCACCATCGCCGCCAGCGGTGACAGGAACATCACCAGCAAAAACAGCACGCCGGTCACCACCGCCATCAGCCCGGTACGGCCACCAATCGCCACGCCCGAGCTACTTTCAATGTAGGCGGTGACCGAGGAGGTGCCCGCCAGAGCGCCACTGACCGAGCTGATGCTGTCAACGTACAGCGCCTGCTGCATACGCGGGAAGGTGCCGGTTTCATCGGTCAGCCCAGCTTTATCGGTGACGCCGATCAGCGTGCCCGACGAGTCGAACAGATTGACCAGCATAAAGGAGAATATCACGCCCGCCATGCCGATGTTGAATGCGCCTTTGATATCGACCTGGCCGACCACCGAACTGATGGCAGGCGGGGCGGAAAACAGACCAACAAACTTCACGTCGCCCAGCATCCAGCCAATCGCCGTGGTCACCACCATTGAGATCAGGACGGCGGCATGGATATTACGTGACGCCAGAATAGCGATGATAAAGAAACCCAGCGCGCCAAGCAGTACGCTGTGCGAGGTCAGGTTCCCTACCGTCACCAGCGTATCGGGATTCGGCACGATGATGCCGGCATTTTTCAGCCCCATCATGGCGATAAACAGGCCAGTCCCGGCGGTGATGCCGACGCGCAGGCTGAGCGGGATGTTGGCAATCATCCAGTAGCGCACCCGCAGCAGCGTCAGGGTCAGCAGACCGACGGCGCCCCAGAAGATCGCCCCCATACCGACCTGCCACGAATAGCCCATTGCGCCGACCACCACAAAGGCGAAAAAGGCATTCAGCCCCATTGCCGGGGCCAGCGCGACCGGCAGATTGGCAAACAGTCCCATCAGAATACTGCCGAAGGCGGCAATCAGGCAGGTGGTAACAAACACTGCCTGGGTATCCATACCGGCCACGCCGAGGATCTGCGGGTTCACAAAGACGATGTAGACCATGGTGAGAAAGGTGGTCACACCCGCGATCACTTCGGTGCGCACCGTGGTGCCATGTTCCTGCAGCTTGAAGATGCGCTGCAAAAGGCCTTGCTTGCTCATGCCATCCATCCAGAATAAAAATTCATCGGCGCGTATCCTGGCGATTTTACCAGGCCAATACAATGATTTTTCGCAACCGATTGCCACTCTCGCAATCTGCGCTCAGTACGGTAGAGTGAGGGACTCCAACAAAATCAAAGGATAGAGTCTGATGTCAGTAGAATGCGTCTTTTTCGATTGCGATGGCACGCTGGTGGACAGCGAACTGCTCTGCACCTAGGCCTACGCCAATACTTTCGCCCGCTATGGCATCGACCTGTCGCTGCAGCAGATGTTTGAGCAGTATAAAGGCGTCAAACTGTACGACATCATTCGCGACGTCGGTGAGGCGCATCAGCAATCGTTGCCGATGGAAGAGGTGGAAACCGCCTACCGTGCCGAGGTGGCTCAGTTGTTTGATCAGCACCTGCAGCCGATCGACGGTACCAAAGCGCTGGTTGAGCAGATAAAAGTGCCGATGTGCATGGTATCGAACGGAACGGTGAAGAAGATGCAGCACTCGCTGGGCTTAACCGGCATGCTGCCGCTGTTTGCGGATCACCTCTACAGCGGTTATGACATTCTGCACTGGAAGCCCGATCCGGAGCTGATGTACCACGCTGCCGAGCAGATGCAGATCTGCGATTGAGCGCTGCTGGTGGATGACTCTGAAGCGGGCGCGCGGGTCGGCATTGCCGCCGGTATTCCGGTGTTCTACTACTGCGCCGATGCGCATAATCCGGAACTGGATCATCCGCTGGTCACGCGATTCGACAACATGGCGGACCTGCCCGCCCTGTGGCGCGCCCGCGCCCGCGGCTGGGATCTGGTGTAATCCGGGACAGCCGATGAAACAGACCGTCTGGTTTTTAATCCTGCCTGGGGTGATGGCGCTCGATCTGACGGGCCCGGCGGAGGCGCTTAAGCTGGCGGGCGACCGCTTTGTGCTGCGCTACATCGGACCGCAACCGCAGGTGATCTGCTCCACCGGGATGAACATCGGCGGGATAGAGCCGTTACCGGCAGGTTTGCCTGCCGACAGCCTGCTGGTGGTGCCCGGTGTTTATGATTCGCGGATCTGTTATGTCACGCCCGAAGCTGAACAGGCGCGCCGGTGGCTGAAGCAGCAGGCAGCGCTGCGTTCACAAGTCCTGATGCTGGTCTGCGTCTGTTCCGGTGCGCTGCTGGCCGTGCAGGCGGGGCGGGGTTGCTGGATGGCGTTCGCTGCACCCACCCATCACGAGGTCATCGATCGGCTGAAAGCGCGGCCGCGCCGCAGGCACAGGAAAATCGGGTGTTTGTCGGGCATGACAATATCTGGACCAGCGCCGGCATTACGGCGAGCATCGATCTGGCACTGCATCTGATTAATCAGCTGTGTGATACGCCAACCGCGCTGGCGGCACGGGCGCACGTCAGCAGTCGCCATCTGGCTCGGCTGTTCCGTCAGCATCTGGGCATCAGCGTGCGCGAATACCATGAACAGCTGCGGGTCAGCATTGCGTGCCAGCTGCGCCGCGCCTGTCAGCGTGATGCCGGTCAACTGACAAAGTGACGTTTATCGACGCGTTTAAGCGCCATCGCCAGCAGCAGGCTGCCGCCCAGCGTTACCCCGAACACCCAAGGAAGATCGAACCACGGACGCGACATATTATCATAGTGATGAGTACGCAGATAGTGGATAAACAGCGCGTGAAAACCGTAGATCGGCAGGGAATAGCGCGCAATCAGCGATAAGCCCGGCAGCGTGCGCTGGTTAAGGGCATTTTTAAACACCAGCAGTAAGCTGATCGCCGCGATAAACACCAGCGGTCCGCAGTAGAGATACCAGGTGTCGTTAAACGCGCCGTTGTCCCGTAACGCCTACTTCGTGCCGAGCGCAATGCCAATTACACAGGCGATAAACACCCCGCTGGCGGCGGGCGTCAGCCCACGTTTTGACGTCTCCATGGTACCGATAGCCCGTCCTAATAGCGCATACAGCAGGTAATAAATGCTGTCGCCGTTGACATAGAGATTGACCGGCAGGAAGTGAAACGGCCCCAGCTACTGACGGTGTTCGGATTGGCCAGCACCGCCAGCTCCAGCACCAGCAGCGCCACATAGCGCGCCGGTACCGACTTCACCTGAATCAGCGGCGACATCAGATAGATACCAATCAGCGCGAAGAAAAACCACAAGTGATAAAACACCGGTTTTTGCAGCATTTTCACGACCGATCGGCCTTCACTGATCGGCGTCAGCTAGGTGATATACGCCAGTGACACCGCGCTGTAGAACAGCAGACACAGCACCAGCCGGATCATATGACGCGGCTGGGCGCTGCGTTCGCCGAAAAACAGCGGTACGCAGACCCGCGAGGCGGAGTTCAGCAGATTGGCGACATCCGACGAAGTGCCGGTGACCGCCATCGGCCCGGTGATATACCAGGTAGTGGTGTGGATCACGATTACCATCAGGCAGGCAACCGCGCGTAAATTATCGATCCAGTAAATCTTCTGCGGCATGGCGTCCTCTTGCGCATAACGTCCGTGCGGAGAAGGAAGGGTAGCCAGGCGCGGCGGCGGCAACAACCTTTGCCGGCAGGATTCGGAGTCCTCGGTATGGCGGCAAAAGGGCGCAACAACCAAACCGCGGCGCAACCGCCCGGGATTTCCGGCTGCACATCGCGCGGTCAAAGGGTATACTGTCGCAATCTTTTTTCATCTAGCCAATCGTGTGCAAATTCAACATGCAAAAGTTTGATACCAAGACCTTTCAGGGCCTGATCCTGACCTTGCAGGATTACTGGGCACGTCAGGGCTGCACCATTGTTCAACCGCTGGACATGGAAGTAGGCGCTGGCACTTCGCACCCAATGACCTGCCTGCGCGCACTCGGCCCGGAGCCGATCGCCGCAGCTTACGTGCAGCCGTCACGCCGTACGACCGATGGTCGCTACGGTGAAAACCCGAACCGCTTACAGCACTATTACCAGTTTCAGGTGATCATCAAACCGTCACCGGACAACATTCAGGAGCTGTATCTCGGGTCGCTGAAAGAGCTGGGTATGGACCCGACGGTGCATGATATTCGCTTCGTGGAAGATAACTGGGAAAACCCAACACTGGGTGCCTGGGGACTGGGCTGGGAAGTGTGGCTCAACGGCATGGAAGTGACGCAGTTCACTTACTTCCAGCAGGTGGGTGGCCTGGAGTGTAAACCGGTGACCGGTGAGATCACCTACGGTCTCGAACGTCTGGCGATGTATATCCAGGGCGTCGACAGCGTCTACGATCTGGTGTGGAGCGACGGTCCGCTGGGTAAAACCACCTACGGCGACGTGTTCCATCAGAACGAAGTGGAGCAATCCACCTATAACTTCGAATACGCCGACGTGGATTTCCTCTTTACCTGCTTCGAGCAGTACGAAAAAGAGGCGCAGCACCTGCTGGCGCTGGAAAAACCGCTGCCGCTGCCCGCGTATGAACGCATTCTGAAAGCCGCACACAGCTTCAACCTGCTGGATGCGCGTAAGGCGATCTCGGTCACCGAGCGTCAGCGCTATATTCTGCGTATCCGCACCCTGACGAAAGCCGTGGCTGAAGCTTACTACGCCTCTCGCGAGGCACTGGGCTTCCCGATGTGCAATAACAAAAAGTAAGAGGCAGCCATGACTGAGAAAACCTTCCTGGTGGAGATCGGCACCGAAGAGCTGCCACCAAAAGCCCTGCGCAGCCTGGCTGAAGCCTTTGCCGCGCAGGTCACTGCGGAACTTGATGCCGCCAACCTGAACCACGGCGACGTCAGCTGGTTTGCTGCACCGCGCCGTCTGGCGCTGAAAGTGGCGAACCTGAGCGCCTCACAACCCGATCGGGAAGTGGAAAAGCGCGGCCCGGCGGTCAGCGCGGCGTTTGACGCCGACGGTAACGCCACCAAAGCCGCAGAAGGCTGGGCACGTGGTAACGGTATCACAGTTGATCAGGCTGAACGTCTGAGCACCGACAAAGGCGAGTGGCTGGTCTATCGCGCTCAGGTTAAGGGCGAAGCGGCTCAGGCTCTGCTGCCGGCGATGATCGCCACCGCGCTGAGCAAACTGCCGGTGCCAAAACTGATGCGCTGGGGCGACAGCGACGTGCAGTTCGTCCGTCCGGTTCACACCGTGACGCTGCTGCTGGGCGATGAGCTGATCCCCTCTACCATTCTGGGCGTGGACTCTGCGCGCACCATTCGCGGCCACCGCTTCATGGGCGAGCATGACATTACCCTCGACAACGCCGATCAGTATCCGGACGTGCTGGAGAAACGCGGTAAGGTGATCGCTGACTACCAGACCCGTAAAGCGATGATCAAGGCCGATGCCGAAGCCGCCGCCCGTCGTCTGGGCGGTAATGCCGATCTCAGCGACAGCCTGCTGGAAGAAGTCACCTCGCTGGTGGAGTGGCCGGTGGTACTGACCGCCACCTTTGAAGAGAAATTCCTCAAGGTGCCGGCTGAAGCGCTGGTCTACACCATGAAAGGCGATCAGAAATATTTCCCGGTGTATGACGATAACGGCAACCTGCTGCCGAACTTCATTTTCGTCACCAATATCGAATCCAGCGATCCGCGCCAGATTATCTCGGGTAACGAGAAAGTGGTGCGTCCGCGTCTGGCCGATGCAGAATTCTTCTTCAATACCGACCGCAAAAAGCGTCTGGAAGATCATCTGCCGCGCCTGGAAACGGTGCTGTTCCAGAAAGAGCTGGGCACGCTGCGTGATAAAACCGATCGCATCCAGGCGCTGGCCGGCTGGATTGCTGGTCAGATTGGCGCCGATGTCAATCATGCGACCCGCGCGGGCCTGCTGTCGAAGTGTGACCTGATGACCAACATGGTGTTCGAGTTCACCGACACTCAGGGCGTGATGGGGATGCACTATGCCCGTCACGATGGCGAAGCCGAAGATGTGGCCGTCGCGCTGAATGAGCAGTATCAGCCACGCTTTGCCGGTGACGATTTGCCTTCCAGCCCGGTTGCCTGTGCGCTGGCAATCGCCGACAAAATGGATACGCTGGCCGGCATTTTTGGCATTGGTCAGCATCCAAAAGGCGACAAAGATCCGTTTGCCCTGCGTCGTGCCGCACTCGGTGTGTTGCGCATCATCGTCGAGAAGAATCTGCCGCTTGATCTGCAGACCCTGACCGAAGAAGCGGTGCGTCTGTATGGCAGCAAGCTGAGCAACGCCAGCGTAGTGGATGATGTGATCGACTTTATGCTGGGTCGCTTCCGCGCCTGGTATCAGGAAGAAGGTCACAGCATTGATACGCTGCAAGCGGTGCTGGCGCGTCGTCCGACCCGTCCGGCTGACTTCGATGCCAGCATGAAAGCGGTATCGCACTTCCGCACGCTGAATGAAGCCGCCGCGCTGGCCGCCGCCAATAAGCGCGTCTCTAACATTCTGGCAAAATCGACCGAAACGCTGAATGACAGCGTGCAGGCGTCACTGCTGAAAGAGAATGAAGAGATCCAGCTGGCGACGTTTGTCACTGCGCTGAGCAGCAAGCTGCAGCTGTACTTTGTGGAAGGTCGCTACCAGGATGCGCTGATCGAACTGGCGCAGCTGCGTGAAGCCGTTGATAACTTCTTCGATAAAGTAATGGTTAACGCTGACGATCCGGCGGTGCGGGTTAACCGCCTGACGCTGCTGGCGAAACTGCGTGAGCTGTTCCTGCAGGTGGCGGATATCTCACTGCTGCAGTAAGGTTTTCAGCGGCGTGTGTGAAGATGAAAAAGGGACGAGCGATCGTCCCTTTTTTTATAGCTTTTTTCAGACGCTATATGCGTTCGGCTGCTTGGGGTGTTCCTGTATTTCCCGCTAAAAAAGGCCGGGCAATACTCAACATAATGCTAAAAAGTGCGTTTTGAAAAGAGCTAAGAAACCGCCTGAAAAATGAGCGGATTGCTTGTGTTCTGAGCGTGGTGGCGGATAATGCGCCTGAATTTACAATCAGTAACATTTTGTAAACGGACTTTTATGAAACGGACTCTCCTGCCCCTCTGGGGTCAGCCAAAGGGTGTGATTAGCGTACTGGCGGGATTGTTGTCACCTATCACGTTTCCGTTAATCGCCGCTCTCCCACCCGATATTTCCCTTCAGGAAAGCAACACTATCGATGCCCGCGAGCGCGTGCTGCAACAGCAGAATATGTCGCAGGCTAATGAACATCTTCTCCGTCCTGATATTCGTCTGCCTGATTATCCTGCCAGTGAGCAGCCCTGCTTTACCATCAATCGGATCGTCCTGGCTGGCGACGCAGCCAGCCGTTTTCAGTGGGCGCTCGATGCCGCCGCGGACGCCACCGGCCGCTGTCTGGGCGGGCGGGGTATCGTACTGGTCATCAACAAAGTTGAGAATGCCATCCTTGCCAAAGGCTATGTGACGACCCGGGTGATGGCGCAGGAGCAGGACCTGACCAAAGGCGTTTTGACGCTCACCCTGCAACCTGGGCGTATCGACGATATCCGTTTTGTGGAGCCGGTTTCCTGGCTCGGGCGGCTGTGGAATGCGATACCGGCTTCATCGGGCGATATTCTCAACCTGCGTGATATTGAACAAGGGCTGGAAAATTTTAAACGGGTACCGAGCGCCAGTGCTGATATTAAAATCGTGCTAGGTGAGCAGGAAGCCACCAGCGACCTTGAGGTTAGCTGGCGGGAAAAACGGCCGGTGCGGCTCAGTCCGGGGCTGGATGACAGCGGTTCCAAAAGCACCGGGCACTACCTCGGTTCGGCCACGCTGGCGTTGGAGGCTCCCTTTGCGCAGAACAATCTGTTTTACGCCAACATCGGCAAAAATTTGTTTGAGCATGGGCCGTTCGGCAACCGCTCGCACACCCTGAACTATTTTTTCCCGCTCGGGTACTGGGCGTTTTCTGGCAACTATAACGATTACACCTACCACCAGAACATCCCCAACGCTAACGAAGTGCTGCGCTACAGCGGCAAGAGCGACAATCTCCGGCTCACGATCTCCCGGTTGCTCTACCGCGATCAGTCGCACAAAACCACGCTTAATCTGCGCGGCTATCGCTGGCATTCCACCAACGCCGTCAACGATATCAATATTGAGCAGCAGAAACGGCGCACCGCGGGTTGGGAGCTGGGTCTTAATCAGCACAGCTACTTCGGCAGCAGTACGCTGGATGCCAATCTCGCCTGGCGGCGCGGTACCGGTGCGTTTAATGCCCTGCCCGCACCGGAAGAGGCACGTCATCAGGGCAGCGCCCGAACCGGGATTTTGCTCGGTGATCTGAGTGTCAATCAGCCTTTTGCCTGGGGTGAACAGCCGTGGCGGGTTTACAGCAGCGTGCGGGGACAATGGAGTCCGAATGCCTTGACGCTGCAGGAGCAAATGGCGATTGCCGGTCGTTATACGGTACGCGGCTTCGACGGCGAGCAGATGCTGTCAGGAGAAAAGGGCCTGCTATGGCGTAACGAGATCGGCTGGAACCTTTTTTCACGCGGGCATGAACTCTATCTGGCTGCGGACTATGGCCGGGTTGGCGGACCCGGTACGCACTACCTGGTTGGGCATCAACTGGCAGGTAGCGTACTTGGCATGCGTGGCGCACTGTGGCGACGGTTCAGCTATGACCTGTTTGCGGGATTGCCGCTTTATAAACCGGCGGGATTTCATACATCAGGCGCGACTGCAGGTTTCAATATTGGCCTGGAAATCTGACCACCAAAGCGGGTAATCCCCGCTATCTGAACAGAGTAACTTTCACCCGGATGTGACCCATGAATAAACATTGCTATCGCATTATCTTCAGCCGTACTCATGGGGAACTCCGCGTAGTATCGGAACTGGCCCGCAGCTGCAGTACTGAACTGGGCCAGAGCGGTGGCAATGCCACGCCACGCTTGTGGGTCACTGTGTGTCGCATGATGTGGCTGCTTGGGCTGATGTTGTTTGCAGAACCGGTAATGGCTAACGGGATTGTGGCGGATGTAAACGCTACGGCCAGAAGTCATCGCCACCCAGAAAGGGCTACCACAGGTTAATATCACCGCCCCCAATCAGGCGGGTATCTCGCATAACCAGTATCAGCAATTCGACGTCCCTCAGAACGGCGCCATCCTAAATAACTCCGCGGTGATGACCTCAACACAACTGGCTGGAATGATTCAGGGTAACCCAAACACCCCAGCGGCGCAGGTGATCCTCAACGAAGTCAACAGCAATAATCCCAGCCAGATACGGGGTTTTATGCAAGTGGCTGGCGGACGGGCACAGGTGATTGTTGCCAACCCGGCAGGAATTGTCTGCAACGGGTGCGGCACCATTAATGCCGGGCGCATGACGCTGACCACCGGCAAGCCGTAGTTCAACGCCGACGGCAGTCTGGCGGGTTATCAGGTCGAACGCGGCGCGGTGGAGATCAATGCGGGCATCTGGGCCAAAAAAGAGCTGGCGGTGGTGGCGGGTCGCAACCGCGCAAGCGCGGATGGACAGACGGTCACATCGCTGGCTGACGACGGCAGCGCCAGACCTGAACTGGCGATCGACATGGGGCAGATGGGCGGCATGTACAGCGGTCAGATCTGCATGATTGGCACCGAAGCGGGCGTCGGCGTGCGCAATCTGAACGCTCAGGTGCAGGCGGGCAAAACGCTGGTGGTGAGCAGCGAAGGTAAACTTGTCTGGCAATCGGCGGCGCAGGATGGCGTGACGCAGGCCGGAGGTGACATCAGCCTGGCGGCCACGGATGACATTGACTATCAGGGCAAACTCCACAGTGGCGGTCAGCTAAAGGTTCAGAGCCGCGAAGGCGGAATCACTCAGTTCGGCACCATGGCGGCGGCGGGTGACGTGCGGCTGACGACGGCCCGCAGCATACAGAGCAGCGGACACCTGCTGGCAGGCAGTGATGCCAGCAGCCAGATTGTGCAGGCGGCCAGTCTGCAGTTGGAGAGCCAAGATGCCATTCGCGCCAGCGGCAGCCTGTTGAGCAAAAAAGAGGTCAGCGCGCACGGACCCCGGGTCGATCTCAGCGGTGCTCAGATCGCGGCCAGCCTCGCAACGCTGAGCGCAGGAGCAGGCGGCATCGCGGTGCGCCAGTCGGTGATTAACACTACCGGTGATATTGAGGCGCAGCAGGCGCAGATTAGCGCCGGGCGCTGGCAGATCGATGGACGCAGCCTGTTCAGCCAGCAGGCCAGATGGTCGCACTCGACAACGCCGCCCAGCACTGGCGGATTGACGGTCTGCTCGACAATACCGCGGGTGAGCTGGGTAACAACGGCGATCTGACACTGGAGGCGGGCAGCCTGACTAACCAGGGTGGCACCGTCAAAACCCAGGCCGCGCTGGCTCTCTACGCCGGTGGCGCGATTAATAATAGCCAAGGCAGCCTGCCGGCCGGTGATGCGCTGACGCTCAGCGCGGGCGGTGATCTGGATAATCAATCCGGCATCCTGAACGGCGGCCAGCTGTCGCTGGCCGCGCAGCATCTGAATAATGCGCAGGGCGGTATTGTCAGCCAGCGCGATCTCGACCTGACGGCAAATGAGCTGGACAACCAGCAGGGGCTTATTGGCGCGGTCGGCGCACTGGCAATCCACACCGCTGAATGGAACAACCGTGGCGGCACGGCACAAGGCGAATCGCAGCTCACCGCGCAAGTCAGCCGCCTCAATAACGACGACGGCAAACTGTTCTCCGGCCAGCAGCTAAGCCTCTCAGTTCACCATCAGATCAGCAACCGCGCAGGTGAAATCAGCGGCACCGCGCTGACGGTGAACAGCAGCAGTCTCGACAATACTCAGGGCAAAATGATTGCGCAGGACTGAGCCTGACGACGACACAGGGCCTGGATAACAGCGGCGGCTGGATCGAAGCGGGTCATCATCTTTCCCTCAACAGCGGCGGACTCTGGCAGAACCGCGACGGTACGGCGCAGGGCGGGTCAGTGCGCTGCAGAACACCCAGGCAGCACTGAACGGGATGCAGGCGGCGCAGGCGGTTGAGCAGGATGGCCTGCAGAACGGCGGACAGGGCGGGAGCAACACCGTAGGTGTCAGCGCCTCGTATGGCAGCCAGTCGTCGAAAAGCGAGACGCGCAGCGACAGCAGCCAGTCGCAGGGCAGCACGCTGACGGCGGGCAGGAACCTGACCGTTACGGCGACCGGCAAAAACGGTGGTGGGCAGAGCGGCGACATCAGCATCACCGGCAGCCAGCTTAAAGCGGGCGGCGACCTGGGTCTTGATGCATCGCGGGACATCCTGCTGCAGTCGGCGCAGAACACGCAGAGCATCGACAGCAAGAACAGCAGCAAGGGCGGCAGATTCATCTTCGGCTCGATGACCGGCTCGGCGAACGTAAACGTGAGCCGGGATAAGGTGCACAGCAACTGGCAGAGCGTCACGGAACAGACCGGGATTTTTGCGGGCTAGGGCGGCTTTGACGTGACGGCCGGTGAGCACACGCAGCTGAACGGTGCGGTTATCAGCTCGACGGCGACGGCGGATAAAAACCGGCTCGACACCGGCACGCTGGGCTTCGGCGACATTGAGAACCACGCGGAGTATAAAGTGGAGCACCAGAGTACGGGCATCAGCACCGGCGGCAGCATCGGCGGAGACTTCGCCGGGAACATGGCGAACGGCATGCTGGCGGGGCTGAACGACAGCGGCAGCGCGGACAGCACCACGAAGTCGGCAATAAGCGGGGGGGGGGCAGCAGCAGCATCATCCGCTACCCGTCGAAGCAGAAGCAGGACGTGGCGGACCTCAGCCGCGACGTGGCAAACGCGAACCCGGGGCTGGCCGTTATCTTCGACAAGGAGAAGGAGCAGAACCGGCTGAAGGCAGCGCAGATGATAGGCGAAATCGGCAGCCAGGCAGGGGATATCGCCAGGGCGCAGGGTGAGATAGCGGGCATGAAGGCGCAGCAGGACCCGCAGGCGCTACAGGCGGCGCGGGAGCAGCTGGCCGGAAAAGGTAACCTGAATCCGACAGAGAAGCAGGTTGCCGACCAGGCGTACAACACGGCGATGGAGCCGTTCAGAACGGGTTCGGCGCTGCAGCAGAGCATCAGCGCGGTAACGGCGGCGGCGCAGGGCCTGTCGGACGGGGATGTGGCGCAGGCGGTGAGCGGAGCGGCGGCACCTTACCTGGCTGAGCAGATACATAAGCTGACGGAAGGCAACAGAGAAGCGCAGGCGATGGCGCACGCAGTACTGGGAGCCGTCACCTCGTACGCGTCCAGCAACAGCGCGCTGGGCACGCTGGCGGCGGGTATGGCGGGCGGCGTGGTTGGTGACAGCACCGGTAACGCTGTGGCCTGGGCGCAGGTGGGTAATAATGCGGTTGAGAATAATGCGCTGAGTGGTCTGGGAGGCTTTGGTAAAGGCTTTATGGACTAAGGCCAGTCGGTTAAGTCTTACGCGCAATATGTCCAGGATAAAAAACCTGCCGCCGGAGCAGGTACAGGCCGATCTGGCGCGGATGGTGAAAGGCGATCTGCCGGAAAGTGCAGATATAATTAAACCTATACTGAGTAATAATCCCAGTTCAGATACCGTAATGGCGTTGTTGTCAGCGGAAAAAGCCAAAGATTATGCGCTGGCACTGCTGACATCGCTCCCGCTGCTTAAGAGTCGAGATCTCTTACTTAATGGAATTTTCATGAGTGAATATTTCACTAAATAATTATAGGCTATAATAATTTTTAGTTTTATATAAGGAAAGATTGAAATGTATGGAAGCTATTTTATTTCAGGTCATGGCAAAGAGAAGTTTAAGCGCTATTTATTTCTCTCCGTTATTTTAACTATATCTGTAGCGTGGCTATGGTATCTGATGTGGTCAAATGGCGTCGGAAGGCATGTTATTTTAATGAGTAACATTCCAGAATGGACAGCATATATTACTGTCGCGTCAATATTTGGTCTTATTTTTTTAGGGCGTGCTGTTTATTTTAGGCCAGTCGGTGAATCATCTATCTATGTATTAAAAGCTTTTTGCGGTGGGTTTTATATTGGTTTCGTTAGTATTCTAAATTGTTATAGTGTATATGTTTATGTCGCTCCTGGTAAAACCATTCAGTACGAATCTGAATATGAGGTCACATTCCCAGGGCCATCAATTGGTAAGTATAGTCATTGTAAAGCAGGGTTATGGATTAAAGATGCATACACAAAAAGATGGATTCAACTTTGTACAAATCGTAAAAATTTACACAATGAAAGGAAGCAAGGTATGAGTAAAATGTTGGTAACGGGCTCGCAGTAATGAAATAGGCTCTTACATTAAGTTATCAGTTCACTTATAATTAATCATCTTTAATAAAGCCTGATAGTGTTAAATATGATATTTATCAGTGAGGACAACGTAGATAAAAAGTTAAAATTCAAAAAAATATATAAGCAGGAATGCAGATAATCAGGTGACAGTAAAATTTGCCAGCTTTTCTAGACTTATGGCGTTTCTCCAAATCCCTATTACGATTTATGGAGTCATTACCCTAAAATGCCAGGTAACCTGTTTAAGTCTTATTATTATAAATTCTCGTTCCGGTTAAAATATGTGCGCTATCGTAAAGCCCTGATATCCTGCCAGACACCATTGCCCCTCTTAATGGGGTCTGGCTCAGGACACCGTCAGGCTGCGGGCGGCGTTGTCCGGGCAAAACTCTCGCGCTGAAACAGCGTCTCCGCCAGTTTCACCAGCCCCGGCCGCTCCACGCACCAGTTCGGTACCACCCGCCGGAAATTGAGGTAGCCGATCATGCAGCCGGTGGCGATATCGGCCAGGTTGAGGTGGCCGTTATTAAGCCATTTCCCCTCGGCGGCCATTGTCTCCAGCATATCGAGACTGCGCTGGATTTTTTCCCGGTTGCGCAGCAACACTTCTTCCGATTGCTGATCGCCTGGCCGCATCTGCTCACGCACAATCACCAGCGCGGCGTCACTGACGCCATCCGCCAGTTTCTCCAGCTGGCGGATGTGCAGCGACTGATGGGGATCGGCAGGCAGCAGGGCGGGCGCATCGCCGCGCAGCTCCAGAAACTCAGCAATGATGCTGGAATCGAACCAGATCTGCTGATCGTCAGCCACCAGCGCCGGGACTTTTCCCAGCGGATTGTAGTGCGGAACGTGACTGTCATCGCTGTAGGGCGATGCATTAACGAACTCAAAGATAATGCCTTTTTCCAGCATGATGATCGAAATTTTACGCACAAACGGGCTGGTATAGCTGCCAATCAGTTTCATCGGGTTCCTCCAGGTTAGTAAGATTCGCCAGGAAACATAAACGGGTTAAGGCTGCTGCGGGCAAAGCCTTCCTGCTCCATCCGGGCATCCAGCACCAGCGACGCCAGATCGTCGGCGACTGGTTCGATAGCCGGGTTTTTTTCCTGATACAGCATCTTCAGATAGGTGCCGCAGTCGCCGCAGCTCTCCGCTTTCACCGCCGCGTGCTCACTGTAGAGCGACCAGTAGTGCAGATCGCGGGTCTGTTCGCACTGGGTACATTTACTGCGCACCACGTACCACTCGCTCTCACACAGGTTGCAATGCAGATAACGCGCGCCGTCATGGCTGCCCATATGGACCACACTGGCGACCGGCATACTGGCGCAGACTGGACAAAACTGACGCTGGTCACCCATTTCGGCGCGCGCTTTGCCGGGGATCATCGCGGCCATCTGCGCCCAGTAAAGGGCCAGCGCCGCCCAGATAAACGGCGCGTTGTCGCTGCTTGCCTGCGCATATTCGCCGGCAAACAGCGTGCTGGCCAGCGTCTCCAGCTCGGTCGCATAGGCTTTCTCCAGGTTTTCCAGCACCGCCAGCGCCTGGCCGCTCATTTCTGGCTTCAGTTCAGCAATCAGCGAGTGCAGCAGTCGGTGCCAGTGGGTGTCGCGCGGCAGCGTATGGATATTCAGCGGCGGCTTGCCCTCACTGGCGCTCTGAACCAGCCGCGCCTGCAGATCCATATGCAGCGGATGATCATACAGCACGATTTCCTGCGCTTCGGCGATCACCGTGGCAAAACGCAGATAGTCACCCAGTGGATTTTTAGCCGCCAGGTCGCACAGTCGCGCAGCCCGACGGCTGTATAGGTTTTTCAGCCGTGGAAAAAGTAACGGCGGAATCATCTCCGCTGTCGTTTTTTCGCTCTTCTCCAGCTGATCTTGCGGGATAATGCGAATACTCATCAGGGGCGTTTTTCCTGTTTTAGAGGCTGATTACGCTGCTCACGGTACCAGCGCTGATGGTGCTGCCTGGCCCAGTCGAAACTGACCCAGCCCTCTACCATTGCCGTCAGGGTGCCTTTGATCCACAGCGCGGCATAAACATACACCATGATCATCAAAATCAGCGCCGTGGCGGAGACCGAATGCACCACCAGTGTCAGTCTAATCAGCGAGATAGTGAACGCGCCGGCGAAGTAAGGTCGCCAGATCACAACGCCACTGACCAGCAGCAGTACTAAGCAGATGATAGCAGCCCAGAACACACACTTCTGACCAAAGTTATATTACCGGTATCACCGACCTCTTCATTCAGCGCGATACGGTGAATATTTCTGGCCCAGTAGAGATCGTCGCGATTGACCAGATTATGCCGCCAGTAGCGTAAAAACATCAGCATAAAGGCGGCAAACATCACCACACCCACAAATGGATGCAGAATACGCGCCAGCTGTGGAGTGCCGAATATCAGCATCAGCCAGTTGAAGGAGGGGAAGAAAAAGCCTAACCCGCTCAGCGACGCCAGCACAAAGCATAAGGCGACAATCCAGTGATTAATGTGTTCTGCCGGGCGATAACGCACCAGGCGATAGGAAGTTTTCATGATTTGCGCCCCTGCGGCTGATCATCGTCGTAATCGTTGTGATGTTCGGCGACCCGTTTCGGGCCAACGCCGACATAGTGGAACAGCGAAGCGGCGAAGGTGGCGGCAAAACCGACGGCGGCCACCGGTTTCCAGATGCCTTTCCAGAAGGTAACGGTCGGGCTGATGTGCGGATCGGCCGGTAAACCGTGGTAGCGCTCTGGCTGACTGGCGTCATGCAGTACGTACATCACGTGGGTGCCGCCAACGCCAGCCGGGTTATACACCCCGGCCTGGGCGTAACCGCGTGTTTTAAGTTCAGCCACGCGTTCGGCGGCCAGCGTCAGCATGTCGCTTTTGCTGCCAAAATGAATGGCACCGGTCGGGCAGGTTTTAACGCACGCCGGCTCCTGGCTGACGCTGACGCGATCTACACACAGGGTGCATTTGTAGACGCGGTTATCCTCTTTATTCAGTCGGGGCACGTTGAACGGGCAACCGGCGATACAGTAGCCGCAGCCGATACACTGCTCCGGCTGCGCAATGGCGTTCAGCAGGGCGTGTTTGGTCCAGTGGCGGAATAGTTCGGTAATCGAGTAGGTGGTCGCCACGCAGGGGTAGTCAGCGGCTTCGCCCAGCCGGGCTGCATCGTTGCGGAACAACCTCACCACCGGACTGTGACGCTGCTGCGGATGCAGCGGATTGTCAGCTAGCGGGCTTTCCATCGGTTCGTAGTGTTCCGGGAACGGGCCATCAGACAGTTTGTCGAGCGCAAACAGATGGCCGAGACCATCGGGCTGCATGATAAACGGCCCGGCCTGCTGTTGCGGCGACAGGGTCAGCGGATAGTCCGGTACATCAATGCCGTGCCAGTGTGCGCCATCCCGTTCAATCAGGCGGCGATGCGGGTCCCAGGCTTTGCCGCCGGCATCGGCAGAGGCGCGATTGTAGAGAATGCGCCGGTTAGCGGGCCAGGCCCAGGCCCAGCCGGAGATGGCTCCCAGGCCGGGAGGATCGGCGTAATCGCGCCGCGCCATCTGATTGCCCTGTGGGGTTCAGCTGCCTGCGTAGATCCAGCAGGCACTGGCGGTAGTGCCGTCACTACGCAGTTCCGAAAAGCCGTTAAGCTGCTGGCCTTTCTTCAGCAGCAGCGTGCCGCTGTCATCATAAATGCCAGCCAGCGCCCGGCCATTGCTCTCCTGCGCCACCTCTTCCGGGGATGGGTTGGCGGGATCGTGGTAATCCCAGCGCATTGCCATCAGCGGATCGGGGGCGGTGCCGCCTTCCTGACGATAAAGATCGCGCAGACGCAAAAACAGATTGCCGAGAATCTTGCCGTCGTGAAGCGCCTCAGCTGGCGGCTCGGCGGCGGCCCAGTGCCACTGCAGCCAGCGCGAGGAGTTCGCGACCGAACCCGCTTCTTCAGCGAAACAGGAGGAGGGCAGGCGGAACACCTCGGTCTGGATATCGGCCGGATCGACGTCATTGAACTCATCATGATGCTGCCAGAAGCTGGCGGTTTCGGTGCTGAGCGGGTCGATCACCACCATATATTTCAGGCGCGACAGGCTTTATTTTTATCCGGGAAGGCAGCCAGCAGGTTAAAGCCCTGAATCAGGCAGCCGTTCAGCTCGCCCTGCTCCATCATCTCCGCCTGCGCCATGCAGTCGTAGCTTTTGTCCCACTTCGGCAGCCAGTGGTAACCCCATTGATTCTCCGCGGTGGCGTTATCGCCATAAAAGCTCTTCATCAGGCTGACGAAAAATTTGTCACTGTTCTGCCAGTAATTAACCTGGCCTGGCAGCGGGGCAGCAGGCGTCGCCTGCTGCAGATAGCTTGCCAGGGTGGGCATTTTCTCTGACGGCAGCGGCAGATAGCCCGGCAGGCTTTGTGCCAGCAGGCCAAGATCGGTAAAGCCCTGCACATTGGAGTGACCGCGCAGCGCATTGATGCCGCCACCGGGCATACCAATATTGCCGAGCAGCAGCTGGATGATGGCGGCGGTGCGATTGGGCACGCTGGTGGCGGCCAGCTGCTGGCATATGCTGAGGATGCTCTCCTGCGGCGTACCGCACAGGCGCACGACCATTTCCGGCGTATAGCGGCTGGCGTGAGCCCTGAGCAGGTTGAGCACGCAGCGCGGATGGCTAAAGCCCTCATCACGTTGCGCATGGCCGTTTTCATCGAGCACATAGCGCCAGCTCTGACGATCGTAATGGCGTGATGCGGCATCGTGGCCGCTGAACAGACCGTCGCTGAAGCTGTAGCCGTCATCAACAATCAGCGCGGCGTTGGTTAAGGCGCGCACATACTGGTGCTGAATGTGGTCATGTTGCAGCAGATAGTTGATCACCCCCATCAGGAACACCACGTCGCTGCCGGCGCGCAGCGGGGCGTAGAGATCGGCGACCGCGGCAGAGCGGTTAAAACGCGGATCGACCACAATCACTTTGGCTTGGTTGTGAATTTTGGCTTCAATCACCCATTTAAACCCGACCGGATGCGCCTTGGCCGGATTGCCGCCCATGATCAGCACCACATTGGCGTTTTTGATGTCGTTCCAGTGATTGGTCATCGCACCGCGACCAAAACTCGGCGCCAGTGCGGCAGCGGTGGGGCCGTGACAGAGCCGCGCCTGATTCTCCAGCGCCACGATGCCGAGCGCGCGCAAATTTCTGGTCGAGCAGGCCGGTCTCGTTGCTGGCGGCGGATGAACAGAGCATCGCGGTGGTTGGCCAGCGGTTAACCGTCAGTCCGTCGGCGTTGGTGGTCTGAAAATGGGCGTCGCGATCCTGCTTCATCAGCCGGGCGATGCGCTCAAACGCCTCCTGCCAGCTGATACGCTGCCATTTATCGCTGCCTGGCGCGCGGTATTCCGGGTATTTCAGCCGCTGCTCACTGTGGATAAAGTCGAGCACGCCGGCCCCTTTTGGACAGAGCGAACCGCGACTGACCGGATGATCGGGATCGCCTTCGATATGGTAAATCGAGGCGCTGGCATTTTTCGCACCGTCACCCAGGCTGTAGATCAGCATGCCGCAGCCGACCGAGCAGTAGGTGCAGTTATTGCGCGTTTCTCTGGCGCGAATCAGCTTATATTCTCTGACGCTGGCTAGGGCGTTTACCGGGGCAAACCCCAATAATGCTGCGCTGGTGCCAGCCAGACCGCCGGAACAAATTTTGAAAAAACTTCGTCTGCTTACTTGCATTGATTATTCTTCTTTATTGACTCCATTGCGAATCAATGCAAAATAGCAGCCCTCCCTGTATGTAAATTGACCCGGGTCAACAGGTTAGTCATTAGTAATCCATTTTTACACAGTGTTAAAATTTCTCTGACAAAAAAGTCTTGTTACTCCCCCGTTATGGGTAGCGGGCAACAACGATCGCGGCCGGAGGCTGACCGCAGTTAAAAGGTGAGGAAGAATCATTCTCATTCGGCCGCCAGCGGGCGCAATCTTTGCAATCGGAACCGCATCAATTGCACCGTGGTTTATTTGCGCTGCTCCCTGCCAGAGGGCAAAATTAACCGCTGTGGTGCTGTTTTTGTACGACAGCGCGGTCAGTTCTCTTTCATATGTTGTTAACAACAGGTCGTACTCTTTGAACGTTATTCCGCACAGCTCCGACGAAGATTTAACAACTCAGCCCGGCATCAGCGAGACCCAGGTGTGGCAACGCGCTGACCTTGCGGTGGCGCAGCCTGACTGGCTGGCGGAAGAGGTCCCGGTGGCGCTGGTCTATAACGGTATTTCCCACGTGGTGATGATGACGACGCCAAAAGATCTGGAGGCGTTTGCGCTGGGTTTCTCGCTGTCGGAGGGGATTATCGACGTGCCGGGAGACATTTTCGGGATGGATGTGGTGCCGGGCTGTAACGGCATTGAAGTGCAGATTGAACTCTCCAGCCGCCGTTTTATGGCGCTGAAAGCGCAGCGTCGTGCGATGGCCGGTCGCACCGGCTGCGGCGTCTGTGGCGTAGAACAGTTGAATCAGATTGGAAAACCGCTGTCGCCCTTACCGTTTACCCAGACCTTTGCCCTCGCGCAGCTGGATCGGGCGCTGGGCCAGCTGAAAGATTACCAGTCGGTCGGGCAGAAAACCGGTTGTACCCACGCCGCTGCGTGGATCCAGCCGGATGGCCAGCTGGCGGGCGGCTGTGAAGATGTCGGCCGTCATGTGGCGCTGGATAAGCTGCTGGGCTACCGCAGCCAGTCAGACTGGGGCGAGGGTGCGGTACTGGTATCCAGCCGCGCCAGCTATGAAATGGTGCAGAAATCGGCGATGTGCGGCATCGAGATCCTGTTTGCGGTTTCGGCGGCGACGCGGCTGGCGGTTGAGGTCGCTGAGCGATGCAACCTGACGCTGGTCGGCTTCAGCAAGCCGGGACGCGCGACCGTTTACAGCCATCCGCAGCGCCTGATTTAAACCACCATTACCTGCGGCAGCGCCTGCTGTAAGGTGGCCAGCGCAGAGGAAACCTCACCGCCGCCATCGGTAATCAGCGTGCTAATCGCCTGCGGTGGAGCGCACACCGTGCGGCTGTACCACGCCCAGTTTGCTATGGTCAGCCAGCAAAACGGTGGAGGCGGACTGCTGCACCATCGCCCGGGCAATCGCCGCTTCGTGCGGATGGAAACTGGTGGCACCGCGACTGACATCAATGCCGACCGGTGACAGCAGCGCAACATCGGCGCGATAACGCACGATCTCTCCGATGGCAATTTCGCCGCGCGTCTGCTGCGCGCCGGCTGTCAGCGTCCCGCCCAGTAAAATAATCTAGTTACCCAGCGCGTCATGCTCTTCGCCAGCGCTGGGTGCCAGCGCAGCCTGCAGACTGTTGGTGAGAATGGTCAGGCCCGAGAGGGCGCGCAGCTCCCCCGGCTAACAGGGTGGTGCTGCCTGCATCAAGAAACAGCGTCTGTCCCGGCTGCCCGGGCAATGGCGCGTTTTTCTCTGGCCTGCGCGGCACTGCGTACCGTCAGCGGCGGTTCCGGCAGCGTCTCAATCGCCACCAGGCCACCGTGGACGCGGCGTGCTGCCCGATCCGCGCGGCTTCCTGAAACGCGCCGTGGACGTGGTGCATGCCAACGGCGGCATTTTCATCGCCGGTGCAGCCTGGCTTTGGCCGCACCGGCGATGCCTTCTGGGGCTTTCTTTGGTCGTTACGATGTGGTGCCGGATATCATCACCACCGGAAAACCGATGGGCAATGGCATTCCGGTATCGGGCCTGCTGGCCAAAAGTAAGGTGCTGGCAGCCTTCAGCGACTCGATTCCTTATTTCAATACCTTTGGCGGTAACCCGGTAGCGATGGCGGCGGCGCAGACGGTGCTGAACGTGATCACCGAAGAGAGCTTGCAGGAGCATAGCCGCGTGGTCGGGGCGAAGCTGCTGGCCGAACTGCGCAGCCTGATGGATCGCCATGACTGCGTCGGCTATGTGCGCGGTGCCGGGCTGTTTATTGGCTTTGAGCTGGTCACCGATCGTGACAGCAAAACGCCTGACAAAGCGCTGGCGCTGGACCTGATTGAGAAACTGCGTGAGTATCGGGTGCTGACATCGGTCGCAGGCCCGTATGGGAATGTGCTGAAACTGCGTCCGCTGTTGGCGTTTCAGCCGGGCGACATCGACCGGCTGGTCGGCAGTCTGTAAAAACAACGGGTTGCTTTTGCCGAATTGCTCAAATCCTTATGATTAATAGGGCATTGATTACCCTTTTACGCTACATGAATTTAACTATAATGATTCGACTGCTTACGCGGCACGTCCCGAATTCGTCGTGCTGCTCAAATACTAAATGGAGAGGAAGAACATGAGTTATTCACTGCCATCCCTGCCTTACGCATACTACGCACTGGAACCGCATTTCGACAAGCAGACGATGGAAATCCATCACACTAAACATCACCAGACCTATGTTAACAACGCGAACGCGGCGCTGGAAGGCACTGAATTTGCCAATCTGCCGGTCGACGAGCTGATCACCAAACTGGATCAGCTGCCAACAGACAAAAAAGGCCCACTGCGCAACAACGCCGGCGGTCACGCTAACCACAGCCTGTTCTGGAAAGGCCTGAAAACCGGCACCACCCTGCAGGGCGACCTGAAAGCCGCCATCGAAAAAGATTTCGGCAGCTTGGAAAAATTCCAGGAAGAGTTCGAGAAAGCCGCAGCGACCCGTTTCGGTTCTGGCTGGGCGTGGCTGGTTAAAAAAGGCGACAAACTGGCGGTCGTTTCTACCGCTAACCAGGATAACCCGCTGATGGGCGAAGCGATCGCCGGCGTTTCTGGCTACCCAATTCTCGGTCTGGATGTGTGGGAGCACGCTTACTACCTGAAGTATCAGAACAAGCGTCCTGACTACATCAAAGCGTTCTGGAACGTGGTTAACTGGGACGAAGCTGCAGCGCGCTTTGCTGCTGCTCAGTAAGTCATCTTTGCATTAACGCGATGATAATAAACCGGTGGACGCGTTCCGCCGGTTTTTTTTGGCCTTAATTCCCGCCAGTCTTAATTAAACCAAAAATAAACAAACCACCGGTTTAAAGCGGGGCGCTTTTTAACTTTATGGCACATTAACCTGCCGTTGATAATGGTTGTTTTATCCTCAGTGACATTCCTGCTAACTGTGTGTCGCTAACTATGTCAATTATAACTACTCACCAGATCACCAGACCCGCACTGATTCATCTGCTTCGCTGTTTTTTCAGTTAATAAGTGGCAAATATATCCCAAATAAGCTCTGGCTGAGTAAGCGTTTTCGGCTGAAATTTGTGTTAAGAACCATAATATCGCCGCTGACAACGTTGCGTTATTTACATCAGCTGCCACATTTACTTTACCGCAAATCGGGCTGCTGATGAGTACCCAGGGGCTGCTTCCCGCCAAGCAGCACCGGCCTTATCTGCGTGCCGGCATCAGCATTGCAGCGCGCGCAGGCGATACTGGACACTATACCCTGATGAATAATCTGCCGAATCCGGCGTTACGCCAGCTGCTGCAAAGCACCGGTGATAATTTACTGGCGTCGCTGAGCGGTAAAAATGACGAGACGTTTTTACTCTCCTGCAGTTCGGGTTATTTCGACCGTGAAGGCGAAGTGACGCTGGTGCTGAGTTATAACAGCGAAATTATTGCCTCGCTCTACTTCTAGATTATTAACGAGAATAAAAAACGCACCTTATTAATTGGTGGGATTGCAGGGGCCGCGTAAGCATATCAGCAATGACGTTATTCGCGAGGCGACCAAAGCGGCACACGGTCTATTTCCGAAACGCCTGTTAATGGAGGTGGTGTTTATTGTGGCACGGCAGTGTGGAGTGGAAAATATTCTGGCGGTCGGCGATGAAACCCATTTTTTGCAGCTTCTGCGCTTCGGCACTCAGCTTCTCGAGTGCGCTGATTACGCAGGCGCTCAATCTCAGTGACCAGCGTCTCTTTTTCTTTCAGCAGTGCGCCCAGTTTCTCGACATCACCCGATTCAAGTAACTGTGGCTCTTTGCGGTTAAGGGCGTCCAGCTGATCGCTGAGACGTTTGATTTCGTTCTTTTCTTTCTCTTTCATGACAACAACTCGTTGAGGAAAACAGGCAAAGGATACACCAAATCGGGCGCATATTCCCGGTGAGGTTACAGCGATATCAGGTGCCGGTCCGGCACCTGATAGATTTAATTGGCGGATTTTTTGAAAGCCTACTTCAGGCTGATGCGGGAGATCAGCTCGGTGAGCGACAGCACCATGGTGGAACGCACCATTTGCAGATAGCGTTGCTGTTGCATGCTCCGCAGCTCCGCATCCTCGGTGTGAAACACCGGCGCAGGCGGCCACGCAGTGTAACTCACCAAACGGCCCGAGGATCTCATCATCGGTAAAGCGGTAATCGCCGGTGTCGTGATTCAGTTCCTCGCGCAGCGCCAGCAGCAGTTCACAATCTTCATATTCGTGCCGGCTGATGACGCCAAGTCCGTAAATCAGCTTGAGGCGCACCGACAGTTCGCCCAGCGGACCATTGCCCAGCAGCAGCAGCGGTTCTACCGCGTATTTGACGGCGTAATCGTCTTTGCGGAACACCTGCAGCACCAGCAAATTGACCGCTTCAGCCAATAGCTCAACGGCGGCGATTAGAAAGCTTCCCACCGAGCGACCGGCGTTCAGTCGCTCAAGCACCCGGTTCTCAAAAGCTTGCTTCTGTTCCATTATTGCCTGCATAGGTTCAATACCGCCGTTGGGCGCAGGAAAACTGCGCCCGGCTTGCGTCACTAACACGCGCGCATTATGCCATAGCGTGCCAGGTGCTCACCACAGAAGCCACCACTTCGCTGTTTGCGTCCAGCCCGGAAATCTCAGCCAGCGTGGTCTGTGGGCCTTTCTCTGCCAGCAGCGCAGCCAGGCTCCTGAGCCTGCGGGTCCTGATCGCTGTGATAGTGCATCGCGGCCGCAATGCCCTGTACCAGACAGGTGTGTGGCAAGCCATACTCCAGCGTACCCAGTGTCGGCTTGATCAGGCGATCGCCCGCGCTCGGCTTACGTAACGGCTGGCGGCCGACCCGCTCAACGTCATCTTTCAGATAAGGATTTTCAAACCGGCCGAGGATTTGCTGGATATAAGCCGCGTGTTTATCGGCGTCAAAATCGTAACGCTTAATCAGCACGGCACCGCTCTCTTCCATCGCGCCTTTAACAATCGCCCGCACTTTTTCATCAAGGATCGCGTCGCGGATGGTCTGGTGACCCGCCAGCTGGCCGAGATAGGCGGTGATGGCATGACCGGTATTCAGGTTGAAAAGTTTACGCTCGACGAAGGCCATCAGGTTATCGGTCAGCTCCATGCCCGGAATGGCTGGTAGATCGCCTTTGAACTGGGTTTTATCGACAATCCATTCGCTGAAGGTTTCCACCGTCACTTCCAGCGGATCGGTGCTGTCCGCTTCGGAAGGCGGTACGATGCGATCGACCGCAGAATCAACAAAACCGACATACTGTTCCAGCCAGGCATGATATTGCTGCGGCAGTGCCTTCAGCACATGCTGTTTCAGCTGGCTGGTGCCGCGCACCATGTTTTCACAGGCGATGATGTTTAACGGACGGAGATTACCGTTGTCGCTGCGCTTAGCCAGACCTTTGGCAACGCTGGCGGAGATGCGCTCCAGAATCTGCGGGCCAACCGCCGTGGTAACGAGATCAACCTCTGACACCAGCGTGATGATCTCATCGCTGGGGCTGTTCACTGCGCTGACGCCTTTTACAGTTTCCACTTTGGCCTGTTCGCCAACCACATGAACGGGATACTCATGACGCGCGTTGAGTGCATCCAGCACCACCTTATTCACATCAGCAAAAACCAGTTCGATACCTGCATCCGCCAGTAATTTACCGATGAAGCCGCGACCAATGTTTCCTGCTCCGAAATGTAACGCTTTCATAATTTTTGACCCATATCAAATGACGAAGGGGGCGGGCACGCCCGCCCCAGGGAAAAATAATCGGTTTAAATTACCCGGTGGCCGGTTTGCCTGACAGCAGATCCAGCACGTCCTGCACACTGGTGGTATTGGCCAGCTTTTCAATCACGCTGTCGTCGTCCAGCGCATTGGTCAGGCTGGTGATCACCTGAATGTGCTCGTTATTGCGGGCAGCAATACCGATAACCAGCCGCGCCACATCTTCCGCATCATCACCGAACTGCACGCCTGCCAGATACTGGCAGAACACCACGCCGGTTTTCAGCACCCGGTCTTTCGCTTCAACCGTTCCGTGCGGTACGGCAATCGACTCACCGAGGTAGGTTGGCGTCAGTTTTTCACGTGCCAGCATCGCGTCAATATACTCCGGCTCAACGTAGCCGCCTTTCACCAGCTGTTCACCGGCAAAACGAATCGCCTGCCCTTTGTTGCTGGCGCTCAGGCCGAGGAACACGTTGTCAGCACCCAGTTTAAACAGGTGCGCGTTGCCTTTGTCGTAGCTGTCTGACAGTGCAGTCTTCACCGTTTCACGGTGGACTTCGCTGCGGTTAGCCGCCACCAGACGTTCGGTCAGGGTGCTGTAGAGCGCGCTGTCGAGGAAGTTATTCAGCGAGATATGTTGCGCATGAGGCGCCTGACGAATTGCACGCTCGGTCAGGTCACGGTGGGTAATCACCAGGTCGACATCACCCGGCAGGGCGTTAATCGCGGTGTTGGTTACCGACACGTTGCTTAAACCGGCATCCTGCACCTTCTTACGCAGCACGCCTGCGCCCATGGCGCTGGAACCCATGCCGGCATCACAGGCAACAATGATTTTACGCACGTGGTGCAGCTCAACGCTCATTGCATCGCTGGCAACCGGTGCACCCGCCGTGGTCTGGCCTTTAGACTGCGCCTTCATGTCCTGCATGCGTTTTGTTTCGGCTTCGATATCTTCATCTTCTTTCACTTTGCTGGTTTTCAGCAGGATGGCAGAGACCACGAAAGAAACCGCAAATGCCGCGACGGTCGCCGCGATATTGGCGAAGTAAGCACCTTTTGGCGTCATCGCCAGCACGGCGAGGATAGAACCTGGTGAAGCAGGAGAAACCAGACCGCCATTCAGCAGCGTCAGGGTGAAGACGCCCGTCATCCCGCCGAGGATCACTGCCAGCAGCAGACGCGGCGCCATCAACACATACGGGAAGTAGATTTCATGGATGCCGCCGAGGAAGTGGATAATCGCCGCACCGCCCGCAGACTGTTTCGCACTGCCACGACCAAAGAACATGTACGCCATCAGCACGCCCATGCCGGGACCTGGGGTTGGCTTCAATCAGGAAGAAAATCGACTTGCCTGCTTCGCTCGCCTGCTAGATGCCGAGTGGCGAGAAGATACCGTGGTTGATGGCGTTGTTCAGGAACAGGATTTTCGCCGGTTCCACGAAGATGGAGGTTAATGGCAGCAGGTTGTTCTGCACCATCAGATTTACGCCTGCCGCGAGGATGTACGACAACCCTTCAACCAGCGGACCGATAGCTAGGAACGCCAGCAGCATACCGATAATGCCGGCAGAAGAGAAGTTGTTGACCAGCATCTCGAAGCCGCTTTTGATTTTGCCGTCGACTACCCGGTCAAACGACTTGATCGCCCAGCGGACCGGCAATCATTGAGCCGAGGAACATCGGCATGTCGGCGCCAACAATCACCCCCATGGTGGTGATAGCACCGACCACGCCGCCGCGATCGCCGCCGACCAGACGTCCACCGGTAAAGCCGATCAACAGCGGCAGCAGATAAGTGATCATCGGGCCAACCAGCTTGGCTAACGTTTCGTTAGGGATCCAGCCAGTTGGAATAAAACAGTGCAGTGATGATACCCTAGGCGACAAACGCCCCGATATTTGGCATCACCATATTACTCAGAAAGCGACCAAAGCTCTGTACTTTGACCTTCACTGATGAGGACATAAACCCACCCCTTCTTATTTGAGACGCGCTGCAATAGGAGAGCGCGCTTGTTTTTGTTTAGCTACCCTGGCAATCAGTCGGTGGTATTACTGTATGCAGCTGGACTCTACCACGCGAATATGACGCTGCGTAGCGGCCGAAATAAGTGTGATTCAGATCACGCAATTCTGGTGGCGGCGGGGTATTTTTAGTGAATAAGATCACAAGATTAACTCAGAACAGTCTTGAGGTGACGGAATTTTAACCGCAAAACCGGCTTATCTGTGACCATTGTCACAATTAACAAGCGGAAGTTTGTTATGTCTATGTGACTTAGAGCTCAAACTATTTTTGGTCAAAAATGCGCCCGATCACACTTTGGTCAGGCCAGCAGAAAGCAAGGGGAGAGTGAGGACAAAACAGATTGAGAGAAGGGCAGGCGATCGACGCCTGCCGCTAAACGAGGTTACTGCAAACCACCCTGAACGGCACGTTGTGCCTGGGTCAGCGCCTGGGCATTGGCAGATAAGGTTCTCATCAGCGCGTTATATTGCGAAGCCTGCTCCTGGGTCGGTAACTGCACGCCGCCATCGTTAAAGCTGACGCGGGTGCCCTGGGTTTGCAGGATATCGCCGGTCTGCACCGCCGCCTGGCTCAGTGCCTGCAGCTGTGGCAACAGCGGGATAAGCTGATTCGCCGGCACGGTGACCACTTTGTTGTAGGCGGTATCGTAGACTTTTTTCAGATCATCGGACTGCTTCAGGGCCGCTTTGCTGCTGTCCGCCTGCATTTTGGCGCTTTCAATCTGTTGAGTGACAATCACCAGCGCACTGTTTGCCTGGCGCAGCGAGTCGCGACGATTAAGGTAATCCTGCGGCACGCGAATGGCAGAAAGCTCATCCACCACCGGACGCATACCCTGATCGACCGCCTTACTCGCCTGCTGCGAGAAGCCATACAGGATGGCGTAATCACCGGCAAAATTGCCAAAGCTCTGTTTTTGGTTTTCGCTCAGGCTCGGCAGGTGCTCGCTACTGCGCATCACGGTATTCTGCAGAAAATCGATAAATGCTTTGCGCTGCTCGCCTTCTTTATCACCGCAATCACCGCACGCGGTGAGTTGCAGCACGATCAGCGCGCCAGCGACTAAAAAAGCGCCGCGCGCCCAGAGGCGTGTGAGTCCTAAAGCCATACGTTCAACTCCTGTCAGTGAAACTGGCTGATGTCCAAGTAAGAATGGCCTAAAGAATAGAACAAACCCGCGTCGCGGCACAATGTGAAACCATCAGTGATATGCAGCCGATCGCGGTTGTCTGCTGCCGGGCAGGATGCGCAACAGAGCCGATGACGCTGTACCGGACACCCCGGCTGCTGTTCGCCCGTCATCCGCAACCGCAGACCACGGGCAGCATAACGCTTTGCAGCCGCGCTAAGGCGGCCTCAAAACACCACGGCCTGACCATCTTTACGGCTTTCGGTGGCGGCAATTAATATAGAAGCCCTGCGGATCGCGGACAATCGCCTGGGCACCGCCAAAATTATAGTTGCTTAGCGGATCTTCCAGCACCACTTGGTGGCCCAGGCGGCGCAGGGTGCTGAGGGTATTGCGGTCGAGAGTCGATTCAAACACTACTTCACGGCCCTGTTCCACCCGCCAGCGCGGCGCATCGATCGCGGCCTGCGGATTTTGCCGATGCAGCATAATCCGTAGTGCCAGCTGCAGATGCCCCTGCGCCTGCATCGGGCCGCCCATTACACCAAACGACATGAGTGGCTGACCCTGACCATCCAGCGCGAAGGCGGGAATAATGGTAATGGTGTGGAACGGCCGCTTGCCGCTCGCCACCACGTTGGGATGGTGCGGATCGAGTGAAAAGCCCGCGCCGCGGTTTTGCAGGCTGATACCGGTATCCGGCACCACCACGCCCAATCCAAAACCCATTATAGTTAGACTGAATAAACGACACCATCATGCCGCTGGCATCGGCGGTGGAGAGATAAACCGTGCCGCTTTGTTGCGGGGAACCAAACGCGTAGTCACCTGCCTGCGTCGGATCGATTAACGCGGCTCGCTGGCGAATATAGTCCGCGCTCAGCAGCCGGTCCGCCGGGAATTCAAGGTGATCTTCATCGCTGACGTAGCGCGCCAGATCGACCAGCGCCAGTTTCATCGCCTCAATCGACAGATGCAGCCACTGCGGTGAATCGGGCGCATAGCGGCCAATGTCCCACTCTTCGAGGGTGCCGAGCGCGATTAAGGTGGCGATGCCCTGCCCGTTAGGTGGCAGTTCCTGCACCGATCCGCCGGCAAACGGACGTGACAGCAACTTAACCCAGTCAGCGCGATGCTGGTTGAGATCGTCCAGCGTCAGGGCGGCACCGTGCTCGCGAGCAAAGGCCACCATCTTTCTGTGCCAGCCCACCGCGATAAAAGCTTTCCCCCTGGCTGTCGGCAATCTGCTGCAGGGTACTGGCCTGCGCCGGGTTACGGAACAGTTCACCGATGCTTGGCGGACGGCCCTGAGGGGCAAAACAGTCGCTGAAGCCAGGCTGATGCCGCAGCTTGTCGTAGCCGCGCTGCCACAGCTGGCCAGTCAGCGGCGAAACCGGGAAACCGTGGCGCGCATAGTCAATCGCCGGTTGGGCTAAGGTGTTGAGCGGCAGCGTGCTGAAGCGTTGCGCCAGCGTCGACCACGCCGAAACGGCACTGGGCACCGTGACCGACTCCCAGCCGATCTCAGGCATCACCTGATGTCAGGCAAAGCGTTGCGGGCTCCAGGCGGCTGGCGCACGCCCTGAGGCGTTCAGGCCGTGCAGTTCCTGGCCATCCCAGACAATGGCGAAGGCGTCACTGCCGATGCCGTAGCGATGGCGGCGTCCACCGCGTTACCGCCCCGTTGCAGCATTCGAATGCCGGCCTGGGCCGCCACAGCGGCTGTGAGGTGGCGACGGAATTGCGCCCCATAATCGGCACCCGATGGGAGGCATAACTCACATTGAAATCGACTTCACTCATCGCTGTTCCTTTTGATTGATTCATCCGCCATTCGCAGAGCATTCCCTTTAATGCTGCCGTCCGTCAGCGCACCACGGCAGCGCCAGCCGCTAAAAAAGGTTACGGCAGGGTAAAAGAATTGTTAGGCCACGGATGTGAGCCACGCCGCGGCTGCGCGGCATATTAGCCCAAGACTATTCTTAATTTGATTAGCACAGTGAATATAAATGCTTAAGAAGTAGGCGTATATTTTGCACTCGTTCAGTAGGAAGTGTATTTCCTCACAGAATCGACAATATGCTGGCAGAAAGCATGACGGCATCCACATTACTACCAAACATAATTTGATTTTTGTGCCGCTTGCTCAGGCACAAAAGATATTAGCCTCAAAGACTTAGTGGCGCTGAAACTTTTCCAGCTAAGAAAAAGATAAAAAAATAATTATAAATCGCGCGGCAAATCGTCAGGTCTCTATCCATACTTAGCTTCCCGGCATTTGTTGCATTGACCTGACATGTTTACAAGCAGTGCACAGCAGGCTGTTTCCCGTAGTGGTTTTCTCATAACAAAAACAAACCCTTGCGGGATACAGCCTGACCAGGCCCGGTTTCAGAGTCTGACTTCAGACTCGTACCTCTCTACTTTCACGTGCTTCATAGTGAGTTTTTAAGGAGTTCTCTATGGAATTAAAAGACCCAATGTTTGAATTGCTCAGCAGCCTTGAGCAGATTGTTTTGACACGTGACAACCGTCCTGCTGAGATCTCTATTCAACGCCAACCTGCCGTGCCAGAGCCACAGCGTCTGCGCGAAATGACCGGCATGCAGGTTGATGAATTTGCAAAATTGATGGGCGTAAGCGTTTCTTCAGTAAAAAGTTGGGAAGCCCGACGTACCCGTCCCTCCGCTACGGCACAGAAATTAATGGAGCTGTTGCATGCCAATCCCTATCTGGGTCGGCAGCTGCTGGAATAATGAAGAAAAAACCCAAAGGAACCCGCCATGGCGGGTTTTTTTTAGCCTGGCTCGCGGTATCTGGCCGCCTGCTTCTCAAACCAGCTGTCCGGCACGTTATAAGGCGGCTGCCCTAGCTGGGCAGTACCCGATTCAATAATGGTTGAGGCCTGCTGCCAGAGCTGCGCATCACCCTGCTTCAGCAGGTCAATCTGCACCCGTTTTTGCACCAGATAGATGCGGGCGAAGTGGGGATAAAGGCGCACGATCGCCCGGGTATTGTCGATGATGTCCGCCAGCTTGATGGTTTGCTCCTCCGGACTGGCGCTGGCGGTATGCAGAAAGTGCGCCAGCTTGCGCGCTGCGCGGTTCTTTGCAGACGCCGGTGCGCTGTCGGTCAGCATCTCCACCAGGCTGGCGACGCGGGCACCAAACAGCGTGTCGATATCTGCCAGCGTGGTTGGCGTATCTTCGACCGTGTTATGGAGCCACGCCGCCGCCAGCAGGGCGTCGTCATCGCTGACGCTGCGGACCAGTTCCGCCACCGCCGCCGGGTGAACAATATACGGTTCATCGGTATATTTGCGGTGCTGACCGGCATCGGCGTGGGCCTGCGTAGCGTAGCGCGTTCTTCCAGTGAATCCTGCATGCGTTTTCCCCTGTTCAAAAAGTTTGCTTGCAATTATCTAGCGCGCTATCTATATTTACCACTACGAACAGTTATCAAGATGACGAAAAAGTGAAAACGATGCCACTGTTGGTCGATCAGCAACTCTGCTTTGCACTTTATTCCGCTAATCTGGCGATGAATAAGGTCTATCGTCAGTTGCTGTCCCAACTCGACATTACCTATCCGCAATATCTGGTGATGCTGGTGCTGTGGGAGAAGGACGATCTTACGGTTTCAGAGATTGGCGAGCAGCTTTTCCTGGATTCAGCCACCCTGACGCCGCTGCTGAAGCGACTGGAGAGTGCTGGACTGATTATGCGTCAGCGCACCCGCCAGGATGAGCGCCAGGTCGCGGTTACCCTGACCGAGGCTGGCCGGGCGCTGCGCAGCAAGGCGGAATCTATTCCGGAAGCGGTCAAATGCGCCACCGCCTGTGACGATGACGCACTACTGGCGCTGAAAGTGCAGCTGGATGGCTTACGCGACAACCTGAACCGATTACGATAAATCTTACTGACGGGCGTACCGCGCCCGTTGAACCTCAAAGCCTCATTACCGCGTTACAAGTAGTGAGCGATTAAATAGCGTAACGGAGAAATGTCATGTCTTTAGAACAAGTGGTTTACCGCGCAAAAGCCAAAGCAACCGGTGGTCGTGATGGCCGTGCAACCTCCTCTGACGGTGTGCTGGACGTGAAGCTGGGCGTACCAAAAGAGATGGGCGGCGCAGGTAGTGAAGTGACCAACCCTGAGCAGCTGTTCGCTGCGGGCTACTCAGCCTGCTTCCTGGGCGCAATGAAATTTGTTGCTGGCCGTGACAAAATCGCGATGCCGAAAGAGGCGTGGATTGAAGGTGAAGTGGGTATGGGTCCGATCCCGAATGGTTTTGGTATCGAAGCGACCCTGAACATTCACCTGCCAGAGATGGATAAAGCCGAAGCGCAGAAGCTGGTTGATGCTGCGCATATCGTTTGTCCTTACTCAAACGCGACCCGCAATAACATCGACGTGACGCTGAACATCATTCGCTAAGCGTACCGTGGGCCAGCCATGCTGGCCCGTTCTCTTTCCCGTCCAACCGCCGCAGACCATACCTTATCCGGCGCCTCTGCGCTTTGTTCGCCAGACCTGGCATCCGTCCGGCAATATCGTTTGCACAAAAAATGTGCTAATCGGCTCGACAAAGATTATTTTCTGGTCTGTCGGGTGTTGCCATGTTTTACTGGGCCACCTCGCGTTATAGCCTGAAAATCCGTTCAGAATTCTCCTTCATCGGGTCCGGTCCGCTTATTCAGCGAACTCTGCCGCGTTTCGGTAGTCACATTAAAGATTTGGTAAAGCGCATCATTACGGGGAAACTCCATTTTTCATGAATTATATTAAAACCTTAACGCAGCAAAAGTTGTCGCTACTGCTCGCGCTCTATCTCGGTATATTATTGAATTTACCGATTTTTTATCGCCGTTTTGACGGTTTCCTGACAAAATCGACGGTGACCAACTGGCTGACTGCCGTGACCGAAGTGGTGGCAATTGTGCTGCTGACTTTCTTCCTGATGCGGCTGTTGTCGCTGGGTGGGAAGTGGTTTTATCGCGTGCTCGCCACGCTTATCGTGCTGATTTCTGTTGCCGTTGCCTATTACATGGCATTTTTTAACGTCGTGATTGGCTACGGCATTGTGGTATCGGTGATGACCACCGATACCGACCTGTCGAAAGAGGTCATTGGCTATCACTTCGTGCTGTGGATGGTGCTGGCCAGCGCGCTGCCGCTGTTAATGATCTGGCGAAACAAACTGAGTATGACGCTGAATGAACAGCTGCGTACGCCGGGACAACGCCTGAAGCCGACCCTGATTATGCTGGTCTGCGTGGCGCTGGTCTGGTTACCGATTCGCTATTTCGACAAGCTGCAGAAAGCGAACGAAGAGATCACCAACATCGATCTGCCGAGCTACGGCGGCGTGGTAGCGCACTCTTATCTGCCGTCTAACTGGCTGGCCGCGGTTGGCCTGTTTGCCTGGACCCGACTGGATGAGTCGCTGGAAAGCCATGAACTGCTCGACCCGGCGAAGAAGTTTACCTACGTCGCGCCTGCCGGGCTGGATGATACCTATGTGGTGTTTGTGATTGGTGAAACCACCCGCTGGGATCACATGGGCATGCTCGGCTACGATCGTGATACCACGCCTAAGCTCTCGAAAGAGAAAAATCTGGTCGCGTTCCGCGGTGAATCCTGTGATACCGCCATCAAGCTGTCGCTGCGCTGCATGTTCGTGCGCGAAGGCGGCACCATGGATAATCCCGGCCGTACGCTGAAAGAGCAAAACGTGTTTGCGGTGATGAAAGAGCTGGGCTTTACCTCTGAGCTGTTTGCGATGCAGAGTGAGGTCTGGTTTTAGGACAACATCAACGCCAACAACTTTTTTGCTTTCCGTGAGCAGATTGGTTCAGAGAAGCGTAACCAGGGTAAAGCGGTCGATGACATGCTGCTGGTGCCTGAGATGAAGGCGTCACTGGATCGCTTCCCGAAAGGCAAGCATCTGGTAGTGCTGCACACCAGGGGTTCGCACTACCTCTATTCTCAGCGTTACCCGCGCAGTTTCGCGAAGTACCAGCCGGAATGTATGGGGGTTGATGAAACCTGCAGCAAAGCGCAGTTGATTAATGCCTATGACAACTCGATGCTGTATGTCGATAGCATGCTCGACAGCGTGCTGGATCAGCTGCGTGATAAGAAGGCGATTGTCTTCTATGCCGCTGACCACGGTGAGTCGATCAGCGAAAACATACACCTGCACGGCACCCCCGCGTGAGATGGCTCCGCCGGAGCAGTTCCGCGTTCCGATGATGGTGTGGGCGTTGGATTAGATAAGTATCTGGCCGACAGCCAGAACCGCAGCAACTTTGAGCGCTTGCCGGCGCAGCAGCGCGTTGGCAAAACCCATCGCCACGTAGAGTTGTTTGATACCATTCTTGGTTGCCTGGGTTACACCATCGCCAGATGGCGGGATTAATCCGGCCAATAACTGGTGTCAGGCTCCGGCGACCAGCCCGGCGAAACCGCTGTAATAACAACGCCGAATCGGCGGATCGGGCGCGGGATTGTCAGCAACCGCGCGCTTTCCAGGCGATCGGCGGCAAAAGCGCAAAAAGCGGTTGACGCTGATCGGGGGTCGCAGTAGCACGCGCCCCCATCGGCGAGTAGCGCAGCTTGGTAGCGCAACTGGTTTGGGATCCAGTGGGTCGGAGGTTTGAGCTTGCAGATTGACCCAATCGCAAAGAATAAGCTCAAGGCGCGGGGAACACGGGCAGAGGAGGAAAGCGTTCCGCGCCATGGACAAAAACGCCGGGAGCGTTTTTGAACAACGCAAAGCGTTGGCCCGGCTACGGGCGCACCTCAGGGATTCAGGTGCGTACGTGCGGGCCGAGCGGCCAGGGATTGGCGTTAGCGCCTTTCCGATCTGCCCGTGTTCCCTAAGCAGTCCCGTTCTTACCGCTGAGCAGGCTTCAGGGAGCATACGCCTTTCGCAAAGACGCAAAAGGCGCATTCCCTGGCCCGCTATGCTTTGCTACAGGCGTATGCTCCCTTCGCTTCACCTCCGGCAGCAGCATCAGACGGCCAGAAAGTCGCTTCAGCCTGCTGACAAACCCCGATCAGGTTAAGTCTGACCGTGTTTACTGTGCAGGTAGGGGTTTATAGCGAATCGGGCTACTCTCTGCTTCTTTACGCTATTCCCGCTTTCCATCGCTGGCTGTTCTTTTTTGCGATCTTCCAGAAAGTTCCAATAAAACAGGCATCCGTAACGCAATCTGCTTTTCAGCCGGGATTAATCCGCTTTTCCCATCGGCAGGCCTTGCCACATCTGCGACGCAGGGATAATTCGTGACACGTTCTTCTTATGACCGAAAGCGGCAAGTTGCTGATTTCTTATGCCTTAATACCAGCATATTCCACTGGGTGAACGTCATAACGCACGGTGAATCGTTCAGTTATTCAGCATTTGCCGGTAAAAATTTTAAGTTTTTTAGCGGTGAGAATCACTAGCGACAAACTGCCTATCCAGCAGAAAGTCCGGAAGTTACGCCAGCGACACTGTGCTTTGTATGGCTTTTAGCCGTTTACCGTTGCTTGCTATCCCTCACACTCTGTGTAAATAAACAACCATTGTATTGACGTTCTTTGCAACTGTTGACAAATTGATGCGTCAATAAAGCGCAGTTACGGAATTTTCTGACCGCTTCCACGGCATCAGGAAAAACATAAAAAACCTGACGCGCTTTTAGCAACCCGTTCGGTGGTACGCCTGAACCGCATAAAAAACCAGAGGTCGGGCAATGCACACAACATCACATCACAATGGAGCAAAAGCATGATCAACTCCCTGGCTAAATCCGGGATGCTGAAGGTCGGTCTGAGCCTGATTGCTATGACTGTCGCCGCCGGTGTTCAGGCAAAAACCCTGGTTTACTGTTCAGAAGGTTCTCCGGAAGGCTTTAACCCGCAGCTGTTCACCTCGGGTACCACTTACGACGCCAGCTCACGCCAGATCTATAACCGTCTGGTTGAGTTCACCATCGGCACCACCGAACTGCACGCGGCACTGGCCGAGAAGTGGGATGTCAGCGAAGACGGCAAAACCTACACCTTCCACCTGCGCAAGGGCGTGAAGTGGCAGACCACCAAAGATTTCAAACCAACGCGCGAATTTAACGCGGATGATGTGGTGTTCACCTTTGAACGCCAGCTGGATAAAAACAACGCTTACCATGGCGTCTCTGGCGGCAGCTACGAATATTTCGAAGGCATGGATATGCCGAAGCTGATCAGCAAAATCGAAAAAGTGGACGATCATACCGTGCGCTTTGTGTTGACCCGTCCTGAAGCGCCGTTCCTGGCGGATCTCGGCATGGACTTCGCCTCTATTCTGTCGAAAGAGTACGCTGAAAACATGCTGAAAGCCGGCTCGCCGCAAAAGGTTGACCTGAATCCGGTCGGTACCGGCCCGTTCCAGCTGCTGCAGTACCAGAAAGATTCGCGCATTCTGTATAAAGCCAACCCGGACTACTGGGGCACTAAACCGAAAATCGATCGGTTGGTCTTCTCCATTACGCCGGATGCTTCTGTGCGTTACGCCAAACTGCAGAAGGGCGAATGTCAGGTAATGCCGTATCCAAACCCGGCTGACATTGCGCGCATGAAGCAGGACAAAAACATCAACCTGTATGAGCAGGCTGGCCTGAACGTCGGCTATCTGTCATATAACGTTGAGAAAAAACCGCTGGATAATCTGAAAGTACGTCAGGCCCTGACCATGGCGGTGAACAAACAGGCGATCATTGATGCCGTTTACCAGGGTGCAGGCCAGACGGCTAAAAACCTGATCCCACCAACCATGTGGGGTTACAACGACGCCGTTAAGGACTACACCTACGATCCTGAAAAAGCCAAAGCGCTGCTGAAAGAAGCAGGCATGGCTGATGGCTTCTCCATCGACCTGTGGGCGATGCCGGTACAGCGTCCTTACAACCCGAACGCGCGCCGTATGGCGGAGATAATTCAGTCTGACTGGGCGAAGATTGGCGTGAAAGCCAAGATTGTTACCTATGAGTGGGGCGAATATCTGAAGCGTGCCAAAGCCGGCGAACACCAGACCGTGATGATGGGCTGGACCGGTGATAATGGGGATCCGGATAACTTCCTCGCCACCCTGTTCAGCTGTTCAGCGGCAAAAGACGGCTCTAACTACTCGCGCTGGTGCGATAAATCCTTTGAGGATCAGATTCAGCCAGCACGCGCTACCGCCGATCAGGCCAAGCGCATCGAGTACTACAAGCAGGCACAGGTTGTGATGCATGACCAGGCACCGGCGCTGATGATCGCGCACTCAACGGTCTACGAACCGGTCAGCAAGAAAGTCTCCGGCTACAAAGTCGATCCGCTTGGCGGACACTACTTTGCCCAGGTAGACATTCAGGAATAATTGTTGCCTTTTCCGGGGCGGCCAAGTGTCGCTCCGGCTTTATCTCCCTGTTTTACTGGAAACGGTAGAGGCGCAGCTTGGCTGCGTCGCGGTCGGGCCTACCCCGTCGTCAGATGTAAGCAATAACTACCCTCGCGGCGACGGTCGCGCGGACAAGAGAGAACCCGGATTGTGCTGCAGTTCATACTCCGACGTTTGGGCCTTGTCATCCCAACGTTTATCGGTATTACATTACTCACCTTCGCATTTGTTCACATGATCCCCGGCGATCCGGTGCTGATCATGGCGGGCGAACGCGGTATTTCTCCTGAACGTCACGCGCAGTTAATGGCGCTGTTAGGCCTTGATCAGCCGCTGTGGAAACAGTACCTGAACTACATTAACGGCGTATTACATGGCGATCTGGGCATTTCACTCAAGAGCCGCATCCCGGTATGGGATGAATTTGTGCCGCGCTTTAAAGCCACGCTGGAACTGGGCGTCTGCGCGATGCTGTTTGCGGTCGCGGTCGGTATCCCGGTTGGGGTGATGGCGGCGGTTAAACGTGGCTCGATCTTCGATCACACCGCGGTCGGCATCTCACTGACCGGCTACTCGATGCCGATCTTCTGGTGGGGCATCATGCTGATCATGCTGGTCTCGGTGCAGTTCAACCTGACGCCGGTTTCCGGTCGCGTCGACGACACCGTATTCCTCGATGACGCCATGCCGCTAACCGGCTTCATGCTGATCGACACCTTTTTCTGGGGCGAGGCGGGTGATTTCCACGATGCGGTGATGCACATGATTTTGCCCGCTATCGTGCTCGGCACCATTCCGCTGGCGGTGATTGTGCGTATGACGCGCTCGGCGATGCTGGAAGTGCTGGGTGAAGATTACATCCGTACGGCGCGCGCCAAAGGCCTGACGCGGATGCGGGTTATCGTGGTGCATGCGCTGCGTAACGCCATGCTGCCGGTGGTGACCGTCATCGGTCTGCAGGTCGGGACCTTACTGGCCGGCGCGATCCTGACCGAAACCATCTTCTCGTGGCCGGGTCTGGGGCGCTGGCTGATTGAAGCGCTGCAACGCCGCGATTATCCGGTGGTGCAGGGCAGCGTGCTGCTGACGGCGGTACTGATTATCCTGGTCAACCTGCTGGTTGATCTGCTGTATGGCGTGGTTAACCCGCGCATACGTCATAATAAATAAGGGGGCATCATGTCTGTTGTTGATCCCGCCAGCGTAACCGTTGCACTCAAGCCGATGACCCCGTTTCAGGAATTCTGGCACTATTTTAAACGCAATAAAGGCGCCGTGGTGGGCCTAGCGTACATCATCATTATGCTGCTGGTGGCGGTGTTCGCCGATCTGCTGGCGCCCCATGCGCCGGCGGAACAGTTCCGCGATGCGCTGCTGCATCCGCCGGTCTGGCAGGAAGGCGGAAACTGGAGCTACATCTTCGGCACCGATGATGTTGGCCGCGATGTGCTGTCGCGTCTGGTGTACGGCGCGCGTCTGTCGCTGCTGGTCGGCTGTCTGGTAGTGGTGCTGTCGCTGATTTTTGGGGTGATCTTCGGCCTGCTGGCCGGTTACCTCGGCGGTGTGGTGGATGCCATCATTATGCGCTTGGCCGATATCATGCTGGCGCTGCCCAGCCTGCTGCTGGCGCTGGTGCTGGTGGCCATTTTCGGTCCCTCGATCGTTAACGCTTCTATCGCCCTGACGTTTGTCGCGCTGCCTCACTACATCCGTCTGACCCGTGCCGCGGTTCTGGTAGAAGTGAACCGCGACTACGTGACCGCCTCCAGCGTCGCCGGGGCCGGGATGCTGCGTCAGATGTTCGTTAATATTCTGCCTAACTGTCTCGCGCCGTTGATTGTTCAGGCGTCGTTAGGTTTCTCCAGCGCCATTCTGGATATGGCGGCGTTGGGCTTTCTCGGTATGAGTGCGCAACCGCCAACGCCGGAGTGGGGCACCATGCTCTCCGACGTGTTGCAGTATGCGCAAAGTGCCTGGTGGGTGGTGACGTTCCCTGGATTAGTCATTCTGCTTACCGTGCTGGCATTTAACCTGATGGGCGATGGTTTGCGTGATGCACTCGACCCGAAACTCAAGCAGTAAAGAGGCACCGAGATGGCGTTATTAAATGTAGACAAACTGTCGGTGCATTTCGGCGACGAAAAGGCACCGTTCCGGGCGGTTGACGGCATCAGTTATCAGGTGGAGCAGGGCCAGGTGGTCGGCATTGTCGGCGAGTCCGGCTCCGGTAAATCGGTCAGCTCGCTGGCGATTATGGGGCTGATCGATTTCCCGGGCAAAGTGATGGCGGAAAAGCTGGAGTTCAACCAGCGTGACCTGAAACGCATCTCCGAAAAAGAGCGCCGCCAGCTGGTGGGCGCGGAAGTGGCGATGATTTTCCAGGACCCGATGACCAGCCTCAACCCCTGTTACACCGTGGGCTTCCAGATCATGGAAGCGATCAAAGTGCATCAGGGCGGCAACAAGCGCACCCGGCGTCAGCGGGCAATTGACCTGCTGAATCAGGTGGGCATTCCCGATCCGGCGTCGCGACTGGATGTTTATCCGCACCAGCTGTCGGGCGGGATGAGCCAGCGTGTCACGATCGCTATGGCGATTGCCTGCCGTCCCAAACTGCTGATTGCCGATGAACCAACCACCGCGCTCGACGTGACTATCGAGGCGCAGGTCATCGAACTGCTGCTGGAGTTACAGCAGCAGGAGAACATGGCGCTGATCCTGATTACCCACGATCTGGCGTTAGTGGCCGAAGCGGCGCACCACATTATTGTGATGTATGCCGGTCAGGTGGTGGAGAGCGGCAAAGCGACCGATATCTTTAAGGCGCCGCGTCATCCTTACACCCAGGCGCTGCTGCGTGCTCTGCCGGAGTTTGCTGCCGATAAAGCCCGTCTGGCCTCGCTGCCGGGTGTGGTACCGGGCAAATACGATCGCCCGGTTGGCTGCCTGCTCAACCCACGCTGTCCTTATGCCACTGACCATTGTCGTAAGGAAGAACCGGAACTGCGCACCATTCCAGGCCGCCAGTCCAAGTGCCACTATCCGCTGGACGATGCCGGGAGACCGACTTATGAGTCATGAAACAACCAAGCATGAGAATTTGTTACAGGCGATCGATCTGAAAAAGCACTACCCGGTGAAGAAAGGGTTGTTTGGTCAGGAACGTCTGGTGAAAGCGCTGGATGGTGTCTCGTTTAATCTGGAACGCGGCAAAACGCTGGCGGTAGTCGGCGAGTCGGGATGTGGAAAATCCACCCTTGGTCGCCTGCTGACGATGATTGAAACACCGACCGAAGGGCAGCTTTACTGGCATGGTCAGGATCTGCTGAAGCACGATCCGCAGGCGCAGAAACTGCGTCGTCAGAAAATCCAGATCGTCTTTCAGAACCCCTACGGCTCACTGAATCCGCGCAAGAAAGTGAGTCAGATTCTGGAAGAGCCGCTGATCATCAACACTACGCTGACCAAAGCCGAGCGCCGCGAGAAGACGCTGGAGATGATGGCCAAAGTGGGCCTGAAGACCGAGCACTACGACCGCTATCCCCACATTTTCTCCGGGGGGCAGCGCCAGCGTATTGCGATTGCCCGCGGCCTGATGCTCGATCCGGACGTGCTGATTGCCGATGAGCCGGTTTCAGCGCTCGACGTCTCGGTGCGCGCCCAGGTGCTGAACCTGATGATGGATCTGCAGCAGGATATGGGACTTTCCTACGTCTTTATCTCGCACGATTTGTCGGTGGTGGAACACATTGCGGATGAAGTGATGGTGATGTACCTCGGACGCTGCGTTGAGAAGGGCAGTAAAGAGGCGCTTTTTACTAACCCACGCCATCCGTACACCCAGGCTCTGCTGTCGGCCACGCCGCGTCTGAATCCGGACGACCGACGTGAGCGGATTAAGCTGACCGGCGAACTGCCGAGTCCGCTCAGTCCGCCACCGGGCTGCGCCTTCAATGCACGCTGCCGCCGGCGCTTTGGCACCTGCGTTCAGCTGCAACCGAAGCTGAAAAGCTACGGTGGTCAGCAGATCGCCTGTTTCGCCGTCGACCAGGATGAAAATCAGCCGGTTGGCGCGGCAGAAAAAGTCGGTTAAGTGTGGAAAGGCGCCTGTGGCGCCTTTTTTACTGCCCGTTTCGCTCAGCGCACATCCCGTCGCCTCTTCCCTTTATCTCTTGCGCATTTTCATTATTCTGATTAATCAATGGCCTGGCCGCTGATATTTGCAGCAGAAACAGGTAAATATCCTCAACGTCTGCGAGGCATTTCACGCTGACAGATGCGCGTGAGGTTGCTAGGCAAATTTAGTCAGCGTCGGGGATTAATCTCATCTTATGCCTGCTGGCTGTGCCAGCTGCTCCATGCGCGCATTCCAGTCGTAGCTTGTTAAAATACTGCTAATCAATTTAACTTAAACCTCACTTATTAATTTCAGGACAAAAGCAGTCGCCATCGCCCTTTTTCGGTTCTTATCGAATCTTTCTTATTAAATTATTTTATTGAATTCGCTGTTTTTGTAATCAGATTTTTCTCACTGAGTTTAAGTGAATGTGCTACATTCTAGGAAAATTCCCCCCCTTGTTGCAGGCCATGGTCAATGAAGAATTACGACGATTTGCAGCGTTTTAAAGAGAAGACGCAAAAACGCTCGACATCGCCTTTAAAGATATGTCTGGCCAGACGCAGGAAGCGGCGGAACACAGTAAATGGTCATTGATTCGTCAGCTGGCGAGTGATGCCCAGCAACACCCTTGGCGTCGGTCAGCGTATTGATTTGCCCCAACCTCAGCCGCTGCGTGGTGATGAATTCAGCGCCCCGGCTCCGGCCTCTCTGCCGCGTCAGTCGACCCTCAGTGCGCAACCGGCAACGGCAGCCCGCGGCTCGATTCTGGACAGTCTGGCGGGCAGTGCAGCCGCAGCGAACGTGACCGCTGAAACCGGATCTTCATCGCTGTTCCCGCCGCCCTCGCTAAAACCGGCAGAGCCGGTAGCAACGCTGCGCCATGCTGCTGTTCAGCCCGCTGCGGTGACAAACCCACCGACGGAGTTCACCTCGCCTGTGGCGGCGAACCTGGCCTGGAGTCTGGCGTGTTCCGGTAGCAAAGTTCTGGCAATTGATTTTTATGTGCAGAATGCTCTGCGTCTGCATTTTGGCGTTCCGCTCCATGACGGGCGCGGATTTGTGGCCCGTTCGGAAGAGCAGGCGGACTGGAGCCAGTCGATTCTGACCACCGGCGGCAATATCTTCGTGCTGCCCTATGGCGACGTGACCGAGCCCCAGCGTGAGCGCTTTGAAGAACAGCTGATGAAAGATCCGCATTTTATTCAGCGCGGACTCGACACGGTACTCAATTATCCTGGCCTGGTGATCGTGGCTGATTTTCCGCCGGGTCTGGGTCCGGCCCTTAAAGCAATGACGGCGCTAGCCGATATGCATTTAGTGGTGATGTTAGCGGATACCGCTTCGGTCTCATTATTACCGCAGATTGAGGAGAACCGGATGACCGGTAAACCTCTCAACGATAAACAGGGACACTGTTTCGTCCTGAACCAGTGCGATAACCGTCGCAATATTAATCGTGACGTGACGGCGTTTATGCAACAGCGGCTGGGCGATAATTTACTCGGCGTGGTTCACCGCGACGAAAGCGTGGGTGAAGCGAATGCTTCCCAGCAGTCTGTTTATGATTTTAGTCCCGCGTCTGCGGCGGCCTTTGATATTGAACTGATTGCCAAACGTGTCAGCAGCATTCTGAATATCACCGTCGGCAACGGCGAAGTTCAGGCTCCCATCCGTACTAACCCATATTAATCACCTGACGTGAACAGGTGATTGAACTAACACAGCTCTTCTCAGGGTGAATCATGAGTAAAATCGGGTTTTACCTGCTGCTGGTGCTTGCGCCCGTTGCTGCGGTGATCATCATTACGCCAATGGACAGCCAGAAGCAGTATATTTTCGGCCTGATTAGCATTGGTTCGATGTTTTATATTGGGTTTCAGCAAAAGCCGCAAAATAACCGTGATGATGGTGGTCCTGTCGGCTTTGATGTCTACCCGTTATATCTGGTGGCGTACTACCGAGACGTTGCATTTTAATTCCGAAGTCGAAGCGATTTTAGGGATTGGCTTATATCTGGCTGATCTTAATTCTCGGCTTTCTGCAAACCACCTGGCCATTAAAGCGCACCATCGAACCGTTACCGGATGATACCGATCTATGGCCGACGGTGGATATTTACGTTCCTTCTTATAATGAGAGCCTCGATGTGGTGTGCGACACCGTGCTGGCCGCGCAGTGTATCGACTATCCGCGCGACAAACTGAAAGTCTATCTGCTGGATGACGGCAAGCGCAGCGAGTTCGCCCGCTTCGCCGCCGATGTGGGCGTAGGCTACATCACCCGTGACGACAACAATCACGTCAAAGCCGGCAACCTCAATCATGCAATGAAAATCACCAAAGGTGAGCTGATTTGCATTTTTGACTGCGACCACGTCGCGACGCGTACTTTCCTGCAGGCAACGGCAGGCCCGTTCCTGAAAGATCCGAAACTGGCGTTGCTGCAGACGCCACACTACTTCTACTCGCCCGATCCGTTTGAGCGTAACCTGCGCGCCGCGCGCAGCATCCCGAATGAAGGTTCACTGTTTTACGGCCCGGTTCAGCAGGGCAACGACAACTGGAATGCCACTTTCTTCTGCGGCTTCTGTGCGGTGATCCGCCGTTCAGCGCTGGAGCAGATTGGTGGATTTGCAGTAGAAACCGTGACCGAAGATGCGCATACCGCTCTGAAAATGCAGCGCCTTAGCTGGGGATCGGCGTTTCTGTCCATTCCGCTGGCGACCGGCGACCGGCGACCGGCGACCGAGCGTCTCGGTCTGCACATTATTCAGCTTACCCGCTGGGCGCGCGGTATGACGCAGATTTTCCGGGTGGATAATCCGCTGTTTGGCCGCGGCCTGAAGTGGCAGCAGCGCCTGTGTTACCTTAACGCCATGCTGCACTTCCAGTTTGGTCTGCCGCGCGTGGCCTTTCTCATCGCGCCGCTGGCTTACTTGCTGTTTAATATCAATATTATTCACTCCTTCGCGTCGCTGATCTTTGCGTACGTGCTGCCGCATCTGGTGATCCCGACCATCCTGACGCTGCTGTCGCCGAAGCACGGTAAATTCAACGTGACCGATAAAGGCGGGGTGCTGGATCAGGGCTTCTTCGATTTCCATATCGTGCGTCCGCACGTCATTGTGGCACTGCTGCTGGGCATCGGCATTGTAGCGGGCGTGGTGCGGGCGGTGATGCATGACTATTTTGGCGTCGATCCTTGCGTTATTGCGCTGAACGTCGGATGGGCCATCTTCAGCCTGATCATTCTGATGGCGGCGATTGCCGTGGCGCGCGAAACCAAACAGGTGCGTAAAACCATCCGTATTGAGGTGCAGATCCCGGCGATCATTCACTACGCCAGCGGTATTTCGTCATGCACCCTGACCAGCGATCTCTCCATGGGCGGCGCGCAGCTGGATGCGCCAGATAACCGTCATGAATTCGATGAGATTGAAGAGATCGATCTGCTGCTTAAATCCGGGGCGATCACCATCCCGGTCAGTAAGATTTCTGGCGATGCGGAGACCATCCGTCTGCGTTTTGAGGCGATGCCTCTGGCGCGCCGTCGTGAGCTGGTGCGGGTAGTGCTGGCACGCGCCGATGCCCGGATTCAGCCGGGGAGTATAAGCAGGATAACCCGCTGATCTCGCTGGGAACCATTATTCGTACCGTGTTTAAGCTGTTCTGGCTGACCTGGAAAGGACGCCACGATAAACGTAAAAATGTCGACCCGGTTGCCGCGGCTGCGAAAGAGGATGGCGCAGTATGAAAACCCTGACCCAAACGCTGCTGGTCAGTTCACTGACCGCGGCGCTGTGGCTGACGCCAGCCTGGGCCGAAACGCTATCAGCTGATGACTCCAGCAACCCCGCGTCGGTTAACAGCGCGGCACCGACCGTGCAGCCCAATGCGCAAGCGACGCCATCAGCCCAGCCGATGGCTGGCTGTGGCTCGATCTGGCCCGTCTTTACCGGCAACAGGGTGAGCCTTTACAGGCTGCTAATGTCATGCAGCCGGTGATGCGCAGTGGTGCCAGCACCAGTGAACTTTATGCTGTCACGCATTCCGGCTGCTGCCCAAACGCGTGAGATGCGCGATCTGGCGCAGCGGGTCAATTTCAACCTGCAGATGAGCACCGCTGACCAGTATCTGTCTCAGGGCGCCAATGCCGCCGCCGCTAACACCCTGAAAGCGTTAGCGGTGAATCCGCCCGCCAACCCGGTTGATGCCGGTAATCTGGCGCAGAAGCTGGCGCAGGCTGGCGATCTCACCACCGCGGTTTCGGTGGTGCGCACCAATATGCAGCGCGGTATGCAGGGCAATGCCGGTGATTACGCGGCGCAGGTAACGGTCCTGAACCAGGCCGGGCTGAGCACAGAAGCGCAGCGCTTCCTCAGCAACCCGGAACTGCAGGCGCGCAGCACCCCGACGCAGCTGGCAGCGATGCGTAACGGTTATCTGATTAATGAAGTCGATCGCCTGCGCCAGCAGCGGCAGTATGCGGCGGCCTACGATAAGCTGATCGGTGCCTTACAGGATCCGCAGAACCGCGATCTGATGTTCGCCATGGCGCGACTCTATCAGGACGGCAAGATGAACCGGGACGCGGGCGTGGTATATGACTACCTGATGACCCAGGATACGCCGACTCAGGATGCGCGCGTCGGGGCGATTAACGTCGCGCTGGCGCAGAATTAATGTGCAGCGCGCCAACACGCTGACGCGCGACCTGAACACTGCCACCCAGATGCCGGATCGCCTGTTGCTTTTAGCACGGGTGGCGGAAGCGAATGGCGAGCATGGCGAGGCGATGCGCTATCTGCTCGGCACGCGGACAGCTGATTGGCCTGCAGGGCGCGCAGCCGGGCAGTATGCCGACCGTGGGCGGGCTGGCGCTGGCGGATAATCCGTTTATCGACCGCAATACGTCGCCGGTCGGGCGTTCCGCTTCCCGCTACGGCACCGTGCTGCCCTGGCAGGTCGCGCCAGCCGCCACGTCGGCCAGCCCTGAGCAGGCGGAAGGCGATACGACGGTATCTAACGCGTCGCAGACCCTGCGTCAGATTGACACCATGATGGATTCGCTGCAGGAGAAAACGGCCAGCTGGAGCCAGGGAATGGTGCAGGTGCGCGGTCGTGATGGCGAATCGGGACTGAGTAAGCTAACCGAAGCCAAAGCGCCGCTGACCTTCTCCACCGTGCCGTTTGGCGAGTCGCGCTTTGACTTCACTATGACGCCGGTATCGCTAACGGCCGGCAGCGCCGCAGGGGGCGCAACCCTGAATGACGTGCCGAATGCCACGACCGATTCACAAACTGCCTCGGGCGTCGAGCTGAACCTGGCGCTGAAGGGCGAAAGCTACAAGGTCGATCTCGGCAGTACGCCGCTGGGCGGGGTGCAGTGGTCGCTGAAGCTTACCGACTTCCTGACACTGATCCTGACCGGCGAACGTCGCTCCATCACCGACAGTCTGCTGTCGTATGTCGTCGCAGAGGACAAGAACAGCGGCAAGCGGTGGGGCCGCGTCACAAAAAACGGCGGCAACGCCTTACTGAGTTATGACAATGGCGATGCCGGTTTCTACGCTGGCGCGGGGGCTTAAAGCTACCTCGGTGAGAATGTCGCCAGTAACAACAATCTGCAGGCAACCGCCGGCGCTTATGTGCGTCCTTACCATGCCGACGACCGGGAGCTGAAGGTGGGGATAAGCCTGTCGTGGATGGACTTCTCAAAAAACCTGAGCTATTTCAGTTATGGCCAGGGCGGCTACTTCAGTCCGCAAAACTACGCTTTCGTGTCATTCCCGGTCGACTTCTCACGTCAGTATGACGATCTGAAAGTGACGCTGGGCGGTTCGGTCGGCTATCAGTCTTACAGTCAGGATAAGAGCGCTTACTTGCCGGACGATGCCAGCCTGCAGTCACCGCTGGAAGCGCTGGCTGCCGACGGTAGCGTGAAAAGCGCGTACTACTCCGGCGGCAGTAAAAACGGTATCGGTTATAACCTGCACGCGGGTGCCGATTACAAACTTAATAAAGAGGTGACGATAGGCGGCCAGCTGGGCTACAACACCTTTGGCGATTACAACGAAAGCAGCGCGCAGCTTTATGTCCGTTATCTGTTTGGAGATAAATAATGAATGAGCATTCTGGCGTGTCGCATCCGCATCCACCCGGCTGGTTTGATCTGGTCAGCGTACTGATTGAAGGCATGGTCGCCAACGGCGGCCTGCAGTAGGCTGAAGCCTTCCTATACAACATGGGTGAATCGCTGGCAGCCCGCTATCCGTTGCCTGAAGCACGCACGGTGCAGGATCTGGAGCGGGAAATGAATCTGCAACTGGCGCGTTTTAACTGGGGGTTTGTGCAGATCCAGCCGGAAGAGAAGGCGCTGTTGATCGGTCATCACGCCTTACCGGCAGGTGATAATGTCCATACGCCTGCTGACTGGCAGGCGGCGTTTGGCGCAGTCGCGACGGGGCTGTTCTCGGGCTGGCTGCAGGCTCAGGGCGGCAGCAAGTGCGGTGCCGGTAACGCCTGAACCGAATGATGGCAGCGCGCTGTATTACCGATATCAATAGGATAGATGAATGAACGTTAAGCCACAGTGGCTGGGATGGATCTGCTGTATCTGGCTGTTGCTCGGCAGCGCGCAAGCCGCTGCCAGCGGCTGGGACAGTTTTAAAAGTCGCTTTGTCACGTCAGAAGGGCGGGTCATCGACACCGCGAATAACAATGTCAGCCATACCGAAGGGCAGGGCTACGGCATGCTCCTGGCGGTGGCGAATGACGATCGCGCCACCTTTGATCGGCTGTGGCAGTGGACGCGCAGCCAGTTAGGGAATCCATAAACCGATCTGTTTTACTGGCGCTATACGCCAGACGCCGCAAGCCCGGTTGCGGATAAAAATAACGCCTCTGATGGCTCTCCTGCTGGCCTGGGCGTTGCAGCGGGCCGCGCAGAAATGGCAGGTGGAGAGCTATCAGCAGGCGTCTGACCGTATTCAGCGGGCGATTATTAAGCTGGATGTGGTGACGTTTGGCGGCCATACCGTGCTGTTGCCAGGCGCGCAGGGCTTCAATAAAAGCAGCTATGTGGTGCTTAACCCCTCTTACTTCCTGTTTCAGGCGTGGCGGGAGTTTGGTGAACACAGCCATCTGCAGGTGTGGAATCAGCTGATTGAGAGCGGACTTGATTTGCTCGGTAAGCTGCATTTCGGTAACAGTGGCCTGCCGCTGGATTGGGGGCGCTGAATGCCGACGGCTCGGTTGCCCCCGCCATCGGCTATTCCAGCCGCTTTAGCTACGGTGCGATTCGCGTGCCGCTGAATATCTGGTGGTACGATCCGCACAGCCTGGCGCTGGTGCCGTTTCAGCAGGTCTGGCAGGGCTATAGCCGGATGATGACGCCGGCCTGGTTTGATGTACTGGCCAATACTCCCGCGCCTTACCATCTTGAAGGCGGTCTGCTGGCGGTGCGCGATCTGACGCTGAATGAGACCGGCTATCTGAGCGACCGGCTGGCAGCGGATCAGAACTATTTTTAGGCCAGCCTGCAACTGCTGACCTGGATGGCGTTTCAGGAAAAGCGTTAATCCCGCTGGTATTGCCTGCCCGATAAGTGCGGAAAAAACCGCCCTTATCGGGTAGAGAAGCTGAATCTCCCCGCTGTGGCGCTATTGCCAACAAAAAAACCAACGTTGGAATATACTTGCCGGACATTTTCCTGTCTGATATCTGAGCTTTTTTATAGTCGGGAGAGAATTTTTGCGGGTAAGCCGGTCACTTACGATAAAGCAGATGGCGACGGTTTCGCTGGTTGCGGTTATCACCATCAGTATCTTTATCGTCATCCAACTGTTTCATTTTGTGCAGCAGCGCAGGATTGACTACGCCCAGCAGATGGAGAATATCGCCCATACCGTCCGGCAGCCGCTGTCAGAAGCGGTGCTGAGAGCGGATATTCCGCAGGCCGAACGCATTCTCCACTCGCTGAAACCCGCCGGGATTTTATCGCGCGCCGACGTGGTGCTGCCCAACGCGTTCCAGGCGCTGCATGCCGACTTCGAAAACGAGAAGCCGGTGCCGCGGCTGGTGGCACGTCTGTTTGAGTTGCCGGTGCAGATTACCCTGCCGCTCTACTCGGTTGAAAACACTGGGCTGCCGAAACCGCTGGCCTATCTGGTGCTGCAGGCCAACTCGACGCGCGTCTACCAGTTTATCCTCAGTACGCTGTCGACCATGATCACCACCTATTTGCTGCTGGCGCTGATTCTGTCGGTGGCGATCAGCTGGTGCATTAACCGGCTGGTGGTCCATCCGCTGCGTAATATCTCACGTGAACTGCAGGAGCTGCCGCCGCAGTCAATTCTGACCCATAAACTGACGCTGCCGCCGAGCCACCGTGACGATGAAATCGGCATGCTGATCCGCAGTTACAATCGTAATCAGCAGGTTCTTGAGTCAGTGCATGATGAGATGAGCCGGCTGACCACCCATTTTGACGTTACCGATCTGCCCAACCGGGCGCTGTTCTTGGCGCTGGTCGAGCAGTACATGTGCAATCCTGATCAGTCACTCGGCCTGATGGTGATCCGCATTGAGACCCTGCAGGAAGCCAATGGCGTGTTGAGTGATGAGCAGCGCGACACCCTGATGCTGACGCTGGTCGAGAAGATCCGCAGTACGCTGGATGACCACACCCTGCTGGCGCAAACCGGCCCCAGCGACTTTGTGCTGTTGATGAAGCGCGCCAGTAATCCATTCCGCGCGCTGCGGCTGGCGCGTAACCTGATGATTCGCCTTAACCAGCCGGTTAATCTGCATCAGCTGCAGCTGCGACCGAACGCCAGCATCGGCCTGGCGCTGCGCGACGATCGGCCGTTGAGCGCCAATGAGCTGTTGGATCGCGCCACCTCCGCCATGATGTCGGCGCGCCATCAGGGTAAGAATCAGATTCTGTTCTTCGATGCCTCCTTAACCGAGAGGGCGCAAAAACGCCTGACCCAGGAGCACGATATTTTGCAGGGGCTGCATCACGATCAGTTTGCGCTTTACCTGCAACCGCAGATTGATATGCGTACCGGCGAACTGGCCGGTGCAGAAGCGCTGCTGCGGATGCGTCAGCCGGACGGCAGTTTCGGTCTGACCGAGGAGTTTATCGCCAGCGCTGAAGAGATTGGCGTGATTACCGCGATTGGCCGCTGGGTGTTTGAAGAGGCGTGTCGCATTCTGGCCGGCTGGCAGCGGCAGGGCATTATGCTGCCGCTGAGCGTGAATATTTCAGCGGTTCAGCTGCGCGATACCGCAATGGTCGCCCATCTGCAGGCGCTGCTGAAGCGCCATCAGATTGCGCCAGGCACCTTTGTGCTGGAAGTGACGGAAACCGACCATATCGGCAATACCGGGCAGGCGATCTCACTGCTGCGGACGTTGCAGCAGACCGGCGTGGCGGTGGCGCTGGATGACTTCGGCATGGGCTACTCCAACCTTAATTCTCTGCATCAGTTAAAAGCGTTGCCGGTCAATAAGCTCAAAATGGATCGCAGCTTTGTAGCGGCGCTGCCGGATGATGACACCATGGTGCGCATCGTGGCGGCAATAGCGGAGATCATCCATCTGGATGTGATTGCTGAAGGCGTCGAAACCGCCGAGCAGCGCGACTGGCTGCTGGCGCGCGGCGTTCATATCGGGCAGGGCTACCTTTATGCTGAAGCCCTGCCGCTGGCGCGCTTCAATCAAGCGTGGGCCGAAAACCACTCACGGCCGGAATAATTACCTGATTCATTGATTTTGTGAGCATTTTAGTTACAAACCCGCTGATGAAGCGTTTCAGTTCAGAATTACGTCTGTATCATTTCCCCCTTGGTTTGTAAGCCTGTATTAATCACGTAAACAGAGTGTTATTTTGGGGTTATTGTCAGGCGCCGCCTGTGTTGCCCGTCAGTCACAATAACGAATCCGACAACATCACCTCACGGCGTTAGTGGACACCTGTTTATGAAAACCTCACTTTTTAAAAGCCTTTATTTCCAGGTGCTGATGGCGATTGGCATCGGCGTTTTGATAGGCCATTTTTATCCGGAATTAGGGACCCAGATGAAGCCGTTGGGAGATGGCTTCGTTAAGTTGATCAAGATGATTATCGCCCCGGTTATTTTCTGTACCGTGGTGACCGGCATTGCCGGTATGGAGAGCATGAAGGCGGTCGGCCGCACCGGTGCGGTGGCGCTGCTCTATTTTGAAATTGTCAGTACCATTGCGCTGATCATCGGTCTGGTGGTGGTCAATGTGGTGCAGCCGGGAGCCGGGATGAACGTCGATCCGGACACGCTGGATGCCAAAGCGGTGGCGGTTTATGCGCAGCAGGCAGAGCAGCAGGGAGTGGTCGCGTTTCTGCTGGATGTGATCCCTAACAGCGTCATCGGCGCCTTTGCCAGCGGGAATATTCTGCAGGTACTGCTGTTTGCCATTCTGTTTGGCTTCGCGCTGCATCGCCTCGGTAACACCGGTACGCTGATTTTCAACGTGATTGAAAGCTTCTCGAGCGTGATCTTCGGGATTATCAATATGATCATGCGTCTGGCACCGATCGGCGCATTCGGCGCGATGGCGTTCACCATCGGTAAGTATGGTGTTGGCTCGCTGGTGCAGCTCGGTCAGCTGATTATCTGCTTCTATATCACCTGTATCCTGTTCGTGGTGGTGCTGGGCCTGATTGCGCGGTTATTTGCCGGGTTCAGCATCTTCAAATTTATCGCTTACATCAAAGAAGAGCTGTTAATCGTGCTGGGGACCTCCTCTTCGGAGTCGGCGCTGCCGCGTATGCTGGATAAGATGGAGCGACTGGGCTGTAAAAAATCGGTGGTGGGCCTTGTGATACCGACCGGCTACTCCCTCAACCTTGATGGCACGTCGATCTACCTGACCATGGCGGCGGTGTTTATTGCCCAGGCCACCAACGCGCATATGGACATCTTTCATCAGATCACCCTGCTGGTGGTGCTGTTGCTCTCCTCGAAAGGGGCCGCCGGGGTGACCGGTAGCGGATTCATCGTGCTGGCAGCGACGCTTTCAGCGGTCGGCCATCTGCCGGTGTCCGGTCTGGCGCTGATTCTGGGTATCGACCGCTTTATGTCCGAAGCCCGTGCGCTCACCAACCTGGTGGGTAACGGCGTGGCGACCGTGGTGGTGGCGAAGTGGGTCGACCAGCTGGATCAAGAACAGCTGAAAGAGACACTGGCCGGTGGGAATAAGGCGAAAAAAGCAGCTGATTCCACACTTTAATCATTGATTTTCCCTTAAATCCCGACAAATGCCCGCTGTCACTTGCCCTGACAGCGGGCATTTGGATAATAAACCCTACTTGTTTTTTTTGACGTTTTTCACTTCGTTGCGCGACATCCTGAGCTTCCTGTGGTCAAACACTCTGTTATTGGATAACAGCGCGATTCGGCGTCAGCCGATTCGCTAATAACAGCGGCAAAACGTGCCAGCGATAACGATATTTGAATTATTTGAGTAGGGGTTCACATGCAGGGCACCAGAATTCGGCTTTTGGTTGGTGGATTAGTGCTGGCAGCAACCAGCTATGGTCTCCAGGCAGAAACGCTGCAACCGGATCCGGCCTGCCAGGAAGGCAAGCTGGATAACGGATTTAACTGGCAGTTACTGGCCACACCACAACGTCCCAGTGACCGCATCGAACTGCGCATGGTGGTGAATACCGGCTCGCTGGTCGAAAGTGCGCAACAGGCGGGCTTCAGCCATTTGCTGCCACGTCTGGCGATGGTGCATAACACCGCGCTCGATACCAACCAGCAGCGCGCTTTGTGGCAACAGGCCATGGATCCCCAGCATCCGCTGCCCCCCGTCATCGCCTCTTATGATTTAACCCAATACAACCTCAGCCTGCCGAACAATCGCCCTGAACTGCTGAAAGAAGCGCTGAGCTGGCTGGCGTCCACCGCCGGCAATATGGCGATTACCGAACAGGTGGTAAATACTGCGCTGAGCGCCTCCGATCCGGTCGCTACCTGGCCGAAAGATACCAAGGATGTCTGGTGGCGTTATCGCCTGAAAGGCTCGGCCCTGCTGGCGCACGATCCTGCGGCACAACCGCGCGCGCCGGTCGATTTAACCCAGCTGAATGATTTTTACCGTCAGTGGTATACGCCTGATGTGATGACGCTGTATGTGGTGGGTAATTTTGATAGCCGTAGCCTCTCTGAGCAGATCAACAAAGCGTTTTCGCCGTTAGCCGGCAAACGTGAAACGCCTGCGCCGCTGCCGACCTTATCGCCGCTGCCGCATGAGCCGGTTAACCTGGTCAACGGTAAAATGACCCAGGATCGTCTGTCGCTGGTGTGGGATACGCCATGGCAACCGATCCGTGATTCCCAGAACCTGCAACATTACTGGCAAGGCGATCTGGCGCGTGAAGTGCTGTTCTGGCACGTTCAGCGTGCGCTGAGCGACAGCAAAGCGCAGGGCGTGCAGGTCGGTTTTGACTGTCGCGTGCTTTATCAGCGTGCGCAGTGCTCCATCAACCTGGATGCGCGCAATGAATCGCTGGCGCAGAACATGACGCTGGTGGCGCGTGAACTGGCGACGGTGCGTGATAAAGGCTTATCGCCGGAGGAGTTTGATGCGTTGATGGCGCAGAAACTGCTGGAGCTCAACAAGCTGTTCACCACCTACGCCCGCACCGATACCGATGTGCTGATGAGCCAGCGTCTGCGCTCGCAGCAGAACTCGGTGGTGGATATCGCCCCGGAACAGTACCAGGAACTGCGCCAGGCGTTTCTCGCCGGTCTGACCCGCGAGCAGCTGAATCAGGAATTGCGTCAGCAGCTTAGCCAGGAACTGATGATGGTGCTGATTCAGCCGGAAGGGGAAGCCGAAACCAACGTGAAAAGCCTGCAGAGTAACTGGGAGAAAGTAATGGCACCGCCTGCGGCACCGGCGGCCGGCAATGATGCCAGCCAGCCGGATAACAGCGTCAGCGACATTCAGCCGCCCGCCGCGTAATCCCTCAGGTTTTTGCCCTGAGCCACTTGGTCACCAGCATCGGCCAGCTGGCAAGGGGCAAATCCGCCACACCGCGGATACCAAATCCGTGGCCGCCCTTCTGATAGAAATGCACTTCTGCAGGGACGTTGTGCTCCCGTAATGCGCCGAAAAACGCCATGCTATGGTTCACCGACACCGACACCGACACCGACACCGATTCGTCGTCGGCGGCGTGAATCAACAGGGTTGGCGGCACCAGCGGGTGGACTCGGGTTTCCAGTGAATAAGCCTCAATGGTTTTTTGATCGGGCCACGCGCCGAGCAATCGGGTGTGCGAACCTTCATGAGCAATGCCGTCACGCATGCTGATCACCGGATAGACTAGCACCATGGCATCGGGACGCGGCGCATCCGGTCCCTCATGATGCCCATCATAAGGCAGCCGGTAGGTCATCACCGCCAGGGTGTAGCCCATCGAGGTAAAAAAGGTGGTGAGCGCGCTCCCTTCCCGATCGATCATCACGCGATGATAGCCACCGCCCGGCGCGACCAGCAGGGTAATACCGTTTGACTCCACCGGATGCCAGATCGCCATTTCCGGGCAACGTTCGCCGATGGTGGTGCGATCGTAAGGCTCATATGTTTGGCCATATCGATAATGCGGCTGCGCGCGTGAATCGCTTGGCGCCTGGCGCATCACCGTGCGGCCAGATATTAATAATTTCTGTGTGCATAACATATCCTGATGCGAGGGATGTTTTAATTGTTTTGTTCGCGGCCGGAGAGCACAGCGTCCTGCTGTTGTTGATTAAAAGATGGTCTTTTTCAGCCGGACGTCCATCCGAAAACGGCAAAAATGACCAGATTCGGACTATGCCTGGTGGCGGTTTTTGCCAGTAAATGGCTAATTTTAAAAAATAATTTATAAGTCGCTCTGGAGGCGTCAAGGCGGCAGGATGGGCGATTAATGACGATTTATCCGCTTAAGGTAAATGTCCTGTATAGCCCGCTTTGTTAGCCGGAATTTACCGGATATTTCGCTGCGGGCTGTCAAGAGGCAATAATGGGTCGGGCAGGCTACGGGCTGTACTGATACGCGCCTCGCCGGAGCCTTTTAGTCGGGCATCGCCTCCGCGGGAATAATCGCGCCGCGATGCTGAATCACGGTGCTGGCGGTGAGATGGCCCCGTTGCGCAGCGGCTTCGGCTGAAGCGCCGGTCAGACGGCGGGCCAGATAACCGGCACTGAACGAGTCGCCAGCGGCGGTGGTATCAATCACTTTTTCCTTCGCCAGACGCACCGCCGGAACATCCGTCAGGGGGGCATCCCCTACGGGGACCAGGCACGATTCTGCGCCGCGTTTAATCACAATTTCACTGGCACCCGCCTGGCGAGTGTGGGCAATCACCGCCTCCAGCGGCTGTTCGCCCCACAGCAGATGCTCATCATCCAGCGTCAGACAAAGCGGTATCGGTGCGGTTAAGCATGGCGCGGTAAGCCGCCTGCGCGCTGGCCTGATCCGCCCATAAGCGTGGACGATAGTTGTTATCAAAAATCACCTTACCGCCATTAGCCCGACAGCGGTCCAGCAGCTGCATCAGCTTATCACGGCTGGCCGGGGCTAAAATCGCCAGGCTGATGCCGCTCAGGTAGAGAGTCATAGTGCGCCAGCTGCTGACAGATCGCCTCTGACTGAGGACTGTCGAGCCAGTAACGGGCTGCGGCATCGCTGCGCCAGTACCAGAAGGTTCGCTCGCCTTCAGCATCGGTTTCAATCACATACAGGCCGGGCATCTTGTTGTCGAGGCGCTGGATCAGATCGGTATTGACCCTCTCCTGCTGCCAGGCAGCGATCATCTGATCGCTGAAGGAGTCGACGCCGAGTGCAGTAACATAATCGACCCGAAGCTGATCTTCATCCATCTGGCGGGCGAGGTAGGCCGCAGTATTCAGCGTATCGCCGCCAAAGCCGCGTTTAATGTTCTCATCCTTTTCGGACAGCTCAATCATGCATTCACCAATAATGGCAATTTTTTTCTGCGTCATGGTTTTAGACCTGTAGTGAAATATCGCCTTAGTCTCGCGTCTGGTATGGCAGACGTCAATGGTTTTAAAGCGGTGTTTTAATTTAAATTAAGGTGACGAATGGCGGCGATCGCGCTGATAAAGAGGGCTATTTTTGGCTTGTTTTGGCGATAGCGTCTCATTAAAGGTTGGTAAACTCCCCGCTTTAATGTGGCCGGACATTTCATCAAGCGATCACAGGCATGGTCGATAATCGCCGCTGAGTCGCCAATTTTGAGCGCTCATTACCAACCAGGAAAATATCATGGTGATGGAGAGTATTAGTCAATGGCTACCTTTTTTAACTGACCTCAACTCCCAACCGGAAACGCCGCATTTTTGGCACCAATGCCAACGATTTTATTGCTTCCAGCCGATTTATCAGGTCACGGGGCGGTTGCTGGCAATCGAGTTGCTGACGGCCATTACCCATCCATCTGCACCGGAAGAAATCCTGTCGCCGGAAGCCTATTTTGCCGGGCTTGAAATTGCGCAGCGGCTGCATGTGGTACAGGAACAACTCGAACTGTTAACGCATAACGCAGTGGGCACCTTTCTTCGAGCAGAATGCGGTGGTCGCCTCGGTCAACATTGATGGGCCGTCGCTGTTGTCTATTCAGCATCATCCGGCGTCCGCAGCCTGATTGTCCGCCTGCCCTGGGTACGCTTTGAACTGACAGAACACCATGTCCTGCCACAGGAAGAGATGATCGCCCAGATGCCGGAGCTCGGGCCGCTGTGGCTGGATGATTTTGGATCCGGCATGGCCAATTTCTCGGCGCTGACTGAACTGAGATATGACTATATCAAACTGTCGCGCGAGCTGTTTATCCTGCTGCGCAACTCCGATGAAGGACGCAGCCTGTTTTCGATGCTGCTGGCGCTGATCAACCGCTACTGTAACGGGGTGATCGTTGAAGGGGTGGAAACTGAGGACGAGTGGCAGCAGGTCAGAAGTTCACCCGCTATCGCCGCGCAGGGCTATTTCTTTTCGCGTCCGCTCCCATTTTCTAAGTTGAATCATCTTACTATCCAGCTTCCCTGACCCCGTTGCCCACGGTCTCGACTATCTTTAACGGAGACCGTGAAAGTGCAAGGAGAAAGCGCAATGTCGCCTATCGGGAAAATAGTCAGTTGGGTTGCAGGAATTCTGTTGTTGTTAATCGTTATCATCATCGTAGTGGTCGCCACCTTTGACTGGAACCGACTGAAACCCGCCATCAATAATAAAGTCACCACCGAACTCAATCGTCCGTTTGCGATACGCGGCGATCTGGGCGTCGACTGGGCGCGCAATCCGCAGGAGCAGGGCTGGCGGCGCTGGGTGCCGTGGCCGCAGCTGCATGCGGAAGATATCATGCTGGGCAATCCGCCCGATATTCCCGACCTGACCATGGTGCATCTGCAGAGGGTCGATGCCACGCTGGCCCCGCTGGCGTTACTGCATAAAGAGCTGTTCATCCCGTGGATTAAATTGCAGCGGCCCGATGCGCGGCTGGTTCAGACCGCCGATAAGAAAAATAACTGGACTTTCAATCTCGCCAACAGCGACAGCAAAGACCAGCACACGGCACCTTCGGCCTGGTCGTTCCGCCTCGATAACATCCTGTTCGATCAAGGCCAGATTCGCTATCGCGATGCGATTAACCACGCCGATGTGACGGTACAGGTTAATCCGTTGGGTAAAACGGTGCCATATGGTCAGATCGCGGGCGGTGACGATCAGCAGCAGGGCGCAGGCGACTTTGTCTTCGGCTGGCAGGCGCGCGGAACCTACAACAACGAGAAGCTGAACGGTGAAGGCAAGATTGGCGGAATGCTGTCGCTGCGCAGCCAGACGACGCTGTTCCCGGTGCAGGCCGATATCCGCAACGGCACCACGCGCGTGCAGGTGACCGGTGGGGTGAAAGACCCGATGAATCTCGGCGGACTGGATGTGAGACTGCGCTTCTCCGGTGACACGCTGGCGAATCTGTATGGGCTGACCGGTGTGCTGTTGCCTGACACGCCCCCGTACGAAACCGATGGTCACTTGATCGCGAAATTCAACGACGATAAGGGCGCGGTCTACCACTATCAGAAATTTAACGGTCACATTGGCGACAGCGATATTCATGGTTCGCTGACCTACAGCCAGGGCAAACCGCGCCCCCGACTCAGCGGCGAGCTGACCTCTGGCCAACTGCGGATGGCCGATCTGGGGCCGCTGATTGGGGTCGACTCCGGTAAAGGCAGCGACAAAACCGCGCAGGCAAAATCGCGTCGCGGTGAGAAATCGAGCCAGCCCGCCGATCGGGTGTTGCCACACGATCGGTTCGATACTAAAAACTGGGACGTGATGGATGCCGACGTTAAGTTCAGCGGAAAACGCATTGAACACAGCAATTCGCTGCCGTTGAGCGACCTTTACACCCATCTGCAGCTGAAAAATGGCGATCTACTGCTCGATTCCCTGCGGTTTGGCATGGCGGGCGGCACCCTCAACAGCACTATACGGCTGGAAGGCGATCGCACGCCGATGCGCGGCCGGGCTGACATTCATGCGCGTAAACTGCGCTTGCGCCAGCTGTTCCCGAATGTTCAGGCGATGCAAAACAGTTTCGGTCAGCTAAACGGCGATGCCAGCTTTACCGGCACCGGCAACTCGGTGGCCGATCTGCTGGCGACCAGTAACGGTCAGCTGAAGCTGCTGATGAACGACGGCATGATCAGCCGTAGCCTAATGGAGATTGCCGGACTGAACGTCGGTAACTACGTGGTGGGCAAGCTGTTTGGCGACGATCAGGTGCGGATTAACTGCGCCGCTACCCATATCAAACTGCAAAACGGTCTGGCGACGCCAAACCTGTTTGTGTTTGATACCGAAAATGCGGTGATTAACGTCACCGGCAACGCCAACTTTGCCAACGAGCGGATGGATCTTTCGGTCAATCCGGAGAGTAAAGGGTTGCGCATCATCACGCTGCGTTCACCGCTCTATGTGCGCGGCACCTTTAAAAATCCGGATGCCGGCGTTAAAGCCGGTCCACTGCTGGCCCGTGGCGCAGCGGCAGTGGCGCTGGGCACCGTTGTCGGCCCGGCTGCGGCATTGCTGGCACTGATTTCGCCGAGTGATAACGACGATAACCAGTGCAGCACCGTATTGCAGCAGATGAAGCAGCAGAAGTAATCAGCTGCGGTAGAGCACTTTGATAATGTGATAACCAAAACCGGTTTTTACCGGCCCGTAAGGCGTTAACAGCGGGCAGGTAAAGACCGCTTTATCAAAGGCCGGCACCATCTACCCCTGACGAAATTACCCCAAATCACCGCCATTGCGGCCAGAAAGACAGGTTGAGTGCTTCTTTGCCAGCTGCTGAAAATTGCCGCCCTTAGCCAGTTTCGCCAGAATCTCTTTTGCCAGCGCTTCCTCCTTGCACCAGGATGCGTAAAGCCGCCGCGGTTTTCGCCATGTTGCTATCTCGGTTGTGTATAATTGCCGCCCAGTATAAACCCCTTTCTTTTGATTCAACTGAGCGATTTTTTCTATGCGTTTAAACCCCAGCCAACAACGCGCCGTCGAACTTGTTACCGGTCCCTGTCTGGTGCTGGCGGGCGCGGGATCGGGCAAAACCCGCGTAATCAACAATAAAATCGCCCATCTGATTCGCGAGTGTGGCTACCAGGCTCGCCACATCGCGGCGGTCACCTTCACCAATAAAGCGTCGCGAGAGATGAAAGAGCGCGTGGCGCAGACGCTGGGCCGCAAAGAGGCGCGCGGCCTGATGATCTCGACTTTCCATACGTTGGGGCTGGAGATCATCAAGCGTGAAACCGCGGCGCTGGGCATGAAGTCCAGCTTTTCGCTGTTTGACGATCGGGATCAGCTTGGCCTGCTGAAAGAGCTGACCAAAGAGTGGCTGGAAGAGGATAAGACCCTGCTGCAACAGCTGATCTCTACCGTTTCAAACTGGAAAAACGATCTGGTCGATCCGCCCCGGGCGGCCGCACTGGCGCAATCGGAGCGCGATAAAATCTTCGCCCACTGCTATGCGCTCTACGACCAGCATCTTAAAGCCTGTAACGTGCTGGATTTTGAAGATCTGATCCTGCTGCCGACGCTGCTGTTGCAGTGTAATCAGGAGGTGCGTGAACGCTGGCAACAGCGCATCCGCTATCTGCTGGTGGATGAGTATCAGGATACCAACACCAGTCAGTATGAGCTGGTTAAGCTGCTGGTTGGCGCGCGGGCGCGCTTTACCGTGGTGGGCGATGACGATCAGTCAATCTACTCGTGGCGCGGGGCGCGACCCCAAAACCTGGTGCTGCTGAAAGAGGATTTCCCCGCGCTGGAAGTGGTGAAACTGGAGCAGAATTACCGCTCCTCCCAGCGCATCCTTAAAGCGGCGAATATCCTGATCGCCAATAATCCGCACGTGTTCGAGAAGCGCTTATTCTCAGAACTGGGCCAGGGCAGCGAGTTGAAGGTGGTGACCGCCAACAGTGAAGAGCACGAAGCGAAGCGGGTCACCGGTGAACTGATCGCCCATCACTTTATCAACAAGACGCAGTACAAAGACTACGCGATTCTCTACCGCGGCAACCATCAGTCGCGGGTGTTTGAAAAGTTTCTGATGCAGAACCGTATTCCTTATCGCATCTCTGGCGGCACCTCGTTCTTTTCACGTCCGGAGATCAAGGATCTGCTGGCTTATCTGCGCGTCCTGACCAATCCCGACGATGACAGCGCCTTTTTGCGCATCGTGAATACGCCGCGCCGCGAGATTGGCCCGGCGACGCTGCAAAAACTGGGCGAATGGGCAAACCTGCGCAATAAGAGTCTGTTTAACGCCAGCTTTGATGTCGGGCTGGGGCAGACGCTGAGCGGGCGCGGGCTGGAACATCTGCAACGCTTCACCCACTGGCTGGATGAGATTATCCAGCTAACCGAACGCGAGCCGGTGAATGCGGTGCGCGACCTGATTCGCGGCATCGATTACGAAAGCTGGCTGTTTGAAACTTCGGGCAGTCCGAAAGCGGCAGAAATGCGGATGAAGAACGTCAATACGCTGTTTCAGTGGATGACAGAAATGCTGGAAGGCAGCGATCTGGATGAGCCGATGACCCTGGCGCAGGTGGTGACGCGCTTTACCCTGCGCGACATGATGGAGCGCGGAGAAAGCTACGAAGAGCTTGATCAGGTACAGCTGATGACGCTGCACGCCTCTAAAGGACTGGAGTTTCCCTATGTGTTTCTGGTGGGGATGGAAGAGGGACTGTTGCCACATCAGAGCAGCATTGATGAGAACAATATTGAAGAGGAACGGCGTCTCGCTTACGTCGGCATCACCCGGGCGCAGAAGGAGCTGACCTTTACCTTATGTCGCGAACGTCGACAATATGGCGAGTTAGTGCGGCCGGAACCGAGTCGTTTTCTGCTGGAGCTGCCGCAGGACGATCTGTGGTGGGAAACAGAGCGCAAAGTGGTCAGTGCTGAAGAGCGGATGAAAACCGGGCAGAGCCGCGTGGCGGGCCTGAGAGCGATGCTGGATAAGGCGAAGAAAGGCTAAGCCGCAGGCAAAAGCGCTGAGGCGACGGCGGTTCGCCTCACGCTGACTTCATGACCGTCGATTACGACAGGGTCAATAACCAGTGCACATAGGACTGATAATGGCTCTCCTGCTCCAGCAGCTCGGTGCGTAACGGATGCGCCTCCAGCCAGCCGGCAAGGTGAGATGCAGTGCATCATCGTCGGCCTGCAGCCGGACCGCGGGCAGGGTATCGTCGCGACGGCGACTGGAGAAGATGATCGCCAGACGCAGCAGACGACACATCCGTTCCGCCAAGCGCGGCGGTAAGGCGTTTTGCTGCGTCAGCAGCGCCAGGTCGATACTGCCGCTCTGGTTTTGCAGCAGACAGGCCAGCAACTTCTTCTGCGCCGGGGTAAAGCCAGGCAGATCGAGGTGACGAACCAGGTAAGCCGCGTGCTGCGGCGCATGACGGAAGTCGACGCTCAGACCAATTTCGTGAATAGCGCAGGCGCTGGGCAGCAGGTCACGACAGCGCTGATCCAGCTTCCACAGCGTACAGACCTGACGGAAAAAACTTTCTGCCAGCTGACGGACCCGATCGGCTTGCTCAACATCAATGCTAAAACGACGCTGCACGTTCTGTAGCGTGCGGGTGCGGATATCGCGATCGATCGGCAGGTGCAGCATGCAGTAGATCAGCCCTTCACGCAGCGCGCCGCCAGCCAGCGTCATGCTATCAATACTGAGTTCCTGGAAGATGGCGATCAGAATCGACAGGCCGCTGGGAAACACCAGCGCCCGTTCCAGCGTCAGTCCTTCAATTTCCAGCTCTTCCAGCTTGCCGCACTGAATGGCGCGTTGCTTCAGCTGCTGCAGTTTATTCAGGGTGATGCGCTCATCCATGCCCTGCGCCACCATGATCTCCTGCAGCGCCTGCACCGTGCCAGAGGCGCCGACACAGGCTTGCCAGCCCTGTTGACGCAGTTGCGCGGCGATCGGATGGATGATTTCACGTGCCGCCTGTTCAGCCTGGTCAAAGTTCTCCTTCGCCAGATGCCGATCGCTGAAAAAGCGTTCCAGCCAGGTGACGCAGCTCATCGACAGGCTGAACAATACCGTGGCGTCCGAGCCATCACCTGTCGCCAGCTCAGTGCTGCCGCCGCCGATATCCACCACTAAACGCTGATCGGAACCGCCGGTGGTGTGCGCCACGCCCTGATAAATCAGGCGCGCCTCTTCTTCACCGCTGATCACGTTGATGGTACAGCCGAGAAGCTGTTGCGCCGTATTGAGAAATTCCTGCGCATTCGCTGCCAGACGCAGCGTGGCGGTCGCCACCACGCGGATCTGATCGAGAGGAATGTCCTGCAGTTGTTCAGAGAACAGTTTGAGGCATTGCCAGCCGCGCGTCATCGCCTCAGCTGACAAATGGTTGCTTTTATCCAGACCGGCAGCAAGGCGTATCTTGCGCTTAATTTTCGCGATGGTCTGAATACTGCCAGACACCTCGCGCACCACCAACATATGAAAGCTGTTAGAACCTAAATCAATCGCAGCATAAAGTGACGATGCGCTTAGCATGGTGAGCTTAACCCGAACGTTTACGGTTGTTGTTGCGTGGTGCACCGCGACGATTGGCGTTATTTCCTCCGCGACGCGGACCGTTACCGGTGCGGCTACGCGCCAGACGTTTAGGCGGCGGCAGATCGGTCAGTAGCGCATCGCTGTTGTACTTGCTGACCGGAATGCTGTGACCAATGTACTCTTCAATCGCCGGCAGGTTCAGCGCGTACTCTTCACAGGCCAGGCTGATAGAGTGTCCGCTGGCGCCCGCGCGACCCGTACGACCGATACGGTGCACGTAATCTTCGCAATCGTCCGGCAGATCGTAGTTAAACACGTGGGTGACGGCAGGAATATGCAGACCACGGGCGGCAACGTCAGTCGCGACCAGAATATCCACATCCCCTTCGGTGAAGTCGTCAAGAATGCACAGGCGCTTCTTCTGAGCGACATCACCGGTCAGCAGGCCGACACGATGACCATCCGCAGCCAGATGGCCCCAGATATCTTCGCAACGGTGCTTGGTGTTGGCGAACACAATGGCGCGATCTGGCCATTCTTCTTCCAGCAGGGTTTGCAGCAGGCGCATTTTATGTTCGTTAGACGGATAGAAAAGCTCTTCCTGAATGCGGTGGCCGGTTTTCTGTTCCGGTTCCACTTCGACATATTCAGCACTGTTCATGTGCTCAAACGCCAGTTCACGTACCCGATAAGAGAGGGTGGCGGAGAACAGCATGCTGAGGCGCTGGGTCGCCGCGGGCATCCGACGGAACAGCCAGCGGATATCTTTAATAAAGCCGAGATCGAACATGCGGTCGGCTTCGTCCAGCACCATGACCTGGATGGCACCGAGGTTAATGTGGTTTTGCTTCGCGTAATCGATCAGACGACCGGTTGTCCCGACCAGAATGTCGACGCCTTGCTCCAGCACTTTCAGCTGTTTATCGTAGCCATCACCGCCGTAAGCTAGACCCAGCTTCAGGCCCGTTGAGGCGGTAAGCGGTTCTGCATCGGCATGAATTTGCACTGCAAGTTCACGCGTTGGCGCGAGAATTAACGCCCGCGGCTGGTTAACCTGACGACCTTCAGCCGCAGGATGAGAGAGAATATGATGAAAAGTTGACGTCAGAAACGCCATCGTTTTGCCGGTACCGGTTTGCGCCTGGCCTGCAACATCACGCCCGGAAAGCGTAAAGGGCAGGGCTAACGCCTGAATCGGCGTGCAGTATTGAAAGCCTTTACTATCAAGGGCTTCAACCACTTTTGGGTGCAGGGCGAAGTTGGAAAACTTCTGTTCAGTTAAGTGTGTTTTGCTCATAGTGTGGTAGAATATCAGCTTACTATCGCTTTACGAAAGCGTATCCGATGAAATAAAGTTAACCTACATTGGTTTATATTACGCCAATTCGCCAGGCATAATCTTGTGGAGTAAAACATGAGCAGTGATAAAATCGTTCATCTGACTGATGACAGTTTCGATACCGACGTGCTGAAAGCCGACGGCGTTACACTGGTAGATTTCTGGGCTGAATGGTGTGGTCCTTGCAAAATGATCGCCCCAATCCTTGATGAAGTTGCAGAAGAGTATGATGGCAAACTGACCATCGCCAAGCTGAATATTGATGATAACCCAGGCACGGCACCGAAATACGGCATTCGTGGTATCCCGACGCTGCTGCTGTTTAAAAATGGTGAAGTCGCCGCGACCAAAGTGGGCGCGCTGTCTAAAGGCCAGCTGAAAGAGTTCCTGAACGCCAACCTGGCGTAATTCAGGGCTGAACGTTCGGCAGTGGTGAATTTATCTTCTGCTGCTGGACGTTCGCTTTCAGGCGTGCTAAGTTGCCGATACTGCATTACGAACTTACCTTGTAGTTAGCATCTAAAGTTTTCCCTTGTTGAACCCTGTCGCACTGTACCTTATAAAGATAGAACGGTTTAGCAATCTGACGGTTAGCTCCAACTCTGGCATCGCAATCGACCGTCTCCTCGCTTCCAGGTCGCCATCCCAGACGATGATCGTCGAGAAGAGTCGAAAAGAGCCATTAACGGCATGGATTAATTGCCATACCATTCACGACAAACATTTCGAGTATTACCCCGAGTTTAAGAACCCATCACTATGAATCTTACCGAATTAAAGAACACGCCGGTTGCTGAGCTGATTACTCTCGGCGAAAATATGGGGCTGGAAAATCAGGCTCGCATGCGCAAGCAGGACATTATCTTCTCCATCCTGAAGCAGCACGCGAAAAGCGGCGAAGACATCTTCGGTGATGGCGTGCTGGAGATACTGCAGGATGGATTTGGATTCCTCCGTTCTGGAGACAGCTCCTACCTCGCCGGTCCTGATGATATCTACGTTTCTCCTAGCCAAATCCGCCGCTTCAACCTCCGCACAGGTGACACCATCTCTGGCAAAATTCGTCCCCCAAAAGAGGGTGAACGTTATTTTGCGCTGCTGAAAGTTAATGAAGTTAACTACGACAAGCCGGAAAACGCGCGTAATAAGATTCTGTTCGAAAACCTCACGCCGCTGCACGCGAATAAACGTCTGCGTATGGAGCGGGGTAATGGCTCAACGGAAGATTTAACCGCACGCGTACTGGATCTGGCTTCACCGATCGGTCGTGGTCAGCGTGGTCTGATCGTGGCACCGCCGAAAGCCGGTAAAACCATGCTGCTGCAGAACATCGCGCAGAGCTTGGCGTACAACTACCCGGATTGCACCCTGATGGTGCTGCTGATCGACGAACGTCCGGAAGAAGTGACCGAGATGCAGCGTCTGGTAAAAGGTGAAGTTATCGCCTCTACCTTTGATGAGCCCGCTTCGCGCCACGTTCAGGTTGCTGAAATGGTCATCGAGAAGGCCAAGCGCCTGGTTGAACACAAGAAAGACGTGATCATCCTGCTCGACTCCATCACCCGTCTGGCACGTGCATACAACACCGTGGTTCCGGCATCAGGTAAAGTCCTGACCGGTGGTGTCGATGCCAACGCACTGCATCGTCCAAAGCGTTTCTTCGGTGCGGCACGTAACGTGGAAGAGGGCGGTAGCCTGACCATCATCGCGACCGCGCTGGTAGACACCGGTTCGAAGATGGATGAGGTAATTTACGAAGAGTTTAAAGGTACCGGTAACATGGAACTGCATCTCTCACGTAAAATCGCAGAAAAACGCGTCTTCCCGGCGATTGATTACAATCGTTCTGGTACCCGTAAAGAAGAGCTGCTCACCTCTCAGGAAGAGCTGCAGAAGATGTGGATCCTGCGTAAGATTATTCACCCAATGGGCGAGATCGACGCGATGGAGTTCCTCATCAACAAGTTGGCGATGACCAAAACCAACGACGAATTCTTCGATATGATGAAGCGTTCCTAATCCGATACTGTAAAGCCGAACCACATATTTGGCTTTTTTAGCACAAATGCGCAGAAAATCGACCTTACGCCACGTTGAAACGTGGCGTTTTTCATTTGTGAGCTATAGGATTGAACACTGACAGGAGCATTTATAGTGACTGTGGTAGTGGTGACGAATTAATGACCGTTCGTGCATCTCTCTATGCAGAATTCGGAATCCGACGCAGCGATAAACGCACTTTTTCGCGTATTGTTGCCCGGGATGTTAGCTGAGAGCGTTTAACGTGAATTTACTCACTATGAGTACTGAGCTTGGTTTAATTTTTATCTTTTCCCTAGCTTTCCTCTTTTTTGCTCGAAAAGCAGCTAAAAAAATTGGTTTAGTTGATAAGCCTAACTCACGTAAACGCCATCATGGCGCGATTCCATTGGTTGGCGGCATTTCTGTGTTCGCAGGTATCTGCTTCACGTTCGCGATAACCAATTATTATCTGCCGCATGCGCTGCTCTATCTGGGGTGTGCCGGGGTACTGGTGCTGGTTGGCGCGCTGGACGATCGTTTCGATATCAGCGTGAAAATCCGCGCCGTGGTGCAGGCGCTCGTCGCGGTTGTGATGATGGTCGGTGCCAAACTTTATCTGCTTAGCCTCGGGTTTATCGTCGGCCCGTTTGAACTGATCGTCGGGCCGTTTGGCTACGTGCTGACGCTGTTTGCCGTCTGGGCGGCTATTAACGCCTTCAATATGGTCGACGGGATCGATGGCCTGCTGGGCGGACTCTCCTCGGTGACCTTCGCGGCAATGGGCATCATCCTCTACTTTGATGGCCAGACCAGCCTTGCCATGTGGTGTTTTGCAATGATCGCCGCCACGCTGCCCTACATCCTGCTTAACCTCGGCTTCCTCGGCCGTCGCTTCAAAGTCTTTATGGGCGATGCAGGCAGCACGATGATCGGCTTCACCATCATCTGGATTCTGCTGGAAACCACTCAGGGCCTGAGCCATCCGATTACGCCGGTGACTGCGCTGTGGCTGATTGCCATTCCATTAATGGACATGGTGGCGATTATGTATCGCCGTCTGCGTAAAGGCATGAGCCCGTTCTCTGCTGACCGCCAGCATATCCACCATCTGATCATGCGCGCCGGTTTTAGCTCGCGTCAGGCCTTTGTCCTGATTACCGTTGCCGCCGCGATCCTCGCCGGTATCGGCGTTTTAGGCGAATACCTGGCGTTCATTCCCGAATGGGTGATGCTGCTGCTGTTCCTGGTGGCCTTTATGGTTTACGGCTACTGCCTGAAGCATGCGTGGCGCGTGGCGCGACGTGTCCGGCGGATCAAACGCCGTCTGAGCCATTACCGCGACGCCAAAAAAAACTTACCCCGCTAAGCGCTGATAAAGGATAACGCTGCCATGCCTGCTGAGATTGTGGACAACGAACTGGATATTCGCGGCCTGTGTTGCCGTTTATGGCGTGGCAAGCGCTGGATTATCGGGCTGGCGCTGCTGTTTGCGCTGGTCGTCTGGCTGGCGACGCTGCTGATGAAACAGGTCTGGAGCACCACGGCGGTCACCGATCGTCCGACGGTGAACATGCTCGGATCTTATTATGCGCAGCAGCAGTTTCTGGCCAATCTGGATGTGCGCAACAACGCCCTGACGCTGGCCGCCCCGTCGCCCACGGTGATGGACGAGGTCTATCAGGAGTTCACCATGCAGCTCGCCTCGTGGGATACACGCCGCGAGTTCTGGCAGCAAACCGATTATTACAAAAGCCGAAAAACCGGGAATGCGCACAACGACGCTGCGCTGCTTGACGATATGATCAGCAATATTCTGTTTACGCCCGTCGATGCGGCGCACAACCTGCCGGATAACGTGCGGCTTAAAGCGGAAACCGCCGGTGATGCGAATAACCTGCTGCGTCAGTACATTGCCTACGCCAGCGAGCGTGCAGCCCGTCATCTGAACGAAGAGTTCAAAGGGGCCTGGCAGGCGCGGACGGCTCAGCTTCAGGCGCAGGTTAAGCGGCAGGAAGATGTGGCCAACGCGGTGTTTCAGCGTCAGCAACATCGTCTGGAACAGGCACTGAAGATTGCCAGCCAGCAGGGCATTAATGAAAAACAGGCGCGCGAAGCGGGCGAAAACCTGGCGGATAGCGATCTGTTTCTGCTGGGTAAGCCGGTTTTACAAGGGCAGCTCGACACCCTGCGCGCCACCGGCCCGAACTTCGATATAAGCTATGATCAGAACAGAGCCATGCTGACCACGCTGGTCGCCGGCCCGACGCTGAACAGTAAATTCCAGACTTACCGTTACCTGCGTACCCCCGAAGAGCCGGTGTCGCGTGATAGTCCACGCCGCCTGTTCATGATGATTATGTGGGGTGCCGTAGGGGCATTGGTTGGGGCTGGTGTGGCGCTGGCACGTCGTCCGCGTCTAGATGTCAGACCAGCGTCATTGAGAGAAACAGTGTGAAAGTTCTGACAGTATTTGGTACCCGTCCCGAAGCAATTAAAATGGCGCCCCTGGTTCAGGCCCTGGCGCAGGATCCGGCGTTTGAATCGCGTCTGTGCGTCACGGCACAGCATCGTGAAATGCTCGATCAGGTGCTGCGCCTGTTTCAGCTGCAGCCGGACTATGACCTTAATATTATGCGTCCTGAGCAGGGGCTGACCGAGATCACCTGCCGCATTTTAGAGGGCATGAAAACCGTGTTGCTCGACTTCAAACCGGACATTGTGCTGGTTCATGGCGACACCACCACCACCTTAGCGGCCAGCCTGGCGGCGTTTTATCAGCAAATCCCGGTCGGCCATGTTGAAGCCGGACTGCGCACCGGCGATCTCGCCTCACCGTGGCCGGAAGAGGGGAACCGCAAACTCACCGGCCATCTTGCCTGTCTCCATTTCACGCCGACCTCGCGCTCGCGCCAGAACCTGTTGCAGGAAAACCTGCCGGATGCGCGCATCGTGGTGACCGGCAACACGGTAATTGATGCACTGCTGTGGGTGCGCGATCGGGTGCTGGATGACAGCAATCTGAATGCCCAGCTGGCGGCGCGCTATCCGTTTCTCGACGCCAGCAAGAAGCTGGTGCTGGTGACCGGCCATCGGCGTGAAAGCTTCGGTGACGGTTTTGAGCGGATTTGTAGCGCGCTGGCGCAGATTGCACGTCAGCATCCGGAGGCGCAAATCGTCTACCCGGTGCACCTTAATCCCAAAGTCAGCGAGCCGGTTAACCGCATACTCAGCGGCGTTGAAAATATCATTCTGATCGAGCCCCAGGACTACCTACCTTTTGTCTGGCTGATGAACCGCGCCTGGCTGATTCTCACCGATTCGGGTGGCATTCAGGAGGAAGCGCCGTCGCTGGGCAAACCGGTACTGGTCATGCGCGATACCACGGAACGGCCCGAAGCGGTCGATGCGGGTACGGTAAAACTGGTGGGGACGGATATCGACAGAATCGTGGCGGAGGTCAGCACCTTGCTGACGGACGACAATGCCTGGCAGGCGATGAGCCATGCCCATAATCCGTATGGCGATGGCAAAGCCTGTGGCCGTATTTTGCTAGCCTTAAAAGATAACCGAGCCGACTTATGAGTTTTGAAACCATTTCCGTGATTGGACTGGGATACGTTGGGCTGCCAACGGCAGCCGTTTTTGCCTCAAAGGGAAAAAAAGTAGTGGGTGTGGATATCAACGCCCGGGCGGTTGAAACCATCAATCGCGGTGCGATTCACATCGTGGAACCCGATTTAGACCAAGTGGTGCACGCCGCCGTCACGTGCGGCGATCTGCGGGCGACAACCCAGCCGGAAGCCGCCGACGTGTTTCTTATCGCCGTGCCGACGCCTTTTCAGGCAGAGAATCAGCCCGATCTGCGCTTCGTGCAAGCCGCAGCGGAGTCGATCGCGCCGGTGCTGAAGCCGGGCGATTTAGTGATTCTTGAATCAACCTCGCCGGTTGGCACCACCGAGCAGATGGCTGACTGGCTGGCCGCTGCGCGTCCCGATCTGCGTTTCCCACAGCACGGTGAAACGCCCGATATTTATATCGCCTACTGTCCGGAGCGGGTGCTGCCGGGTAAGGTGATGGTGGAACTGATTAATAACGATCGGGTGATTGGCGGCATGACGCCAGCCTGTTCGGCTCGCGCCAGTGAACTCTATCGACTGTTTTTAAAAGGCGAATGTGTGGAAACCAACGCCCGCACCGCTGAGATGTGTAAGCTGACCGAAAACAGCTTCCGTGACGTTAATATCGCCTTTGCGAATGAGCTGTCGCTGATTTGCGCCGATCAGGGGATTAACGTCTGGGAACTGATTGCGCTGGCGAATCGCCATCCGCGCGTCAACATTCTGCAGCCCGGTCCGGGCGTCGGCGGTCACTGCATCGCCGTCGATCCGTGGTTCATTGTGGCGCAGAATCCTGAGCTGGCGCGTCTGATCTGCACGGCGCGTGAGGTCAATGACGCCAAGCCGCAATGGGTACTGGATCAGGTTAAAACGGCGGTGGCGGATAGCCTGACGCAGACCGGTAAGCGTGCCACTGAGTTGACCATTGCCTGCTTCGGTCTGGCCTTTAAGCCGGACATTGACGATCTGCGCGAAAGCCCGGCGATGGGTGTTGCACGACTGATTGCTGACTGGCACAGCGGCAGCACCTGGGTGGTTGAACCGCACATCGACCAGATTCCGGCGGCCCTCAGGGATAAAGCCACGCTGGTCTCCAGTGAGCAGGCGCTGGCGCAGGCCGATATTCTGGTGATGCTGGTGGATCATCGCGCTTTCCGCGTAGTGGATGCCGCCCTGGTGCGTCAGCAGTGGGTAGTCGATACCAAAGGCGTCTGGCGATGAAACGTTTTCTGGTCACTGGCGGTGCCGGCTTTATCGGCTCGGCGCTGGTACGTTTTCTGATTGCCGAAACGGACCATCAGGTGGTGGTGGTCGACAAACTCAGCTATGCCGGCAATCTTGCTTCGCTGAGCAGCGTCGCCGATTCGCCACGATTTATCTTTGAGCAGGCTGATATTTGCGATCGGCCGATGCTCGATCAGATCTTCGCCCGCCATCAACCCGACTGCGTGATGCATCTTGCCGCGGAAAGTCATGTGGATCGCTCGATTGACGGGCCGATCGCCTTTATCGAAACCAACATTGTCGGGACTTACCAGCTGCTGGAAGCGGCGCGTTTTTACTGGCAGGCGCTGGATGCCGCGCGCAAAGCTGCTTTCATCTTTCACCAGATTTCCACCGACGAGGTGTTCGGCGATCTGCATGACAGTCAGGGATACTTTACCGAAACCACGCCTTACGCGCCGAGCAGTCCTTACTCTGCCAGTAAAGCCAGCAGCGACCATTTAGTCCGGGCCTGGCTGCGAACCTACGGTTTGCCCACGCTGGTCACCAACTGTTCAAACAATTACGGTCCGTGCCACTTCCCGGAAAAACTGATCCCACTGACTATCATCAATGCCCTGGCGGGCAAAGCGCTGCCGATTTACGGCAACGGACAACAGATCCGCGACTGGCTCTATGTCGAAGATCATGCGCGCGCGTTGTATCAGGTGGTCAGCCAGGGCAAGCCCGGCGAGACCTACAATATTGGCGGCCATAATGAGCGACGCAATATTGAGGTGGTGGAAACCGTATGCAGCTTGCTGGAAGAGCTGGCTGCAGATCAAAAACCGCAGGGGCTGGCCCATTATCGCGACCTGATCACCTACGTAACCGACCGCCCCGGCCATGACCAGCGCTACGCCATTGATGCCAGCAAAATCGCGCGTGAACTGGGCTGGCTGCCGCAGGAAACCTTTGAAAGCGGAATGCGTAAAACGGTCGCCTGGTATCTGGCGAATCCCGACTGGTGGCAGGCCATTCTCGACGGGCGCTACCGTGGTGAGCGCCTCGGCTTATCGCAATAATCAGCGAAAGGAGCAGCGATGAAAGGCATCATTTTAGCCGGAGGATCGGGAACGCGGTTACATCCCATCACCCGTGCAGTTTCTAAGCAACTGCTGCCGGTCTATGACAAACCAATGATCTACTACCCGCTGTCAGTGCTGATGCTGGCGGGTATCAGCGATATTTTGCTGATTACCACGCCGGAAGATCGGGCGCAATTTGAGCGCCTGCTGGGCGACGGTGCGGAATTTGGTCTCCGGCTGAGTTACGCGGTTCAGCCCCATCCGGACGGTCTGGCGCAGGCGTTTATCATCGGTGAATCGTTTATTGGCGACGATAACTGCTGCCTGGTACTGGGCGACAATCTCTACTTCGGCCAGGGATTCAGTCCGAAGCTAAGAAAAGTGGTAGAGCAGAACCGTGGCGCGACCGTGTTCGGTTATCAGGTGATGGATCCCGAACGCTTCGGCGTAGTGGAGTTTGATGATGACTTTAAAGCGATTTCTATTGAAGAAAAGCCGAAGCAACCGAAGTCTCGCTGGGCGGTAACCGGCCTCTATTTCTATGATAATCAGGTAGTCGATTTCGCCAGACAGGTTAAGCCTTCGCCACGCGGTGAACTGGAAATCACCGCCATTAATCAGATGTATCTTGAGCGCGGTGAGCTAAACGTTGAACTGCTGGGACGCGGATTCGCGTGGCTGGATACCGGCACCCATGACAGCTTGGTGGAAGCGAGCATGTTTGTGCAGACGGTCGAAAAACGTCAGGGCTTCAAGATTGCCTGTCTGGAAGAGATCGCCTGGCGTAACAGCTGGCTGAGTGATGACCAGCTACGTGCGGCAGGCGAAGCGCTGACCAAAACCGGCTACGGCCAATACCTGCTGGATCTGTTACATGCTCGTCCACGTCAATATTAATCCCCTTAGCTGGGAGAGCCAGTTCTTCGGTATTGAGACCGTACGGCTTGATCTTAACGGTGAGACCGCTCTGGACGAGGCGTTGCAGCATCCCTGCGCGCTGCTGCAGATCAAAGTGCCCGCCAGCCAGACCGCGCTCATTGATACGCTGCAGCAGCACCGGTTCCAGCTGGTGGAAGGCGAAGCGGACCTGACGCTGTCTATTAGCCAGACCGAACGACAACCCGGTATTCGCATTGCCCGTGAGGCGCAAATCCCGGCCCTGCGCGAGGCGGCCGCCCAGCTGTTCAGTCAGAGCCGTTTTCGTGCGCCGTGGTATGCGCCCGACGCCAGCGGTCGTTTCTATGCCCGGTGGATTGAAAACGCGGTGCGTGGCACCTTTGATCATCAATGCCTGGTGGCTGCGGATGCGGCAGGCCAGCTGCAGGGCTTCGTCTCGTTGCGTGAAGTGGACGGCGACGCCCGCATCGGTTTACTGGCGGTGCTGCCTGACGCGCAGGGCCAGGGACTGGGCCAACGGCTGATGCTGGCGGCAGCGGACTGGGTGCGGGTGCGGCAACTGGCGCAGTTGCGGGTCGCCACTCAGCTCAGCAATCTCACGGCGATGCGCCTCTATTTACGCAGCGGTGCCCGCATCGACAGCACCGCCTACTGGTTCTACAGGAAAGGTCATGATTCCATTTAATGCACCCCCGGTTATGGGCACGGAAATTGAGTACATGCAGTCGGCGATGAACAGCGGCAAGCTGTGCGGAGACGGCGGTTTTACCCGTCGCTGCCAGCAGTGGATGGAGCAGCGCTTTGGCAGTAAAAAAGTGCTGCTGACCCCCTCCTGCACCGCGTCGCTGGAGATGGCCGCGCTGTTGATCGATCTGCAGCCGGGCGATGAAGTGATCATGCCGAGCTATACCTTCGTCTCTACCGCCAATGCCTTTGTGCTGCGCGGTGCCCGCATCGTGTTTGTCGATGTGCGTCCCGATACCATGAATATCGACGAGACGCTGATCGAAGCCGCCATCACCGAAAGAACCCGCGCTATCGTGCCGGTGCACTACGCCGGCGTCGCCTGTGAAATGGACACCATAATGGCACTGGCGGCGAAGCATAAGCTGTTTGTGATTGAAGATGCAGCGCAGGGCGTGATGTCACGCTACAAAGGCCGCGCACTGGGCACCATAGGTCACATCGGCTGTTTCAGTTTCCATGAAACCAAGAACTATACCGCCGGTGGTGAAGGCGGGGCGACCTTAATTAACGACGCCAGCTTGGTCGAACGCGCCGAAATCATTCGCGAAAAAGGCACTAACCGCAGCCAGTTCTTTCGCGGTCAGGTGGATAAATATACCTGGCGCGATATGGGATCGAGCTACCTGATGGCCGATTTGCAGGCGGCCTATCTGTGGGCGCAGCTGGAAGCAGCTGAACGTATCAACCAGCAGCGGTTGCGCATCTGGCAAGGTTATCATGATGCGTTACAGCCGCTGGCAGAGCAGGGGCGAATCGCCCTGCCGGTGATCCCCGCCAGCTGCGAGCACAACGCGCATATGTTCTATATCAAACTCCGCGATCAGGACGATCGTCAGGCGCTGATTAACTGGATGAAAGAAGCCGAGATACTGACGGTATTCCACTATATTCCTCTACACAGTTCGCCGGCTGGCCAGCGTTTCTCGCAGTTTGTCGGCGACGACCGCTTCACCACCGTTGAGAGTGAACGCCTGCTGCGCCTGCCGCTGTTCTATAACCTGTCGGATAACAACCAGAGCACGGTTATCAGCTCGCTGCTGAGCTTCTTTTCCTGATGTCACTGGCCAGAGCTTCAGTGTGGACCGCGTTGTCCACGCTGGTAAAAATCGTTGCCGGACTGCTGGTGGTCAAACTGCTGGCAGTCAGTTTCGGGCCGGAGGGCGTCGGTCAGGCGGGTAACTTTCGTCAGCTGATCACCGTACTGGGCGTGCTGGCGGGGGCCGGAATTTTCAACGGCGTCACCAGCTATGTGGCGCAGTATCAGCAGCAGCCTGAGCGGTTACGGGCACTGGTCGGTACCGCCTCAACCCTGGTGCTGGGCTTTTACGGCGTGCTGGCGCTGCTGTTCCTGCTGACCGCAGGCCCGATCAGCCACGCGCTGTTTGGTCACGATCGCTATCAGAACGTGATCCGCGTGGTGGCGTTTCTTCAGCTCGGCATCGCTTGGGCGAACTTTAGCCTGGCGCTGCTGAAAGGATATCGTGATGCGCGCGGCAATGCGCTGGCGCTGATTCTCGGCAGCCTGATCGGCGTCGTGGGTTATCTGCTTTGCTGGTGGTTTGGTGGTTATCAGGGCGCGTTGATCGGTCTGGCGCTGGTGCCGGCCCTGTTGCTGGTGCCGGCAATGATATTGCTGAAGCGCCGCGTACCCTTGCCGCTCAGCTGGCTGCGTCCGCAATGGCAGCCCGAGCTGGCGCGTAATCTGGCTAAATATACCCTGATGGCGTTGATTACCACCGTGACGCTGCCGGCGGCCTGGGTGATGATGCGTAACCTGCTGGCGCAGCAGCAGGGCTGGGCGCAGGTCGGACTGTGGCAGGGCGTGACCAGCATCTCCGATGCCTATCTGCAATTTATCACCGCCACCTTCAGCGTCTGGCTGCTGCCGACGCTGGCGCGACTGGATAACAAACGTGATATTGCGCAGGAAATTGGCCGGACTCTGCGCTTCGTGCTGCCGGCGGTAGCGGTGGCCAGTTTCGCTGTCTGGATCCTGCGTGATGTTGCCATCAGCCTGCTGTTTTCCGACGCGTTCCGCGGCATGCGCGACCTGTTTGTCTGGCAACTGTGTGGCGATGTTTTTAAAGTGGGAGCCTATGTTTTCGGATATCTGGTGATCGCCAAAGCCTCGCTGCGCTTTTATGTTCTTACTGAGATCAGCCAGTTTGTATTGCTGACGCTGTTCTCGCGCTGGCTAATCCCGTTACAGGGCGCGACGGGTGCGGCGCAGGCCTACATGTTTGCCTATATGGCTTACTTTGCCCTGTGTTGTGGCGCTTTTATGATTTATTGCCGGAAAAAATGACTTTAATTCACGTTTTGGGATCGGATATTCCCCACCACAACCTCACGGTGCTGCGCTTCTTCAACGACGTACTGAGCGTTGAACAGCCCGCGGCTACGCCACGCCATTTTATGGTGGTGACCCAACAGCCTGAGCACTTTTCGCCGTTCAGCGCCTTACAGGTTGAGTGCTTTGCCAGTAAAAAAGCGCTGGCGCAGGCGGTATTGCAGCGCGCTAGGCAGCGTCAGCAACGCTTCTTCTGCCACAGTCAGTTCAATCCCTGGCTCTGGCTGGCGTTACTCAGCGGCAAGATGCATCGTTCCCAGCTGTTCTGGCACGTTTGGGGCGCTGACCTATATGAAGACTCTCGCAGTCTGAAGTTTCGCCTGTTCTATTTTCTACGCCGGATAGCGCAGGGGCGGGTGGCGCACGTTTTTGCCACGCGCGGCGATCTGCATCATTACCAGCAGCGCCATCGCCGGGTACCCGGTTCGTTACTCTATTTCCCGACCCGCATGCCGGACGTCGCGGTCCATTCTGCGCCCGATCCGACGTTTACCCTGTTGCTGGGAAATTCAGGCGATCCGAGCAACCGGCATATCGACGGAATCAAGGCGATTCACGCGCAGTTTGGCGACCAGGTGCGTATTGAGGTGCCGCTGGGTTATCCGCCGAACAATCAGGCCTATATCAGTCAGGTGAGGGCCGCGGCTGAGGCGCTGTTTCCGCAGGGCCAGGTAAACCTGATCGACGAAAAAATGGCGTTTGATGACTATTTAGCGCTGCTGGCGCGTTGCCATGTCGGCTATTTTATGTTTGAACGCCAGCAGGGGATCGGGACCTTGTGTCTGTTAATCCAGGCCAACGTGCCCTTTGTGCTCAGTCGTAAAAACCCATTCTGGCGTGATGTGGCGGAGCAGCAGTTGCCGGTGCTGTTCAGCGAAGATGCGCTCACGCCTGCGGTGATTACCGAGGCGCGTCGTCAGTTAGCGAGCTGCGACAAACAGGCGATCGTCTTTTTTGCGCCCGGCTATCTGGCCGGATGGCGCTCAGCATTACGCCTCAGCGAAGGGGAGTTGTCATGAGCCTTATGCAGTTTAGCGGTCTGCTGGCGGTCTACCTGCTGTTGCTGGGGTTTATTCTGACCCTGACCTGGAGTGAATTTAAGCGCGTGCGTTTTAATTTCCATCTGTTCTTCACGCTGCTGTTCTTACTGACTTTTTACTTCGGCTTTCCGCTGACCAGCGTGCTGGTGTTCCGCTTTAATGTTGATGTGGTGCCGGTGGCGTCTCTGCTACAGGCGCTGCTGTCGGCCACCGGATTTTATGCCATCTATTACGTCAGCTATAAGGTCCGACTGCGGCCCGCTAACGCCCCGCCGGCCAAACCTTGGCTGCAGATGAATCGGGTCGAAACTCATCTGACCTGCGTGATTTTGGCGCTGGTGGCGCTGGGCACCGTGACGGTGTTTTTCATCCACAACGGTTTTCTGCTGTTTCGCCTGACCGCCTATAACCAGATCTTCTCCAGTGAAGTCTCTGGCGTGGCGCTCAAGCGCTTCTTCTATTTCTTTATTCCGGCGATGCTGATCCCCTATTTTTTGCGTCCGACACGACGCAACTGGCTGCTGTTTCTGGTGGTGACCGTCGCTTTTGGTCTGCTGAACTACGCGCTGGTCGGCGGGACCCGTGCCAATATCATTATCGCGTTTGCCCTGTTTCTGTTTATCGGCATCACCCGCGGCTGGATTACCCTGTGGATGCTGGCAACCGCGGGCGTGATGGCGATTGCCGGTATGTTCTGGCTGGCGCTGCGCCGGTATAACCTCGACGTGATGGGTGATGAAGCCTTTTATACCTTTCTCTACCTGACGCGTGATACCTTCTCGCCGTGGGAGAACCTAGCATTACTGCTGGATAACTATGCCAAAATTGAGTTCCAGGGGCTGGCACCGCTCTGGCGTGACTTTCATGTGTTTATTCCCTGCTGGCTGTGGCCGGATCGTCCGCTGGCGGTGCTGAACAGCGCTAACTACTTCACCTGGGAAGTGCTGAATAACCATTCGGGACTGGCGATCTCGCCGACGCTGCTCGGTTCGCTGGTGGTGATGGGCGGCGTCTGGGCGATTCCGATCGGTGCGGTAGCGGTGGGGATGATGATTAAAGTCTTCGATGCACTCTATGCGCGTGGCTGTCAGGAAACCAATCGCTACAGCGGGGCTATTCTGCAAAGTTTCTGTTTTGGCGCGGTGTTCAACATGATCGTGCTGGCGCGTGAAGGTCTGGATGCATTTGGCTCACGCGTGGTGTTTTTCGCTATTATTTTTGCCGCCTGTCTGGGGGTGGCTAAATTACTATTTTGGTTATTGGATCGCGCCGGTTTAATTCGCGACCGCAGCGAGCGGGTGCTGCATAGCCCCTCCTGATTAACCTCTGGGATTGACGGAAGATATGACAAAGTTACCTGACTCGCCGCAGTACCTGATTCGCGGCGTCGCGCTGTATGGCTTCGACAATATGCCGTCGGCGGTGGATTTTTTAATGCCGCCGCAGGGCGTGCGGAGCGGCATCTTAGTCGCCATCAATGCAGAAAAGATTCTGACTGCCGAACAGGATGAGGGATTACGTAACCTGTTAACCCAGGCGGAGTTCGCTTATTCGGACGGCATCAGTATCGTTCGTTCAATCCGTAAAAAATACCCGCAGGCATCGGTACAGCGCATTGCTGGCGCAGACTTATGGGAAGCGCTGATGGAGCGGGCCGGACGTGAGGGTACCCCGGTATTTCTGATCGGCGGGCGTCAGGCGGTGCTGGATAAAACCTGTGACAAGCTGCGTCGTCAGTGGAATGTGATCATTGTCGGGGCGCAGGATGGCCATTTTGCGCCAGCCGATCAGGATGTGCTGTTTGCCCGCGTGGCCGCCAGCGGTGCGAAGCTGGTGACGGTTGCGCTGGGTTCACCCCGCCAGGAGCTGTTAATGCTGGCGTGCCGCGCCCACTGGCCTGATGCGCTCTATATGGGCGTTGGTGGCACCTACGATGTTTTCACCGGCCATGTGAAGCGTGCACCTAAAATCTGGCAGCGGCTGGGACTGGAATGGCTCTATCGACTGATTAGGCAACCAAGCCGCTGGCGCAGGCAATTAAAACTGCTTAAATATTTGCGCTACCACTGGCGCGGCGATCTCTGATATTGCTGATTAATGCCGCATTTTGACCCGTCAGGCAGTGAGAAATGCACTATTTGTCGACGAAATGCACAAAGCGCAATCAAACGCGTTTTTTTATTGAAAAAGCTCTAGACACGATGGGCGCTTATCTCTAGTATGCACATCCGCAACGGCGCTACGCGCCCGTAGCTCAGCTGGATAGAGTGCTGCCCTCCGGAGGCAGAGGTCTCAGGTTCGAATCCTGTCGGGCGCGCCATATTGTTTGTGCACATGAGCTTCGGTGGTTTGATTTACCGCGTTAGTTGGCAGTAAAGATTTAGATGCTGCAGTTTTTAAACTTGTAACATTCGGTACAGTGGTGGCTATAGCTCAGTTGGTAGAGCCCTGGATTGTGATTCCAGTTGTCGTGGGTTCGAGTCCCATTAGCCACCCCATATTTTGCTGGGATACGCGAAGGTGGCGGAATTGGTAGACGCGCTAGCTTCAGGTGTTAGTGTCTTAACGGACGTGAGGGTTCAAGTCCCTCTCTTCGCACCAGGCAAAACAATTAAAAAAATCGGCGAGTAGCGCAGCTTGGTAGCGCAACTGGTTTGGGACCAGTGGGTCGGAGGTTCGAATCCTCTCTCGCCGACCATTTTAGAAACCTGTCTGAAAAGACAGGTTTTTTTTCGTCCGTAGTAAAAGAGGATGAGAACCTCCGCAGGAGGTTTGAGCCGAGCGCAGCGAGACAACGTTGCTTCAGCAACGGCCCGCAGGGCAGGCTCGCAGAGCCAGGTAATCCTCTCTCGCCGATCATTTCTAGAAACCTGTCTGAAAAGACAGGTTTTTTTCGTCTGCCGTTCAATGCCAAAGCGGGTTGCGTCGCTATCCTGAGACAGATAACCCTTTGATTTTATAACAATGCCAGGCGATTACACCCGGCTGTCTCCAGTAAGAGACAGCGAAGCGGGCTGGTGTCGCTGAATACCGACACTCGCGGCAGGCTGCCCACGTCATCTTATCCTGCATCATTATTAAAAGGCTGATTTAAAAAGGCTTTAAAAATGAAATCTAAGCTGGCATGAATTATGCATTAATGAATTTGTAGATGCTAATTCCACCTCCACCTCTTATGTTTGCTGATGCAACATAAACTTGGGAATGATGCAGAGCCAATTCTAGGGTACCTGTTGTCTGTCTGCCTGTATCGCGAAAGTCTTAGAGGGTTAACAGACACCACGTTGAGTCAGGTTCCTCCCGGTTGTCTTACCGACCTGATCTTACACCTGCCAATGGCAGGTGTTTTTTTATCTGCGGTTTGCTGCAGGCTGGCAGTCAATGCCGGGCAAGCCCGGCTTTTATCTTTCTCTCCAGCCAATCAGGCGCCGGGATTGTTCTTCAGCGTCAGCAATAAGCCTTCACGACGCATCTTTGCCGCTTCTTCCGGGCGACGCAGACGATCGTATACATCCGCCAGCCAGGCATAGTCAAACGCATCAGGACGCTGTGCCAGCGCCTGCTGCAGCGCTTCGGCCGCCCGTTGCCATTCACCATGACGCATCAACAGCTGACCCAGCGTACTGTGCAGCAGCGGCGTAGCACCATGCTGTTTAATCTGCTGGCGTAGCGCTTTCTCCAGCACCTCCGGATTCCCGCTCTTAATGCGCGGCATCAGCAGCACCAGCCGATCATCGTAGTGGCGTTTCAGCCCCTCCAGCACGATTGACTGTGCGGTATCGTGATCGTCACACTCAATCAGGTGGTCAGCCATCGCGACCTGCAACGTGGTTTCCTGACGGGTTTTGCGGCTCAGATTGCCCCACCAGCGCTTCAGTCCATCGCTACCCTGATCGGCCATCGCCTGACTCATCAGGCCCAGCCAGGCCTGTTGCTGCAGGGCAGTGCGGTTATCGTCGTCGCCGACCTGCGCTTTCTGCATTGCCGGCAGAATATCAAGCAGGGCGCTCCAGCCGCCGGTACGAATATAAGCCTGCTCGGCCAGGCGCAGCACTTCAGGATGGCGCGGTGCCACTTCCAGTAAACGATCGATGCTGTGACGCGCGGCGTGATCTTCATTACGCGCCAGCTGAATACGCGCACGGGCAATTTCCACCGGAATGGTGTTGCTGTCTGACAGTTCAGCCGCCCGCTCCAGATGCTGATTGGCGCGGACTTCATCACCGCGCTGCTGTGCTGCTTCCGCCGCCAGCAGGTAGTTGGCGACCGGCACATCGGCATGATCGGCATCTTTAGACAGCAGTTTTTCAACCTGACGATGGTCGCCTTCCGCCAGCTTCATCAGCGCGGATTGAGTATGATGCTGGGCGCGACGACGTTTACGGCCGGTAAACCAGCCGCGGGTACGGGCACCGGTATGCAGTACGCGGCGCAGCAGCCATTCCACGGCCAGAATCACCAGCAGACTGACGATCAGAATAATCACCAGCCCGGTAACGCTGGTTTCGATATTCCAGTTATCGGTCTGAATCAGCACGTAGCCCTGATGGCCGGCGATCATCGGTCCCAGCACCACGCCAGCAATCAGCAGGATAAAGAGGATAAATACCTTAAGCATGCTTAGCCTCCCTGCTGATTAGCAGCGGCAGAGGGTTGCGCTAACAGGTTCCGCACGCGGGTTTGCATCAGCTGCTCAAGTAACGGCTGGCTTTCGAGGTTGTCCGGCAGATCCATATTGATGCTCTGCTGGCTCAGCTCATCCAGCTGGGCGAGAAACGCTTTGGTGGCGGCATCATTGGTATCGTACCAGGCGCGAACCCAGGCGGAGACGGTGTCGATCGACTGTTTGTAGATCTCATCCTGATGACGCGGAACCGCCTGAGCGGCAATCAGCAGACGGGAACGAATGTTCTCACGCAGATAAACATCCTGATTGGGTGCCAGCAGCGGTTGTGCGGTGTTATCACGGCGACGGATGGTAATGAAGTCATCCATAAAGTTGTGCCAGCTTTTCACCAGGTTCTGCCGCCATTCGCGCACTGAACCTGACAGCTCACCGCCGTCGCTGTCCATCGGCGCATCATCGCTGTCGTTGTCGGCCAGACGCAGATTATCGACATTGTTCGATAGCTGATTCAGCTTCAGGATCACACCGTCATAGTCGACCTGACCGACCGACGAGAGGGTGCTTATATCCTGGGTTAACGCGCGACGGACATTCATCACGCTCGGGTCGTTCATGTCAGCCAGGCTGGCATCGGCGCTTTTCAGCAGCGCGGCGGCAGTGGTGACATCCTGATCGCTCCACAGTTTGCGACCCGCCAGTTTCACCAGATAATCCGCCTGCGCCAGCAACCAGCTGCGCACGTCGTTGCCTGAAATAACCGCCACTTTCTCACGCAGCGTTTCCAGCTCTTTGGCGGATGCGCCCTGTTGAGCTTCCGCCTTCTGCAGCGCTGTTTCGGTGTTGCTCAGCTGCTGCGTTAGCTGCTGTTTGTCGTTACTGGCCTGCTGCTGAAGCGCGCTAAGCTGTTCGCTCAGGCGCTGGTTGGTTTGTGCCTGTAAATCAGCCTGATGTTTCCCATTAAGGTATAAACCTGCACCAATCGCCAGCGCAATGACGATCGCAACCGCACCCAGCACCATGCCACCGTTTTTTGCTTTACGGGGTGGTGTGGCGTTGCTGGCAGCAGAGCGGTCGACCGCTGGGGTGGTTTCTTCAACCATGGCGGAGGAGTCTTTTTGTTCCGTCATATGTGGCACATCCCATTGTTAAAGTTCAGCGTAACGCGCGCAACAGCGCATCGTTATCGGCACCATCGGCTACCTGAATATCCTGCCAACCCAATCCTGCGGCCAGGGTAGCCAAACGTTCACTGACGACAATCAGTCGGCAGTTGAGCAGCCATTCCTCGCGATAAATCACGGGGAACAGCGAAAAAAGCTGTTGTAACATTTCTCCACTGGTCACCACCAGCACCGAGACGCCGCGATCGCGCCATCGCCGGCCTTCTGTCGCACCGTTATAGTGTTTCTGACAGCGCTGATAGCAGGCGGCAAATGACACCTCTGCGCCGCGTTGCGTTAAGGTCTCCGCCAGCAGCTCCCGGCCGGGGTTACCGCGCAAAATCAGGGCACACTTATGGGCGACCTGCTGCAGCGTGTTTAAATGGATTAACTCTTCACTGGTTTCATGCGCATGCGGCCAGGTCACCTGCTGACCACTGACGGTATGGAACGCCAGCGCAGTGGATCGACCAATTGCATAATAGTCCAGCCCGGCGGGCCACGCTGTGACAGCGTGTTGAGCGTAGTGGATAACCTGCTGCGACAGGATAAAAACCAGATCGCCAGGTTGCAGTTCGGCTAACTTTTGCGGCAGATGAGGCAGATCGACGCCCGGCGCGAATTCAATCAGCGGCAGGCTCCAGGCCTGCTTATCCAGCGCATGCAGGCGCGATACCAGCTCTGCTGCGGCGGGTTCCGGACGCGTCACCAGAATGGTCATGCCGGCGGCTGCCCTTGGTAAACTTCACGCAGGATCTCACGCGCGCCGCCGTTCAGCAGCTCCTCGGCGAGTGAAATGCCCATCTGTTCTGCCTGAGCGCGCGGCCCACGGCGCTCGCCGCTGACCATCACGCTGCCATCCGGCGCACCGACCATGCCGCGCAGCCAGAGCTCATCGCCTTCCAGCACCGCGAAGCTGCCGGTGGGCACCTGACAACCGCCTTCTAAACGGGTATTCATGGCGCGTTCTGCTTTGACGCAGACAGCAGTGTCAACGTGGTTTAACGCCTGCAACAGGCTGATTAATTGGCTGTCGTTCAGACGGCATTCAATGCCGATCGCGCCCTGACCGACCGCGGGCAGGGAGACATCTGCAGGCAGGGCCTGACGGATCCGGTCTTCCAGTCCGAGGCGTTTCAGCCCGGCGACGGCCAGAATAATGGCGTCATAATCGCCGGCATCGATTTTGCCGAGTCGGGTACCGACATTACCGCGCAACGAACGGATCACCAGATCCGGGCGACGGGTGCTAATCTGACACTGACGGCGCAGGCTGGAGGTGCCGACGACCGCACTGTGCGGCAGGGCATCAATAGAGTCATAGTGATGAGAAACGAACGCATCGCGCGGATCATCGCGCTCACAAATGGTGACCAGACCCAGACCGGCAGGGAAATCGACCGGCACATCTTTCATTGAGTGCACCGCCATGTCGGCCCGGCCATCCAGCATCGCCTGTTCGAGTTCTTTGACAAACAGCCCCTTGCCGCCCACTTTTGCCAGCGGCGTATCAAGGATAATGTCACCTTTGGTGACCATCGGCACCAGCTCAACCTGCAGGCCCGGATGGGCGCTCATCAGGCGTTGCTGTACATAATGTGCCTGCCATAATGCCAGCGGGCTTTGTCTTGTAGCAATTCTGAAAATTTTGTCTAACATGCTGTTAACCATTTTGATCGTTCACTGAATATCCTATCATCTATGAGGGAATGCTGTCAGTTTCAACGGATTGAAAACGGCCTGCTCGCGGATTAGGCCCGATTTATCAAGTCTCATTTGATACCGGTGCTGAAAAGGCGGGAAGCCAGTAAGAACGTGCTAAATTGTTAAGTAGCGCAACTTTCTTTACGGTCAATCTGCCGAGTGTTAGATTGATCACGTTTCCAGCAATAATCTGCCCACTTTTTCACTTTATAAGCGGCAGATGGTGGAAACAGGGTGCTTAAACACTGGGACAATCAGGCGAAACGTCTTGTACCTCTATATTGAGACACTGAAACAGAGACTGGATGCAATCAACCAGCTGCGCGTCGATCGTGCACTGGCTGCCATGGGACCCGCTTTTCAGCGCGTCTACAGTCTGCTGCCAACCTTATTACATTATCAACATCCGCAGATGCCGGGTTACCTTGAAGGTAGCGTTCCACATGGCATCAGCTTCTTCACGCCTGATGAAAATCAGCGTCAGCTACTGGCCGATTTGACCGGCGACAGCGACCTATGCCTTGCCGATGCGCCAAAAGGCGAAATGCCGATCACCGCGATTTATTCGATGGGCAGCACCTCGTCGGTCGGTCAGAACAGCGTGTCGGATCTCGACATCTGGGTCTGTCATCAATCCTGGCTGGACAATGAAGAACGCCTTAATCTGCAGCGTAAATGTACCATGCTGCAGAAATGGTGCGTCTCTATGGGCGTGGAAGTGAGCTTCTTCCTGATCGATGAGAACCGTTTCCGGAATAACGAAAGCGGTAATCTGGGCGGTGAAGATTGTGGCTCGACCCAACACATTCTGCTGCTGGATGAGTTTTACCGTACTGCGGTGCGCATGGCGGGTAAACGCATCCTGTGGAACATGGTGCCCGGCGAAGAAGAGCACCATTACGACGACTACGTGATGTCGCTCTACGCCAAAGGCGTGTTGACGCCAAACGAATGGCTCGATCTGGGCGGCCTTGGCACGCTGTCGGCGGAGGAGTACTTCGGCGCCAGCCTGTGGCAGCTGTATAAAAGTATCGATTCACCGTATAAAGCGGTGCTGAAAACCCTGCTGCTGGAAGCTTACAGCTGGGAATACCCGAATACGCAACTGCTGGCGATGGACATCAAACAGCGCCTGCACGACGGCGAAATCATCTGCTTCGGTCTTGATCCCTATTGCATGATGCTGGAACGTGTCACGCGTTATCTGACCAGCGTGGACGATCAGCCACGCCTCAATCTGGTGCGCCGCTGTTTCTACCTCAAAGTGTGCGAGAAACTCAGCACCGAAGAACATCAGCATCGCACCGGCTGGCGGCGTGAGATTCTGTCGCAGCTGGTGAAAGAGTGGGGCTGGGATGACGAGAAAATTGCCATCCTCGACAACCGCGCAGAGTGGAAAATCGAGCGGGTGCGTGAAGCGCACAATGAACTGCTGGATGCGATGATGCAGAGTTATCGCAACCTGATCCGGTTCGCCCGCCGCAACAATTTAAGCGCCAGCGCGAGTCCGCACGATATCGGCGTGTTGACCCGTAAACTGTACGCCGCGTTTGAAGCGCTGCCGGGCAAAGTTACCCTGGTCAATCCGCAGATTTCGCCCGATCTCTCTGAACCGAACCTGACCTTTATTCATGTGCCGCCAGGCCGGGCCAACCGCGCGGGCTGGTACCTGTATAACCAGGCGCCGGACATGGATTCGATCATCAGCCATCAGCCGCTGGAATATAACCGCTACCTGAATAAGCTGGTGGCGTGGGCGTGGTTCAACGGTCTGCTGACCCGCAAAACCCGGCTGCACATTAAAGGCAATGAGATTTGCGATCTGGCGCGTCTGCAGGAGCTGGTCAATGACGTCTCCAGTCATTCCCCGCTTCGCCTGCCGGCCCCGACGCCAAAAGCGCTCTACAGTCCGTGTGAAATTCGTCACCTCGCGATTATCGTCAACCTAGAGCACGATCCGACCTCGGCGTTCCGTAATCAGGTGGTGCACTTCGACTTCCGTAAGCTCGACGTATTCAGCTTCAGTCAGCAGCAGCAGTGCCTGATCGGCAGTATCGACCTGCTCTACCGTAACTCGTGGAATGAAGTGCGTACGCTGCACTTCAGCGGCGAACAGGCGATGATCGCAGGGCTGAAAACCATTCTTGGTAAGATGCATCAGGATGCCGCGCCGCCCGATACGGTCGAAGTGTTCTGCTACAGCCAGCATCTGCGCGGGCTGATCCGTACCCGCGTACAACAACTGGTGTCGGAATGCATTGAGCTGCGGCTCTCCAGTACGCGACAAGAGCCGGGCCGCTTCAAAGCGCTGCGCATGGCGGGCCAGACCTGGGGTCTGTTCTTTGAACGCATGAGCGTCTCGGTGCAGAAGCTGGAAAATGCCGTCGAATTTTACGGCGCGATTTCCAACAACAAGCTGCACGGCCTGACGATCAAGGTGGAAACCAACCAGACGCCGCTGCCGCCGGTGGTCAACGGCTATGCCAGCGAAGGCATCATGCAGTTCTTCTTTGAAAACACCACCGATGAGCGCGGTTTCAACATCTACATTCTTGATGAGACCAACCGGGTCGAGGTCTATCATCACTGCGAAGGCAGCAAAGAGGAGCTGGTGCGTGACGTCAGTCGTTTCTACTCTTCGTCGCACGATCGCTTTACCTACGGCTCCAGTTTTATCAACTTCAACCTGCCGCAGTTCTATCAGATCGTGAATACCGGTGAACGTTTCCAGGTGATTCCGTTCCGCAGCCAGACGTTGACGCAGCTGTGCGCCTCACCGCCTGACAACGATAACGGCGACTATCAACCGCGCTATCAGGTGCATTGAACCCGATCGGCCGCCTGCCTGCTCAGGCGGCCGTCATCTTCCCGGCCTGACACTCTGCTCACGCTATTTGCGGGGATTTCCTGTTGCTTTTCCAACTTCAACTGCGATGATAAGCATCCAGGTAAAGGACATGAAGAGCATAAAGAATGAAGAAAGTGATAAGCCTGTTGGCGATGGCGCTGGCTGTGACCAGCCTTGCCGGTTGTGGTCTGAAAGGGCCGCTTTATTTCCCGCCGAAGGACCAGCCGAAGAAGCAACAATCCCCGACTGAACGCCAGAAAGCAGATGCCTCTAAAGCGGATGTGAACGGTCTGGTGACCGGCGATTCGAGCGCGCAAGCGAACTAATATAATGGCTTATCCGGCGGAGCTAAAAATGCAGTTCTCCAAAATGCACGGTCTCGGCAACGACTTTATGGTGGTCGATGCGGTGACGCAAAACGTCTTTTTCTCGCCGGAGTTGATCCGCCGGCTGGCCGATCGTCATTTGGGGATCGGTTTTGATCAATTGCTGATTGTTGAGCCGCCTTACGATCCCGATCTCGATTTCCACTATCGCATTTTCAATGCCGATGGCAGTGAAGTCGCGCAGTGCGGCAACGGCGCGCGCTGCTTTGCCCGCTTCGTTCAGCTGAAAGGGCTGACCAACAAAAGCGACATTCGCGTCAGCACCCAAAACGGCCGTATGGTGCTGAGCGTCACGCCGGACGATCAGGTCCGCGTCAACATGGGTGAGCCCAACTTTGAGCCGCAGCAGGTGCCGTTTCGCGCCAATAAAGCCGAGAATCTCTATCTGCTGCGCGTTGCCGAGCAGACGGTAATGCTGGGGGCGGTTTCCATGGGCAATCCCCACTGCGTTATTCAGGTCGACAGCGTGAAAACCGCGCAGGTTGAACTGCTGGGGCCGATTCTGGAAAGCCATGAGCGCTTCCCGGATCGCGTTAACGTTGGCTTTATGGAAATCATCAATCCGGAACACATTCGCCTGCGCGTGTATGAACGCGGCGCAGGGGAAACGCAGGCGTGCGGCAGCGGAGCCTGTGCTGCCGTTGCGTGCGGCATTCAGCAGGGTATTCTGGCGCCAAAAGTACGCGTCGATCTGCCCGGCGGAACGCTGCATATCACCTGGAAGGGGGCGGGTCAGCCACTCTACATGACCGGTCCCGCCACACATGTCTACGATGGGTTTATTCATCTATGAAAAATATCGAAGAGCAGGCGGACAGTACGGTCCTGCTGGACGATCAGGCCGTCAGTGATTATCTGCGGCAAAATCCCGATTTCTTCATCCGCAACGCCCGCCAGATTGAACAGATGGCAGTGCCGCATCCGGTACGCGGCAGCGTGTCACTGGTTGAGTGGCACATGGCGCGGCAGCGTAACCATATCCAGCAGCTGGAAGAAGAGATTACCCTGCTGATGGAACAGGCCACCGCCAATCACGACTTGTTTGACCGCTTGCTGGCGCTGCAAAGCCATCTGGCGGCAGCCGATTCGCTGCAGGAGATGCTGAATCGTCTGCACCGCTGGGCGCGTGAACTCGGCCTGGCCGGGGCCAACGTGCGACTGTTCAGCGATAAATGGCAGCTCGGTGCGCCTTCGGATTTCTTCCAGCTTAACCTGTCGCGCCAGGCCTTTGAGCCGCTGCGCATCCAGCGCTTCGGCAATCAGCACCACTATCTGGGCAATATCAATGGCCCGGAATTATTGCTGCTGTTACCGCAGGCGAAGGCGATCGGTTCGGTCGCGATGTCGCTGATGGGCGAAACCGGCGATCTGGGCGTGCTGATCTTCAGCAGCCGCGACAGCCAGCATTATCAATCCGGCATGGGTACGTTGCTGCTGCAGAACCTGTCGCAGATGGTGCCTGATTTGCTGACCCGCTGGATTGAACACGCATGAGCAGCGCGCTGCAGGAGGCCGTCGACGGATTTCTGTGGTACCTTAAGGTGGAGCGCCAGCTCAGTCCGTTGACCCAGAGCAGCTATGCCCGCCAGCTGGCGGCGCTGGTAGCGATAGCCGATGAGATGAAGCTCAGTGCCTGGACGCAGCTCGAACCGGCGCAGGTGCGCAGCATGGCGGCACGCAGTCGTCGCGCCGGTCTGGCCGCCAGCAGTCTTGCGTTACGCCTCTCGGCGCTGCGCAGTTTTCTCGACTGGCAGGTCAGCCAGGGGTTGCTCAGCGCGAACCCGGCGAAAGGGGTAATGACGCCGCGTAAGACGCGCCATCTGCCGAAAAATATCGATGTCGATGACGTAAACCAACTGCTGGAGATTGATCCCAGCGATCCGCTGGCGGTGCGCGACCGCACCATGCTGGAAGTGATGTACGGCGGTGGTCTGCGTCTCTCTGAACTGGTGAATCTGGATTGTCGTCATATTGATCTCGATTCCGGCGAAGTGTGGGTGGTGGGTAAGGGCAGCAAAGAGCGTCGTGTGCCGATTGGCCGCACCGCGGTCAGCTGGATCCAGCACTGGTTGCCGCTGCGCGCCAGCTTTTGCGGCGAGGATGACGCGCTGTTTCTCTCTACGCGCGGCAACCGGATATCGGCGCGTAACGTGCAAAAGCGTTTCGCTGAATGGGGCATCAAGCAGGGCGCGACCAGCCATATTCATCCGCACAAACTGCGGCACTCCTTTGCGACCCACCTGCTGGAATCGAGCGGTGATTTGCGCGCGGTGCAGGAGCTGCTGGGCCACGCCAATCTCTCGACCACCCAGATTTATACCCATCTCGACTTTCAGCATCTGGCTTCGGTCTATGATGCTGCGCATCCCCGGGCCAAACGAGGAAAGAACGAATGAAGTTTTATCGTCCGCTGGCTGCCATAAAAGCCATCACCTTCGACCTTGATGACACGCTGTATGATAACCATCCGGTGATCCGCCGGACCACCGCTGAATCCCATGCGGCGCTACAGGCCTTTCATCCGGCGCTGCGCGATTTTACGCCGCAGGCTTACCAGGCGCTGCGCGACGAGTTGCTGCTGCGTGAACCGGAGATCTACCACGATGTGTCGGAGTGGCGTCGGCGTTCGGTTGAGCTGGCGATGCTGAACATCGGCTTGTCTGCCGCTGAGGCGACGGCCGGGGCGGAGCAGGTCATGGCGGTGTTTCATCAATGGCGTAGCCAGGTTGAGATGCCGGATGAGACCCATCAGACGCTGAAAATCCTGGCGGAGAAAGTTCCGCTGGTGGCGGTCACCAACGGTAATGCCTGCCCGGAAAAAATGGGCATTGCCGATTACTTCCGGTTTACGCTGCGGGCGGGGCCGGATGGACGTGCGAAGCCGTGGCAGGATATGTATCAGCGGGCGGCACAGCGGCTTAATATCGCCCCTCAGCACATTCTGCACGTCGGCGACGATCTCACCACCGATGTGGCTGGCTCGTTGCGTTGCGGTATGCAGGCCTGCTGGATTAACCTGCGTCAGGGCAACCTGATGCATATCGCCGATGCGCGCCTGTTGCCGCATGTCGAAATTTCGCAGTTGGCATCACTCACCTCACTGCTATAATAGCTGTAAATTTATCCAGTCGTCTCCCTTCGTTTCGCGCTGCGGCCGTGGCGGCAGCCGGGTTTGTTCCCGCCGCAGGCCGGACACCGGCAGCCGTCGCCTGGCGTCAGGCGTAACAGACCGGGCGGCGACCTTTTTTCTTTGGTAAACGGGGCTTATGGACGTTTCTGAACTGCTCGACGGTTTGAATGACAAACAGCGCGAGGCCGTTGCGGCACCGCGCTGTAACCTGCTGGTGCTGGCAGGCGCGGGCTGTGGAAAAACGCGGGTGCTGGTCCATCGCATCGCCTGGCTGCTGTCGGTCGAAAACTGTTCGCCTTACTCGATTATGGCGGTGACCTTTACCAACAAAGCGGCGGCCGAGATGCGTCACCGTATTGGGCAGCTGATCGGCACCAGCCAGGGCGGCATGTGGATCGGTACCTTCCACGGCTTGGCGCACCGCTTGCTGCGTGCCCACCATCTGGACGCCAATTTGCCGCAGGACTTTCAAATCCTCGACAGTGAAGACCAGCTGCGCCTGCTTAAGCGCCTGATCAAATCGATGAATCTCGATGAGAAGCAGTGGCCGGCGCGTCAGGGCATGTGGTACATCAACGGCAAAAAAGATGAAGGCCTGCGGCCAAAGCATATTGAAAGTTATGGCAATCCGGTTGAGCAGACCTGGCTGCGTATCTATCGGGCCTATCAGGAAGCTTGCGACCGTGCCGGTTTAGTCGACTTTGCCGAACTGCTGCTGCGCGCCCATGAGCTGTGGCTCAACAAGCCACACATTCTGAATCACTACCGCGAACGCTTCACCGACGTGCTGGTGGACGAATTCCAGGATACTAACAACATTCAGTATGCGTGGATCCGCATGCTGGCGGGCGACAGCAGCCGGGTAATCATCGTCGGCGATGACGATCAGTCAATCTATGGCTGGCGCGGGGCGCAGGTCGAGAACATCCAGCGCTTCCTGCAGGATTTCCCCGGCGCGGAAACCATCCGCCTTGAGCAAAACTATCGCTCAACCAACAACATCCTGAAGTCCGCCAACGCCCTGATCGCCAACAATAATGGCCGTATGGGTAAAGAGCTGTGGACCGACGGCAGCGACGGCGAACCCATCTCCATCTATTGCGCCTTCAATGAGCTGGACGAAGCGCGCTTCGTGGTAAACCGCATCAAGACGTGGATGGAAAACGGCAACGCTCTGAATGATTGCGCCATTCTCTATCGCAGCAACGCCCAGTCGCGCGTGCTGGAAGAGGCGCTGCTACAAAGCAGTATGCCGTACCGTATTTATGGCGGTATGCGCTTCTTCGAGCGTCAGGAGATCAAAGATGCGCTCTCCTATCTGCGCCTGATGGCCAACCGCAATGATGACGCGGCATTTGAGCGCGTGGTCAACACCCCGACGCGTGGCGTGGGCGATCGTACGCTCGACGTGGTGCGCCAGACCGCGCGTGAACGGCAGATGACCCTGTGGCAGGCAACGCGCGAACTGCTGCAAACCCGCGCGCTGGCCGGCCGGGCCGCGTCGGCGCTGCAACGTTTCTGTGAATTGGTCGATTCGCTGGTTACAGAAACCGCAGAGCTGCCGCTGCATGTCCAGACCGACCGGGTGATCAAAGACTCCGGTCTGTGGCTGATGTACGAGCAGGAGAACGGCGAAAAAGGCCAGGCGCGAATCGAAAACCTTGAGGAACTGGTGACCGCTACGCGCCAGTTCAGCTATCAGCATGAAGATGAAGACTTAATGCCGCTGAAGGCTTTTTTATCGCACGCGGCGCTGGAGGCGGGCGAAGGCCAGGCCGACAAATGGCAGGATGCAGTGCAGCTGATGACGCTGCACTCGGCGAAAGGGCTGGAGTTCAGCCAGGTATTTATCGTCGGGATGGAAGAGGGGATGTTCCCGAGCCAGATGTCGCTGGATGAAGGCGGCCGGCTGGAAGAGGAGCGTCGGCTGGCTTACGTTGGCGTGACCCGCGCGATGATCAAGCTGACGCTAACCTATGCCGAAACCCGCCGACTGTATGGTAAGGAAGTGTATCATCGGCCTTCACGTTTTATCGGCGAGCTGCCGGAAGAGTGCATTGAAGAAGTGCGCTTACGCGCCAGCGTCAGCCGTCCGGTGAATCACCAGCGGATGGGTGCGCCGGTGAGCAAAAACGACAGCGGTTTCGCGCTCGGCCAGCGGGTTCACCACGCGAAATTTGGTGAAGGCACCATCATTAATCTGGAAGGCAGCGGCGAGCACAGCCGCCTGCAGGTGGCTTTCCAGGGGCAGGGAATCAAGTGGTTAGTGGCGGCATACGCCAAACTGGAAACCCTGTAGCCTGCGGTTGACGACATTTTCGTCTCAGCGTAACATGCGCCCACTATTATCATGAGAGGACAATGCCTTGGACACGCCCAGTCGATGCTGGCTCAATAACCTGGATAACAGGAATAACCGCTAAGGCTACCTCTCTACGCGGGTAGCCTTAGCGGTTATCAGCGACTTCCCTTTTCTAATCCCGTCGCACGAGTCAGCACTGATTTACCCTTGAAACTGTGTTTCCGTGTTCAGGTTGCCCGTTCCGCTTGGTGAACGGCGGACTGCCTTGTCCCATTTAGTCTGCAATGGGGAGTATTGCTATGCTGAGCGCATTTAAACTGGATCACAGCCGCCTGACGCGTCTGGAGCTGGAAGACGAAAACGACAAACTGACCACCTCCGTCTGGGTCGATCTGATCGAACCGGAAGAGGGCGAGCGTGACCGGGTGCAATCCGAACTCGGTCAGAGCCTGGCAACCCGGCCTGAACTGGAAGATATCGAGGCCTCGGCACGCTTCTTTGAAGATGAAGATGGCTTGCATATTCACTCCTTCTTCTTCTATGAAGATGCCGAAGATCACGCCGGTAACTCCACCGTGGCGTTCACCATCCGTGAAGGCCGTCTCTACACGCTGCGTGAACGCGAACTGCCGGCCTTCCGGCTCTATCGCATGCGCGCCCGTAACCAGACGCTGATCGACGGCAATGCGTTTGAGCTGCTGCTCGACCTGTTTGAAACCAAAATCGAACAGCTGGCAGATGAGATTGAGAACATCTATAGCGCGCTGGAAAAACTCAGTCGGGTGATCATGGAAGGTCAGCAGGGCGAAGAGTACGATCTGGCGCTGTCGCGTTTAGCCGAACTGGAAGATATCGGCTGGAAGGTGCGTTTGTGCCTGATGGATACCCAGCGCGCGCTCAACTTCCTGGTGCGTAAAGCGCGTTTGCCGGGCAATCAGCTGGAGCAGGCGCGTGAAATCCTGCGCGATATCGAATCGCTGCTGCCGCATAACGAATCGTTGTTCCAGAAGGTGAACTTCCTGATGCAGGCGGCGATGGGCTTTATCAATATCGAGCAGAACCGCATCATCAAGATCTTCTCGGTGGTTTCGGTGGTGTTCCTGCCGCCGACGCTGGTCGCCTCAAGCTACGGCATGAACTTTGAGTTTATGCCAGAGCTGAAGTGGAGCTTTGGTTATCCCGCCGCGATTGGCCTGATGATTCTGGCCGGCCTGGCACCCTATCTCTACTTTAAACGTAAAAACTGGTTATAAAGCGCGCAGCGGGTCGTCTGAGACGGCCCGTTTTGCTGGCCCCCGTCTGCATTTCTGCGTAATCTTACCCTCTCTTTTTACAAATAATTAACTTCTTATGGATGTACTCTCGTTGCGCGCGCAGTGGACACTGCTGTTATTTCAGCTCGGTGCTGTTGGGCAGCGTGCTGCAATTTTTTCACCTGCCCGCCGCGCTGTTGCTGGGACCGATGATTGTCGGTGTGGTGATGGGGCTGTCAGGCGCGACAATGCGCATTGATAAACGGCTGTTCCTGTTGGCGCAGGCGGTACTGGGCTGCATGATTGCGCAGAGCCTGTCGCCCTCCATTCTGACCCCGCTGATTCAGGACTGGACGGTGGTGCTGGCGTTGCTGCTGCTGACGCTGCGGCCAGCGGCCTGTCAGGCTTTCTGCTGATCCGCTTCAGTCAGAAAGCCCGGCCCGACCGGCGCATGGGGATCGTCACCGGGCGGCGCATCGGCAATGGTCGCGATGGCCGGCGATTTCGGTGCCGACGTGCGGCTGGTGGCGTTCATGCAATATCTGCGGGTGCTGTTTGTCGCCACTGCGGCGGCGCTGGTGGCGCGAATCGGACTAGGCGATGCGGCCCATAGCGTTTCGCTGCTGTGGTTCCCGCCGCTGAATCTCGGCTTTTCGGTAACGCTGGCGTTGATGCTGACAGGGGCATGGCTCGGGACCACCCGGCTGCGCATTCCTTCCGGTGCCTTATTGCTGCCTGCACTGGCGGGCGCGGCGTTGAACGCCAGCGGGATGGCGATTTTGCAGGTGCCGGAATGGCTGCTGGCACTGGCTTATGTGCTGATTGGCTGGAGCGTCGGCCTGCGCTTCACCCGGCCGGTATTTTTGCTGGCTCTGCGCACGCTGCCGCAAATGCTGGCGTCGATTTTTGGATTGATGCTGTTGTGTGGCGGACTGGCGTGGATGCTGACGCGCGTACTGCATATCGATCTGATGACGGCTTATCTCGCCACCAGCCCAAGCGGACTGGACACGGTGGCGATTATTGCTGCCGGAACCCAAGTCAATATGGCCTTTGTAATGGCATTACAGACGCTGCGGCTGTTCACCATCCTGCTGACCGGTCCGGCAATGGCGCGCTTTATCTCACGCTATGCGCGGCCTGCCACGGAATGAAAATGCCACTGCATCACAGACAAACACCAGCAGCGCCAGCCAGATAAAGCCAAAGGTTACCATTTTGTCTGGCGTGATGGTTTCGCCGTAGAACACCACCGCCAGCACGAACATCAGCGTCGGGCCGAGATACTGAAAGAAGCCAACGGTGGAGAGACGCAGGCGGCTACAGGCGGCAGCGAACAGCATCAGCGGAATGGTGGTGACAATGCCTGCCGCCACCAGCTTCAGGTTCAGGCTCAGCGAGTTGGCCGATAAATGGCTGTTAGCGCTGTCGGCAAGACCAAACAGGTAGATGGCCGCCAGCGGAAACAGCCACAGGGTTTCAATCAGCATCCCGCTCTGCGCATCCACCTGAATCTTTTTGCGTAACAGCCCATAAAAGGCAAAGCTCAGCGCCAGGCCCAGCGCGATAATCGGTACGAACCGAACTGCCAGAGCTGCACCAGCCAGCACCACCGCCAGCCACTGTAAGCGGCGAAAACGCTCGCGCAAAAACAGCATGCCGAACACCACGTTAATCAGCGGGTTAATAAAGTAGCCGAGGCTGGCTTCCAGCATGTGCTGGTTATTTACCGCCCAGATAAACAGCAGCCAGTTGCCGCCGATGGTGAGCGCGGTAAGCGCCAGCAGCAGCACTTTTTTCGGCTGGCGCAGAACGCTGCGAACGCCTGGCCAGCTGCGGGTCAGGGAGATCAGGATCAGCATAAACAGGGCTGACCAGATTACCCGGTGCGTCATGATTTCGGTTGTCGGAACATTTTTTACCAGCTTGAAATTAAGCCGGGGCGATTCCCCAGATAAAATAAGCGCCCAGTGCAAAGACAACGGCATGGCGAGTTTGTTGCGTATCCATGTCTGTCCTGTTGTCAGGCGAAATTAGCCGATCAGATAAGTGGCGGTTGCGGTAGCGATATAATCGCCCTGCTGGTTGTGCAGTTCGACGCGGGCCACCGCAATTTTGTTGCCGGCGCGCAGCAGGCTGCTGGTGGCGGTGAAGCGTTCGCCGCGTCCCGGACGCAAATAGTCAACTCGCATATCGATGGTGCCCATGCGGGACAGGCGCTGACGCACACCATGCCCGCCGCGACGTCCAGCACCGCCGCGATCACCCCGCCATGCAGAATCTGCTGGGCGGTGTTGCCGACCAGCATGGTTTTATTGGCGAAACTGATTTCGGCATAGTCGGCATCCAGTCGCGTCAGCTCCAGACCTAACGCCTGATTAAACGGCATGTGGTAAACGAAAATTTCGCCAACCAGACGGCGAGCGTCCTGCTGCGTCAGCACGAGTGATGACATGATAAAGTGTCCTGAAAAATCCGGCCCGGAGATGCGCGTAATGTTAATGAGTTGTGTATTCTATGCCGCTCGCGAGGGGGTTTCCAGTTTAAGAAATCAGCTCTCATCTTCACTGCCATTTGCGTGTAGAATGGCCTGCTTTTTACGACACCCTTTCGGAAATTTTTACTACGCAGCGCTCACCGGAGAATTTTATGCGTAAGCATCGCGCCTTGCTGGCGGCTATGTTATTACTTCCTGCACTGGCGCAGGCGGACGAAGCTCAGGTTAAAGAAGTGCATGACGCGCCGCAGGTTCGTGGCAGCATCATCGCTAACCTGCTGGAGAAGCATGATAATCCGTTCGTCCTCTATCCTTACGAGAACAACTATCCTCTCTACACTTACACCAGCGATCTCAATAAAGAGGCGATCTCCTCCTACAACTGGGCAGAAAACGCCCGCAAGGATGAGGTAAAATTCCAGCTCAGCCTTGCATTCCTGCTGTGGCGCGGTATCCTGGGCGATAACTCGGTGCTGGCTGCCTCGTATACGCAGCGTTCTTGGTGGCAGTTGTCGAATCGCGGTGAGTCGTCACCGTTCCGCGAAACCAACTATGAGCCCCAGATTTTCCTTGGCTGGGCAACCGATTATTCTTTTGCTGGCTGGACGCTGCGTGACGTTGAAGTGGGTCTGAACCATGAATCCAATGGACGAAGCGACCCAACCTCACGTAGCTGGAACCGCGTCTATACCCGCCTGATGGCGGAGAACGGGAATTTCCTGGCAGAAATCAGACCTTGGTACCGGATTCCGGAAGGCGAAAGCAGCGATGATAATCCCGATATCACCAAATATATGGGCTACTACCGCGCCAAAGTTGGCTATAAGCTCGGCGACAGCATCTTTAGCGTCGAAGGTAACTATAACTGGAACAGCGGTTATGGCGGCGCGACCATGGCCTGGAGCTATCCGATCTCGGAGCATGTTCTCTTCTATACCCAGGTGTTTAGCGGCTATGGCGAATCGCTGATCGATTACGACCATCGTCAGACCCGTCTGGGTGTAGGCGTAACGCTTAACTACTTGTTCTAATCAATTACGTAAGACAGGAATAGAGTGGCAACCTCGGCAGTCCTTAATCAGGAAGCGCTGGCGCAGCAGGTATTGCAGGATACCTTCGGCTATCAGCAGTTTCGTCCCGGTCAACAGACGATCATTAACCAGGCGCTGAGCGGGCGTGATTGTCTGGTGGTGATGCCGACCGGCGGTGGTAAATCACTGTGCTATCAGATCCCGGCGCTGGTGCGCGAGGGGCTGACGCTGGTGGTCTCGCCGCTCATCTCGCTGATGAAAGATCAGGTCGATCAACTGCTGGCCAACGGTGTTGCGGCGGCGTATCTCAATTCGACCATGACGCGTGAGCAACAGCAGACCGTAATGGCAGATTGCCGTACCGGTCGGGTTAAGCTGCTCTATATCGCGCCAGAACGCCTGATGATGGATAACTTCCTTGAGAATCTGGCGTACTGGCAGCCTGCCATGCTGGCGGTCGACGAAGCGCACTGTATTTCTCAATGGGGTCACGATTTCCGTCCGGAATATGGCGCGCTGGGGCAGATGCGTCAGCGTTTTCCGGATTTGCCGGTGATGGCGCTGACCGCCACCGCCGACGAAACAACCCGCAACGATATCGTCAACCTGCTGCATATGCAGGATCCGCTGATCCAGATCAGCAGCTTTGACCGTCCCAATATTCGCTATACGCTGGTCGAAAAATTTAAACCTACCGAGCAGCTGCTGCGTTATGTGCAGGATCAGCGCGGTAAGTGCGGCATCATCTACTGCAACAGCCGGGCGAAGGTGGAAGACACCGCCGCGCGGCTGCAAAGCCGGGGACTGAGCGTCGGGGCCTACCATGCCGGAATTGACAGCGAGCAGCGCGCCCGGGTGCAGGAAGCGTTCCAGCGCGACGATCTGCAAATCGTGGTCGCCACGGTGGCGTTCGGCATGGGCATCAATAAGCCCAACGTCCGCTTCGTGGTGCATTTCGATATCCCGCGTAACATCGAATCCTACTATCAGGAAACCGGGCGAGCGGGGCGTGATGGCCTGCCTGCCGAGGCGATGATGCTCTACGATCCGGCGGATATGGCATGGCTGCGCAAATGTCTCGAAGAGAAAGCACCAGGCCCGTTGCAGGACATTGAGCGTCATAAGCTCAACGCGATGGGTGCCTTTGCGGAAGCGCAGACATGCCGCCGTCTGGTGCTGCTCAACTATTTTTGTGAAGGCCGACAGCAGCCGTGCGGCAACTGCGATATCTGTCTCGATCCCCCCAAGCGTTACGACGGTCTGGTTGAGGCACAGAAAGCGCTATCCGGAATCTATCGCGTCGGCCAGCGTTTCGGTATGGGCTATATTGTCGAAGTGCTGCGCGGTGCCAATAACCAGCGGATTCGCGAGCACGGTCACGACAAACTGCCGATTTATGGGCTGGGTAAAGATCAAAGCCATGAGCACTGGGTGAGTGTGTTACGTCAGCTGATTCACCTCGGGCTGGTGACGCAAAACATCGCGATGCATTCGGCGCTGCAGCTGACCGAAGCGGCACGGCCGGTGCTGCGTGGCGAAGTGCCGCTGATGCTGGCGGTGCCGCGCCTGATTACCGCGAAGCCGAAGAGTAATAGTTCGGCGAAGTTTTATGGCGGTAACTACGATCGCAAACTGTTTGCCAAGTTGCGCAAGCTGCGTAAAGCGATTGCGGATGAAGAGAATATTCCGCCTTATGTGGTGTTCAATGACGCCACGCTGATAGAGATGGCAGAGCAGATGCCGGTCAGCGCGTCAGAGATGCTCAGCGTCAATGGCGTCGGTCACCGCAAACTGGAGCGCTTTGGCAAGCCTTTCCTGGTGATGATTAAAGAGCATCTTGATGATGAAGAGTAAAGGACACTGATAATGCTGATGTTATTCGCCACTGTGGCACTGGTTCATCTGGTTGCCCTGATGAGCCCCGGCCCCGATTTCTTTTTCGTTTCGCAAACCGCCGCCAGCCGTTCACGCAAAGAGGCGATGATAGGCGTGTTGGGCATTACGCTCGGGATCGTGGTCTGGGCCGGGGTTGCGCTGATGGGTCTGCATCTGATTCTGGAGAAAATGGCCTGGCTGCATCAGATCATTATGGTGGGCGGCGGGCTTTATTTGCTGTGCATGGGCTGGCAACTGATGTGTTCAGCGCGTCAGCGTCATAAACAGCCACAGCAGGATGAGCCGGTGGTTGAGCTGCCGAAGCGTGGCATGAGTTTTCTCAAGGGACTGCCGACCAACCTGTCGAACCCTAAAGCGATCATCTACTTCGGCAGCGTATTTTCCCTGTTTGTCGGCGATGACGTCGGTGCGGCCGAGCGCTGGGGACTGTTCTTACTGATTATTGGCGAGACGTTTGCTTGGTTTGCGCTGGTTGCCGCCATCGCCAGCAGGCAGGGCGATGGCGTCTTCCTCGCAGGCTGGTCGGTCACTCAGGCAATGCGCCGCGCGCTGGCCAGCAGCGCACCCACCGCCATAAACAGCCCGCCAAAAATACGGTTCATCAGCTTCGGCTTTAATCCAGCCCGCAATGCGCGTCGCTAAGGTGGCGTAGCCAATCATCACGATAATATCGACCACCACGGTGGTCACGCCCAGCACCAGGTACTGCATCAATAGCGGCTGATGTGGCTGGATGAACTGCGGAAACAGCGCGGCAAGAAAAACGATACTTTTCGGGTTGGTCAGGTTAACCAGCACGGCGCGTTTGAGCAGATGACGACGCGGCATCGCTTTGGCAACCGCATCAAAATTGATGCCGCCAGCCGATCGCCACTGCTGAATGCCAAGCCATACCAGATAGGCAGCGCCGGCCCATTTGAGAATTTCAAACGCCAGCAGCGACTGGGAAAACAGCGCACCCAGACCAATCCCGACCAGCACAATGTGCACTGCCAGCCCGACCTGCAAACCGGAGATCGAGGCAACCGTGCCGCGATAACCATGGCTGATGCCGGTACTCATAGCATTGATGGCGCCGGAACCGGGCGACAGGCTAAGAATTGTGGTGGTAAGCAGGTAGGTCAGCCACCATTCAATGGTCATGGGTTGCGCTCTCTTTAGCGGCGGAAATGTGACACAATACGCCAGAAATAAGCGCGGCGCTATGGCCGACATACAGCGTTAAGGACTCTTTTTTCCGGTCATCAGGGGGGCGAATGAATAAACACAAAGCCAGTTGGCTGCGACGAGAAAAAGCCTTTGCTGCCTTCGCGACCGGGCCACTGCTCGATTTCTGGCACCGGCGTGAGGAGCGTGAATTTACCGGGGTCGGTAATCTCACTCTGCGTTACGTACGCTTCACCTCACCGCAACATAAGCGTGTGGTGCTGATTGTGCCTGGCCGCATCGAGAGCTATATAAAATATCCTGAGCTGGCGTACGATCTGTTCCATTGCGGTTTTGACGTGGTGATCCTCGATCATCGCGGTCAGGGCCGCTCCGATCGTCTGCTGGAAGATTCACACCGCGGCCACGTGGCAGAATTCGCGCATTACGTCGACGATCTGGAAACGCTCTACCTAAAAGAAATTGTCAGCGGCCACTATCAGCAGCGTTATGCGCGCCGGCCCACTCGATGGGCGGGGCTATTTTAACGCTGTTTCTGGCGCGACAGCCGCAGGCTTTTCATGCGGTTGCGCTGGTGGCACCGATGTTTGGTATCGCGCTACCGTTGCCTTCATTTCTGGCGCACCGGATCCTCGACTGGGCCGAGAAACGCCCGGCGATTCGCGTCGGTAGCCCGACTTATCATTGGGTGCGCGAAGGCATTCATGCCGGGCGCAATGTTATCAGTCAGGCCGATAAAATCACCACGCCGCTGCTGCTGCAGGCCAGCGACGATCAGGTGGTAGATAATCGTTCGCAGGATCTTTTTTGTGCCGCCATGGCGGCGGCGGGTCATCCGTGCGAAGGCAACAAACCGCGGGTGATCAACGGTGCGCGTCATGAGATCTTGTTTGAAAAAGACGACATGCGCGCCGAAGCGCTTAATGCAGTGATCGACTTTTTTTCATCGCATTGCTGACGTTCATTATCTGACTGGCCACGGCCAGCAGAATCAGATACCCGAGGTTTTCATGTACCACATCGTTGCATCCGATCTGGATGGCACGCTGCTTTCTCCCGAACATCGCCTGACGCCTTTTGCGCGTGAAACGCTGCAACAGCTGGTGGCAAAGGATATTCACTTCGTTTTCGCCACCGGTCGCCATCATATCGATGTCGGACAGATGCGTGACAGCCTGGCTATCCCGGCGTATATGATCACCTCAAACGGCGCGCGGGTACGTAACGCCTAGGGCGAGCTGGTGTTCAGCCATAATCTGGATGAAGACATCGCTAACGACCTGTTTGGTCTGCAGTATCATCACAGCGATATTCTGACCCACGTTTACCGTGATGATGAGTGGTTTGTCAGCCGTTCACGTCCCGCTGAGCAGGACTACTTCCGTGAATCGGTATTCAACTATCAGGTGTATGAACCGGGTCTGTTGCCGACGGATAACATCAGTAAGGTCTTTTTTACCTGCGAAGATCCTGAGCATCTGATCCCGATGGATGCAGGCGATTGAGGCGCGCTGGGGCGACCGGGTCAACGTCAGTTTTTCACTGCCCACCTGCCTCGAAGTGATGGCGGGCGGCGTATCGAAGGGGCATGCGCTGAAAGCCGTGGCGAAGCAACTGGGCCATACGCTGCATAATTGCATAGCCTTTGGCGACGGCATGAATGATGTTGAGATGCTGAGCATGGCGGGTAAAGAGTTCGTTATGCACAACGCGCACCAGCGGCTGAAAGACCTGTTGCCGGAGCTGGAAGTGATCGGTTCAAATGCCGGCGATGCGGTGCCGCAGACGCTGCGTAATATCTACCTTTCTTGATAATGCAGCGCGAAAAAAAGGGCCGGTTAACCGGCCCTTTTTCATTGCCTTCAGGCCAGTTTTTGTTTGTGTTTATGCTCGCTGACCATGGTGAGTAACAGCAGGATCACCGCCAGTACACAGCCAGCAATCATCACCAGGAAGCCGCCGTCCCAGCCAAAGTAGTCGACGGTGTAGCCGACAATGGCGCTGGCCGCGACGGAACCGCCCAGATAACCAAATAGACCGGTAAAGCCCGCCGCGGTGCCGGCCGCCTTCTTCGGTGCCAGTTCCAGCGCGTGCAGACCAATCAGCATCACCGGCCCGTAAATCAGGAAGCCAATCACGATCATACAGGCCATATCAACGCCGGGGTTGCCCGCCGGGTTCAGCCAGTAAATCACCGTGGCGATGGTGACCAGCGTCATAAAGAACACCCAGGTCGCGCCACGGTTACCCCGAAACACTTTGTCCGACATCCAGCCACATAACAGCGTTCCCGGAATGCCGGCATACTCATACAGGAAGTAGGCCCAGGAGGACTTATCCAGCGTGAAGTGCTTCACCTCTTTCAGGTAGGTCGGTGACCAGTCCAGGATGCCGTAGCGCAGCAGATAAACAAACACGTTTGCCAGGGCGATGTACCACAGCAGTTTATTGGGCAGCACATATTTCATGAAGATCTGCTTAGCCGTTAGCTCTTCTTCGTGGCTGGCATCGTAATACGGCGGATAGTCGTTTTTGTACTCTTCAATCGGCGGCAGGCCACAGGACTGCGGCGTGTCGCGCATCAGAGCAAAGGCGATGAACGCCACTAGGATGGCACCAAAAGCTGGCATGTAGAGCGCCGCTTTCCAGTCGTTGAACCACGCCATGCCGAGCAGAAACAGCAGTGGCGGCAGGCCGCCGCCGACGTTATGGGCGCAGTTCCACACCGAGACAATGCTGCCGCGCTCCTTCTGTGACCACCAGTGCACCATGGTCCGTCCGTACGGTGGCCAGCCCATTCCCTGGAACCAGCCGCAGATAAACAGCAGCACGAACATCACTATGATGCTGGAGGTGGCCCACGGCACAAATCCCATAAACAGCATCACCGCAGCGGCCAGGATCAGCCCGGCCGGTAAAAAGACGCGCGGATTCGAGCGATCGGAAACCGAGCCCATGATGAATTTAGAAAAGCCGTAGGCGACGGAAATGCCTGACAGGGCGAAGCTGAGGTCGCCACGTGAAAAGCCTTGCTCCACCAGATACGGCATTGCGAGCGCAAAGTTTTTTCTGACCAGATAGTAGGCGGCGTAGCCGAAAAAGATCCCGATGAAAATTTGCCACCTGCGGCTGACGTGGTGCAGGTATTAAAAATACTCAGCATCAGTGAGGCCCTCCAGGGCACTTTATGGTTTTACATTCCCAGTGGTTGGGTCAAAAAAAGAACAAGAGGAAAATGGCGGCGTGATGTTCCATTTCGCGGAAAGAATTAAAAGTAGTGACGCGACGTTACTGTGAGGTGTGACACATTTGTTACACTTAAGAGCGAAAGTGATCATCAGATGGTTTACTCCGCGCATTTTGCACGGCAGGCGGGCGGTAAAAGAGAAGGTGATGCTAACGGGCAGTAACGGAAGCATCGCCTGATGGATTTATTTGAATAATAAATGACCAGATGTAAACCAGATAGTACAGCCGCCCGACAGCACATTGTTTACACTGTCGCTCTGTTAATTTCGGGGTAGTTACCGTGTTCTTATTGATCATTACCACCATTCTGTGGGCTTTTTCGTTTAGCCTGATTGGCGAATATCTTGCCGGTCAGGTGGACAGCTGGTTCTCCGTGCTGATGCGACTGGCGCTGGCCGCGGTTGTTTTTTTGCCGTTCCTGCGCTGGCGTGGCTACCGCCCCTCAACGCTGCTGCTCTATATGCTGGTAGGGATGTTGCAATTAGGGGTGATGTACCTGCTGAGTTTCGAAGCCTACCTCTACATCAGCGTGTCAGAGTTCCTGCTGTTTACCGTGATGACGCCGCTCTATGTCACCCTTATTTATGATCTGATCAGCCGCCGTCCGCTGCGGGTCGGCTATATCTTCAGCGCCCTGCTGGCAGTGGCGGGTGCAGCCATTATTCGCTACGACAAAGTCAGCGGTAACTTCTGGACCGGCCTGTTGCTGGTGCAGCTGGCAAATATCTGCTTTGCTGCCGGTATGGTGGGCTATAAACGCCTGCAGGAAACCCGTCCGATGCCGCAGCACACGGCGTTCTCCTGGTTCTATCTGGGGGCGGTGGTGATAGCGGTGATCGCCTGGTTTGCCTGGGGCAATCCGCAGAAATTACCGACCACGTCGCTGCAGTGGGGCATTCTGGTGTGGCTGGGCGTGGCCGCTTCGGGCCTGGGCTACTTTATGTGGAACTATGGTGCGACTCAGGTCGATGCCGGCACGCTTGGCATCATGAACAACATGCACGTGCCTGCCGGCCTGCTGGTTAACCTGGCTATCTGGCAGGAGAAACCGCACTGGCCGAGCTTCATCGCCGGGGCGCTGGTGATCCTCGCCTCGCTGTGGGTGCATAAGCGCTGGGTAGTGGGGCACAGTGACAGATAACTTGGTGGAATGGGTGCGCTGAAGCATGCCATAAACAGTGGCTGAGGCCTGGCGCGTCTGATCGCGAAGGCATCTCACCTCCCTGTGATGTATCGCGCAGGTTCCACCTGCAAAAGCGGATCAGCTGCGTAAAGAGGGCGTAAACAGCTCACTGTCGCCGCGGCCGTCGCAGGGAGGCGACGGCCGCTTTACGTCATGCCCCGCTCTCCCTTCCTGATGCTGGCCCGGCGCTGCTGTTTTAAAAGCCATAACGCAGCTGAAGGGTAGAGGGGCACAGCTGAGGGGCAAAGCGTCCGGGCCAGGGATGGCGAGGCCGGACTACAGGGATGCAGGCTTTGTTTGTGATCGGATGCGCAACCTCTGATCACCTAGGAACACTAGGCGATCGGCAACAGACCTTAAGCTGGCTTTCCACTCTTCGGACGCTGGATCATCGCCAGCCCTTTCAGGAAGTTACGCAGAATCTGGTCGCCACACTCACGGTAACTTTTGTGGTCAGGCTTGCAGAAAATCGCACCGATTTCCGCCTGCGAAACGGTAAAGTTCACGCGCTTCAGTACTTCAGGAATATCGGTGGTTTTCAGATCAAAGGCGATGCGCAATTTCTTCATAAAGATGTTGTTATTCATCTTGCGCTCAATGGAAGGGGCTGGCATCTCTTCACTTTTGCCGCGACGGTAAAAGATCAGGCCGTTGAGGAAGCAGCCCATCAGCACAGGGACGGAACGCCGCATCTTCATCTTTTTTCAGCCACGCCTGAATATCCGTCTGCGGGACTTAACACTGCGCCAGCGCAAAAATTTCCACCATTTTGGCATCGCTCAGATCGAGCATGTAGCGCACGCTGCGCAGAATATCGTTGTTAGTCATGGTGAGATCTTCTCATGGTCAGTCGACAGGCAGCGCATTATAGGGGATTTTTTCCACCGCCGCGCAGGTTTGTACCCGCCGACTTAACGCTGCAATAACGCACCAGGCTGTAGCGCATCGCGGACAAAAGGCAGATGTTCGCAGGCATGCTGACGGGCAAAGCGGATAAAGGCTTCCAGCACCGGCTGACGCTGCTCGCCATCGCGCACCGCGGCATAAAGACGGCTCCACAGCCCGTCACCCAGCGTTTTGGTCACCACCAGTCCCTGCTTCTCAAAACTCTCTATCACCCAGTGCGGCAGCGCGGCAATGCCCATGCGGGCAGAGACCATCTGGATCATCAGCAGGGTGTTATCAACGTTTTTCAGCGCCGGGCTGACGCCGGCCGGTTGCAGAAAGTGACGCCAGATATCAAGGCGCTGGCGCTGCACCGGATAGATCATCAGCACCTCGTCGGCCAGATCCTCGGGGGCAATATGTTCAACCTGCGCCAGCGGATGATCCGGTGCCAGCACCAGTCGCACTTCAAAATCAAACATCGGCGAATAGAACAGCCCGGAGCGCGCCAGAATGTCGGAGGTCAGCACCACATCCAGCTCGCCCTGCTGCAGCGCAGGCTGAGGATCAAAGGTGACGCCTGATTTGAAATCCATCACCACCTGCGGCCAGCTCTGACGGAAATTATCCAGCGCCGGCGTCAGCCACTGGATGCAGCTGTGGCACTCAATCGCCACCCGCAGAGTGGTCTGCTTTGGCTCATGGCAGGCCTGCAACGCTTGCTGGATCTGCGGCAGCACCTGTTCGGCCAGCTGCAGCAGGATGTCGCCCTGTGGCGTGAAGCGCAGCGGTTGACTTTTACGCACGAACAGGCGGAATCCCAGCCGCTGTTCCAGATCGCTGAACTGGTGGGACAACGCCGATTGCGTCTGATGAAGCTGGGATGCTGCCGCCGCCAGCGAACCCGTATTACGCAGAGCCTGAAGCGTCCGCAGGTGCTTGAGTTCGATCATGAGAGTCCTTCACATCGAAAATGAACATATTGCGCTTGATGAACATACAGTACCCGCAGACTATAGCGGTGTAAACATCTGGACGGCTAAGCATCTTCGGCTGTCAGCCAAAATGAAAGATTATCTGGAGAACAGCGAATGACAATCCTCAACCATACCCTTGGTTTTCCGCGTGTTGGCCTGCGCCGCGAACTGAAAAAAGCCCAGGAAAGCTACTGGGCAGGTCACTGCAGCCAGCAGGAATTACTGGCGGTGGGCCGTGAGCTGCGTGCGCGTCACTGGCAACAACAGAAAGAAGCGGGAGTCGATCTGCTGCCGGTGGGTGACTTTGCCTGGTACGATCACGTGCTGACCACCAGCCTGATGCTGGGCAACGTGCCGGCGCGTCATCAGAATAAAGACGGTTCGGTTGATCTGGATACGCTGTTCCGTTTGGGTCGTGGCCGCGCGCCGACCGGCGAACCCGCGGCGGCGGCGGAAATGACCAAGTGGTTTAACACCAACTATCACTACATGGTGCCTGAGTTTACGCTGGGCCAGACCTTCCGGCTGGCCTGGACCCAGTTGCTGGATGAAGTCGACGAGGCGCTGGCGCTGGGCCACAACATCAAGCCTGTGTTGCTGGGGCCGGTAACTTATCTGTGGCTGGGTAAGGTCAAAGGGGAACCGTTTGACCGTCTGTCGCTGCTGAAAGCGATCCTGCCGGTTTACCAGCAGGTGCTGGCCGAGCTGGCAAAACGCGATATCGAATGGGTGCAGATTGATGAACCTGCACTGGCGCTGGAGCTGCCGCAGGCGTGGCGTGAGGCGTTTAAGCCCGCCTACGATGCGCTGCAGGGACAGAGCAAACTGCTGCTCACCACCTATTTCGACAGTATCGGTCAGAACATTGAGATGATTCGTCAGCTGCCGGTGCAGGGGCTGCATGTCGATCTGGTGCATGGCCGGGATGATATTCAGCAACTGAATCAGCAATTGCCGGCCAGCTGGCTGCTGTCGCTGGGGGTGATCAACGGGCGTAACGTCTGGCGCGCCGATCTGAGCCGCTGGTTTGAGCGCCTGCAGCCGCTGATCGCGCAGCGCGCGCAACTGTGGATCGGCTCCTCCTGCTCGCTGCTGCACAGCCCTATCGATCTGAGCGTTGAGAGCCGGCTGGATGAGGAAGTAAAAAGCTGGTTCGCCTTCGCGTTGCAGAAATGCACCGAACTTTCGCTGCTGACCCAGGCGCTCAACCACAACGATGCCGCGTCACTAGAGGCCTGGAGCGCGCCGGTTCGCGCCCGTGCTCACTCCAGCCGCGTACATAACGCCGCGGTCGCCCAGCGCCTGCAGGCCATCACGCCGCAGGACAGCGAACGTCACAGCTGCTACAGCGAGCGGGCGAAGGCGCAGCGTCAGCGCTTTAATCTGCCCGCCTGGCCGACCACCACCATCGGCTCTTTCCCACAAACCCCGGAGATTCGCGGCCTGCGCCTCGATTTCAAACAGGGTCGCCTCGACAGCAATCACTACCGCACCGGCATCGCTGAACACATCAAACAGGCGATTACTGAGCAGGAGCGGCTGGGGCTGGATGTGCTGGTGCACGGCGAAGCGGAACGTAACGACATGGTTGAATACTTCGGCGAGCATCTGGATGGCTTTGTCTTCACCCAGAACGGCTGGGTACAGAGCTATGGCTCACGCTACGTGAAGCCGCCGGTGATTATCGGCGACGTCAGCCGGCCGGAAGCAATTACAGTTGAGTGGGCGAAGTATGCCCAGTCGCTGACGGACAAACCGGTGAAAGGGATGCTGACCGGTCCGGTGACCATTCTCTGCTGGTCATTCCCGCGTGAAGATGTGTCACGTGAAACCATCGCAAAACAGATTGCACTGGCGCTGCGTGATGAAGTGTCCGATCTGGAAAAAGCCGGCATTGGCATTATTCAGATTGATGAACCGGCGCTGCGCGAAGGGCTGCCGCTGCATCAGTCCGACTGGGCTGACTATCTGAACTGGGCAGTCGAGGCGTTCCGCCTGAATGCCGCTGTGGCGCAGGATGACACCCAGATCCACACCCATATGTGTTACTGCGAGTTTAACGACATCATGGATTCTATCGCTGCGCTGGATGCCGATGTGATTACTATTGAAACCTCGCGCTCTGACATGGAGCTGCTGTCATCGTTTGAACACTTTGACTATCCGAATGAGATTGGCCCGGGCGTCTACGACATTCACTCGCCTAACGTACCGGACGTCGAGTGGATTGAAGCGCTGTTACTGAAAGCGGCGAAGCGTATTCCGCCGCAACGGCTGTGGGTGAATCCGGACTGCGGGCTGAAAACTCGTGGCTGGACCGAAACGCGGCAGGCGCTGGCGAACATGGTCACTGCGGCAAAAAACCTGCGGGCTAAAACGGCGTAAACGGTCGACTGGCGGGGAATGAGAAATAACTGGGGCGCGCAGGCGCCCCTTTTTTCGCTTACTGTGAGGCTACGCCATACTGCCTGAACCAGGCCAGCATCCGCGCCCAGCCATCGCTGGCTGATTCGGCATGATAGCTCGGACGGGTAGCCAGCATTAAACGCATGTCCGGCTTCGGGATAGACGATGATTTCCGCGGTGGCATTGGCGGCGTGCAGTGCCTGACGCATCTGCTCAACGCTCTCCAGCGGAATGCCCTCATCCTGACCGCCGTATAAGCCTAATACCGGGGCGCTGAGATCGACGGCGACATCAATGGGGTGCTTCTGCTGCTTCATGGTCCGATCGCCGGTCAGTCGTCCATACCAGGTGACTGCGGCACGCAGCTGTGGATTGTGCGCCGCATAGAGCCAGCTGATGCGGCCGCCCCAGCAGAAACCGGTAATGCCCATCCGCCGTATATCCCCACCGTTACGTGCTGCCCAGTTGGCGGCATGATCAAGGTCAGACAGCACCTGGCTGTCGGGCACCTTACTCACCAGCTCGCTGAATAGCGTCGGAATATCGTGGTAATCGTTGGGATCGCCTTCACGGAAGTAGAGTTCCGGAGCGATGGCCAGATAGCCTTCCAGCGCCAGCCGGCGGCAGATATCACGGATGTGCTCATGCACCCCGAAAATTTCCTGTACCACCAGCACCACCAGCACCACCGGCAGCTGGCCCTCTGCCGATTTCGGTCGGGCAAAAAACTCGGGCATGTTTTCGCCTTGGCTTGGCACTGAGGTCTCACCCGACTGAATCGCCGGGCTGTCGGTAATAATGGTGGTGGAGGCGGTCGGCTTAACGGCAGGCGCAAAGGTCCCTGCCGCAGCTTTTTGTGTCATATTATCAATGGTTTTCATTATTCTCTCCGTGCAAGCAATTGCGCAATCACGTAACTATAGCCTGGCCGGAAACGGTGCGAGCCAGACGTCGGGTAACAGGGTCAGCAGCGGACAATATCACCCACCTCTTTAACACTGCGATGACCTCGACACAGCCCCGCCGATCGCAATGGCGGCGAACCTGATGTGATGTTTTGATAATCATCACATTGTTTTTAATGAAAAATGTAACTTTCATTTTCTTAAGTGAATATTGTCACATATTTATCGGGCGTGCTGACGTAGAGTGACGCGCTACCTTCCCTTAACAGGAGTCTGAAATGACACAGTCTGACGTTTTCTATCTTGGCCTGACTAAAGCCGATCTGCAGGGCGCCACCCTAGCGATTGTGCCCGGCGATGAGGATGCCACGCATCTGGCCTCACACCGTGAATTTACCAGCTGGCTGGCAAAGCTTGACGGTAAGCCGGTAGTGGTCTGTTCAACCGGCATCGGCGGTCCTTCTACCTCGATTGCGGTCGAGGAGCTGGCATAGCTTGGCGTGCGCACTTTCCTGCGCGTAGGCACCACTGGCGCTATCCAGCCACATATCAACGTTGGCGATGTGCTGGTGATTACCGGCTCCGTGCGCCTCGACGGTGCCAGCCTGCATTTCGCACCGATGGAGTTTCCGGCAGTGGCCGACTTTGCCTATACTACGGTGCTGGTGGCTGCGGCAGAAGCCTGTGGTGCAAAGACCCATATTGGCATTACCGCCTCTTCTGACACCTTCTACCCAGGTCAGGAACGCTACGATACCTTCTCTGGTCGGGTGGTGAATCGCTTCCAGGGATCGATGAAAGAGTGGCAGGATATGGGCGTACTCAACTATGAGATGGAATCCGCTACACATGTTAACCATGTGCGCCAGCCAGGGCCTGCGCGCCGGCATGGTGGCTGGTGTGATCGTTAACCTTACCCAGAAAGAGATACCGGATGCGGTGACGATGAAACAGACCGAAAGCGATGCGTTAAAAATTGTGGCAGAAGCGGCACGCCGCTTGTTATAACCCTCACAGCCAGGCAGCAGGTTAACGGGCCGCTATGAGGCCTGCCTGCTGCCGGATAACCCCGGCGCAGCCTTTCAACGGACTCTGAGAGTGCCCGATGCGCAAAACTATTCCCGTTCGTCGTCCCGCCGTTAACCTGAATTCCGCCGCGCTCAATGCCCGTCTGGAGAGCAGTGCCGCCCATTTCCGTGCCGCCATGCAGCAGGGCGATTATGCGCAGGCCGCCCGCCATTGCGAAGAGGTGTTGCGTTATCAGCCTCACCAGATGCAGGTGCTGAGTGACTATGCGCTCTGCCTGATGCGTCTCGGCCAGCATCAAAAAGCGTACAAAACCTACCAGAAAATTTACCAGTCGCCACCGGCCGTGCGCGCCACCGCGTCAGAAACTTGGCTGGATGGCATGACCGAAGTGGCTGGCTGGCTGGATAAGCAGGATGAGGTGGCACGTTATGGCCTGGAATCGCTGATGCAGTCGGACGCCCGTTTTCGTCAGGGGCCGCGGGTTGCCTTTCCCGCTGTGCAGCCTGAGCCGATCGATCTCAGCCAGCCGCAGCAGAACGTGATCGCTTTCAGACTGTATGGCGACCAGCCGCGCTACTGTGAAACCCTGATTAAAAACGTTGAGGTGGCGCCACAGCTCTTTCCCGGCTGGGTGTGTCGCATATATCTGGATGACAGCGTGCCGCAGCATGTCTGGCAACGGCTCGATCAGCCCCACGTTGAGCGGGTTGATATGTCGCAGGAAAAAAACCTGTTCCCGACGCTGTGGCGCTTTCTGGTGATAGACGATCCTGGCGTTAAACGCTTTATCGTGCGCGATGCCGACTCGCTGCTCTCCGAGCGCGAAGTGGCGGCGGTCAAAGCCTGGCTGGCATTGCCGTACTGGTTCCACCATATGCGCGACTACTTCTCCCACACCGAGTTACTGCTGGTGGGCATGTGGGGCGGCTGCCATGGCGTTTTCCAGCAGGTTGAACAGACGATGCGCGAGTTTATTGCGCAGTACCGTGGCAGCGAACGCTTTACCGATCAGTACTTCCTCAAGACGGCGCTGTGGCCAACGGTGCGTGAAAGCATTCTCAATCATGATGAGCTGTTTCATTTCCATCAGGCTCGGCCGTGGCCAGCGCATCCGCCGGTACGCTGGCAGATGCCGCGATTTCACGTTGGCAGCAACGTGGGCTTTGCCAGCCTGACCGGACAATCCGCCGCCGCCGACGGCAGCCAGCAGGTGGTGGACATTCGCGCGGGCGGCAAAAGCTGGCAATATCCGGCTCAGGTGAAAAACGGCCAATGGCTGCTGCCGATGCCGTTCTTCCTGATTGAAGACTGGCAGGCCGGAAAGCTGACGGTAACCGTGCGGTAAGTGATTGAGTGCGGGTAAATATATCTGGACATTCATACAGTGCGACTCTACCTTTTCCCTCAGCAGCTTGAGTCGCGGGGAAATCATGGATCAGCACATCATTATCAGCGTCTGCCTGGCGCTCGCCGGCGCAGGGATTGGCTGGATGCTGGCACAGTTACGTGTCGGGCATCAGGCCGCCAGTTTCTTAACCGAGCGCCGCCTGCTGGAAGCGGCACAACAGCGCCAGCAGCAGCAGATTGAACAGCTTCAGCAGCAGGCGCAGCAGCGTGAGCAAGAACTGCGCCAGCTTCATGGTGCGCTGAGTGGTGCCAATGAACGTCTGCAACAGCTCGATTACTGGCGCAACGAGAGCGAACAGCTTAACCGGGAACTGCGCAACCAGCTGGAGGTCAACAGCGCCCAAGAAGCGGAGCTGCGTGAGGTGACCATCCGTCTTGAAGAGACCCGCTTCGCCGCCGAAGAGAAGCAGCGTCTGCTGACCAACAGCGAGCAACGCCTCAGCGCCCAGTTTGAAAACCTCGCCAACCGTATTTTCGAAAATAGCGGCCGCCGCGTCGATGAACAGAATCGCCAGAGCCTCGACAGCCTGATCGGCCCGCTGCGTGAACAGCTGGACGGTTTCCGTCGTCAGGTGCATGAGAGCTTTGGCGCGGAAGCGCGTGAACGGCACACCCTGACCCATGAAATACGTCAGTTACAGCAGCTTAATGCGCAAATGGCGCAGGAAGCACTCAACCTCACCAAAGCGCTGAAAGGCGACAATAAGATCCAGGGTAACTGGGGTGAAGTGGTTCTCAGCCGGGTGCTGGAAGCGTCCGGGCTGCGTGAAGGCTATGAGTATGAAACCCAGGTCAGCATTCAGTCGGAGCAGCAGGGCAGGATGCAGCCGGATGTGATTGTGCGTCTGCCGCAGGGCAAAGATGTGGTGGTGGACGCCAAAATGACGCTGGTCGCCTATGAGCGTTACTTCAATGCGGAAGATGAGGTTGAGCGTGAACAGGCGATTCAGGAACATGTCAGCGCGATGCGCAGCCATATTCGTCTGCTGGGGCGTAAAGATTATCAACAATTGCCCGGTTTACGCTCGCTTGATTATGTGTTGATGTTTATTCCGGTCGAACCGGCTTTTTTGCTGGCGATCGATCGCCAGCCAGAGCTGATTGGCGAGGCGCTGCAGCAGAATATCATGCTGGTCAGTCCCACCACGTTGCTGGTGGCGCTGCGTACCATCAATAACCTGTGGCGTTACGAGCATCAAAGCCGCAATGCGCAGCGTATCGCCGACCGCGCCACCCGGCTGTATGATAAAATGCGGCTGTTCGTCGATGACATGAGCGGGATTGGTCACAGCCTGGATAAGGCGCAAATCAGCTACCGCGAGGCGATGAAAAAACTGACCGAAGGGCGCGGCAACCTGATTGCGCAGACGGAAGGTTTCCGTGCGCTGGGGGTTGAAGTGAAACGGTCGATTAATCCTCAGCTGGTGGAGCGGGCGATGCCGAAAAATCCGGCTGATGAAGAGCAGGACGATGACGATGATGCGGATGACAGAGCCATGCGTGTGAGACGCCTCCACGAATAATATGGGCGCAGCGTGCCTGATTTCCGTGACTCTGATACACTTCGGGAAGTATTGTTTGTGGAGCAGGTAAAACCGATGGCAGATGAATCACAGCAGGAAACCACCCATTTTGGCTTTCAGACGGTCGCCAAAAGCGAAAAAGCCGACAAAGTTGCGGATGTGTTTCACTCCGTAGCGGCAAAATATGACCTGATGAACGATTTGATGTCCTTTGGCGTCCATCGTGTCTGGAAGCGTTTTACCATTGACAGCAGCGGCGTACGTCGCGGTCAACGCGTGTTGGATCTGGCCGGCGGAACCGGCGATCTGACGGCTAAATTTTCTCGCCTGGTGGGCGAAACAGGTCAGGTGGTCCTGGCCGATATCAACAGTTCGATGCTGAAGATGGGCCGCGAAAAGCTGCGCAATCTCGGCGTGGTCGGCAACGTGAGATACGTGCAGGCTAACGCAGAGGCACTGCCGTTCCCGGATAACTACTTCGACTGCATCACCATCTCCTTCGGCTTACGCAACGTAACGGAAAAAGAGAAGGCGCTGGCCTCAATGTTCAGTGTGCTGAAGCCGGGCGGACGGTTACTGGTACTGGAGTTCTCCAAACCGGTGATTGATCCGCTGAGCAAAGCCTATGACGCTTACTCGTTCCATATTCTGCCGCGTATCGGGCAGCTAGTGGCGCAGGACGCCGAGAGCTATCGCTATCTGGCCGAATCGATCCGCATGCATCCCGATCAGGAAACGCTGAAAGCGATGATGAACGACGTCGGTTTTGAAAATACCACTTACTCCAATATGACCGGCGGCATTGTGGCCTTACACCGTGGATTTAAGTTCTGAGTGAGATGGTGATGAACCTAACGCCCTTGATTACCGCGGGCCTGGAAACAGCGCTGAACCGCATGTTGTATCGCGATCGCGGCCTGAAGGCGGCACGGCAGCGTCTGACCGGTAAGGTCCTGACGCTGCGTCTGAGCGAGTTTTCCCATCCGCTGGTGCTGGTGTTCAGTGAACAGCAGCTGGATGCGGTGGCTGACTGGCAGGAGACCAGCGACTGCACGGTGATTACTTCACTGAAAACCTTGCCGAAGCTGCGCGATCGCCAGCAACTGACGCCGCTGATTCGCAGCGGTGAGTTGCAGGTAGAAGGTGATTTACAGGTGGTGCAGCAGTTTTCTGCGCTGATGGACCTTGCCGAGCTGGATCCGGCGGAATACCTGGCGCCGTGGGTCGGAGATATTGCGGCACAGGGCATCAGTCAGGGCGCACAACGGGCCTTTCGACGGCTAAAAGGCGAAGTCGGGCGTCGGCAGGATTACCTCGGTCAGGCACTGACCGAAGAGTGGCGTGTCGCGCCAGGCTCGCTCGAATTAGCCTGGTTTTCCGAGGAGGTCGACGCGATGGAACGTTCGCTTGAGGCGCTTAATGCGCGTCTGGCGCAGCTGGAGGCAAAATGAGTTTTGGAGAGATCCGCCGCTTATATTTGATCATGAAGGTGTTTTTGACTTACGGCCTTGATGAACTGATTCCCAACACGCGCCTTACCCTTCCGCTTCGTCTGTGGCGTCGCTGTATTTTCTGGTTACCCAACCTGCATCAGAATGAACCGACCGGCGCCCGCATGCGTATGGCGATGGAGCAGCTGGGGCCGGTATGGATTAAGTTCGGTCAGATGCTGTCGACCCGCCGTGACCTGTTCCCGCCGATGATCGCCGATCAGCTGGCCATTCTGCAGGACCGGGTTGCGCCGTTTGATGGCGTTAAAGCCAAAGCGCAGATCGAAGCCTCAATGGGCGCGCCGATTGAAACCTGGTTTGATGATTTTGACATTAAGCCGCTGGCGTCCGCGTCGATTGCTCAGGTTCACACCGCAACGCTGAAGTCGACCGGCAAGAAAGTAGTAATCAAAGTCATTCGCCCGGATATTTTGCCTGTGATCAAAGCTGACATGAAGCTGATCTATCGCTTGGCGCGCTGGGTGCCGCGTTTACTGCCCGATGGTCGTCGTCTGCGCCCGGTTGAAGTGGTGCGCGACTACGAAAAGACCCTGCTTGATGAGCTGAACCTGTTACGCGAAGCCGCGAACGCCATTCAGTTACGCCGCAATTTTGAAGACAGCCGGATGCTGTATGTGCCGGAAGTCTATTCCGACTACTGCAGCGAAACCATGATGGTGATGGAGCGTATTTACGGCATTCCGATTTCGGACGTCGCCACGCTGGAGCGGCACGGGGTCAACATGAAGCTGCTGGCAGAGCGTGGGGTGCAGGTGTTCTTCACCCAAGTGTTCCGCGACAGTTTCTTCCATGCTGACATGCATCCCGGCAATATTTTTGTCAGCTATGAGCATCCGGAAGATCCTCAATACATCGGCATCGACTGCGGTATTGTCGGCTCGCTCAACAAAGAAGATAAGCGCTATCTGGCTGAAAACTTTATCGCCTTCTTCAACCGCGACTATCGCAAGGTGGCAGAGCTGCACGTTGACTCTGGCTGGGTGCCACCCGATACCAACGTCGAAGACTTTGAATTTGCGATTCGCACCGTCTGTGAGCCGATTTTTGAAAAGCCGCTGGCTGAGATTTCTTTCGGTCACGTGCTGCTGAATCTGTTCAATACCGCGCGTCGGTTTAATATGGAAGTCCAGCCGCAGCTGGTGCTGCTGCAAAAGACTCTGCTGTATGTGGAAGGTATCGGTCGTCAGCTCTATCCGCAGCTCGACCTATGGAAGACCGCCAAGCCGTTCCTTGAAGAGTGGATTAAAGATCAGGTCGGTCTGCCCGCCATCATTCGCGCGGTTAAAGAGAAAGCGCCGTTCTGGGCCGAAAAGTTACCGGAGCTGCCGGAACTGTTTTATGACAGTCTGCGCCAGCATAAACTTTTGCGGCACAGCGTTGACAAATTAGCGGGCGATCTCAATGCGCAGCGTACCCGGCACCACCAGGCACGCTATCTGTTTGGCGTAGGCGCAACCTTGCTGCTCAGTGGCACGGCAGTCCTGCTTTCCCGACCGGACTGGGACCTGTTTCCGGCGGTGTTAATGGCAGCGGGCATCGTCTCATGGTTAATCGGCTGGCGTAAGACAAACTGATTGTCACTTCAGCCAAAAACACGGTAATGTCACTGGCTAAGGCCCGGGTTGATAAGGGCGCTCTGTGGTGCATTACCCCATTGTTTTTCACAGAATATTAGAGGCTATCTCATGGGCGGTATCAGTATTTGGCAATTGTTAATTATTGCCGTGATTGTTGTACTTCTGTTCGGTACTAATAAATTACGCAATCTGGGTTCGGATTTGGGTTCCTCGATTCGTGGCTTCAAAAAAGCCATGGGCGATGAGGACGACAAAAAGGATCAACCGAAAGAGCAGGACGCTGACTTCAGCGCCAAAACGCTGGCGGATAAACAGCAAACTTCGGCTACCAAAGAAGAAATTAAGAACGACAAGCAGGTGTAAACCGTGTTCGACATTGGTTTTAGTGAACTGGTATTGGTGTTCGTTATCGGGCTGATTGTACTCGGCCCACAACGTTTACCGGTTGCGGTGAAGACCGTGGTCGGCTGGATCAGGGCGATTCGTTCGCTGGCAGCCAATGTGCAAAACGAACTGGCGCAGGAGCTGAAACTGCAGGAGCTGCAGGACAGCCTGAAAAAGGTGGAAGAAGCGGGCCGCGGGACTCTGTCGCCGGAGCTGAAAGAGTCAATGGAAGAGCTGCGTAAAACTGCGGATTCAATGAAACGCTCGGTCAGTCAGAGCATCGACATTGAAAAAGAGGAAGACGAAGCCAACACCATTCACTCGCCACAGCACCGACCGGCGCAGCCTCTGGCGGACCAGCCGGAAGTGCGTCCGGCAGCTGACCATCAGGTCAGCGCCCCGGCCCAGGCGCCGTCGGTGGACACGGCATCAGCCGGACAGCCGGCAGCGACCGTAGCCAGCGCGCCAGCTCAGGCACCGGCCCGTGCTGACACGGCGCCAGCCAGCAAACCTGACGCCGCCGCTACGCGCACTTCCGCCTCTCCCTCTTCTGCAAGTGATGAACGATAATGGCCGTTGAAGATACCCAACCGCTCATCAGTCATCTGATTGAGCTGCGTAAGCGACTGCTGAACTGCATCATCGCCGTTTTAGTGATATTCCTGGCGCTGGTTTATTTTGCCAACGATATCTATCAACTGGTGGCGGCGCCGCTCATCAGTCAGATGCCGATCGGCTCCAGCATGATCGCCACCGATGTGGCTTCGCCGTTTTTCACCCCGATAAAACTGACAATTATTGTGTCGGTGTTTCTTGCGGTGCCGGTGATCCTCTATCAGGTCTGGGCGTTCATTGCGCCTGCGCTCTATCGCCATGAACGTAAGCTGGTCATGCCACTGCTTTTTTCCAGCACCTTTCTGTTCTATATCGGCGTGGCATTTGCCTATTTTGTCGTCTTCCCGCTGGCGTTTGGTTTCTTCACCAAAACCGCGCCAATTGGCGTCACCATGGCGACCGACATCACCAAATACCTCGATTTTGTCATGACGCTTTTTATGGCGTTTGGCGTGGCGTTTGAAGTGCCGGTGGCGATTGTGCTGTTGTGCTGGACCGGTATTACCAGCCCGGAAGATCTGAAAAAGAAACGTCCCTATATTCTGGTCGTGGCCTTCGTGGTCGGCATGTTAATGACGCCGCCGGACGTTTTTTCCCAAACTTTGCTCGCTATTCCGATGTACTGCCTGTTTGAAGTCGGGGTATTCTTTTCCCTATACTATGTGGGGAAAGGCCGCCGGGCACAGGATGAGGAACATAATACCGAATCCTGACGCGATCTTCAGGTCCCGCTCTGGCGGGCAGAGATCAATCCGAACCGCCCTCCGGGGCGGTTTTTGTTTAGTAAACTGTGGGAAAAATTATGTTTGATATCGGTGTAAACCTGACCAGCACGCAATTCGCCTCCGAACGGCCAAAGGTGGTAAAACGCGCGTGTGAAGCGGGCGTCACCGGCCTGCTGATTACCGGCACCAATGCGCTGGAGAGCCAGCACGCTCATGCTGTGTCGGTTGGCGGAGAAACCGGAAGTGGTCGCTATCGGCGAATGCGGGCTCGATTTTAACCGCAACCTGTCAGCCCATGAGCAGCAGGAGTATGCGTTTGAGGCGCAGCTGGCGCTGGCAGCCGAACTGAATATGCCGGTGTTCCTGCACTGCCGCGAAGCCCATGCGCGCTTTGCGGCGATCGTTGCGCCCTGGCTGCCAAAGCTGCCGGGTGCGGTAATTCACTGCTTTACCGGCACGCGCGACGAACTGGAAGCTTGTCTGGCGCTGGGATTATCGATAGGAATTACCGGCTGGGTGTGTGGTGAACGTCGCGGGCTGGAACTGCGTGAAATGCTGCCGCTGATCCCGGCCGATAAGTTACTGCTGGAAACTGACTCGCCCTATTTATTGCCGCGCGATATGCGACCGCGTCCGACCTCACGTCGTAACGAGCCGTGCTTCTTACCGCAATACTGTGCAACAGGTGGCGACATGGCGTGGCGAGAGCAGCGAGGCGCTGGCGGCCCGCGTCGATCACAATGCCCGGACGCTGTTCAGACTGGTTTAGATCTTACGGAACTGTTTGTTATCCACGCTGCGCATCACCTGCTTATTCAGGAGATTGAGCAACAGAATCGAACGGGTTTCGCCATCCGGCTCGGCAAAGATAGCGCGCAGTCCTTCAAACGTCCCTTCGGTGATGACAACTTCATCGCCGATTTGTGGCGTTTCAGGATCGAGCAGAATTTGCGGGACATCGGTTTCCAGCGCTTCAATCACCGCTGGCGGCACCGTGGCGGGCGTAGTGCCAAAACGTACAAAGTGGCTGACGCCTCGCGTACTGCTGATGGTGGTGGTATGAATCGCTTCCGGATCGAATTCGATGAACAGATATTTAGGAAACAGCGGCTCACTCACCGTGTGGTGCGTTTACCGCGTACGATCTTTTCCGGAGCGATCATCGGGCTGAGGCAATTCACTTCTTGCCGCTCCAGATGCTCCTTCGCGCGCAATAGCTGACCACGTTTGCAATGTAAATACCAAGATTACATAACCGCTCCCATCGAATGGACGCTAAGAATAGCAAACCTGCTGCCAGAGTTATAGCACATCGGGCAGGGGAAAAGCGCAGCGCGCAGAAAATAAACTGAGACTTTTCTTAAGATGCCGGATAGCGACAGAAAAGGCGATTGGAAATTGACGTTTCACCCTGCTCTATATCAGACTCGATGGCCATCATACCGGCGAAAAGGATCACCTGATGGAACTCTTTTTGTTAAGCAACGGCAAGCTGGCGGATGATGCGCCGCTACTGGGTTATGCTCAGCCGCAGTTACACGCCATGATTGCCCGACGTGCCATCCGTTCGGCGGTCCTGATTCTTTACGCCATTATCCGAGGAGATCATGCGCAGCGCGCCGCCGATCTCAGTACGTCGCTGGGCATTCCGGTGCGCACCGTTGACGCTTTTACCTCACCGGCTGACGCAATCGCCCAGGCAGAGCTGATTTTAGTCAGCGGCGGCAATACCTGGTTTCTGAATCAGATGCTGCATGAGCAGGGCTTGATCGTGGCGATACAGCGCGCAGTGCGCGAACGGCAGGTGCCGTATGTCGGCTGGAATGCCGGCTGTAATGTGGCGACGCCGTCGATTCGCACCACCAATGATATGCCGGTGCGCAGCAGCGTGGTGCTGCCCGCGCTGGGGCTGTTCCCGGTGCAGATCAATCCTCACTATCTCGATGCCAGCGTCAGCGGCCATATGGGCGAAACACGCGACGAGTGGCTGGCTGAATTCTGTGCCGTCAACCCGTCCTAGTCGGTGATTGCGCTGCGTGAAGGCAGCTTTCTACATCTGCATGACGATCGGCCACGCTATCACAGTGTGCGCAACGAAGACTTTAAGGTGTTCCGCCACGGCGAGCCGATTCAGGCTTATCACGATACCCGCGCGCTTCAGCCGCTGGTGCCTTTTCGCTGTGATTAAGGTTGCCGCATAAACCTCAACACGACCGCATAATCAGCCCTATAATGGCCGATTCACTCTGGCCGGAAAGCTAAAGCCGCATGAAATGTCACGATTTAAGAGACTTTCTCGCGCTGCTCGAACAGCGCGGTGAGTTAAAAAGAATTAAGCAATCGATTGATCCCGTCCTGGAAATGACCGAAATCGCCGACCGCACGCTGCGTGCTGGCGGCCCCGCGCTGCTGTTTGAAAACCCGAAAGGGTATGACATGCCGGTGCTGTGTAACCTGTTTGGCACGCCAAAGCGCGTCGCTATGGGGATGGGTCAGGAAGAGGTGAGTGCCCTGCGGGAAGCAGGCAAACTGCTGGCGTTTCTGAAAGAGCCGGAGCCGCCAAAAGGCTTTCGCGATCTGTTCGATAAGATGCCGCAGTTTAAGCAGGTGCTCAACATGCCGACTAAACGCCTGCGCAATGCACCCTGCCAGGAAGTGGTGTTCAGCGGTGATGAGGTCGATCTGTCGCGCATTCCGGTGATGAAATGCTGGCCGGGCGATGCTGCGCCGCTGATTACCTGGGGTCTGACCGTCACCCGCGGTCCGCATAAAGAGCGGCAGAATCTCGGCATTTACCGTCAACAGGTGATCGGCAAAAACCGGCTGATTATGCGCTGGCTGTCGCACCGTGGCGGCGCGCTCGATTTTCAGGAGTGGAGCAAAGCGCATCCGGGCGAACGTTTTCCGGTCTCGGTGGCGCTTGGTGCTGACCCCGCCACCATTCTCGGTGCGGTAACGCCGGTGCCGGATACGCTGTCAGAATATGCGTTTGCTGGTCTGCTGCGCGGAAATAAAACCGAAGTGGTGAAATGCCTGTCGAACGATCTGGAAGTACCCGCCAGCGCGGAGATCGTGCTGGAGGGTTACATCGAGGCGGGTGACATGGCACCTGAAGGGCCTTACGGCGACCACACGGGCTACTACAATGAAGTAGATAGCTTCCCGGTCTTTACCGTGACGCACATTACCCAGCGACATCAGGCAATCTATCACTCGACTTATACCGGCCGTCCGCCGGATGAGCCCGCCGTACTGGGTGTGGCCTTGAATGAAGTGCTGGTGCCGATTCTGATCAAGCAGTTCCCGGAAATTGTCGATTTCTATCTGCCGCCGGAAGGATGTTCCTACCGGCTGGCGGTGGTAACCATCAAAAAGCATTATGCCGGGCATGCCAAACGGGTAATGTTTGGCGTCTGGTCATTTCTGCGGCAGTTCATGTACACCAAATTTGTTATTGTGTGTGACGATGATGTTAATGCGCGTGACTGGAATGATGTGATCTGGGCGATTACCACCCGCATGGATCCGGCGCGTGACACGGTATTAGTGGAAAATACGCCGATCGACTATCTCGATTTCGCCTCACCGGTTTCCGGACTGGGGTCGAAGATGGGGATGGATGCGACCAACAAATGGCCGGGCGAAACGCAGCGCGAATGGGGCACGCCTATCGTGAAAGATCCTGCGATTACCGCGCGCATTGACGCTATCTGGGATGAGTTAGGTATTTTTGATCAGCCGCCACAGCGTTGATGGCGAGCATAACCATAAAGACGACCCGACAGAGGGAACGCATGACAACGTTAAGCTGTAAAGTAACTTCAGTTGAAGCGATTACCGACACGGTGTATCGCGTTCGCCTGATTCCGGAAGCGGATTTCAGTTTTCGCGCGGGACAGTATCTGATGGTGGTGATGGATGAGCGTGATAAGCGCCCGTTCTCACTGGCCTCAACGCCAATGGAAAAGGATATCATTGAGCTGCACATCGGTGCGTCCGATCTCAACTTGTACGCCATGGCGGTGATGGATCGCATTCGTGACGATCGCCAGATCACCGTCGACATGCCACACGGTGATGCCTGGCTGCGCGAAGAGAGCAGCAAACCGTTGATCCTGATCGCGGGCGGCACCGGCTTCTCCTATGCCCGTTCTATTCTGCTGACCGCGTTAGCGCAGCAGCCGGAGCGTGACATCGCCATTTACTGGGGCGGACGAGAGCTGAAGCATCTGTACGATCTTGATGAGCTGGATGCGCTGGCGGTGAAACACCCCAACCTGAAGGTGATTCCGGTGGTCGAGCAGCCAGAATCGGGCTGGCAGGGACGTTCGGGTACAGTATTAACCGCTGTAATGCACGATTTCAGCACGCTGAGCGAGCATGAGATCTACATTGCTGGCCGTTTCGAGATGGCCAAGATCGCACGCGATCACTTCTGCGCCGAGCGCGGTGCGCTGGAATCGCAGATGTATGGTGATGCTTTCGCCTTCATCTGATCGACGACAAGCCGAAAGAAAAAACCCGCCCATCACGGGCGGGTAAATCGGACAAAGAAGTGACCCAACGTATTACAGACGCTCGAATACGGTGGCGATGCCCTGACCTAAACCGATGCACATGGTCGCCAGACCAAACTTCGCATCGCGTCGCGCCATGATGTTAAGCAGTGTGGTACTGATACGTGCCCCGGAACAACCCAGCGGGTGACCCAGCGCAATCGCACCGCCATTCAGATTGACCTTCTCATCCAGCCGATCCAGCAAACCCAGATCCTTTATGCAGGGCAGGGTTTGTGCTGCAAACGCCTCATTGAGTTCAAACACGTCAATATCATTGACGCTCAGACCGGCACGTTTCAGCGCCAGCCTGCTGGCCGGCACCGGGCCGTAGCCCATGATCGACGGATCGCAGCCGACCACTGCCATACTTCTGATGCGGGCACGTGGAGTCAGCCCCAGTTCGCGGGCGCGGGATTCGCTCATCACCAGCATCGCGGCCGCGCCATCAGACAGGGCTGACGAGGTGCCCGCGGTTACCGTGCCATTGACCGGATCAAACGCCGGCCGCAGAGCCGCCAGACCCTCGGCGCTGGTCTCTTCACGGATGACCTCGTCGTAATCGTAGCGTTTGAGGATGCCGTCGCTGTCGTGACCGGCGGTGGCGACGATCTCCGCTTTGAAATCACCGCGCTGGGTTGCCTGCCAGGCGCGCTGGTGCGAGCGCAGAGCAAACGCATCCTGCTGCTCGCGGCGGATGTGATGCATACGCGCCAGCATTTCGGCGGTCAGGCCCATCATCCCCGCCGCTTTGGCGACGGTGCGGCCGAGGCCCGGATGAAAGTCGACGCCGTGATTCATCGGCACGTGTCCCATATGTTCGACTCCGCCAATCAGGCAGCTGTGCGCATCACCGACCATAATGGCGCGGGCCGCATCGTGCAGTGCCTGCATCGATGAGCCGCACAGGCGGTTGACGGTGGTAGCCGGTACCGAGTGCGGTATTTCCGCCAGCAGGGCGGCGTTACGCGCGATGTTAAACCCCTGTTCCAGCGTCTGCTGCACGCAGCCCCAGACAATGTCATCCAGCGTGGCAGGATTGACCGCCGGGTTGCGGCTCAGCAGCTCACGCATCAGGTGGGCGGAAAGATCCTCGGCACGTACATGACGAAAAGCACCGTCTTTTGAACGAACCATCGGCGTACGGACCGCATCGATAATCACCACATTTTCCATATTCCTGCCCTCAGGCGCTTTTAAGCGCGGCTTCGTCAATTGGTTTGGCGGCGGGATACCAGCTTTGATGCTGATGCGCTTTTTGCACCAGCAGTTCAGGCAATTCATACAGGCCACCGAGCGCGCTGTAGCGCCGGGCCTGATCGACCACGTTGCTGTTGCATAGTGTGTCGAGGTAGCGGAAGGCGCCGCCGCGGAAAGGCGGGAAGCCGAGACCGTACACCAGCGCCATATCCGCTTCAGCCGGCGAGGCGATGATCTTCTCCTCTAGGCAGCGCACCACTTCATTCAGCATCGGCAGCATCATGCGATTCAGGATCTCTTCATCGCTGAAGACCCGCTTAGGCTGACAAACCTGCTGCAATAGCGTGTCGACCTCGCTGTCCGCCACTTTTTTCTGTTTGCCCTTTTTGTCGGTTTCCCAGCGCCAGAAGCCTTTGCCATTTTTCTGGCCGAAACGACCGGCCTCAAACAGCAGATCGATCGCATCGCGATAATCGTGCTTCATGCGTTGTGGAAAACCTTCCGCCATCACGCTTTGCGCATGATGCGCGGTATCAATGCCGACCACATCCAGCAACCACGATGGTCCCATTGGCCAGCCAAACTGTTTTTCCATCACTTTATCAACCCGACGGAAGTCGGCACTGTCACGCAGCAGCAGGCTGAAGGCGGCGAAGTAGGGAAACAGCACTCGGTTGACGAAGAAGCCGGGGCAATCATTGACCACAATCGGGGTTTTGCCCATTTTGCTGGCCCAGGCCACCACTTTGTTCAGGGTCGCTTCACTGGTTTTCTCGCCACGCACCACTTCTACCAACGGCATACGCGGCACCGGATTAAAGAAGTGCATGCCGCAGAAATTTTCCGGATGCTGCAGCGCCTGTGCCAGCTGGCTGATGGGAATGGTGGAGGTATTGGAGGCCAGGATGGCGTCGTCCCGCAGGTGCTGCTCGGTTTCGGCCAGCACTTTAGCTTTAATCAGGGGATTCTCGACCACCGCTTCGACCACCACGTCGGCGTGCTCGAAACCGGCGTAATCCAGCGTTGGCTGAATAGTCGCAATCACGCTGGCCAGCTTGTTGCCGTCAATTTTTCCGCGCTCCAGCAGCTTATTAAGCAGCTTGCTGGCTTCGTTCATTCCGAGCGTCAGGGCCTGTAGACTGATGTCCTTCATTTGGACCGGCACACCTTTCCAGGCTGACTGGTAGCTGATGCCACCCCCCATAATCCCGGCACCCAGCACGGCCGCCTGCGTTGGTGCGCCGCTTTCTTTGCCGCGTTTTTTAGCCAACCCTTTAACATATTGATCGTTGAGGAAGATGCCGACCAGCGCTCGCGCTTCGTCAGACTGCGCCAGTGGAACAAAAGCGGCATTTTCCAGTTTCAGCGCATCTTCACGGCCAAGACCGGCAGCCGCTTCAATGGTTTTCATCGCCATCAGCGGCGCTGGATAATGTTTGCCCGCGGTCTGCATCACCATACTTTTGGCAAGGGTGAAGCTCATCGCCGCTTCAATCGGGCTCAGTTTCAGCGGCGCCAGTTTCGGTGCCCGGCGCGCACGCCAGCTGCCATCGAGCGCCGCGGCTTTAAGCATGGTGATGCCAGCCTCACGCAATTTATCGCGCTCCACCACCGCATCGACCAGACCGAGTTTAAGTGCCGCGTTTCCGTCGACGTCTTTACCTGCGGCAATGATCTCCATTGCGCTATCGGCCCCTAACAGACGCGGCAGACGGACGCTGCCGCCGAAGCCTGGCATGATCCCGAGTTTCGTTTCTGGCAGGCCAATGCGGGCATCGGCAGTGGCGACGCGCAGGTCGGTTGCCAGCACGCACTCACATCCGCCACCCAGCGCATAGCCATCGATGGCGGCCAGCGTCGGCACCGGTAAATCTTCCAGCCGGTTGAAAATGCTGTTGGCGTAGCTCAGCCATTGACTCAGTTTTTCGGTCGGTGCATCAAACAGCGAGAGGAATTCGGTGATGTCAGCACCGACAATGAAGGCCGGTTTAGCCGAGCTGAGCAGCACGCCGCGCAGGTCAGACTGCTGCTCCAGCACCGCAATGGCTTCGCCCAGGCTGGCGACGGTTTGCGTATCAAGTTTATTGACCGAGCTAGGGGCATCAAAAACCAGCTCGGCGATGCCATCGTCCAGCCAGTGAAGAGAAAGGTTAGCGCCTTGGTAGAGCATGTGCGTCTCCTGAAACCGCGGAAAAGTGATCTGGTCATACCAGATGATCTAGAGTGTGGGAGTGATGTTAATTTTTTGCAAACGGGTCTTTGCTTATTTGCTAACAAGATCACAGCCGCTCTCAACACGGCATCCGCTTAAGGGGTATGCTAAACTGCGGCCATTTCGCGACACTGGAGAGACGTCAATGGATTCCCTGAAGACCTTGTATCACGCGCATATCGCCACGTTGCAGCAACGGGCGCAGCAGGTGCTGGCACACAATAAACTGGATGCGATGTTGATCCATTCCGGTGAGTTGTTGACGGTGTTTCTGGATGACCATACCTATCCCTTCAAGGTGAATCCACAGCTTAAAGCCTGGGTGCCAGTAACGCAGGTACCGAACTGCTGGCTGTGGGTTGATGGGGTCAATAAACCAAAGTTCTGGTTTTACTCTCCGGTGGACTACTGGCACAACGTTGAACCGCTGCCGGACAGCTTCTGGACCGCAGATATTGAGGTCATCGGCCTGAAAAATGCGGATGAGATTGCGCAGCTGTTGCCGGCTCAGCGTGAGAACGTCGCCTATATTGGCCCGGTAAATGCGCGGGCGGTGCAGCTCGGTATCAGCGCCGGCAATATCAATCCCAAAGCGGTGATCTATTTCCTGCATTACCATCGCAGCATCAAAACCGAGTATGAGCTGGCCTGTATGCGCCAGGCGCAGAAGCTGGCCGTGGCCGGACATCGCGCCGCGAAAGAGGCTTTTTCTGCCGGTTTAAGCGAATTCAATATCAATCAGGCCTACCTGACGGCTACCGGTCATCGCGATACCGACGTGCCTTACGGCAGCATCATTGCGCTGAATGAACACGCGGCGGTGCTGCATTACACCCGTCTGGATCATCAGACGCCGGCAAAGCGCCACAGCTTTTTAATTGACGCGGGTGCCGAATATCTTGGCTATGCCGCTGATTTAACCCGCAGCTACGCGGCGCAGAGCAGTTCGCTGTATGCGCGGATGGTCGAGGCGCTGGTGGCGGAAGACCTGACCGGTCCGTTCATGCCGCATGGATTAGGGCATCCGCTCTGCCTGCAGGTGCATGACGTCGGCGGGTTTATGCAGGATGAGCAGGGCACCCAACTTGCGGCGCCGGCGCAGTATCCTTATCTGCGCTGCACGCGCGTGCTGCAACCCGGCATGGTATTAACCATTGAGCCTGGCTTCTATATTATTGACTCGTTGCTGACGCCGCTGCGTGAAGGCCGGTTCAGCCAGCATTTTAACTGGCAGGCGATCGATGCGCTCAGGCCTTACGGTGGAATGCGTATTGAGGATAACGTGGTGATCCATGCGCATCGCGTTGAAAACATGACCCATGATCTGCATCTGTCCTGATGGACGCCTATGATATTCCCGCAGTGGCGTTAAGCGTCAGCGAGGAGACCATCAAAAAGAGCCGCTTTATTACGCTGCTGGCTCATACCGACGGCACGGAGGCGGCACGGGCGTTTGTTCATCAGATCAGGCATCAACATCCTGCTGCGCGTCACCACTGCTGGGCATGGGTGGCTGGTGCGCCAGATGATTCACAACAGTTGGGTTTCTCTGAAGATGGCGAGCCGTCTGGCACCGCCGGTAAACCGATGCTGGCGCAGCTGATGGGTGCCGGTATCGGTGAAATCACCGCGGTGGTGGTGCGCTATTACGGTGGTATCATGCTGGGTACGGGCGGCTTAGTGAAAGCGTATGGCGGTGGGGTGCAGCAGGGGCTTAAGCAACTGGCGCGCCAGCGTAAAGTGCCGATGAAACGGTTCACTTTGCAATGCGACTACGCGCAGCTCAGCGATATCGAACGGCTGGTGCAGCGCTTTGAAGGCCAGGTCACAGACAGCCAGTATCAGGACCGCATTGCCCTGACGCTGGCCGTTCCTTATGGACAAATCGACGGATTCCAGCAAAATCTGTCAGACTTTAGTCGGGGCGCGTTAGCGCTTATCCCGCTCACACCTTGATGTTCTTCTCTTTTATTTAAAGGAACGGCTGAATGCACTTTCGCGCCATTACCCGCATAGTCGGTCTGCTGGTGATCCTCTTTTCAGTGACGATGATTTTGCCCGGCTTGGTCGCATTAATTTATCGCGACGGTGCCGGTCGGGCCTTTAGCCAGACGTTCATGATGGCACTGGTGATCGGCTCGCTGCTGTGGTGGCCGAACCGCAAACAGAAGACAGAGCTCAAGCCATGCGAAGGATTTTTGATTGTAGTGCTGTTCTGGACGGTGCTGGGCAGCGTGGGGGCAATGCCGTTTATCTTTGCCGAACAGCCGCACCTGTCGGTTACCGACGCGTTCTTCGAATCGCTCTCTGGCCTGACGACCACCGGTGCCACTATCTTGGTCGGACTGGATTCACTGCCAAAGGCGATTCTGTTCTATCGGCAAATGCTGCAATGGCTCGGCGGAATGGAAATCATCGTCTTAGCGGTGGCGATATTACCGATACCGGGCGTGGGGGGGATGCAGCTCTATTGCGCTGAGATGCCGGGACCGCTGAAAGATAACAAAATGCGGCCGCGCATTGCTGAAACAGGCAAGACCCTGTGGTTGATCTATGTGCTGCTGACGGTGGCCTGTGCGCTGGCCTTGTGGCTGGCGGGGATGCCGGCCTTTGATGCGATTGGCCACAGCTTCTCGACCATCGCCATCGGGGGATTTTCCACCCATGATCCCAGCATCGGCTATTTTAATAGCGGCACCATTAATACTATCGTGGCGGTGTTTTTGCTGATCTCCGGCTGTAACTACGGTCTGCACTTTGCCATGCTGAGTGGCCGTAATCTGCGCGTCTACTGGCGTGACCCGGAGTTACGGATGTTTATCGGCGTCCAGCTGACGCTGGTGTTGATCTGCACGCTGGTGCTCTGGTTCCACAATGTCTACGCCAAGTGGCTGGCAGACGCTGAACCAGGCGTTCTTCCAGGTCGTCTCCATGGCGACCACCGCCGGTTTTACCACCGACAGCATCGCGATCGCGCGCTGGCCGCTGTTCCTGCCGGTTCTGCTGCTGTGCTCAGCCTTTATTGGTGGCTGCGCCGGTTCAACACCGGCGGTGGCCTGAAGGTGATCCGTATCCTGCTGTTGTGCAAGCAGGGTAACCGGGAGCTGCCGGAGCGTATCCTCGAAGCGGTCTGGGGATTCTTCTCGGCCTATGCGCTGGTGTTCCTGACAGCATGCTGGCAATCATCGCCACCGGCGTAGATGACTTCTCGGCCTTTGCTGCCGTCGCCGCCACGCTGAACAACCTCGGACCCGGTCTCGGGGTGGTCGCGGATAACTTCACCTCAATGAATGATGTGGCGAAGTGGATATTGATCTCCACCATGCTATTCGGGCGTCTCGAGGTCTTTACCTTGCTGGTGCTGTTCATGCCGACGTTCTGGCGTGAGTAATTAATAAGGATGCTGAAATGAAAGCGCTGATTCTCTACTCGACCCGTGACGGACAAACGCAAAAAATCGCCTCTTATATAGCTGAGCAGGTCGGACACCTCCAAAACTGTGATGTGCTGAATATCCAGGATGCCACTTCGCCTGACTGGGCACAGTATGATCGAGTGCTGATTGGCGCCTCGATTCGCTACGGTCATTTCCAGCCGGTGGTCGATGCATTCGTTAAGCAGCATTTGCGCGAATTGCAGCAGCGTACCAGTGGTTTCTTCTCGGTGAACCTGACGGCGCGTAAACCCGAGAAGCGTTCCCCGGAAACCAATGCCTATACCCAGAAGTTCTTATCACAGTCGCCGTGGCGGCCAGATTGCTGTGCGGTGTTTGCAGGTGCGCTCTATTACACGCGTTATCGTTGGTTTGATCGCATCATGATTCAGCTGATCATGCGGATGACCGGTGGCGAGACCGATTCTACTAAAACTAAAGAAGTGGAGTACACCGATTGGCAACAGGTCAGCCGTTTTGCCAATGATTTTGCACAGTTACCAGGCAAATCGTAGCGAAATAACGCGATTTGACGAAAATTACTTCGAACGATAATATTTTTGCAATAAACGCTTGTCAGCCTCCGGAAACTCCCTATAATGCGCCTCCACTGACACGGCACACCGGCTTACGAAGCGCCGGGTGTAATGTAAGTAGGTTCGAAATCATACGAACCAGTGAGTTAAGCAGAAATAAACG
>SZZY01000008.1 GCA_009830035.1 Pantoea sp. Eser
GGGGGGGGCGGGTATCATGGACGCTATCACGGTGGGTATCATGGCGGACATCATCACTGCTAACGGGCAAATACGTCACACAGCATAATAGAAAAATTAAAGGCGGGATAATTATCCCGCCCGTTTTATTTAGCTTTTGACCGCATAATTACACTGGAACCAGGCTTTCTTTAGCCCCGGAATATGACTGTCCTGCGCCGGCAGCGATTCCACTTTATCGAATCCTTTCTTATTGCAGTAATTCGCCAGATCAACTTCCATCGCATCACGATTGACTTTCTCCGGGTCAAACCGGTACTGGACAGTATTTGAGCTGGCATCTTCGTCAACACGTTCAAATGCCCCGGGTTTACTGGCGGTACAACCGCTCAGCAAAATCAGCGCCAGCGCACCGATAATCTGTTTTTTCATTTATTTATCCTCGTATTGCTGCGCAGTGTATGTCGCAGCACCTCACGCATCCATAGGATTAATGCGCGAAAAACCAAAACTTGACAAGCTTTTGCCGATTAACTCGATACGATTAAACGGCTATCGCTATCGGGGTGAGCATGACATGATGCATTCAGACAAAACGAAGTCTGCACCACATCAGGTAATAGCCAAAACAAGAACATAATCCTGACCTTTGTGCCCGCGCCAAGCGTGCTTCTTTACGTCAATAACTAGCCGGAAACTGCAAACATTCTACGTAACAGGTTGGCCGCGCGCTTGTCAGGTAATGCGAGAATCGCGCTGTAGAGATCAATCGACATGGCGCACATTGATGAGCGATCAACCGCGGTATCGGAGGGCATGTTCAGCTGCTGCAGCTTATCGCCCAGCGCTGATAAAGCTGCGCAACCACCTGTTTCAGATCGCGTTGCGCCAGTGCGTTGTCCATCGGCTGCTGCTGCGCTGTCAAGCAGGAGTTGCTCCATCGCCTCGGCCTCTTTGTGGTTGAGCGACGGCGGCAGGATTTTCACTAAATTGACGCCGCCATTGACCTGGGGATAGAGAAAACGGAAGCACAGGCCGGGATCGCGGGCATTGAGCGCCTGCATCTCCTCTACTGACACGCCAATGTAATTCACCACCGCCGCATCGGTTGCCCGCATCAGCCGCTGATTAATCACGTCGAGCAGCCAGCCGCGCAGCTCGCCCGTCGCCTGTTCAACCGGTTCACCCACGCGGACCCGGCGGGTCAATTCCTGCGTCAGCAGCAGCCACAATGCCGGTTCCTGGGTTTGCAGTACCCGATATCCCGGCGTCTGTGCCAGGTAACTTACCGCCCGATCGCGCTCTAGTGCCTGCTGCTGCGGCACGGCCCAGCTGAACCACAGCAGATTAGCCACCACCAGCGGCAGTAGAAAAAGGATTAGCCCCTGCCACAGTCGCAGTCGGGTGGTTTTAATCAGCACAATAATAATCAACGCCAGCAGCGCAAAGGCGGGCAGCGTTATAAGCAGCAGAGAGCTCATGCTACGGTATTAATCCTTGCGCACATCAATCAGCACCGGGCAGTGAGCACGTTCAATCACCGCCGCGCTGACCGAACCTTTTAACAGTCGGTTAAAAGAAGAGAGATGACGGCGTCCCATGATAATCATGCTGGCCTTGAGCTGGAGTGACTGCGCAATAATCGTGTCGGCCGCTTCGCCGGCCAGAATCATGCCGCGCGCGTTAATGCCGGCCCGCAGCAACGGTGCCAGCGCGTGGCGCACCACCAGTTCCGCCTTGTTCTGCTCATCCTGCACCGCGACAAAATCGGCCGGATCTTCACCGGCATCAATTTCCATCGGTTGGTTACAGGAGGAGTGCGCCGGATCGACGCAGCACAGCACCACCACTTCTGCGCGGTGAGCCAGCGCCTCTTCAATGGTGAGCGCAACCACTTTTTCGGTTACCGGCGAATGATCAATGGCCATCAACAGGGTTTTCATCGAATGCTTATCCTTCTACAGCGGCGATTTTGCCAATTTCACGCACCAGCGCGTCTTTACACTTCAGCATTTCATCACGATAGCGATCTTCGTGTCGCTGGAAGCGTGCAGAGGGCACCAGCAAAGAGACAGAGAAGCGGCCAAACAGCGTATCGAGGGCAAACGCCATGGTCGAGATGCCTTCCAGCGTTTCACCGCGATCGACCGCAATGCCGGTTTCGCGCACTTCGTTGATCAGTTGCAGCAGCTGCGGCAGGGTTTTGACCGTCATCTCGGTCAACTCCCGCCAAGCTTCACCGACAATCACCCGAACGTCTTTATCGCACTCTAACGCCAGCAGCGCCCGACCGCCGGAAGTGATGTAAAGCGGCAGGTTGAGCCCCATGTGCGGCACCACGCGCAGCTCACGCGAGGCGACCACACAGTGAACGATAGCTAGCTGGGTGCCGCTGGCACGCGCCAGCGAGACGGTTTCATTGGTATCGGCAGAGAGTTTTTCCAGCAGCGGCCGGACCAGATCGACCACATCGGTATGCACGCTGGAGATCAGCTTCAGTAAGGCCGGTCCCAGCCGCAGGCCACCGGCACCGCTGCTGCGCACCAGTTCTGCGCTGTCGAGCGCGGCGACAATCCGCTGCACGGTGGAGCGAGGCAGATCGACCGCCTGGGCAATCTCACCCAAGCTCATACCGCCCGGCTGTTCGCCCAGCGCATTCAGAATTTTTGCCGCACGTGCGATCACTTGGATACCGCCCGTTTTTTCATCCTCACGGCTGGATGGTTGATGTGCCATAGCGTCGTCCTTTTTAAGCTGGCCTACTGTAGCGCGATCGGCGCACTTTTTACAGCCTGTACCACATTGCAATACACCATACCGAGATGTAATAATGCACGCTGTATCACATGGCAATACACTGCATCAAAATAACGAGAAAACGTGCTATGACTGCTCAGCCAGCCCCCGTGCCGGCCCCCTATCCTTTTACGCTGCGCCTGGCGCTGGGGTTAGTCAGTGTTTTAATCGCCGCCCTGACCTCCGGGCTGAACGATCGCGTCAGCGATATCGCGCTGGCCGATATCCGTGCCGCGATCGGCATCAGTTACGATCAGGGTAGCTGGATTATTTCCGCCTATCAGGCGGCGGAAGTGGCGGCGATGATGATCGCGCCGTGGTTCACCGTCACGCTATCGTTACGGCGCTTTGCGCTCGGCGTGTCGGCGGGCTTTATGCTGACAGGGATCCTGCTGCCACTGGTGCCAGACCCGACGCTGTTTATCGGACTGCGGGTGTTGCAGGGACTGTTTGGCGGCGCGCTGCCGCCGATGCTGATGACCGTCGCCCTGCGCTTTTTACCGCCGCCGATTAAACTGTTTGGCCTGGCCGGATATGCACTAACCGCTACTTTTGGCCTGAACATGGCGGCTTCGCTGGCATCACTGTGGACCGATCACTCAGCTGGATGATGGTGTTCTGGCAGGTGGTGCCAGGCATGCTGATCGCCATGCTGCTGATTGGCTGCGGCCTGCCGCAGGACCCGCTGCGTCCCGAACGTTTCCAGCAGATCGATCTGTTTGGCATGGTCACCGGCTGCAGTGCTATCGCCCTGCTGGTGCTAGTACTGACCCAGGGCGAACGTCTTGACTGGCTCAACTCGCCGCTAATTGTCGGGATGTTACTGACCGCACTGCCGCTGCTGCTGGTGTTCCTGATCAACGAGTGGTTTCACCCGCTGCCGCTGTTTAAGTTGCAGATGCTGAAACGTCATAACCTAGCGCACGGGCTGCTGGCGCTGGCCTGCATCCTGACTCTTTCGCTGTCAGGATCGGCACTGCCTTCCGCCTACTTTTCCCAGGTTGAGGGCTTTCGTACCCTGCAATTTGCCCCACTGGCGCTGACGGTTGGCCTGCCACAACTGCTTATTGCGCCACTGGTTGCGGCGTTGCTGAATATCCGCGGCATCTACTGCCGCTGGATGCTGGCGGCGGGCGTGGGTCTGCTGGTCACGTCGTGCCTGCTGGGTACGCAGGTTACCAGTGGCTGGGCGCGACAGAACTTCTGGCTGCTGCAGATTTTGCAGGCGTTCGGACAACCAATGGTGATTGTGCCGATTCTGATGAGTGCTACCAGCGTGGTCGCGCCGCCAGAAGGCCCGTTCGCCTCAGCGATGTTTAACACGGTGCGCGGTTTTTCCAGCATCGCCGCCTCGACGCTGGTTGAGGTATTCCTCAGCCACCGCGAGCAGTTTCACTCCAACATTTTAATTAACCAAGCAGCCAGTCGTCCGTGGCTGATGACCGCATCCGACAGCAGCCAAGCCAGCAGCAGTCAGCCGTTACTGCCGGACGGCAGCATCAGCGCCAGTGAAAATATCAGCGGTTTCACCACGCTGGTGAAATATCAGGCGACGGTGCTGAGCCTGAGCGACAGCTGGCTGATGCTGATCGGCTTTGCTGGCTGCCTGTTATTACTGACCGCCATTCTGCCTAAACGCGTCTGGCCGCCCCAAACCCTGATTCAACCCCCATCCCGGAACTGAATATGCGTGCTTTAATAATGAGAAAACAGCGCTGCTGAACCTGCTGCTGGTTTTACTGGCGATAGCGTGGGTGATTGGGTCGATGATGACCCGTAACGATCACCGCACCGACGATGCTTACGTCAATGCCGATTACACCCTGGTGGCATCGAAGGTGTCGGGCTACATCAACACAGTGCTGGTGCATGACAATCAGCAGGTTAAGGCCGGTGAACTGCTGGCGATGCTCGACGATCGCGACTATCGCGTGGCGCTGGAGAGCGCCAGAGCCGACCTACAGGTCAGCGAGGCAAAACTGCTGAGCAGTCAGGCGCAGCTCGAACAGCAGCAGTAGGTGATTGAGCAGCAAAAAGCCAGCGTGGCCGCTAGCTAGGCCTCAGCGCAGTACGCGGGTTAGAGCGCCGATCGCTATAACCGGCTGTATAAAAGCGGCACGGTTGCTGCTGACGATCAGCAAAAAGCCAGCTCAACCCAGCGTTCAGCGCTGGCGGCGGTACGACAGAGTCAGTCGGCGCTGGCCTCGGCAGTTAAACAGGTTGGCGTATTGCAGGCGGCGGTCCGCTCAGCTGAAGCTGACGTGGCAGCGGCGAAAGCCAGTGTCGATCAGGCCGAACGGAATCTCTCTTATACCCGCATCTTTGCGCCGGTGGCCGGCATGGTCGGGCAGCGCGCGGTGCGCACCGGCGCCTACGTCTCGGCCGGCACCCGTCTGCTGGCGGTGGTACCGCTGCAGCAGACCTACATCACCGCCAATTATCTGGAAACTCAGCTGAGCGACGTGCGGCAGGGACAGCGGGTGCGTATCCACATCGACGCCTTACCGGGCGAGAACTTTACCGGTCACGTGGACAGCATTGCGCCCGCCACCGGCGCAACTTTTTCGGCAATCTCCCCCGATAATGCCACAGGCAACTACACTAAGGTCGTTCAGCGTCTGCCGGTGAAAATTATGCTGGAGAGTGATCAACCGCATCTGGCGCAATTACGTGTAGGCATGTCGGCGATCCCGGAAATTGAAGTGCCGTAAATTTGTGAGCAATATCTCAGAACGGACCTATTTCATTTAGGCGGGATTCCGCGTAAATTAGCGCTCGATCCTGTTCTGAATTATTCAGATCGACCCGGAAAAGAGCAGACCGTTAACCAGGCGGCGATCTTTTTTCCAAATCTGTTCGCGTTGCACTGGTTTGGGATCGCCATCATCGTAACCGCTCAGAGGAGTTGCTTTGTGAAATATGCCTTGATGGGAATATCTTTTTTCGCGTTACTTTGGTTCGGAACCTTCGTTCTGCTGCTGAAGTAATGGCGTGACAGTGCCGCCAGGGGCGACAAGCTTGTCGTCCCAGTTGGCTGTCAGATCTCTTCTTCCAGACTTTTTACGCTGCCCGGCAATACGCCATCGGCACGGAACATCGCTTTAATCCCCCGCACCGCCTGACAGATCCGGTCACTGTTTTCAATCAGTGCAAACCGCACATGCGTATCACCGTAATCGCCGAAGCCGATACCTGGCGAGACGCAGACCTTGGCCTCCTGCAGCATATGTTTGGCAAACTCCAGCGATCCCATATGGGCGTAATGATCGGGAATTTTCGCCCAGACGTACATCGAGGCTTTGGGATTGTCGACCATCCAGCCCGCTTCATGCAGCCCTTTGACCAGCATATCACGGCGGCGTTTATACTTCTCAGCGATATCGCGCACGCATTGCTGATCGCCTTCCAGCGCCGCGATAGCCGCCACCTGCAGCGGTGTGAAGGTGCCGTAGTCGTGGTAACTCTTGATACGTGCCAGCGCGGCAACCAGCTCTTTATTACCGACCATAAAGCCGATGCGCCAGCCCGCCATGTTGTAGCTTTTAGACAGGGTAAAAAATTCGGCGGCGACGTCACGCGCGCCCGCCACCAGCGGCATCGAACGGACCTGAGCCCCGGCAATCACCGCACCGTAGATATGAATCGGGTAGCTTGGGTTCGGCACCAGCACGGTATCGCCATGATCCAGCGTCGCCAGCATCAGGTGCGCCAGGCCCTCTTTCGAGCCTATGGTGACAATTGCTTCGGACTCCGGGTCAATCTCCACCTGATAACGATCGGCGTACCAGCGTGAAATGGCCCGGCGCAGGCGAGGAATGCCGCGCGAAGTGTAATAACCGTGGGTATCGTCACGCTGTGCGACCTGACACAACTTTTCCACGATTATGCGGCGGCGTCGCCCCATCCGGGTTGCCCATAGAAAAGTCGATAATATCTTCGCCGCGCCGACGCGCAGCCATTTTCAGTTCAGCGGTGATGTTGAAACGTAAGGGGGCAGACGTTCTATACGCGAAAAACGACGGGGTGTGCTGTTATCAGCCATGATGTCCTCTGGAGTACGCGAGCGCCCGGACCGTCCGAGCGACGCTGATCACTGCGGTGACCTCTCAAGAACATAACGTGGCGATAACAACTTTGTCGAGGGTGGCGGAAAATATTTTTATTTTTGCGGATTCAGCCGTCCCAGTAGCCAATCGTTTACCCAGCGACCGTTCAGCAGATAATTATCCCGTAGCGTCCCTTCGAGCTGAAAGCCATTTTTTTCCAGAATGCGCCGCGACGCCCAGTTGCCTTCAATCACCATGGCTTTGAGCTTATGGAAATCGGCCTCAAATAAAAACTGGCACAGCGCCGCCAGCGCTTCGCTGCCAAATCCCTGACCACAGTGGCGATGCAGCAGCATGTAGCCCACTTCCGCCTGGCGGTAAGGCTCCCATTTCGGGCTGCATCCGAACAGGCCAATCGGTTCACCGGTATCCAGCCGGCGCGCCACCAGGCAGAGCATATGAAAACTGCTGGCCTGCCAGGGTGCCAGCCGCTCATTAAAGCGCTGGCGAATATCCGCCTCATCAGGAATTTCGCTCACCCAGGTCATGGTGTCGCGGTCCTGATGCGCAGCGCGGAACAGTTGCCAGTCCTCTGGCTGGAGTTTACTCAGGGCTAATCTGGCGGTGACGAATTGCATGCTCTGCTCCCAATGCGCGCGGTTTAACGACAGTTCTGGCTCGCTTATCGCGCAACATAGCAAACTGCCCCGATGGCGACCAGTCCCGGCCGGCTGGAAAATGTTCCCCTTTATAGCGCTCAGACTTTCCCCTTTTCGTTATTTGATCCCTATGATTGATCTGAAACATAAACCGGCATAGCGGATCGCCAGAATGCTAGCGGTTCGCGATCACATTTTTTATCATAGGCCCACATTCCTTTGCCGATGAGTCGCCTGTGTCCTCCCACTTCACGATGTTACTGGCAGTGTTTGATCGCGCCGCATTAATGCTGATCTGTCTTTTCTTCCTGACGCGCACCCGTCTGTTTCGCCAGCTGCTGCAAAAAGATGAACACACCGGCTATGAGAAAGCGGCTGTTACCGCCATCTTTTCACTGTTTGCCCTGTTCAGCACCTGGTCCGGCGTTGAGGTTGATGGCTCATTGCTGAATGTGCGGGTGATTGCGGTCATGGCAGGCGGCATTCTGTTCGGACCGTGGGTCGGTATCGCGACCGGCGTGATTGCCGGTCTGCATCGTTTTTTGATTGATATTCATGGCGTCACGTCGGTGCCCTGTCTGATCACCAGCATCATTGCCGGTCTGGTGGCGGGCGGCATTAACCGGCGGGTGCTGAAAGAGCATCGCTGGCGGGTGGGCATCATCGGCGGCATGCTGTGCGAAACCCTGACCATGCTGCTGATCATCCTCTGGGCGCGCCCGACCTCACTCGGGCTGGCAATCGTATCGGAAATTGCGCTGCCGATGATCCTCGGTGCCTCCAGCATCGGCCTGATTGTGCTGCTGGTGCAGAGCGTTGAAGGCGAAAAAGAGGCGATTGCTGCCCGTCAGGCCAAGCTAGCGCTGGAAATCGCCAATAAAACGATGCCGCTGTTCCGTCATGTCAACAGCGATTCGCTGCACAATATTTGCGACATTATCCGGCGCGAGATCAAAGCCGACGCGGTGGCAATGACCAATAAAAAACAGATCCTCGCGTACGTGGGTTATGGCGAACAGAACTATCAGCATGGCGATGATGACATCAGCCCGACCACCGCCCAGGCGCTCGCCAGCGGTAAGATCATCATCAGAAATAACGATGAAGCGCACCGGACCAAAGATATTCACTCGATGATCGTCATTCCGCTGTGGGAAAAAGGCAAAGTAACCGGCACGCTGAAGATCTATTACCGCCGGGCGCACCGCATAACCGGCTCGCTAAAGGAGATGGCGATTGGGCTGTCACAGATTATCTCCACCCAGCTTGAAGTCTCCCGCGCTGAGCAACTTCGTGAGATGGCCAATAAAGCGGAACTGCGCGCACTGCAAAGTAAAATAAATCTCCATTTCCTGTTTAACGCCCTGAACGCCATCTCCTCCTCCATCCGCCTTAATCCCGATACCGCCCGCCAGCTGGTGATTAATCTGTCGCGTTATCTGCGCTATAACCTTGAGCTGAATGACGATGAGCTGATCGACATCCGCAAAGAACTGTGGCAGGTGAAAGATTACATCGCCATTGAGCAGGCGCGTTTTGGCGATAAGCTGACGGTGATTTACGACGTCGATGAAGATCTGCACTTTTTACTGCCCAGCCTGCTGATTCAGCCGCTGGTGGAGAACGCCATTGTGCACGGTATCCAGCCCTGTAAGGGCAAAGGCGTGGTGACGTTGAGCGTGCGGGATCTGGGCGATCGGGTACGGATCGCGGTGCGCGATACCGGTCAGGGGATCAGTGATGAGGTGATGGCGCGCGTCGCCCGTAACGAGATGCCCGGCAATAAGATCGGCCTGCTGAATGTGCATCATCGGGTCAAACTGTTATCGGGCCAGGGATTGTCTATCGTACGCCATCAGCCCGGCACCGAGATTGCCTTCATGCTGAGTAAAAACGGCCAGCGCCTGGCGGAGAATCTGTTATGAAAGCGATTATTGTCGAAGACGAGTTTTTAGCCCAGCAGGAGCTGAGCTGGATGATTCAGCAGCACAGCACTATCCAGATTGAAGCCTGCTTTGATGACGGTCTCGACGTGCTGAAATACCTGCAACAGCATCGGGTCGACGTAATTTTCCTCGACATCAATATTCCATCGCTGGATGGCATGCTGCTGGCGCAGAACATCAATCAGTTCGCCCACAAGCCGTTGATTGTTTTCATTACCGCGTGGAAAGAGCATGCGGTTGAGGCGTTTGAACTCGAGGCATTCGACTACATTCTCAAGCCTTACCACGAGTCACGCATTGTCACCATGCTCAACAAGCTTGAAGCCACCGCCCAGACCCAGCAGGCCGTCAGCAATCCCGCCGTTGCACCGGCACCGCAGACGGTCAATCTGCTGAAAGATGAACGCATCATCGTCACCGACGTGAATGATATTTACTACGTGGAAGCCCATGAGAAGCTGACGTTTGTCTATACCCGCCGTGAAGCCTATGTGATGTCGATGAATATCACCGAATTCTGTTCACGCCTGCCGGAGCAGCAGTTCTTCCGCTGCCATCGCTCTTACTGCGTTAATCTAGGTAAGATTCGCGAAATCGAGCCGTGGTTTAACAACACCTACCTGCTAAAACTGCGCGATCTGGAATTTCAGGTACCGGTCAGCCGCAGCAAAGTGGGGCTGTTTCGTCAGCTGATGCGCTTGTAATCACCGGGGGAAATCACGGGGGAAAAGTGCAGAAACACGCTTCCCGACCGCTCTGCCTGATTAGCAGCCGGGTCGGGAAGCGGTATAGCAGATGACGCGCGGATCAGATTTCGCGGCCCAGCGTCTGACGCAGATGCGCACCGGCACCCAGCAGGCCAGGCTGATCGTGGGTGATCATATAAACCGGGATGCTGGCAACATAATCGCGGAAACGGCCTTTATCTTCAAACGCGGCACGGAAACCCGACGCTTTAAAGAACTCAAGGAAGCGCGGCACAATGCCACCCGCAATGTAAACGCCGCCAAAGGTGCCGAGGTTCAGCGCCAGGTTACCGCCGAAGCGTCCCATGATGACGCAGAACAGCGAGAGCGCGCGACGGCAGTCGGTGCAGCTGTCATCCAGCGCCCGTTCACTGACATCTTTCGGTTTCAGGTTTTCCGGCACGCGATTATCCACTTTAACGATGGCGCGATAGAGGTTAACCAGCCCGGCACCGGAGAGCACGCGTTCTGCGGAGACGTGGCCCAGCTCTTCACGCAGCACTTCCAGAATCTGATCTTCTTCTTCGCTGTTGGCGGCGAAATCAACATGGCCGCCCTCGCCCGGCAGGCTTACCCAGCGCTTGTCGACGTGGACCAGATGGCTGACGCCGAGTCCGGTACCGGCGCCGTAAATAGCGATAGGCTTATCTTTAACCGGCTCGCCGTCACCGAACTGAATCACGTTATCGGCAGTCAGCATCGGGATCGCCATCGAAACCGCGGTGAAGTCGTTAATGATATCCAGATGTTCAAAACCGATGTTCTCTTTCAGCTTGCGCGTCGAAAACGCCCAGTCGTGGTTGGTCATTTCAACCCAGTCATCGGTAATCGGGCAGGCGATGGCAATACAGCCATCTTTAATATCCTGCTGTTGTTCATCAAGATAATGGCGGATGACGGCTTCGAGGCTGTCGTACTCTGATGTTGAGAATGTTTTGGCCTGGGAGATGCTGCCGCTTTCCACCTCACACAGGGCGAGACGGGCGTTGGTGCCGCCGACATCGCCGACCAAGGCATAGGTTGTCATTCTTCTGTTGCTCCGCTTGGGGTCTTAAAGAGTTGGAGGACACTATAAAATTCTGCCCATAAAACAACAACGCTCACCGGTGCGATTGGCGAGCGTCTACTCAGGTGCGCTACAGCCTAACCGCGATAGCCTGACCTGCACAGCGGCAACTATCTGAATCTATCCACCGTTGCGTTGATTCAGGCAGGCGGTGACTTTTCGCAGCAGCGGAGGCAAGTCCTCTTTCTGCATCACAACCTCAACCCCAGCGTCAGACGCTGGGGTTGAGAAAGTCACGCCATCACTTCCCGTAACTGGACCGTTTCACTGATGCGCCAGCTCTGCGCCTGGCCGTGCAGGCTAAGGGCTTGCGGCAACGCCGCCGCCCCAAAGGCCGCGGTGCCCTGCTCAGCCAGAATAATATCACTTGGCTGCATAAATTCCTGCATCGCCTGCCAGAAAGCCTGCTGGCTGATGATCGCCGCCGCCTCAACCGACGCGGCGGCGGCCTGCGGCCCGAGCTGCCACTGCTGGCCGGTAGCGGGCGAATAACCCATCGAGTTCGCTGAGCGCGTCGGCCATCGAAAGCGGTGAAAACGTTTCCCCGGCGACAGTGGCGCTGTGCGGTTGCAGATCGATCAGTCGTTCAGCGGCAAACTGCTGGGTAAATCCGGCGGTAATGGTGTCGGTAAAGCGTACGCCAACGCACAGCGTGACATCGACCTGTTCGATCTGCTCACGGACCTGGCCGGCGCTGCCCCCGCCCGCATAGGTGCCGACGAATCCCGGTTGCTGTTCATCCAGCACCCCTTTGCCCATCAGTAAACTGGCGCACGGGATGGCGCGACGCTGGCGCAGCGCCAGAAAGTCCGCCAGTAACGAAACCCGTGCTGCCGGTGCCAGCAACTGTTCGGCGGCCTGCCGGAAGGCTTCGCGTACCTGGCGTGATGAAGCGTGGAGCAGGTTTAACGGCTGCGTCGGTGGCTCAACCTCGCAGGCGGCTACGTCCACCGCCAGCGACAAATAGCCGGGCTGGCGCATCTGAAGTGCGCTGACAATCACCCGGTCGACCTCCGCAGTGGCATTTTCCGCGGTTAACAACGCGGTTGCGGCACTGACCTCTTCGGCCATGCGGATGAAATGGCGAAAGTCACCATCGCCCAGTTAATGATGCACGCAGTCACCCTGCTGCTGGGCCTGGGTCGCAGGCGCGCCGACGATCTGGATCACCGGCAGATGTCCGCGTAACTGCCGGCAATGCCGTTGATGGCACTCAGCTCTCCCAAGCCAAACGTCGTCAGCAGCGCCGCAGCCCCGCGACAGCGAGCATAACCGTCTGCGGCGTAGGCGGCATTCAGCTCGTTGGCACAGTCGACCCAATGGATCACCGGATGGTCGATAACCCGATCCAGAAATTGCAGATTGTAGTCACCCGGCACACCGAACAGATGCTGCACGCCAATCTCCTGCAGACGCGCCAACAGGTAGTCACCAACAGTAAAAGCGGACATAGCAGATTCCTTTTTTGGTAGAGTCGGCTTAAGTATCTGACAGCCTGTAAAATTGGCGAGAAAAGTGTCGCAGGTACCAGCCGCAATGGCTGGCAAGCCGCCGTTACGGCGGCGGATTACTCTGTAATTATGCGAGTCTGCGGCGCGTTGTCACTGAGTGTAACCGTATACACTGCTATCCTTTTGGCACAAATCGCCGTTTTTGACCCAGGAGCGTTGAATGTCGTCTTTCCCCCGTCCCGATCGATATCAGCAGATGGAATACCGCCGTAGCGGCCGCAGTAGCATCAAACTTCCCGCAATCTCACTTGGCCTGTGGCATAACTTTGGTGACAACACCCGGGTGGATAACAGCCGAGCCCTGCTGCGTCATGCGTTTGACCACGTTATTACCCACTTCGACCTAGCCAATAACTACGGTCCGCCGCTAGGCTCGGCGGAAGAGAATTTTGGCCGTATTCTGCGCGAAGATTTCCGTGCCCATCGCGATGAACTGATTATCTCGACCAAAGCGGGCTACACCATGAGGGACGGCCCGTATGGTGACTGGGGATCGCGTAAATATCTGGTGGCCAGCCTCGATCAAAGCCTGAAGCGCATGGGGCTGGAGCACGTCGATATCTTTTATCACCACCGTCCGGATCCAGAGACGCCGCTGGAAGAGACAATGCGTGCGCTGGATCAGGTGGTGCGTCAGGGTAAAGCGCTATACGCCGCCATTCCGAATTATCCGGCCGATCGCACAGCCGAGGCGACTGCCATCCTGCGCGATCTCGGTACGCCGTGTCTGATCCACCAGCCGCGTTATTCGATGTTCGAACGCACCCCGGAGCAGGGTCTGATTCAGACGCTGGGTGACGCGGGCGTCGGCTGCATTGCCTTTTCACTGCTGGCAGGCGGCGTGCTGACCGACCGCTATCTGCAGGGCATTCCGGAAGATTCCCGGGTGGCAAGCGGCAGTAAGTTCCTCAATGAGAATCAGCTGACCGACGAGAAGATGGAAAAATTCCGCAAACTGAATGAGATTGCCCGGCAGCATGGTCACCGTGCGGCGCACCCAGAGCGGGATGTGAAAACGGATAAAGCCCTGCATCACCGCCTGTCCCGCCAGCGTACCGACCACCGTCGACGATAAGCCGGCGGCCACCAAGCTCAGGCCAAATACGATGGCGGCGGCTTCGCCCAGTAACTGTTGCAGCGTCAGGTAGGCCCTGATCGAGTTCGGCAATTTTGCTGTGCCCACTAAAGTGGGAGGCCGCTGCTGCGGTTGCCATCATCGCCAGGTTAACGAATCCGGCGATAGTCATCGCAATCGCTACGTCCAGTTTGGTTGACGAGTAACGCTGCCCCTTACTGTCGCTGCTTTTGCCCTGCGTCAGCGCGGAGTGCAGATAGATCACGTGCGGCATAATGGTCGCACCTAGCGCCCCGGCGGCCAGAAACACCGCGTCTGAGGTCGGCAACGAGGGCAGCGCCATGCTGAGCACCAGTTCACTGACCTTAGGCTGGGAGAAGAACAGCTCAACAATATAAGCGGCGGCGACAAACAGCAGTAGCCCGCCAATCACTAGCTCCAGCGGCTTTTGTCCGCGACTCTGCAACATCAGGATCAGGAAGGTGGCGATGCCGGTCAGCACCGCGCCCTGCATCAACGAGATGCCCAGCAACATTTTGAAGCCCAGCGCCGATAAATTCCGCCAGATCGGTGGCCATGGCGATAATTTCCGCCTGCACCCAATAGAACCACACCGCCGGCCGGGGAAAGCGGTCACGAATATGTTCAGCGAGATTTTTACCGGTAGCAATGCCCAGTTTGGCCGACATCAGCTGGATCAGCATCGCCATGATGTTGGCCCACACCACCACCCACAGCAATTTATAGCCGTATACTGCGCCAGCCTGAATATTAGTGGCAAAGTTGCCCGGATCGATATAGCCGATAGCGGCAATAAACGCGGGTCCCAAAAAGTGCGAATTTGACTTTTCTTACTCCGCGAGCGGCGCGCTCGGCGGTACGACTTTCAAACATATACGGTACCCTGTCTGAACATGTGCCTACCCCAGCAAGCTTAGGAGGAAGCGGTTGCAAGTGAAATTCGGTTATTGTTATTGGTGAAATAGATGCTGCTATAAAGTATAGCCATTGCTATATCTTACAGTATTAAGGAAGTGGGTGCTAAAAATGTGAGCAACGATGTCACTCTACGCCCGGTGCAAAATATAGACAATAAATTTGTGGTTATCTACTGTGAAGGTTTTGTAAACGAGACGTGATCGCTGAGAGTTTTCTGGAAAATAAGGTGATGGCGAATACTTATATTGTGGTTCAGATCTCGTTTTTAAGTAACGCGTTACATAGAATACGCAGCAAAATACAATCCTCCTCAAATTTGGAGCAACCATGTCCCATATTTTGCAGTTTCTTTTAGCACTGTTGGTGGTAGGCGTGTTGGCCTTGCTGGTCAGTCACGACCGAAAAAGTATTCGCATTCGCTACATTATACAGCTTCTGGTGATTGAAATTGTGCTCGCCTGGTTCTTCCTGAACTCCGAAGCGGGACTCGGATTCGTCAAAGGCTTTGCCGGCTTATTTGACCATCTGCTGAAATATGCGGCTGAGGGTACCAACTTCGTCTTCGGCAACATGAATGATAAAGGCCTCGCCTTCTTCTTCCTCAACGTACTGTGCCCGATCGTCTTTATCTCTGCGCTAATCGGTATTCTGCAGCACTTCCGCATTCTGCCGTGGGTTATCCGTGGCATCGGTACCATGCTGTCGAAAGTGAATGGCATGGGCAAGCTGGAATCGTTTAACGCCGTGAGTTCTCTGATACTGGGACAGTCAGAAAACTTCATCGCCTATCTATAAAGATATCCTCGGCCAGAAGATGTCACAGCGCCGGATGTACACCATGGCAGCCACCGCGATGTCGACCGTGTCGATGTCAATAGTCGGGGCTTACATGACCATGCTGCAGCCTAAATTGTGGTCGCGGCGCTGGTACTGAACATGTTCAGCACCTTTATCGTACTGTCGCTGATCAACCCTTACCGCGTCGACAGCGAAGAAGATCTGCAACTGCAGGATCTGCATAAAGGCCAGAGCTTCTTTGAAATGCTGGGCGAGTACATCCTGGCCGGTTTCCGCGTTGCCATCATTGTGGCCGCGATGCTGATCGGTTTTATCGCGCTGATTTCTGGTCTGAATGCGCTGTTTGACGTGATTTTCGGTATCACCTTCCAGGGCGTGCTGGGTTATGTCTTCTACCCGTTTGCCTGGGTAATGGGCGTGCCGGCAGGTGAAGCTTTGCAGGTCGGCAGTATGATGGCCACCAAGCTGGTGTCGAATGAGTTCGTTGCGATGATGGATCTACAGAAACTCGCCGGACAGCTGTCACCGCACGCCGAAGGCATCCTGTCGGTGTTCCTGGTTTCGTTCGCTAACTTCTCTTCTATCGGCATCGTGGCAGGCGCCATCAAAGGTCTGAACGAAGAGCAAGGCAACGTGGTTTCCCGCTTTGGTCTGAAACTGCTGTACGGCTCAACCCTGGTCAGCGTACTTTCTGCCGCGATCGCCGGTCTGGTGCTGGCATTCTGATGTAAAAGGGCGAGCTGGTCTCGCCCTTCTCTTCTGTCTCTCTGCCCTTTCTGCTTCTTCCCGCTTCTGCTTCCTGTCGTCACGGCTCAGCTACATGCTGACGCTGCGCATCAGCGATCGCTAAGCATTGCGCAATCAGCACAGCGGCGTAACGGAGCGTAATCGTCGTCTGACAGACAAAGAATAGCGCCTCACCGCACAGCAGCGTTCTGAACGTGATAAGCACGGATGTCTACCACAGAAGGTTTAGGTACAGGCTGATCAAGTGATAAACGGCAAAGACGACGCATCCGCGCGGTTAAGCGACAAGTCAGAATCAGAAAGGCGGATTTGACAGAGAATGGTCAGAAAATGGTGGAGATAAGCGGGATCGAACCGCTGACCTCTTGCATGCCATGCAAGCGCTCTCCCAGCTGAGCTATACCCCCACATCTGGAATCGTTTTTCAGTGACAAACTTTTTGGGAAGAAGTTTGGTGGAGATAAGCGGGATCGAACCGCTTACCTCCTGCCTGCCATGCAGGCGCTCTCCCAGCTGAGCTGTAGCCCCGAACCGAAAAACTGTCGTGTTAAGCGACGGACGGCATAATATGAAACCCCCTCCAGGGTGTCAACGGCAAAATCACATTCTGTGTTTGATCGCTGAAAAAGACGGCAACCAGAGTGGTTTCAGCAGCATGGCAACGCCAGAAAAGCAGCTGTAACAACCTGAGCGGTTTTTTCTGTTATTCAGACTGCGGCCAAGTTAAATCACGGTTAAATATGTTATGGGAATTTTCTTGTCTTCGTCTTTTGCGCATGCAAAACTTAGCGCGCTAATTAAGCGGTCTCCGGGACCCTCTCCCGCCGGCCGCGCGTCCACCAGACGTTTACCGTCCCATTAATCAAAAAAACTATTGAGATACTATGTCGCTGCATACACCAAAAGAAATCGCCCAACTGGCGATCCAGGCAGGCGTGGCCAAAAGCCGCGCGCCGATCAGCATTCTTCTGATCCTCGGCTTTATGGCCGGCGCTTTTATTGCCACCGGCTTCCTGCTGGATCTGCATGTCATTAATTCCCTGCCTGCTGACTGGGGCTCGTTCGGCGGCCTGTTGGGCGCGGCGGTCTTTCCGGTCGGACTCATTCTGACGGTACTGGCGGGCGGAGAGCTGCTGACCGGCAATATGATGACCTTACCGGTGGCCTGGTTTGCCCGTCGCATCTCGTTTTTCAGCGTCGCGCGTAACTGGTTTTGGGTGACGCTGGCTAACTTTCTCGGCAGCGTCGCGGTGGCTTGGTTCTTTGGCCATATGCTGGGCATGACCGAAGGGGATTACCTGAAGAAGACTGTCGCCATCGCCTCAGCGAAAGTGCACGCCGATTTCCTGCACACCTTTATTTCCGGCGTAGGCTGTAACTGGCTGGTCTGTCTGGCGGTGTGGCTGGCGTTTGCCAGTAAAGATGTGGTCGGCAAAATTTTCGGCATGTGGTTCCCGGTGATGGCCTTCGTCGCCATTAGCTTCCAGCACGTGGTGGCCAATATGTTTATCATTCCGGCCGCCATCTTCGCCGGTCAGATGAGCTGGGCAGAGTACTTCCCTAACTTTGTCGCGGTATTTTTAGGTAATGCCGTCGGCGGTGCCGTTTTCGTCGGTCTGGCCTACTTCCTCGCCTTCCGCCCTGCTGTTGAACCTGCCAGCAGCGTGCAATAAATGATTTTTTGCCTTTTGTCGAGTGGCAAAAGGCAATTTCGCCTTCAGTTAATTTCACCCGTTACGTTTTGCTGTAATATGTAGTGTTAATGTATTTAACAGGGACAGCACTGTGAAAAAGGAATGGCTCACTCCCGAAGAGTTGGCAGCAGAAACGGGTTACAGTCGACAAACGGCGAACAAGTGGATCAAGCGGGAAAACTGGACCACCACGCCAAACCCCGGTGTACAAGGCGGTAAGGCTCGCCTGATTCATATTGATGAGCGTGTTAAAAATTTTATTCGGTCAACGCGCAACCTGAATGAACCCTCAGCGACCTACGGCACAGCCCCTCATTCATTGCCTGCGTTATTAATAAGTTCCGTCCAGCAAATGAGTCAGGCCGGGCAGGATCAGTTCACGGCATTAATATTACGTGAAGGGATTAAAGGCATATTGCAGCGGCTGGGGATTAATGAAGAGTAAAAAAACCGGAAGCGTGCTGCTTCCGGCTTGTTTATTCAGGCCTGCGCTTCGCGCTCACTGATAAAGGCCAATGCCTGATCGATGCGCGCGACGCTGCGGCTACGACCAATCGCTTCAACGGTAACATCCAGACCGGGTGACTGACCGGCACCGGTCACCGCCACACGCAGCGGCATACCGACTTTGCCCATTCCGACTTCCAGCTCATCTGCGGTGCTCTGAATCGCCTGATGAACGTTTTCCGCTGTCCAGTCGCTGATGGCCGCCAGCTTATCACGCACCACTTCCAGCGGCTGACGCGCAACCGGACGAAGATGTTTCTTCGCAGCATCGGCATCAAACTCGTTAAAGTCTTTGTAGAAATAACGGCAGGAGGCCGCCATCTCTTTCAGCGTCTTACAACGTTCACCCAACAGACCCACCAGCTTCGCCAGTTCCGGACCGGTACGGGTATCAATTTTCTGCTGTTCAATATGCCATTGCAGATGCGTCGCAACAGATTCTGGCGGCAGCGCATTAATGTAATGGTGATTCAGCCACTGCAGTTTTTCGGTATTGAAGGCACTGGCAGACTTGCTGACCGCATCCAGCGTGAACAGCTCAGTCATCTCAGCAACGCTAAAGATCTCCTGATCGCCATGTGACCAGCCGAGGCGAACCAGATAGTTCAGCAGCGCTTCCGGCAGATAGCCATCATCACGATACTGCATAACGCCAACGGCACCCTGACGCTTGGACAGTTTCTTGCCATCGTCGCCGAGGATCATCGACACATGCGCATAGACAGGCACCTGAGCGCCAATCGCTTTCAGGATGTTGATCTGGCGCGGGGTGTTGTTGATATGGTCTTCGCCACGAATGACGTGCGTGATGCCCATATCCCAGTCATCAACCACTACGCAGAAGTTATAGGTTGGTGAACCGTCGGTGCGGCGGATGATCAGATCATCCAGCTCCTGGTTACTGAATTCAATCGGACCGCGGATCTGGTCATTAAAAATGACCGAACCATCCTGCGGGTTGCGAAAACGCACCACGCAAGCCTCATCCGCTGCGTGATGATCGTGGCTGTCACGGCAGCGACCGTCGTAACGCGGCTTTTCGCCGTTTGCCATTTGCTGTTCACGCAGGGCTTCAAGACTTTCTTTCGAGCAGTAGCATTTATAGGCTGTGCCCGCCGCCAGCATTTCATCAATCACCGCGTTGTAGCGATCGAAGCGTTTAGTCTGGTAATACGGGCCTTCATTCCAGTCGAGGCTCAGCCAGTTCATGCCATCCATGATGGCTTCGATGGCTTCTGGCGTAGAGCGCTCCAGATCGGTGTCTTCAATACGCAGCACGAACTCGCCCTGATTGTGGCGGGCGAAGAGCCAAGAATAGAGTGCGGTACGGGCGCCGCCCACATGTAAATAGCCGGTAGGACTGGGCGCGAAGCGAGTTTTGATTTTCATTCAGTATTGCCTTAAATGCGCGGGTTCTCTCTGTCTGGATGACAAAAAACAGGTTAGACGCGAAATAGTGGCCACATTCTAGCATCTGGCGGTGAATTCTCAATGCGTGCCCGTCGCCTGCGCCCTGGTAAAAGGGGCTTTTCTGCCAGTAAAACCAGCACATTGACTAAAAGCGCGACAGGATGTTTAAAAATAAACCGAACGCACATTTATGTTTTAAAAAGCGTTGACTCAAAATCAACTATCCCTATAATACGACTCCACACAGCGGGGGCGATTAGCTCAGTTGGTAGAGCATCTCCCTTACAAGGAGGGGGTCGGCGGTTCGAGCCCGTTATCACCCACCATATCTTAGTGTGATACACGCCTGTTAAGCAGTACGAAGTGGGTGATTAGCTCAGTTGGTAGAGCATCTCCCTTACAAGGAGGGGGTCGGCGGTTCGAGCCCGTCATCACCCACCACTTCGGGTCGTTAGCTCAGTTGGTAGAGCAGTTGACTTTTAATCAATTGGTCGCAGGTTCGAATCCTGCACGACCCACCAATCCAGAATAAAGCACCTTTATGGCGCTTTTTTTCGTTTCTGCGGTTACCTGCTGTCACCCTCACTACTCCGCCACATCCGTCTTAACGGCGCAGACGATCTTTCCTCGCCGCTCTTTTCGCCTTCTTAACACTTTTCCTCTCAAGACATTTTTCCGCAGGCCGATATTAATATTAACTATTTGCAGGGAGAAAATGATCTCATCTATATCGGGAGTTTTAAGCAGTGCAGCCAGTAGCGGAGACAGCGGCGGCAGGAGTGTGGCGGCACAGGTGGCCGCACCGAGCAAACAGATCCAGAACATCACTAAGCAACTTAAAGACTTGTCCGGCAATCAGGAGCTGACTGACAAGCAGAAAGCTGAGATGCAGCAGATGTACGAGTCGCAAATCACCATGCTGGAAGCGCAGATTGCGCAGTTAGAGCAGAAGCAAGCCGAACAGGCTGAGCAGAAAAGTGATGACAGCAAACTGCCAAGCGAAATCAAGGCGGATGGCGTTAATCGTCCAACCGACACCAACCAGCTTGATGTCTATATCTAAAACGGCGGACTGACCGCGCGTTGTTGCGCCAGCAGCGCGGCCTGCTGGCGCACCTCTTGCCAGATCGCTTCGGCGGCTGGCGTCAGCGAGCGATTTTTGCGCTTAATCAGCATCAGGCTGCGGTTTATCTCCGGATATAAACGTCTCACCGTCAGCGCCCGCCCAGCCGGCAGCGGTAAGGCCAGCGCAGGCAGAATGCTGATACCGATCCCCGCATCGACCATCGGGAACAGCGTGGCGGGATGACCAATATCCTGCACCACGTCGACCTGAATCTGCTGCTGCATCGCCGCATCAATCAATGCCCGACTGCCTGAAGCGTATCCTGTAGCACCATAGTGCGCCCTGCCAGCATCGACCACTGCGCCTGTTCCACCTGCGCCAGCGGATCGTCATCGCGACACAATAAAAGAAACGGCTCATCCAGAATGGCGAGACAATCGGAATCAGTATCGCTGAGCGGACCGATGATAATGCCAAAATCGACCTCGGCGTTGCGCACGCTTTGCAACACCCACTGCTGGGCCCGATCGTGGAGGATCACTTTGATATCGGGAAAATGGTGCTGACTGGCCGCCAGGCATTGTGGCATCAGATGGGCTGAAATAGTCTGGCTGGCCGCCAGCCGCACCGTGCCGCTGCGCTGCTCGCCATAGCTGCGGATATCCAGCAGCGTGGTTTTGATCTCTTCCAGCAACCGCTCCATACGCGACGCCAGTTGCTGCCCGGCTTCCGTCAGCATCACCTCACGCGTGGTACGATCCAGCAGGCGCACGCCGGTTTCCGCTTCCAGCTCTTTTATGCTGTGGCTGACCGCCGACTGACTCAGGCCGATCGCCTGCCCGGCCTGACTGAATCAGCCGTGATGCGCCACCGCGATAAAGGTCCGCAATTGCCTTAGGGTATAATTCATCGATTCAGCTCATAGATTAATTCAATAAATCAATTTTATTTCTAAACCCGCTTCGCGCACAATCATGGTTATTCAATATTTAACCGGATTTTAACAATGGGATTTTTACGGCTCGATCCGATGATGGTCAAACTCATCATCACCATGTTGCTGGCGTCTTTCCTGCCTGCAAAAGGCATCTTCGCCGATATCTTTAGCTATCTGACCACTGCCGCCATCGCCCTGCTGTTTTTCATGCACGGTGCCAAGTTATCACGCGAAAAGATCATCGCCGGCAGCAGCCACTGGCAACTGCATCTGTGGATTATGTTCAGTACCTTTGTGCTGTTCCCACTGCTCGGGCTGCTGCTGGTCTGGTGGCATCCGGTGAATGTCGGCCCTGAAATCTATACCGGCTTTATCTACCTCTGCATTCTGCCGGCGACGGTGCAATCAGCCATCGCCTTCACTTCGATAGCAGGCGGTAACGTTGCAACAGCGGTCTGTAGCGCCTCAGCATCAAGCCTGTTGGGGGTAATTATCTCCCCGCTGCTGGTTAATCTGGTGATGGATTTACACAGCAATGCGCCATCCGATGGCCTGGAGCAAATCGGTAAGATTATGCTGCAACTGCTGGTGCCTTTTGTGCTGGGTCATCTCTCCCGCCGCTTGATTGGTGCCTGGGTGGAGAAACACCGCAGCCTGATTGGCAAAACCGATCAGACTTCGATTCTGCTGGTGGTCTATTCCGCCTTCAGTGAAGCGGTGATTAACGGCATCTGGTATCGCGTCGGCGTCGATACGCTGTTGTGGATTCTGGCAGGATGCGTGCTGCTGCTGGCCGCGGTGTTGCTGATCAACCTGCTGGCGTCGCGTCTGTTCCGCTTTAAACGTGCCGATAAAATCGTGGTGCTTTTTTGTGGATCGAAGAAGAGCCTGGCGAACGGCGTGCCGATGGCGAATATCCTGTTCCCGGCCAGCAGTGTGGGGATGATTGTGCTGCCCTTAATGATCTTCCATCAGGTTCAGCTGATGGTCTGTTCATTTATCGCCGGGCGCTACAAAAAGAGTGGCGAGAAGCTGCAGACTCAGCAGGTTAAAGCTGCTGGTGATGGAGTCACAAAAGTAAACTGACTGCCCGCCAGCACGGGCAGAATTAATTACCGGCCTTAAGCGGTGTAACCAACCCTTCCAGGCCTTCAATTTTGATTGCCAGTATCAGTTGCATCAGGTCACCCAGCTGGCCTGACGGAAAATCCCCGCTGCGGGCAAACCACAGCAGGTAAGGCTCGGGCAGATCGATCAGCATCCGCCCTTTGTATTTGCCAAAGGGCATCGCAGTATTGGCGATCGCTACCAGCTGATGCTTCTCCATGTCAGGCACCCAGCAGACGGATCATTTCCGCTTCATCGATCACCTCAATCCCCAGCTCCTGTGCTTTGGCCAGTTTGGAACCGGCCGCTTCACCAGCAATCAATAGATCGGTTTTCTTCGAAACACTGCCGCTCACTTTGGCGCCCAGCGCAATTAACTGCGCTTTGGCATCATCACGGTTCATCTGCGACAGCGAACCGGTCAGCACCACCGTTTTACCGGCAAACGGACTGTCGATCTCTTCGGCTTTCACCACCACCGCCGGCCAGTGAATGCCTATCTCATCGACCAGCTGGCGGATAACCTCGCGGTTACTCTCCTCTTCCATGAAGTTACGTACGTGAGTCGCGACTACCTTGCCGACATCCGGCACCGCAATCAGCGCCTCCAGATCGGCATCCATCACTTTTTCCAGTTCACCAAAATGGTTAGCCAGATTGGCGGCGGTCGCTTCACCGACTTCGCGAATGCCGAGCGCATAGAGGAACCGCGCCAGGGTGGTTGATTTCGCCTTTTGCAGCGCATCCACCACTTTTTGCGCCGACTTCGGCCCCATACGATCGAGGCCGGTCAGCACGCCGGCAGTCAGGCGGAACAGATCGGCCGGCGTTTTGACATACTCTTTTTCTACCAGCTGGTCGATAATCTTATCGCCCATGCCGTCAACGTCCATCGCCCGACGCGACACAAAGTGCTTCAGCGCCTCTTTGCGCTGGGCGCCACAGATCAGCCCGCCAGTGCAGCGCGTGACCGACTCCCCTTCCACCCGCTCAACATCCGAACCACAGACCGGACAATGTTGCGGAAACACCACTTCACGGGCGTCATCGGGGCGTTCCGTCGTCACCACATTGACCACCTGCGGAATGACATCGCCCGCACGGCGAATCACGACCCGATCGCCAATGCGCAGTCCGAGGCGCTCGATTTCGTCGGCATTGTGCAGCGTAGCATTACTGACGATAACACCGGCCACCTGAACCGGTTCGAGTCGCGCCACCGGCGTAATCGCGCCGGTGCGACCGACCTGAAACTCGACGTCGCGCACCCAGGTCATCTGCTCCTGAGCCGGGAACTTAAAGGCGATAGCCCAGCGTGGTGCGCGAGCCACGAAGCCGAGCTGCTCCTGCAGCGCCTGCGAATCGACTTTGATGACCACGCCATCGATATCAAAACCGAGCGTGGGGCGCTGTTGCTCAATCTCACGATAAATAGCCAGCGCCTCTTCTGCGTTGTGCGCCAGACGGATCCGATCGCTGACCGGCAGCCCCCAGGCTTTGAACTGTTGCAGTCGCGCCAAGTAGCTGTGTGGAATGTCGCCGCCTTCCAGCAGGCCAAAACCGTAGCAGAAGAAGGTCAGCGGGCGCTTAGCGGTAATGCGGGGATCAAGCTGGCGCAGCGAACCTGCCGCGGCATTACGCGGGTTGGCAAACACTTTGCCGTCGGTGCGCCGCGCTTCTTCATTCAGTTTTTCAAAGCCGCGCTGGGTAATAAACACTTCGCCGCGCACTTCCAGTCGCGCCGGAATGTTGTCGCCCTTTAGCCGCAGCGGAATGGCGCGAATGGTGCGAACGTTGGCGGTAATATTCTCGCCGGTGCTGCCGTCACCACGGGTCGCCGCCCGCACCAGCAGGCCGTTTTCGTACAGCAGGCTGACCGCCAGGCCATCCAGTTTCAGTTCGCAGCAGTAGGTGATGTCATCGCTGTTTTTCAGCCGATCCTGCACCCGCTTGTTGAAGGCCAAAAAGGTGGCTTCATCAAAAGCGTTATCCAGCGACAGCATCGGGACTTCATGACGCACCTGCTCGAACACCGTCAGCGGCGCAGCACCGACACGCTGAGTAGGCGAGTCCGGGGTGATCAGGTCGGGATGCGCCGCTTCCATCTCACGCAGCTCACGCATCAGACGATCGTATTCGGCATCCGGCACTTCCGGCGCATCCATAACGTGGTAGAGGTATTCATGATGACGCAACGTTGTGCGCAGTTCGGTGATTTGATCCTGGACGGATTTCATAAAGCCCCATCAGATAAAAAACCCCCGACAGGCGGGGGTTTGTTTTGACAATTCAGTTGACCGTTAGCGCAGGTCTCAGATGCCGACCACATCGCGAATGCGCGCTTTGTAGGTTTCCAGCTTCTGTGGTGTCATCATGCGGCGCTCATCATCCAGCACCACACCGCCGACATCATCCGCGATACGCTGTGCCGACTGCAACATCAGCTTGAAATTCTGATTCGCATCACCGTATGAAGGCACCATCATGAAGATAGAGATGCCAGGCGTGCTGAAGTCAGTCATCGGATCAGGATTGAACCAACCCGGCTTAACCATGTTGGCCAGGCTAAACAATACCGGACCGCTGCCTGCCGGACTGAGATGACGGTGGAAAATGTTCATTTCGCCAAACTGGAAGCCGGCCTGCAGAATCCCCTGCAGCAGCGCTTCACCGTTCAGCTCGCCACCGGAGTGAGCGGCCACATGCAGCACCAGCACCGCCTCTTTAGGCTTCTCGGCGGGCGCTTTGGTTTCAGGCGCAGGCGCGGCAACCACCTCAGACTGCGGTTCTGGCTGTATCGACTCCAGCGGATCGGCCTGCACCGGCGGCGCGACAAAGGTCGGCGCAGGTTGCTGCTGACGGACCGGTTCAGGACGCGGCTGCGGCTTAGGCTGCGGTGCTGTGTCGAACAGCGGAGCGCTTTCAGGTTCTGACTGCGGTGCAGGTCGCGGCGCGGGCTGACGCACAGGCTCAGCGGGCGCAGGCTGACGCGGCGCTTGTGGCTGTGGATCGCGGACTTCATCGAAACGCGGTTCCTGATGAGTATGACGCTCAGGACGTACACGTACCTCACCGACGCCGTCGTCCTCGTCGTCAATCAGGTCCTGCTCATCATGTTCATCACGTTGTTTAAGACGTTTGTGCGGGCGATCGCGAAACACCAACGAGCGCTCTTTTCGGCTGGTCCACAGCCCGTGAAGAAGGAGCGCTATAATGGCGATCGCGCCAACAACGATTAATATCAGACGCAAATCCTGCATCATTGTATTCTCTGTTGTTCCAATACCTTGCCACCGCGGCAAACTTTATCCTCTAACTCTATTTGCCCTGCTACACAAGTGCAAGTCTGTGCACTATTTTCTGACAAATAAGATAGGCGACCCACGCTTTTTCGCTGTTTTTTTACCCAAACGGCAGCTGGTCAGCAGAAAAAGCCAGGTTATAGTGGGCGCGGCTTAACATCTTCAGGAGAATTGGCTTTATGGCCCTTGAGAAATCCGTCTCAAATTTTAACGGTGTGCACTATTTCAGCCAGGGATGGAAACTGGTGCGTTTACCGGGCATCCGGCGTTTTGTGGTGATGCCACTGCTGATTAACATTGTGATGCTGGGCGGCGCGTTTATCTGGCTGTTTTACCGGCTGGGTGACTGGATCCCGCACCTGCTGGCCCATATCCCGGACTGGCTGCAATGGCTGAGCTATCTGCTGTGGCCGCTGTCGGTGATTGCGATTGTGCTGGTGTTTAGCTACTTCTTTTCCACGATGGCGAACTGGATCGCCGCGCCCTTCTGCGGACTGCTGGCCGAGCAGCTCGAAGGTCGTCTGACTGGTAAGCCTTTACCCGACAGCGGTTGGGCTGGATTGATTAAGGATGTGCCGCGCATCATGAAACGTGAGCTGCAAAAGCTGGGTTACTACCTGCCGCGCGCCATCGGGCTACTGCTGCTCTACTTTATTCCCGGCTTCGGCCAGACCGTCGCGCCGGTGCTGTGGTTCCTGTTCAGCGCCTGGATGCTGTCAGTGCAGTACTGCGACTATCCGTTTGATAACCATAAAGTCCCTTTCCAGCAGATGCGCAACGCCCTGCGGCAGCACAAAACCGCTAACATGCAGTTTGGCGCACTGATTAGTCTGTTCACCATGATTCCGATTCTTAACCTCGCCATCATGCCGGTTGCTGTTTGCGGTGCCACGGCAATGTGGGTCGATCGCTACCGACTGAACCTGGCGCACACCAGTCTGCGTTAGAACCATGAGCCGGCCTTATGCTCTTTTTAACGAGGCTTATTGCCGGCTGACATATAGATATGCGATTTCTTTCCTTCCGCACCCAGGCAGAACAGGTATGCTCAGAGGGTTCCCAATAATTCATACAGTTAAGGGCAGGCTATGAGTAAGATCTATGAAGACAACTCTTTGACAATTGGTCATACGCCACTGGTTCGACTGAACCGCATCGGTAACGGCCGCATCCTTGCTAAGGTTGAATCCCGTAACCCGAGCTTCAGCGTGAAATGCCGTATCGGTGCCAATATGATTTGGGACGCAGAGAAACGCGGCATTCTGAAACCGGGCGCTGAGCTGGTTGAACCGACAAGCGGTAACACCGGTATCGCGCTGGCCTATGTGGCGGCAGCGCGCGGTTACAAACTGACGCTGACCATGCCGGAGACCATGTCGGTTGAGCGTCGTAAGTTGCTGAAAGCGCTGGGCGCAAAGCTTGTGCTGACCGAAGGCGCCAAAGGCATGAAAGGTGCGATCGCGAAAGCGGAAGAGATCGTCGCCAGTAATCCGGATAAATATGTACTGCTGCAGCAATTCAGCAACCCGGCCAACCCGGAAATCCACGAAAAGACCACCGGCCCAGAAATCTGGGAAGATACCGACGGCGAAGTAGACGTGTTTATTGCTGGCGTCGGCACTGGCGGTACGCTGACCGGCGTGAGCCGCTACATTAAGAACACCAAAGGCAAGAAAGATTTGATCTCGGTCGCCGTTGAGCCGACTGATTCACCGGTGATTGCTCAGGCGCTGGCTGGCGATGAAATCAAGCCAGGCCCGCATAAAATTCAGGGTATCGGTGCTGGCTTTATTCCAGGCAACCTTGATCTGAATCTGATCGATCGGGTCATTGCCATTAGTAATGAAGAAGCCATCAGCACTGCCCGTCAGCTGATGGAAGAAGAAGGTATCCTGGCCGGTATCTCATCCGGTGCGGCGGTCGCTACAGCGCTGAAACTGCAGGAAGATGAAGCCTTCGCCAATAAGAACATTGTGGTGATCCTGCCCTCTTCCGGTGAGCGCTACCTCAGTACTGCCCTTTTTGCCGATCTTTTCACCGAAAAAGAGCTGCAACAGTAACGGCTGATAGTCTGAAAATGCCGAAAAAAGCACCCGATTGGGTGCTTTTTTGTGGTGCAGATCTCACTTTCACCACCCTACAGATTGATTTCAGTGACGCGGCTCTGGTATTTAGACTGCCAATTATTTCGATGCCTGAAATTAATCCCTCTTTGAAGTGGATCAAGCTGAATCTATTTACGGATTTGGCGAAACGGCGATTAAAGGCATAATTACCCTGTGACGTGTAGAATCGTTTTTGACACGCAACGGAATTGAAAAATTCATTCATGCGCGTCGTTAGCCAGCATGATGCTATACCCGCGCACCTACACAGGCTAAAGTGACGGCTCAAGGCTAGACTTGAGATCCAAAACACTAATCCTGATAACGTTGGGGAAATAGAATGTTCCAGCAAGAAGTTACCATTACCGCACCAAACGGTCTGCACACTCGCCCAGCTGCGCAATTCGTAAAAGAAGCCAAAGCTTTCCAGTCAGAAATTACCGTGACCTCTAACGGTAAATCAGCGAGCGCAAAAAGCCTGTTCAAACTGCAGACGCTGGGTTTAACCCAGGGGACTGTCGTGACCCTTTCCGCGGAAGGTGAAGACGAGCAGAAAGCAGTTGAGCATCTGGTCAAACTGATGGCTGAACTGGAATAAGTTCCGCTCAGCTTTCCAGCAAATCGACTCCTCTGCGCCATTGAGTGCAAACATCTTGATCGCGGACAATCTGTCCGCGTTATTGCTTTCGTAAAGTACGTGTCCCGCGACAATGGCACCGCAAAGAGTCCAATCAGCCATCGTGATTAAAAGGTAAGGTTATGATTTCAGGCATTTTAGCGTCACCAGGTATCGCTTTCGGCAAAGCACTGCTGCTGAAAGAAGACGAGATCGTCATCAACCGCAAGAAGATTTCGGATGACCAGGTTGAGCAGGAAGTTCAGCGCTTCCTCGACGGCCGCAGCAAGGCGGCAGTACAACTGGAAGCGATTCGCGTCAAAGCGGGTGAAACCCTCGGTGAAGAGAAAGCCGCCATCTTCGAAGGCCACATCATGTTGCTGGAAGATGAAGAGCTGGAGCAGGAAATCATCGACCTGATCAAAAAAGATCACGCGTCTGCTGACGCCGCTGCCTACTCTGTTATCGATGGCCAGGTGAAAGCGCTGGAAGAGTTAGATGACGAATACCTGAAAGAGCGTGCGGCTGACGTGCGTGACATCGGTAAGCGTCTGCTGCAGAACATTTTAGGTCTGCATATCGTTGACCTGAGCGCGATTCAGGACGAATCCATTCTGGTGGCCAAAGACTTAACGCCGTCAGAAACCGCACAGCTGAACCTGAGAAAGGTGCTGGGCTTTATTACTGATTTAGGCGGGCGCACCTCGCACACCTCAATCATGGCGCGTTCCCTTGAGATCCCGGCGATTGTCGGTACCGGTAACGTCACCGCCACCATCAAAAACGGCGATTTTCTGATTCTGGATGGCGTTAATAACACCATTTACGTCAATCCTTCTGAAGCGATTCAGGAAGAGCTGAAAGCCGTACAGACCCAGTATCTGTCTGAAAAACACGAATTAACCAAGCTGAAAGATCTGCCGGCGGTGACGCTGGACGGCCACCAGGTAGAAGTGTGCGCTAACATCGGTACCGTGCGCGATATCGCCGGCGCTGAGCGCAACGGCGCAGAAGGCGTCGGCCTCTACCGTACTGAATTCCTGTTCATGGATCGTGATTCGCTGCCAAGCGAAGAAGAGCAGTTCCAGGCCTATAAAACCGTCGCTGAAGCGATGGGTTCGCAGGCCGTGATCGTGCGTACCATGGACGTTGGCGGCGACAAAGATCTGCCGTACATGAACCTGCCGAAAGAAGAGAACCCGTTCCTCGGCTGGCGCGCGATTCGTATCGCCATGGACCGCAAAGAGATTCTGCATGCCCAGCTGCGTGCCATTCTGCGCGCGTCATCATTCGGCAAACTGCGCATCATGTTCCCGATGATTATTTCGGTTGAAGAAGTGCGCAGCCTGAAAGCGGAACTGGAGCTGCTGAAAGCCCAGCTGCGCGAAGAAGGTAAAGCGTTTGATGATAGCATTGAAGCCGGCATCATGGTGGAAACCCCGGCTTCTGCCGTCATCGCGCACCATCTGGCGAAGGAAGTCGACTTCTTCAGTATTGGGACCAACGACCTGACGCAGTATACTCTGGCGGTCGATCGTGGTAATGATTTGATCTCGCACCTGTACAACCCAATGACGCCGTCAGTGCTGAATTTAATCAAGCAAGTCATTGATGCATCTCACGCTGAAGGCAAATGGACCGGCATGTGTGGTGAGCTGGCAGGTGATGAACGTGCTACACTACTGTTACTGGGAATGGGGCTGGACGAGTTCAGCATGAGTGGCATTTCTATCCCTGGCATCAAGAAAATCATTCGTAATACTAATTTCGAAGATGCGAAGGCATTGGCGGAGCAGGCACTGGCTCAACCGACAGCGGATGATTTGATGAATCTGGTTAACAAGTTCATCAAAGAAAAAACGCTCTGCTAATCTGCGAGATGCTGGCCCCAAATTACTGCTTAGGAGAAGATCATGGGTTTGTTTTCTAAACTTTTTGGCGAAAAAACAGATAGCGCTGGGACAATTGACATCGTAGCGCCTCTGTCAGGCGAAATCGTGAATATTGAAGACGTACCAGATGTGGTGTTTGCAGAGAAAATCGTGGGCGACGGTATTGCGATCAAACCAAGCGGCAACAAAATGGTCGCGCCGGTTGATGGCACTATCGGCAAGATTTTTGAAACCAACCACGCTTTTTCAATCGAGTCTGATAACGGCATTGAGCTGTTTGTCCACTTCGGCATCGATACGGTTGAACTGAAAGGTGAAGGCTTCAAACGCATCGCTGAAGAAGGCCAGAAGGTCAAAAAAGGCGACGTGGTCATCGAGTTCGATTTACCGCTGCTGGAAGAGAAAGCAAAATCAACCCTGACACCGGTTGTCATCTCCAACATGGATGAAATCAAGGAATTGATTAAGCTGTCTGGCCAGGTCACCGTTGGCGAAACGCCGGTGATTCGCATCAAAAAGTAAGCGTCAGTGATTAAACATAACGGCACCTTCGGGTGCCGTTATTGTTTCTGCCAGCCGGAGAGGCTCAGGGCTGTTGCCAGCGCGGTAAACGCAGCGTCAGTTCGAGGCCGCCATCAGGTCGGTTGGTCGCTTTGACCTCGCCATGATGCGCCAGCACCACTTTGCGCACGATAGCTAACCCAAGGCCATAACCTTTGCCCATCAGCGGCGAATTGACCCGCACAAACGGGTCAAAGATGCTGGATAACTTCTCTTCATCGACACCCGGCCCCTGCTCCCGCACCCGAATCGCCAGCCACTGCTGTTCCGCGCTTAATCGTACCTCAATCTGCTGACCGGGCAGCGAAAAGCGCAGCGCATTGCGCAGCACGTTTTCGACGCCACGCCGTATCAGTTCCGCATTACCACGCACCGTATAGTCGGCCTAGTTATCCACCAGAAATTCGACCCTGACCCTAGGGATCTGCGCTTCATAGCGGACATCTGTGACCACCGCATCGACTAAACCGGTCAGGTCAAAATATTGCTCATCCGGAATGCTTTCATGTTCAGCGCGCGACAGGGTGAGCAACTCGCCGATAATCCTGTCCAGCCGGCGCGCCTCTTCATCAATGCGATCGAGCGAACTGCCGACGCTTTCCGGCGTCTGACGCGCCAGCGGGGAGCGAAGCTCGTGGGAGATGTCATGCAGCAGCTCTTCGCGCGCCCGCACCAGCGTCTCCAGCCGTTCAACCATCGCGTCAAAGGCTTCCGCCACGTTGGAAATCTCATCGTGACGTTTACGCATCATCGGAAACAGCCGCACGCTTAGATCGCCCTCGGCGGCCCGGGAAAAGCCTTCGCGTAACTGACGCATTGGCCGCGTCAGGTTCCAAGCCAGCAGCAGGCTAAACAGCAGCCCGACCGACCCGGCAAACACGAACATCGGCTCGGGAATATTCAGGAACTTGCGCGGCATCATGTTCATGCTGCTGTCTTCCCGCATGCCTTTAATGTTGTAGCGTACTCTTTGTTGTCTGCGCCACGCACCCAGCGCATGATCTGGTCGGGTATCCGGCCTTCAAACGGCGGATTTAGCCGCTCGGGCAGGCTGGGCTGCCCGGCTGGCCGCGTATGCTGAATAACGGAACTGGCGATCGTTAGGCTCCCAGCCTGCCATCATATCCTCCAGCGCAGCGGCTCTTTAGCGTCCGGTTGCGGCGCCTGCTCTTCAAACCGGCGCAGCACCGCCCGCAGTCGGGCAACCAGTTCACGCGGATAGCAGGGTTTCGGCATGTAATCATCCGCGCCCATCTCCAGGCCGATCACCCGATCAATATTGTCGCCTTTCGCAGTCAGCATGATCACCGGCAGGCGGCTGTTCTGCCGCACCTGACGCAGCACATCAATACCGCTCATATCGGGCAGCATGATATCCAGAATCATTGCGGTGTATTGACCGGACAGCGCCCCCTGAACCCCGGCGCTGCCGGTTAACACCAGCTGCGCATCAAACCCTTCAGCGATCAGGTACTGGCTTAACATGGTGCCTAATTCAACATCATCATCAACAAGCAGGATTTTCATTTTTATCTATTGTACAAAATTGCCGCTATTTTGTCCTGTGCCGGGCCAGGGCGCAGCCTGATTTACGCGATCCTTACAGATTTAGCACTGCCGACAGCATAAGGCCACGCAAAAAAAAGCCTGCGGGCAGCGATGACGCGCGCGCAGGCCGGTTCAGGCGGAGATGGGGTTACTGATAGAGGCCGGTCGAAAGATAACGATCGCCGCGATCGCAGGCGATCGCCACCACCACGCTGCCAGGATGGGCCGCGGCGATCCGCAGAGCACCCGCCACCGCGCCGCCGGAGCTGACGCCGCAGAAAATCCCTTCACGTCGCGCCAGCGCGCGCATGGTCTCTTCCGCTTCCTGTTGCGACATATCAATCACGTCATCGACCAGATTGGGCCGGTAAATGCCCGGCAGATAGGCCAGCGGCCAGCGGCGGATACCCGGAATACTGCTGCCCTCGCTGGGCTGCAAACCGATCACCTGCACCCCGGTATTGTGCTCTTTCAGGTAGCGCCCCACGCCGGTAATGGTGCCGGTGGTGCCCATGCTGGAGACAAAATGGGTCGTCCGCTGGTTTGACTGCTGCCATAATTCGGGGCCGGTGGTCTGATAATGACCCAGCGGATTATCCGGATTATTGAACTGGTCGAGCACCCGGCCTTCACCGCGCGCCGCCATCGCCTGCGCCAGGTCGCGAGCGCCCTCCATCCCCTGCTCGCGCGACACCAGCACCAGTTCCGCGCCGTATGCGCGCATCGTATCCTGCCGCTCCTGACTCATGTTATCCGGCATCAGCAGGCGCATCCGGTAGCCTTTCAGCGCGGCGATCATCGCCAGCGCAATGCCGGTGTTGCCACTGGTGGCTTCAATCAGCTGATCGCCGGGAGTGATTTCACCGCGCAGCTCTGCCTGATGGATCATCGACCAGGCCGCGCGATCCTTGACCGATCCCGCCGGATTATTGCCTTCCAGCTTGAGCCACACCTCACTGCCGTTAGCGGGCGTCAGGCGCTGCAGCTTAATCAGCGGGGTATTGCCGATGGTATCTTCGAGAGTCGTCACGGTGTCGTTCCTGGCGTAAGGCAAAAGAAAAATGGCAAAAAAAAGGCGGGAGTCACACTCCCGCCCGGTGTTGATGAGAAAATATCAGGCGCTCTGCGCAAAGGCAACTGCGCGCAACGGCGTGTCACCCTGATAGAGGCGCGCCTGCTGCAGGCCAACAAACAGGCTTTCGCCACGAATTGGCGCAGTCTGCTCGCCTTCGAACACCAGTGAGAACGGTTCGCTCTGCCAGCCGGCGGGTTGCACCACCAGCTGCCAGAAATGGCCGCGCGGGCTGACCTCCAGCACCTGAACCGGCAGCGGCGTTTCCAGACTGCTTCGGCGCGAAACGTCAATCTCCCACGGCCGCAGGAACAGTTCTACCGCGCCCTGATGCGCCAAGGTGTAGCCCAGCGGCCAGTGATGCGCGCCGACGTGGAACTGTGAGCCCTGGATTTCGCCATCAAAGCGGTTAACTTCACCGAGGAACTCCAGCACGAAGCGGGTCGCCGGATCGCGCCAGACGTCATCGGGTGTACCGACCTGTTCGATATTACCCTGGCTCATCACCACAACGCGATCGGCCACTTCCATCGCCTCTTCCTGGTCATGGGTGACGAACACGCTGGTAAACTTCAGCTCTTCATGCAGCTGACGCAGCCAGCGGCGCAGCTCTTTACGCACCCGCGCATCCAGCGCGCCGAACGGCTCATCCAGAAGCAGGATTTGCGGTTCAACCGCTAACGCACGCGCCAGCGCCACCCGCTGTTTCTGTCCGCCTGACAGCTGCGCCGGAAAACGATTCGCCAAGTGCGCCAGCTGCACCATCTCCAGCAAGCGGGTCACGCGCTGTTTAATTTCCGCTGTGGAGGGACGCTCACGACGCGGCAGCACCGTCAGGCCAAAGGCGATATTGTCGAACACCGTCATATGTCGGAACAGCGCATAGTGCTGAAACACAAATCCCACCTGACGGTCACGGGCGTGCAGGCGGCTGACGTCGTGGTTGTGAAAACGGATCTGACCGCTGTTCTGATGCTCCAGCCCGGCAATAATGCGCAGCAGCGTGGTTTTACCCGAGCCAGACGGGCCCAGCAGCGCCACCATTTCGCCCGAGGCAATATCAAGAGAGATATCGTTCAGCACCGACGTGCGACCAAAGGATTTGTTGATATTGTTAATCTCAATGCTCATGATTTCCCTCCTGTTGCAAGCGGTTGTGCTGATGCGCTAAACGCCACTGCACAATGCTCTTCAAAAACAGAGTAACAATTGCCATCAGCGTCAACAGCGCGGCGGCGGTAAACGCGCCAACGGTGTTGTAGTCCTGATGCAGTAATTCAACCTGAAGCGGTAAGGTATAGGTCTCACCGCGAATCGATCCCGATACCACCGAGACCGCACCAAATTCACCAATCGCGCGGGCGTTGGTCAGCACCACGCCGTACAGCAGCGCCCAGCGGATATTCGGCAGCGTGACACGACGGAACATCTGCCAGCCAGAAGCGCCCAGCAGCACCGCCGCTTCATCTTCGTGGCTGCCCTGGCTCAGCATCACCGGCACCAGCTCGCGCACCACAAAGGGACAGGTCACAAACACCGTCGCCAACACCATGCCGGGCCAGGCAAACATAATCTGGATGTTATGGGCATCCAGCCAGCCGCCAGCCGGACCGTTGACGCCCCAGAACAGCAGATACATCAGGCCGGCTACCACCGGCGAGACGGCAAACGGAATATCAAACAGCGTCAGCAGCAGCTGTCGTCCCGGGAAGGTAAAACGCGTAACCAGCCAGGCCAGCAGCGTACCGAACACCAGATTGACCGGCACCGTGATCAGCGCCACCAGCACCGTCAGCCAGATCGCATTCAGCATGTCGCCATCTGCCAGATTGCCGAGCGCTACGCCCAATCCCTGGTTCAGTGCTTCCCAGAAGATCGAGGCCATCGGCACCACCAGCAGCAGTACCGAGAACAGCGTTCCGATACCAATCAGCAGCCATTTGCCCCAGTTTACCGGCTGGCGGGCAGCATGATTAAGTTGCGAAACCTCTGCCATTAGTGGCCTCCCAGACGACGGCCAAAGCGGCTCTGTAATGTGTTAATCGCGAACAACAGAATCAACGAGGCGGCCAGAATCACCGAGGCAATAGCGCTGGCGGCCGGATAATCAAATTCCTGCAGGCGGACAAAAATCATTAGTGAGGTCACTTCGGTTTTCCACGCGATGTTGCCGGCAATGAAGATCACCGCGCCAAACTCTCCCAGGCTGCGGGTAAACGACAAGGCGGTGCCTGCCAGTAACGCGGGCGCGACTTCCGGCAGCACCACGCGGCGGAAACTCTGCCACGGCGTTGCACCCAGGGTTTCGGCGGCCTCTTCATACTCCGGGCCTAACTCTTCCAGCACCGGCTGCACGGTACGCACCACAAACGGGATACTGGTGAACGCCATCGCGATGGCGATACCGATCCAGGTGTAGGAAATTTTGATATCAAAATGGGCGAACCACTGCCCATACCAGCCGTTGACCGAAAACAGGCCAGCGAGGGTTAACCCCGCTACGGCCGTCGGCAGGGCGAACGGCAGATCCATCAGGCCATCCAGCAGCGTGCGGCCCGGGAAACGGTAACGGGTGAGGATCCACGCCATCAGCATGCCGAACACCGCGTTAAACAGCGAAGCTACGCCCGCAGAGAGCAGCGTCACCTTGTAGGCAGCAATCAGCTGAGGATTGGTGACCACATCCCAGTACTGTTGCAGCGTCATCTGCGACAGCTGCATGATCACTGCACTGATTGGCAGCAACAGAATTAAACAAGTGAACAGCAGACTGGTGCCAAGGCTGATACCGAAGCCGGGCAACACGCGTTTCTGGCTGGCAGCAAACATCATCCACGCCCCGCCGCTAACAATTTGTCGAGCTCACCGCCGCTGACGAAATGGGTCTGCATCACCTTGTCCCAGCCGCCAAAGGCCTCTTCCACCCGGAACAGCGATGTTTGCGGGAAACGATCTTTCTGCTCCGCCATCAGCTGTGGATTGTTCACCCGATAGTAATAACGGGTAATGATCGCCTGAGCTGCCGGGGTGTAGAGATAATTGAGGTAAGCGCTGGCCGCGTCGGTGGTGTTGTTGTGGGCGAGGTTTTTATCCACCCACACCACCGGGAACTCCGCCAGAATATCAGTTTTCGGCACCACCACTTCATACTGGTCTTTACCGTACTGATTGCGGATGTTGTTAACTTCTGACTCAAAGCTGATCAGCACATCGCCGAGGCCTCGCTCGGCAAAGGTAGTGGTTGCGCCACGACCGCCGATATCGAACACTTCAACATTTTTCAGAAACTGAGTCATAAAGGCGCGGGTTTTGGCCTGATCGCCACCATCGGCTTTGTCCGAAGCGCCCCAAGCAGCCAGATAGGTATAACGGCCATTACCGGAAGTTTTTGGATTGGGGAAAATCAGCTTCACGTCGTTGCGGGCCAGATCTGACCAGTCATGAATCTGCTTTGGGTTGCCCTTACGCACCAGAAACGCCATGGTGGAGTAAAACGGCGAACTGTTGTTCGGCAGTCGGTTTTTCCAGTCGGCCGCAATCAGGTTGCCTTTATCATGCAGCACCTGCACGTCAGTGACCTGATTGTAGGTGACCACATCCGCGCGCAGCCCCTGCAGGATCGCCAGTGCCTGCTTCGACGAGCCGGCATGTGACATCTTAATGGTCAGGGGATCGGCTGAATGGCTGGCGTCCCACTGTTTAATGAACGGCGCATTCAGGGCAACAAACAGCTCACGCGACACATCATAGGAGCTATTCAGTAATTCAGTGGCATGGGCTGCGCCTGCCACGCTCAGCGACAAGGCGATACCGCTCACGATTTTTTTCATCGCTTGTAATGTCATTTGGCACCCTGAAAAAGTTTGATGCGGATCTCACCCGCTGAGGCACCAGTTTATTTATAACTGTGTGAAAACCAGTAACGGTTTTATATATCGTTTGATGATTTCAAAGTCGAAAAAAGCATAAGGCGGCGGCGAAGTTTATGCAGTTTTCAGCAAAAGACGAGGCGGACGACAGGTCGTGTCCGCTGGGGGATTGAGGTGAGCATGCAGGGCAGCGACGGGCTTGCGGACAGCCCGCAGCGCAAGCTGCTGAAGGGTTTAACGCTGCCAGACAATCTTGCTGATTTTCCAGTTCTTCAGCGTGTCGTCAGACGGCATTAAGCCTTCCGGGCCGTGCCAGTCGCCGTGGTAGACGTAGGTCAGATGCTGGCTGCAAGGCACGCGGCAGGCAACGTCGCGGGTATCGGTTCCGCTGGCCAGCGTGCAGTTATCGAAAGCTTTGCTGAATTTATTGCTGAACAGATCGCCGACGTTGCTACCGTCAGCGCTGACAATATTGCTGTCCATAACTTCAATGCGTTCTGGCTGTGACTGACCGTACACCACCACTTTGACCTCGCCATCCTTCAGCGCCTGCCAGAAAGAAACCACCTGGCTGTTCTGACTGCGCATCCCCTGACGCAGGCTATAGTCGCCGTTCAGTCCGTCATTGATGGCGCTTTCGCTCATGGCGGTCGAAGCGGTTAAGCCGCCCACGCCCTGCTCGGTCACGGTCAGCAAGGAACCAAACCAGTTCCACGGCAGCGTTGATGACCAGTGATAACTCAGCGGATTCCACCAGCTTACCTGCTGGCTGCTGTCAGCGCCGGAACCGGCGTTGCTGGCGCCGCCACTCAACACAACGGCGGCCATCAGTAGCGTGGAACGAACAGCTTTCATGAAAACTCCTGTTAATGCGATGCCGGTAAGGCGGAACTGATTGGAGTCGCAAAGCGGCAAAAAGTTTATTTAAGATGGTGTTCGGGCAGAAAGCAGTCGCGCAGGCGTCGGTTGCTTTGCAGCCAGATCAACGCCAGCAAGTCAAACAGTGTCAGTAACAGCGGCAGCGGCGAACTGAGCACATAGCCCTGAATGAACTGCACGCCCTGCCAGAGTAAATTCACCAGCAGTGAAAGCGCCAGCACGTTGCGCCAGTGTTGCCACAGCCGCAGCCAGCGCGTCCGGTAACCGGTCAGCAGCAGCCCCGCCAGCGCCGGTAACCCGAGCGCAAGGCCGATCCAGAATGCCTGCTGGTCGGGATAGAACAGCGCGAGCAGATCGTTACCCTGCTGACGTGAGGCCCCGGCCATCACCAGCAGCAGCCAAGTACGCGCCTGCAGCAGCTGCTGCCCTTTGCCGTCATATTCATCCGGCAGATAGTCGGGTGACGGATTAATATTCACGATCTTCAATCAGACACTTGCCATACAGCAGCGCATCGACCGGCTCGTAATCAAGCTTCTCGTAAAACGCCACCACCTGATCGTTCTCTTCCCGGATCATCAGATGCAGCTTCGGACAGCCGCAGGCGATCAGCTTCTTCTCCAGCCGGTTCACCAGGGCATTGGCAAAGCCGCGGCCCTGATAATCAGGATGGACTGCCAGGTAGTAAGCGGCACCGCGATGGCCATCGTAGCCTCCCATCAGCGTACCTACGACCACGCCGCCCACTTCAGCGACCAAGAAAAGATCGGGGTCGTGATGCATCTTACGTTCGATATCCAGCTCCGGATCCTTCCATGGCCGTAACAAATCGCAACGTTCCCATAAGGTGATCACTTCTTCAAAATCTTCCTGGCGGAAGGCGCGGATTTCCATCTTCTTTACCTGCAACTAACCACAATTTGCTGATTATCACGCATTCTTCGACACACGCAACCCTCGCCACGCCGGCGACAAACAAAAAACGCAAATTTTCTGTTCGCGGACTGAAATACAAAGTAATGCCCTGAAATGTTTCAGAGATCGCAGCCGGCATAACGTTACGCTATAATATCGGCAACATTTTTCTGAACGGACCCGCACATGCATTTGCTTAAACGTTTGGTTCACCGTCGCCAGCTACTGCTTTCCGGGCTGGCGCTGGCCGCTTTATCGCCGCGTGCCGTTCAGGCCAAAGAGCAGTCTGCCGGGTTGCAAAACAGCAGCCGTCATCCGCGCCCTGCCCCGCCAACCAAAAATGGTAAGCACATCGTTATGCTTGATCCCGGCCACGGCGGAATTGACTCCGGCGCAGTGGGCGAAAAGGGATCGGAAGAGAAGCACATCGTGCTGGAGATCGCTGGCAATGTGCAGCGCCAGTTACAGAGTCATCCGCGCATTGAGGTCCGGCTGACGCGCGACAGCGACCATTTTATTCCGCTGTATAAGCGGGTCGAAATTGCGCATCAGCACGGCGCGCATCTGTTTATGTCGATCCATGCCGACGGTTTCACCAGCCCGGACGCCAATGGCGCCTCGGTTTTTGCCCTTTCCAATCGCGGCACCAGCAGTTCAATGGCGCGCTATCTGTCGCAGCGGGAAAACGATGCCGACAAACTGGGTGGCGCCGAGGTATAACAGCAGGATCACTATCTGCAGCAGATTCTGTTCGATCTGGTGCAGACTGATACCATTAAAAACAGCCTGACGCTCGGCAAGCACGTGCTGGATCAGATCCGGCCGGTTCACCATCTGCACAGCCAGCACACCGAACAGGCGGCGTTTGCGGTACTAAGTCACCCTCAATTCCCTCGGTGCTGGTCGAAACCTCCTTTGATTACCAATCCGCGTGAAGAACAATTGCTCGGCACCAGCGCGTTTCGCCAGAAAATTGCCGCCGCCATTGCCAGCGGCATCGTCAATTACTTCGATGAATTCGATCGCCACAATGCCTGATTGCGGCCAGTTGCCCGGCACGCTGTGACGGCCGCAACCATGCACGCCGCCAGATTTTGCGTATAATCGCGGCAGACTTTGACCAACAATAAGCGAAGAGATGGCTGATATTTCCCGCGTGAAAGCATTCCTGCTCGCTCTGCAGGATAAAATTTGTACCCGACTGGCGGCTGAAGATGGCGGCGCACAGTTTATTGAAGATAGCTGGCAGCGTCCCGGCGGTGGCGGCGGACAGAGCCGTGTGCTGCGCAACGGGGCGGTATTTGAACAGGCGGGCGTTAACTTTTCGCATGTGCATGGCGATCAGATGCCGGCCTCGGCAACCACGCACCGGCCAGAGCTGGCTGGCCGCAGCTTTGAAGCGATGGGCGTCTCGCTGGTGATCCACCCGCATAATCCCTACGTGCCCACCAGCCATGCCAACGTCCGTTTCTTTATTGCTGAGAAACCGGGAGCCGATCCGGTGTGGTGGTTTGGCGGCGGCTTTGACCTGACGCCGTTTTACGGCTTTGAGGAGGATGCGCTGCACTGGCACCAGACCGCCTTCGATATTTGCCAGCCGTTCGGCGACGATTTCTATCCCCGTTATAAAAAGTGGTGCGACGACTACTTCTATCTCAAACATCGCGATGAGCAGCGCGGCATTGGCGGCCTGTTTTTTGACGATCTTAATACGCCTGATTTTGAGCACTGCTTCAGCTTTATGCAGGCGGTGGGCCGCGGTTTTATCGATGCCTATCAGCTGATTGTGGCACGGCGGAAAGACCATCCGTGGGGCGACCGCGAACGCCAGTTCCAGCTCTATCGTCGCGGTCGCTACGTGGAGTTCAATCTGGTGTGGGATCGCGGCACGCTGTTTGGTTTGCAGACCGGCGGCCGTACCGAGTCGATTCTGATGTCGATGCCGCCGCTGGTGCGCTGGGAATATGCTTACCAGCCGGCGGAGGCTTCCCCTGAAGCCGCGCTCTACCGTGATTTCCTGCCGGTGAAGAACTGGCTGAATCTACCTACCTGATCAGGCTACTCCGCAGCGCGGCCCGCGCTGCGGTTAAATCACGGTTGCAGCGCTGAATACACTCTTTTACTGTGGTACTGTGGCTAAAAATAAAGCCATTCTCTTGCCGGTTATCCTGCACGAATAAAATCAAAATAGCGTTCACTTCCGTTTGATGCTCATCCGATTGCGTTTCTTGTTTGATTGATATAATAAAAACCCCGCGACAAGGATAACAGCAATGGCCCTTTTTATTGATCCCGACGAAACACTTCAATCGCTTAGCTTTACTGACGTTGCTGAACGACTCAATTTTGCATTAAAAAGTAGTTTTAAACCCAACCTTACTCCGTGGCTGGGTAAAAATATCCTCTTGGACGATATCGTTGCTAAAAAAGATAGCAGTAACGACCATTATGAAGATCAATGTTCAGCAAAATATTACTATGACATTTTCAATACGATTAAATCGACGCTGGGCGAAGCGAGCCGAATTGTTGAAGTCGGTGTATTTATGGGCGGCAGTACCTCAATATTAGCCGGATGCTCGCATTATCTGGGCATCGAACTCGATTTAATCGATATCAACCGTGATTTTTTACAGTTTGCCCACGAGCGCGCCAGAAGAAGAAGTTACCCTGAAACCGTAGAAAGCCGGGTCAGGATGTATCACGGCACGCTGCCGGAGTATGTCAGAGACGTGCTGATGGAAGAAGAGAATGTCAAAATCATTATTCATCATGACAGCGCCCACTCTTTTGAACAGGTAATTCGTGACCTCGGCAGCCTCTCTTAATTTAAAAGATAAACTGCACAGCGTTCTGATTCAGAATACCCATTTACGCGGCGCACCTAAATATTTTAATTTTGTCGACGCGGCCGTCTATGCTATTTTCGGCCGGGATGTCACCTACGCGCCTATCGGCAGCGTTTATAATGACAGCCGGGTTTGCGAGCCTAATTAATGGGAAGGCAATTATTATATGCCGGGCGAGCCTGAAGGAATGTATATTCCGCTGAGCCATAATAAATTCCACTATGCGAATCCAAAAATAGCGTTATCACAGTTTTTCGAGACGCTATAAGGCTTCCACGCATTCGCTGCGTTCCCCGGATTCGATACGCTCCCCCGGCAGTGATTCTTCATCCTGATGATATAACACGCCACTCAAACGGTTATCGGCTATTCCCCCTGTTGTGAAGATGCCGATTTTCCCGCCGCCTCTCAGCGCGACGGGCTTTCAGCACCCCGCTTTTCCAGTGCCCACTCACAACCATAAAACCCGGCCCTGATTAATATCCGCTTAGCGGCGCGTGCGCCCTGCCGCTCCCGCTGCTGCCGCCCTTCACCGACGCTTCCTTTATTGCCTCCTTAACTCGCCCGGTGCACGCGCGTGTCATCACTGCATCAACGGTGGTGCGCTGTCTGCCAACGCTGCCGGTGTTTCTGATACGGCACAGATTGCTACAGTGTTGCCTGCGTCATTTGTCCTGCCTGCTATGCTTAGAGGTGGAACGTGGCGCACCCTACGGTTAAAACCTCATGACGGCTCCTTCGCACCGCCTCGCAGCGCAACAATCAGAGAAACCGCATTTTCATCGGAAAGTGTCTGTTGCAATGCTATGGGTTCGCGTTCCCGGTAGCAAAGCACGCCACAGACTGGCTACGAGGCCTGAGGTGCTCCATTTTCGCTTTCATGTTTTCTTTTCAAGGAGTTTAGAAATGAACCAGCTAGAAGCCCTAAAACAGTTCACCACCGTGGTGGCGGACAGTGGTGATATCGAATCGATTCGTAATTACCACCCGGAAGACGCCACCACCAACCCGTCACTGATCCTCAAAGCCTCCAGTCTTGATGCCTATAAACACCTGCTCGATGATGCCATCGACTACGCCAAAAAGCAGGGCGGCAGCAAAGAGACGCAGATCATCAACGCCAGCGACAAAGTGGCGATTAACCTCGGTATGGAAATCCTGAAAAGCGTACCGGGCCGTGTCTCGACCGAAGTGGATGCGCGCCTCTCTTTCGATCGTGGCATGTGTGTAACTAAAGCAGAGAAACTGGTTCGCCTGTACGAAGAGCACGGTATCGACCGCTCACGTATTCTGATCAAGCTGGCCTCAACCTGGGAAGGCATCCGCGCGGCGGAAGAGCTGGAGAAAAACGGCATCAACTGTAACCTGACGCTGCTGTTCTGCTTTGCCCAGGCGCGGGCCTGTGCTGAAGCGGGCGTGTTCCTGATCTCGCCTTTTGTTGGCCGTATTTATGACTGGTACAACAGCCGCAAACCGATGGACCCCTATGTGGTCGACGAAGATCCGGGCGTGAAATCCGTTCGTCGCATCTACGACTACTACAAAAAGCATCGCTACAGCACCATCATCATGGGCGCCAGCTTCCGTAAAGTGGAGCAGATTGTGGCACTGGCCGGCTGCGACCGCCTGACCATTTCGCCTAACCTGCTGGAAGAGCTGCAGAACAGCGATTCGCCGCTGGAACGTAAACTGGAGCCGTCAACCGAAGGCTTCCATCAGCCGTCGCCGCTCTCTGAAGCCGAGTTCCGCTGGGAGCACAACCAGGATCCGATGGCGGTGGAAAAACTCTCTGACGGTATCCGTCAGTTCGCGGTTGACCAGCAGAAGCTGGAAGATGTGCTCGCCGCACGCCTGTAGTGTTCATTTTTAGTCGGGCGGGAATTTCCCGCCCTGATTCTTAACAAGGGAGAACTTTATGTCCTCACGCAGAGAGTTGGCAAACGCGATTCGTGCACTGAGTATGGATGCAGTACAGAAAGCAAACTCAGGTCACCCGGGTGCGCCAATGGGCATGGCAGATATCGCTGAAGTCCTGTGGCGCGACTTCCTCAGGCACAATCCAACCAATCCCGCCTGGCTCGATCGCGACCGGTTTATCCTCTCCAACGGTCACGGTTCAATGCTGCTTTACAGCCTGTTACACCTGACCGGTTATGACCTGCCAATTGAAGAGCTGAAAAATTTCCGTCAGCTGCACTCAAAGACTCCGGGTCACCCGGAGATCGGCTATACCCCTGGCGTTGAAACCACCACCGGCCCGCTGGGTCAGGGACTGGCGAATGCTGTCGGCTTAGCCATTGCTGAGCGCACGCTGGCGGCGCAGTTTAACCGCCCGGATCACGACATCGTTGACCACTTCACCTATGTATTCATGGGTGATGGCTGTCTGATGGAAGGGATCTCGCATGAAGTCTGTTCGCTGGCCGGTACCCTCGGCCTCGGCAAACTGATCGGTTTCTATGACCACAATGGTATTTCGATTGATGGTGAGACCGAAGGCTGGTTTACCGACGACACCCATAAACGCTTTGAATCCTATAACTGGCACGTGATTGGCGACATTGACGGACACGATCCGGACGCGGTCAGCCAGGCGATCAAAGAAGCGCAGAGCGTGACTGACAAACCGTCACTGATTATCTGCCGCACCATTATCGGTTTCGGTTCGCCGAACAAAGCCGGTAAAGAGGAGTCGCACGGCGCGGCGCTGGGTGAGGAAGAAGTGGCGCTGACGCGTAAACAGCTCGGCTGGAACTATCCGCCGTTTGAAATTCCGGCAGAGATTTACCAGCAGTGGGATGCCAAAGCCGCCGGTGCAGAACGCGAAAAGGCCTGGGATGCGAAATTTGCTGCCTATAAGCAGGCTCATCCTGAACTGGCGCTGGAATATGAGCGCCGGATGAATGGCGAAATGCCCTCTACCTGGGAAGCGGAAGCCACCAAATTCATTAACGATCTGCAGGCCAATCCACAGAAAATTGCCAGCCGTAAGGCGTCGCAAAATTCGCTGGAAGCCTACGGTAAATTACTGTCCGAGTTCCTCGGCGGATCGGCTGACCTGGCCCCGAGTAACCTCACCATCTGGTCAGGCTCGAAATCAATTAAAGACGATCCGGCTGGTAACTACATTCACTACGGCGTACGTGAATTCGGCATGACGGCGATTGGTAACGGTATCGCTCACCATGGCGGCTTCGTGCCTTACACCGCGACCTTCCTGATGTTTGTTGAGTACGCCCGTAATGCGGTGCGTATGGCGGCACTGATGAAGGCGCGGCAGATTCTGGTCTATACCCATGACTCGATTGGTCTGGGTGAAGATGGCCCGACGCACCAGCCGGTTGAACAGATCGCCAGCCTGCGCCTGACGCCGAACATGAGCGTCTGGCGTCCGTGCGATCAGGTTGAAACGGCGGTGGCGTGGAAAGCGGCGGTCGAGCGCCATCACGGCCCGACAGCGCTGATTCTGTCACGTCAGAACCTGCTGCAACCGGAGCGCAGGCCAGAGCAGATTGAGAACATCAAGCGTGGCGGTTATGTGCTGAAAGATTGCGACGGTACGCCAGAAGTGATTCTGATCGCCACCGGTTCAGAGATTGAGATCACCCTCGGTGCCGCGGAGAAACTGACCACCGGCGGCCATGAAGTTCGGGTGGTCTCGCTGCCGTCTACTGACCTGTTTGATGCGCAGGATGCCGCTTACCGTGAATCGGTGCTGCCGTGCGGCGTGAAAGCGCGAGTGGCGGTTGAAGCCGGTATCGCTGATTACTGGTTCAAGTATGTCGGACTGGATGGTGCGATTGTCGGCATGACCACCTTCGGCGAATCAGCGCCGGCCGGTAAGTTGTTCCCTGAGTTTGGCTTCACGATTGAAAACATCGTCAGCCAAGCTGAAGCATTACTCAAGCCAGTTTAATGCTTTTGCCCTTCCCGGCCGATCGGGAAGGGCCATTTTTGCTCATAGCCTGAAACAGAAAAAATCTGCTCTCCCCTCTTCACGCCTCGCGCAAACTGATTACTATAGACTTGTCCTATTTTACGCTGCCTGTCTGCTGGCCGCCCGCCTCTTCTTGTCTGTTGGAATGTTGCGGTTTGCTGTCGGCGACATCCTGAAATATTAAAGCAGCCATTTTCCGCCGATTTAACAGCGAAGCCCTCTCCGTTGAACATGCGCACACCTTATTTACTGGCCTTAATGGTTTATCTGCTTCCATTAAAAAGCATGGCGCAGATCGCGCCCGATCCGTTGCTGGCGTCACAGATTGTCGATCGCTATGCGGAACATATCTTCTATGGCAGCGGCGCGACCGGCATGGCGCTGGTCGCCATTGATGGCAATCAGCGGGTGTTCGCCAGCTTTGGTGAAACCCGGCCAGGCAACAATGTGCGTCCGCAGAAGGATTCGCTGATTCGCATCGCCTCGCTCAGCAAGCTCATGACCAGCGAAGTGATGGTGAAACTGGCGGAACGCGGCCAGATCCGCCTCGACGATCCGCTCAGTAAATATGCGCCGCCGGGCGCACGGGTGCCAACCTACAACGGCCAGCCGATTCGGCTGATTAACCTGTCGACCCATACCAGCGGTCTGCCGCGTGAGCAGCCCGGCGGTAAGCCGCATCGTCCGGTCTTTGTCTGGCCCACCCGCGCTGAGCGCTGGAACTGGCTCTCTGGTGCCGCGCTTAAATCTGCGCCAGGCAGCGATGCCGCCTACTCCAACCTGGGTTACGATCTGCTGGGCGATGCGTTGTCACGGGCAGCAGGTACGCCTTATCCGGCGCTGTTTCAGCAGCTGATTACCCGGCCGCTCGGCATGAAAGACACCACGTTTACCCCGTCGCCAGAGCAGTGCGGCCGGCTAATGGTGGCCGAGAAAGGCGCCAGCCCCTGTAACAATACGCTGGCCGCGATTGGCAGCGGTGGCGTCTACTCCACGCCTGATGATATGGGCCGCTGGATGCAGCAGTTCCTGAATTCGTCGGTCAACCAGCGCACGCCGCAGATCGATCGGCTGCAGACGCTGATTTATCGCCGCGACCAGTTGCGCAAAGTTGAGGGAATGGATGTGCCCGGCAAAGCCGACGCGCTGGGGATGGGATGGGTTTATATTGCACCAAAATCCGGACGCCCCGGCATCATTCAGAAAACCGGCGGTGGCGGCGGTTTCATTACCTATATGGCGATGGTGCCGCAGCATAATGTGGGAGTCTTTGTGGTCGTCACCCGCTCACCGCTCACCCGCTTTACCCCGATGAGCTATGGCGTGAACAACATGCTGGCCGAACTGGTGGGCAACCAGCTGGGATCACCGATGATGGTGCAGGCGATTCGTTAACGCTGCTGCACCGCACTGGCGGACTGGCTTACCCATAGGGTGGGCCAGTCATCGCTGCTGTGCCAGGCGTCGCAGGTCGATTCCTCCGCATACTCCGCCAAGACAAAACGCGTCCCGTCGAACTGCCAGCGTGTCGCTCTGCCGCAGTCACCTAATCCGCGCCCTTTGCCAAAGGTGTAGAGCTGACCGGTGGTCGCATCATAATCCGCATTAATCAGCTCAAGCTGGCGTTCGCTGGACCCTGGCGGCGTAAACGTCAGCGTCATGCCGCGCGCCACGTAAGGCTAACTGCGCGTCACTTCAAACGCCAGATAGATCACGCTGTAAGCCCCCATTTCGCAACTCACCAACAGCAGTGCTTTCTGGTCGGTCAGGGGTGCCGATCGAGCGCCAGCAGCTGACGAATCCCCCGGCGCATCAGCGGATGATAGTCAACAATCATCAGAGTTAATGTGGGCTGTTGCATGTTCTTTTCCTTTCTCCGAACTGTTTCAGGCTGTTATGCATGAAGGATGTCACCTGCTGCTGACACAGAATTCTGCGCCGCAGTGGCTCTGCTGTCGCCATTAGCCTGAAGCAGGCTGGCGATCGCTTATCAATAGTCTGTTAACCCACTCCGGCAGGCTATTCGAACTGACGCGCCGGACGCGGCGGAAAACGCAGTGCGACTTGGGTGCCGCGTGGCTGGGCGCTGATGCTCAGGTTGCCGTTTAAGCGCTGCGCACGCTCCGCCATAATGGTCAGTCCGTAGTGGCTTGGCGGTTCATCGGTGTTGCTGATACCCACGCCGTCATCGGTAATCGTCAGTAAGTGCTCACCTTGCTCGGTGTGCTGATAATCAATGGTGATGCGTTGCGCACTGGCGTGACGAATCCCATTCAGTAACGCTTCGCGCGCAATCTGTAAAACATGGACCTGCTGTGCTTCGAGACTCTCTAAGCCCGGCTGATAGTTGAAGAGAATCTGCGCGCCGGTCTGCTCCTGCAGCTAGGCGATTATCGCCTGCATCGTCGCCACCAGATCCGCCTGTTCAATGGTAAGGCGAAAGGTGGTCAGCAGTTCACGTAACTGCCGATAGGCATCAGCCAGCGCCTGGTCAAAGTCGGCAATGATGCTGTGGGCGGCGTGGTCAGATTTATCGACGGTACGTCGCAGCAGCGTAAGCTGAATGCGTAAAAATGACAGCGACTGCGCCAGCGAATCATGCAGTTCGCGAGCGATGGTGGTGCGCTCTTCAATCAGCAGCATCTGCTGATGCTGTTTCTGGGTCTGTCAGATCCAGATGGCGCGTCCCAGCATCGCTGCCAGGCTGCGCATTAACTCATCCGCCGGCGCAGGATTGCGCGCCCGCCAGCGCAGTTCACCAATCTGCTTGTCGCCCTGCTGCAACGGCAGCCGTTGCCAGTCCGCTGCGGCATCGTATTCACCGGCGTGAAAATGAAACTGGTCGCTGTCGAGCTTAATCGCCGACAGTTTCTCGCGGGTCAGGACATTATTGAGCACCGCTTCAAACAGGGCTGGCGGTCAGAATCTGCGAGCTGTCGTACAGCAGTGACAGCGTGTGGTTAGCCTGAGTAAGATCTTTGGTTTTGGCGCGCACCGTGCTTTCCAGCAGCTGATAGGGCGAATGCAGACGGGTCGCCATGCCGCTAAACGCCTGCGACAGCACCTTCATTCGTTCTGCTGCTCCACCCTGAGCGAGCGCACGACTTGTTGCCGGGTGAAGCGAATTGTCAGCAGCGCCAGCGCCACAATCGCGATGACGCCGGCCAGGCTGCTGGCCGCCACCAGTTGCATTTTCAGTTCGGTATAGCGCTGGAGTCCCAGCACGAAACGGTCGATCTCGCCGACGTAAAGCGGTACCTGCTGCTGATAAGCCAGCGCTTCACCCTGTTCCAGCCGCTGCTGCAACCACGGCCAGCCCGCGCGTAACCGCTGATAGAGCAGCTTGACCTCGCGCGGTACCCAGGGGCGATCCAGCTTTTGCAGCACCGGAGCGTCGAGCGTCTGCCGGAACAGCACCAGATGTTGAGCCAGCTGTTGTAGCTGACTGCTGGCATCCCAGGCCATACGGTAACTCTGCATCCGCAGCGATGCCAGCCAGATTGATCGCTTCGGCATCGCGCTGACTACTGAAGAGGGTGACCAGCGCCAGACCGGTGGTCAGCAGTGATAGCAGGACGATGGCGCTTAACGCCTGCGCAATGCTGTGGGTAACGAAACGTTTAACAATCACATGAATAGCCCTGTGGAGAGTGCGGGATTATAAGAGAGCGGGGATGCAACGCAAAGTCCCAATCCCCTGTTTATTACACAGGCCGTTACACAATTTACATAAAATGACCGTAACTGACCGTTGTTAGGAGAGGATAGATAAAAAAGTCTAAAAAATAATCAGCTTTACGCCAGCCAGAGGCTGCCTCTCATTGCAGCGTTAATAATTCATCCAATCATTAAACCATTCACCGATCACATTTAGGAGCATCTGATGAAAAGACTGAATGCAGTTCTGGCTGGTGCCCTGCTTGCTACCGCCTCATTTTCAACTTTCGCCGCGCTACCGGTTGACCGTGACCAGGCGCAGAGTATGCAGAGCATCGGCAGCGTTTCCGTCTCCAGCGTCCGTGGCTCGCTGGACAATGCTAATCGCCAGCTGTCGCAAAAAGCGGAAGAGATGGGTGCCAGCCACTATCGCGTTATCTGCGTCGATAACCCAGGCGACTCCAGCCTGTGGACCGGCACCGCAGAGATCTACCGCTAAACCCACCCTCCCGATTTCCATCCCTGTAGCTTTTACCGGCCCGTTTGCGGCCGGTTTTTTTGTTTTTGTGCATTACAACCGATTCTTACAAATCAACCCGTGCAGCTCCCCACTATATTTTGCTTCGTTCTTGCAGAACGGGTAGGATTCATCGCCGTTAATTCCCGCGCTGCTTTCGCTAACTCACAGGCAGACGCACAGAGGAAAATACCCCATTTCGCATGGCATCACGCAATCGTTTGGATGTGCTGCGAATGATGGTCAGGACAAACAGGAAGGCTATGAAATCAAATAAACAATCTGCGGCCGAGATGCGTGCTGCAAAAAGACGCTGGCTGAATTCGCACGACAGCGGCTACCAAAAGGCGATGGGTAACCGTCACGTACAGATGATCGCCATCGGCGGCGCTATAGGCACCGGTCTGTTCCTCGGAGCCGGTGGCCGCCTGCAGGCCGCCGGACCGGCGCTGGCTATCATCTATCTGGTGTGCGGCATCTTCTCGTTCTTTATCCTGCGTGCCCTGGGCGAACTGGTATTACATCGCCCCAGCAGCGGCAGCTTCGTCTCCTATGCCCGTGAATTCCTCGGTGAAAAAGCGTCATACGTCGCAGGCTGGATGTATTTCGTAAACTGGGCGATGACCGGTATCGTCGACATCACCGCCGTCGCGCTCTATATGCACTACTGGGGCGCGTTTGGCGATGTGCCGCAGTGGGTGTTCGCGCTTGGCGCGCTGGCCATCGTCGGCACCATGAACATGATTGGCGTGAAGTGGTTCGCCGAGATGGAGTTCTGGTTCGCGCTGGTCAAAGTGCTGGCGATTGTGCTGTTTCTGGTGGTGGGGGGGGTGTTCCTTGGCACCGGCAAACCGCTGGATGGCAACAGTACCGGTTTCCATCTGATTAGCGACAACGGCGGCCTGTTCCCGCATGGCTTACTGCCGGCGCTGGTACTGATTCAGGGGGTGGTGTTTGCCTTCGCCTCGATTGAACTGGTCGGTACCGCAGCAGGCGAGTGTAAAGACCCGAAAACCATGCTGCCAAAAGCGATCAATAGTGTGATCTGGCGTATCGGCCTGTTCTATGTCGGTTCAGTGGTGCTGCTGGTGATGCTGCTGCCGTGGAATGCCTATCAGGCCGGCCAGAGTCCGTTTGTTACCTTCTTCTCAAAGCTGGGCGTGCCTTACATTGGCAGCATCATGAATATCGTGGTGCTGAGCGCGGCGCTCTCCAGCCTGAACTCTGGCCTTTACTCGACCGGACGTATTCTGCGTTCAATGTCGATGGGCGGATCAGCACCGAAATTCATGTCAAAAATGAACGGTCAGCAGGTGCCTTATGCCGGTATTCTGGTCACCATCGGCGTCTACGTGATTGGCGTGGTGCTTAACTACTATGTGCCTTCTCAGGTCTTCGAGATTGTCCTGAACGTTGCTTCGCTGGGGATTATCTCTTCCTGGGCGTTTATTGTGGTGTGCCAGCTGCGCCTGCGTAAGGCAATCAAGGAAGGCAAAGCGGATGACGTCAGCTTTAAGCTGCCAGGCGCGCCGTTTACCTCGTGGCTGACGCTGCTGTTCCTGTTCAGCGTGCTGGTGCTGATGGCGTTTGATTACCCGAACGGCACCTACACCATCGCCTCAATCCCGCTGATTGCGGTGATTCTGGTGCTGGGCTGGTTTGGGGTTCGTAAGCGCGTCAGCGCTATCGCCGAAACCGAGCACGATCACCATGAAGAAGAGCCGAAGCCAACCCGACTGGCTGATGAAAGCGCGCGCTAATCTCAGCGCGTTGTGAAGAAGCCAGCCTGCGGGCTGGCTTTTTTATTGCCGCTTACCCGAGGCGGCGGCAGGCAAATTCAGATAGTTTTCCCGACGGCTTCATCCTATGATGGCAGACTCCCTTTATGCCGTAGCGGAGTGCGCATGTCGTTTAAGATTAATGTCATCAAAGATAAGTTGCTGTCTGATAACTGGTTTGTGCTACGCAACTTCACCTACGAAATCACCGACCGGCGTGACAAGGTGATTCGCCATAAACGCGAAGTCTACGACCGCGGGAACGGGGCGACTATCCTGCTGTATAACCGCGAAAAGAACAGCGTGGTGCTGACGCGTCAGTTCCGTATCGTCACCTACGTCAACGGTAACCAAAGCGGCATGCTGATCGAAGCCTGCGCTGGCTTACTCGACGACGATTCCCCAGAAGATTGCATTCGCAAAGAGGTGATTGAAGAGACCGGTTACGCGGTGGGCAAGGTGGAAAACCAGCTGCAATCCGCGCTGCGAAAATTACCCCAAGCGGTGCAGTCGCAGGGCGTGACGGTCAATAAAACCGGTGACAGCAACATTCTGATGGTGGCGTTTGTCTCAACCGACGGCAGCATGGATAAGCAGGATATTGCAGATTATGTCGCCAGTAATATCCAGGACCCGCTGAGCCGCATTGATGGCGTCGGCCAGGTCGGCGGCCTGCCATCGGTAGAGAAGCAAGTGCTTAACGCCACGGTGAATGCCCAGTCGATGCTACAGACGCCAGAGCAGTCCGGGCGATTACCCTCAAGAACAATCCTGATGGCTCGGTAGTGACGCTGGGTGATGTCGCCAGCGTAGCGCTGGGCGCAGAAAAATATGACTACCTCAGCCGCTATAACGGCCAGCCCGCTTCCGATCTTGGGGTCAAACTGGCCTCGGGCGCTAATGAGATGAATACCGACAAGCTGGTGCGGGCGCGGATTGAGGAGTTATCCCACTATTTCCCGCACGGGCTGGAAGCCAAAATCGCCTATGAAACCTCGCCATTTGTCAAAGCGTCGATTACCGATGTGGTGAAGACGCTGCTGAAAGCGATTGTGCTGGTGTTTGGCGTGATGTACCTGTTTATGCAGAACTTCCGCGCCACGCTGATCCCCACTATCGCCGTCCCGGTGGTGCTGTTTTGCCCCTTGAGCGTGCTCTACGCCTGCGGTTTCAGCATCAATACCCTGACGATGTTCGCCATGGTGCTGGCGATCGGCCTGCTGGTGGATGACGCCATCGTGGTGGTGGAAAACGTTGAACGCCTGATGAGCGAAGAGGGATTGTCGCCGCGTGCCGCGACACACAAATCGATGGGACAGATTCAGGGCGCGCTGGTTGGTATTGCGCTGGTGCTCTCGGCCGTCTTCGTGCCGATGGCCTTTTTTGGCGGCACGGTCGGGGCCATTTACCGTCAGTTCTCGATCATCATTGTGTCGGCGATGGTGCTGTCGGTGCTGGTGGCGATGATTCTGACCCCGGCGCTGGGCGAGTCGCACGGTCGTGGCGGCTTCTTCGGCTGGTTCAATCGTCACTTCAATAAAAAGGCGGACCGCTACCAGCACGGCGTGGCGGGCATTCTACGTAAGGGCGGCCGCTGGCTGCTGCTCTATCTTGCGCTTATCGCGCTGATGGCATTCCTGTTTCTGTTTCTGCCGACCTCGTTCCTGCCGCTGGAAAATCGCGGCGTGTTTCTGACCCAGGTTCAGCTTCCGGCGGGATCTACCTTAGAGCAGACCGCCGCCGTGGTGGCAAAAGTCGAAAATTACTATCTGACCGAAGAGCAGGCCAATGTGCTGTCGGTGTTCTCGACCATCGGCGCAGGACTTGGCGGTAATGGCCAGAACGTGGCGCGGCTGTTTGTCCGACTGAAAAACTGGGAAGATCGTCCCGGCGCCGATCGCACCTCGTTCGCGATTATCGATCGCGCCACTAAGGCATTTCAGAAAATCAAAGAAGGCCGGGTGATTGCCAGCAGTCCGCCGGCCATTACCGGCATGGGCAGCTCGTCGGGCTTTGACCTGCAGCTGCAAGATCACGCCGGGCTCGGCCATACACAGTTAATGGCGATGCGCGATAAGCTACTGGAGATGGCCGCCAGTGATAAATCGTTATCGCGGGTGCGGCACAACGGCCTCGACGATAGCCCGCAGCTGCAGATCGATGTCGATGAGCGTAAAGCGCAGGCGCTGGGCGTTTCGCTCGATACCATCAACGACACCCTGACCACCGCCTGGGGCTCAAGCTATATGAATGACTTCCCCGATCGTGGCCGGGTGAAAAAAGTCTACGTCCAGGCGGCAACCGAATTCCGCATGCTGCCGGGCGATATTAATAAGTGGTACGTGCGCAACAGCAGCGGCGGCATGGTGCCCTTCTCCGCCTTCGCCACCAGCCGCTGGGAGACCGGGTCCCCCCGGCTGGAGCGCTACAACGGTACTCCTCGCTGGAGATTGTTGGTGAAGCCGCCAATGGCGTCAGCAGCGGCACCGCGATGGATGAGATGGAAAAGCTGGTCAACGCCTTACCGCTGGGCGTCGGCTTCCAGTGGAGCGGCGCCTCGTACCAGGAGCGGCCGTCCGGCTCGCAGGCTCCGGCCCTGTACGCAATCTCGCTGCTGGTGGTGTTCCTCTGCCTCGCCGCGCTGTATGAGAGCTGGTCGATTCCGTTCTCGGTGATGCTGGTGGTACCACTCGGCGTAGTTGGCGCGCTGATCGCCACCTGGCTGCTGGCAATCTTCTTCGTGCCGCTGTTCTTTGTGCTGGTACGCCGTCGCTTCCCTCTGAAAGAGAAGCCGCACGATTAAGCCGGCCGGCTCAAACGGGAACCGCACCAGAAATAAAAAGCGGCCACTGATGTCAGTGACCGCCTTATTTCTGTGTGTGGTAAGAATTGCAGCAAGAGGGGAAACGCCCTGCTTTTCTCGTCACGTGTGACTTGTTGCGTAACATCGCTTCGATAAATTCTTTCCAGTTCCCCATTTCAGTGTCAATCATAATGCCCTCTCTTATTGTGATGGCAATGCTACGTTTTTTTTTCATCAGGTGAATACGTTTACACCTGTTATCACTATCGGCAGCGGTGATTAAAACCTGAGATTTATCGGATTTGGTAGCTGACGCACATTTCAGCAACTGCTTAAGCCGTCTGCAATTATTGGTCAATAACCCCAGCGGTAGCTTATTTTATCAACATGGCGAAATTCTTAATTCCCCAATGATAAGCCAGGTAATGATTACAGCTGAAATTGATAACGTTTACCTGGCCGCTACCGGGAACGATAATTGACGGGCCAGGCCCACCTGGTTAGATACCGCAACGGATCGCACTATGCTAAACTCGCGCTTTGGCTGCTTTTTTCAGCTTCAACATTTCACAGGACAAAAAGGATCAGGCAATGAGCGCGCAGTGGGTGATGTACGGGATTAAAAATTGCGACACGATAAAAAAAGCCCGGGGCTTTTTAACGGCTGCTGGCATCGACTATCGGTTCCATGACTACCGTGCTGATGGCCTGAGTGACGCACAGCTACAGGAATTTATTGATGCGCTGGGCTATACCACTCTGCTCAACAACCGCGGCACCACCTGGCGCAAATTGACCGAAGCAGAACGCGAGGCTGTCACCGATGCAGACAGCGCCAAAGCGCTGATGCTGGCCCAGCCTGCGATGATTAAACGCCCGCTGTTACGCACTCCGGATGGCACTTTGCTGGCCGGCTTTAGTGAGACGACGTATCAGAATGCTATCCAGGAGAAGTCATAATATGTTTTGCCCGGTCATTGAGCTGACGCAACAGCTTATTCGTCGCCCTTCTCTCAGCCCCGATGATGCCGGCTGTCAGGCACTACTGATCGCCCGTCTGCAGGCAATTGGCTTTCACATTGAAACCATGAACATCGGTGACACCCTGAATTTCTGGGCGACCCGCGGTGAAGGCGAAACGCTGGCGTTTGCCGGTCATACCGACGTGGTGCCGGCGGGCGATGCCAGCCGTTGGATCAATCCCCCTTTTGAACCGACCATCCGCGACGGCATGCTGTTTGGCCGGGGCGCGGCCGATATGAAAGGCTCGCTGGCGGCGATGGTGGTGGCCGCGGAACGTTTTGTCGCCGTGCATCCTCAGCATCATAAAGGCCGGCTGGCATTTCTGATTACTTCAGACGAAGAGGCCAGCGGGGCTAACGGTACCGTTAAAGTGGTTGAGCGCCTGATGGCACGTCAGGAACGGCTTGATTACTGCCTGGTCGGCGAACCGTCCAGTACTGAAGTTGTGGGCGACGTGGTGAAAAATGGCCGGCGCGGCTCGATCACCGCCAATCTGACGGTGCATGGCGTACAGGGTCACGTCGCCTATCCGCATCTGGCCGATAACCCGGTGCATCGGGCAATGCCGGCGCTGAACGAACTGGTGGCCGTCGAGTGGGACCAAGGCAATGCCTTCTTTCCGGCGACCAGCATGCAGATTGCCAACGTACAGGCCGGAACCGGCAGCAACAACGTCATCCCCGGCGAGCTGTTCGTGCAGTTCAACTTCCGCTTCAGCACCGAGCTGACCGATGAGATGATCCGCCAGCGGGTGGCAGAACTGCTGGAGCGTCATCAGCTGCGCTACACCATTGAGTGGAAACTCTCAGGTCAGCCGTTCCTGACCGATCGCGGTAAGCTGGTCGATGCGGTCGTGAAAGCGGTGGCGCACTATAATGAGATTAAGCCGCAGCTGCTGACGACCGGCGGCACCTCTGATGGCCGCTTTATCGCCCGGATGGGTGCGCAGGTAGTGGAACTGGGGCCGGTGAATGCCACCATTCATAAAATCAATGAGTGTGTGAAAGCCTCCGACCTGCAGATGCTGAGCCGGATGTATCAACGCATCATGGAACAACTGATCGCCTGAGTGCGATGTTAAGGAGCGGGAAATGGAGTTTGTTAAAGACTACTGGTGGATCTTGGTGATCCTGCTGATGGTTGGCATGCTGATGAATGTGTATAAAGATCTGAAACGCATCGATCACAAAAAATTTATGGATAACAAACCGGACCTGCCGCCGCATCTTGATTTTAACGATAAATGGGACGATGACGACGACTGGCCGAAGAAAAAGTAATACCGGATGCCCTCGCCGTGCGAGGACATTTTTACATCATCACAATCACATCGTCATCACCGGGTTTCGCCCCGCTTAACGCCTCATCAAAGTAGCGTTTCGGTACCGTATAACGCAGCTGATTGAGCGCCAGCTCCATGCTGCGATGGTCAATCGCGTGGGCTAAATCATCAGCAATATCCAGCGTCACGTCACCGCCTAATGCCGTCAGGCGTTGCTCCGCCTGCTGCGCATGATGCAGCGGGATCTGCTCATCACAATCGCCGTGGATCAGATGCACTGTGGTGCGGGTGCTGGCTTTCTCTGGTAGAGTGACGAAACGGCCATTAAACACCACCGCGCGCGCCGCCAGGTCGGCGTGGGCTTTCACCCCTTCCAGCACCATGCTGCCACCCTGCGAAAAGCCGATCAGCGCCGTGGCTTCCGCCTGCACACCACTCTGCTGCTGCCAGTGACGAACCGACTCAACAAACTGCGGCATGGCGGCATCCACCCGCTGCTGAACCGTCTAGTCGTGTAATTCTGCTTCAGTAAACCACTGACGGCCTGCGGCAGGCGATCCCACCGAAACCACCAGCGCTTCAGAAAAGGTGCGGGCAAACCAGCTGCCGATCTCGCCCATTGAATCCGGCTTGTCGCCCACGCCGTGATAAAGCAGGAATAGCTGGGCCGCCGTGGCAGGCTGTTGAACGATTACATATTTCAGTGTCATGTTCACCTCCTGTTGTAACTCTACGCCGCCGGGCGCGAAATGATATGAGGAATATTTGAAGCCGCCGGTCGAATTATTTCAACGACCGACGTAGGACGTCAGCATCAATGTCCTGCAGCGTTTCAAGCGCGAGAGCGGCTTGCTGGCGCAGTGCGGCAATCAACGCCTTACGACCGCTCAGCCCCGCCTGCCGGGCCAGCGCAGAAAGCGACTCAGGTGCGGCGATCGCGGCCTCGATCAGCGGTAATGGCTGAACTGAGACCTCAGCCAGCCGCTGCAACACCGGCAAGCTGGCCTCCAGTGGCAGCTGCGCCCAAGCAAAACCGGCCGCCATTGGGCATCCTGCGGCGTAAAACCTGCCTCACGGCACGCATCGAAGCCCAGGTCCAGCGCGATATGCTGACGCAGCACCGGCCAGTCGCGTGCCAGCTGGTGTGCGGCCCGCCGCTGTAACGCCTCACCGGCGTCAGAACAGGCCAGCATCGCCATTGCGGCGTATCAGCCGCTGCTGGCTTCGCGCTGGCTGCCGATGCGTACCAGGGTAAAACCACAGCTTTGCCAGAAAGCCCAAAGAGCTTCAGTGTAGCCGAAGCTGACGGAAAGATAGTAGTAATCCGCGGCGGCGTGACGGGCCGCCGTCACCAGCTGCTGACCGATGCCACGGCAATGCGGCTGATACGCAGTGAGCGTAACGTGGCCGCCTCAGCGAATCCGGCGTGCGCCGCCAGCGACTGGGCCACTAGGTTGCCGCGCGGGCGTCGGGTACCGGCCCACACCGCCTGCGCCAGTGCAGGCTCAAGCCCGCCCTCTTTCACCAGCCATAGCGCGCCCTGCAACGCCAGCGCGTCACGCCACGCCGTCGCCCGCGTCAGGCACCAGGCCGGATCGCCGCTGATGACCGCCAGCCGTCGAATCCCAGCCTGCTGCATCTGTGCGGTGAGGTGTTGCAGGGTCACTGGTTGCTGGCGAAGGTGTTGCACTGTCCTGGATTACCGCCATCAAAGCCGCGCTTGAACCAGCTGTATCGCTGCTGCGAGGTGCCGCGGGTAAAGCTGTCCGGCACCACCCGACCCTGACTTTTTTGCTGCAGCCGATCGTCGCCAATCGCCTCGGCGGCATTCAGGGCTTCCTGCAGATCGCCAACTTCGAGGATATTTTCCTGCTGCATATAGTGTCCCTAGACGCCAGCGAAGCAGTCAGCCTGTAACTCCATTTTGACCGACAGCTGATTCACCTAGGTCTGGCTGGCACCCTGCTGCATTTCGCGTACTTTCGGTTCGATGCCCGGCAGTTTTTGTACGTGATGGCCCACTTCATGTGCAATGACATAGCCCTGGGCAAAGTCGCCGCCGGCACCGAGTTTGGTTTTCATCTCATCATAAAACGAGGGATCGATATACACCGTCTGATCGGCATTACAGTAGAACGGCCCCATCACTGACTGGCCGGTACCGCAGCCGATGCGGGTGGCACCGCGATACATCACCAGCTTCGGCGCGACATACTGTTTATTCATCTGCTGGAACAGTCTTCCCCAAGTGTCTTCGGTGGTCGCCAGCATCACTTTGGTAAATTTCGCTGCTTCATCCTCGTTCGGGACGATTGATCGCGACGGTCCTCTACATTGTCGCTTTCGCGACGCCCTTGCCAGCGCATGCTTTACTCCCTTAGCAGTTTACTCAGATGGCATGATTTTAGTTGTGTGCCGATGCAATCACCAGCTTTACGCCAAAATGAAAAAAGGAGAGCCGGGGCTCTCCTTTTTCTGCGGTACGGCGCGACTTAATCGAGCTTCACGCCCAGTCGCTGAGCAACCGCTTCATAGGCTTCCACCACGCCACCCAGGCTCTGGCGGAAACGGTCTTTGTCCATTTTATCCAGCGTCTGTTTGTCCCACAGGCGCGCGCCATCTGGCGAGAACTCATCGCCCAGCGTCACTTCGCCGTTAAACAGACCGAACTCCAGCTTGAAGTCGACCAGAATTAAGCCAGCGTCATCAAACAGCTTGCTCAGCACCTCGTTGGCTTTGAAGGTCAGTTCCTGCATCCGCGCCAGGTTTGCCTTGCTGACCCAGCCAAAGGTTTCGCAGTAGGATCCGTTGACCATCGGGTCATGTTTCGCATCATCTTTCAGGAAAAGATCGAACAGCGGTGGATTCAGCACCATCCCCTCTTCCACGCCCAGACGCTTGACCAGTGAACCCGCGGCACGGTTGCGAACCACACACTCAACCGGCACCATCTCCAGCTTCTTCACCAGCGCTTCGTTATCAGACAGCAGCGCTTCCATCTGGGTCGGGATACCCGCTTCCTGCAATTTAGTCATGATGAAATGGTTAAACTTGTTGTTCACCATTCCTTTCCGATCAAACTGCTCGATTCGGGCGCCGTCACTGGCTGACGTATCGTTGCGGAATTCGAGTATCAGCAGATCCGGATTGTCGGTGCTGTATACGGTTTTCGCTTTACCGCGATACAACTCAGCTCGCTTTTGCATCTTGTTAACTCCAGACTTGAAATAATGGGTGTTTAACGGCCCGTGCCGCTGCGGCGATTGGCGGGACGCAATCGATTACTTTGCCGCGCGCTATTATGCCAAAAACAAAATAATAAAGGCCGGAGAATCTCCGGCCTTTAATCACTTTATTTGTTCAGCGCGCCCTGGAACACCGCTACCAGCGCATCATTTTGCGACTGGGTCAGCACGTGCCCTTTCGGATCAATGAACTGCAGGCTGGTGCGGTTATCAAGATCGCCGACCTGCACTTTGTAATCACCGTTTGGCAATTCCAGATCTTTCGCGCCCACCTCATCCCAGCTGCTGCTGCCCGGTGATTTATAGGTCACTTTCATGCTGCCGGTTGAACGGGTGGTGTCCGTCACTTCCATGCCGACGCGTTTCATTGCATCTGGCAGACGCTGCCATGCCACGTTGTAAGGCGTACGCAGGATCAGCAACGGCAGGCCGGTATAATCTGCGCCACTCTGCACATCAATCGCACCATTCACCCGACCTGAAGCGGCGTTTTCGCTGGCGGTTTCGATCTTATCCAGACCGGTGCTGATGTCGTTGAGCATCTGCGCGGTATAACGCTGGATTTGCGCCGGCGAGGTGATGGTTTTGCCATCCTGTTGCAGTTCCAGCAGGCGCACCGTCAGCAGCTGCTGATAGTTCTGCGACTGGACGCTGATCTGGTAGCGGCCACGGTACTGCTGATCTTCATCAGCCCGATTCCACTGCACCCAGTCAGTCGTCAGCTGCTGTCCCGTGTCATTACGTGAAGCAATCGGGAATTTGTAATACTGCACCACATTAACCACCTGTGACCAGACTGAGCCACGGCTGTTCTCAATCATCAGCGCGCCGGTATTATTGCTGTATTGCGCGCGCGTACCGTTCGGCAGCGCCAGTGGCTGTGCCGGTGGACGGATATCGAGCTGCTTGCCGGTCGGCGCCTGGCTGCTGGTGCGCGGCACGTCAAAATCGCCACGCTGAACCGGCAGGATCATTCCGGCAGGGGCTTTCAGTTCATGTAATTCGCTGGCTTGCAGGTAAGATTCATCACCGCTGACCTGACGCTTATAGCGCTGGTCGCTCGAACAGGCCGACAACAGCATCAGGGTGGAAAGCCCCACCACGGTAGCTACCGTTGACCGCTTCACTGAGTAATTCATTCAAACTCCCTAAATTATCGCAAACCCGCTTTCACCAGCGCCTGCTCCACTTTCGGCTGGCCGGCTGCAGTCAGTGGCGTCATTGGCAGACGCAGCGTGTCGTTAGCGATTAATCCTAGCTGTTTCGCAGCCCATTTTACCGGGATAGGATTGGGTTCACAGAAAAGCGTCTGGTGCAGGTGCATCAGACGCTGATTCAGGCGGCGAGCCTCGACGAAATCGCCCTGCTGCGCCAGTGTGCACAGCTCGGCCATTTCGAGCGCGGCCACGTTCGCAGTCACCGAAATGACGCCTTTGCCGCCCAGTTGCATAAAGTCCAGTGCGGTAGCGTCATCGCCACTCACCAGAATGAACTCTTCATTAACCAGCTCTTGGAGCTGACTAACCCGCGATAAATTCCCGGTTGCCTCTTTGATTCCGACAATATTTTTTATTTCAGCCAGACGGGCAACGGTTTCCGGCAGCATGTCACAACCGGTGCGTGAGGGAACGTTATACAGCATTTGTGGCAGGCTGGTGCTGTCGGCGATGGCTTTAAAGTGCTGGAACAACCCTTCCTGCGTCGGACGGTTGTAGTACGGCGTGACGGTCAGACAGCCGACCACGCCGGAGTGTTCGAAACGTTTAGTCAGAGAGATGCCTTCTGCGGTGGCATTAGCCCCGGTTCCGGCAATCACCGGAATCCGGCCATCGGCCAGCTCCAGGGTCAGCATCACCACATCGCCGTGTTCTTCATGGCTTAGCGTGGCCGATTCGCCTGTGGTGCCCACGGAAACAATCGCCGCGGTGCCGCTGGCGACATGATAATCAATCAGTTTTTTCAGACTCGCACGGCAGACATTACCTTTGTCATCCATTGGCGTAACGAGTGCAACAATACTTCCCGTAAACATTGGCGATCCCCTCGACAAACAAGTGCTTCATGGTACGTTTTACACTTAGGGAAAAGCAAGCAAGCCACGCTATTCCCGCGCTTGTCAGCAGTTTTTTTTATGTTTACCTTATGGCTATTAGCGAAAGCACAGGAAAAGCCATTTTGCCGCAATCTCAGCCCCATAATCTGGTGATCACCGCGCTCGGTGTTGACCGTCCGGGTATCGTCAATACCATTACCCGACACGTCAGCAGCTGCGGTTGCAATATCGAAGATAGCCGTCTCGCCATGCTCGGGGATGAGTTCACGTTTATCATGTTGCTGTCCGGCAGCTGGAACGCCATTACGCTGATTGAATCCACTCTGCAGCTGAAAGGTGCCGAACTGGAACTACTTATCGTCATGAAGCGCACCAATGCTCGACAGCGTCCGCCGATGCCGGATACCGCGTTTATTTAGGTTGAGGTGGCGGATTCGCCGCACATCATTGAACGCTTTACCGATCTGATCGATAAACATCAGATGAACGTTGCCGAACTGGTGTCACGAACCACGCCGGATCAACACGATTTGCCACCAACGCTCTATATTCAAATGACCGCCCACAGTCCAACGCGTACCGAAGGCACGTCGTTTGAGCAGGCCTTTAATACGCTGTGTCAGGAGCTGAATGCCCAGGGTTCGCTGCGTCTTTACAGCGCGTCGGATGCCGACAGCCCGGCACGCTAACGGCCCAGGTCACGATACCGGAGCTATTTATCCACATTACTGTCAGCCAAACGTGCGCGGCTATGTGGTGAAATACCCCCTGATGGTAATTTTCCATTTGGCAGTTTCCGGCCGGATGGTGTATTACCGACAGCCTGAATAAAAAATGGAGAGATGTGATGAATCCACTGAAAGCCGGTGATACCGCACCGAAATTTAGCTTGCCCGATCAGGACGGCGAACAGGTTAATTTGACCGACTTCCAGGGACAGCGCGTTCTGGTGTATTTCTATCCGAAGGCGATGACGCCAGGCTGCACCGTCCAGGCGTGTGGTCTGCGTGACAATATGGATGAGTTGAAAAAAGCGGGCGTCGAAGTGCTGGGCATCAGCACCGACAAACCGGAAAAACTGTCACGCTTTGTCGAAAAAGAGCTGCTGAACTTCACCCTGCTGTCGGATGAAGATCATGAGGTCTGTAAGGCATTCGGCGTCTGGGGTGAAAAGACCTTTATGGGTAAAACCTATGACGGCATCCATCGCATCAGCTTCCTGCTGTATGCGGATGGCAAGGTGGAAAAGGTATTCGATAACTTCAAAACCTCAAATCACCACGACATCGTGCTGGACTACGTTAAGTCCGCCTGATGGCTGTCGGGCGCGGCAGCCCATTCGCCGCGCCCGACTTACTTACGCCGTCCGGTGCTCGTCCGGCCAAGCATGCACCACCGCTTTGACCAGCGTCGCCAGTGGAATGGCAAAGAACACGCCCCAGAATCCCCACAGCCCGCCAAAAATCACCACCGATAAGATAATCACCAGCGGATGCAGATTGACTGCCTCCGAGAACAGTATCGGCACCAGAATGTTGCCATCCAGCGCCTGAATCACCAGATAGACGATAAACATGGTCCAGAATTCGCTGCCCATCCCCCACTGAAACAGCCCTACGCCGATTACCGGAAGGGTGACCAGCATTGCGCCGATATAGGGAATCAACACCGAAATCCCCACCAGTACCGCCAGCAACAGCGCATAATAGTTGAGGCCGAGAAACAGGAAGGCCAGCCAGCTGCCGATGCCGACCACCATCTCCAGCACTTTGCCGCGAATATAGTTAGTGATCTGCTGATTCATCTCCAGCCACACCACGCTCGCCAGACCGCGATTACGCGGCAACACCCGGCGCACCGCGTTCAGCATCTGCTCTTTATCCTTTAACAGGAAGAACACCATCAGCGGCACCAGCACCAGGTAGATCATCAGTGTCATCAGGCTGACCAGCAACGCCAGAGAGTAGCTGGACCAGCGAATCGCCCATGCCACTCAGCCGGCTACGCGGGTTCTCAGCAATCAGATCGATGATGCCGGCATCCATCAGCGCCGGAAAACGCTTCGGCAGCCCGGCGGAAAACAGATAGAGCTTATTGAGCATGTTGGGCAGGTCGCGGGTCAGATTAATCCCCTTCTGCTAGGCGACCGGCGCCACAATCAGCACCATTACCAGCAGAATACCGGCGAACAGCACCAGCACAATCGAGGTGGCCCAGCTTCGGCTGCAGCCGACGCGCTGTAGTCGCGCCGTTGGCCATTCCAGCAGGTAGGCCAGCACTACGGCCAGCAGCAGCGGTGCCAGCAGATCGCTTAAGAAAAACAGGATGCAGAAGCCCGCCAACAGGATCACCAGCAGGGCGATGGCCTGCGGATCGCTGAAGCGACGTTTGTACCATTGAAATAATAAAGCCAGCATAACTTCCGATCCAATACAGCCAAAAAGGAGGACCATTGTACCTGATATGAGCAGCCTGAACAGGGCGTTTCCTGCTGGCGCGCGGCTAGCTGACTGGTGCCGCAATCACGCAGTTAAGTCCGGCGTTTTTCGCCCGATACAGCGCGGCATCGGCCTGCTTTAAGCTGGCTTCCAGCGACACCTCCTGTTGACCGTTCCATGCCGAGACGCCAATCGATAAGGTGATACGGCCAACGTCGGTGAGCCAGGCTTCGGCAATGCCGAGCCGCACCCGCTCGGCGATGATCAGCGCCTCTTCCAGCGGGGTGCCCGGCAGCAGCATCAGAAACTTCTCGCCGCCGTTGCGGCAGACCACGTCGGACTGGCGGGCGCTGGCCCGCAGGGTACTCGCCACCTGTCGGATCACCCGATCGCCGACGTCGAGTCCCCAGCTATCGTTGACGTTTTTAAAGTGATCAATATCCAGTGTCAGCACCGAGAAGGGCTGGCGCAGCGTCTGGTAATAGTCCAGTACCGCGTTGAGACCGCGACGGTTCAGCAACTGGGTCAGCGGATCGGTTTGCGCTTCCGATTTAAACCGGCCAATTTTGTCCTGCACCAGACCAATGCCGGTCAGCAGTGCGCGTTTGACCTGCGCGGCCTCAAAATACCAAGCGCTGATGCCGCCAATCTCCTTTGACACGCCCTGCGCATCCATCCGGCTAGCTTTACGGGCCAGTTGCCACAGCGGCAGCGCAATCAGCCGGGCCAGCAGCGCAAACGGCATGGAGTTTTTCAATACCCTGAGCAACAGACCGGAGAGCGGCTTCAGCGTGACGTTGATCGGCTTGAGCGCCACCACCATCCAGCCGGTGGTCGGCACCACGGCATAACCCGCCAGTTGCTTAACCTCACCCGACTGCGAGAGCATCAGCGAGCCATTGCTCTTCTCCTCACGCGGCCCGATGATGGCGGGCAGCACTTTGCCAATCAGCTGGCGATTCTGGTGATAGAGCACCTGATTATTGCTGTCGAGCACGTAGACGCTGGTGCCATCGCGATAAAACTGCTCGCCCAGCAGCGCGTTCAGAATGATCTTTTTCTTCAAATAGATGGTGCCGCCAACATAGCCCAGATAGTCGCCATCGTGGATCCAGATCGGCCAGGAGACAAATACCAGCAAATTGTTTGCTGCAGAAAGAGTGGGTTTACTGATGATCGGCTGGCGCATATCCAGCGCTTCGCGTGAAGCCTCACTGGTCAGATGCATCCCTTTCAGCGTCAGCGACTCCGGCGAGATAGCTTTTACCGTTCCCTGTTCATCTACCACCGCCAACGAGTTAAAACTGGTGGTCTGCTCGCGCAGGCGGTTGACTTCTTTTTGCAGCAGCGTCTCATTATTAAAATTTTCACTGGGCCGATTGACGCTGTAATGCAGCTGTGACTGCGCCAGCTGGAAGAAAATCTCGCTGGTGGAAGCCAGTTTAGCGGCATAAGCCCGGTTAGCCTCAAGGGTATTTCAATCAGTACCTGACGCTGTACCCGCTAGGTCGCGTAGAGCGTATTGGCCAGCGTAATGACGATGCTGACCATAACCAGCAGTGCGATTAGATTGCGTAGATCGGTTTTGGGCCGAAAACGCCTTAGCATGGCGTTGCCGCCGCAGGAGAAAAAGTCATGTCTTACGTGCCTGATTATTGTTTTTAGCGTGTGCCGGATGTGCAGGTGATTCCGGGCGTAAGTCTACACCCTGGCGGAGGATTTGAGCAGGTTTAAGGCCGCCGGCAGCGTACTAAATTCAAATTTATCTGGCCCTGATTGTTCAGCTGCTGGCAAGTGTAAGACGGGCATAGTTGTAAAACGTGGCCAACGCCGCAGGGCGGGGTCAAGCTTGCCTTCGACGCCAGCCAGCGTTGCAGCAGAAAATCAGTCCCACTTACCGGGCAAGCGGAATGCAGGGACGTGACGAAAAGAGGACAGCGGCAGCATCGCAGCATCAGGAAAGCGTACCCTTCATTTTGCAGCGTGGCGACGGTGGTGCCGCTGGAGATAGTGTGGGTGACCATCGGGTCGATCCATTCGCGCTCAAGCTGATGGAACGCCACCGACTGATCGCAAATCGACACTTCAACACTGGCTTTTTTCAGTTCACCGATCAATTTAAGGTTCGGGTTGTCGACGCCATAGGCTTTATGAAACTGCGCATTGTTTAAGGCAGCCGGTACCGCATCGCTGTTGATCGATACCAAGAATTTAAGCTGGTCGAGCGGGACGCCCGCCGCATAATAGAGGTTGGTAACACGAGCAACCCGCTCCAGTCCCAGATTCGGCTGGCGTACTCCAGAAATCAGCCGGCTGGGTTTTATTATCCGCCACTTTGCCGCTGACCTTATCGAATGATTCCGGCAACTGTAAAACATTACCACCAACAAACCCCGCCACGGCGGCGACCACAATAAAGGCTGCTGGACGCATCACTTATTCTCCTGATGTTTTAGACAAAGTATTAATTACATTGCCAGCCACGCGTAACCCTGATTTTGCAGGGTCGATACCGTGGTCGGACTGGAAAGCGCATGCACCACCGATTTATCAATCCAGTTATTGGGATAGTGATGGAAGGCCGCCCACTGATCGCAGACCGATACTTTCACGCCGGTTTTATTTAACTCATCGATCAATTTCAGGTTCGGGTTATCAATGCTATAGAACTGCCTGAAATGGGCGTTATCCAGCATCGCCGGGGTGGCGTCGCCGGTTACTGAGACCACAAATTTCAACCGGTCAGCCGGAACGCCTGAGGCGATATAGAGATTCGCTACCCGCGCGACCCGCTCCAGCCCCAGATTTGGCGCAGTCATCTCACCGTCGCTGCGGGTAATCTGGAAAACAATTTTATTGCTCAGCCCCGCTACCGGTTTAAAAGCGGCGTCAGCCTCATAATGAATTTTGCCGTAACCTTCAATCGCTGGCGTACTCCAGAAACCCTCAGGCTCCTGTGGCTCAGATGAAAAATGCCGCGTAACTTTGTCATAGATATTGCCGCTTTGTGTGACAACCGCGCCGACCGCAATGGCAATTAACACGCAAGAAACCGCTGAACGCATAACACTCTTCTCCGGCAAATAACGCGTTACAGATCCAGATTCTGAATCCGGGCAATATCTATATCACAGCGCATCGATATTCAGCGCCTGGGTAAATGTGTGTCAGCGCAGATTTGGTGACGACCGAAATAATGATCGTGCTTAATTAATCGAAAATTTTCATTAGTGAGCGACTTAAGGTGAATAATCGATGGACCTTAATATGATCATTAATCACCAGCCAGATTTATAACTTCAGATGAATTAAAGACCATTATTTACTGGAGGCAATAACGGTTACCTGATGAAGAAGATTTAATTAATCAATCGAGGCCATGTGAATAAAGCGCGCAAAACGGCATTTTTTTCGGAGTAAACCTGGAAAAATTCATGCCATACTCAATTTTTTGAGTGAATTTACATAACTTTAAATTAAGTGCATAAGGCGGTTTATTTTACCCTCAGCATAATCTGCTTTATTTCCGGCGACCACACCGGGAAAACCTGAATAAGCCGGAATCCTTTCGTCCATTACCCTCAGCTTAGGCGGCTGGCCTTTTTCGTTTAACTGCGGTTTAGGTTGTTAACATATTCAATTTTTTTCGTCAGAAAAGGCGATCTTGCACAAAACAGAGGTCATCCGGTGCAGGAAACCCCATTCCTTTCTTATCATGCTGTGGTTAAGATGGTTGCGAACCGCTGTTAGCTGCGAAAAAACGGAAGCTTACCGCTGCGCACCTGGCCAGTTTCAGGGCCTCTTTACAGGATTAAGGCATGTTGAACCGGTTAAAAAAAACGCTGATCGCCGCACTGCTCCCGACGTTGATGCTAACCAGTCTGGCACCGGCCTGGGCCGACGTCAGTGATTCACTGCCCGATATGGGGACCACGGCGGGCTCGACCCTGTCGATTAATCAGGAATTACAGATGGGCGACTTCTACGTTCGCCAGCTGCGCGCCAGTGCTCCTCTGATCAACGACCCGTTGCTTAACCAGTACATCAATCAGCTCGGCCAGCGGCTGGTTTCACACGCCGATTCGGTTAAGACGCCGTTCCACTTCTTTCTGATTCAGAATGACGAACTCAACGCCTTTGCCTTCTTTGGCGGCAATGTGGTGCTGCACTCTGCGCTGTTCCGGTTCACCGAAAATGAAAGCCAGCTGGCATCGGTGATGGCGCATGAAATTACCCACGTGACCCAGCGCCATCTGGCTCGCGCCATGGAAGATCAAAAGCGTAATGCCCCGCTCACCTGGGTCGGCGCGCTGGGCTCAATTTTGCTGGCGATGGCCAATCCGCAGGCCGGTATGGCGGCGCTGACCGGTACGCTGGCGGGAACCCAGCAAGGCATTATCAGCTTCACCCAGGGTAACGAGCAGGAGGCGGATCGCATTGGAATTCAGGTGCTGCAACGCGCCGGTTTCGATCCCCAGGCGATGCCAAACTTTTTACAGAAGCTGGCCGATCAGAGCCGCTTCTCGTCGAAGCCGCCGGAGATTCTGCTGACGCACCCGCTGCCTGACAGCCGTCTGGCAGATGCGCGCAACCGCGCCAACCAGATGCGACCGGTGGTGGTGCAGTCCAGTCAGGATTTCTATCTGGCGAAGGTGCGTGCGCTGGGGATGTACGCCACCGGCCACAATCAGCTGACCGATGAACTGCTGAACCAGTACGCCAGCGGCAACACCCGCGAACAGCTGGCGTCGCAGTACGGTAAGGCGGTGCAGTTTTTACAGGCGAAAAGCTACGCCGATGCGAAGCGCATTATCACCCCGCTGCTGGCAAAGCAGCCGGATAACGTCTGGTTCCTCGATATCATGTCTGATATCGACATCGGGCTGAACCAGCCGCAACAGGCGATCGCCCTGCTTACCGGCGCGACGAACAGCCCGGTGGTGCAGCTCAACCTAGCAAACGCCTACGTTGAAGCGAAACAGCCCGCCAACGCCAGCCGCATTCTGAATCGCTACACATGGACCAATAAAGATGATCCTAACGGCTGGGACTTACTGGCACAGGCATCAGCCCAGCAGGGACTGAACGATGAAGAGCTTTCAGCGCGCGCTGAAAGCCTGGCGCTAAACGGCCAGCTTGATCAAGCGATCACTACTCTCAGCAGCGCCAGCGCCCAGGTGCCGCTCGGCAGCCTGAAGCAGGCGCGTTACGATGCCCGCATCGATCAACTGCGGCAGTTGCAGCAGCGTTTTAAACAATATCAGAAAGGCTAACTGGCCCGTTATCAGAGGAGATCGCCTGAAATGGTGACGATTTATCACAATCCGCTCTGTAGCAAGAGTCGCGAAACGCTGGCGCTGTTACAGCAACGCGGCATTGAACCCGAGGTGGTGCTCTATCTGCAAACCCCACCGACCCGCGACACGCTGCAAATCCTGCTGCAGAAACTGGGCATGCAGAGTGTACGCCAGCTGATGCGCACCAAAGAGCCGCTTTATCATGAGCTGGGGCTGGTGGAGGAAACGAAGAGTGAGGCTGAACTGATCGCCGCGTTAGTGGACAATCCCAGCCTGATTGAGCGACCGATTGTGATTAATGGCGACCGGGCGCGCATCGGCCGCCCACCGGAAGCGGTACTAGGGATTATTTAAAGGCCGAGCGTCTCTTTAACAAAGGGGATAGTCAGTTTGCGCTGGGCGCTGATCGACGCGCGATCGAGGCGATCCAGCGTATCAAACAGCGTGCGCATTTCGCGATCGAGTCGCTTCAGCAGGAAGCGGCCAACGTCTTCCGGCAGCTCAAAGCCGCGTAACCCGGCGCGCAGCTGCAACGCCTGCAGCTTATCTTCGTCGGAGAGCGGCTGCAGACGGTAGATCTGTCCCCAGTCGAGACGCGAAGCCAGATCGGGCAACTGCAGATTAAGCTGACGTGGCGGACGATCGCCGCTAATAAACAGGCGGGTGTTGCCGGTTTCCAGAATGCGGTTGTAGAGATCGAAGATCGCCATTTCCCATTCCGGCTCGCCGGCAATGCACTCGATATTATCGATGCAGACCAGTGACAGTTGCTCCATCCCTTCCAGCACTTCCGGCACGAACCAGGTACGCTTATCCAGCGGCACATAGCCGACCGCCGCACCGCGCGCTGACATTTCTGCGCAGGCTGCGTGCAGCAAATGGCTCCGGCCTCCGCCTTCGCGCGACCAGAAGTAGAGATAGCTGCCATGTTGTTGGTTGAGAGCACCTTTCAGCACGGCAATCAGCGACGGGTTCTCCCCCGGCCAGAAGCTGGCGAAGGTCTCGTCGTTAGGCAAATAGAGTTGCAATGACAATTGTGCCGGCGTGTTCAGAAGCACCTCAGCAAGAGAACAAGCAAAAAACCGGGGAAGTCTACCACAGTTTTCAGAAAGTGATGAATGGAGCGTCCCTGCCCCGATCTCAGCAAGCCACTAACGATCAGGAATCTTGGCGCTTGTCGGCTTCCAGCACCACTTATTCCGGACGCAGCAGTGAAATCACGCGGAAGATCAGCGCTAATCCCGCGCCGACGCAGCGTCAGGCAGAGTGCGGGAAGCTGACGCCAGGCGGCGGGTGTTATCCGAATGGGGATGATGCTTTTTTTGCCAAAAAAAGCCGACTCTCCGGCCGGCTATGCGATTTACTTGGTTCCGAAAATCTTATCCCCGGCGTCACCGAGCCCAGGAATGATGTAACCTTTGTCGTTCAGTCCCTGATCGACCGACGCGGTGTAGAGTTCTACGTCAGGATGCGCTTTTTCCAGAGCGGCAATCCCTTCTGGCGCGGCCACCAGTACCAGCACTTTAATGCTGCTGCAACCGGCTTTTTTCAGCAGGTTAATGGTGGCGATCATGGAGCCACCGGTCGCCAGCATCGGGTCTACCACCAGCGCCAGGCGCTCTTCAATGTTCGAGACTAGCTTCTGGAAATACGGAACAGGTTCCAGGGTTTCTTCATCACGGTAAACGCCCACCACGCTGATGCGTGCGCTGGCAACATGCTCCAGCACGCCTTCCATCATACCGAGACCAGCACGCATAATCGGGACCACCGTAATTTTTTTACCTTTGATTTGATCGATCTGCACCGGGCCGTTCCAGCCCTCAATAGTCACTTTTTCGGTTTCCAGGTCGGCGGTGGCTTCGTAGGTCAGCAGGCTGCCCACTTCTGATGCCAGCTCGCGGAAACGCTTGGTACTGATATGATGCTCACGCATCAAGCCCAGTTTATGTTTGACCAGCGGGTGTCTGACTTCCACGATCTTCATTGGTGTTCTCCCGGAAAATGAGTTGAGCTAAAAAAAATCGCGGGATTATACCGCCTTTTTGCCTTCGCGCCACTTATCCTTGCGCAAAGCGGCAGCATTTACCGGGACAAAATAAGGATTGATGAAAATCGTCTGGTGCACAATCCCGGACACTAGCAAACGTTTGCCTGCGCTGGTAGAATTGCCGCGCTTTATTTAAACCACCAACCGCAACTCGCGTAGGGACCTCGCAGTGACCGACAAGACCTCTCTCAGTTACAAAGACGCCGGTGTTGATATAGATGCTGGTAACGCCCTAGTTGACCGTATTAAAGGCGTAGTGAAAAAGACGCGTCGCCCGGAAGTAATGGGTGCATTGGGCGGCTTCGGTGCGCTTTGCGCGCTGCCGCAAAAATACCGTGAACCGGTGCTGGTCTCCGGCACCGATGGCGTCGGCACCAAGCTGCGTCTGGCAATGGACCTTAAGCGCCACGATGCGATTGGCATTGACCAGGTCGCCATGTGCGTCAACGACCTGGTGGTTCAGGGCGCAGAGCCGCTGTTCTTCCTCGACTATTACGCTACCGGCAAACTGGACGTTGATACCGCCTCTGCGGTGATCACCGGCATCGCCGAAGGCTGTCTGCAGTCGGGTTGTGCTCTGGTCGGCGGCGAAACCGCTGAAATGCCAAGCATGTACCACGGTGAAGATTACGACGTGGCCGGTTTCTGTGTCGGCGTGGTTGAGAAATCGGAAATCATCGACGGCAGCAAAGTGCAGGACGGTGACGTGCTGATCGCGCTCGGATCCAGCGGTCCTCACTCTAACGGCTACTCGCTGGTGCGTAAGATTCTGGAAGTCAGCAATACCGATCCGCTGGTTGAACATCTGGAAGGCAAACCGCTGGCTGACCACCTGCTGGAACCGACCCGCATCTACGTGAAAAATATCCTCAGCCTGATTGAGCAGGTCGATGTGCATGCGATTGCGCATCTGACCGGCGGCGGCTTCTGGGAAAACATTCCGCGCGTACTGCCCGACAACACCCAGGCGGTGATTGACGAGAAGAGCTGGCAGTGGCCTGCGGTATTCAGCTGGATGCAGCAGGCGGGCAACGTCAGCCGCTTTGAGATGTACCGCACCTTTAACTGTGGCGTCGGGATGATCATTGCCCTGAGCCCGGACGACGCGGACAAAGCCGTCGCGCTGATGCAGGCTGCCGGCGAAAAAGCATGGAAGCTGGGCGTGATCAAGGCCTCCGATGCGGAAGAGCGAGTGGTCATCAACGGATGAAAAAGCTGGTTGTACTGATTTCCGGCAACGGAACCAACCTTCAGTCCATCCTTGACGCCTGCGCCAGCGGGCGGATTAACGGCAGCGTCGCTGCCGTTATCAGCAACCGCGCTGCGGCCTATGGCCTGACCCGGGCGCAGGAGGCGGGCATTCCCGCCAAAGCGCTGGCCGCCAGCCACTTCGCTGATCGTGACGCCTTTGACCGTCAGCTGATCGCTGAAATCGAGGCCTGGTCACCGGATCTGGTGGTGCTGGCAGGCTATATGCGGATTCTCAGCAGTGCGTTTGTTGCTCATTTCCATGACCGCCTGCTGAATATTCACCCTTCCCTGCTGCCGAAATACCCGGGCCTGCATACTCATCGTCAGGCGCTGGAGAATGGCGATAGCGAACACGGTACCTCAGTGCATTTTGTCACCGATGAACTGGATGGCGGCCCGGTGATCCTGCAGACCAAAGTGCCGGTATTCCCGGACGACACCGAAGCGGAGATTACTGAGCGGGTGCAGCATCAGGAGCACGCGATCTATCCGATGGTGATTAGCTGGTTTATCGACGGACGACTCAGGATGCGTGACAGGAAAGCTTGGCTGGACGGTGAACCCTTGCCGCCGCAGGGCTATGCAAGAGACTGACGCGGAAGGAGAAGCGCTGGCTTCTCAGGAAGTGCTAGCAGAGTAAAGGCTCAGGGAGCCTATGCCCTCCGTAAAGACGCATCCATGGCCCGCGATGCTTTACTACGGGCATAGGCTCCAATCGCTTTGAGTTTATCAGTCGTCTGACAAAACCCCCGCTCTTCTTCCGTTGCTACATTAGCCGTAGCGACCGGTAATGTAATATTCAGTGCGCCGCTGTTTCGGTGCGGTAAAGATCCGATCGGTATCGTCAAACTCCACCAGCGCGCCCTGATGCATAAACGCGGTATAGTCTGATACGCGTGATGCCTGCTGCATATTGTGGGTGACCAGCACCAGCGTGAAGTGCTGCTTCAGCGTGGTCATCAGCTCTTCAATCACCAGGGTAGAGATCGGGTCCAGCGCCGAGGTCGGTTCATCCAGCAACAGTACTTCCGGTTCGATGGCAATCGCCCGCGCAATCACCAGACGCCGCTGCTGTCCGGTCGAGAGCGTCAGCGCATTTTGCCCCAGCTGATCCTTTACCTCACTCCATAACGCCGCCGCCCACAGCGCACGTTCGCAGGCTTCGTTCAGCACCCGCCGATCGCGCACTCCCTGCAAGCGCAGGCTGTAAACCACGTTTTCATAGATCGACTTCGGAAACGGATTCGGCCGCTGAAACACCATCCCGACGCGCCGACGCAGCGCGGAAAGATCCTGATCCGGCCGCATGATCGGCACCGCGCCCAGCAGCACGTCACCGTCGACCCGGCAGTGGTCGATCACATCGTTCATCCGATTGAAGCAGCGCAGCAGGGTCGATTTACCGCAGCCGGACGGGCCGATCAGCGCGGTAATGCAGTTTTTAGGCACCTGCAGCGAAATATCCTGCAGAGCCTGGCGCTCGCCGTACCACAGAGAAAGATGATTAACGGTGAGCGCAATATCAGTGTCGGGCGTCATAGTCATAGCCTGTTATTGAGTCACAAGGCGATAGCGTTCACGCAGGCGGTGACGCAGGCTCATCGCCAGAAAATTGAGCGACAGAATAATCAGCACTAGCAACAGCGCGGTGGCAAACACCAGCGGCCGGTCGGCTTCAATATTCGGACTCTGAAACGCCAGATCGTAAATCTGGAAGCCAAGATGAATAAATTTGCGGTCGAGGTGCAGATAAGGGAACACCGCATCGATCGGTAATTCCGGCACCATTTTCACCACCCCGACCAGCATCAATGGTGCGGTTTCACCCGCTGCGCGTGCCACGGCGAGGATCAATCCGGTCAGCATTGCCGGCACCGCCAGCGGCAGCGGCACATGCCACAGGGTTTCCGCCTAGGTGGCACCGAGCACCAGCGATCCCTGACGCAGACTATTAGGAATGCGGGAAAGTCCCTCTTCTGTCGCCACGATCACCACCGGCAGTGTCAGTAATGCCAGCGTTAACGCCGCCCGCAGCAGGCCCGGCGTGCCGAAGTTCGGGTTGGGCAGTGCGCTGGCGAAGAACAGCTGATCGAGCGTGACGCCGACCAGCCAGACAAAAAATCCAAGGCCAAAGACGCCATAGACAATTGAGGGCACCCCGGCCAGATTAACCACCGCAATCCGCACCAGCCGGGTCAGTGCGTTGCGGCCGGCATATTCATGCAGCCAGATCGCAGCGATTACCCCAAGCGGCATCACCACAATCGACATCAGCAACACCATCAGCACGGTGCCAAAGATCGCCGGGAAAGCACCGGATTCGCTGCCATCGTCAGCCGGCGAGTCGCTGACAAAGCGCCACAGCTGATGCAGGAAATGGAGGCTTTTTTGGCCCAGCGTCATTGCGTTGGTTTTCCAGCTATCGACAATTTCCGTTAACGGTATCGCGTGATCGATGCCGTGCACATCACGCAGGATCAGCACGTCGCGCTGGCTCTGCTGTTGCAGGCTGGCCAGCTCTCACTGAGATGATCGAAACGACGCTGCAAGGCAGCCTGATTCGCCTGGTATTCCGACTGGGTCTGGAGATCAAAGCGACCACGGCGCGCTGCTGCGCGGCCTACTGCTCACGCTGGCTGTTAACGCGCGCCATCTCTACCCGGCGAATCTGATTGGCCTGCCGCACCAGCAGTTACACCTGCACCAGTCGCTGATGCAGTAGCGCATCGGGATTGCGGGCGGTTAAGACCTCATTATCCTCGCGCAGGCCGATAAACCAGCCGTAAGCCTGGCCGTGACTGCGGCGCTGCAACACATGATCGCTTTTGGCTGGCTGACGCTGGCCGCTTCCCGGCTGTAGACCACGCGGAAATAGGGCGCGTCCCAGTCGCGGTTGCCGGTTTTAATCAGGTAGGGATGAACCTGTCCGCCGCTGTTGCCCTGCTCATCAGCCGGGGCGGGAAAGCGCGGCTGATGCTCAAGGGTTTCACCCAGCAGACGCACCTCGCGCCCGTCGGGCTGGCTGAAACTGTAGAGGTCGACCCGCTGCGGCCAGAAAGCCCGGACACCCTGCCAGGCCAGCAGCCCAATCAGTAGCGTAAAGGCTAACAGGCAGACCGCCACGGCACCGGCGGTTAACCAGCGCCAGCGACCGTTTTGTCCCATCACCTTCATACCTGTTCCTCATGCTGACTTTAGCGCTGGCGCAAACGCTGACGGATCAGCTCCGCCACGGTATTGATCACTAGGGTTAACAGCAGCAACATCAGGGCACTGAGAAACAGAATGCGATAATGGGCGCTGCCGGCGGCGGCTTCCGGCATCTCGATGGCGATATTGGCTGACAGGGCGCGCAGTCCGCTGAACAACCCGCCCTGGCTTTGCGGCGTGTTGCCGGTCGCCATCAGCAGAATCATGGTCTCCCCCACCGCGCGGCCCAGGCCAATCATCAGGGCGGCAAAAATCCCGGCCGAGGCGCCAAGCAGCACCACCCGGGTCAGGGTTTGCCACGGCGTCGCGGGGACGCTGAACAGCGCATCTTCAGAGAGCGTAAAATCAGCGGCACCAGCGCAAAGCCCATAGCCAGCGCCGCCACCAGCAGGTTGCGCTGTTCATAATGTGGCAGCCAGTCGCCTGCGTCAGGGATAAACAGCGTCGGCAACCACAGCGTAAGTAAGGTGACCAACAGCAGCGGCAGCAACAACACACCAATCAGCGCCTGACTGATGTGAGGTGCCAGCCAGACACCGGCAATCAGTCCCACCACCACGCTCGGCAGCGCACCCATCATTTCGATAGCCGGTTTCACCCAGCGACGCAGGCCCGGTACCATAAAAAACGCGGTATACATGGCTGCCGCCAGCGCCAGCGGCGTGGCAAACAGCAGCGCTAAGCTGGCGGCTTTCAACGTGCCGACCACCATCGGCACCAGGCTGAATTTGCCCTGATAGCTGTCGCCCGCCGCGGTCGATTGCCAGATCCAGTCCGGTGCCGGGTAATTTTCGTACCAGATTTTCTGCCAGAAGTTACGCCAGGTGACATCAGGCCACGGGTTATCCAACCGCAGGGTTTGCCAGCTGCCTAGCCGCTCAATCAGCAGACTGTCGCCACGCGGCGAGAATACCTAGCGCCAGCTGGCGCTGCAGAATCGGGCCGTCCTGTTTGCTGGCGAACAGCCGCAGCAGGCCGTTTTCACTGACGGTAGCGAACACCCGACGTTGTGATTCGGTAACCACTTTCGCCGGTCCTGCGCTGTGTGCAAAGGTCCGGATGAGTTGAAGACGCGGCCCCTGTGGGCTGGCGATAGCAAACCACTGGCTAATGCCACTATGATCCTGAATCAGCAGGCTTTTACCGCCCACCAGCAGATGCAGACTTTGCGGGCGCTGCGGCAGCGTCTGGGTTTCACGCAATCGCGCCTCATCCTCGTCGAGTTGCCAGACGCGCAGCACGTTGCCTTCGGTGGTGTAGAGCAGATCGCCTGCCGGGGAAAGTGCGAGCAGGTCCGGCTGCGGCTGCGGCTGCGGCAGGTCGATAGTCGCGACCTGCTGATTGGTGCCGAGCGTCAGCACCGTCAGGCCGCCATCGGTCAGTGCGGTGATACGCCACTGGCCTGGGTGGCGGGTCGCCAGAGCCATTTTTGTCACCGCGCCGTGCGGCAGGTGAAACGGTTTATCGCCCAGCGGAAAACGCCACTGCTGTTCCGCTGTCGGTTGCATCAGCATCAGCGCACCCTGCATATTCAGCAGCAGCGTCTGGCTATCGGCACTGCGCACCACCTGTTGCGGTGCCGGCGATAACGCCAGCGCGGGTTCCGCCGGTTGCCCATCCATCGGGATAAACCGTGCCGCGCCGTGCGCGCTGATACGCCAGCCGATACGACCATCATTGCCGAGAGCTAACGCTGGTGCGCGATCCCACAGCTGCTGAGTACTGGCAATCTGCAGGCCCAGTGCGCTGAACAAAGGCAATACCACGCCAATCAGCCAGCAAAACAGCAGCAGCATTAACAACAGAATCGCAATGCCACAGGACGTGACCAGCCGCCGCGTCAGACGGTCAACGACACGACGCTTACGGTCGCTGAACTGGACTGGGATGTGGTTTACGCTAATGCGGTTCCGGTAGCAGGCTAAAACAAGCCGCTATGTTGCCCGTAGCCGGTTGATAAGACAACTATTGGCGTTGGACAACGCTGCCATACTCTCGCCATAATGATCAGGGACACTGGATCTTCAGTCCTGCAATCGCTATATGGAGTGAGAATGGGTCAGGTAAAGCTTTATATTGAAAAAGAATTAAGCTGGTTATCCTTTAACGAACGGGTTTTGCAGGAAGCGGCGGACAAAAGTAATCCGCTGATTGAGCGGATGCGTTTTCTCGGTATCTACTCCAATAACCTCGACGAATTCTACAAGGTGCGTTTCGCCGACCTGAAGCGCCGCATTCTGATTGGTGAAGAGCAGGGTTCCGCCAGTACGCCACGTCATTTATTTAAGAAGATCCAGCAGCGCGTCCTGAAGTCTGACCAAGAGTTTGACGCGCTGTATAACGATCTGCTGCTGGAGATGGCGCGTAATCAGATCTTCCTGATCAACGAGCGCCAGCTCTCGCCGAATCAGCAGGCGTGGCTGCGCCACTATTTCAAACATGAACTGCGCCAGCACATCTCGCCAATTCTGATCACCCATGAAACTGACCTGACCGAATTTCTGAAAGACGATTACACCTATCTGGCGGTGGAAATTATCCGTGGCGATAACATTCGTTATGCGCTGCTGGAGATCCCGTCGGATAAAGTGCCGCGTTTCATTAATCTGCCGGCTGAGCCGCCGCGTCGACGTAAACCGATGATCCTGCTGGATAACATTTTACGTTACTGCCTGGACGATATTTTCAAAGGCTTTTACGACTACGACGCGCTGAACGCCTACTCGATGAAGATGACGCGTGACGCCGAGTACGATCTGGTGACGGAGATGGAATCGAGCCTGCTGGAGCTGATGTCATCCAGCCTGAAGCAACGACTGACCGCCGAGCCGGTCCGCTTTGTCTACCAGCGCGACATGCCCGATTCGATGGTGGAACTGCTGTGCCACAAGCTCTCTATATCCAACTTCGATTCCATATTGCCCGGCGGACGCTACCACAACTTTAAAGACTTCATCGGCTTTCCGAACGTCGGCAAAAACAACCTGGTGAACCGGCCGCTGCCGCAGATTCGCCATATCGGATTTGATGGCTTCCGCAACGGCTTTGATGCCATTCGCGATCGCGACGTGCTGCTCTATTATCCTTACCATACCTTTGAGCACGTGCTGGAACTGCTGCGTCAGGCGTCGTTCGACCCCAGCGTGTTAGCAATAAAAATCAATATCTATCGCGTCGCCAAGCACTCACGCATCATGGATGCGATGATCCATGCGGCCTATAACGGCAAAAAAGTGACGGTGGTGGTTGAGCTGCAGGCGCGCTTTGATGAAGAGGCGAACATCTACTGGGCTAAGCGTCTGACTGAAGCGGGCGTGCACGTAATTTTCTCTGCGCCGGGGCTGAAGATTCACGCCAAGCTGTTCCTGATTTCCCGCCGTGAAGGTGAAGAGATTGTGCGTTATGCGCATATCGGTACCGGCAACTTCAACGAAAAAACCGCCCGCCTCTATACCGACTACTCATTGCTGACCGCCGATGCGCGCATCACTAACGAAGTGCGCCGGGTGTTTAACTTTATCGAGAACCCTTACCGGCCGGTCACCTTCGATCATCTGATGGTGTCGCCGCAGAACTCACGCCGGATGCTGTATGAGTTGATCGATAACGAAATCGCCAATGCGCAGCAGAAAAAGTCGTCCGGCATTACTCTGAAAATCAACAATCTGGTGGACAAAGGACTGGTTGACCGGCTTTATACAGCCTCCAGCGTGGGGGTAAAAGTCAATCTGCTGGTCCGCGGCATGTGTTCATTAATTCCCGATTTGCCGGGCATCAGTGAAAATATTCGCGTCATCAGTATCGTTGACCGTTATCTGGAACACGATCGCGTCTATATTTTCGACAATGGCGACGATAAAAAAGTGTTCCTCTCATCGGCTGACTGGATGACACGTAACATTGATTACCGCATCGAAGTGGCGGTGGCGATTCTCGATCCACGTATTAAGCAGCGCATACTCGACATTATTGCTATTCAGTTAAGAGATACGGTAAAAGCCCGCATCGTCGATAAAGAGTTGAGTAACCATTACGTCCAGCGCGGCAATCGTCGCAAAGTGCGATCGCAGCTGGCCATTTATGATTACATCAAGAACCTGGAACAACCTGAATAAATCCTATGCCAATTTCCCATAAAAGTACGCCAAAACCCCAGGAGTTTGCGGCGATCGACCTCGGATCGAACAGCTTCCATATGGTCATCGCCCGGGTGGTGGATGGCGCGATGCAGGTATTGGGCCGCCTGAAACAGCGCGTCCATCTGGCTGACGGACTGGATGCCAGTAATCGCCTGAGCGAAGAGGCGATGGAGCGGGGATTAACCTGCCTGGCGCTGTTCGCGGAACGCCTGCAGGGATTCAGCCCGAGCAATGTCACCATTGTCGGCACCCATACGCTGCGCCAGGCGGTCAACGCCGAAACCTTTTTGCAGCGGGCCGCTGAGGTAATCCCCTACCCGATTGAGGTGATTTCAGGCCATGAAGAGGCCCGTCTGATCTTTATAGGCGTGGAGCATACTCAGCCGGAAAAAGGCCGCAAGCTGGTGATCGACATCGGTGGCGGCTCAACCGAACTGGTGATTGGCGAGAATTTTGAGCCGCAGCTGGTGGAAAGCCGCCGCATGGGTTGCGTCAGTTTCGCTCAGCTCTATTTCCCCAACGGTGAAATCAGCCGCGAGAATTTCCGTCGCGCCCGCTTAGCCGCCGCGCAGAAGCTGGAAACGCTGGCGTGGCAGTATCGCCTGCACGGCTGGCAATACGCACTGGGCGCGTCCGGCACCATTAAAGCCGCCTGCGAAGTGCTGCAGGCGATGGATGAGAAAGAGAAACTGATTACGCCTGAGCGTCTCGACAAACTGTATGACGAAGTGATCAAGCACAAGTCATTTGCCGTGCTGAGTCTGCCAGGCCTGTCGGAAGAACGTAAAGGGGTGTTTGTACCGGGACTGGCGATTCTGTGCGGCGTGTTTGACGCGCTGGCGATTCGCGAGCTGCGCCTCTCCGATGGCGCGCTGCGTGAAGGCGTGCTGTACGAAATGGAAGGCCGCTTCCGTCATCAGGATATCCGCAGCCGCACCGCGCAGAGTCTGGCGAATCATTACGCCATCGACAGCGATCAGGCGCGACGCGTGCTCGACACCACCGAACAGCTCTATCTGCAGTGGCGCGATCAGAATCCCAGGCTGGCGAATCCGCAACTGGCGGCGCTGCTGAAGTGGGCGGCGATGCTGCATGAAGTCGGGCTGACCATCAACCATAGCGGTTTGCAGCGCCATTCAGCCTACATTCTGCAAAACACCAATATGCCTGGCTTTAATCAGGATCAGCAAATGCTGCTGGCGGCGCTGGTAAGATTCCATCGGAAAGCGGTGAAACTTGATGAGTTGCCACGGGTGACGCTGTTTAAGAAGAAGCAGTTCGTGCCGCTGATTTTCCTGTTGCGTCTGGGTACCCTTCTGAATAATCAGCGCCAGGCCACTACGCGGCCGGATACCCTGCAGCTGAAGTGCGACGACGGCCACTGGACGCTGATTTTCCCCGCGGGCTACTTCAGTCAGAACACCCTGGTGCAGCTCGATCTCGAGCGCGAACAGGGTTACTGGAATGACGTCACCGGATGGAAACTGATCCTCGAAGAGGCCTGATAACGTGGGTGCCTGGCACCCATTTAACAAAACTGATAACCATGACACAACATACCGTACGTCTGCGTGACGAACACTATTTCGCCGAAACCTACGGCCTGACGCCGCCCCACTCTGAAGTCGTGGCGGCACTGCCCCAGCTTAACGTCGGTAAGGCGCTCAACCTCGGCTGTGGCGGCGATGGACACCGACGATATGCCATGCCCAGCCGATTTTACCTTTGCGTTTAAATCGGGCGAGCTGAGCAATTACTACCGTAACTGGCATATCGTGAAGTACAACGAAAATCCTAGCCAGCTGCACCGTAAAGATGAACATGGCAATCGCATCAACTGCCGCTTCGCCACGCTGCTGGCGCAAAAAGCCAGTTACTGATCTTTGTCTGCTGTTTTTTCAACAGCGATTGATTTCGTCTGGCGACTGTGACTAAATGTTGCGGTCGCCCAGCTTTGGGTCATTACAGGAACCACCCCGCGTGAACAGCGCTATTTCTCCCCGAAGACGTCAAAAGACCGGCACCATGACCTGTATCGTGTTGCTTATCAGTTTTATCATTTTGTTTAGCCGCCTGATTTTTATCCTGCCTGCTGCATTCGAACATCATCAGCAACAAAAATCGCTGCCTGAACCGGTTGCCGTCAGTTCTGGCGATACGCGTTAGCGAACACGACTTTTTCGCCTGAAAAACTGCCCCGCCGTCCGGTTGACTGCGCCATTTTTCAGGCGAAACGCTACACTTCGTGCTGGTGCTTACAGACTAAAGGGATTCAATGTGTCTGCCTCACACTCTCAACGTTTAAGTGAAATACGTCATCGCATTCTGACGCTGCTGCTCAACGAGCACGATCTGGTTGATGCGTTACTGGATAAATCCAGCGACCTCAGTCCTGAACAGCAAAGTGAAAATGCGGCCCAGTGTGACGCGCTGGAACAGGATATTCGTCAGCTGCACGCTGCCGACCTTGCCGATATCCTTGAAGTATTACCGAAAGAGGAACGTCAGGCGTTGTGGCGACTGGTGCCAAACGAACGGCGCGGCCTGGTGCTGGTGGAGGCGTCAGAAACCGTCTGGGCCAGCCTGACCGAAGAGATGAGCGATCGCGATATTCTGCGCGTTATCTGCCCCGTGACCTGACGGGTCGCCTGCTGGCGACCGTGGAACCAGGCCTGCGCGCCCGTATGCTGAGCGTGGTGGAGTTTGACCGCGACCGCGTCGGCCGGGTGATGGATTTCAATATCCTGACGGTGCGCGACGACGTGACGCTGGCCACTGTGCAGCGCTATCTGCGTAAGCACAAAAGCATGCCGGGCGGCACCGATAAAATCTTTATCACCAATGACGATAATCTGCTGCTGGGCGAACTGCTGCTGACCGATATTCTGCTGAAAAAGCCGAAAACGCTGGTGAGTGAGGTCATGAATGCCCGCCCCACCACTTTCCAGCTCAACGATAAGGCGGAAGATGCCGCCAGCGCCTTTGAACGTTATAACCTGATCTCCGCCGCCGTTACTGATGCAAAGGGCCGCCTGATTGGCCGCATCACCATTTGAAGACATCATCGATTTGGTGAATGCCGAAAACGAAAGCAACATCCGTAAAATGGGCGGTATCAGTCAGGAAGAGGATGTGTTCGCGCCGGTGCGGAAGTCAGTGCGTAAACGCTGGGCATGGCTGGCAATTAATCTCTGTACCGCCTTTGTCGCTTCGCGGGTGATTGGGCTGTTTGAAGGTACTATTTCTTCGCAAATCGTGGCGCTCGCCACCCTGATGCCGATCGTCGCTGGCATCGGCGGCAATACCGGTAATCAGACCATCACCATGATGGTGCGTGCGCTGGCGCTGCATCAGGTCGAGCCGGGAAACTTCTCGTTCCTGATTGTCCGTGAACTGGGCGTGGCGCTGATCAACGGCCTGTTCTGGGGCGGGATTATGGGCGGCATCACCTGGCTGATGTATGACAATCTGGCGCTGGGCGGCGTGATGATGCTGGCGATGGCGCTGAATCTGCTGCTGGCAGCGCTGATGGGCGTACTGGTGCCGCTGGTGATGACCAAAATGAAGCGTGATCCCGCCGTCGACTCCAGCGTATTGATCACCGCCATCACCGACACCGGCGGCTTCTTCATCTTTCTGGGACTGGCCACCCTGTTCCTGCTGCCCCACTGAACCTCAGGCGCGGTCCTGGTTGTGTTCTAATGCTCGCTTGAGATTACGCTGGCGCGTCACCTGCGCCAGTTCACCGATGGCGGCAGGTAGCGCATAGGTGCAGCGCTGGCTTAACCACTCCAGCACATCGTCCAGATGCCAGATGGCGGTTTTGCCGTCATGTACCGGCAACGGAAACGGCGGACGTTGGCTGAGCATCAGTTTGCGCATATTCTGCCGCGACATCCCGGTTAATTCCGCCACATCCGTCAGCCCGACAAAATCGGGCGCGGCTTCCGCCAGCGTTGCGCCGGGTATGGCGCTGACTACCTCGGCTTCAGCGCGCATCAATGCCTCACTGGCAGAAGAGGCTTCACGGCTAAACTCCAGGGCAATTCTGCCAGGTACGCCGAGCCCGACCAGCGCATCATCACAGCACGCCAGTGCCAGATTCTCCAGCATCTCATCCTGCGTGGCGTGCTCCGCTGGCAGGCTAAATCGTAAAGTAAAACGGTATTCCATGAGCTGCTCCTTTTGCTGTGTCAGGCCGTAAGAAAGTGACAATGATCAACCACGCGACGCAGGGCGTTTGCATGGTTTTGCGCACTCTTCGGCGTACTCCAGATGCAGGTCAGACAAAATTCGCCGCACCGGCAGGTCATCAGGTTTTTCGGGCAGTACATCTTGCCCCACGCATGATGGCCGCCCGGCACTACCCGCCATCCATGGGATTCTGCGTAACATAAAGCCGATTCAATATCTTTACTGTGATGTCGCTTTCTGACCATTTGAGCCTCTAGAGTGACGTGAATCCGATGGGTTGTCAACTGACAACTCGATAAGGTGGAGATTATGTGGATCAGCATGGGCAGACTTTTTCTCGCGGTAAAACAGTCAGGGTATAAACTGGAAAACGGCACGCAAAAAATCATCAACAGTGGATTTACGCGACCAGAATGAACAACAAACTATGGAGGCAACATGTTTAAACCGGATGATTTTGTCCAGTCAAAGACCGGCGGTCCAAAAATGCAGGTGCTGCAAGTTGAAGGCGATACCTTGTGGTGCGCACACACAGACGATGCGACCAAAAAAGAGATTGAGGTAAAAGCGGATAGCGTGAATCTGTATCACGAAGAAGGCGACTTCGGCGTCTGCTGATGAAAACTGGCCCCGATGAATGGGGCCGGACTGTTACGGATTATTCTGCTGGAGATTATCGTGGCCGAGGCCACCGATAAACGGCAGACGCAATCGGAAAGGCGTGAAATCCAGCCCCATGTTTAAGCCCAGCAGGTTCACTTCAAAACCCTCTTCTGCCCCGACTGTCACGCCCGCCACGCCCGCCACGCCCGCCACGCCCAGAATTGACACCTGCAACCCGCGTCCCGATGGCGGTAACCCAATCGGACGCCACAGCGGCCGGTAATCTTTGCCCAGCGCATTTGCCGACAGATCAAGCTTGAGCGACGGTACCTCACGACCTATGTGCGCCAGAAAGGTATTGCTGTTGGGCCCCGGCCAGGCGTGATAGGTGGTCGGCCACGGGTAGGATTTAATTGCTGCCTCAATCTGCGAGATCATCGCTTCCGCCGACGGTCCGCGGTGTTCCACCAGCAGCCGCGGTTTCGCGCCATACCAATAACCGTCCGGAATATTGGTATGGCGGCGGACTTTATCGCCGCTGCCCCAGCTAATCACCTCATAACGGTTATAACGGCTTTCGCCCGCACGCTTGAAAATGATCCACGGATGAACCGCGACTGCACCTTTCCAGCCATAGGTCGGCGCGGCATAGACCTGAACGATAGCGAGGTTGGCTATGGCGCGCGGATCGGGCGCCATACCGTCCGAATCAAGACGGGCCGACCACCCCCCCCCCTTTTTCGCTGTTATTACTGTGGCGTGTGGCCTGCGCGATGCTGGCACCCAGCGATAACAGTAAGACGGCAAAAAAAAACAGGCTGAACACTTTAAGTGAGAGCATGACAACATTCCTGAAGACAAAAAATGGCAACGTCTGCTGAGCAGACGGATTCATAAGGGGCGGCTTTGGGATAGTGAGCGAAAGCGGCGGGTAAAGGCTGGCGCGCGTCTCTCTACTGCAGAGCAGTAGAGCGCAATTGTCGTCAAAGTGAACAATAAAACGCCAGCGGCGACCGGGGATGTGCTGAAAGGTTAAAACTGCGGGCAGAATGGCCTGTCCGGCTGGCAGCAACCAGTAAAAAGCCCTCTGTGCGGCGGGCTTAAGAACACTCAGGATTCAGTCGGTGGTAAGTCGCTCCATTTCGTCAGACGGCTCCCACGGAAAATCTAACGTCACGCCGAACCGGACTTGCCCATCCGGACTTACAGAAACGCCAAAACAGTGAGCTACACGTTGCTGATACTTGTCTGAAAGGCAAGTGCAGGAAGTGCTCCGACACAAGGCTGAACAAAAAGATATCTTTGATGCTCGTCGGAAGCGCGATGTCTTTCTTGTTGTAATCCACCAACCGGCTCCTCCAGCAAACAGTTCATTCGCACACCTCCATGCTGGATCGGACGAATTCTAAATGGCGGCAGCGAAGTCGCCTTTTAGCGGGTTATCGTTGCCCTTGCGCGCTGCGATCGTAAGCTTCTTAGCCTTAGCCATCAGGCTGATGACTTATGCTCCCATTCAACAACATTGTTGCGGTATAACATCCGTCACCTCTCTTCGGGATGACGGATGTTATGTTTCCCAATTATCTATCCGGGCACCGGTCTGCTCTGTGTCCGGACTGTCCTTACTTAAGAGTGATGAGGAGGTTATAAGCTAACTTAGAACCACGCCTCAAACATGCCGCCGACATTCAGCGAATCCAGCTGCTCGTTGCTGGCGCCATCGACTCTGGCGATATGCGCGTCGTCCACCTGACCGCCGGTCACATAGAAGCGCAACATCGTACGGAACTCAGGCCCCATGCCAATGGCGATGTTCTGCGATAACGTCAGCTTCCAGCCTTTGTTATCTCCGCCCCGATCATAATCCACACGCTGGTAGCCGGCTTCCAGCCAGGTTGAGTGCACGTCGTTCCAGAAATACATCGGTCGCACAATGGCAGCATAGTTTTTACGGTTGTCGGTATTGTCCTTGCCGTCATCGTAGTCATGAAAGGCCAGCAAATAGTCGATCTGCGCCTGCTGGGTGAACTTATGAATGCCCTCGAAGCTGGCGTAGACCGTGGTCAGATCGTCCGTTTTGTTGTAGACGCTGTTATCTGAGTTGTCGGAATAGCGCAAAATGACTTTGTTCACTCCGCTGTCGTTGGTATGGCTCAGCACCAGACCGCCCTGCCAGGCATCGAGCTGCTCATCGTTGTCTATCGCTTTCGAGTCAAAGCCGTAGTTGGCGTACACTTCGACGCCAATCGGCCCGGCCTTGATGCCGTGGGTTTTGGTGGTCAGCGCATAATGACCATCATCACCGGTGTCGGAGCTACCGGTACAGGTGATACGTGATGGGTTAGTCTCATCCGCCATCACTTCCGGGCTACAGGATTTCACCTGCGACACCGTTGCCACGTCAAACTGAATGCCGCCAATATCAAAGTTTTTCACCCCGGCCCCCTGGCCGTCGTGGTTCATCCAGAAGTAGTCGTTGATCCCCTGTTGCGGACGTTGATGGAAATCACGGCCAGCCCAGATATAGGCATTCGGGTTCGATTCGAGGACGTTAGTGACGCCTACATAGGCCTTTTTCAGGTTCACTTCGTCACTCCAGTGGTCAAACATGACGTTAATGTCCCAAATAGCCCCTTTGTCGCTTTTGAAGGCTTTGCTTAACTGGAATTCACCGCCGTTACTTTCGTTACCCAGACGGCCGATCGCCGAGGCGCCGTTATAGGATCCGTCGACGCCAATATATTTCTGATCGCCCATCTGGAAGTGAGTGCCGTAGCGGGCGTAACCGCTGAATTTAAGACCAAATGGAATTTCTAAATCCGGGGAGGCTGCAGTGGTTTGCGGGTTGGTAATAACGTCGACATTTTTATCGGCGGCAGCAGTGATTTTTGCCTGCCTTTCGGCCAGGGCTTTATCAACCGCTTTAGCGACGATGGCGTCAATCTGTTCCTGAGTGAATTCCTGTGCCGGAACGGAAACCGGACACAGTGCGGTAATTATCGCCATTGCTAAAGGGAGTATTTTTACAGTTTTCATGGCTATCTCAATTTAATTATATCTCCAAAAAATAACCATCCTGTTTCGGTGTGAATAGAAACAATCCTACCAAAACAAGTGGATTTTATTTTTATTTCGCAGAGGTACAGTTAAAAACTTAGCATAATAAATGTCTCCGTAGTCAGAATGATCAAATAGGATGGTTGATAAAGGTAAATAATCTATTCCACTCATTCACACGCCAGCAAAGAGTCGATTCGAGAGTTCTGTGCGTACACCCAATCAAGGTCTTAGGCTGGTGCGCTGTTCAGGCGCAACGCCACCCTTAGTATTAAGGCTGGCGTTGCACTTATTATCTGAGTTCAGACTTTAGTATTTGATTAAATCGTGACTCACTGGCATCCCAGCTATACCTGTTATTTTCAAGTAGAAAATCGCCAAGTTACTGATAAATGAAATGATAAAATTCTGCGCTAGCAGAATAACCAGAATAGTCAACCACTGCGAGGCCAACAAATGCCCCAGTAAAGAACCCACCATAACTTTGCCGTACATAACCATCCGAAAGAATAGCCGAATCTAATTTGACAGGGATTTGAGTGAAACTGACTCCATCAAAACTATATTCATACGTGTAGGTTTCCTTCCGAACCTTAGTGCGAAACCAGACATATTTCGTATCATCTGGGATCTTAATGGCATCATCTTTCAAATAGGATGTGTATTTACCACGATTATTCTCACCAATTTCGATAACTGACCCATTATTTTCATTCCAGGTAATGAAAATAAAACTCCAATGGCGGTCGTTGTAATAATTGGTTAACCCTGCCATTTGCTGGTAATTAAATGGCTCAAATTTGACTTTAACCTGCGCGTCAAAATAAAAGGCTTGCCAGAGTCGGGCAATCAGCGATAGATCATGAGTATTGGCTAACGATCCCTGGCCTGTTAACGTTAATTTTCCATCGCCCGCCGATCCCATTTTTTCGCTGAACGGGACCCGGAGCGTATTCCAGTTGAGATCAAGAGTCGCCGTTATAAACTCATCGTGCTGGCTATGATCTTTTGCGCTTTCGGTACAAATCGCATCGGTTGGCCCTTCGACAAACGTCCTCCGTCCTCCGTCCTCCGTCCACCGTGGCCTCCTGCAATACGTGGCCAGCCATCTTTATCCCAATACACTTTCTGGATAGACGTTTCTCTCCCTAGGGTAGACCAACCACGAGGGTTGTAGGCGGACTCACCGGCACGATTCCACGGACGCGCGCAAAGTGAAGTATAATACCATTCCCCTTTGGGCGCTGAGACCAGCGAGCCATGCCCCTGTTTTTGGATATAGCTGTCTGGCGTATCCACATTGGTTAAGAACACTTCCCTTGGTTGTGTTTCAAAACTATTGGCATCTAATATTTTTGAACGCGCCACAACCTCCTGGTAGGTAAATACGGTCCCGCCCTGAGCGGCAAAAAGATAATAATATCCGTTCAGTTTGTAGAGATGTGGCCCCTCAACCAGGGCAACGGCAGTGCCGCGATAAATCGTTCGCGCAGTTTGTGGTTTTAATTTCAGCGTCTGTGTATCAAGCTCAGTTAACGTGATGCCATCAAAAGGATGATACTCCCGATGATCCCAGGTTTGTTGAACGATATATTTACGACCATCGTCATCATGGAAAAGTGAAGCATCAAAACCGACACCATTAAGTCTAATCGGATCTGTCCATGGACCACGAATACCAGTGGCTGTAGTCAGATAATTCGTCATGTCTTTAAAGGCGCCTTCTGTGACTTTCACATCGGTATAAACTAACCAGAACTTGCCATCAGCATAAGAAAGCGCTGGCGCCCAAATCCCGCCGGACGAAGGATTTCCTTTCATGTCTAAAAGCGCGGTTGTTGATAATGGAGTTGGGAGAAGATTCCAGTTTTCCAGGTCTTTTTACTCATGTAAACGAACGCCCGGGAACCACTCAAATGTAGAGTTTGCAATATATGCAATATAGTAGGTGTCTTCTACACGGATAATGCTCGGGTCAGCATTAAATCCAGGTAAGATAGGTTTTTGAATCAGAGAAATATAATCACACCTTTTTTAAGTTTTAAGCTGAATATTTTTTGAGTTTTATCGTTACTTCTTCAAACTACACACGTACCTCATCAAGTTGACGATTGATGTCCGTGACATGTTTGTCTGAGATGGGATAGACCTGAATGATGATCATTGAAATGGCGGCTAACATTATTGGGACCCAAATCGCTGTAATAATTATTCCGTCGATAGCATTTGCACTTTGCTGTGCCCCTTTTTCGTTAAAGCCATAGGCTGCCAGTAACCAAAGTGGAATCGCACCACCCAATGTAAAACCGATTTTGAAAAAGAGCCCCATAATGGAATGAATAATGGCGGCGTTTCGTTTTCCTGTTTTTAATTCGCCATAAGCGACAACTTCAGGAACAAATGCCCACATGAAGCCGGTCGCTGAACTTAATCCCCACTGTTTAATGAATGTTGAGATATAAGCCAGCCAAAGTGCATCGTGCATTGCTTCGCGTGACCAAACGTACGTCAATATTTCACAAAAAATAAACATGCCGAGGTACAGATGGAAGAAGCCTTTTTTGCCAAAAATTTTCTTCAGTCTGGGCCAAAAAACAGGGAAGACAATACCGGGAATTGAGGCGACCAGGCCGATAGCGCCCATCCACTCTGAGTGGCCAACAACGTATTGGTTGAAAAAGCCATTTACGGTATTCATGAAAAACATGAAGGTAAAGGCCAGCATGAAAAACAATCCGAGGATGACCAGCGGCCGATTGTGTCTGAGTTCATGGAACAGATCTGTCGCTTTTACGTTGGCGGTTTGTTCTGCCGTCGCAACAACACGTTCTTTAGTAAATTTATAACAGATGAAAAGAGCAACTGCGCCGATCAGCATATAGATTGAGTAAACCCCAAACCACGCGTAGTTAGCTGAGGGATCGGTATAGTTACCCATATTGAGTTCAAGGCCAAAAAAACCGGTATCTTTCGGTGAGGCCATTTGTAAAAACATTGGGAATAGCGTATAGACAAGAAGATTCGCACTATTAGCCAGCATCATACGTGTGCTGGTCAGTTTATCAATAGATTCAGGATCTCTGGTTAGTGAAGCATTAAGTGAACCATACGGAATATTCACTAATGAATAAACCAAATCCAGGGCTAAATAAACCACAAATGCAAAAGGGACAGAACCCTGGATGCCAGGGATGGGAGCAAATAGTAAAGCGGAAAGAATAACAAGTGGAACACCTGCTCTTAAAAGCCAGGGACGATATTTGCCGGCAAGAGAGCTTCTTTTATCAACATAAGTTCCCACCATCGGATCCCATAAAACATTAATAATGCGGACAAAAAGAAATATAAACCCGGCTGTTGCTGTACTTATTGTATCTACAGTCAACATGTGAAGCGCCAGAAAACCGCCAATGGTACCGAACACCAGGTTTTGCGCAAAGTCGCCCATTCCATAACCAATACGCTCTCCACGGGTTAATTTATTATATTCATCATGCCGGCTTTGCATTATGTTATTGCTCATTCTAGTCAGATCTCCGGTTCTTTTGTCTGGGTGGAACACTTTCTGACACAACTAACCCAGGAGAATCTATTACGTTTTTAGATTAATTAATTACTTTTTTTATTTATGTGATCATCGAAACAAAAGTCATTTAGAGGTGAGGAAGCATTGATTGACCGCGCATAGACGATATTTCCAGCAAATGAACTACCATACTAAACAGACAATTATTTAGCTTCTTGCCTCTTGTCTGTGATAAAGCAAAATCAATATCTAACCGTAATTTTGCGGCATGGCTCACACATGAGAATTATCTCAATGCAAGAGTGAAATAACGTAATTGAGCAACCGGCTATGAAAATAGAGGATAGGTAACAGTCATTTATTTGCCGCACTCTAAATTACGGAGTTCTTTATGCAAACTTAGGCAACGACTCACCTCCTTTCTGTGCCAAATGATAGGTCAGCGTCAAAAACCGATTTAATGTAGCGCTACTCATTGGCGAATCGGAATCGTAGCGCGAAGGAAGGATATAATCAGAGCTACCGGCAAAAGTTTTGAGAGCAATCATAATATCCATTGCCTGTCTGGAAAGAAAACCAACTGTGGGCTACGTCGTTTCATCCTCTCCTTTGGTATCGTCCATAATGCTTCACTAAAATTGATCTCGTCGCGCGCTTCGGCAAGCGTAATTTCTCCGACGCCATAGCGGTCAAAAGTAACGGTCCTTTGTCGACCGTTCATTGAAGAGTTGTAGCGAAATGAGATCGTTCCAGCCGGAGTCACCGCCACAGACAGACAATTACGGTCATCAACTTTATAAATTTTCTCCTGAATTCCATTGAAAAAACCGTGCTTCCCATTGCTAATAGCGGCCAGAAAATGCCAGATACAAAAACAAAAAAGCCCGCAGTTACGCGGGCTTAGAGGTAATTTATGGCTTAAAGGTACAGGATGTTGCCCGACGTTAAATCATTCCCACTCAATCACCAACAAGAATAAAAAACCATTATAAAACAATGAACTGAAAATTATGCACTATCCAATATCATGAAAAATGCCATTGTAGAAATATGCGCATGGCAGCAAGGATAGCATCGTAACGGAGTGCGGCCGGCCTTACGATCGACGCATAGCCTCACACGTCAGCCAACCACGGATGCTCTCACTCAAGGCCCGAATGTCCGAACCAGACTGATTGCGTTTTTTTTCAGACTGTGCCATCGGAAGGCAGGTATGCGGCGACTCCTGTCGTTTGCAAATGTCGACTTAATGGAAGTTATCCTGTGCCCTAGTCACCGGACGTTCGTTGACTTCACGTTTGCCGCAATAGAGGTCGTTATCCAAGGCTTTTAACCTGACCTTACTTGGCTAAAGCCTGTGCTTATTGCGCGGCAACAAGCCCTGCACGTGTACATCTATCGGGTGACGTCGCACGGCCCATACAACATAATATGTCCGACACTGCTCGATGACTCAACAATTCAGAAAAAGGGAGGCGCATGAATCGCCATTTCAAAAGGGACTTCGACGACCGTGTCGACTTACCATCAAGTGTATTTGGGCGGGGTACCCCATTGCACTCCTTCTCCAGCTGTCTCGCCCAGCGACGCAGCTCATACTTGCCCCCAGCGAGCGTGAGGCTTCGATATGACTATAACCTTGTCGAGCACGAGTCCTGCGGCCTCACGTCTGAATTCAGCGGAAAAAGTACGGCGTTATTTGGTCATCAGAACACCTCTATCTGGCGATATTCTCGCGTAAATGAGTGTCTGCATTCATTAGCCCCTACAGTTTGCCTCTTTCATGACACAGGCGGCCGATAGCTGTCGCTCCAGAATGGCCAACTCATCCGCATCCCCATCACGAACAACCTCTGCCAACCGTTCCGCCACGTATGATGGATCAGCTTGGAAAGGTTCTGTCATTGCCTCATCGTGACTATGGTCTTTCATCAATCGCCCCTAATTCGTTAATGTCCTCAAGCTTCAAGAATAGCCCGCTCAGGCCACTACAAGACCGTCCGATCTTGGCCGACTCCAGCTTATTGCGGCACGCGTCTACCGACCCATGCTGCCGCTGATGGAAAGTCATTATTCGCCAACTCTACCAATCTCGATGGGCCGAAGTCGGGGCGTAAGCGCGCAGATCTGGTTTGAGCATGCCTGCGCGTTCCGGTTCCTCTATGTACCTCAAACCGCAAGTACAAGCCTATCTAGGGTAAGTAGCTTACTATTTATTTTTAGGTGGCTTTGAACTATCAATAGCCTCGCAATCGGCCAAGACCTGAGCCAACTGCGCTGGGTTATCAAAGCAATCTGCTTCTTTTATGATAATCGTCGGTGCCGTGGGTAGAAGCACCTCCAGCTTTGACTCCACTTCATCCATTATAGGCATTAGGATTTCTAAGTCTCTGCTCATTAATATCTTTGCCTGCTCTAGAGATTCGATACCATCATGAATTCTTTCAAGTAACCATATTTTTGTATTTAAAAAATCACCTTATCCATATACTTCCGAATAATCACGCCTCAGAACCTTGTCTGCTGTGTCTAGTAGAATTTCCGAAACCCCTTTTAAAATTATATCTTTTGGTAAGATAGTATCCGGAAAAAATTTTTCAATCAGCGCCTTCGGTAAATCTTTAAAGCTGCATCTAGATGCTAGCCGTCTAATTAAATAAGGTTTCCAGACCTGCGAACTAAATCTATGTATTTCATTTGTGGCAATCAATGGGCGGCAATAAAGCAACTCCTTAACTGCCACCTGGTTATCAATAAAATTTAGCATCGACGTATTTAGCGTCATTTTGATTTCCGCAACCTGCTTTAACAACGACTTAAGCTCTTCAGGTTGTCGGTAGCGAAAGAATTCAGTACTGAAGCCAAAAAAAATCTGCAAGCCCAAGCCGTACCCTTTTATTCTGAATCTGCTGACCCACACGCACACGTTGCTGTATGATCTTCAAATCATCATCTGTGAGCAACTTAAGGCATGGTCTGCAAGCGCCTTCCTTACAATGCTATCTGCTTCGCTGTTATCAATAACAGTTCGGATGTTAAAAAATTCTTGTAGGATATCTGTATATTTCGATACGCGGCCGGAAAGATCTGAAGAATTCGAAAACTGAAAATTTACAGTTCTTGATAGTTTACTTATCTCATCCATAGGTATAGCCTTACGAAAGGTAACAAAGGCTTCATAAGCCTCGCTCACATCTTTCGCATACTTTTCAATAGCGCCACTTTTTATATGGATATCGACTTCATGACTAAATCCGCATATTAATTTTAATGCCTGTTCAGTACAGTCATTTGAAGAATAAATGTAGTATGTGAAATTTTTCGAATCGGGAATAATTGATTCATCCAAAATCGAATGCAGCAGAAGCTTTATTAACTCTTTCAAAACCTGGGGTAAAGTCAGTCTGGCAGAGTATTTCTTACATTGAATTACGCCGTTAGGGATGCTATTCAGATATAGTGTACAATCTCGTCCACGCTCCCCGACTCCTTGCATTAGGGCAATTTTGTTCGATATTATAAACATTCCGCTCTCAATCTCTCGTTTAATCAGTTTATAGCATAAAATCTCAAACTCCCTATCACTTAGCATCGACAATGGTAATGATTGAAAGCTAGCGTCCGTGGCTGTCGGTTTATACCCAATAGAACTCTCTTCATGAAGCTGCTCAGCTGTTATTTCGTATCGCAAATCTCACCTCCCACCTTACAATTTTATCGGCTTGTCACCATCCCTCAAGAGCCATAATAGCTCCAGCAGCAAGATATTGGAACAAGCCCTTAATTCAAACAAGGGATGACGGTACTCTCAAGCCTCTAGAATAGCCTGTTCAGGCCACTACGAGACCGTCCGAGGTAGGCAGATGATTCCAAGTAGTCCTCCTGCACTACTCTTTGGGAATTGGCGCTAGGCCAGGGCTGGGTATTGCAAAACGGCTAGGTCGTCAGCAATATGCGAGAAAAGACATTTTAGTAAGGGATACTTATGGCTACACCACACCGGCATGGAGTTGCCAAGGCTGCATATGCCTTTACTTCTGCCTTGGCGCTTCTTTTGAAACGTTTGGGTAAACATAATGTCATGGAGGAGCCAATTATACTGGGTATGGAACCTGATATCACATATGGCCTGCAAGACTCCCTGACTATGATTGAAACAAAGTTTTATCGTCGCAGTTCTCCGCCGCCACCTTCTATTTTTAGACGTGCTTTAGAGCACACACATGACAGAGGTAGTAGGATCGGTGCTTTCAACATTGTGCTGGCGATCTCTTGCCCCATGGGTGAGCGTTTTTTGAATGTGGCAGAGGCATTCCCCACTGTTGAGGTTTGGGACGAAACGAAGCTATTTGAGATGGCAGCCCCGTTCCCTGATATCTTGACCCTGTTTGAAGAGATATTCGAAGCTGACATACCTAAGAATGCTGAAACTCTGAGCCTTAGCTCGCCAACGCCCGCAATGCCTGGTGCTAATGGACCTGCATCGGAGCCTAAGAAGGGTAAGGTGTTGGCCGAGGCCTTAGCAACAATCGAGCGTGGCCGGGATATGGCTACAGATTTCGAGAATGTCTGCATTAACGCTCTTAAATATCTTTTCGAAAATGATCTACACGGCTGGCACGAGCAGTCTCGTACTGTAGATACCTTGCATCGTAGGGATCTGGTGTGTCGGATCTTGGCAAAGGCAGCCGAGGTGTGGCGTCTGATGCTCGAAGACCTTGGAAGCAGATATGTGGTCTTTGAATTTAAGAACTACAGCAAGCCCATTACCCAAAACGAGATCGTCACCACGGAGCGTTATCTATACCCCTCAGTACTCAGGAAGGTTGCGATTGTGATTTCCCATGAAGACTGCGCGGATTCTGCTAAGGTCGTAATTGCTGGGGCGATGCGAGAGTCATGGTAAGCTGATCATCCCCCTGTCTGTGCCGGAGATAATCGATTTGCTGAACACCAAGGATGAAGGCTCAGATCCGAACACCTACCTGTTCGAACGCGTTGACCAGTTTCTTTTAGGGCTTGGAAGGTAACTAACTCTGCGGATCGGCCCTAGGGCTGCTTGAGCGCGAAGTCTTAGGGAACACCACGATACCTATTCCAGTCCTATAGCCACCCAGCTTTACTAGGTGGCCACGAGCGGCTTTGATGAAGCTTCTTTAGCTAAGAGCTGCATGTTTAGCGAACTTGTTGTTAAACCTGCTCTGTCGAACCGGTAGCGCATATAAGCCGAGATACCGTCCTCGTGGGAGGAGACAATCAACTGACAATGTTTAAGTTCGCAACGAAGTAGATCGGTCAAGGAAGCAACGTTTACTTCATCCAGAGATTGCGACGGGTAATCAATCAAAATGAGTGGCACCCGAGCATAGACCTTATTGAGTGAGAGGAAGAAGGCAAGGCTTAGGGCCGACACCTGACCAGAACTCATGGACATGACTGCGTTGTGTTCAGACTTCTCGGCTGTCAGGAACCTCAACCGCGTACCTTCGCGGCTCTCGATAAAAAGGCCTAGGCCACGCTGGTAGTTTTGGATCAGCCGGCCACTATAGATGTGGAATATGAACTCAATAGCCGAAATTGTCTGGTCGGTATAACTCTGCTCTGTCTTCTTTAATGTATTGCGGAGCTTCTCGATTTTACTTGTGCTTTTTGGGCTGCCAAAATTTCTTTTTCGATAAGCTTAAGATCGGTAATACAGGTTTGGAGCCTGGAGTTTTGAGCCTCGTTGGCTTTAACCGATATGTACTGCTCTTTGTCCTTCATGTCTTCAGACGTAACTATGTAGAAGTCCTGTAGGTCTTTGAAGGCATTGTTTGTGGTTTCTCGCCAGTCCCCCGGCAGCGCTAAGGCATCAGCTTCAATCTGTTTTTTATTTCTTAGAATATCCTTGAGCTTTTCAAGTCGCTTATCTACTACATTATCAATTTCCGTAAATGAGTCAGTAAATTGAATCTTTTCGCTTTGCAGCTTCTCCAGTAGCAGGGTTATTGCCGGAAGCCAGAAGCTTAATTCTGGTCAGCGCTGCATGAAGATTTAGTTCAAATGTAAGCTTAAGGTGTTTCAGGCTGTCTTGTATATAGGTGTCGATGAGTTTCAGCCCAGCGTCCATAACAGCGATAAGGTTAAATAAGTCCTTACCGTCCTGGCCTAGCGATTCAGAGACCTGCTTAGTTCTTTCTTCAGTGGCATTCACCATTGATTTACGATCTTCCCAGTCAGCACCACAGAGAGGGCACAATTGATCGTCGGGATAAGACTTTTTATGTTCCTCAAGCAGCTGCCTTTTTAGGCGTTCCAATTCGGCTACAAGGTTCGCGTTGGCGCTGCTTTTTTCGCGTAGGCTGTTTCGGGATTTAATTTGTGACTTAAACCACTCAAGACGACCATCCGCCCAGCTTGGTAGTGATCGGGCTTCTTCATGACTGATCACCGTGGCACCGCGTTTGATGATGCTTGCTGAACGCTCTAATTCATCAATCCCCTTCTTGATAGCTTCAAGCTCATCAAGCTTGCCAAGGTCTTTACCAAACTGAGCCAGACTTCTCAGAGATTCCTCGTTACAAACAATTTCGGCATCGATTTTCTCGTTGTGAACCCTGGTTTTTATCGTGGCTTTGAGTGGCAGGAGGGCGGTAATCTTGCGAACGGATTCATGGTAGGCACGATGATCTACCTCTGAATACGTTGAGAACAAAATCTCCTTGTCCCACCCTAGTTGAACATCGGTCGTCGAGAGCTTTTTGTATCCAACGAGCCCAACCTCTGCCTGCAATGTGTCTCTTAATGTGGCTATATCTTCTCTGAGTGCCTCAACTTTTGCCTTACGCTCAGGATCATTGATGTGCCTTGTAAGTTTACCGTATATGATGTTGCAGCCTTTGATCTCAGCTTCGATATCGCTGATGTTAAAGAGGTTTCCTAGTTTATCCTTACGTTCGTCTACCCGAGTGTGTAACAGTCGGTTTTGTCCTTGCTCAAGATAGTTAAGAAAGGAGAAGTTTTTTCTGAAAATTTTATCAAGGAAGTTATTGTCACGCTGATTGACCTTCGTGAAGTCAGATGATCCGAATTCTGGCAGCTCATAAAGCCTGAAGTTTTCGTATTTATCTGCACGATTGTTTGCTGATTTTTTGAATATCGCAACTGGGCAGTGTCTGGCTAAAACAAGTTTGCTATCATCGTTAATGAACTCAATTTTAATGCAGAAGTCGTTTTCACCGGAGCGACTGTTCCAGAAGAGATTGTCCGCGTAGTCTCTCTTATTCTTGGTTAATAATGTAGAGAATAGGTTTTGTATTCGATTGATCTGGCCGGTGAGCAGCAGTTCGATGGCGTCGAATATGCTTGTTTTGCCACAACCGTTAGGGCCGTCCAGAGTTAGCAAGTAAGACTCGCCAAGATTTAAGAAAATATACTTGAATGCATTGAAGCTAGAGACTTCAATCTTGGAGATTTGCCATTTCATTACGAATCATTTCCTTGATAAAATCGTCGGCGTTTTTGTCTGTGACCTGCTGGATAGTCGAATATATATCGTTCAGGCCGGCTTCTGCTACGGCTTCAGCTGCTTGCAACCTCAAGGATACAAGGTTCCGTTGATGGCTAGGTAGCTCTAAGAAAGGAAGCTTGATAAAGATCTTCGCTGCGAAGCTATATTGTGTTGCGACAAGAGGGTTTTCTTTGTAGTCAAGAAATTCATTTTTATCAGCAATCACAGCTCTCAGTTTGTCGTAAGTGAAATTATTGAGAGCGCTTTCTTCCGCAATGCTGTAGTAGAGGACATATTTTTTATAAAAGTGAGGATCTTCCTCAATTGCTAAGATTTCTTCTTCGTGATCCTTGAATTCGGCCAGAACGTCAAGCCGATGAATACAAATCAAGTCGCAGTTCTTCTTGAAGCTCGGGTTTCTGAGAAATGCCTCAGGCGCAAGGTGATTGATTTTGTTATTCAGTTCGGCTGGGTCAGAGAGGTCATTCAGAGTATGTAGGACTGCGAATCTGATTGCAGATCTAGATTCGCGAACATAAAAGTTCGTGGTATCAAGTTCGCGTTCACTCACAAAGCCATGAGCAACAAGTGCTTCATCAATGAGTTGCTTTGTCATTCAGTCGCCCTTCCGCGTCTTCTTTTGTTATCACGCTAATACATAGTAATTTGGTGATATTGCTTTCGAACTTCTGAGTGGTCTGCTTGTTGTCGAAGTCAGCCGAGTTTGTAAATTTTTTATTAAAAGTGAATGAGGTTTCTGCTTTGCTGGCGATTAGATGGTTGTACTCAAAAAGTAATCTCAGCAGATCCCCATTGTTTTTCATTTCACGAATCATGTCAGACTCACACTCTTCACGTTCATCTACGTCAAGAGCAGTAGGTAAGTAGAACCGATTTTCGCTGTCTAGGTAGTGCGGGAGATGGTTAAATATGGGCTCCACCGAAATAGCCTAGATGAGCTTAGTATATCGCCTGATGTCATTCGTCTGAACGGCTTGAAATCGCTCTGAGGGCTTCATCATCTGGCATAGGACTTTTAATTCTTTGATATGAGTTTCATGAATGTGCTCGCACAGACGCCTAGCTCTCTGGTAAGTGGCGTCACTCATTGTTGGAAGCGCCTGAGCCAGCCTTTCTTCTAAAATGAGTTTTGAGCCTGGCCTTTAAATCAACTGCATAATAGTCCCTATTCTGATAGGGGTTTTCGGTCATCAGGTGTTCTAAAATATTTCTGGGCTTGATACAGCCCTCGTATGCGGCTCTGTTTCGTGAGATTCCGTCAACTTGATTTAGTTTATGGTTATGTATTGCCTTGGTGCTAATTTTTTCTGACAGTAAGCGGTAGTTGAAATTTATCAAGTTATCAATGACAGCGATGGACTGTTTCTCACATAATTTTTTTATGAGTTCTTTGGTCAGTCCTTCAATTTCACCCAAGCCGCAATGATAGTTGTCCCCGTAACGGTAGAATGTCACTGTTTCTCCGCGAGTGCCTCTGTGATCATCTGTATTGTCTAGCCGGACGGATACATGGAAGTAACGCGTTGTCCCCCTTGATTTTGTCGTGCTCGATTAAAGTAGACTTTTCCAGCGCTGTGGTGTAACCACTTTGATGTTTACTTATCTTAGCTTTGACTTGATGGGTGGTGTGTAGTTTTCCACTTTTATAAATAGCGAAGTCGTCACTACTGTCTAACTGAAGCTCGAAGTCTAGGTCGCTATCGTGAATAATCTTAAGGGAATGATATAGTGCAATTTTCCCTTGATAAACGAAACCGCTCCATGAGGATACGGCGCTGGCTGGGTACTTCTCATCATCTTCTTGGCTCACATGAAACTCCTTTCATCGTTAGCGAGCTGCCAGTGTTTCGTAATGATGTTACTGCTTTTCAAGGCGTTTGCGTACTCGCTTCGTTTATTTTGCGAACACATTTTGCATTCTTTCCAGCCACTAATGAGAGTTTTGCTCCAGGAAATGATCTTGAACAAATATTCTAACCTTCATGCCCCTTGAGGAGCGTCTAGCATGATGCAACACAAGTTCGGAGCAGATTAATCACTTACGTCGTTATTCCTTGCGATCTTGCAACTTTTTAAGTTAACCCATGACTCCAGCGGCCGCTGCGTAAGAAACCTATTATGCGCCATTGGTTTCGGTCGTTGAGTGACTGCTTCTGGCCAGAAATGCCAGTACGCTAACGAGCAAGCCAAGCCGACCGCCGAAGGTGGGGCGGCTTGTGCGAATTATTCACTTTTACGTATCAGAGTCAGCAAAAGCAACTTCGCCGTAGCACGAATCGTAGGTATTGTGCCTACCTTTTCCATATAGCAGTACATAAAACCTATCTCAGCCGGCGTTAATATGCGGTTCTCTTGGTTCGAATCGGGCGATACTGGCTGGCCGAACTAAATCGGCAAAATTCTTAACCTTCTGGCCTCTTTCAATCGCCCACAGATACACCTGAAGTACAATATCATGCGTGTGTACAGCTGTTGCCGGATCTCTCCTCTCCGCTACCGCATCAGCCAATGTTCGCAAATCTTCATGGTTAATTTCAGTGAGCTTTTTATTGCCAAATTTTCCCTCTAGCTCTCGGGCATAGACTGAGCGGCGCATGTCCTGGGTAGAATCGGCCATTTGGTAATCCCGAAACCATTTATGCCCCTCCATACACTAAAGGTTTCTGCGCCTTTCGTTCTTGCCTTTGCTCGAGTTTTTTCTTTGTCAGGAGACTTTCCATCAGCAACCATTCGCTTCATTGAGCCGTTCACGTGCTTCATTCCCCCAACTCCGTCGCGGCCAAAGGTAATGGCTTCTTGCCTGACATTGATCGAGTAGTTATAGCGAAAAGAGACAGAACCCGCGGTGGTGGCGGCGACATAGAGGCCATCACAGTCATTTACTTTTGAAAAGTTTATTTTGGGATTGAGATTGCGTAGCTTGGTATCAACAAACATGCTTCGGCCTATTATTCTTCATTAATACCATGCTGAGAAAAATCTAAACAATAAGAGATTAATCCTTATAAAACAGTTAAATATTAAAATTTAATATCATTCCGCATCAAAAAACACTCGGCATAATATCGGGCGTAATCCATGGCATTACCGATGAATCGTACCCATAAAAATGCCACGGTCAAACCGTGCTGCCCGTCGCTAACAGCGGCCAGAAAATGCCAGACACAAAAACAAAAAAGCCCGCTGTTACGCGGGCTTAGAGGTAATTTATTGCTTAAACGTGCAGGCTGTTGCCAGACGTTAAATCATTCCCACTCAATGGTCGCCGGTGGCTTGCCGCTGATGTCATACACCACGCGGGAGATGCCGTTGACTTCATTGATGATGCGGTTAGAGACGCGGCCGAGGAATTCATACGGTAGGTGCGCCCAGTGCGCGGTCATGAAGTCGATGGTTTCCACCGCACGCAGTGAAACCACCCAGTCATACTTACGGCCATCGCCCATCACACCGACCGAACGTACCGGCAGGAAGACGGTAAAGGCCTGGCTGACTTTGTTGTAGAGATCGGCTTTGTGCAGCTCTTCAATGAAGATCGCATCCGCACGGCGCAGCAGGTCGCAATACTCTTTCTTCACTTCGCCCAGCACACGCACGCCCAGACCCGGACCCGGGAACGGATGACGATAAAGCATGTCGTACGGCAGACCCAGTTCCAGACCGATCTTACGCACTTCATCTTTGAACAGCTCTTTCAGAGGCTCAACCAGCCCCATCTTCATCTCTTTCGGCAGTCCACCGACGTTATGGTGCGATTTGATCACGTGCGCTTTACCGGTGGCAGAGGCGGCTGATTCAATCACGTCCGGATAGATGGTGCCCTGCGCCAGCCACTTAACGTCCTGCAGTTTCATCGCTTCTTCATCAAAGACTTCCACAAAGACGCGACCGATGGTTTTACGCTTAGCTTCAGGTTCATCAATACCCGCCAGCGCATCCAGGAAGCGCATCTCAGCCGGCACATGGATGATGTTTAGACCAAAGTGGTCGCCAAACATATCCATCACCTGCTGCGCTTCGTTCAGGCGCAGCAGGCCGTTATCCACGAATACGCAGGTCAGATGATCGCCGATGGCGCGGTGCAGCAGCATCGCCGTCACAGAGGAGTCAACGCCGCCGGACAGGCCAAGGATGACCTTGTCATTGCCGACCTGCTCACGCAGGCGCTCAACCGCATCTTCGATGATTTTAGCCGGTGTCCACAGTGCTTCACATTCACAAATATCGATAATGAAACGCTCAAGCATCCGCAACCCCTGACGGGTATGGGTTACTTCCGGGTGGAACTGCACGCCGTAGAAACGCTTCTCTTCGTTAGCCATGATGGCGAACAGACAGGTTTCGGTGCTGGCAACGATGACGAAGTCGGCCGGAATGGCGGTCACTTTGTCGCCGTGGCTCATCCAGACATCCAGCAGCGGTTTACCGGCGGCGCTGATCGCGTCTTCAATACCGCGTACCAGCGCGCTTGGCGTGGTAACTTCAACCTGCGCATAACCGAACTCACGCTCGCTGGAACCGGAGACTTTACCGCCCAACTGCATCGCCATAGTCTGCATGCCGTAGCAGACGCCCAGTACCGGCACACCGGCGCTGAAGACATATTCAGGCGCACGCGGGCTGTTCAGCTCGGTGGTGCTTTCCGGACCGCCGGAGAGGATGATGCCGCTCGGATTGAACTGGCGAATCTGCTCTTCGGTCACGTCCCATGCCCAGAGTTCACAGTAGACACCCAGTTCGCGCACGCGACGTGCCACCAGCTGAGTATATTGAGAGCCGAAATCGAGAATCAGAATGCGATGCTTATGGATATTTTCCGTCTTCATTGAGGGGTTTCCAGAACGGTGACTTGATAAATAAAAGCGCCCGGCTGAAGCCGGGCGGGAAATCTTACGGGATTACGATCCCATGCGGTAGTTCGGTGACTCTTTGGTAATGGTCACATCGTGGACATGGCTTTCGTTGATGCCGGCACCGCTGATGCGGACAAATTCCGCTTTGGTGCGCAGGTCATCAATAGTCGGGCAGCCGGTCAGGCCCATACAGGAGCGCAGTCCGCCCATCTGCTGGTGTACGATCTCTTTCAGGCGGCCTTTATAGGCAACGCGGCCTTCGATGCCTTCCGGAACCAGTTTGTCGGCAGCGTTATCGGTCTGGAAGTAACGATCAGACGAGCCTTTCGACATTGCGCCCAGTGAACCCATGCCGCGATAAGATTTGAACGAACGGCCCTGATAGAGTTCGATTTCGCCCGGCGATTCTTCGGTACCGGCCAGCATAGAACCGACCATCACGCAGGATGCGCCTGCAGCAATCGCTTTGGCGATGTCGCCAGAGAAGCGGATACCGCCATCGGCGATTACCGGAATACCGGTGCCTTCCAGTGCGGCAACCGCGTCAGAAACGGCGGTAATCTGCGGCACGCCGACGCCGGTGACGATACGGGTAGTACAGATGGAGCCCGGTCCGATACCGACTTTAACTGCGCTGACGCCCGCGTCTACCAGCGCCAGTGCGCCAGCACCGGTCGCCACGTTGCCGCCGACGATTTCAAGGTCAGGATATTTCGCGCGGGTTTCACGAATACGTGACAGCACGCCTTCGGAATGACCGTGTGAGGAGTCAATCAGCAGCACGTCAACACCAGCCGCAACCAGCGCATCGATACGCTCTTCGTTACCGGCACCCGCACCAACGGCGGCACCGACACGCAGACGACCCTGCGCATCTTTACAGGCGTTAGGTTTACGTTCGGCTTTCTGGAAATCTTTTACGGTGATCATGCCCAGCAGATGGAAGCTGTCATCCACTACCAGCGCTTTTTCAACGCGCTTTTCGTGCATTTTGTGCAGCACTACGTCGCGCGCTTCACCCTCTTTCACCGTCACCAGACGGTCTTTCGGGGTCATCACAGCGGATACCGGCTGGGAGAGGTCAGTAACAAAGCGAACGTCACGACCGGTAATGATACCGACCAGTTCATTGTCACGGTTCACTACCGGGTAACCGGCAAAACCGTTACGCTCGGTCAGCGCTTTCACTTTGGCCAGCGGTGTGGTTGGCAGCACGGTTTGTGGCTCAGTCACCACGCCGCTTTCATGTTTCTTCACCTTGCGCACTTCGTCCGCCTGGCGTTCAATTGACATGTTTTTGTGAATGAAGCCAAGACCGCCTTCCTGCGCCAGCGCAATCGCCAGACCCGCTTCGGTCACGGTGTCCATTGCAGCGGAGAGCATCGGAATATTTAAACGGATATTTTTGGTCAGCTGAGTGCTGAGATCGGCCGTATTCGGCAGGACGGTGGATTGTGCAGGAACGAGCAAAACGTCGTCGAAAGTGAGTGCTTCTTTAGCGATTCTTAACATTGCAATACTCCACCTCGGGTGAATGAGAATAGATAAAATATTGCCGCGGCATTATACAGGCCGTAACCGATTGCCTCCAGTATTATTTCAGAAAAACTCTTGATCCGCGCTATCAGCCCTGTAGTATCGGTGAGTTAACCTGCTGATTTGGAATTTGATCTTCGTCACATGTCGCTGCCACCCGTCGCCAATATTTTTACCGTCAGCCGTCTTAACACCACAGTGCGTCAGCTGCTGGAAAAAGAGATGGGCCTGGTCTGGCTGAGCGCCGAGATCTCCAACTTCACCCAACCCGCTTCCGGTCACTGGTACTTCACCCTGAAGGATGACGGCGCTCAGGTGCGCTGCGCCATGTTCCGCAACAGCAACCGTCGCGTCACCTTTCGTCCGCAGCATGGTCAGCAGGTGCTGGTTCGCGCCAACATCACGCTGTATGAGCCGCGCGGCGACTATCAGCTGATTATCGAAGGTATGCATCCAGCCGGTGAAGGTCTGCTGCAGCAGCAGTTTGAACTGCTGAAAGCCCGGCTGGCGACCGAAGGCCTGTTCGAACCGCAGCATAAGCAACCGCTGCCCGATCCGGCACGCCAAGTGGGTGTGATCACCTCATCAACCGGCGCGGCGCTGCACGATGTGCTGCGGGTGCTGCATCGCCGCGATCCCTCATTGCCGGTAGTGATCTATCCCACCCCGGTTCAGGGCGTTGATGCGCCTGCCGCTATCGTCCGGGCGATTGAGATCGCTAACCGGCGTAATGAGTGCGACGTGTTGATTGTCGGCCGTGGCGGCGGCTCACTGGAAGATTTGTGGAGCTTTAACGACGAACGGGTCGCGCGGGCGATTTTTGCCAGCCGTATCCCGATAGTCAGCGCCGTCGGCCATGAAACTGACGTCACGATTGCCGATTTTGTGGCGGATTTGCGCGCGCCAACGCCCTCTGCTGCCGCCGAGATCGTCAGCCGTAATCAGCTTGAGCTGCTGCGTCAGCTGCAGTCGCAGCAACAGCGGCTGGAGATGGCGATGGACTACTATCTGGCGCGCCAGCAGCGGCTCTACAGCCGGCTGGAGCACCGTCTGCAACAACAGCATCCTCAATTACGTCTCGCCCGCCAGCAGACCGCCCTGTTCCGCCTGCAGCAGCGGCTGACTGACGCGATGGAAACCCGCTTGCGCCACGCCAGCCGACAGCAGGATCGCCTGGCGCACCGGCTGACGGCGCAGCAGCTGCAGCAGCGCCTGTTTGAGGCGCAGAAGCAGCTGCAAAGCTGGCACTATCGTCTGCAGCAGAGTATGCAGAAACAGCTGAGCGCGGATAAACAGCAGTTCGGCCAACGGGTGGCGCAGCTGGAAGGCGTCAGTCCGTTAGCAACCCTGGCGCGCGGCTTCAGCATCACCACCGATACTGCGGGTCAGGTAGTGAAAAAAACCCAGCAGCTGCAGAACGGCGATCTGCTGCGCACCCGCCTGGATGATGGCTGGGTAGAGAGTCAGGTAACTCAGCTGTTGCCGGAGAAAAAGCGCCGCCGCAAAGCCGCCTCCTGATCGTCCTGCTCCCTTCAGACCGTCAGCTCACCGGTTATGGTGTTGCCTGTTATGGCATCGACGAGGTGTATCTTTACTGACCGGTCTATACTTTTTGTTGTCACATCCCTGTTGCCAAAGAGTTTCATATGGCCTTTAGCGTTATTCCTCCCTATATCCTCCGCAAAATTATCGCGCACGGCTCTCCGGCCACCAGCAGGAACAGGCGCGCCGCACCCTGACCCATGTTCAACATCTGATGGCTGAACACTGGCAAAAGCCGACCGTGGTGAAAACGGCAGCCGGCGCACATGGATCAGTACGTTCAGACCCGCGAAGATAACGGCGGCGTGCATCTCAATTCCGGTATCCCTAACCGCGCCTTCTATCTGGTGGCGAAAGCGCTGGGCGGCTATGCGTGGGAACTGGCGGGTCACGCCTGGATGACACAATGTGCGACGATGAACTGCCGCAGGATGCCGATTTTAAAACCTTTGCCCGCTTTACCGTTCAGCATGGCGAAAAGCGCTTTAACCGTTCGGTGGCCAGCGCGATTGAGCAGGCGTGGAAAGAGGTCGGTGTGCTATGAATGATCTGCCCGAACTCACCGATGACGCCACCATCATCGTGGCGCGTGAAGGGGGCCTCGCTTTTATGCCGGGCCTGCGTGCTGAACGCCGTTTTTCGCTGGGTGAACTGCCGCCGCCGGAAAAGCAGCGGGTCTGTCGTACGCTTGAGCAGGCTATGCCGCTGGGCGAACCGGAAGAGAAAGCGCCTGAGGTGGGACGTGGCGACCAACGCTATTTTCGCATTCAGATTCAGTATGCGACCCATCGCAAGGTCGGCACCATTATGCTGTTGATTCCGGAACAGGTGGCGCCGCCAGAATTGCAGGCGCTGTGGCGTGATGGTGAATAAGCAAAAAAAGGGCCGACATTGTCGGCCCTTCTCACTGGTGAACTTACTTGCTGTCTGGCAGCGCGTAAGCAATCACGTAGTCACCACGATCTGGCGACTGGCGTGCGCCACCGGCAGAGATGAGGATGTACTGTTTGCCGGTTTTCGGCGAAACGTAGCTCATCGGGCCGCCCTGGCTGCCAACCGGCAGACGTGCTTTCCATACCTCTCTACCGGTTGAAGCATCAAAGGCGCGCAGGTAGTAATCCTGAGTACCGGCGATGAATACCAGGCCACCCTGGGTTGCCAGCGTACCGCCCGGCGTTGGCATACCAACCGGCATTTTCATGCGCATTTTGATGCCGAAAGGTCCGGTATCCTGCACGGTACCGACCGGCACCTGCCAGACGATTTTCTGGGTTTTCATGTCAATGGCCGACAGCGTACCAAACGGTGGCTTCTGGCAAAATGCCCAGCGGCGACATAAAGCTGTCTTTGTTCACCGCATACGGTGTGCCTTTCAGCGGCACCGCGCCCATACCGGTATTGATCGCTTCACCGCCGTTGCTGCCACGTGAAATCTTATTGGTGTTAGCCGGGATCATCTGTACCCACAAGCCAAGACGCATGTCATTGACGAACAGCAGATGGTTGTTCGGATCGGTCGACATGCTGCCCCAGTTCATTCCGCCCAGCGAACCCGGGAAGCTCAGCGACTTATCGGTGTCCGGTACGGTGAACAGGCCATCATAACGCATCGATTTGAAGCCAATACGACAGGCCAGCTGATCAAAGGGCTTAGCACCCCACATGTCAGACTCTTTCAGCGTCTGGTTGCCAATCTGCGGCATACCGGTCGAATGCGGCTGGGTTTTGGTGTACTGCTCGTTCGGGATATGTCCCTGCGGCATTGGCAGCTCTTCGACTTTGGTTAGCGGGGTTTGCCGGTCATGCGATCAAGCACGAAGATCATGCCGGTTTTACCGCCAATCACCACCGCAGGTTTAGTCGACACATCCTTCAGCGGGAAATCGATCAGGCTTGGCTGCATCGGCAGGTCGAAGTCCCACAGATCGTTATGTACGGTCTGATAAGCCCACTTCTCTTTACCGGTGGTGGCGTCCAGCGCCAGCACCGATGCGCCATATTTGTGATCCAGTTCGGTACGGTTCGCACCCCACAGATCGACAGATGAACTGCCCATCGGGATAAACACGGTGTTCATCGCCGGATCGTAGGACATCGGTGCCCACGAGTTCGGCGTACTGCGGGCGTACTCTTTGCCCGGTATTAACACCGCATTCGGATCGACATTACCTGGGTCAAACGCCCAGCGCATCTGACCGGTGATAACATCAAAACCACGCAATACGCCACCCGGCATATCGGTCTGGACGTTGTCAGCGACGCGGCCGCCCACCACCACGGTGGTGCCTGCCAGCGTCGGTGCCGACGTCAGCTGATACTGCGGATCGGGCGCCTGGTCGAGACCGGCTTTCAGGTCCACGATACCGTGATGACCAAAGCTCTCACAAAACTCACCGTTGTCGGCGTTGATGGCAATCAGACGTGCATCGATGGTATTCATCAGGATGCGGCGCTGACAGCTGTCACCGGCCGGCAGCGTGACGGCCGGAACCGGCGTCGAGCCTGGCTGAGTGGGCTGCTGCAGCGGTTTAGTGGCATCGAAATAAGCCAGACCACGACAGCGCGGCCAGACTTCCGCCTGGGCATTGATTTCGCGTTTCCAGATCTGCTTACCGCTGTCTGCTTCGACCGCAATAACATTGTTGTGCGGGGTGCAGAGATAGAGGGTATTGCCGACCTGTAATGGGGTTTGCTGATCTTCCGCGCCGTTGCCGGTTGGGCTGTCCGGGGTATCGCCGGTCCGGAAGGTCCAAGCGACCTGCAGATACAGATAAATTCGCCGTCGCTGAGCTCCAGCGGCTGCTGACAGTTTTCACAGTTGATGGTCATGATTAGCCTCTTGCTTAATATCAGGACAAAAAAAGAGGGCCTTCCGGCCCTCTTTCGCTTAACGCTTATTTTTCTTCATATGCGCCATCAGACGCTTACGCTTACGCTGCTGGGTTGGCGTCAGCAGGTTGCGCTTACCTTCGTAGGGGTTCCCACCCTCTTTGAACTGGATGCGAATCGGCGTTCCCATTACGTTCAGTGATTTACGGAAGTAGTTCATCAGGTAGCGTTTGTATGAGTCCGGCAGGTCTTTAACCTGGTTACCGTGGATCACCACGATCGGCGGGTTATAACCACTGGCGTGCGCATACTTCAGCTTAACGCGACGACCGCGAACCAATGGTGGCTGATGATCTTCGGCCGCCATGTTCATGGTACGGGTCAGCATTGAGGTGTTCACACGTTTGGTTGAACAGTCATAGGCTTCGGTGACCGATTCAAACAGGTTGCCGACACCACTGCCGTGCAGCGCAGAGATGAAGTGGACGCGGGCGAAATCGATAAAGCCCAGACGGTAGTCCAGCGTCTCTTTCACTTCATCACGGATTTCCTGCGACAGGCCATCCCACTTGTTGACCACAATCACCAGCGAGCGGCCGCTGTTGAAGATGAAGCCCAGCAGCGACAGATCCTGATCGGAAATACCGGCACGCGCATCGATCACCAGCATGACCACGTTGGCATCTTCAATCGCCTGCAGCGTTTTGATCACCGAGAATTTCTCGACGGTGTCAGAGATTTTGGCACGCTTGCGCACGCCCGCGGTGTCGATCAGCACATACTCGCGTCCATCACGCTCCATCGGAATATAGATACTGTCGCGGGTGGTGCCTGGCATGTCGTAGACCACTACGCGGTCTTCGCCGAGAATACGGTTAGTAAGCGTTGACTTACCTACGTTAGGACGACCGACAATCGCCAGCTTGATCGGCAAACCGGTCGGGTCGAAGTTTTCTTCTTCCTCTGCGGCTTCCAGCTCAGCAGTCTCTTCGGCGTCAAGCGCATTCCAGTAAACCTGGTTCTCTTCTTCTTCAGTGAGTTCGACCGGCTCAACTTTGTCGATCCACGGCAGCAGTGCCGTTTCGATCAGGCTGGTAACACCACGACCATGCGACGCCGCAATGGCATGGATTTCGCCCAAGCCCAGTGAATAGAAATCCACCACCGCCTGATCGGGATCGAGTCCGTCGGTTTTATTCGCCACCAGGAAAGTGGCTTTCTGACTTGAGCGCAGGTGTTTAGCGATTTGCTGATCGGCGGCCATCATTCCGGCGCGCGCATCGACCATAAACAGCACCACATCCGCTTCTTCAATCGCCAGCAGTGACTGCTCGGCCATCCGCGTTTCAACACCATCTTCGGTGCCGTCGATACCACCGGTATCGATAACAATAAATTCGCGCCCTTCCACTTCGGCGCGACCATATTTGCGATCGCGAGTCAGTCCAGGAAAATCCGCTACCAGCGCATCACGAGTGCGGGTTAAACGGTTAAATAGCGTAGATTTTCCCACATTGGGACGCCCAACCAGCGCGACCACAGGTACCATAACAATCCCTCAATAAATAATTAATCGCCCGAATGGCGTGATTATAACGGCTCTGGCCGTTAAGTTCGGGCTGAAGGCGCAAATAATACCATGCCTGACTAAAAACGAAACGGCCCCTGATTAAATCAGGAGCCGTCAGAACGGAGGATTTCACCTGCCAGACGTTTACCCGTTAGCGGGTAATCGCATAAACCTCACCATCTTTCGACTGGATCAACAGCTTATCTCTGGCGACCACCGGCTCGGTCTGGAAGCCGGAGCTGTCCAGTTTCTGCTGCGCGACGAAGCGACCATCGGTGGTGTTCAGCCAGTGCAGGTAGCCTTCGCTATCGCCGACCACCAGGTAGCCGTTGTACAGCACCGGTGAGGTCAGATTACGGTGCAGCAGATCGCTCTGGCGCCAGATTGCCACGCCACCATCGGCGTTAAGCGCAATCACCCGATCATCCTGATCGACCAGATAGATCCGGCCGGCATCAACAATCAGATCTTTTACGCCGCCGATTTCGCGTTTCCACAAAATCTGACCGGAACGCAGATCCAGTGCCGTGAGATCGCCGTTATACGCCAGCACGTAAACCACACCGTTGACGATAACCGGCGTAGTATCGACGTCATTCAGACGATCGATCTCGGTCGCGCCGCTGACCTGGGAAATACGCTGCTGCCAGATCAGTTGTCCCTGATTCAGGATAACCGCACTGACGCGGCCATTGTCGCCACCGACGATGGCGCCGCCAAACGCGACCGCTGGCGCAGATTCGCCACGCAGCGACAACGCGGGCATATCCAGGTTGACGCTCCACTTGATGGCGCCGCTGCTCTGATCCAGTCCCTGCAACATGCTGTTGCTGGTGTGTACCAGTACTAGGCCGTCGCTGACCACCGGACGAGACAGTGCTTCACCCGCCACTTTGGTCTGCCACGCCAGGCTGCCATCGCTGCTGTTCAGCGCATAAATCTGACCGCGCTCGCTGCCGACATAGAGACGATCGCCGTCCGCCGTCAGACCGCCCGACAACAGAGCTGAGCGATTTTTCGAGAAGAAGCCGGTTTTCTCAGAGAGATCGACCTTCCATTTTTCTTTACCGTTGGCGGCGTCCAGCGCTTTTACGATACCGAAACGATCGGCCGCAAATACGGTGGTGTCCTGCCAGGCGGGATGCAGGTTGGAGTAGAAATCACCGACGCCATCTCCCACCGAGGTGCTCCACACTTCCTGTGGCGTGAACTGATTTTCCACCTGGGGCAACGGGGCCATTTTTACTACATCTTCTTCGCCGCTAAACAGCGAACAACCGCTGAGCAAAGTGACTGAAATCAGCCCTGGCAGCAGGTATTTACGTAATTCCATGCGCTCTCTCTTGACTGGCTTAGCTTAAGTTATTCATCTTCATCTGCATCATTTGCTTCAATGCCGGAGAGGCGTCAGATTCAACCCCTTTGCTCCATGCATCGCGCGCGCCCTGCTTGTCGCCTTTGCTCAGCAGCGCTTCACCACGGATATCGGCCACAATGGCTGTCCAGCCATCACCCTTCACAGCGTCAAGGGTTTTAAGCGCCACATCAGCGTGATTCTGTTGCAGTTGAATGCGTGCCAGACGCAGGTTAATCACCGCCTGCAGGTTGGCATCTTTGGTATCTTTCAGGCCGTTTTGCAGCAGCGTCGCGGCTTTGTCCAGCTGGTTGGTGTCAACATACTGTTTTGCCAGATCCACCGCGGCCAGCGCACCGTAGGTGTTGCTGTTTTCATTGGCAAAGGTGTCCACCGCTTCCAGCGTTTCTGGCTTACCCGTCTGCATGACGCTGGTGAGCTGTTGATACTGCGCCGATACTGATTTCGCCACATCTTCCTGATGACTGGCCCAATAACGCCAGCCGCCAAGCGCAGCAATGCCGATCACTACGCCAACCGCTAACGCTTTGCCGTTATTGGCAAAAAAGCGGCGCAGCGCATCGGTCTGCTCGTTCTCATTGCTATACACTTCCACGCAATCCCTCTCCTTTCTATGGTTGGTGTGCGCCACGCTTACTGCAACAGCGTACGCAAAACAGCAACAGCCTCTGCCTGAGCCAGCGTTTGCTGCTCGCCACGGCGTAGATCTTTAATCACGACCTGTCCGGCCTTCACTTCATCCTCGCCTAACACCAGCGCGACGCGAGCGCCCCACTTGTCAGCACGGACAAATTGCTTTTTGAAGTTGCCACCGCCGAAGTTGGTCATCAACCGCAGTTCTGGTGCTTCATCACGCAGTTTCTCTGCCAGTTGCATGGCAGCAGACTGCACGCCCTGACCCGAAGCGATTACATAGACATCCACATTGCTCGTCGGTTCAAAATCGGGATTCACCGCCTGAACCAGCAGCACCAGACGCTCCATGCCCATACCAAAACCTACGGCTGGGGTTGTTGCGCGCCCGCCGAGCTGTTCAACCAAGCCATCATAGCGTCCGCCGCCGCACACCGTGCCCTGTGAACCGAGGCTGTCGGTCACCCACTCAATCACCGTGCGATTGTAGTAATCAAGTCCGCGCACCAGGCGCTGGTTGATGGTGTAGGCGATACCGGCGTCATCCAGCAGCGCGCACAGGCCGTTGAAATGCTCGCGTGATTCGTCATCAAGATAGTCGCCGAGCTGCGGCGCATCGTTCAGCAACTGCTGAATTTCGGGATTTTTACTGTCCAGCACCCGCATCGGGTTACTGTACATGCGGCGTTTGCAATCCTCATCCAGCACCTCTTTGTGCTGGATGAGGAAAGCCACCAGCGCATCGCGGTAGCGGGCACGGGCTTCAAGGGAGCCAATGGAGTTCAGTTCAAGGCGAACGTGATCGGCGATGCCCAACGCTTTCCACCAGCGCGCGTTCAGCATGATCAATTCAGCATCGATGTCCGGGCCCTGCAGGCCAAACACTTCAACGCCCATCTGGTAAAACTGACGGTAGCGGCCCTTCTGCGGACGCTCATAGCGGAACATCGGGCCCATGTACCACAGACGCTGTTCCTGGTTGTAGAGTAAACCGTGCTCAATACCGGCTCGCACACAGCCTGCAGTCCCTTCCGGACGCAGCGTCACGCTTTCGCCGTTGCGGTCCTCAAAGGTGTACATCTCTTTTTCAACCACATCGGTAACTTCACCGATGGCACGTTTAAACAGCGGGGTCTGCTCCACCAGCGGTAAGCGAATTTCGCTGTAACCGTAGCTCGCCAGCGTCTGCTTGAGAACGCCTTCAATCCGTTGCCAGATGGCGGTATCCGCAGGCAGGTAATCGTTCATCCCGCGAATCGCCTGAATATTCTTCGCCACGTTAGAATCTCTTAATGCAAAAAAACCTGTCCGGCCTCATACCTTATGAGGATGAAACCGCACAGGTTCAGTCAAAAAAGTCACGCACGCAGGCCGCGCGCGCCATTATTTTTCCAGATGCTGTACATCAATACGGCGCGTGGCATTAAGCATCGATGCTTTGGCACGAATACGCGCTTCCAGCTGATCGATCATATCGTTGTTGTCGAGACGATCGCGCTGACGCACGCCATCTTCGTAGAAGCCACTCTTCTTGTTGCCGCCGGTGACGCCCAGCGTTGAGATGGTCGCTTCGCCCGGTCCGTTAACCACACAGCCAATGATCGAGACATCCATCGGAGTGATGATATCTTCCAGACGCTGTTCCAGCGTGTTAACGGTGCCGATAACGTCAAATTCCTGCCGTGAACAGGTTGGACAGGCGATGAAGTTAATACCACGCGAACGAATGCGCAGTGACTTCAGAATATCAAAACCGACCTTCACTTCTTCGATCGGATCGGCCGCCAGCGAGATACGCAGCGTGTCGCCAATCCCTTCGGACAGCAGTAAACCGAGCCCGATAGCAGATTTTACCGCACCGGCTCGCGCCCCACCCGCTTCGGTAATACCGAGGTGCAGCGGCTGCTCAATCTGCTTAGCCAGCAGACGATACGATTCGGCCGCCAGGAAGACGTCCGACGCTTTTACGCTGACTTTAAACTGATCAAAGTTAAGGCGATCGAGGTGATCGACATGGCGCATCGCCGACTCAAGCAGTGCCTGTGGCGTCGGCTCGCCATATTTTTCCTGCAGATCTTTTTCCAGCGAACCGGCGTTTACGCCAATCCGGATCGGAATATTGTTGTCGCGTGCGCAGTCGACCACCATGCGGATACGCTCGTTATTGCCGATGTTGCCGGGATTAATTCGCAGGCAATCAACGCCATATTCGGCCACTTTCAACGCGATGCGGTAGTCAAAATGGATATCGGCCACCAGCGGGACGTTCAACTGTTGCTTAATCAGTCTGAATGCTTCAGCTGCATCCATCGTCGGCACCGAGATGCGGACGATATCGACACCGACGCGCTCAAGGGCTTTGATCTGATTTACTGTCGCCGCCACGTCAGTGGTGCGGGTGTTGGTCATCGACTGAACAGCGATTGGCGCGCCGTCACCGACTGGCACCTTGCCGACGTAAATGCGTTTGGATTTACGACGGATAATGGGTGCTTCGTTATGCATATTTCTTCTCCACAATTGCCCGGTACGCGATACGCTGTTATTGCGCACCCAACGTCAGGCGAGCAACCTGGTTGTTACGGATAAAACGACTTAAATCAACGGGCTGATTCTGATATTGCACCTGAACCGCGGAAGGAGCGCCAATTTTCAGACGATACGGAGCGGTCCCTGCGAGACTGAGTTTACCACCGCTGCGCTGCAAGCCGCTGAACAGTTTCTTACCGGTTGCATCGCTGACTTCCAGCCAGCAGTCGGCATTGAAGGTCATCACCACCGCGTTAGGATCGCCAGCCGGTTCACTGACCGCTGCTGCGCCGACCGGCATCTGCGGTGCGGTGCTGGCCGTGTTCGTGGTGGCTGCCGGCGCGGCCGCGCCGGTGTCTACAGGTGCCTGGCTGGGTGACACCACTGCATTGCTGGTAGTGTCTGACTGAGCAGCAGGCGCGGCAGTGCTGGCACTGGCGGCCGGCGCTGTAGTGGCTGGCGTGCTGGTGCCGGCAGCGCTGTTATCTGCTGCTGGCGGGTTGTTGCTTTCATCCGGCTCAGCCGGAGCGGTGCTGTCACCGCTCGACTCCCCGAGCGGAATAGACTGACCGTCACCGCTGCTGCCATTCTGATCGGCCATCGACACCAGATCGTCCTGAGAGGCTTTGTGATTCTGCCACCACCATGCGCCCGTCAGGCCAACCACCACAAACAGCACCAGCCAGGTGAAAATCATCAACCAGCCGTCACGCTTTTTGCGGCGCTTACCCAGCGAGAAACTTTGCATCGGTTCGATTTTTGCAGCACGAACCGGCGTCTGTTTCGCCATCATTGGCAGCAGTTCCTCTTCAGGAATATGCACCAGTCGCGCGTAGGAGCGAATGTAGCCGCGCAGGAAGGTAGAGGCCAAATCAGCAGGCGATTTGTCTTCTTCAATATCACGCACTGTAGAAAGTTTCAGACACAGGCGTTCAGCGACGTTCTGCTGCGTCAGTCCCAGCTGCTCACGGGCCAGACGCAGGCGTTCACCTGTTGAATGTACTGCAGAATTCTCTTGAGTGGCTTCAGTATTCATTAGCTAAATAACGCTGGTACTGTATCGATTGCGGAAAACGTCGCGCTAACCGGTCGCCATAACGTGAAACGTCAACGGCATTTCCCTGTAGCGCGGCGAAACGTAAGTATAACGCCAGACTGCGTGCCGTTTCGGGCCGCTGATGCTGGTAAATATCGAGCAAAATCTGCGCGTTAGCCAGTTGATTATCGGCCATTAGCTTTTCAGCTTCAGCCAGTACCGCCCCGGCTTTGCGATCGTCCGTCTCAATGGCCTGCCGCAATACACGGCGTGTGGCAGCAAAATCGCCTGACTGCAGATAACAAAATCCCGCCAGTATCAAGCGCATCGATACGGTCGTCAATCTGCTGCGCATCGTCTGCCCGACTAAACTGTTGATGCGCTTCGCCATACTGCCTTAAAGCGCAAAGAAACGCACCGTAATTGTTAGCGACAAAACCATTCAACGGCGCCTGCTGCTGCGCCAGTTGGTAATGGGCCCGCGCTGCCGCACGATTACCCCGCTGCTGCGCCAGTCGGGCCAGCGCCAGCGAGACCCGATAACCATCCGGTGCTGCTGCCTGCGCCCGCAGGAAATTGCGCTCTGCTGCCGCCTCATCGCCGCCCGCCAGATAATCCATCCCTAACTGTAGACGCAGTTCTGACGCGCCGGGCGATTGAGTGTGGCTGACACACCCGCTTACAACAAACAGGGCCAGTAAAACCCCCAGTAATCCCTTACCCATCATCGTTTCCATCCGGTTGACGTTAGCAGCGTACAGCCTGCCACGCGTGACACCTTCAGGAAACGTTAACGGTCAGCCTTTTAGAGCGCTTTCACAGATATCGCTTCACCGGCCATCTTTTTGCGCAGGGTACGTTTGGTACGGTCGATAACTTCACCCGCTAACTGACCACAGGCGGCATTAATATCATCGCCACGGGTTTTACGCACGATGGTGGTGAAACCGTAGTCCATCAGCACCTTAGAGAAGCGATCGATGCGGCTGTTAGAGCTGCGGCCGTACAGTGCGCCCGGGAAGTGGTTCCACGGAATCAGGTTGATTTTGCACGGCGTATCTTTCAGTAGTGCGGCCAGCTCATGCGCATCGTCAGTGCTGTCATTAACATGATCCAGCAACACGTACTCGATAGTGACGCGCCCTTGGTTGGCATTTGATTTGCTAATGTAGCGTTTCACCGCCGCCAGGAAGGTTTCAATATTGTATTTTTTGTTGATCGGGACGATGTCGTCACGCAACTTGTCGTTCGGCGCATGCAGCGAGAGCGCCAGCGCGACGTCAATCATATCGCCCAGTTTGTCGAGCGCCGGCACCACGCCAGAGGTTGAAAGGGTCACACGGCGCTTCGATAAGCCGAAACCGAAGTCATCCAGCATGATCTCCATGGCGGGTACCACGTTGTTGAGGTTGAGCAGTGGCTCACCCATGCCCATCATCACCACGTTGGTGATCGGACGCTGGCCGGTAATTTTGGCCGCGCCGACAATTTTCGCCGCGCGCCACACCTGACCAATAATCTCTGAAACCCGCAGGTTACGGTTGAAGCCCTGCTGAGCGGTCGAACAGAATTTACACTCCAGCGCACAGCCCACCTGTGAAGAGACGCACAGCGTGGCGCGGTCGCCTTCCGGGATGTAGACGGTTTCCACCAGCTGATCTCCAACGCGGATCGCCCATTTAATGGTGCCATCGGTGGAGCGCATCTCTTCCGCTACTTCCGGGGCGCGGATTTCCGTTAGCTCCATCAGCCGGGTACGCAGCTTTTTGTTGATGTCGGTCATCTGCTCGAAGTCATCGCAGCAGTAGTGATAGATCCACTTCATGACCTGGTCAGCGCGGAACGGCTTTTCGCCGAGCGACAGGAAGAATTCGCGCATCTGCTGACGGTTGAGGTCCAGCAGGTTAATTTTTTGGCTCTTGGGGAAAACAACAATCGGGGATGCAGACGCGGACGTCACAATCTGTTCGGACATAATGTTCTCTGGCCTCGTTGTTACACGTTATGGCGCTGTTCAGGAATAAGTAAAAAATTGCGCCTTCATCAAGCGGAGTTAATGAAGGCGCAATACTGTACAACATCTGCGGCCTGATAACAGGTGGGAGTCGCCTCCCTCAGGCAGATTTCTGTAAAGCCAGCCGGTGGTTTATCGCCAGGCGATTAACGGGTACGCGGGCAGATTTCGTTTTCGCCCAAGAAGTAGGCGATTTCGCGGGCAGCAGATTCTGCAGAATCTGAACCGTGGGTCGCGTTCTCGGTGAAGCTGTCAGCGTAGTCAGCACGCAGGGTGCCGGCCAGTGCGTTTGCCGGGTTAGTGGCACCCATCAGGTCACGGTGACGCTGAACGGCGTTTTCGCCTTCCAGCACAGAAACCACTACCGGACCAGAGGTCATGAATTCAACCAGGCCGTCGAAGAATGGCTTGCCCTGATGTTCAGCGTAGAAACCTTCAGCCTGCTCTTTGCTCAGCTGCAGCATTTTTGCGCCAACGATTTTGAAGCCTGCGCTTTCAAAACGGTTGTAGATGGCACCGATCACGTTTTTAGCGACGGCGTTTGGCTTGATGATAGAAAAAGTACGTTCGATTGCCATGATGACCTCTGTCTTGACGTCCTGAAGAAACCGGGGGCGCACGCCCCGGCTAAGAAACGGCGCCGATTATAGGGGTATAGCCTGGCGTTGCCTATCAGAGATCCGCAATTTATTGAAAAACCTTGATCTGAATCGAAGCAAAGCGGGCGCAACTCTGATTTAGCGCAAAAAAGCGTCACAGGCGGCTGAAGGTGACGGTGGCCAGCTGGCCCGCTTCGTCCATTATCACCAGCTGATAGTCGCCCGGACGATCAAGATGCAGCGACAATGTACCGTTCTGGCTTTGCTGCGGTTGACCGTTGAGAAACCACCAGCGCGCCGTGCCCTACCCACCCTGCACTGCCACCGGCAGTTCCAGCACCGGGTTACCCGGCAGCGGTTGCATCCGCTGTCCGTCAATCACGCCGGTGACGATCAGCGGCGCGCTGCTGCCCTGCTCTAACGGCGGATAGTGTGGATCGATTGGCGGTAAGCGCTGCGTCCGTCGCTCCTGGGGTGGCAGCCAGGCTTCGAGCGGCAGCGGCCACATCAGGCGTTCACGGCTGCAGGCCTGGGGGCAATCCGCCGCCACCCGCAATCCCCGATCGTTTTGCCAGTAGCGTGGGCGGCAGCGTGTCGTTGAGCACACCCAGCTCTGCCGCCGTTGCCGGCAATTCTGGTCGCCCACCGGCAGTGGCTGGCCGCCAGACCAGCAGATAGCGGCGACCGTCACCGAGGCAGGACGCGGATCGGCAGGCCATTCCCGCCCGGCTAAGCGACTGATCAGGATACTGTTAACCTGATTCATCACCGGTACCGCCAAGGCCACGCCTGACTGCCCGGCCACCGGCGTCGCATCCGGGCGTCCAACCCAGACGCCAATCAGGTAGCGCGGATTCACCCCGACCGCCCAGGCATCGCGGTAGCCGTAGCTGGTGCCGGTTTTCCATGCCAGCGGGACCACCGCGGGTTCACTGCCGTTAGCCGCTGGCTGCGCCTCGCCCGCCAGAATGCGGCGGATAATCCACGCCGCGCCAGGTGACATTAACGGCCGCTGCTGCAACGGCTGCTCGGGCAACCAGCGCAGCTGACCGGCGTTGCCGTGGCGAGCAAAGGCGCTGTAGGCCGCTACCACCTCGTCCATGCGTGCCCCGGTGCCGCCGAGGATCAGCGACAGAATAGGTCCGGAACCGGCTGGAAAGCGAGGTTGAGCCCGACGTTACGCAAACGGGCTGCCACATTTTTCGGCCCCAGCGCTTCCAGCAGCTGAACGGCAGGCAGTAAATCCGCCACCAGCGCATCACTGATGTCGCGTCTGGCTGAGACGGTCAGACGCACCACCAGCAGCTCACTGCTGCGCAGATCACTGAGATCGGCGGCTTTGCCGTCGAGGGTAAAGTACTCCCGTTTGATCGCCAGCTGCTGGCTGACCGGCGCTGGCGGGGTCAGTGGATACCCCACCACGTTCAGGTTGCCATACAGGGCCACCGGGCCCGGATTGCTTACCGTCACCCCCTGCGTCAGCTGCTGTGCATCCAGCCCGCGGTTTAACGGCGCATTGCCGGTCAGCGGTTGTGGATTACCCGCGAGGTTCGCCTGCCAGCGCTGGCCCTGAGCCGTTTGCAGGGTGCGCGCAGCCAGATAGAGGGCGTTATTCTCCTGCGTCGAGAACCAGCGTTTACCATTAAGCTCTTTCGACAGCGACAGCAGCAGGCTGTTTTGCAGATCCGGCTGCAGCTGATTTTCCGCTAACAGCGCAATCATCATGCCCTGATCGCGTACCGTGCTGCCGTAGTCCCCAATCCAGCGATCGCCAGCTGCGACCGCGGTGTATCACCCATCAGCTTCAGCGCTACGCCGAGCTGCATCAGCGCCAGCCCTGAGCGGCTCTGGTCACGCTTTTCACACAGCGCACGCAGGGCACCCAGCGGCGCGCGCTGCTGCCGCGCCAGTACCAGGCCGGCGTAGGCCTGCACGCTGAAGCGCAATGCCTCAGGCTAGTTAGCGCCCCTGGCGGTGATCTGCGCCGGGTCCTTTAAGTAGCGCAGCAGCCGGGCGTTGGCGCGGGCGATCAGGTCGTCAGGCAACGCATAACCGGCCTCGCTGTCACGCAGCAAAAAATCGGTCACGTAAGCCGTTAACCAGAACTCCTCTTCGCTCTGTTTACCCCATAAGCCGAAGCTGCCGTCCGCGCGCTGCATGCCTGCCAGCCGGGCAATGCCAGTATCTACCGCCGCCCGCCGCGCGTCATCAGTGCTGGTTTTAATCCCCATGGCACTGAGCTGCGCCTGACTGGTGTAGAGCGAAGGCCAGAGGCCGCTGGCGGTCTGCTCCAGGCAACCGTAAGGATAGGCATACAGCGCACTGATATAGCTGGCGAGATTTAACGGCGGCCGATTACTTAGCGTCAGTTGCCCGCTCAGCGTCTGGCTGTCGAGACCGGTAAACGCTGCGGCCGCCACCTGCCACGGCTGCTCGGGGATAATCACCGCGTCAAAATTGAGGGTCTGGGCAGGATAAGGCGGCCTGAAACCGATCTTCCACTGCTGTTTGCTGGGCCGCACCGGCTCACCAGGCAGATTCAGCCCGCTGATCTGCACCGCGACCTCACCGTCGCCAAAACCGTTTTTCGCCGTCACCGGTATCTGCAGGGTGGTGCGAGCGCCTTTTGCCAGGCTGATAGTCTGACTGGCGGCGCCCGCCAGCCCGACCAGGCCACTGGCCGCCACATCTACTTTCAGGGTCTGCGGCAGCTCGGTCAGGTTGTTGATGTCCAGCGCCAGAGAAGCCTGGTCGCCGCTGGCAAGAAAGTGCGGTGTCGCCAGTTCGCTGACCAGCGGTGCTGCCACCACTACTTTGCGTTCGGCAGCGCCGAAGCTGTCGTCACTCCAGGTCTGCGCCATCAGTCGCAGCTCACCGTTAAACGCCGGGATCGACAGCGTAAGAGTGCCTTTGCCCTGTTTATCCAGCGTCACAACCTGTAATTGCTGCGCCACAATATTGACGTGGGTAACCGGCTTTTTACCGCCGCGCGTATTCGAAGGATCTTCGCCATCACCGCCAAAGCGCAGGGTCGCCAGTCGGCCCCCGCCCTCAATCAGCTGCCCGAACACATCATACTGATCGACGTTATAGCGTTTACGACCGAAAAACGCCTGCCACGGATCGGGGGTCTGGTAATCGGTCGCGCTCAGCACGCCACTGTCGACCTCCGACAGCAGCACCTGTACCTTCTCAGGCAGCGGGCCGCCGTCGCGGCTAGCCTGCAGGTTCTGCTCAGGCCGGATGGTCGCGGGCGTTTCCAGCGTCAGGTTGAGTCGCCGCGCCTCGGTCGCCATTGGCAGATGCAGCAGTTCGACCGCGCGTTTTGGCGTCGCCCCACTGACCTTATCGCCGTCGCGCACCACGATGGCTAAAGTAGAGATCGTGGCGCTGCCAGCTATCGGCAACGGGCACATCAACCTGGGTGCCACCCTGCGGCACGGTTAACGGCTGCCACCACAGCGTACCGCTGCTCGACTCCACCATCAGATAGCCTTTACCGGCTGTCGGGGACTCCACCTGCAGATGGACCGTTTCGCCAAGCTGATACGCCGCTTTATCCAGTTTTAGTTTCACCTGATCCGGACGCAGTGCCCCGGTGCCGTTAGTATTATCCTGCCAGTCGTAACCCGCCTTAAAACGTACGCTGCTGACGATCTTTTCGTCCGCCTGTACCTCAAGCCGGTAACTGCCCCACTCTACCGGGAAGCCCACCTTACTGCTGCCACTCGCCGGAACGGTGATAACGCGTTCATCTTCCTGCAGATCTTTGGCATCGTAACGCGATTGCCAGCCCTCGCTGTCAGAAAAGCTCCAGTAGTAATCGCGCCGTTCGCGGATTAATCGCACAACCAGCTTGTCAGCCGCCAGCTTTACGCCCTGGCTGTTGGCGTAAACGAGGTCAAATTCCGCTAGGCTGTTTTCCGGCACGGTAGGCTCGTCGTGATAGCTGTCGCTGCGGTAATCATACACCGCCTTATTAGCGAACAGCGGACGAATGCCGGGCAGCGCCGCGGCTGGCCAGATGGCGGTAGTGGCACAGCGGGTGACCGGGCGGCCACCGGTTTCCAGCAGGCTGGCCTGCAGAATCAGGTTGAGCGGTGAATGCAATTGATCCCACTGATTATCGACCGTGAGCCGGGCCTTGCCGCCAGCTTCAGATCGACTTCATCCAGCGTGCGCCTGAGGCCCTGCTCGGTAATATCGCCAAACTGGTAACCCGGCAGCGCCGCGACCGCCTCCCGTGCCGGGCGCAGATAAAGCTCGCCCTGCAGCGCGTTACCGGCGGCCGGTGCGCCATACAGGTAGCGGCCCTCAATATCGAAAGCGATATCAGCATCGGCAGGCTGCGGCTGGGGATCGGTTTTCAGAGGCAACGCCATGCGTTCCGGCAGAAAATCCTCGACGTGGAAAGACCATTGCCGCTTCAGATTGTCACCGGCATTCAGCCGCAGCTGCCAGTCACCGGTCATCGACGCGTCGGGCAGGGTGAAACTCTGCTGATAGAAACCGTCCTGCGGCTGCCAGACAAAGGTACGCACCAGCTGGTCATCGGGCTGGGCCGGCAACGGTTTACCGTCGGCATCCCGTAATAGTGCATTGACGATCACCGTTTCGCCCGGGCGATAGATATCCCGTGGACCAAACACGAACAGCTGTTTGTCGTAGCCCTGCGGCCCGGTGACCGGAAACTCCGCCAGATCCAGCGCCGGACGCGCCAGGTCGATCAGCGAGGTCTGTTCGCCCTGCATCGCCAGCAGAAAGCGGCCCTTCTCATCCGCTTTCAGACGCAGATGCCCGTTGCTGTCGCTGGCGCCACTTTGCAGCACCTGGCCTTTCTCGTTCAGCAGCCTGACGCTGACGTCAGAAAGCGGCTTGCCGTTTTCCAGGCTCTGGGCGAACAGTTCAAGCTGCGTGGGAAAGCGATGCAGTGACAGACCAATATCGCTCAGGGTAAACAGCGTGGCGGGCATGCTGTAATGATAACTGCAGTTTTTCACGAGTATTGCGTGCCGGGTTGAGTTCAAAACGTCCGCTGTAAACCAGCTGACTGCTTTTCAACAACGAATACGACTGCCAGCTTGAGAGGTTATTGCCGTCATTCCACTCGGCAAGAAACGCCGCCAGACCGGCATTTTTTATCCGGAAAAAATCCACATCAACCTGGTTGATATTCAGCGCCAGCACCGGTAACCCCTCAGTGAGGCGCAGCGGCAGCAGCGAGCCACGGCTGGCAAAACCGACCATCGGTTCGATATCACGGGTGGTGATTTTTTTACTGAAGCCGGCCGCCAGCGTCTCTCCGCTGGCCGCGCGCAGTCCCGCTTCCACCGTCACGGTAAACTGACGCGACGGCTGGGGATGACGAAAACGCAGCGCTTTGCGGTTGTCAGACAGCTCCCGGCCACCGTCTACCTGACCCTGTTTATCGTCGGTCAGCCTGACTTTTTGCGTCAGATCCTGCTTTTCATCCAGCGGCTGATTAAAGGTTAAGACCAGCGCGGCGGCGCCATCAAGCTGAAGTTCAGCGAGGTCGAGGAGAGTCAGCGGTTTGCTGACCTGCGTGGCGGTCGTTTCCGCTGCGCTGACAGTGAAAACTGGTACGGCTGCCGTCGCCAGCAGCGAGCGGCCGAGCCGATCAGCAGGCCGATCAGCAGTCGGTTAATGCGTTTTTTCATGGTAAATCCTCACCGGGTCCCAGAGGAGTCGTTTTATAACGCTGCGCAATTTCATCTCAATGGTCGCATTTAATCAACGCTTCTCTTGAGATGGCGCCCGCATTGCCCGACACTGACAGCACAGATAACTTAGATGAGGTTGTTATGACGATGAGGTTGTTATGACGACGCCACTGTTTGTGTCCGCCGACTGGTTACAGGAACACTATCACGATGAAAACCTGCAGGTGCTGGACAGCCGGATGCTGCCGCCTGGTCAGGAAGCGGTGCGGGATGTAAATGCCGAATATCTGGCGGGTCATCTGTCTGATGCACCGTTTTTCAATATTGAAGAACTGTCGGATCACACCAGCCCTTACCCGCACATGCTGCCGCGCGCCGAGCGTTTTGCCGTGGCGATGCGTGAACTGGGTATCAGCAGCGACAAACATCTGGTGGTCTATGACGAGGGAAATCTATTCTCGGCCCCACGCGCCTGGTGGATGCTGCGCCTGTATGGCGTCGCGCAGGTGTCGATTCTGGCTGGCGGCCTGCAGGGCTGGAAAGCGGCCGGTTTTGCCCTTGAAAGCGGCCCGGTGTCACTGCCGGAAGGCGAGTTTGAGGCCAGCTATGATGAAGGCCAGGTCCGTCGGCTGAATGATGTGCTGCTGATCAGCCATGAAGGTGGCGCACAGCTGGTGGATGCGCGCGCGGCCAACCGTTTTAACGCCGAAGTGGATGAACCGCGTCCCGGCCTGCTGCGCGGCCACATTCCAAATAGCCTGAATGTGCCGTGGAATAGCCTAGTGGTGAATGGCGAACTGAAACCGCTGGCTGAATTGTGCGATCTGTTTGCCCGCGCCGGAGTTGAGCTGGACAAACCGGTGGTGGCCAGCTGTGGTTCGGGCGTGACGGCGGCAGTGGTGATTCTGGCGCTGACCGCCCTGGGCGCACGTCAGACCGCCATCTACGACGGTTCGTGGAGCGAATGGGGCAGCCGCGACGATCTGCCGATTGCGAAATAAAAAAGAGCGGCCACTGTGCCGCTCTTTTTCCATCAGATAATGCGTTCGCCGCCTTTGAAGTCGCGCAGGAAACTGCCCCAGCGGCGTTCACAGAACGGGGTGATATGGGCGGTAAAGAAATGGCTGATGCCACGATCTTCCACCGACACTTCGCACAAGTCGACCGGCGCGTCGTCCGGCAGCGTATCTATTGCCACGCTGCCGGACGCCTGAATGATCGCTTCAATAATCGCTGTCCGCTTCAATACCAATCAGCGGGTTCGGCGCTTCATCGGCCCGCTCACGGATGCTGGCGATAAACGCGCGGCACACCTGCTTGTATTTGCTGAACAGCTGGGTCAGCGAATCAACCATCTGCGCCGAAGGTTCCGCCACTTCAGACAACAGCAGCGACTGCCCGCCTTCCAGCACCGTTTGCTGACTCAGGGCGCTGCCCTCTTCCGCCAGCAGATGGGTGATTTCGGCAGGCGAGAACTCTTTGCCGGTCGGTAATTTAGGGTTGAGAAACAGCGTTTCGCCACGGGTCATTTCAAACAGCGTGCGCACCGGCAGATGCAGATAAGCCTGCTCAGTGCTGACCGCGTCGCTCATCGCCTGTTCTGAACTGAAAAACGGAATGATGCTGCTGCCATCCTCTTTTTCCCAGTGCTGCAGATCCACCGGCGTGCTAGCATCAAGTTGCTGCGATGTGCTTTCGCCTGGCACCCAGACGTCTGATTCCAGCAGCAGTTGAAAAAATTCGGGCCGGTAAGCGGGCTCGGTAGCGGCCAGCTTCAGCACCTCTTCAAGACGGTTCATATTCACTCTCTAAAAGCGCGGCGGCATCCGCCACCGCTGAATAGCAGTTATTCCAGTAACAGGTTAGCCAGCGTCCGCACGCCGAGGCCGGTGGCACCGGCAGCCCACTGATCGACCGCGCTTTTGCGGTAGGTCGCAGAGCAGTCGATGTGCAGCCAGCCCTGCTGGTAGTTGCTGACGAAATAAGAGAGGAACGCCGCCGCGCTGCTGGCACCAGCCGCATGTGCCGGGCTGGCAATGTTATTGAGATCGGCAAAGTTAGACGGCAGATGGCTGCGATGGAACTCAGCCAGCGGCAGACGCCAGAACGGCTCGTTCTCACTGACTGCGCTGCCCATCAGCGACTGTGCCAGCACCTCATCAAAGGTAAACAGCGCATGGTAATCATTGCCCAGCGCGGTTTTGGCTGCGCCGGTCAGGGTGGCGGCATCGATCAGCAGCGTCGGTTGCTGTTCGCTGGCGTCGATTAAGCCGTCAGCCAGCACCAGCCGACCTTCAGCGTCGGTGTTCATCACCTCCACCGATTTGCCGTTGCGATAGCGAATAATATCGCCCAGCTTAAAGGCGTTGCTGCTGACCATGTTGTCGGCGCAGCAGAGATAAAGCTTCACGCGTTTGTTGAGGCCGCGGGCAATAGCCATCGCCAGCGCACCGGTCGCGGTGGCCGCGCCGCCCATGTCTGACTTCATTGAGTCCATGAAGCTGCTCTGCTTCATGCTGTAGCCGCCGGTGTCGAAGGTAATGCCTTTGCCGACCAGACAGGCGTAAACCGGCGCTTTGTCGTCACCGGTCGGATTGAAGTCGAGCGCCAGCAGCACCGGCGGACGACTGGAGCCGCGCCCTACCGTATGCAGGCCCGTGTAGCCCTGCACCCGCAGATCGTCACCTTTGGTGATGCGATAGCTGGCGGCGCTGCCGCCCACTTCACTGATCAGATCGATGGCGGTGTGCGCCAGCTGCTCCGGCCCCAGCTCTTCGGCCGGCAGGTTAATGGTGTTGCGTACCCAGTCGATAATTTTCAGCCGGCGATCAAATTCTGACTGCTCGTGCTCGCCCAGCGTCGGCCAGTCAACCTGACTCTGTCCTTTCGGGCCGCGGTAGCCCTGCCAGAACGCCCAGCACTGTTCAAGGTGCCAGCCTTCGCCGGTCAGCGCCACGTGGCGGATACCCTGGCTATCCAGTTTGCGACCGGCACGCTGAATGGTCATCAGCGCATCCGCACCGGTCAGGTGCAGGGTCATGCCGCTGTCGTTGCTGCTCAGAATGGCTTTTTCACCCCAGCGCGCATCGGCGGGCTGGCTGCTAAGAGTGATGTTCATCGGTTGTGTTGTCATCGCGAAGCTCCATAGACGTCATTCGTTTCATCCAGCCTGATTGTTAAAGCGGCTCTAATAAGATGTTAAATGCAATGCGCAGACAGACCTGATAACAGATTCCGTCAGAGGATGCCAGCGTAGCGCATATTATGGCGCGGTTTCCAGAATCTGGCCAGGTATCCGGCCGATTACATTAAGACACGCAGTCGCGTCACTGATTTCTGCACCAGCGCGATGGCGTAATCGATCTCTTCTTCGGTGGTAAAGCGGCCAAGCGAAAACCGCAGCGAACTGTGCGCCAGCTCTTCACCGATACCCAAAGCCCGCAGGACATAAGATGGCTCCAGACTGGCAGAGGTACAGGCAGAACCGGAGGAGAGCGCCAGGTCTTTTAGCGCCATGATCAGCGATTCGCCCTCAACGTTGGCAAAACTGAGGTTAAGGATGTTAGCGGCGCTGTGTTGCAGGTCACCGTTCAGCGTGACGTCCGGCAGCGTGCTGATGCCGTGCCACAGCCGGTCACGCAGGCGCTGCAGGCGCGCCATCTCGGTCTCACGCTCTTCCGCCGCAATGCGGTAGGCCTCGCCCATTCCGACAATCTGGTGGACCGGCAGCGTGCCGGAACGCATGCCTCGCTCGTGTCCACCGCCATGGATAAGGGCAGCGATCAGCACCCGTGGTTTGCGGCGGACATAGAGTGCGCCGATCCCTTTCGGGCCATAGAGTTTGTGGGCGGAAAATGACATCAAATCGACCGGCAACACGCTGAGATCGATCGGCAGTTTGCCGACGCTCTGGGTTGCATCAACGTGAAACAGAATGTCGCGTTCACGGCACAGCTCGCCGAAAGCAGCGATATCCTGAATCACCCCGATTTCATTATTGACGTGCATGATCGAGACTAAAATGGTGTCGTCACGCAGGGCGTCACGCAGCATTTCAGGGCTGATAATGCCGTTGGCGGCCGTTTTCAGGTAGGTGGCATCAAAGCCTTCACGCGCTAGCTGCTGGCAACTGTCGAGCACCGCTTTGTGTTCGGTCTGGCTGGTAATGATATGTTTGCCGCGCGCCTGATGGGCATGGGCTGCGCCTTTAATTGCAAGATTGTCAGATTCGGTGGCGCCAGAGGTAAACACGATTTCACGCGGATCGGCATTAACCAGTTCGGCCACCTGATTGCGCGCCACGTCGACCGCTTCTTCAGATTGCCAGCCAAAACGGTGAGAACGGGAGGCCGGATTACCGAACGTGCCATCCAGCGTCAGAAACTGCATCATTTTGCCGGCTACAAGCGGGTCGGCCGGCGTGGTGGCGGCATAATCCAGGTAAATCGGTAATTTCATTGCGCTACAGCTCCGTATAAAAAATCATACGTCTTTATAGCAGATTCGGCCCTGCCCGCGTTAGCAGTTAGGGCCGCAGCAGCGGGGATTAAGAGGCGCGCAGATTGACGTTGATTTCCTGAGCGCGTGGGCTCTGGAAGCGACGATTGTCATCGGCGTTCTGCCGATCGGCCACGTCGAGGATATCCTGATTATTCACCAGCTCAGCCAGCGTAATATTGTTCAGGAAGTCACTGATGCGCACGCTCAGATCGCGCCACAGGACGTGGGTCAGGCAACGCTCGCCGCCCTGGCAGCCTTCTTTGCCCTGGCATTTGGTGGCGTCAACGGACTCATCGACCGCGGTGATCACTTCACCGACGGCGATAGCATTCGAATCTTTACCCAACAGATAACCGCCGCCCGGACCCCGTACGCTGGCGACTAAGCCATTTTTACGCAGGCGGGAGAACAACTGCTCGAGATACGACAGCGAAATGCCCTGACGCTCGGAAATGTCAGCCAGCGGAACCGGGCCTTCATGGGAATGAAGGGCAACGTCCAGCATAGCAGTTACGGCATAACGTCCTTTGGATGTCAGTCTCATAGCGTACCACCTCAATAGCGTCCGGTTATCGGAGTATTAGCAAAAGGTGCCGGCAAGTCTGACATTCCCGAGTAATTTGGTCAACTAATTTAATTAACCAGGTAACTTAATCAACTAACATCGTCTTCTTTCTTCTCGTTTTTTCGCTTTTCAAACGACGAAAGCATGCCGCGCAGAATGTTAAGTTCATCACGTTCCGGCCGGGCACGGGTATAAAGACGACGCAGTTTACTCACCACCTGGCCCGGGTTAGCTTCACGGATAAAGCCGCTGTTCAGCATCATCTGTTCCATGTGCTGATAGAAGCGCTCAAGGTCATCCACCAGTGGATAAGGCGACTCGGCATACTGCGGCTGCGGGCTGGCCTGTTCCTGCGCCTGCAGCCAGGCCATCCGTACTTCATAGGCGATGATCTGCACCGCCATCGCCAGGTTCAGCGAGCTGTATTCCGGGTTGGCCTGAATCGCGACGTGATAATGACACTTCTGCAGCTCTTCATTGGTCAGGCCGACGCGTTCACGACCAAACACCAGCGCCACCGGAGCCTGCTGGCCCTCTTCCACGCTTTTCACGCCGCATTCGCGGGCATCAAGCATCGGCCACGGCAGCGAACGTGAACGCGCGCTGGTACCAACCACTAAACTGCAGCCGGCGATAGCCTCGTCCAGCGAGTCGACGATTTTAGCGTCGCCAATCACATCACTGGCTCCAGCAGCGAGGGAGCTCGCCTGTGAATCGGGTTTGACCAGCGGGTTAACCAGATAAAGGTTAGTCAGGCCCATGGTTTTCATGGCGCGGGCGACAGAGCCAATGTTGCCGGTGTGAGAGGTTCCAACCAGCACGATACGGATATTTTGCAGCATTATTGAGGAGTCTCAGCAGCGGGTCGGTAAAATCAGTAGCGCGAATGCTAACATAAAGCAGGACATTTACCGAACACACTGCTATACTTTTCCGGTCCGTTTTCCCCGTTCTTTAACATCCAGCGAGAGATACCGATGCATCCAATGCTCAACATTGCCGTGCGCGCAGCGCGCAAGGCCGGAAATTTAATTGCCAAGAATTATGAAACCCCGGACGCCGTCGAAGCCAGCCAGAAAGGCAGCAACGACTTCGTAACGAATGTTGATCGCGAAGCAGAACGCCTGATTATCGAAGTGATTCGTAAATCTTACCCGAAACATACCATGATCACCGAAGAAAGCGGTGAACTGGCGGGTGAGGATCAGGACATTCAATGGGTTATCGATCCGCTGGATGGCACCACCAACTTCATCAAACGTCTGCCCCACTTTGCTGTTTCCATCGCCGTGCGCATCAAAGGCTGCACTGAAGTCGCGGTGGTTTACGACCCAATGCGTAATGAACTGTTCAGCGCCGTACGCGGCCAAGGCGCCCAGCTTAATGGATACCGTCTGCGCGGCAGCATCGCTTGCGACCTGGATGGCACCATTCTGGCTACCGGCTTCCCGTTCAAGCTAAAGCAGCACGCGCCAGCCTACATGAACATCCTTACAAAACTGTTTACCCAGTGCGCCGATTTCCGCCGCACCGGCTCAGCTGCGCTGGACCTGGCTTATGTCGCGGCCGGTCGCGTGGATGGTTATTTTGAGATTGGCCTGAAGCTATGGGATTTTGCGGCAGGTGAACTGCTGGTGCGTGAAGCGGGTGGCCTGGTCACTGACTTCACCGGTAACCACGGTTATCTGCATTCCGGTAATATCGTTGCCGGTAACCCACGCGTGGTGAAAGCCATGCTGTCCAACATGCGTGAAGAGCTGAGCGAAGCGTTAAAACGCTAAGTGACAGCACAGAAAAAGGCGGCTTCTCAGCCGCCTTTTTTATTGCCTGTTTTTCGCGTCGATTAACGACGTTCATGTGACAGCACCTGACGAGGCTGAGTACGACGACCCACCATCCCCATCACACCGGCCAGCACCGCTTCGATAATCAACAGAATCAGCGCATACCAGCTGGCTTTCGCCGTAGCCGCTGCCGCTTTTTCTACCGCTTCACGCGCTTTCTGCTCGGCCTGCTGCTTCACTTCCTGATATTTCTGCATCGCCTGCTGATAGCTCTGCTCAGTCTGGGTAACAATCTGATCGACTTCCTGATCGCTTTTACCGTTACGCGCTTTGATAATATTTTTCAGCACATCACGATCGGCAGCCTGTAATGTATCTGAATGACGATTCATCACGCCTTTTAACCAGTTAGCCAGATCAGTATCCGCCGTCTGTGGATGGTGGTTAGCGGTGTTGTTAGCCTGATTCTCTGCATTCTGCGCTTCGTTATTTGCATCCTGTTTTAAGTTCTCAGGCTGTAATTCCGGCTTACCGGTCTGACGCAGCGTTGTTTCCAGCTCGTTCTGCAGGTCATCTAAATTAATATTGCTTTCCTGCAATTTATCTTTCGCCATTTGAGTAACCGATGGCGCAGCAGCGGAAATACCGCTACCCAATGCCTGGAAACCGGAACCGACAATATTCATCGCCCCACCCAATACACTGCTCGCCAGCGCAATCGCCAGGTAAAGAGTGAAAATTGTGCTGAGGCCAAACATCAGTAAGCCGTGCAGCGCACCTTCACGCTGTGCCAGACGCCCCGCCACATAGCTACCGGCCGCCATCGCCACCAGCATTTCGATGGCGGTCCAGACCAGTGCGCCAGTCCCCAGAACGTCTAATGGATTCTGTTCCTTCATCGGATCAACGCTGGTCGCGCCAATCGCCGTTCCCAGCAGCGTCAATATGATGTGAACGATCAGCGCACAAGTCACCCCGGCAAAGACGGCGCTCCAGGAAATACGCTTTAGCGGCAGTCCCGCCGGCCCGGTCGCCAGCGTTTCGGTATAGCCATTATTAATACGGGTATCAGCCATGAAATGTTCTCCTCGCAACAAACAGAAAGGTGCTTTGGTTTTTATCATCCCGACAGAGAATGCCGTTTTGGTAATAACAGCGTAGACAGTGAATAGTAATTTCACCACTACAACCGAGAGAGAAAAAAATAACGATGTGAATTTAAAGCTAATTAGCGAGATTAACTGCACAGCAGAAATTTAACTCCCGCTGCGTTTGTTGAAATCAGAAAGGTCGAACTCCGCCGCTGAAAGCGGGCTGTGCTGACTGCTATAAAGCGATGCCGGCCACGATTAATATAAGGCTACCGATTAAGGTCAGCATCGGAACCAGCAGCTGCGCCAGTCGATTCTGCCGCGGCTGGGCCAGCCGTTGCGCCACTACGCGGGCGCGCTGGACCAGCAAACCAATCAGCGAGATGGTCAATGCGGTGCCGAGCGCCATCGCCGCCGCTGACAGCACGCCCCAGGCATAGACGCCGATCACTTTGGCAAACAGCAGCATCATGATCGCCCCGGAACAGGGCCGCAGTCCCATGGATACCACCACCAGCAGCTGGGTTTTCACACTCACCGCCTCGCGTATCTGCTACGGCGATGGCAGGTGCGCATGTCCGCAACCACAGTGTGCGTCATGCTGGTGATCGGGACGCAGCATGCGAAAAGCGATCGCCGGGCGCGGACGTCGCATCTGCCACAGCGCTCGCAGCGCGCGGTAACCGATCCAAGCCCCCAGCCCAATCACCAGCAGATAGCTGCCCTTTTCCAGCCAGAAGCTGCTGAGATGCAGCTGGCGTGAAGAGGTTTGCAGCAGCACCAGCATCACCGTGACCAGCACTATCGCCACTGAGCCCTGCAATAGCGAGGCCAGCAGCGTCAGCTTAATACTGGTTTTAACTCTCGGCGGATGGGTTGCCAGAAAAGTGGTAATGACCACTTTGCCGTGGCCGGGTCCGAGCGCATGCAAAATGCCGTACAGCAGGCTGAACAGCACCAGCGACAGCCCGGCCTGCTGCGGCTGTTCAGCCACTTGCTGTAACAGCTGGGTCATCTGTCGATGCAAATCTTTCTGCCACAACACGCTCTGCAGCAGAATCTGCGACCAGTTGAGCCAGAGGCAGCGTGCCGCCGGTCAGCAGCAGCGGCCAGAGTCGTGAGGCGCGGGCCGGTGTGGGCATTACTGACATGTGAGAATCACCGTCTGCGCGAACTGTCGGCCCAAATCAAGCTCTTCTTCCGGCGCATCGGCCTTATCCAGCGACAGCGCATACTGTTTTAGCGAGTCGTTGGGCTTTGGCGTGTTAAGCATAAACTTACAGCGATCCTGCAGTGCCAGCGGCAGCGTCAGGGCGCTGACATTGTCATAAAACATGTCGACAAAATAAGTGGGATCGAAGGTGAGGATGTCGAAGCGCTGCCCGGTCAGTACCGGCGGTTCCGCCAGCGGCAGAATAAACTCCAGTACCGCCTTATGACCGTTACGCGAGAGATTATATTCGTCAGGCAGATTCAAAAATTTCACCCGCTGTTGGTTATGCCAGATTTCTGAGAAGTAGTGCTGGCCCAGCACGTTAGCCATCACGCCGGCCGCCAGCTTCTTCCACACCACGCTGCCCGGCTTCGCCTCGCCGGCGTCACACAACAGATCGGCAGAGGTAATCTCATCCATGGTCCAAGTCATTTTTAAGCCGGTGAAGGTATCACCCTTCGCCACCAGTTCGGTTTTCATGTCGATGAAGCTGTGTGGGTGCGCCAGCGCCGCCGGACTTAAGACCATCAGTAATACCAGGGGTGTGCGTTTTATAATGTTATAAAGTAACGTTCCCGATGAAAAGAATTTATAAGTAACAAAATTTTGTGACCCGCCTTAAACCTCTGACTAAAAAAACCGCCTGACAGCTGACGGGGTTGGCTATTCTTAGCTCAAAATAGCCTGCTGGAAATCTGATTGATGAGTTCTGCTAACCCTTTGGCACCACTCTTCACCAGTTCACAGCGACAGTGCCATCTTTTATTGCTGCTATTTCTGCCGACTCCCGCGCTTACGCTTGAAAAAGTCTGCCAGTTAAATGGCGTTGATCCTGCGGTTGCCCGACAGGATATCGCGGAAGTGGGTGACGAGATACAGCGATATCACCGGCTGGAACTGCACCAGATGGCGGATGGCAGCTTTCGTCTTCATGGTACAGAGTTGGATCGGCGCCTCTGTTTGCTGCACAACCTGCGACGCAGTTTGCGTTTGTCGCAGACATTTGTCTGTGAGCATTTTGCCAGTCCGCTGCGTCAGCGTCTGAAAGTGATGAAGATAGAGAAAGCGCTCTACGATGAGACCAATCTGCAGGCGTTAATCCAGCACTGTGGTCTGCGGCTGAACCGCGATTTTAGCGAACGGGATCGGCTGTTTTTGCAGATTTTTATGAAGTATGGGCTGTGTCAGCGTCAGCCCGCGATGCTCAGCGCGTCTGGCTGCAACATAAGGCAGAACGGCAGGCTGCCGAAGATGTGATTCACCACTGGCGTAAACGCTGCCATCTGGCCCCGCACATCAGCGAAACGGATTTCTGGACGCTGCTGTTCAGCCTGATCCACACCCCGCAGGCCGATCGGGTAAAGCATCCCTGCGAGCAGCGATTAATGGCGGCGACGGTACAGCTGATTGCCGATTTTGAGCAGTGTGCTGCGGTGACCTTTGCCGACCGCGACGATCTGCTGCAGCAGCTCTATACCCATCTGGCGCAAGCGCTGGATCGCACCCACTTCACCCATCGGTATCGACAACAGCGTGGCGCTGGATGTCAGCCGTCTCTATCCGCGCCTGTTACGCACCACCCAGCTGGCGCTGCGCGCTTTTGAATATGAATACCAGATCGCTTTTACCCCGGAAGAGGTGAGCCTGATTACGGTGATTTTTGATGCCTGGCTGATGCAGGAAAATGCATTGCAGGAGAAGCAGGTGCTGATATTAACCGGCGAAGATCCGCAGCTGGAGCAGAATGTCGAGCAGCAGATCCGTGAAATCACCCTGCTGCCGATCAATATTACCTACCAGCAGGTGAGCAGTTTTCAGCGCGATGGCGCGCCGCGCGAAGTTGACCTGATTATTTCACCGTACGCCACCTCCCTGCCGCTCTACTCACCACCGCTGATACATGCGGAACTGCCGCTGACGGCGCACCATCAGCAGCGTATCCGTTATTTGCTCGAGTCGTAACGCGGGCGCAGGAACAGCGCAGGCAGCGCCACCAATGCCATAACCCAAAACAGATGCCTCTGCAGATGGGTAAACAGCACGCCGCAAATCATGGTCATCACCGCAATTCCGCCGCCCATCGCCAGGGCAGAATAGAGCGATTGCAGCTGGATCACCTCAGCGCCCTGACGGGCAGCAATAAAGCGCATCGCCGCCAGATGGCAGACGGTGAAACTGCCGCAGTGCAGAATCTGCGCCACAATCAGCAGCAGCAGCGCAGTGCTGGCGCCCAGCAGGCTCCAGCGAATCAGTGCGCAGATGCCCGACAGCAGCAGCAAATCGCGCGCGCTCCAGCGACGAAACAGGCGGTTGCTGAGCGCAAAAATAATAATCTCCGCCACCACGCCCAGCGACCAGAGATAGCCCACCGTTGAGGCCGAATAGCCGCTCTCCTGCCACCAGATAGCACTGAAACCGTAATAGGCGGCATGCGCCCCCTGCAGCAGCGTCACGCACAGCATAAAGCGCCAGACCGCATTCTCACGCAGCAGGTCACGCCAGACCCGCCAGCCACCGCCTGCCGCGCCCTGCCGCTCATTGCCCTGCGGATGAGTGGCTGGCGTGAGCATCATCCCGGCCAGCATGCTAAGCGCCCCCACCGACAGCAACAACAATATCGCCTGCGAGGAGTAAGCACCGACCAGCACCCCGGTCAGCGCCGAACTAATGACAAACGCCAGCGATCCCCACAGCCGTACCGGACCGTAAGCCAGGCCAATCTGTTGCGTCCAGGTGGCGGCCAGCGCATCACTGAGCGGCACCAGCTGCGAGAAAAACAGGTTAAAGCCAATCATCACCGCCAGCAGCCACATCCACTGCTGCCCGACCCAGTAGCCGATGGCGAACAGGCAGGTCATCAGCGCCAGCAGGCGGAGTGCGGTAATTAACTGTGCCGGATTTTTTACCTGCGAGGCGATAAGCAGGCTGCCGACAAAGCACGCCACCATGCCGCAGCCCAGCAGCAGACCGATTTTTTCCGCATCGAGGCCGGTGCCTTTGAGCCATACGCCCCAGAAAGGCAGGTAGATGCCGTAACAGAAGAAGTAAGTGAAGTAGCCTAATCCGAGCCATCTGGCGGAGCCGATTGCCATATTCCCTCCAGCAAGTGTGCTGCCTGGCAGCAAGAGTCGGCGCTACTCTGGCAGAGCGCCGCACGTCAGGCAATAAAAAAGGATGGCTGATGTCATCCTTTTTATGCGGTTACACAAAGGGTTAACGCTTAAGCATAGACCGGCAGACGGCTGCAGATTTCCAGCACTTTCTGTTTGGTGCGCTCAATGGTCGCTTCATCGTTGATGTTATCCAGCACGTCAGCAATCCAGCCCGCCAGTTCACGCACGTCCACTTCGTTGAAGCCACGACGCGTAACGGCTGGGGTACCGATACGAATACCCGAGGTAACAAACGGGCTCTTCGGATCGTTCGGGACGCTGTTTTTGTTTACCGTCATGTTAGCACGGCCCAGCGCCGCATCGGCTTCTTTACCGGTCAGGTTTTTGCTCACCAGATCGATCAGGAACAGATGGTTATGGGTGCCGCCAGAGACGATGTTGTAGCCGCGTGCGATCAGCACCTCAACCATCGCTTTGGCGTTTTTCGCGACCTGCTGCTGATAGGTTTTGAATTCCGGCTCCATCGCCTCTTTGAACGCCACCGCTTTACCGGCGATCACGTGCATCAGAGGACCGCCCTGTCCACCCGGGAATACCGCGGAGTTCAGTTTTTTATACAGCTCTTCATCACCGTTTTTCGCCAAGATGATACCCCCGCGCGGACCCGCCAGCGTTTTGTGGGTGGTCGAGGTCACGATGTGCGCGTGCGGCACCGGGCTTGGGTAGACGCCAGCGGCAATCAGACCGGCAACGTGCGCCATATCAACGAACAGCCATGCGCCGACGCTATCGGCGATTTCACGCATTTTTGCCCAGTCACACACGCCGGAATAGGCAGAGAAACCGCCGACGATCATTTTTGGCTTATGCGTTTTGGCCAGTTCAGCCAGCTCGTCGTAGTCGATCTTGCCGGTTTCATCGATACCGTAAGCCACTACGTTGTAGAGTTTGCCAGAAAGGTTAACCGGTGAGCCGTGGGTCAGGTGTCCGCCGTGGGCCAGGTTCATTCCAAGGATGGTATCACCCGGCTGCAGCAGCGCGGTGTAAACCGCGAAGTTTGCCTGTGAACCTGAATGCGGCTGCACGTTGGCGTAATCGGCGCCAAACAGCTGTTTAGCCCGGTCAATCGCTAACTGCTCAACGATATCAACATATTCACAACCGCCGTAGTAGCGTTTGCCTGGATAGCCTTCGGCGTATTTGTTGGTGAGCTGAGAACCTTGCGCCTGCATAACGCGCGGGCTGGTGTAGTTTTCAGAAGCAATCAGTTCGATGTGCTCTTCCTGACGCACTTTCTCTTGCTCCATCGCCTGCCACAACTCGGCATCATAATCGGCAATGTTCATATCACGCTTTAACATCCGCATCTCCTGACTCAGCTAACTTTTTTAACGGCAGTTTAAGCCCCACCGGGGCGAAGGCCCACAGTGTAAACCGTTTTATCAGGTGAAGGTAGGGTGAATCCCCTCTTTTTACGCTATGAAGCGGCACGGGATTTTTACGCTTTTTCCCGGCGAAACTGCGCCCCGATTTTTCTTCAGGATGTGACGGCGCTGGCGGCACGTTTACAGTCGCCGCAGACGCAGTTCTACCTGTGTGGTCCGCTGGGCTTTATGCAGCATGTGGTGGCGCAGCTGCGTGATGCTGGCGTCGAGGATGCGCGCATCCATTACGAACTGTTAGGCCCGCATAAATGCATGTGACTACGCTATAAAAAAAGCACGCATCGCAGCGGGATTTTTTAATCCGGCGAACTCAGATCGCCTCTTCATCTTCTTCGCCAGTACGAATACGCACCACGCGCGCCACGTCAAAGACAAAGATTTTACCGTCACCGATTTTACCGGTCTGCGCAGTACGCATGATGGTCTCAACACAGGTATCGACGATATCGTCGCCGACCACCATCTCAATTTTCACTTTCGGCAGAAAGTCGACCATATACTCTGCGCCACGATAGAGCTCGGTATGGCCTTTCTGGCGGCCGAACCCTTTCACTTCACTCACGGTCATGCCGGTGACGCCGACTTCAGCTAAGGCTTCACGTACATCATCGAGTTTGAATGGTTTGATAATCGCATCAATCTTTTTCATGTCAGACCCTTTTCTCTCTCCCTCCGTGGTCGGAAGGGTTTATCAAGTATAAATGTTGCTGGCGCGGCCGGGCAGCTAATATCCGCCATGCGGATCACGCTTTGCCCTAGCGGGATGGCGGCGCACGCTACTCTTTAAAATCGCTGGCGTCCAGTTCGTGACGAGACAGCAGCTTATAGAAATCAGTACGGTTGCGTCCAGCCAGACGCGCAGCATGGGTCACATTGCCTTTGGTCATCTGCAGTAACTTACGCAGATAGTTCAGCTCGAACTGATTGCGCGCCTCGACAAAGGTCGGCAACGCACTGTTTTCGCCGCTCAGCGCCTGCGCCACCAGCGCATCACTGATTACTGGTGACGCGCTGAGTGCCACACACTGCTCAACCACGTTGACCAGCTGACGCACGTTGCCCGGCCAGCTGGCGGCCATAAGGCGTTTCATCGCATCGGCAGAAAAACTGCGGATCTGCGGTTTGTGCCGTTCCGCCGCCTGACGCAGCAGATGATTCGCCAGCAGCGGGATATCTTCCGTCCGCTGATGCAGCGCCGGAATCTTCAGGTTAACCACGTTGAGGCGATAGAACAGATCCTCGCGGAACTCTTTTTTCTCCATCGCCTTAGGAAGATCGCGGTGGGTGGCGGAAATGATACGCACGTCAATATCCATGTCGTGATCGCTGCCGACCGGCCGTACCTTGCGCTCCTGTAGCACCCGCAGCAGCTTAACCTGCAGCGCCTGCGGCATATCACCAATCTCATCAAGAAACAGCGTGCCGCCGCCAGCCGCGTTGAACAGCCCATCACGGGCGCTGACCGCGCCGGTAAACGCCCCTTTGGCGTGCCCAAACAGCTCAGACTCCAGCAATTGTTCCGGCAGCGCACCGCAGTTGATGGCGATAAATGGCTTGCCGTGACGCGGACTGGCAGCATGGATCGCCTGCGCCAGCATCTCTTTACCGGTGCCGCTCTGACCGTTAATCAGCACGCTGACGTCAGACTGCGCCACCATATGCGCCTGCTCCAGCAGCCGCAGCATCAGCGGGCTGCGGGTGACAATCGCTTCGCGCCAGCGGTCATCGCTGATCGGTGCCTGCTGCGCCAGCGCTTCATCAATCGCTTTGTAGAGCGCATCACGATCAACCGGCTTGGTCAGAAAGCTGAACACCCCCTGCTGAGTGGCGGAGACCGCATCCGGAATCGAGCCGTGCGCGGTCAGAATAATTACCGGCAGCCCCATGTGGCGTTTCTGGATTTCGCCAAACAGCGCCAGGCCGTCCATTTCGTCCATCCGCAGATCACTGATAACCAGATCAATTTTTTCTTTCTGCAGCAGGCGCAACGCTTCCGGGCCGCTGGCAGCCGTGGTGACCTGGTAACCTTCGCTGCTGAGACGCATGCCCAGCAGCTTCAGCAGGCTGGGATCGTCATCGACCAGCAGCAGCCGGGCGGCTTGTTTAACCATTATTGCTCCTCTTCCTGCGGCAGTGCGGTGCCGTGACTGCTGTCAGAGACATCCGGCGCTTTGCGGGATGATAGCTGGCGCTCAATGTCGGTCAGTCGCTCCAGCTTACGCTGCGTATCGCTCAGTTGCTGTTGCTGCCTGACCATTTGCAGCCGGAGTATCTCCAGCTGGTCATCACTGCTTTGTTGCAGATGCGCGTAACGGGTTCGCGCTTCGCTGAGGTCAAGTTGCGCCGCCTGATTGCTGCGCCACAGCTGAATAAGCGGACGAACCGGAGCGGGAAAATCACTGCTGTAGCTGTCCAGCGTGGCGACATACTGGCGTCGCTCCACCGGAGTGACGTTGCCGTTAGCCATTAACACGCCCTGCTTAAAGGCGCGTGACCAGCCGTCAGCCGGCCAGCGGTGCGCTTCGGCGCGAGCTTCGGCGGGCGACAGCCGTTCTGCACAGTCGATGGCGCGCATCCAGTAGAGCGGGTTACCCAGCGCTGCGTGGTTCTCAATCTGCCACACGTCACTGCAGCGGGTCGCCAGATAATCGGCTATTTTGACCTCCGGTTCCGCTACCGGATGGCCCGATGGCAGCGATGAGGTGGCCGGAGAAGCGGTACATCCGCTGAGCAGCAGCGTGCTCAGCAGCAAAGCGGGTAAATATTTCATCAGTCAGACATTCCCGGCTGTGGTGTTCAGTTCAATGCGAAAACAGACGCCGGTGCGATCGCTGGAGACCAGCGACAGGTCGCCCTGCATCCGGCGCAGGCAATTTTTGGCAATACTCAGGCCCAGCCCGCTGCCTTTCACCGGCCCTTTACGCTGCAGGCTGCCCTGAAAGAACGGCTCGAATATCATCTTCTGCTCGTCCGGCGGAATCGGTGTGCCGCTGTTGGCAACCTCGATCCAGATCCGATCGCCCTGCTGCTGACTGCGCAGCCAGATGGTACCGGATTCGCTGCCGTAGTTCACGGCGTTCGAATAGAGGTTGTCGATCACCCGCATCAGCAGCGTCGGTTCGGCCAGACAGTGGGGCGCGTTGAGATCCAGCACCGTCTGCATCAGTTTGGTTCGCGCCGACAGCGCATGGGCGCTGACCACCCGCGCCACAATGTCATCCAGCCTGACCGTTTCCAGTCGGGTCGGGCCATCGGCCAGCTTACGGTTGTAGTCCAGCAGCTGTTCAATCAGCCGCTGCAGATGGCGGCTACTGCTGTCCAGAATCGACACCACCTCTTTCTGCTCGCTATTGAGCGATCCGGCCACTTCATCCGCCAGCAGTTCGGTGCCTTCGCGCAGGCTGGCTAACGGCGTTTTCAGTTCGTGGGAGAGATGACGCAGGAATTCATGACGCTGGGTTTCCAGCCAAGCCAGCCGCTCACTCAGCCAGAGAATACGCTGGCCGAGTGACCGCAGCTCACGCGGGCCGCGAAGCTCTACGCTGCTGCCCAGTTCAAGTCCTTCACCCAGCCGGTTGATCATCCGTTCGATGCGCTTAACCGGCCCGATGATCATGCCGGTGAAGAGCATCATTAACGCCAGACTGATGATAAACAGAATCAGCGCCTGCCAGCCGAAGAACTGGCCGCGATCGGCAATCTCACGCTGCAGCTGTAAGCCTCGTGAGAACACCACCTCACGCGTGTCCTGCACCATCCGAGCATTGGTGGCCGAGAAGCGATCCAGCGCCTCGGCGGCGCGCGGCACCGGATTGCCATTGTCGCACTGTGGTTGGGTCAGCAGGGGCAGCGTGGCTTGCAGCGTCTGGAAAGCCGGCAGTTCCGGCAGGCTGGCGCTGTGAGCGCTCAGCATCTGGCTGTAGCGGGTGCGCTGCGTTTGATAGAGCCGCGCCAGCGAGGCATCATCCAGCACGCAGTACTGCCGATAGCTGCGTTCCAGCTCAACCGCAGTGCGCGCCATCGCCTCGCTGCGGCGCACGTCGGTGAAGGTGTTGCGGTTGGTGTCCGCCGCCTGTTCGCTGAGGGCTGAGAGGCTTTCCCACGCCTGCCACGCCAGCACCAGCAGCGGTAACAGCACCAGCACAAACGCCATCAGTACCAGCTGGCGCAGAGAACGGGGAAATAAACGCCATCTTTTCACGCGGCCGCTTCCTTAGAAAAATGCTGTCTGGATGCTAGCGGACTCTGATGCAGGAAGAAAGGGGCAGAAAAGAAAACGGCAGGCGCGCTGGCCTACCGTTGACGCGACGCCAGCGGCATCGCGGAAGAATGGGTGGAGCCTTACTCAACGTTACGTCCGGCGTTTGATAACGTTGCAAAGCAAACGATTATCGATGAGGTGGACGGCAGGCTCCGTTTGGTGCGTCATTCGGATTTTATGAGCTCTTTTCCGCAGTGCGGGGCAATCATAAACAGATGAACGAGCAGCGCTCCAAGTATAGCAAGTTTCATGCCATTAAATAAATAGTTATATTTTTCAGTAAATTGCCATAACGATTTGGCTATTGGCGGCGTTAGCGAACCGCGAAAGCCACTAAAACTGTCGCCTGACAGCAACACTCAGCAGCGGAGCAAGACTAACTGATATAAATCAGCATGATAAATGTCGTCTGATAGCGACACCTCTGATCTGCGGCTGCCGCCATTTGCTAACAGCCGTCTGAAAATAAAACAGGAGGCGCAGCGGCCTCCTGTTGTTAACAGCGGATTATTTAACCCAGCTGTTTACGTGCGTTGCGGAAAATACGCATCCATGGGCTGTCTTCGTCCCACTCTGCCGCATGCCAGGAGTGGCTGACGGTGCGGAACACCCGCTCCGGATGCGGCATCATGATAGTGACGCGGCCGCTTTCGTTGGTGACCGCGGTGATGCCGTTTGGCGAGCCGTTCGGGTTAGCCGGATAGGTTTCTGTCACTTTGCCGAAGTTATCGATAAAGCGCAGCGCCACCAGTCCTTTCGCTTCCAGCGCGGCCAGATGCGCCGGGTCGCGCACTTCAACGAACCCTTCACCGTGGGAAACCGCGATAGGCATATGCGAGCCGACCATTCCATCCATTAACAGCGACGGGCTGGCTACCACTTCGGCCAGGCTGAAACGGGCTTCAAACCGCTCAGACTGGTTACGCACAAAGCGTGGCCACAGGTCACTGCCAGGGATCAGTTCATGCAGGGTGGACATCATCTGACAACCGTTACAGACGCCGAGCGCCAGCGTCTGCGGACGGTGGAAGAAGGTCTCAAACTCATCGCGTACCCGAGCGTTGAACAGGATTGATTTTGCCCAGCCTTCGCCCGCGCCCAGTACGTCACCGTAAGAGAAGCCACCACAGGCAACCAGCGCCTGGAACTCTTCCAGACCGCGACGTCCGGCCAGCAGGTCGCTCATATGCACATCAACCGCGGTAAAGCCGGCCCGGTCAAACGCCGCCGCCATTTCAACGTGCGAGTTGACGCCCTGCTCACGCAGCACCGCAACCCGTGGACGTGCGCCAGTGGCGATCATCGGGGCCGCTACATCTTCCTGTGGATTAAAGGTCAGCGTGACGTTGAGGCCCGGATCGCTGTCGTTCTTTTTCGCTTCGTGTTCCTGATCAGCACAGGCCGGGTTGTCACGCAAGCGCTGCATCTGCCAGGTGGTTTCTGCCCACCAGGTGCGCAGCGTGGTCCGGCTTTCGCTATAGACCGCGCTGTCGCCCGAACGAATCACAAAGCGGTCGCCCGGCTGAGCGTGGCCCAGCAGATGACTGCAGTCGGCCAGACCGTGATCAGCCAGGATTTGCTCCACCGCCGCGCGATCGGCAGCGTTAATCTGAATCACTGCGCCCAGTTCTTCGGTAAATAAGGCGGCCAGCGGGTCATTGCCCAGCGCCGCGATATCAACTTCAACACCGCAGTGGCCGGCAAAGGCCATCTCTGCCAGCGTCACTAACAGGCCACCGTCGGAACGATCGTGGTAGGCTAGCAGTTTCTGATCCGCCACCAGCGCCTGCATCGCATTGAAGAAGCCCGCCAGCTGGCTGGCATCACGCACATCAGCAGGCTTGTCACCCAGTTGACGATAAACCTGTGACAGCGCCGTAGCGCCAAGGGTATTGGCCCCGTTACCAAGGTCGATCAGCAGCAGCTGGTTTTCCCTATCGGGCTGCAGCTGCGGCGTGACGGTACGACGCACATCGTCAACCCGCGCAAACGCGGTGATCATCAGCGACAGTGGGGACGTCATTTCGCGCTGTTCGTTGCTTTCCTGCCAGCGGGTTTTCATCGACATCGAATCTTTACCCACCGGGATGGTGATACCCAGCGCCGGACAAAGCTCTTCGCCAACCGCTTTTACCGCGGCGTACAGACCGGCGTCTTCGCCCGGATGACCAGCAGCCGACATCCAGTTAGCCGACAGCTTGACGCGTTTCAGCGAGCCAATAGAGGTGGCCGCGAGGTTAGTTAGTGCTTCACCAACCGCCAGGCGGCCGGAGGCAGCGAAATCGAGCAGCGCAACCGGCGCACGTTCACCCAGCGCAAAGGCTTCACCGTGATAGCTGTCGAGGCTGGCGGTGGTCACGGCGCAGTTGGCGACCGGGATCTGCCACGGCCCGACCATCTGGTCGCGCGCGACCATGCCGGTTACGCTGCGGTCACCGATGGTGATCAGGAAGGTTTTCTCCGCCACGGCGGGCAGATGCAGCACGCGATTCACCGCATCCACCAAGGTGATGCCATCACGCTGCAGTTCACTGCCCTGCGCCTGCTGCGTCACCACGTCACGCGTCATCTTCGGCGTTTTGCCGAGCAGCACGTCGAGCGGCATGTCGATCGGTTTATTGTCGAAATGGCTGTCGCTTAGGCTCAGATGCAGCTCTTCGGTGGCTTCACCGATTACCGCAAACGGTGCGCGCTCACGCTGGCAAATCGCTTCGAACTCAGCCAGCTTTTCAGGTGCCACCGCCATCACATAACGTTCCTGTGATTCGTTGCACCACACTTCCAGCGGACTCATGCCCGGCTCATCGTTGAGGATATCTCGCAGGTTAAACCGACCGCCGCGGCCGCCATCGTTGACCAGCTCAGGCATCGCATTCGACAGACCGCCCGCGCCTACGTCATGGATGAACAGAATCGGGTTGTCATTGCCGAGCTGCCAGCAGCGATCAATCACTTCCTGGCAACGACGCTCCATTTCCGGGTTGTCACGCTGTACCGAGGCGAAGTCGAGATCGGCATCAGACTGGCCCGACGCCATGGAGGAAGCGGCACCGCCGCCCAGACCGATGTTCATCGCCGGACCGCCCAGCACCACCAGCTTAGCGCCGACGGCGATTTCACCTTTCTGCACGTGGTCAGCACGGATATTGCCAATGCCGCCCGCCAGCATGATCGGCTTGTGGTAGCCACGCAGCTCGGTGCCATTGTGGCTGGTAACCTGCTCTTCATAGGTACGGAAGTAACCGTTCAGCGCCGGACGACCAAATTCATTGTTAAACGCCGCGCCGCCCAGTGGGCCATCGGTCATGATCTCCAGCGCGCTGACGATGCGATCCGGCTTGCCGAAATCCTCCTCCCACGGCTGCTCGAAGCCAGGAATACGCAGGTTCGACACCGAGAAGCCGACCAGGCCGGCTTTTGGCTTAGCGCCGCGTCCGGTTGCCCCTTCGTCACGGATTTCACCTCCGGAGCCGGTTGCCGCGCCAGGCCACGGGGAAATCGCCGTGGGGTGGTTGTGGGTCTCAACTTTCATCAGGATATGCGCTGCTTCCTGATGCCAGCAGTATTCGCTTTCTGCCGCGTCGGCGAAGAAACGGCCGACTTCGGAGCCTTCCATTACCGCGGCATTATCTTTGTAAGCAGACAGCACGTAATCCGGCGTCTGCTCCATGGTGTTCTTGATCATCTTAAACAGCGACTTCGGCTGTTTCTCGCCATCAATAATCCAGTCGGCGTTGAAGATCTTATGGCGACAGTGCTCAGAGTTGGCCTGAGCGAACATATAGAGTTCGATGTCGTTCGGATTGCGACCCAGACGGGTGAACGCCGCCAGAAGGTAATCAATTTCATCGTCTGCCAGCGCCAGACCCAGCGAGAGGTTAGCCTGGACCAGCGCCTGACGGCCCTCACCCAGCACATCGACACTTTTTACCGGCTGCGGTGAATGGTGAGCGAACAGCTGCTCAGCTTGCGCCAGATCACTGTAGACCGTCTCCATCATGCGATCATGCAGCAGTGCGCCAAGCGACTGCCACTGCGCCTCGGTTAACTGAGGTGCCTTCACATAAAATGCCAGGCCGCGCTCCAGGCGACGGACCTGCGGCAGATCGCAGTTGTGAGCAATGTCGGTGGCTTTCGATGACCATGGCGAAATGGTGCCAGGACGCGGTGTCACCAGCAGCAGACGCCCTTGTGGCGCATGTTCAGCGAGAGAAGGACCATATTTCAGCAGACTCTGTAAACGGGTCTGTTGGTCGGCGCTCAGTGGCGCGCTGACATCGGCAAAATGGACGTACTCAGCGTAAATATCACTCACCGGCAGGTGAGCGTCCTGAAAGCGGGTCAGCAGTTTGTTTACACGAAATGCCGACAGGGCGGGCGAACCGCGCAGAATTTCCATCAATAAGATCTCTCGTCTTCGAAACGCCGGGCGACGCTTCATTGGGCGCAACAGGGGAAAACGGGGCGTATTATAGAGAAAGCGACCTCGCGACGAAACCGTTTGCGCAAAATTTATGGCCCACCGGATTTGCCTGAAATTTGCGCAAAACCTGCTATATAAGTTGCTCAGCTTCGCTTTGTTGCGCAAAATGCCCCTCGCTCTGGGAAGTTCAAAGGAGATAAATACTGCCTTTAAAAGACAGAGGCCTTAGAGCCATCGAGATATAACTATTTGAAAATCCTAAAATTTAATTATCTGTTTATCGGTCTGGTCGCCGTGCTGTTAGCCATGGCATTGTGGCCGTCCATTCCGTGGTACGGCGGTGGGCAGGATACGATTTCACAGATTAAATCACGGGGAGTATTGCGTGTCAGTACCATCAATTCCCCGCTGACTTACTACACCATAAATCAGGCTCCGGCCGGTATGGACTACGAGCTGGCAAAACGCTTCGCCGATTATCTGGGCGTTAAACTGAAGGTGACGGTCCGCCCGAACCTGGGTGACCTGTTTGACGATCTCGATGAAGGCAAAGCGGATGTGCTGGCGGCGGGCCTGAATTATAACAGCGAACGCCGGGCACGGTATCGGACCGGGCCCGGCGACTACAACGTTTCGCAACAGCTGGTGTATCGCGTGGATAAGCCACGCCCGAAAAACCTCGGTGATCTCAAGGGGCGGCTGATGGTCGCCTCGGGATCGGCGTACCTCTCCAGCCTGAAAAGCGCCCGTTCTAATCAGTTCCCCGATCTGGACTGGGCGATCTCTACCGATCAAAGCCCGAAAGCGCTGCTGGAAGCGGTGGCGGATGGCAAGCTCGACTACACCATTGGCGACTCGGTGACGATTGCCCTGCTGCAGCGCATCTATCCTCAGCTGGCGGTGGCGTTTGACGTTACCGATGAAGAGCCGGTGACCTGGTACATGAAGCAGAGCGACGATGACAGCCTGAATGCGGCAATACTCGACTTCTTTAACGGCATGGGTGAAGAAGGCGCGATGGCGCGACTGGAAGAGAAATATCTCGGTCACGTGGGTACCTTTGACTATGTCGATACCCGCACTTTCCTGCGCGCCATCGACGGCACCCTGCCCGACATCAAACCGCTGTTTGAGAAGTATGCCACCAGCATCGACTGGCGCCTGCTGGCCGCCATCTCTTATCAGGAGTCGCACTGGAATCCGCAGGCCACCTCGCCGACCGGCGTGCGCGGCATGATGATGCTGACCCGCAATACCGCTGAGAGCCTTGATGTAGGCGACCGCACCGATCCTGAGCAGAGTATCCGCGGTGGCAGCCAGTATCTGCAGAATATGATGGAGAAGGTGCCGCAAACCATCCCGGAAGATGAGCGCATCTGGTTTGCGCTGGCGGCCTACAACATGGGTTATGCCCACATGCTAGACGTGCGGAAACTGACGGCGCGTCAGGGCGGCAACCCAGATAGCTGGGCGGACGTTAAGCTGCGGCTACCGATGCTGAGCCAGAAGCGTTACTACACCCAGACCACCTATGGCTGCGCGCGCGGTCACGAGGCGTATAACTACGTGGAGAACATCCGTAAGTATCAGATCAGCCTGGTGGGCTATCTGCAGGAGCAGGAGAAGCGCCTGGCACAGCAGGTAGCTGCGCAAGCGGAGCTGGCAAAAGGCTATCCGGCGGTCGAACCAAATATCGCGGTGAACTAATGCTAGCTCTGGCGCTGCGCCTGACGCAGCGCTTTTTTCTGCTCGCGCCGCATGCGGAAGAAGTCACTCAGCATGGCGGCACACTCTTCTGCCAGCACGCCGCTGTGCAATTCAATCTGATGATTCATGCCGGGATGGCCCAGCACATCCAGCAGCGAACCTGCCGCCCCGGTTTTGACATCATGCGCGCCATACACCAGCCGGGTAATGCGGCTGTGGACCATCGCGCCCGAGCACATCACGCACGGTTCCAGCGTCACGTAGAGCGTGGTGTTCAGCAACCGATATTTTTCCAGCACCTTACCGCCCTGCCGCAGCGCCATCATTTCGGCGTGGGCGGTCGGATCGTGCTGACCAATCGGGCGATTCCAGCCTTCGCCAATCACCTGGTCATCCTGTACCAGCACTGCACCGACCGGCACTTCGCCCTGCTCCCAGGCTAATCGCGCCAGGCTGAGGGCGTGGCGCATCCAGTATTCATCGCGTTGTTGATTCATGCAGGCCACTCACGGCAACAGAAAAGCGGCGCATTATAGCGGTCTCGCGGTCTCGGGTGAAACTTATTCCAGCTGTTGCAGTTCGCCCGCTGGCGTGACACGCCAGCGATGCTGGCAGAAAAACAGCAGCGGGTTATCCTGCTTGCTGTCGCTGTACCCGCTGTAAAGCTGCAGCGGCGTGCCGATTTTCTCCTCCAGCTTCGCCACTTTTTCATGGCCGAGACAGCGCATTGCCAGCACCCGTCCGCCCCAGCCGCGCTGCATCTGGCTGGCAATCATTTTCACCCGCGGCAGAAAAGCCGAGTCGTAGTAAACCTGTTCGACCAGTGACTGTGGTGAGCCGGTAATCAGCCAGACATCGGCGTCATCGCTGCCGAGATAGTCAGTCAGCCGCTGCTGCACCACCGGGAACGCTTTCACCCGCAGGCGAAACCATTGCGCGAAGTCAGCTTCAAGACGCAGCAAGGTTCGCTCCGAATGACCAAAGGTGATCGACCATAGCAACAGGCTCATCGGCCAGCGTGCCGCCCGGCCTTTGAACAGCAATCCGAGCCCCACCACCGGCAGCAACTGCACCACCAGCAGCAGATTCAGCGGCCGGCGTCGCAGCAGATAACGCATAAAGGTGCCAAACATATCCTGCTGATGCAGCGTGCCGTCCAGGTCGAAAAATACGATGCGACGTTGTGTACCCTTGGTCAAACAACTCTCCTTTTCGCTGATTTTGCGCCAATAGACTCTATTGTAGCCATCATCAGGCGGCACGGCGGTGGCTGTCATTTTTAATTCCGATGACTACAATGCCAGATGAATAGTTTATTCTTCGCAAATTACTCCTGAATCATGAGGATTGGGCATGAGTTCATTGCTGCGCATTCGCCAGCTTTATCCCCGTCTGGCTCTAAACGAACGCCGGCTGGCTGATTTTCTGATGTCACAACCCGATCGGGCCCGTCATCTGAGTTCGCAAAAGCTGGCGGAGGAGTCAGGCGTCAGTCAGTCGAGCGTGGTCAAGTTCGCCCAGAAGCTGGGCTACAAAGGGTTTCCGGCGCTGAAACTGGCCCTGAGTGAGTCACTGGCCGACAAGGATGCCATTACCGTGCATAACCATATTCTCAGCGATGACCCGCTTAAGATGGTGGGTGAGAAGTTGCTGGCTGAAAAGCTGTCGGCGATTCGCGCCACGCTGGATATTAACAGCGAAGAGAAGCTCAACGAGGTGTTGCAGCTGCTGAAAAATGCCCGGCGCATCCTACTGGTGGGAATTGGCGCTTCCGGACTGGTGGCAAAAGATTTTTCATGGAAGCTGATGAAAATCGGGATTAACGCGGTCGCCGAGCAGGATATGCACGCCCTGCTGGCCAGCGTACAGGCGATGGGGCCGGGCGATGTGCTGCTCGCCATCTCTTATACCGGTGAACGGCGTGAGATCAATCTGGCCGCGCAGGAAGCCGCCCAAGTGGGTGCCGACGTGGTGGCCTTTACCGGCTTTACCCCGAATACCCTGCAACAGAGCGCCAGTCAGTGTCTCTATACTGTGGCGGAAGAGCGAAGCACCCGCAGCGCGGCGATCTCTTCGACCACCGCGCAGCTGGCGCTAACTGACCTGCTGTTTATGGCGCTGGTGCAAAACGATCCTGAACGCGCCTCCAGCCATATTCGTCACAGCGAAGCGCTGGTGAAAAAGCTGGTCTGATCAGCCGGAGGGCGTACAATAGCCGCGCTTTCTCTGTTGTAACCAGGTGGGAAAAATGGCGCTGTTGATCACGGCCAAATGCATTAACTGCGATATGTGCGAACCGGAATGCCCGAATCAGGCCATCTCGCTGGGTGATGCGATTTATGAAATTGACGTCAGCCGATGCACCGAGTGCATCGGGCACTATGATGAGCCAACCTGTCAGCGGGTTTGCCCGATCGATAACACCATTATCACTGATCCACAGCACACCCAATCACGCGATGCGCTGTGGGATAAGTTTGTGGTGATGCACGGTTAGCTTTCGATAATTACCGTGGCGCAGGCGTAATGACGTTCGTCAGCCAGCGTCACGTGGACGCTTTTCACGCCCAGTCGCTGTGCCAGTTCATCCGCATGCTGGAAAAAACGTAACCCCGGTTTTCCCAGCGCATCATTATAAACCTCAAACTGATTGAAGGCCAGACCGCCGCGAATGCCGGTGCCAAATGCCTTGGCCGCAGCCTCTTTGACGGCAAAACGTTTGGCGAGAAAGCGCACCGGCTGCTGGTGCGCCTGATATTGCTGCCATTCCGCTTCGCTCAGCACCCGACGCGCCAGCCGATCGCCGGAGCGCTCAATCACCCCGGCGATACGCTCGATTTCAACGATGTCGGTACCCAGCCCGAGAATTGCCATCAGCGACGCGCTTCACGCAGCAGCTGCTTCATCTCCCGGACTGCGTCAGGCAATCCGCTCATCACCGCACGGCCAATAATCGCATGGCCAATGTTCAGCTCATGCATCTCCGGCAGTGTGGCAATCGGCAGCACGTTGTGGTAGGTCAGACCGTGGCCGGCGTTAACCTTCAGACCGAGGCTGGCCGCAAAGGTAGCCGCCTGACGGATACGCGCCAGTTCCGCGTCGCGCGCCAGACCTTCCGGGGCTTCAGCGTAGGCACCGGTATGAATTTCGATGTACGGCGCCCCGCTGGCTACTGCCGCTTCAATCTGGCGGTGATCGGCATCAATGAACAGTGAGACTAGGATTCCCGCTTCACTCAGCAGCTTGACCGCCGCATTCAGCTTATCCTGCTGGCCCGATACGTCCAGTCCGCCTTCGGTGGTCACTTCCTGGCGCTTTTCCGGCACCAGACAGCAGAAATGCGGCTTGATATCGCAGGCGATGCCAATCATCTCATCAGTAACCGCAATCTCCAGATTCATCCGCGTCTGGATAGTGTCACGCAGAATACTCACATCGCGATCGGTGATATGACGGCGATCCTCGCGCAGATGCACGGTAATACCGTCCACGCCCGCCTGCTCAGCGATAAACGCCGCCTGCACCGGATCGGGATAGTTTGTCCCGCGCGCATTACGTACCGTGGCAATGTGATCGATATTGACGCCTAACAGCAACTCAGCCATGACCATCCTCACTTCTTGTTCGTCGTAATGTTGAGTGTACCGCGTTGCGTCCGGCAACTGGTCAGACCAGCGCTATTCAGCCGCTTCGTCGGGTTTTTTCTTCGGGATAAACTGACGAAACAGTTCCTGACTCTTGAGCGGCTTACCGCCGAGGTAAGGTTTCAGGGCGATACGGGTGAACCGCTTGGCCGCTCGCAGGCTGTCAGCATCGGGAAACTCGCGCTCACACAGGGCGCGCAGCTGGCGACCGGTGAAACTGCGTTGATTCAGCACCAGGCTGGCGATAAAGCCGCGCTCTTCGCGGTAGCTGTAGGTCATCTCGTCGCTGACTGGCTCGCCGCTGCCGGCACAGTGCAGGAAATCAACGCCGTAGCCAAGCTGGCCGAGCAGCGCCAGCTCAAAGCGGCGCAGTGCCGGCTCTGGTGAACCCTGAGATGAGGCTAAGCTCTGCAGACAGTTAAGATAATCGAAGAACAGATCGGAGAACGGAAATTCCTGCTCCATTACGCGGGATATCAGCTCGTTGACGTACAGGCCGCAGTAAAGCGTGATACCGCTGAGCGGTAACGCCAGCGACACCGCTTCGGCATTGCGCAGGGTTTTGACCTCGCCCCGCCCGCTCCAGCGAACCAGCAGCGGGGTAAAAGGCTGTAGCGCCCCTTTCAGCTGGGAGCGCCGTGAACGCGCCCCTTTCGCCAGTACCCGCACCCGCCCTTCGCTTTCGCTGAACAGGTCGAGCAGTAGACTGGTCTCACTGAAGGGACGACTATGCAGCACAAAGGCGCGTTGCCAGCCTTCCATCGAATCAGAGATCGTCTGTATAACCCAGGCTGCGCAGCGCACGTTCGTCGTCCGCCCAGCCCGATTTCACCTTAACCCACAGTTCGAGATGCACTTTCGCTTCGAACATATCTTCCATGTTTTTACGCGCTTCAATGCCGATGGTTTTGATCTTTCTGCCTTTGTTACCAATCACCATCTTCTTCTGACCTTCACGCTCAACCAGAATCAGGCCATTGATGTCGTAGCCGCCGCGTTCGTTAGAGACGAAGCGTTCAATTTCTACCGTCACCGAGTAAGGCAGTTCAGCACCGAGGAAACGCATCAGCTTCTCACGGATGATCTCCGACGCCATAAAGCGCTGTGAACGGTCGGTGATGTAATCTTCCGGGAAGTGGTGATCGGCCTGGCGCAGATGTTTACGGGTAATCGCCGCAATGGTATCGACGTTCTTTCCGCTTTCCGCCGAGATCGGCACAATATCAAGGAAGTTCATCTGCTGGCTCAGGAACTGCAGGTGCGGCAGCAGAATACTTTTGTTCTGGATGTTATCGACTTTGTTGATCGCCAGCACCACCGGCACTTTGCCGTCGCGCAGTTTGCCCAACACCATTTCATCATCCGGCGTCCAGCGGGTGCCTTCAACCACGAAGATCACCAGTTCCACGTCGCTAATTGAGCTGCTGGCGGCGCGGTTCATCAGACGGTTAATCACGCGCTTCTCTTCCATGTGCAGGCCGGGCGTATCGACGTAGATCGCCTGATAAGCGCCTTCGGTATGGATGCCCATGATGCGGTGGCGCGTAGTTTGCGGCTTACGCGAGGTGATCGACACCTTCTGCCCCAGCAACTGGTTCAGTAAAGTGGATTTGCCGACGTAGGGTCGGCCGACAATCGCGACAAAGCCGCAATAAGTTACGTTTTTGCTCATTCGAGTCCTGAGTTATTCAGCGCCTGTTCAGGCGCCGGGATAGTGCATATTCTGGTCATGATTGATTCAGCGCCGGTTCAGACGCCAGGGTCAGCAGGCAGTCAGGTCATGATATATCGGGCACCGTTGCCGGTGCTCGGGTCAGGGAAGTTATTCGAGACCCAATTTAATCAGCGCCTGTTCGGCGGATGCCTGTTCTGCTTTACGGCGGCTGGAGCCTACGCCCACCACCGGCTCGGCCATGCCACTCACCTGACAGCGAATGGTGAATTCCTGATCGTGGGCTTCGCCACGCACTTGGACCACCAGATAGCTCGGCAGCGGCAGATGACGTCCCTGCAGATACTCCTGCAGGCGCGTTTTCGGATCTTTTTGTTTGTCGCCAGGACTGATTTCGCCGAGGCGGCTCTGATACCAGTCGAGGATCAGTTTTTCTACCGTCTGGATACTGCTATCGAGGAAGATACCGCCAATCAGCGCTTCCACCGTATCCGCCAAGATCGATTCGCGACGGAAACCGCCGCTTTTCAGCTCACCTGGCCCTAAACGCAGGCATTCGCCAAGGTCAAACTCACGCGCCATTTCAGCCAGCGTGTTACCGCGCACCAGCGTGGCGCGCATGCGGCTCATGTCACCTTCATCAACCCGCGGGAAGCGGTGATAAAGCGCGTTCGCAATCACATAGCTGAGAATGGAATCGCCGAGAAATTCAAGACGCTCGTTGTGCTTACTGCTGGCGCTGCGGTGAGTCAGGGCCTGCTGTAACAGTTCCGAATGAGTAAAAGTGTAGCCCAGTTTGCGCTGAAGCTTGTTAATCAGGATGGGATTCATGCGATTCCAGTTCTTTGTTGCGTCTGTGACTCTGCATACCAAACAGGGCTGAGAATCCAACACATTCCGTTTGGTGTGCAGTGGCCTCCCGCAGGAGGCCACCCGATTTGCCTGTTAATCAGACAATACTTTTAGTGAATGCCGCCGATACGACTGAATCGCACGCCGGTAGGCCACTGTCCTTCTTGTTTCTCAAAGCTCATCCAGATAGCGACCGCTTTACCGACCAGATTACGCTCCGGGACAAAGCCCCAGTAGCGGCTATCGGCGCTATTATCACGGTTATCGCCCATCATGAAATATTGCCCTTTCGGCACCACCCAGCTCGCCTGTGGCTGACCCGGCTGCTGGTAATACATGCCCGCCTGACTCTGCGCTTCGTTCACCAGCAGGATGTCGTGGGTCACGTTGCCAATCGTCTCTTTACGGGTGCCGAGGCGTAAGCCTCCGCGCATCGTATCGCCCTGCGGCACCTGATAAAAACCGTTGCCATCAAAGCCGCTGAAGGTCTGAATAAAGTTGCTCGACTCAACGTCGGTGTAAGTCACCGCTAACGCGGTGTCACAGACTTTACCGTCGGTACAGGCTGGCTTGACCGTCAGGGTTTTGCTGTAAGGATCATAGATCACTTTATCGCCAGGCAAACCAATTACGCGTTTAATGTAGTCGAGGCTCGGATCTTTCGGGTATTTAAATACCGCGATGTCACCGCGCTTTGGCTGACCGGTTGGGATCAGCGTGGTCTGAGTGATCGGATCTTTAATTCCGTAGGCAAACTTCTCCACCAGAATAAAATCGCCAATCAGCAGCGTCGGCATCATCGATCCCGACGGGATCTGGAATGGTTCATAAATGAACGAACGCACGATGAACACCACGGCCAGTACCGGGAACACCGAGGCGGTGGTTTCAACCCAGCCCGGCTGCGACGACACTTTCGCCAGCGTTTTGCTGTCGAGCGTATTACCGGTTTGCGCCTGAGCCGCCGCCTGTTTAGCCCGACGTTGCGGTGCCCATTTAAAACGATCAATAACCCAGACGCTGCCAGTAATCAGCGTCGCTATCGCCAGTATCAGGGCGAACATATTAGCCATTGGAAATCCTTATTTGCTGTCCTTACCGACATGCAGAATCGCGAGGAAGGCTTCCTGCGGCAGCTCAACGTTACCAACCTGCTTCATTCGCTTCTTACCGTCTTTCTGCTTCTGCAACAGTTTCTTCTTACGGCTGACGTCACCGCCATAACACTTGGCGAGAACGTTTTTACGCAGCTGTTTAACCGTTGAACGCGCGATAATGTGGTTGCCGATTGCCGCCTGAATCGCAATATCAAACTGCTGACGCGGGATGAGCTCTTTCATCTTCTCAACCAGATCGCGTCCGCGATACGGTGCGTTTTCACGGTGGGTAATCAGCGCCAGCGCATCGACACGTTCGGAGTTAATCAGAACGTCGACGCGCACCATGTCAGAGGCCTGGAAACGTTTAAAGTTGTAATCCAGCGAAGCATAGCCGCGTGAGGTGGATTTCAGACGGTCGAAGAAGTCGAGCACCACTTCTGCCATCGGAATCTCGTAAGTCAGTGCGACCTGATTGCCGTGGTAAACCATATTGGTCTGAACGCCACGTTTCTCAATGCACAGCGTAATGACGTTGCCCAGATACTCCTGCGGCAGCAGCATATGACACTCAGCGATCGGTTCACGCAGCTCTTCAATGTTATTCAGCGCTGGCAGCTTAGACGGGCTGTCGACGTAGACCACATCGCCGCTGGTGGTAACCACTTCATACACCACGGTCGGTGCCGTGGTGATTAAATCGAGATCGTATTCACGCTCCAGACGTTCCTGGATGATCTCCATGTGCAGCATTCCAAGGAAGCCGCAACGGAAACCAAAGCCCAGCGCCGTCGAGCTTTCTGGCTCATAGAACAGCGAGGCATCGTTCAGGCTCAGTTTGCCGAGCGCATCACGGAACGCTTCATAGTCGTCAGAGCTGATCGGGAACAGACCGGCATACACCTGCGGCTTCACTTTTTTGAATTCTGGCAGCGCTTTGTCTGCCGGGTTACGCGCGGTGGTCAGGGTATCCCCTACGGGCGCGCCGAGGATGTCTTTAATCGCACAGACCAGCCAACCCACTTCACCGCAGTTAAGCTCGGTACGATCGACCTGCTTCGGGGTGAAGATGCCGAGACGGTCAGCGTTATACACCTGGCAAGTACTCAGGACCTTAATTTTGTCGCCCTTGCGCATGGTGCCGTTTTTAACCCGCACCAGCGACACCACACCGAGGTAGTTATCGAACCAGGAGTCGATAATCAGCGCCTGCAGCGGTGCTTCCGGATCGCCTTTTGGCGGCGGGATGTCACGCACTAAACGTTCCAGTACTTCCGGGACGCCAACGCCGGTTTTTGCCGAGCAGCGCACCGCGTTAGTGGCATCAATGCCGACGATATCTTCAATTTCCTGCGCCGCACGATCGGGATCGGCCGCTGGCATGTCGATTTTGTTCAGAACCGGTACTACTTCCAGATCCATCTCAATAGCGGTGTAACAGTTCGCCAAGGTCTGCGCTTCTACGCCCTGCCCGGCATCCACCACCAGCAGTGCGCCTTCGCAGGCCGCCAGTGAGCGGGAAACTTCATAGGAGAAGTCAACGTGACCCGGGGTGTCGATGAAATTGAGCTGGTAAGTTTCGCCGTCTTTCGCGTGGTAATCGAGCGTTACGCTCTGTGCTTTGATGGTAATACCGCGCTCGCGTTCCAGATCCATAGAGTCAAGAACCTGGGTAGCCATCTCACGCGAGGTGAGGCCACCACAAATCTGAATCAGGCGGTCAGAGAGCGTAGATTTACCATGGTCGATGTGGGCGATGATGGAGAAATTTCTTATGTGCTTCATTTATATGAATATCTTCGCATACAGAATCAGTTGAAAACCTGAGCACAGACACATTCAGGAAGATCGCTCTTTACCCACAATCCTGTCAGCCTCATTAATGACGACGCATATTACACTGTTAACGCCGCGCATAAAAGAATGGAACGTTGTGGAAGCGAAACAGAGTTTTGCCTAAGGGAGAACAGACAAAGGCCGCGGAGTGCACGGCCTGGAGATACGTTACGCTTCGCTTTCAACGCGCATCGCGTCAGGAGGTAACGCGATGTTCAGGATCACCGGTTGAAAGGCTTCGCGATCGCCCAGTTTCATCGAGACACCTTTGGCGATAATAAAGCCGCCAACCCCCCCCAGCAGCGCACCACAGGCGGCCGCCAGATCGCTGCTGAACAGCGCCTGAAACAGCCCTGCCACCACGAACAGACCAAACAGCGGCGTCATGTAGACCAGCAACGCCGAGCCCAGCAGGCTGCTCTCGCGGATACCCAGTTCGATGCGCTGACCCGGCTGCAGCGGTTTGCTGCTGGCAATCTGCATTATGTGGGCATTTTTCGGGCCGAGTTTGTTCAGCATGTGGCTGCCGCAGCCTTTACGCGCCTGGCAACTGTTGCAGGAGGTTTTCGCTTCAGTATGAAGAGTGGCGATCCCATCCTGCCATGCCACCACGGTGGCCCATTCTCCCATCATTTTTGTGACCCCAGATCGATGCTGTCCGCAATGCGTTTTGCTGTCGAAGGCGGTAATTCGCCGACCACTGCAATCTCGCTATTATTATGCACAACCGTTTGTACCGTACGACGTCCAGTGCGCAATGTCTGGGTGGTACTGCTTTTATCTGCCGGAGTGATATTAATTGCGAAGCTGAACAGGCCGTCGCTGTAGAGACGCGACTCCATATTTTTGTTCAGCGCTGGCAGCGTACGACGATTCTGCGAGACCAGCGTCATGCCGGCGGGTATCCAGCCTGGCTGCCAGTTGAGCGTCACCGCATCCCCTTTCGGGACGGACAGCGATGGCGGCAGGTTCGCCTTCTCCAGCCCCTGCATCAGGTTACGTACCCCTTTATCCACCGCGAAGCTGATGAGGCGGAACTGCTCCAGCGTTTCACCATCGCGATCCAGCAGGTCAATTCGCAGAGGCAGCTTGGTATCCACATCCAGCCAGACTACATAGCTGTAGCGGGTGCCATCGCGTGACACGATACGCAACACGTCGCACATCTGATCGGCGATACGCGAGCGGCCAACGGTAATGAAGTCGTAATCACTGCCCAGCTTGGCGAAATCCGCAAAAATTACCGGCGGCAGCGCATCAATAATGTGGTTACCGGGCAGCGAGAACGGCTCAAGGCCAGGTTCGAAGTAGCTGATATCATTGCCACGCTGGATCACTTCACGCCGCGCGCCGTCCATCTGCAATAGCTGAGCAAAAATACGCTCATCAATCACAGCATGACGATAACGCAACGATTCAATGCCGAGGCGGGAGACGTTGATATAAGCGAATTCGTAGTTGAGGTTCTGACTTGCCTGCTCCATCTGCTCCAATAACGCCCCAGACGCAGAAGGTTGCGCCGGGGCGGCAGATGACCACAACAGGCTGCCTGTCATCAGCAGGCTAACAGCATACCAAAGCGGCTTCATTACTACTGCTGCTGGAGTCCTAAGGATCGGTTTCCGGGAACATCGGCCTGTGCTTGTTTCGGTGCATCGGTTTCAAACTGCAGCTGATCGGCATGTAAACGGCGCTGCAGTTCATAATCCTGCAGCATCGCATTGACGCGACGACGCTGATCCTGAACCTGCTGATTAGCGCTGTTGGTATCAAACGCATCATAAGGCACGCCGAGGCTGACCGGTGAGGCTTTGCCCATCATCGGCAGCGAGTTAAACACCGGTGAATCAGAAGATTCAGCCGTGCCGCCGTTTGGCTGGTTGTAGTGCTGGACGCCAACGATCACTGCCAGAGAAACACAAGCAACCACGCCGACCTGGGTTAACTGCGCTGCCCATGGATGCACTTTCTGCCAGAACGGCATTTTTTCCCAGCGGGAAGGTTCTGGCTGCGCTTCAGGGATCAGCGGTATAACAGTACGCAGCGGTTCTTTTTCGATGGCAGCGGCAACGCGCGCAGAGATATCGAAATGCAGGAACCCGCCAACATCGCCGCGCATGGTATCGCGAATCAGATGGTAGCTTTCCCAGCTTTTCTGTAGATCTGTATCCTTCAACAAGGCTGAGAACAGCTCGTTATCTAAGGTCTCACCATCCATTAAAGCGGAAAGTTTTTCTTTCTGCATGCCTATGTACCCTTCCAGTAACCGTTATCACTGACGTTGGATAAGCGGTTGAACTTTATTATCAATGGCCTCTCGTGCACGGAAGATACGTGACCGAACAGTGCCTACCGGGCAATCCATAATGACGGCGATCTCTTCATAGCTCAGGCCGTCCAGTTCTCTGAGGGTGATTGCCATACGCAAGTCCTCGGGTAGCGCCTCGATGGTACGAAAGACAATTTGTTTCAGTTCGTCAGACAACATTAAGTTCTCAGGGTTCGAAATTTCTTTTAACGCACCCGCACTTTCGAAATTTTCTGCGTCAATCGCATCCACATCGCTGGATGGCGGACGTCGCCCCTGAGCAACCAGGTAATTTTTCGCTGTATTAACCGCAATGCGGTACAGCCAGGTATAAAACGCGCTATCGCCCCGGAAAGAGTCCAGTGCGCGATACGCTTTAATAAACGATTCCTGTACTACGTCAGGCACATCGCCCGACGGTACATAGCGTGAAACCAGGCTCGCCACTTTATGCTGGTAACGAATTACCAGTAAGTTGAAAGCTTTTTGATCTCCCTTCTGTACCCGTTCAACGAGGATCTGATCCGTTAACTGCTCGCTCATCCGAGGTAATGTCTCCCCAAATTTTTTATACTCGTAAAGTAACTGCCAGCACATCTCAATGGTTCTGAGCAAGCATGCGCTTAGAGTTTTGATGTGGTGCGAAGTTCACTTATCGCCCTAGTATTTACCGCTCCGCTGGAGATTACCCGGCTTGTTCATTTTCGTTCAGTACAGGGAGCGTAAATAGCAGGCAGAGTAACCTATGACAACGGCTTTTTCATCTTTAAATCCCTGCGCTTAATGTAAGTTTGGTATAAAAAACACTTTTTTAAACCGGCCCGAATTTAACCTGCTGATGGTTAGCGACATTTAGCCTGACGCTACCCGGCGCGCTGAAAAATTGTTCAAAATACTTCACAACAACCGGCTTAACGCTTATGCTCAGGCCTATTCTTGTTTAGTAAATTAAACACAATGACAAATGCAAATCCGGATTATAAGTGTGATGTATTGATTGTGGGCAGCGGTGCCGCCGGCCTGTCGCTGGCGTTACGTCTGGCCATACATTATCAGGTGCTGGTGCTCAGCAAAGCGCAGGTTAATGAGGGGTCCACCCTCTATGCGCAGGGCGGTATTGCGGCGGTATTCGATGAAACCGACAGCATTGAGTCGCACGTGGAAGATACGCTGATTGCCGGCGCCGGCCTGTGCGATCGCGACGCCGTCTCGTTTATTGCCAGCAACGCCCGTCACTGTGTGCAGTGGCTGATTGATAACGGGGTCGCTTTTGATATAGATCCGCAGGCGGCAGGAGAGATGCGTTATCACCTGACCCGCGAAGGCGGTCACAGTCATCGCCGCATTCTGCACAGTGCCGATGCCACTGGCCGCGCGGTCGAAACCACGCTGGTCAGTCAGGCGCTGAGCCATCCCAACATCCGGATCCTGGAACGCACTAACGCGGTCGATCTCATTCTTTCAGACAAACTGGGCCTGCCCGGACCACGCCGTGCTGTGGGTGCGTGGATCTGGAACCGCAATAGCGAACAGGTGGAAACCTGTAGCGCCCGCGCCGTGGTGGTCGCAACCGGCGGCGCAGCCAAAGTCTATCAATACACCACCAATCCCGATATTGCCTCTGGCGATGGGATCGCGATGGCGTGGCGTGCCGGCTGCCGGGTCGCCAATCTGGAATTTAATCAGTTTCACCCGACCTGCCTGTTTCATCCGCAGGCGCAGAATTTCCTGTTAACCGAAGCATTACGCGGCGAAGGTGCCTGGCTGCTGCGTCCTGACGGCAGCCGTTTCATGCCCGATTTTGATCAGCGGGCTGAACTGGCACCGCGTGACATCGTCGCCCGGGCGATAGACCACGAGATGAAACGGCTGGGTGTGGACTGCATGTATCTCGATATCAGCCATCAGCCGGAAGCGTTTGTCCGCGCTCACTTTCCGATGATTTACGACAAGCTGCTGACCTTTGGCTTTGATCTGACCAAAGAGCCGATTCCGATTGTGCCTGCCGCGCACTATACCTGCGGCGGCGTGATGGTCGATCAGCAGGGGCGTACCGATCTCAATGGCCTGTATGCGATTGGTGAAGTGAGTTATACCGGCCTGCACGGCGCTAACCGGATGGCGTCCAACTCGCTGCTGGAGTGTCTGGTTTATGGCTGGTCAGCCGCGGAAGATTTGATTCGCACCCTGCCCGACGTCGAAGCGGTGACCGCCCTGCCCGGCTGGGATGAGAGCCAGGTCGATGATGCCGATGAGCGGGTGATCATTAAGCATAACTGGCACGAGCTGCGGCTGTTTATGTGGGATTACGTCGGCATTGTGCGGACCACCAAGCGCCTTGAGCGGGCGTTGCGCCGCATCACGCTGCTGCAGCAGGAAATTGATGAGTATTACCATCACTTCCGCCTTTCCAACAATCTGCTGGAGCTGAGGAATCTGGTGCAGGTCTCCGAGCTCATGGTGCGCTGCGCGCTGGAGCGAAAAGAGAGCCGCGGACTGCACTACATCTGCGACTATCCCGATTTGTTACCCGAGGCGCTGCCGACCATCCTGACGCCGCCCGGCTACAGGAAAAGATAGAATGCCCGCGTCAGGCAACACCAGTCTTCGGAATAGTGGGTATCGGGCGCGCGAATGGCGAGACGCTCCAGCAGCGTTTCGCCGGCCTGCGGAGAGAAAGCCAGCAGCACGCGATGTGGCGGGCGATGGGCATATTCCGCAACGTCCAGCCGAAAACGTAAATGCCAGCCGTCAGCCAGCGCCTAGCTGATAAACGTTTCGCCGGTCGCGGTGGGCAGCACCACGCAAAACATCCCCTCTTCTTCAATCAGCAACGCCGTGCTGCGTAACAGGGTCTGATGATCGAGGGCGCTGGTCGCACGGGCGCTGTCCCGCGCCGCAGTGGAACAGGCTACGCCAGGCGCAAAGTACGGCGGATTGCTGACTATCAGCGAGTAACGCTGCTCACAGTGCTCTGCCCAGCGGGCGATATCATGCTGATGGATTTGAATACGCTGCGGCCACGGTGACTGCTGAACATTCTCGCGTGCCTGCTGCGCCGCCTCACTGTCTAACTCGACTGCATCAATCTCAACCGGCAACGGCGTGCGCTGCGCCAGCATCAGCGCGATCAGTCCGCTGCCGCTGCCAATGTCCAGAATCCGTCTGACGCCAGCTACCGGCGCCCAGGCACCGAGCAAAATGGCATCGGTACCTACTTTCATCGCACAGCGATCGTGCGCGACAAAAAATTGTTTAAAGGTAAATCCGTTCTTGTTTAACTGAGGCCGCTCACGCGGCTTGTCGTGCATCATGGGTCGCTACCGTTTACTTTTTTTCTGCCGTGCGGCAGCGCATAAGTGTAACTTGACAGGTAAGGGAATTCACGCAGCAGAGCATACCTAGCGGATCAACAGATGAAGATTATGTCTGAATCTGTCTATAATCAGCGCCCCAAACTGAGGTAGACCATGACAGTAACCACATTTTCCGAACTCGAACTCGACGAAAGCCTGTTGCAAGCGCTGCAGGAAAAAGGCTTTACGCGCCCAACAGTGATTCAGGCTGCTGCAATTCCGCCTGCGCTTGAGGGTCGCGACGTTCTGGGTTCGGCACCTACCGGGACCGGGAAAACTGCCGCCTATCTGCTTCCGGCGCTGCAGCACCTGCTTGATTTCCCCCGTAATAAATCTGGCCCGCCCCGCATTCTGATCGTCACACTGACCCGCGAACTGGCGATGCAGGTCTCCGACCAGGCGCGTGAACTGGCGAAGCATACCCATCTGGATATCGCCACCATCACCGGCGGCGTGGCCTATATGAACCACGCTGAAGTGTTCAGCGAAAACCAGGACATTGTGGTGGCGACCACCGGTCGTCTGCTGCAATACATCAAAGAAGAGAACTTTGACTGCCGCGCAGTTGAAACGCTGGTGCTCGATGAAGCGGACCGCATGCTGGACATGGGTTTCGCACAGGATATCGAAACCATCGCGGCAGAAACCCGCTGGCGCAAGCAAACGCTGCTGTTTTCCGCCACGCTGGAAGGCGAAAACATCAAAGACTTCGCCGAGCGTCTGCTGAACGATCCGGTTGAACTGGAAGCCGATCCCAGCCGCCGTGAACGTAAAAAGATCCAGCAGTGGTACTACCGCGCTGACGATCTGGCGCATAAAACCAAATTACTGGTTCACCTGCTGAAACAGCCGGAAGTGACGCGCTGCATCGTGTTTGTGCGTAAACGTGACCGTCTGCATGAGCTGGTCAGCTGGCTGCACGAAGCGAGGATTCGTAGCAGCTATCTTGAAGGCGAGATGGTGCAGGCGAAGCGTAATGAAGCGATTAAGCGTCTGAGTGAGGGCCGGGTGAATGTGCTGGTCGCCACCGACATCGCGGCGCGGGGTATTGATGTTGAGGATGTCAGTCACGTCTTTAACTTTGATATGCCGCGCACCGCCGATACCTATCTGCACCGTATTGGCCGTACTGGCCGTGCCGGCCGCAAAGGGATCGCGATTTCGCTGGTCGAAGCGCATGACTACGTGCTGCTGGGTAAAATCAGCCGCTACGTTAATGAACCGCTGAAAGGCCGCGTGGTGGATGAGTTGCGTCCTGAGACGCGCGCGCCGCACGCCAAAACCACCGGAAAACCGTCGAAAAAGGCGCTGGCGAAGCGCACTGAGAAGAAATCCAGCGAAGCTGAAAAACCGAGGGTGAAAAAACGTCACCGCGATGCCAAAAATATCGGGAAACGCCGCAAGCCGAGCGGCAGCACACCGACTAATGAGAATGCGGAATAGATCATCGCATGCATAAAAAAATCGCCTCTGATGAGGCGATTTTTTTTGATTTAATCATCGGTAACAGGCAGTTGATGCCATTTTCACTGCCTGACGGCGATTCGGCGATAACCGCTGCCGCACCGGCAGCCAATCTGCCTTCTATCTTATTAAGATTCTGATAAAAATTGCTGTGTGCGCTTTGCGTTAATTTTCGGCGCCGGTTAACTGATGTCACTCAGAGACTTTCAGTAAAAGTACTGGCAATCACGTCGCGTTGCTGCTCTGGCGTCAGTGAGTTAAAACGTACCGCATAACCGGAAACGCGAATGGTCAGCTGCGGATAATTTTCAGGATGCTTAACGGCATCTTCCAGTGTTTCACGACGCAGAACGTTGACGTTCGGATGCTGACCGCCTTCGACCCGCACCTGCGGTTTAATTTCTACCGGCACTTCACGGTAGGTGAATTCATCCAATTCGCTAAGCGCAACCACCTGATCTTCTTCATAGCCGCCTTTGGCACACAGGCAGCGAGCCTAGGCTTTCTCTTCGTCCAGCAGCCAGAAAGAGTTCAGCAGTTGGGGTTTATTAGTTTGAGTGATCTGGATACCAGTAATCATGTCAGCGCCTCCAGGGCAATGCGTGAATGAATCAAATTTGAGGCTCTGGTATAGCACTCTCCCGCGCCGTCAGCCTTGACCTGGGTCAACTTTTACCCGCTGCAAACCGCCCATTTTCACTAACTGACTGATCTCAAACCGCTGCTGATATTAAATTTTTTTTGCATTATTAAAAATATTTTTGCCCTTCAGCTCAGATGCAAGAACGGCTAAGCTTACGGCACAAACTTTAAGGGAGTGGATTATGGCTGAAAAGCTGACCTGGCACGACGTGCTGGCTGAAGAGAAACAGAAACCCCATTTTACCGAGACGCTGAAATTAGTGGCGGATGAGCGCGCTGCGGGCGTGACGGTTTACCCACCGCAAAAGGATGTGTTTAACGCCTTTCGCCTGACTGAGTTAGGCGACGTCAAAGTGGTGATTCTGGGTCAGGACCCGTACCACGGCCCTAATCAGGCGCATGGACTGGCCTTTTCGGTGCTGCCCGGCGTGCAGGTTCCTCCGTCCCTTCAAAACATCTACAAAGAGCTGTTGCAGGACATTCCGGGCTTTCAGAAGCCGGACCATGGCTTTCTCGAAAGCTGGGCGAAACAGGGCGTGATGTTGCTGAATACGGTATTAACAGTCGAAGCGGGCAAGGCCCATTCCCATGCGCGCTTTGGCTGGGAAACCTTTACCGATAATGTGATTGCCGCGATTAATCAGCATCGTGAAGGGGTAGTGTTTCTGCTGTGGGGATCTCACGCGCAGAAGAAAGGCAGCATTATTGACCGTCAGCGCCATCACGTATTGCAGGCGCCGCACCCTTCGCCGCTCTCGGCGCATCGGGGCTTTTTTGGCTGTCAGCACTTCTCGAAAACCAACGCCATGCTGCGTGAAGCCGGTCAGGAACCGATTGACTGGACGCCAGTACTGCCTGAATAAGCAGCAAGGCACACGGCCGCGACACTACGCGGCCGTGGAAAGGATTCAGGCGTTAACTCAGCCTTTAGCCTTGGCAACCGCGACCATCGCCGGACGCAGTAAGCGACCATTCAGCGTGTAGCCACGTTGCATCACCAGCATCACCTGGTTCGGTTCAAACTCTTCAGACTCCATCATCGACATCGCCTGATGCACTTCGGGATTGAACGGCACGCCAGTTTCGCCCACCACTTCTACTCCGAATTTGCGGACTGCGCCGAGCAGACCTTTCAGGGTCAGTTCAATCCCTTCGATCATCGGAGCCAGCTGCGCGTCCTCTTTGTTCGCCACTTCCAGCGCACGCTCAAGACTGTCGATCACCGGCAGCAATTCGTTGGCAAACTTCTCAAGGGCGAATTTATGCGCCTTCTCGACGTCCATTTCGGCACGGCGACGAATGTTCTCAATCTCAGCCTGCGCACGCAGTTGTGCATCACGCACACCGGTTTGCGACTGCGCTAATTCAGCTTCGAGCTGAGCAATACGCTCATCACGCGGATCCACCTCAGCCGCTGTCTCCGCTTCCTGAGGTTGTTGCTGATCCTGCTGAATTTCGTCTGAGACTTGCTCGTTTGGGGTGTTCTGTTCTTTACTACTCATGAATTTCTCCGCGTTTTGCACATTCATTTCGCTGGTTGGCTTATTATGGGGATCGGTTTGACGGTTTCAAGGGAACCTATCACATTGTCTTGCCGTTTTGGCTTAATAAGGAACACCCACTCGATGAACAAACACTTTAACTGCATTGGTATTGTGGGTCATCCACGCCATCCCACCGCGTTAACCACGCATGAGATGCTCTGGCGCTGGCTGACCGCCAAAGGTTATCAAGTGATCGTGGAGAAGCAAATCGCGCAGGAGCTGGCGCTACACGACGTCCAGACCGGGACGCTGGCTGAGATTGGTCAGCAGGCGGATCTGGCGGTGGTGGTCGGCGGTGACGGCAATATGCTGGGCGCGGCCCGCGTGCTGGCGCGCTATGACATCAAGGTCATTGGCATTAACCGCGGCAACCTCGGCTTTCTTACCGATCTCGACCCGGATAATGCGCAGCAGCAGCTGGATGAAGTGTTGCAGGGCAACTACTTCGTTGAGAGCCGCTTTTTGCTGGAAGCCGAGGTATGTAAATCAGACTGTTCGCCACGCATTGGTTCGGCAATCAATGAAGTGGTGCTGCATCCCGGTAAAGTGGCGCACATGATCGAGTTTGAAGTCTATATCGATGAAGTGTTTGCCTTTTCCCAGCGCTCAGACGGCCTGATTATCTCCACGCCCACCGGTTCCACCGCCTACTCGCTTTCTGCCGGCGGCCCGATACTCACGCCTTCGCTGGAGGCAATTGTGCTGGTGCCGATGTTCCCGCATACGCTGTCGGCCCGTCCGCTGGTGATTAACAGCAGCAGTACCATCCGGTTGCGCTTTTCTTCACGCCGGAGCGAACTGGAGATTAGCTGCGACAGCCAGATTGCGCTGCCGATCCAAGAAAGCGAGGATGTGCTGATTCGGCGCAGTGCCAGTCACCTTAATCTGATTCACCCTAAAAATTACAGCTATTTCAATACGCTGAGTTCGAAACTGGGCTGGTCAAAAAAATTGTTCTGAAAAGCCGCGCCGCCTCTTTACTGGATAAAATTCCAGTTTATACTGTATGAAAAACCATATGTGTTTATTCATACAGGTGAACCTATGCTGGCCCAACTGACCATCAGTAATTTCGCTATCGTTCGTGAGCTCGACATTGATTTCCAATGCGGTATGACAGCAATCACGGGTGAGACCGGTGCCGGTAAATCTATCGCGATTGATGCCCTGGGATTATGCCTAGGCGGTCGCGCAGATGCCGACATGGTGCGTCAGGGTGCTAGCCGGGCCGATCTTTGCGCCCGCTTCCAGCTTAAGTCCTCCCCTTCTGCTCAGCGCTGGCTGGTGGATAACCATCTGGATGATGGCAATGAGTGTCTGCTGCGGCGGGTGATTAGCGCGGACGGACGTTCACGCGGGTTCATCAACGGCACGGCGGTTCCGCTGTCGCAGCTGCGCCATATCGGCCAGCTACTGATTCAGATTCACGGCCAGCACGCGCACCAGTTGCTGCTCAAGCCCGAGCACCAAAAACACCTGCTGGATGCCTACGCCGGTCATGACGATCTGCTGCAGCGCATGCGTAGCAATTATCAGACTTGGCACCAGAGCTGCCGCACCCTGGTGCTGCATCAGCAGCAGGCTCAGGAGCGTGAAGCGCGTCGCGAGCTGCTGCAATATCAGCTGAAAGAGCTGAACGAGTTTGCGCCGCAGGCCGGCGAATATGAGCAGATTGACGAAGAGTACAAGCGGCTGGCAAACAGCGGACAGCTGCTTTCGACCAGTCAGCAGGCGCTACAACTGCTTGCGGATAGCGACGACAACAATCTGTGCAGCCTACTCTACAGCGCACGTGAGATGCTCTCTGAGCTGACCTCGCTGGATGAGAAACTGAACGGTGTTTATAACCTACTGGAAGAAGCGGCCATTCAGCTGAGTGAAGCCAGCGACGAACTGCGTCACTATTGCGACAGTCTCGATCTTGATCCGAATCGCCTGTATGAACTGGAGCTGCGCATTTCACGCCGGATCGCCCTGGCACGTAAGCATCACGTTACGCCGGAAAATCTGCCCGAACTGCATCAGCAGTTGCTGGCGGAAGCGGAGCTGCTGTCACAGCATGAAAGCTATCAGGAGAGCCTGCAGTCACTGGTTGGCGAGCACTATCAGGCTGCCCTGTTAAGCGCTGAGCAGCTTCATCAGCAGCGCACTCAGTACGCCGAAGAGCTGCAGCAGCTGATTACCCAGAGTATGCATCTGCTCTCTATGCCGCACGGCCAGTTTAAGATTGCCCTGACCTTTAACCCGGAGCAGCTGACTGCAGAAGGCGCCAGCCGCATCGACTTCCAGGTGACGACTAACCCTGGTCAGCCGCTGCAGCCGCTGGGCAAAGTTGCCTCCGGCGGTGAGCTGTCCCGTATCGCCCTGGCGATTCAGGTAATCACCGCGAAGAAAATGGAAACGCCAGCGATGATTTTCGATGAAGTCGATGTCGGGATCAGCGGTCCGACCGCCGCCGTGGTAGGTAAACTGATGCGCCAGCTGGGTGAATCAACTCAGGTGATGTGTTTGACTCACCTGCCTCAGGTAGCAGGATGTGGTCATCAGCACTTCTTTGTCAGCAAAGAGACCGATGGCGCAATGACTGAAACCCATATGCAGCCGCTGGACAAACGCGCGCGGCTGCAGGAACTGGCGCGACTGCTGGGCGGTAGCGAGGTCACACGCAACACCTTGGCTAACGCCAAAGAACTTTTAGCCGCCTGATAGCGCACTTTTTTAACCTGACGTGGTCATATGCATGCTCTGTAGAGGTTCCCAATAGCGAAAAAGTTTATTATTATCGGCACTTATGTCGCCAAAGTAATAAAGCCTGCCGCAGGCAGAGTTCAGATTTTGTTGGCAAAAAAACAGCCTGTAAAAGGCGTTTGGCCACGGAAAAGGAATGTATAGATGCGCTGTAAAACGCTGACTGCCGCGGCAGTGGTAACGTTGATGATGACCGCTGGATGTTCCACCTTAGAGCGCGTGGTATATCGTCCTGATATCAACCAGGGTAACTATCTGGTTGCCAATGATGTGGCCAAGATTCACACCGGTATGACCCAGCAGCAGGTGGCTTACACGCTCGGTACGCCAATGATGAAAGATCCGTTCGGCAGCAACGTCTGGTATTACGTGTTCCGTCAGGAACCAGGCCATGAGCGCGTACAGCAGCAGACGCTGACGCTCAATTTTGATGGTAACGGCGTCCTGACCAATATCGACAATAAGCCGAATCTGGCGCAAAAAAGCGACTAACCAAACAACAGACAGCAAAAAAGGCGCACTGAGCGCCTTTTTTATGCTGCCGACGATCACCAGGGCATTGCTGTCCTGCTGCCTGCTGTTTACTTTTTAGCAGATGCTGAGCGCTCTGCGCGTTGACGACGTAGCTCTTTAGGATCGGCGATCAACGGTCGATAAATTTCAATCCGATCGCCTTCATCCACTACATCACTGAGCTTTACTGCCCGGCTGTAGATACCTACTTTATTGCTGCTGAGGTCGATTTCACGGCGCAGTTCTAGAATTCCGGATTGCTGTATCGCCTGCTCTACCGTGCTGCCCTGCTCCACTTTGACGTAAAGCTGGTATTGCTTTTCAGGCAGCGCGTAGACCACCTCAACCGAAATATCAGACACTGTAAACCTGTTTGGCACGCTGCGTGAAAGCCTGCACCATACTGTTGGCCAGCTCTTTGAAGATCCGACCAAAGGCCATCTCTACCAGCATGTTGGTGAATTCAAACTCCAGGCTTAACTCAACCTTGCAGGCGTCATCGCCCAGCGAGATGAATTTCCAGCCGCCGGTCAGCTTACGGAACGGCCCGTCAACCAGCTGCATATGAATGCTCTGGTTATCCGTCAGGGTATTGCGGGTGGTAAATGTTTTGCTAATGCCTGCTTTGGACACATCCACGGACGCGGTCATTTGATTCTCTGACGCATCCAGCACGCGGCTTCCGGTGCAACCCGGCAGGAATTGCGGATAAGCATCCACATCATTTACAAGTTTGTACATCTGTCCGGCACTAAACGGGACCAGCGCCGAACGACTAATCTGAGCCATAATGTTTCCTGTCCATCACGAAACCGCTGAATAATAGCATTTTCAGCGATTAAACAAAAATGCCCCCTGAGTAAGGGTGTGCTAGAATATCCCGTTTCCTGCTGCCCCGCTGGACTGGGGATGCGATAACCGACTAAGTGATGTAAAATACGCCGCACTATGACAAAGAAAAAATCACACAAACCCGGTTCTGCCACTGTTGCCATGAACAAACGCGCCCGCCACGAATACTTCATTGAAGAGGAGTATGAAGCGGGATTATCGTTGCAAGGATGGGAAGTTAAATCACTTCGTGCCGGCAAAGCCAACATCAGCGACAGCTATATTCTGCTTCGCGATGGCGAAGCGTTCCTGTTTGGTTCAACCTTTCAACCCTTAGCCGTTGCCTCCAGCCATGTGGTGTGCGATCCCACACGTAGCCGTAAGCTACTGCTGAAGCAACGTGAGCTGGATTCACTGTATGGCCGCGTCAATCGCGAAGGTTATACCATCGTGGCGCTCTCGCTCTACTGGAAGAACGCCTGGTGTAAACTGAAGATTGGTGTTGCACGCGGTAAGAAAGAACATGATAAACGTGACGATATCAAAGACCGCGAATGGCAACTGGATAAAGCACGTATCATGAAGAATTCAAAGCGTTAAGCGCTGGATTCTGACCTGCTTTTTTGCTAGTATTCGAAGTTCTGGGGCTGATTCTGGATTCGACGGGATTGTAAAGCCTTAGGAGCATGCCGAGGGGCGGTTTGCCTCGTAAAAAGCCGCAAAAAAATAGTCGCAAACGACGAAAACTACGCACTAGCAGCTTAATAACCTGCTTAGAGCCCCCTCTCCCTAGCTTCCGCTCTTAAGACGGGGATCAAGAGAGGTCAAACCCAAAAGAGATCGCGTGGATGCCCTGCCTGGGGTTGAAGCGTTAAATCCAATCAGGCTAGTCTGTCAGTGGCGTGTCCGTTCGCAGCTGACCGGCGAATGTAAAAACTGGACTAAGCATGTAGTTCCGACGGTGTAGTAATTTCGGACGCGGGTTCAACTCCCGCCAGCTCCACCAAAATTCTTGGTTGATGGTTACCAGAACCATCATCGAAGTCCTGAGAGCCCGCAAGGCGTAAGTAAGTCTTGCGGGCTTTTAGGCACCTCATAAAGCATTATTGTTTTTGAGGTGCCTAAAACTATGGAAACCCGGCAATGGCAAGACAAACTAAACCTTTATCCGTCAAGGAAATCGAATCCGCCAAACCCAGGGAGCGGACTACGTTCTTTATCATGGCGATGGCCTTGAGCTACTCATCAAATCAAGTGGCAGTAAAATCTGGCAGTTTCGCTACATTCGCCTTGTCACCAAGAAGCGTGCGAAGAAGAGCATCGGCCCCTATCCGTCAGTCACACTTGCCGATGCTCGAAGCTATCGGGCTGAATCCCGCCGCGCCAACGGCCTTTTTGTTACAGCCCCGTAATTCTTAAGTTTCACCTAGACGGGCAGGTTATTCTGTATACTGCTCATGAATGCTTGTGATTTCCCTCAATATCTTGATATGCCGTGAAAACAGATGGTTGCAAGCGGCTTTGGCAGTGCAGACTGCATCTTTGCCTGTCATCCCAGAGATAAGCAGGATGCGCGGGCAGCGATTACCGCAGCTAAAACGGCTGGTGCAAATTTTGAAGACTTTGAGAAAGAAATGGTCTGGCATATTTATAAGCAAGTAACTACACAAGGAATGCTACAAACTCACATCGCTAAAGAGGTTGCCACCGCTAAAAAATGTGGTGATACAACGCGCCGCCAATGCGGCTCGTTCTTATATACGTACACATCTAATTACGGCACCAGCCCGGAAAATCAGGTGATTCGTCCAATGATAAAGCCATCAAAGTGTGCTCGGTTATATTGTTATCAGGCAGCATCTATCGCCAGTCGGTGCATTTCATTAAGAGCAAACTGACGGATAGCCCTCGTCTCTGCTTCATCTAGCACATATATGCCAATCAAGATGTAGAATGCTTCATACCACTTGTAACTCAGCATGTTTCCTGTTGAACGGTAACTGGAACGGAACTCAGCGGTAGCGCTAATGATAACCAGTAGCAAGTCGACATTTTTCATTATGGCTCCTTAAGTTTGCGCGGGGGGTATCTCGCACTTCACTGGTGGTGATCGTGCCATCACGACAAAATTCAAAAACACTATTATTTCATGGTTTTCAACGCTAACTGGACGTGCAGCGTTTTCAGTCCATCTTTGGTAACTGCTCGGGATTACAAGTAATAATCCCCCCGTAATTATTTTTAACTGTAATATTAATACTATAGATTTAGCTGTAGTGATGCGTTTTTGATGTCTTTTTTACATAAGTTAAGGAGGAGAATTAATGAATATTCGATTTTCTATAACCTGTTGCGCAATTATCACTCTAATAGCGAACTCACCTGCGTGGGCGGCTCCAAATCTCTCATTCAGACAACAAAATAGCGCGTACTTCGCTACAGCAACAAATTCTGAGGATAGAAGTTATAATTGTAGCGGTACAGTCACTGCGAGCTATTCTGATTATGGTGACCAAAAAACTTCAACGATTAATGTCAGTTATCCGGTTCCTGCGAAAGCTAACAACCGAGATGTTTGAAATTGGCAGACATAATTTACTATATCCTTTTCACCGAATGTAAATTGCAGCTGACTGACAGCATTGTTCTTGGTCAGGATTTTCAATCGTTTGATGATCGCCTTCGGCCATTAACACACGTCACTTTTACAATTTTTTTGGGTACATACATACAGAAACATGAATCCATAATATCTTATTGCATCTATCAAATAATTAGGTTGGCATTAATGAATGCTCCCACCCCACTGAGCAACTTGCTAGACTCATCCCCCCCTGCGTAGCCTCAAAATCTGTCTGCCATCAATTGGGAAGTACAATAAGTGCGAGGTGGGGTGAGATTTAGTCAAACCCGTTATTAACAGGACGGTAAGCAACTACTGGTCTACACCTATCAAGGAACACAAATGAATCAAAAATCAATGTCGTCAAATACCGAGCGCGCGCCTGATGAAAGTCTGATCCGCGTGCCCCATTGATAGACTCCAAATGTCATGAGTATCCCGAAGATACTGGCACAACTCATCCACATCAGCCTGGTCGGAAAATTCCAGCAAGTCTACTAGTCGGTTTAACGTTTGAATGGGAATACCAATTTCCTCCAAGGCACTGACACCTGGCGGTAAATGGAAACTCTCGAACGCCAATTTGACATGCGTGTAATCGACTTTGCTGCGGATACCTCTCTTCAACGCTTGGTACTTGACTACATCCTCCATCAAGCCGAGAACCTTAGGTAGGGTGTAACCAAAGGTATTGGTAATGAGCTTCAAATCATTGTTAAGGGCGATGGAAAGAGAGCGCTTCTCCTCTTCAGACACCCACTGTCGTGAGCGAATAATCTGACTTTTCACATATTCCGAATAGCTTGTCGCATTTAAATAGCCGGCAAGTTTAGCGACCATGACATCCGTAGGATTAACAGGGACTCCATTGCGACTAAACGTAGAGGGAACCAGTCTGGCAATAATCTTTGCAAAGGTCTTGAGGAAGTTTGTCGCCGGGGTCCAGTGAAACACCAGCGAGGCAAATTCGGTGTCGTCCATCATCTCGCACATGCTTTGCAGCACTTCGAGTTGCTCAACACGGAAGTACGAGTGCTTCTTAACAAGGTCGATGGAAACACGGTCTTTTATAAAAACCTCATCAAAGCGATCCTGTGAAAACTTGGACAAGTGGTCCGGTTGAACGCTGGCTAAGAGGTTGATTGGGGTATCGATGTCCTGAATACCGAGCGGAATATCTACTTCTTGATTGAGGTTGTCTTTCGGGATTTCTTCCAGGCAAAATATTTTGCCCACGAAGTGAACTCCCATGCGCCCGGCGCGCCCCTTGATGTTCCCATGGGTAAATTTGTCGATGCTGCGAGGCCCATCGCGGTTGTCGTAGATCACGACGTTTTTGGCGATAGTGTTGACACCTTCAATGATCGTGGAGGTGCAGAGTAAGAAGCGCAGTTTCCCAGCATTGAATTGGTCGGCTGTATATTGATGCAGCGCCTTCGGCAGAGCGCCAAAATGTAATCCGATACCGTTTCTGATTGCAACCGTGTAATCCCAGTCGGCATCGAACTCTTCACTGACCCAGTCAACATGAGGACTCTCAGTCAGTGTGCCATGCCCGATCTTAATTAGCTCACGTGCCACCCGGCCGGCAACAGTTGGTGACTTGCAATAGATGATCGTTGCGCCGATGCATGCGTGCGCGATCTCCGCCAGCGCGTTGAGCTTCGCTTCGTCGTCATTCGCTTTGATGCCCAACGTCTTGACATCTAGCGCGACCGTGTTGAAGTCGGTGGAAACGAAAGTGTGCGGATACCCAAGTCTTTCGAGGCCGCGAATGCTGTTAACGAACGGTCCAGTCAGGTAAAACTGCTTGGCGGCCTTAAGCAGCTTGCTCAAAGCAATGTTGAGCTCAACGACTCGCTCGTCCTGATGATCAATGCTCCCGCTTTTGAGTTGCCGGAACACCAACTTGTAAAAGTCGTCAATGACGAAGAGGTCGATGTCGACGATGTCGTCACGCTCGTTCACCCGCTCCTGCGTTAACACATAGACAGCCTGATCGGAATGGCACAGTTGGGAACTGTGGTGGATGATCTGATATCGGTCACCGAATCGCTCTTGCAACCGGCGACGGGTTTCGTCAGCAAGGGCCACTGTGGTAACAACCAGAACGAGCCGCTTCAAAGTTCCCATGCCGAGCAACGAATCGACGATTGCGCTTTTACCCATGCTTGTAGGTGCGCTCAGCACCACATTTTGACCTGACTTGAGCAGATCGAATATGCGGAACTGCATCGAATGGAAAACGTAACCATCCGAGAATGGCGTCCGGTACAGATCTAGCACCCTCAAATCGTCCGATGTCAGGTCGGTGAACTCCTTTTTGAGGTAAGGGAACAAACCTGATTTTCACACCATATTTTTTAAAATTGTGGTGTGCTCGGAAAACTTCTCGCGCGAATCAAGAGCAAGCACGATTAAGTCCCGTCCCAGGTCATACGAAACTGGATTCGACAACAGCTTATTGACCGCAAACAGGTAATCGAACGATGAAAAGTCCTCACCCTACAGGCTGTGCTTCGCCTGTTCATAGACTTCCTTCATACGACCTCCCTCACCTTGTCATCAACCAATTTGGTTAACCGCTCAAGACTCGGAGCTGGATAGATGAACACGTGGACGCAAAGTTCCGCGAACGGCGAATCCTCGATAAGTTCAGCCGCGAATTTTTCGAACAGCACCGTCGTTTCCTTCTCTAGGTTATCCTCGAACCCCGGCGTTTCAGGATCGGTAAGCAGTTTCGAGTCGTAAGCCCACGAACAGGACAAATGTGAAGCGATCGAGGTGAGCGTCGAAAGGGTGGCTACCATCGAGTATTTCGTCAATGTCGTGGCGAAGCAGGTAGTTATCGTCTTTAATGTCGAGGATCTTTCTGCGTGCTGTATCGATGCAATCCGAAATGTCCTCGTACAACCGATCCGTATCTCCGGCAATCTGACGGCAATGTCTATATCAGTCACCAATTCGCTGAAGCCAATCCAGAGCTGATCACCTTCTGGATCGCGGCGAACGATGTGCACGTTTTCAAGAATTTTTTCGGCCCCTACTTTTTCCACGTATAGCATGCAGGGGATAGGCTGGCTTTCGTGGTGCTGCCGGATCGTTGCGTGCAACAGCACTCGACCCAAGAATTCGCTGACGTCATGGAGCGATTTGAAGACGGATGTCTTTAGCCGTTCTCGTTTTTCAATGAATGTCAGTTTATGAATATCAGACATTTCTTTTGGTCGGAGAAAGACCTCATCCAACCATTGGCAGACATTATCCGCGATGTGCTTGTAGCGGTATTTCTTAAGCGAGTACTGCTGATGTGGAACCTGACCTTTACGCTTAGCGCAGACCGAAGCCATAGGCGCTCTGAATGGCGTAAGGATGTGGGGTAAGTCCCGTTTGACATAGATTTTGCGGCCTGACCGAGATTGGTCATATTCGACACGCAGCTTGAACCACTCAAGTAGGTCTGGTCGAAAATAGGACTTGTCATCAGCACTGTGAATACGTCGAGAATGCTCGCCCTTGCGCGTCACGGTATCAAGGATGCGGCACCAAATGTCTTCGGCGACGGTTTCAGAACTGAGAATAACCCCATACAGATCCTGGGAGGCCAGCCGTATGTTCTTGATCCCCAAGAGTTCTATTTCTCGCAGGGATGAAAATACTTCCCATGTAGCCGCATCGATCCAATCTGAAACGCTGATGCCTGAGGCTGTTAGGTAATTGTCTGTGCGTTTGTTGAGAGCGTCGATGAGTTCCTGTCTACCTAGCTTATCTGGGCGGGCGTTTGGGCTGATCGTTAAGAACTCAAGGGTTTTGTTGACCTTTTCCTCTGTGACGATGGAGTACCTACGGCCAAGGGCCGCGTCCGACTCACACTGCATTGATTTGTGCAAAATTGAACTGCAGGGGATCGTCTTTTTATCAGCACCTTTTGAATTCTGAACGATGTCCGAAATGTTTCAACGTGTTTTGCCGGTGCTTTTTACCTGAACGAAGTCGATGTATCCATCATATACAATATCGATATCGTCTGTGACCTCGCAGCGAACACTGCGGATAGTCTTGTCACGAAGCATTCGGGTGACATGGTAAGCGGCTACGCAGTCCTGAAATAGGAAACCGTGCTTGGCGGCTACTCCGCCTGAATCGTTCGATTCCATTTAGACATCCGTGACAATTTTGTGAAAATTAAGAAGATTTTATGACACAGTCCAATCGGATGACTGAATCATCACCAGTGATCTAAATACTTCACACCGTTCTCGGTCGCAGGTATCAAACTTTTCAGGACTCCATAAATATTGGAACCAGGAAGTCTAACTTGGTTATATAACATACTGTTCCAACTCACGTAAGGTGGACACAGCCCTAAGCGAGGTTCTGGTTTTCAAATTGTTCAAGGCTGAGACCGCCATAGGCACTATGGCACCGCCAGCGATTGTAATCACACTTGATATAATAAAACACAGTTGCGCGCATTATTTCCTGGTTGGCAGGATCATATCTCAATGTCCTTTTGAGCAATGTCAACATCGAGTGTTCATGGCTTTCTATGTTGTTGATACCTTGCCCCTCCAGACCCCACTCATCATAGCTCATCATATATTGCTTGTTTTAGACTCTCGGCCCGCTCCGTTTCGGCATAGAATTTTTTCTTATCTGCAGAAGAATAATTACTGAGTCTCGAGTTGCTGCTTGGTGAGATCAGGCAGAGGTTACCGAAACGATGGACATCATCCCCCATTTTGTTTGCGCCAGAGGGATCGGTTTGAGGAAAGTAGTGCTCAACCGACGTTCGACTCGGTGAAAACTGAAAACCTTCAAAGTGCTTCTTAATATCGATATTATTAAGCCCCTTACCATCGAATGATTGACCAGCAGTAAGATCGCGCCACAAACGATAATCGAGCAAATCGAACACAAAGTTCTGCACTCCGGTACCACGATGCAGAGCTTCGACACTGAATTGTTCCTTTTCACCACAAATCTCAGACAGGAACTCATGGCTGAGTTGCTCAAGTGCACTGAGATAAGCCTTTCCCTCAACGTTCAGCTCGTCTAATGCCAGAGTATTTAAAATGGCTAGCGAGCGATTGAGCCATCGCTTGTAAACATAGGCTGGGTGCGAGACATGAAACATCGACAAGATCATCGCCAGTTGTTTGTTTAAACCAGACAGTTCATCGTTGTCGAAAGAGTTGTTATAGCTAAAGCTCGAATTCCTATATCTGTCATAGTACTCAAGCGTCAGCAGGCTCCACCTTTCATCCTGATCGCGCTTAATGATATAGCGGTCAAACAAGATTCTAAACTTCAGCAGGTGGAAGGCGAACAGAGTAATTTTTTCCCTGTCATTTTTTATGACCTCAAAGGCCTGAAGTAGTTTTTTGTCATCTAGAGAAACCTCATCATCCACTGTCACTTTGAGCACATACAGTAAGAAGTTGGAGAAATCGATAATCGAATCAAACCGCTGCTCTTTTGCTTTTTCATCGTCATCATCACTGTGATGAAAGCGTCGATTCTTGATAATACTCACAAGGGTAGGCTTGTCGCCTGTGTCACCATTGGTACCTATCGCGCATTTGATCGCCTCAAAATCCGCAGGGAATCCTAACCACTTTTCGCCAAATAACGCTTTGCGGGCCTCTGAGCTAAAGCCCAATTGCACATAGCGACTCATATCAGCCCAAGCATCCCATATTGCAGAAAAGCAATTTCTTGTTGCATCTCCACCGTTGTAAACTGACATTAAATTCGCTTTCAACACCTCGTGTTTTTCTAGCTGCTCCCCCCCCCCCGATTATTCATGATCTCAAAGTAGTGATTGAGGTCGGTATCTTTTGGCACTGTAACTCGCAAAACAGTGACGTTCTTGAGCAGATACCAGCGAAAATTGGTGACATCTATGGTCTGGATCTTAAAGTAGCGTTCTATAATGGTAAACGCCGCATTGAAGATTCTTCTGGATCATTGCTGTGCGATTGTTGAAACAGGTTATGCAGCGTTCGTGCTGATTTAGGACGGCTGTCGAAGTCGAGATTAAGGTGAAGCGAGGTTAAATCACGTGCGCTGTAGTGAGCAACTTTTTTTAAGTACGCCACCAAAATCGACAGAGTTGTGTGCCTTTGCTGACCATCGATAGTTTCATAGATCGCTGCACCGTGATGTGCGCTACCAGTGTTATCTCGCACATACACCACCAGGCTGCCTAGGAAGTATTTTCCCTCTTTTCTATACTCAGGCGCTTCAGCAGCATCTGCAATATCTCGAATAAGCTGCTCAATCTCCTGTGCGCCCCAGGCGTAGTTACGCTGATAAATGGGAATAACATAATGGCTATTAGCGCTGAATAACTGTTCGATGGTCAGCAAGGCCAAATCGTTACTCAGTGGCATGTACATCTCCCTGCATTTGAGCGATTGAATCTTCTACGGGCTTGGCACTTTGAAAACGAATGTTTTCAAAGTGCTTTGGCTGAAAGCGAAGTATTTGTTGTGGGTGAATAGCTTTATCGAGAACTCTCAATAACCCTCTAGGCTCACGCGCATAGCCACCAACGCTATCCATGCCGATTTTTTGATAGTGCAACCGCAAGTAATAACTCCAGCAAAAGCATACTTTTGCTGCTTGAGTTAATTGTTTATCGCCAAACTTGTCGTAATAAGCCATCACCGCACACATAAAGAGATTTTTGATATACATATCCCCTTTGCGTGAACTGCCAGTGTAGTAGGTGTGTTTTAAGAAATCGCCAAGCAATGCGTTATCACCTTCAAATAGAATGTGATGAAGGGATATGTAATGCTGGATATACTCAAAAAAACGTTTCAAGTTAATCGTCTTAATCATCACTTGATTAACTTGAAACGGATAGGGTTTGCTTTGCTTATCCCACTTCCTGGCAAGGTCATTATTGTAATGCTCAATAGCGAAATCCATGGCGAGCATTGGTTGTACATAGTGGTAATCGGATGTGGATAGGTTAATGCCTTTGAACACATCAAGATTGTGGCGGCTGAACTGAACGCCATAATCGCCATCCAGCCATCGGCGCAGGCGGAACAAAAACTCGCCCATTATGAGATGAAGGATAGCGGAATCATCATCCGGACTGACACCTTGCTCCCACAGGCTGACGTGGTATAGCCGTTCCGCTTGCTCTGTTGCATCCATCATTTCGCGCAAATGGTATGCCTTTAGTAGGTCATGGGGTGCGAGAGCCTTGCCCCTGGCATTTTGCGATTCGAAAAACTGAAAGGCTTCGCTCAAATCATCGAGCATCACTTCGATCAGTTCACACTTGCTACAGACAAAGTGCAGCAATGATTTACGTTCGTCATCATTTAGTCCCACAAGGCGGTTATCAATGACCTTAGCACTGTGCCCAAGGTTATTGATGCTAACACCTGAAGCAAATGATTGTTCCAACAGGGGCGTTGAAAACTCACCACTCTGATCGAGCACTGAGCAAAGCATGGTTAAGGTCAGCAGGCGCTGCTGGCCATCAACGATATCGAGCTCACCTGTATAAGCTGGCTTTAGCTTATCCCAGTACAACACCACAGTCCCAAGGCGGTAGCACTGTTTATTTTGGTGGGCTAATACATCATCAATCAATTGATTGACGTGTTTTTGTTGCCATTTATAGGGGCGCTGGTATGGGGGAATAGCCAGATTCTGCTCAAGCAGCGCCCCAACGTTTTTTACCTGACAGGGTAGTGTTTCCATGACTACAACGCCTGCTCAAAAATCGCATCTGTCAGTTGGAGTTGGCTCTGCAGGCTGGTTTTCAGATGGATTTTTAGTTTATCGCAGAAGTTCATTGCTCATTTCCTTTTTTGTTGTAGGCAGATTCAAGTCCGAATAAAAATGTTAAGCCGCCTTTTTTAGTAATGCGAATATTACCGACGTCTACATGAACCCCTTACACTGACTCGGTCTACTGTGCCGCGCGCCCTAATAGGTTAATAGCCGCTACACAACAGGCAATTCAAAACACTCCACCGGTTTCCCATCCTGCATTTCTACCAGTAACCGTGCAGATTGCGACTACTCAGCCAACAATCCTTGTTGGAATTGCCCGAACGACAAATGGGCTTCTTCGATAGCCATCTTTTGCTGCATTAACGTAGTAGAAGTCCTGACAGCCCACAAGTCTTACGCCCTCCGTGCTTTTTTGTATCTGTATAACCTCCGTGGCCGAACACAGTGCTCTTCTCCGTTACCCCAGCAGACTAAAATCCCTGACCGCCATTTACCTCCCCTTCCCTCAACCCCAACACTCGATCTCACCTTTACAGCCCCGCCCAAACACGAAATAATAACCCGGCTATCTGCGCCACCGAGCGCAGGCAGCACCTGAACGGAACCTCAACTTAGCGGACTCTTTATGACTAACGACATTCCCCTCAAGTACTATGACGTCGCAGATGAGTATGCGACCGAATCCGCTAAGCCGGTGAGCGACGCAGAACGCACACCGCTTGCGCACTGCTTCCAGTTACTGATTACTCGTCTGATGAATAATGAAGAGATCAGTGAAGAATCGCAGCAGCAGATGGCCACTGAAGCGGGCATTGATGCTGAGCGTATCGATGAGATCGCAACCTTCCTTAACCAATGGGGTAACGAGTAACCTTACCCGAACGCGCCGGGCAGGCGGCAGGTTACTAGGGTGACCTCACCCGCCCGAATCATACGTCATAAGCCGCGGCCGCGTACTGTCCCAGGCCAAGCCAACGCCACTTCTCTTTGCAATTGCGCAGTGAGCGCTTCCACACCCCCTGACCCGCTATTATCCCGGCGCCGTTTAGCGCTTCACCGTCTTGCTCTCTCACAGGCCAAAATTTATCATCCACACTTATATAATCTGCGCAGGCATTGTGCTTTACACTGTGCGCTGTAAAAAACTGAGTAGATAAACGATTAAACAGGCGGTAATGGCGATGAACGGAACAATCACAACCTAGTTCAAAGATAAGGGTTTTGGTTTTATCAAAGATGAAAACGGTGAGAACCGCTATTTTCATGTGATTGAGGTCGCCAACCCTTATCTGATTAAGAAAGACGCTGCAGTCACCTTTGAATCCACCACCAACAACAAGGGTCTGCCGGCCTATGCGGTGAAAGTGGTGCCGGAAAGCAAATACATCTATATCGCTGGCGAGCGGATCAAGATCACCTCGATCAAATCTTACCTGGTCTACAGCGAAGAAGTGCCGGTCGACACCCGCATCGATAAAGAGAATCCGGTGCTGTCGGTGGGCGTGCTGTTAAGCAACATCCGACCAAAATCGGACGCGAAGCCCGGTGAAATGCGTTCGCTGAAGAAGCTGGCAATCACCACCTTCCAGGGTTCGACCTTAATCTCCACCGAAGATGAGATCGACATCGAAAGCACGGTGAAACTACTTAAGGGTCTGAAGTAACTCGGTGACGCTGGCCGAAATCCTGCCATTCAGGCGCAGGATTTCGCCATTGCCCTCTGTTCAGGTCAGTCTCTTCACAGCACTCTGTTACTCGTTCCGCTAGATCAAAAAGCGATAGCGTCAGGATTGCCCGCTGACGGTAAAGCGATTTACCGATTGTCATTAACCGGCCAGCCGGTTTACGCCGTCAAATTGGCTGGCTCCGCTTAAACTTGCTTGATGCTGGCCGGTCAGTAAAGGATCACCTTCCTAAAACCTTTTTCCAAGGTAGAATTAGTCACTTCCTTCAGACGTTGCCAATTTTTTTCTATTATCGCCGTTGGTGTTATTGGTACGAAAAGGGGCTGAAATAAGGTATAAAGCCGCATGAAAATCCCAAACAGAATCCAACCTCTGGTCGATGATGGCCTGATTGACGACGTGCTCCAGCGACTGAAAAGTGGCAAGGAAGCTGACGTCTACACTGTGTTATGCGGTGACAAGATCCAGTGCGCCAAAGTCTATAAAGAGGCGACCCAGCGTAGCTTCAAGCAGGCAGTGCAGTATCAGGAAGGACGTAAAACCCGTAACACCCGTAACGCGCGTGCAATGCAGAAAGGCTCGAAGTTCGGCCGCAAGCAGCAGGAAGAGTCGTGGCAGACGGCGGAAGTAGATGCGCTGTTCCGTCTGGCCAACGCCGGTGTCCGCGTGCCCCAGCCTTATCTGTGCATTGACGGTGTGTTACTGATGGAGCTGGTGACCGATGCGGACGGTGCGGTTGCGCCACGCCTGAGTGATGTCACGCTATCCGAAGAACAGGCGATCACTGATTTCAACACCATGATCCGCAATATCGTGCGCATGTTATGTGCCGGTATCGTGCACGGCGATTTGTCAGAGTTTAACGTGCTGCTTGATGCTGAAGGTCCGGTGATTATCGACCTGCCACAGGCGGTCGATGCCGCAGCAAACAACCATGCCGAATCGATGTTCGGGCGTGACGTTAACAATATCACCGCCTATTACAGTCAGTTTGCCCCGCAACTGTTGCAGACGCGCTATGCCAAAGAGATCTGGCTGCTGTATGAAGACGGAAAATTAACCCCTGAAACACCGCTCACCGGTCTGTTCGTTGAAGAAGAGCCCAACGTAGATATGGATTCGCTGCTGGATGAGATCATTACCGCAGAAGATGAATACTACGAACGCCAGCGCGCCAGCCGGGAACGCGACGAGCAGTAAACGCTGAAACCGGCGTGAACCAACAGTAAAGGCGGCCTTCTGAGCCGCCTTTTTGATTGCCGCAGACCGCAAGTCTCCCCGCGACCGCTGTTTAGCGCAGAATTACCGTCAGCGTGGTCAGCATCACCGGTAAGGTGGCGCGACTCTGGATGAACGGAATCTTCTGGGTCCGCAGCATGTGTACCACCAGCGTCTGAGACAGCAGACCTTCAATAAACCAGCCTGACTGGAACAGCGACGGCACATCAGCGCAAAGGTGGTAACGTCAAAAATCGACCAGGTCGGCCCCATCCACAACATAAAGCGTTTAATGTTGCCAGCATCCCATTTGCGTGGCTTACGCAGAAAATCACGGTCTACTTTGTCCCACGGCAGTGCCAGCTGGGAGACGTCATACATCAGGTTCTGAATCAGCAGATGAATCGACAGCATCGGCAGAAACGGAATAAAAGCGCTGGCGATCAGCAGCGAGAACACGTTGCCAAAGTTTGAACTGGCAGTCATGTTAAGATATTTGATGATATTGCCAAAGGTCTCCTGCCCTTTCAGCACGCCCTCACCCAGCACCTGCAGATCTTTCTCCAGCAGGATAATGTCGGACGAGGCTTTCGCCACATCCGCCGCGCTATCGACAGAAATACCGGTGTCGGCCGCCCGCAGCGCCGGCGCATCGTTGATACCATCGCCAAGGAAACCAACGGTATGGCCATTGTGTTGCAGCAGGCGCACCACGCGTAATTTCTGCTGCGTCGTCAGCCGGGCAAACAGGGTACAACGCTCCGCTTCCTGCGCCAGCTGCGCATCATCCATCGCCTCGATCTGATCGCCGGTCAGCACTTTAACCGCCACGCCGCTGTCGCGCAGTGCCTGAATCGCCTTGCCGGCACTCGATTTTGGCGGATCGCGGAAGGTCAGCAGCCCCTCTAGCGTCAGCTCCCGCTCGTCACTGTTGCTGAGCGGCGCGTGCAAATAACCTTCGCGCGTCGCCACCAGCAATACCCGATAGCCCTGCTGATGGTAGCGTTCGGTCAGCGCCAGCAGTTCCGCCCGCTGCCGCTCATCCAGCGGTACGTACGACCGTCTCACCCTGACGAATCGCGCTGCTCACCGCCAGCATCTCCTCCACCGCGCCTTTGCAAATCAGCAGCGAGCAATGGCACGCCAGATCTTCGACCAGCACCGAGACCCGGCGGCGGGTGAAGTCGAACGGCAACTCATCGATCAGATGAAACTGGCTGCGCCGGGTCTAAGAGATCACTTTGCGCCGCGACATCGCAATTGCGACTTTGGCCAGATTGGCGCTGACAATCATTGGCAGCATTTCCAGGGTTAAGCCGACCGCCAGTGCCAGCAGCTCCTGGGCAGATTTGCCGTGCGGATCGACGGTAATATTGCCGCTCTGTTTCTCCACCGGCATGGATCCCCCGGTCAGCACCGCTTCGCTGATAAACAGATTACGTGAACTCAGCAGCCGGACATCGGCAGGCACCTGATCACCGGTGCTCAGCAGAATCACATCGCCCGGCACCAGTTCACGCATATCAACGTCGTGACGCTGTGCGGTTTCACTGGCAGCGTCACGACGCAGTACTGTGACTTGGCTGCGCACCAGTGACTTCAGGGCCTGCGCCGCGCGATTGATGCGAAACTCCTGCCAGAAGCGCAACAGACCGCTCAGCAGCACCATCGTCGAAATGATGATAACCCCGGAGAGATTGGTTTCCTCACCGGCCCGCAGCGGCAGCAGATAGTCGGTAAACAGGCTGACCAGCGCCAACACCAGTAATACGTGGATAAACAGATTGTTGAAGGCCATCAGTAACTGAATCAGCGCCGGAGGGGCTTTTTCATGCGCTACCTCATTCGGGGGCCATACAGTGCTAGACGGGCTGCGGCCTCTGCGTGGGTCAGTCCGTTGCGGTCGCTGCGCAGGTTGGCCAGCGTAACCTCGACTGGCTGGACCGCTTCACGGGCGATAGCAAAAAGTTTTTTGTTTTTCCTGGTTGTGCGCTGGTCGTCAGATTTGATCACAACATGTTCCAGTTTCATGTCGCTCATTTCGACATTTCCCTGATTTAAAGCAATAGTTATCCTGCACACCAAATAAGGTATGCGGAGAAGACTTGGCGTTGCCGGGTTATTTAATTAGTTGACCTTCGGGTAGTTGACCTTCGGGGATTGTCCATATATCCCTCCTGTATTCAGAATAAGGGCGTGCAGAATTTCGCGCGACGCGAAATTAGCGCAGCGTATTAGATCTCAGAGAACAGAGATCAGGCGCAGCCTGGGCTACGCCAGTCGGGGTGGAGGAAAAAGGGCTAAGATAAACAGAAGTATAACGCGCACTCACTCAGATAACAGGGTGATAAATAAGGAGCGCGACCGTCTCTAACAGAGAGAGAGGATTGCTGCCCACCGGTTGGCAAGCAGCGAAAAAAATTCAGCTTGCCAGAATAAAGGTTAATTTAGGGTGACTGTCCAACTTAATTCTCCTGAAATAATTTGCCGCCATTATAAACAGCGCAGGGTCGCGGTAAAGCGTTAATAATAGCAATTACCGTTTCGTTGATGTTCCGTTTCTGCACCGCCGGCAATAACGCAACAAATACGTTACCTTCTTATAATCACAACCTTTAACTTATATCTTTTTGGCATATGATTAGCCCATATTCGACTATTCTTCGCATCAGCCCTTTCGTAAACTCGCGTAATTTTTTTAAGGCAAAGAAATTTCACGAAAACTATAATTCCATCACTGCTGACGCTGGCTGCCGCCTTCTCTGCTCAGGCTGCGACGCCCAAAGATACACTGGTGATTGCGCAGTCTACCGACGATGCGGATAGCTTCGATCCGGCCAAAGGGTTTGAACTCACCAGCGTGCAGGCCTTTACCAATATTTATCAACGTCTGGTCCAGTCTGACCCGCAGAATCCGGTCGATCTGAAACCGACGCTGGCCACCTCCTAGCAGCCCGGCAGCGACAACCGCAGCCTGACCTTTGAACTGCGTAAAGACGCTAAATTCTCCAGCGGCAATCCGCTGCGTCCGGAAGATGTGTTCTTCTCGCTGGGCCGGGTGGTGAAACTGAACCTCGATCCCTCTTTCATAAAGATAACGTCGATAGCTTCCTGAAGAAGGTCGATGACAATCACGTACAGATCAGCTGGACCGCCAACGTCAGCCCGACCTACGTGCTGAGCCTGCTTTCGGCACCGGTTTCGTCGATCGTCAACGAGAAAACCGCGATGGCGAATCAGAAAAATGGCGATTTCGGCAACGGTTGGCTAGCAACCCATTCAGCCGGCAGCGGCCCGTATCAGATCCGCAAAGTGGTGATGCATCAGGTGATGCTGCTGAGCGCGAACCCGACCTCGCCGGCCGGTGCGCCAAAAATGAAGAACATCCTGATCAAGAACGTGCCGGAACCGGCAGCGCGTAGTCTGCTGCTGGAACAGGGTGATGCCGATATCGCCCGTAACCTCGGTGCCGATCAGATCGCTGCGCTGAACGGCAAACCTGGCGTGAAGACCGAAGCGATTCCAATGGCCTCGCTTTACTACATCCAGTTCAACATCGGTGCCAACGAGACGATGAAGAACCCGGCGTTCTGGGAAGCGGCGCGTTACCTGTGGAATTACAAAGGCATCGCCAATGAGCTGTTGAAAGGCCAGTTCGACGTACACCAGAGCTTCCTGCCGAAAGGCTTCCTCGGCGCGATCAACGATACGCCTTACAGCTACGATCCTGAGAAAGCCAAAGCGATACTGAAGAAAGCCGGCCTGACCAACGTCAGCTTTAAGCTCTCCACCAGCAACCAGCCGCCTTATCTCGACATCGCGCAGGCGCTGCAGGGCAGCTTCGCCAAAGGTGGCGTGAAAGTCGAAGTGGTTCCGGGCCTGAGTTCCGAAGTCTCAACCAACGTCAAAGCGCATAAGTATGAAGCAACGCTGAACGCCTGGGGCTCGGACTATTTTGATCCCAACACCAACACCGCCTCTTTTGCCCACAACCCGGAAGATGGCAGCAAAACCATCGCCTTCCGTTCCGACTGGCACATTCCGGAGCTGAACAAGCAGGTGGTGGTGACGGCGGAAAGCGATCCGAAAAAGCGCGTCGCCCTGTATGAAGCGATGCAGCGTGACGTCATGAAAAACTCCCCTTACGTGATTGGTATGCAGGCGAAGAACCTGATCGCCCTGCGCGACAACCTGAAAGGCTATGTCCAGGGCATCAACCCTGACATGGTGTACTACTCGCAGGTCACCAAGTAATGGCACAGTCTGTTGCTACAGCCGGGTTCGCCCGGCTTTTTTGGCAGCGTGGCGGGCGGCTGATCGGCAGCATACTGTCGCTGCTAGTCACCCTGCTTGCCCTGCTCGCCTTCACCTTTAATGTTGTCGCATCTGTCGCCGATAGATCCGGTGCAGCAGATCGCCGGCGATCACGCCAGTGAAGCGACCTATGCCCAGGTTGCGCCACGATCTTGGGCTGGATCAGCCGGTGCTGGTGCAGTTCTGGCGCTACATTGCACATCTGGCGCAGGGCGATCTCGGCGTGTCGCGACTGACCAATCAGTCGGTCAGCAGCGATCTGATGACCACCTTCCCCGCCACGATTGAGCTGGCAACCTGAGCGATGATTTTTGCCGTGGTATTTGGCGTCACGCTGGCACTGCTGGCGGCGTGGAAACCGGGCAGCTGGATCGATAATCTGGCCCGCTTCATCTCCCTGCTCGGCTATTCGGTGCCGGTGTTCTGGCTCGGCCTGCTGGGTCTGTTGCTGTTTTATGCGGTGCTGCACTGGTCTGCCGGACCGGGACGACTGGACGATATCTGGGTCTACACCCTTGAGCCGAAAACCGGCTTTGTGCTGATCGACAGCTGGCTGTCGGGTGAGCCGGAGATGTTCCGCAACGCCATCGCTCACCTCTGGCTGCCGGTGGCCATCCTCGGGCTGCTTGCAATGGCCGGGATTACCCGTCTGCTGCGCGCCGCGCTGCTAGAAGAGAGCAGCAAAGAGTATGTGGTACTGGCACGGGCCAAAGGCGCCGGTCGGGTCCGCATCCTCCACGTTTTCCCGAACGTGCTGGGCACGCTGGTGATTGCGCTGGCGCTGCGCCGTAGCGATTACCTTGCCGCCGCGCGGATGCAGGGCATCACCGGCTTTCGTCTGATGTTCGGCCACATCCTGCCGCTCTGTCTGCCGACCGCGGTAGTGCGTGCGGCACTGAGCCTTGGCGGCATCATCCTTGCTGCTGCCGGTCTCGGTTTTCTCGGCATGGGCGTTACAACCGCCGACGGCCGAATGGGAATCGATGGTGGCGGAAGGCAGTAAAGTCATTTTCGATCAATGGTGGGTCGCCGCTGCACCGGGCGCCGCCATTCTGTTTGCCAGCCTGGCCTTTAACCTGACAGGCGATGGACTGCGAGACCGACTGGATACCCGTCATGCCAAATAATCTGCTGCACGCCGAAGGGCTGACCATCCGTAGCTATACGCTGCTGGTCGACAACATTGGTTTCTCCATTGGCAGCGAGCGCGTGGCGCTGGTGGGTGAATCCGGCTCAGGAAAATCATTGACCGCCCGCAGCCTGATGGGGCTGCGGTCCCCCGCCCTGCACCTGCAGGCTAAACAGCTGCAGGTAGCGGGCGAGGATGAGCTGACGCTGGAGCCAGCTGCGCGGTAACCGGGTGGCGATGGTGATGCAGGACCCGAAATATGCGCTTAACCCGACGCGCACCATTGGCTGGCAGGTTGAAGAGCCGCTGATTCTGCACCGTCGCCTGAGCCGCGCCGAGCGCAAAGAGAAGGTCTGCGAGATGCTGGACGCGGTCGGCCTGCCCGATCCACGTCGCCTGATACAGCACTATCCGCATCAGCTCTCTGGCGGCATGGGCCAGCGTGTGATGCTGGCGATCGCCCTGATTACCGATCTTGGTTTCCTGATCGCCGATGAACCGACCTCTGCACTCGATCATGCGATGCGCGATCAGGTGCTGGCGCTGATTCGCGGTCTGGTCGAAGCGCGTAATATGGGGCTGCTGCTGATCAGTCACGATTTGCAGCAGGTGTCGGAACACTGTGAGCGGGTGATGGTGATGTACAAAGGCCGACTGCTGGATACCCTGCCCGCCGCCGAACTGCCGCGGGCGACCCATCCTTATACCCGCACCCTGTGGGCCTGCCGTCCGGGTAAAGCCACCCACGGCCAGCTGCTGCCGGTGCTGGATCGTGCGGCGCTGGAGGCACATAATGATTAAGTTGCAGGATCTCAGCGTCGCCCATAAGCAGGGTTAAGAGCTGCGCACCGTGGTGCACGAGGTCAACCTTGAGGTCAATGCCGGAGAATGTTTTGGTCTGGTGGGTCCCTCCGGCTGCGGGAAGTCGTCGCTGCTGTGGGTACTGGCCGGTCTGAATCCCCACTGGCAGGGCCGGATGCAATTAGCCGGTCATCAGGTGGAACCGGGCAAAGCCTTTACCGGCGCGCTGCGTCAGAAAGTGCAGATGGTGTTTCAGGATCCCTATGCCTCACTGCATCCCCGTCACCGGCTGCGCCGTACGCTGGCTGAGCCACTGAAGCTGATTAAACGCGACAACATCAACGATCGCATCGACCAAGGCTTCCGCCACGTCGGGCTCGATCCGGCGCTGGCCGATCGCTATCCGCACCAGCTTTCCGGCGGTCAGCGCCAGCGCGTGGCGATTGTGCGTGCCCTGCTGTTGCAGCCGAAGATCCTGCTGCTGGATGAGCCCACCTCAGCGCTGGATATGTCGGTGCAGGCGGAGATCCTCAATCTGCTGAACGATCTGAAGCGTCAGGATGGCTTAACCATGGTGCTGGTCAGCCACGATCCTGACGTTATCGATCAAATGTGCGATCGGGCGGTACGGATGGCGCAGGGTCGGATCATCGAACAGATCGGTGCCTGAAAACTGCCGGACGGCCTCTGCCTGCCGTCCGGCGCTTGGTGCTCCAGCGCCTGCAGCTTTTCACTGCGGATAGACTCGGTAATCTCCGCCTTAAGTGCCATAAAGGCCGGCGAGGTTTTCAGGGTGTAATCACGCTCGATGCCGAAGTTAACCACCACCTCCTGTTTAATCCGTCCCGGCCACGCACTGAAGATCGCCACCTTGTTGGCCATAAAAATCGCCTCATCAATATCGTGGGTCACGAACAGCACCGTTTTGCGTGACTGCTGCCATACCGACAGTAACAGCTCCTGCATCATCACCCGCGTCTGGTTATCCAGCGCGCCAAACCGCTCATCCATCAGCAGTACTTTCGGATCGTTGGCTAACGCCCGGGCGATGGCGGTGCGCTGCTGCATACGGCCGGAGAGCTGGCGCGGATAGTGACGGGCGAATCCGCGCAGGCCCACCTGATGCAGATAGTAGTCACAGCGCTGCCGCTGCTGTGCGGCGCTGATGCCGCGTTCTCGCAGGCCAAAGCAGACGTTCCCCTCCACCGTCAGCCACAGAAACAGGGTGTAGCTCTGGAGGACCATGCCGCGGTCTGCGCCGGGCCCGTCGACCGGCGCGCCATCCAGCCAGATTTCGCCGCGCGTCGGGCTGTCCAGTACGGAGATAATCCGCAGCAGGGTCGATTTGCCGCAGCCGGACGGCCCCAGAATGGTGACGAAGTCGTTCTCTTCCACCCGCCAGCTGATCGGTTGCAGCGCCTGGGTTTGCTCGCCCTGCGGCCCGTGAAACCAGCGTTCGACGCCGCGTACGTTCAGTTTGCTCCGTTTCATGCCGGTTAACTCCATGCAAACAGCCGACGATTAACCCGCTTAAACAGGTAATCGGACAGCAGCCCAATCAGGCCGATAACGATAATGCCGAAGATGATCTTTCCGGTATTCAGCAGCGCCTGACTGTCGACGATCACATGGCCGATGCCGCTTTCCGATCCGATCAACTCAGCGACGATCACATAGGTCCAGGCCCAGCCCAGCACCCGCCGCACAATCGATCGGTTGCTGCAGCCCAGCGTGTAGGCAGCTTCCACCAGATCGCGCCGGGCACTGCTTACCGTTACCACCATCAGGACGATCTGGAAAAATGATCCGATAAAGATCACCAGGATTTTCTGCAACTCACCAATGCCTGCCCAGAGGATCAGCAGCGGCACAAAGGCTGACGCCGGCAGATAACGACAAAACGAAACGAAAGACTCAAGAAACGCTTCCCAGGTTTTGAACGCGCCCATCATGATGCAGAGCGGCACCGCGATCGCCGCCGCCAGCACAAACCCGGAGAGCACCCGCATCACCGTCATGCCAATATCCAGCGCAAAATTATACTCGGTGAACAGCGTCACGCCCTGTTGCAGCATGGTGATCGGATCGGCGAGAAAAGTGGGCGACACCATGCCGCCCAGCGTCACCAGCGCCCAGACCGCGACAAACAGCACGAAGAAAGCGATGCCGAGGCCGATACGCAGCCGCGCAGCAACCGGCTTCAACGGCACCATTAAGGGATTGTGCCAGCGCTTCGGTGCGTCCGGCGGCGTGGCTGGCTGAGGTTTACTGATCTCCATCGGCGATCTCCCGTTACTGGACAAAGCTGGCATCGTAGAGGCTGTTGATATCCGGCACGGTTTTGATCACGCCAGCGCGCAGCAGCAGTTTGCCCTCTTCGTCACTGAAGCTCTGAATGCCGCTGTTGAAGAATGCCCGGTTCTCTTCACGTCCCTGCCAGCGCAGATAACTCGCTGATTCGGCAAACGCTTTGCCGCTCGATTTCACCGCCGCGCCCATAATTTCGTACGATTTCTCCGGCTGCTGTTTGATCATCTCCAACGCATCGAAGTAGCTCTCAACCAGCGCTTTTGCCGCCTGCGGATGGGCTTTCAGGAAGGTCGGCGTGCAGCCCAAAGTGTCCATCGCCATCGGATAGTCGAGAGTGGTCGCGATAATTTTGCCGGCCGCCGGCTGTTTGCGGATGGTGGAAAGATAGGGTTCATAGCTCATGGCGGCGTCGTTTCGCCCGGCGGTAAACGCCTGTGCGGCGGCCTGCGGCGACAGGGTGGCCAGACGGACATCTTTCATCGTCATGCCATTTTTATCGAGTATCCACGCCAGCGCGAAATAAGGTGAGGTGCTGGGCGCGTCGACTCCCACCACTTTGCCCCTGAGATCGCTGATGCTGTTGATTCCGCCGCGCACCGCCAGACCATCGGCACCGTAGGATTTGTCGAGCTGGACAATCTGCTTGATCGGCACGCCGGCCGCGTTCCACGAGATGTAGGTTTCCACCGTGGTGGCGGCACACTGTATGGTGCCGGATGCCACGGCCAGATGACGGCTGCTCTGCGGGATCATTTTGACCTCCGCCGCCAGACCGTGCTTTTTAAAGATGTCCGCTTTGTCCGCCAGCGTCAGCAGTGCAAACCCGGTCCAGCCCGAAATGCCGATGGCGACCGGGGTTTCTTCCGCCTGCGCCATCATCGTGCTGCCGATCGCTACCGACAACGCCACTGCACTGACAGCTCGCCTGATTTGCTGATTCATCTTCCACTCCCGTCACAAGGTGTCAAGGTTGTATAGTCTTGTCTATATAAGATAAGCAATGGCTGTGCCAGAACGTGAAACGCGCCTGAAAAATGGTTTCAGACCCGCAGGCAGAGCGCGTCGCGCACCGTTCAGGTGCAACTGAGCGCAGCGCGGCCGCAGGCTGGTGCGTTATACTCGCGGCAATCGCCTAACGAAAGGAAAAGAGCATGACGGTAAAACTGCGTCCACTGGAAAGGGAAGATCTGCATTTTGTTCATCAACTGGATAACAACGCCAGCGTGATGCGTTACTGGTTCGAGGAGCCGTATGAGGCTTTTGTTGAACTCTCCGATCTCTACAACAAGCACATTCACGATCAAACTGAACGGCGCTTTGTGGTGGAGCATGACGGGCAGAAAGCGGGGGGTGGTCGAGCTGGTGGAGATTAATCATGTGCACCACCGCGCCGAGTTTCAGATCATTATCGATCCGGCGTATCAGGACAAAGGTCTGGCGACCCAGGCGGCAAAGCTGGCCATGGATTACGGCTTCTAGGTGCTGAACCTCTATAAGCTCTACCTGATTGTCGATCAGGAGAATGAGAAAGCGATCCACATCTATACCAAGCTCGGCTTCGAGATTGAAGGCGTGCTAAAGCATGAGTTTTTTATCAACGGGGAATACCGTAACACCATCCGCATGTGCATTTTCCAGCATCAGTATCTGGAGCGCCACAAAACGCCAAGCGGAATGGTGAAACCGACCGCGCAGTAATCAGCCGCGCGCGCTGACCGGGTTCATAAACGCACGCGGGTGCTCAGGCTTCAGGTCATACATGCCGCCATAGAACGGATCGACCAGCAGCCAGCCGGGGGAGCCGCCCAGCGGAATATTGCCCAGCAGGTACCACAGATTGGCGCGCGCTTCGATCGGCATGGTCACCGGCACATAGCCCGGACTTTCCAGCATCAGCAGATAGTGTTTCTTGCCGAAGTAGCGACCGGTGGATTTCTCCAGCTCAACGGTCTGCGGCGTGAAACCCTGTGCGACCGAGAAACCGCGCTCATCCTGCACGGTAAAACGCGCGCCCTGCGGCAGGGAGTCGATGCGTACCGATTGGGTTTCATTGCCGACAATTGTGGCACAGCCGCCAATCAGCTTCGCGCTTGCCCGCTGCCACTCATCCAGCTTATGCTGCAGAGTTCAGCCCGACGGGGCCGAATGCCAGGTTTTGCTGCTGGCGTAATACTGCTCGCCGGAGTTGGGATAGACCACCAGCGGCTTGTCGGTCAGCTGCTGCAGCGCCACATCTCCTCCGAGCCTCTCCCCGTGCGGAGCTTTTTTGTGCCCGTTTTTTGAGCGTTAAAATTTACAAATAAATTTCCTGCCCCTGAAGGCGCATCGCTACTGGCTTTGCCGCATTGACACAAATACAAATCGCAAAACCCTATATCTGGTGGGCTTGACCCTGCAAAACGCTACATCTAGTATTTAGCTCACCAGCACGACGCCCGATGCCCGTTGAACGAAGCCCGCCACCTGCTGCGCCTGCTTCGTTTCCCGACATCCGCTCCGCATACAGAGGGAAATACGAATCATGCGCGTTATTATTTACGCTAAAAATAATTGTGTCCAGTGCAACGCCACTAAAAACGCGCTGGACCGTCAGGGCATTGCCTATCAGCTGATCAACCTAGACAGCCAGCCAGAGGCGATCGACAACCTGAAATCACTGGGATACCGCCAAGTGCCGGTGGTGATGGCGGATGACGATCACTGGAGCGGCTTCCGTCCGGACAAAATCGCCTCGCTGCGCCAGCTCGCCGCTGTCGGAGGGTAAAGCGATGTTCCCACTGGTCTATTTTTCCAGCCAGTCGGAAAACACCCACCGGTTCATTCTGCGCCTCGGCTTACCGGCTCGGCGCATCCCGCTTGATGCTAAACAGTCACTTCACACCGACCAGCCTTACATTCTGGTGGTGCCGAGCTATGGCGGGGGCAGCAGTCGTGGCGCAGTGCCGCGTCAGGTGATTCAGTTTCTTAATGATGAAGCTAACCGCCGTGCCATCCGTGGGGTGATCGCAGCCGGTAACCGTAACTTCGGTGCCGGTTACTGCCTGGCCGGCAGCATCATTGCAAAAAAATGTCAGGTTCCCTGTCTCTACCGCTTTGAGCTGATGGGAACGCCTGACGATATCGCGAAAGTTAAAGCGGGAGTAACCCAATTTTGGCAACAACAGATACCCTCAACACCGTGACGCTGGACTACCACGCGCTCAACGCCATGCTCAACCTGTACGACGCCGATGGCCGGATTCAGTTTGATAAGGATCGGGAAGCGACGCGTCAGTTCTTCCTGCAGCACGTGCAGCCCAATACCGTGCCTTTCGCCAGTAACGCCGAGCGGTTGCGCTATCTAGTAGCGGAGGGCTATTACGAAGCCGGGGTGCTGAACCAGTACGATTTTGACTTCCTGCTTGAACTGCATGCTGCGGCGGAAAACCGGGGCTTTGAATTCAAAACCTTTCTCGGTGCCTGGAAGTTTTACACCAGCTACACGCTGAAAACCTTTGACGGCAAACGCTACCTCGAAAGCTTTGAGCAGCGGGCCTGTATGGTGGCGCTGACGCTGGCACAGGGTGATGAAAACCTGGCGCGTTCGTTGCTGGAAGAGATGCTCAGCGGCCGGTTCCAGCCCGCCACGCCGACCTTCCTTAACTGCGGTAAGCAGCAGCGCGGCGAGCTGGTCTCCTGCTTCCTGCTGCGTATTGAAGACAATATGGAGTCGATTGGCCGTGCGGTGAACTCGGCATTACAGCTGTCGAAGCGCGGCGGCGGCGTTGCCTTCCTGCTGTCGAACCTGCGCGAGTCAGGCGCACCGATCAAGCGCATCGAAAACCAGTCATCGGGCGTAATCCCGGTGATGAAAATGCTGGAAGATGCCTTCTCCTACGCCAATCAGCTCGGTGCGCGCCAGGGCGCGGGCGCGGTGTGGCTCAACGCGCACCATCCCGATATTTTCCGTTTTCTCGACACCAAACGTGAAAATGCCGATGAGAAGATCCGCATTAAAACCCTGTCGCTCGGCGTGGTGATCCCCGATATCACCTTCCAGCTGGCGAAAGAGAACCAGCCGATGGCGCTGTTCTCACCCTATGACGTGGAACGTATCTACGGACAGGCGTTTGGCGACATAAGCATCAGCGAAAAGTATCACGAGATGCTGGCGGATGAGTGCATCCGCAAAACCTATATTCAGCCGCGCGATTTCTTCCAGACGCTGGCCGAGATTCAGTTCGAGTCTGGCTATCCCTACATCATGTTTGAAGACAGCGTGAACCGCAGTAACCCGATCGCCGGCCGCATCAATATGAGTAATCTGTGCTCCGAAATCCTGCAGGTGAACAGCGCCAGCGAGTACTTTGCCGACCTCAGCTATCGCCGGGTCGGCAAAGATATCTCCTGCAACCTCGGCTCGCTGAATATTGCCCACGCCATGGATTCGCGTGACCTGGCCCGCACCGTCGATGTGGCGGTCCGCGCCCTCACCGCCGTCTCCATGATGAGCGAGATCGGCTCGGTGCCGTCCGTGGCCGAAGGCAACCGCCGCTCGCATGCGATTGGCCTGGGCCAGATGAACCTGCACGGCTATCTGGCGCGCGAAGGCATGGCCTACGGTTCACCGGAAGCGCTGGACTTTACCAATCTCTACTTCTATTGCATCACCTACTACGCGCTGCGCACCTCCAACCAGCTGGCGCGGGAACGGCAGCAGCGCTTTGACGGCTTTGCTGATTCGCAGTACGCCAGCGGCCGCTATTTCGATAAATACCTTCAGCAGGCATGGCGTCCGCGCACCGAACGGGTGGCGCAACTGTTTGCTGATGCCGGTATTACGCTGCCGACCCAGGCGGACTGGCAGGCACTGCGTGAAGCGGTGATGCAGCACGGTCTGTTTAATCAGAACCTGCAGGCGATTCCGCCAACCGGTTCGATCTCGTACATCAATCATGCCACCTCCAGCATTCATCCGATCGTGTCACGCATTGAGATCCGCAAAGAGGGTAAAACCGGTCGCGTCTATTATCATGCGCCGTTTATGACCAACGACAACCTCGATCTTTATCAGGATGCGTATCAGATTGGGCCGGGAGCGATTATTGATACCTACGCCGAAGCCACGCAGCACGTCGATCAGGGCCTGTCGCTGACGCTGTTCTTCCGCGATGACGTCACCACCCGTGACATCAACAAAGCGCACATTTACGCGTGGAAAAAAGGCATCAAAACGCTCTATTACATGCGACTGCGCCAGATGGCGCTACAAGGCACAGAGGTTCAGGGCTGCGTCTCCTGCGCACTGTGATAAAAACTATGCAACTAAAACAGATTCAAGCAATTAACTGGAACCGGATTCAGGATGACAAAGATCTTGAGGTCTGGAACCGCCTTACCAGCAACTTCTGGCTGCCGGAAAAGGCGCCGCTCTCCAACGATCTGCCCGCCTGGCAGACGCTGGACGCGCAGCAGCAGCAGCTGACTATCCGGGTCTTCACCGGCCTGACGTTGCTCGATACCATTCAGAATGTGATTGGTGCGCCGGGCCTGATGGACGATGCGCTGACGCCACACGAAGAGGCGGTGCTGTCGAACATCAGTTTTATGGAGGCGGTCCATGCCCGCTCCTACAGTTCGATCTTCTCGACGCTGTGTAACACGCAGGATGTCGATGCGGCCTATCAGTGGAGCGAAGAGAATGCGCCGCTGCAAAACAAAGCGCGCATCATTCTTGAGCATTACCGGGCGGATGACCCGCTGAAGAAGAAGATCGCCAGCGTGTTCCTTGAGTCGTTCCTGTTCTACTCCGGCTTCTGGCTGCCGATGTACTGGTCAAGCCGCGGTAAGCTGACCAATACCGCCGATCTGATCCGTCTGATTATTCGTGATGAGGCGGTACACGGTTACTACATCGGTTATAAGTTCCAGAAAGCGCTGGAAACGGCGGATGATCTGCGCCGCGAAGAGCTGCAACAGTTCGCTTACGACCTGCTGCTGGCGCTGTATGAGAACGAAGTCGCTTACACCGAAGCGCTGTACGCCGATGTCGGCTGGGTTGAGGAGGTGAAAACCTTTTTACACTACAACGCCAACAAGGCCCTGATGAATCTGGGTTATGAGGCGCTGTTCCCGGCCGAGCTGACGGCGGTGAATCCGGCCATTCTTTCAGCGCTCTCGCCGAACGCCGACGAAAACCACGATTTCTTTTCCGGTTCCGGCTCCTCCTATGTGATGGGAAAAGCAGTCGAAACCGAAGACGAAGACTGGAACTTCTGATACCTGCCGGGCGCTGTCATGCCGCGCCCGGTACTGCCGGTTTCATCCCCTTCCCTGCCCGCCCACTGCGGTTTCACCCGAGCAGATTCAGCCCACGCCGCCTCGCCGGAATGGGCCTTTTCGCTGACACTGACATTGGCATAATATCTGTTTTTCAACGGCGATTATTCTGCTAAAAAAAGTAGATGACTGAGACGATTATTTCCCGCTATCGGTCGACTTTATTCTGGCAATATTTTCCGTTTACGAACTCCATTTTTCCGCCTTTGCCGCTGCAAAGCGGCCGAAATGCTAATAATTTCGCTTTCAATTCATAAAAAATTAATCTGTGCTGATCCCTTGTGAGCACTGACGATAATCGGCATTGGCTGGCCTGACGCCGCGCCAATATCGGCCTGCAGGGTTGTCATATGTTCTCAGTGTGCTACGGTATGGCCTGCTCAAATTTCAGTGGAACAGGCAGATAAATAGTAAATATACCAACCAGGATTTAATTACTGCATGGCAGTTAAACTCGAAATAAAAAATCTCTATAAGATATTTGGTGATAATCCGGATCGGGCATTTAAATATATTGAAAAGGGGCAACCAAAGATGTGAGAAGACCGGTCTCTCTCGGGGTAAAGAACGCCAGTCTGGCCATTGATGAAGGCGAGATATTCGTCATCATTGGGTTATCCGGTTCAGGAAAATCGACCATGGTTCGCCTTCTCAATCGTCTGATAGAGCCGACACGCGGCCAGGTGATTATTGACGGTGTCGATATTGCAAAAATATCCGATAGCGAACTGCGCGAGGTGCGCAGAAATAAAATCAGCATGGTATTCCAGTCATTTGCTTTGATGCCGCACATGAATATCCTGAATAATAGTGCATTCGGCATGGAATTAGCCGGAATACCGCTGGCCGAACGGCAGGAAAAAGTATTAGAGGCGTTACGTCAGGTCGGGCTGGAGAATTATGCCCACGCCTACCCGGATGAACTTTCCGGCGGCATGCATCAGCGTGTCGGATTAGCCCGCGCGCTGGCGATTAATCCCGATATATTATTAATGGATGAAGCCTTCTCTGCGCTGGATCCGTTGATTCGTACCGAGATGCAGGATGAGCTGGTCAAATTACAGGCCCGGCAACAGCGTACCATCGTCTTTATTTCCCACGATCTGGATGAGGCAATGCGTATTGGCGATCGAATTGCCATTATGCAGGGCGGCGAAGTGGTCCAGGTCGGTACCCCGGACGAAATCCTGAATAATCCGGCCAATGACTATGTGCGCACCTCCTTCCGCGGGGTTGATATCAGTCACGTCTTCAGCGCCAAAGATATCGCCCGTCGCGCAGCGCTGGCGCGCTAATCCGTAAGGCTGCCGGTTTCGGTCCACGCTCCGCCATCAAACTGCTGCAGGATGAAGATCGCGATTACGGCTACGTGCTGAAAAATCAGAAATTCATCGGCGTCGTCTCCACCGATTCGCTGAAAGCCGCGCTGGCAGCCGGCGAAGGGATAGACAGCGCGCTGCTCGACGCACCGGCTGCGGTTCCCGCAGATGCCTCACTGAACGATTTGCTCTCTCACGTTGCCCAAGCCCCCTGCGCGGTGCCGGTGGTTGGTGAAGAGAATCAGTACGTCGGTATCATTTCCAAAAGCACGCTGTTGCGCGCATTAGATCGTGAAGGAGCCCAGCCATGAGTCAGGACACCAGCAATCCGTGGGAAAGCGGCAGTGCCGCCACCAGCAGCGGCACCGATGCCTGGGGCACGCGGGATGGCAGCGCAACACCGTATGCGGCCAGCAGTGACTGGCTGCACAGCGCACCGGCGGCCCAGCCTGAACACTTCAATATTCTGGACCCGTTCCATAAAACCTGGATTCCGCTCGAACACTGGGTTACTGACGGTATCGACTGGGTGGTGAATCATTTCTTTCCGCTGTTCCAGGGTATCCGGGTGCCGGTCGATTACATTCTCAGCGTGTTCCAGCAGCTGCTGCTGGGCATGCCCGCGCCGGTCGCCATCGTGGTTTTCGCGCTGATTGCCTGGCAGATCGCCAGCCCGGCGATGGGGATTGCCACGCTGATTTCGCTGGTGCTGATTGGCGCGATTGGTGCCTGGTCGCAGGCGATGGTGACGCTGGCGCTGGTTCTCACCGCGCTGCTGTTCTGTATTCTGATCGGTCTGCCGCTGGGGATCTGGCTGGCCCGCAGTCAGCGCGCCGCACGCATTATCCGGCCGCTGCTGGATGCGATGCAGACTACGCCCGCCTTCGTCTATCTGGTGCCGATCGTGATGCTGTTTGGTATCGGCAACGTGCCTGGCGTGGTGGTGACCATCATCTTCGCCCTGCCGCCGATTGTTCGTCTGACCATTCTCGGGATTAAGCAGGTGCCCGCTGACCTGATCGAAGCGAGCGAATCGTTCGGTGCCAGTCCGCGTCAGCTGCTGTTTAAAGTGCAGTTGCCGCTGGCGCTGTCGATGGTGGTGATTGCCTCGATGATTGGCGTCGGCATCGTAATCCTTGCCATTATCCTCGACAGCCTGACCCAATCCTTTGGCCGCGATAACCGCAGCCGTGGCAACCGTCACTGGTACCACAGCGGCCCGATTGGTCTGATCCTCTCCCCGTTTCGTAAGAAATGAGTTTTCGGGCGGCACCCGCGTGTCGCCCGCTCCGCTACAATCGCAAAAATAAGGAATTACTATGCGCAAGACAGCTCCTCTGCTGGCCGACGTGTTAGCCACCTTTGCCGTTTCACAGGTTTCTGCAGCCGATCTGCCTGGTAAAGGGATTACGGTGAAACCGATCCAGAGCACCATTTCTGAAGAGACCTTTCAGACCCTGATTGTCAGCCGCGCGCTGGAAAATCTAGGTTATCGGGTCGAAAAACCGAGTGAAGTGGATTACAACGTCGGCTACACCATCATCGCTGCCGGCGATGCGAAGTTCTACCGTCAGGGCACTTACGTCACCGGTGCCGCCTAGGGCTATCTGATTGATAAGAAAACCGCTGAGCGGTATCACATCACCGATATTGAGCAGTTAAAGGATCCTAAAATCGCCGCGCTGTTTGATACCAACGCGACGGCAAGGCGGATTTGACCGGTTGCACCGCTGGCTGGGGCTGTGAAGCGGTGATTAATCATCAGATCGAGGCGTTTGGCCTGAGTAAAACCGTTGAACACAATCAGGGTAACTATTCCGCCATGATTGCTGACACCATTACCCGCTTTAAGCAGGCTAAACCTATCCTCTATTACACCTGGACGCCTTACTGGGTCAGCGATGTGATGAAGCCGGGCCGCGATGTCACCTGGCTGCAGGTGCCGTTCTCCTCAATGCCGGGCGAGCAGAAAAATGTCGATACTAAACTGCCAAACGGCGCGAACTACGGCTTCCCGGTGAATAACATGCACATTGTGGCCAACAAAGCCTGGGCTGAGAAAAACCCGGCGGCGGCCAGACTATTCGCTGAAATGAAACTGCCGCTGGCGGATATCAACGCTGAAAACGCCGCGATGCATGCCGGCCAGTCGTCAGAAGAGGCAATCAATGGTCACGTCGATGGCTGGATCAAAGCACACTAGGCCGAATTCGATAAATGAGTTAGCGACGCTCAGGCTGCTGCGCAGTAAGTTCTCTGATTTCCTGCAGGGCGGATCTTTTCCGCCCTTTTTTGTTTCTGTTAAACACACTGGTATGGCCTGTTAATAAATATGCGTGTGAAATAGTTTTTTGAGTTATTATTAACCTCTTATGATTATTAGCTGCCGTTGTTGTTTATGAATGCTTCCCGTCAGGGTCTGACGCCTGCTTTAGTAATGTTGATGTCGGTAGCCACCGGGCTTTCCGTTGCCAGCAATTAATACGTTCAGCCCTTGCTCAGTACCATTGCTCACCAGTTCGATCTCTCTGTCAGCCTCGCCGGTTTTATCGTAACTACGGCGCAGCTGGGCTATGCCTGCGGATTACTGCTGCTGGTGCCGCTCGGTGACCGATTCGAACGGCGCAGCCTGATCGTGACCATGATCCTGCTGGCTGCGGCGGGTATGGTGATTATCGCCCTCTCCCGCTCTTTCCTGTTTTTGCTGCTCGGTACGCTGATGACCGGTCTGTTCTCGGTGGCGGCGCAAATTCTGGTGCCGCTGGCCGCGACGCTGGCTGAGCCGGAGCGGAGTGGCAGAATTGTCGGCACGGTGATGAGCGGGCTGCTGCTGGGTATTCTGCTGGCACGAACCGTTGCCGGCGGGCTGGCACAACTTGGCGGCTGGCGCACGGTCTACTGGACCGCCAGCCTGTTGATGGCGGTGATGGCGCTGGCGCTGTGGCACTTCCTGCCGCGCGTCAGCGTGTCGGTGACGATGAGTTACCGCCAGCTGCTGGCGTCAATTTTCAGGCTGTACGCCAGCAATCGGGTGATCCGTACCCGCGTCTGGACCGGCTGCCTCTCTTTTGCCAATTTCAGCCTGCTGTGGACCTCGATGGCCTTTTTGCTTTCAGCCGCGCCTTATCACTTTTCAGAGGGCGAAATTGGTCTGCTGGGACTGGTGGGTGCCGCTGGCGCGCTGGCAGATAAAGGTAAAGCGAAGCTTACTACCCGCATCGGCTTGCTGATTATGCTGCTGTCGTGGATCGCGATTGCCCTCGGTGCCCACTCTCTTGCGGCCCTGATCGTCGGCATTCTGCTGCTGGATCTGGCGGTGCAGGCGATACATATCACCAATCAAAGTGTGATTTATGCCCAGATGCCGGACGCGCGTAACCGCCTTAATGCCGGCTACATGACCAGTTATTTTATTGGCGGCACAGCGGGTTCGCTGCTTTCCGCCACCGCCTACCATCTGTCCGGCTGGTACGGCGTGTGTAGCGCAGGCGCTGTCCTGACGCTGATTAACCTGTTGATTTGGTTTAACGGAAAGCGATTTGAGCAAGCGAAAATGTGCTGAAGCGCAGGCCGGACAGCTGATTGAGTCTGGTCACATATGGTTAGGTTTGTTATGGTTAGTGATAAACCTATTCACTTCAGTTATTTTTCCTCGTGAAATGATTAAATTCGACACATTTTATTGATCACGTCCCGGCGCATTCGCTGTCGCCGGGCGTACGGGTTTTTAACCCAGGGCCACGGATTGGCCTGGAATCGCCAGATGGTGGCAGCGTGACCGTAGACTTACTCACCTGCCGAAAATGTGACTACGCTTAATCTGTCACCATAGTTATTATGCAAGTTGCAATTAGTGAGGTTTTTAATGGAAAGTTCGTTTACTCCCATTGAGCAGATGCTAAACATCCGTGCCAATCGCCATAAGGATTTTCCGTTACAGGAAATTATCCTGACGCGTCTCTGTATGCACATGCAGGGTAAACTGCTGGACAACCGCAACAAGATGCTGAAGGCGCAGGGAATCAACGAAACCCTGTTCATGGCATTGATTACGCTGGATGCACAGGAGAACCAGAGTATTCAGCCGTCAGAGCTGAGCTCCGCCCTGGGATCATCACGGACCAACGCCACGCGTATTGCTGATGAGCTGGAAAAACGCGGCTGGATCGAGCGCCGTGAAAGCGATCATGACCGCCGCTGTCTGCACCTGCACCTGACCGAAAAAGGCAATGAGTTCTTACGTCAGCTGCTGCCGCCACAGCATCAGAGTCTGCAATATCTCTGGTCGTCACTGTCGGTCGACGAGAAGTCGCAGCTGGAAGGCATCACCCGTAAGTTACTTAACCGCCTCGATAAAATGGACGAAGATCAGTTGATCACCTCGCTGTCCCGCTAATAGCAAGAAGTGCGACACAATCACCTGTCGAAACCGTTATTTTAATTTCCTTTTCATCCGGCCAGCGCTCAGTCGCTGGCTTTTTCGACTCGGGCGCTTGCGGGAATGGATTCCTGCATCCCGACTAAATGGAAAACGTGGAGAAAGACATGAGTGCAACGGCAGAAGCACAAAGCCCGCCACCGTCACGTCAGCTAACAAAAAGAAGAAGCGCAAAATTGTGCTCATCATGCTGGCGCTGATCTTTGTGCTGATTGGGATTGCCTGGGGCGTCTACTGGTTCCTGGTGCTGCGCCATTTTCAGGAGACCGATGACGCTTACGTTGCAGGTAACCAGGTTCAGGTGATGGCACAAATTTCCGGTAGCGCGAATAAAGTCTGGTTTGAAGATACCGACTTCGTCAAAAAAGGCGATGTGCTGGTTTCGCTGGATAAAACCGATGCGGAACAGGCGTTTGAAAAAGCACAAACCGCGCTGGCCACCAGCGTACGTCAGACGCATCAGCTGATGATTAACGCGAAGCAGTATCAGGCCACCATCACCTTACGGCAGACGGTGCTGGCCCAGGCAGAAGCGGATCTGAAACGCCGTGAGCCGCTGGGCGCCTCGAATCTGATCGGCCGTGAAGAGTTACAGCACGCCCGTGATGCCGTGGCGTCTGCTAAAGCTGAACTGGACGTGGCGGTACAGCAATACAACGCCAATCAGGCGATGATCCTCAATACCTCGCTGGAAAACCAGCCAGCGGTTAAACAGAGTGCCGCTGAACTGCGTGACGCCTGGCTGGCACTGCAGCGGACTGAGATCCGTAGCCCGATGGACGGTTTTGTCTCACTTCGTAGCGTACAGGTCGGTTTGCAAATCTCCACCAGCACACCGCTGCTGGCGGTGGTGCCGGCGACCAATCTGTGGATCGACGCCAACTTTAAAGAGACCCAGCTGGCTGGCGTGCACATCGGCCAACCGGCCACGGTGGTGGCTGATATCTATGGCGACGACGTGGTTTATCACGGCAAAGTGGTCGGGTTAGATATGGGCACCGGCAGCGCGTTCTCCCTGCTGCCCGCCCAGAACGTCACCGGTAACTGGATCAAAGTGGTTCAGCGTCTGCCGGTTCGTATCGAGCTTAACCCGCAGGATATTGAGCAGCACCCGCTGCGTATTGGTCTGTCGACGCTGGGAAAATTGATACCACCAACACCGAGGGCAGCACCCTGGCGACCAGCGTGCGTCAGCAGGCGGCTTACAGCAGCAATGCGCTGGCGATTGACCTTGCGCCGGTCAATCAGCTGATCACCGATATCGTCCGCGCCAACGCCGGATGATGACGCGGAGGCTGTAATGGCACAAAAACCGCTTGAAGGGATGCCGCTGGTCTTACATGACCATTGCGCTGTCGCTGGCGACGTTCATGCAGGTACTGGACTCGACCATCGCCAACGTGGCCATCCCCACTATTGCCGGTAACCTCGGTGCCTCGAACTCGCAGGGCACCTGGGTCATCACTTCGTTTGGCGTCGCTAACGCCATTTCGATCCCGATTACCGGCTGGCTGGCAAAACGCATCGGTGAAGTGAAGTTGTTCACCTGGGATACAATTCTGTTTGCTATCGCCTCGTGGGCGTGCGGCACGTCAGAAAGCCTTGAGATGCTGATTTTCTTCCGTGTGCTGCAAGGGATCGTTGCCGGTCCGCTGATCCCGCTGTCGCAAAGTCTGCTGCTGAACAACTATCCGCCGGCCAAGCGCAGTATCGCTCTGTCGCTGTGGGCGATGACGGTGATTGTGGCCCCGATCTGCGGCCCGATATTCGGTGGCTGGATCAGTGATAACTATCACTGGGGCTGGATCTTCTTCAACGTGCCGATTGGCGCGGTGGTGGTGATGCTGACGCTGCAAACCCTGCGCGGCCGGGAAACCAAAACCGAAATCCGTCCGATCGATATGGTCAGACTGGTGTTGCTGGTGGTCGGGATTGGCTGTCTGCAGGTGATGCTGGACCGCGGTAAAGAACTGGACTGGTTCAGTTCCACCGAGATCATCGTTCTGGCGGTGGTGGCGGTGATTGCGCTGGCGGTGCTGCTGGTGTGGGAGCTGACCGACGACCACCCGATTGTCGATCTGTCGCTGTTTAAGTCGCGAAACTTCACCATCGGCTGCTTATCGATCAGTCTGGCTTACATGCTCTATTTCGGCTCGATTGCACTTTTGCCGCAGCTGCTGCAGGAGGTCTACGGCTACACCGCGACCTGGGCCGGGTTGGCCTCGGCACCGGTGGGGATTTTGCCGGTGATCCTGTCGCCGATTATTAGTCGTTTCGCCCATAAACTCGGTATGCGGCGGCTGGTCACCTTCAGCTTCATTATGTATGCCGTCTGCTTCTACTGGCGCGCTTACACCTTTGAACCGGGTATGGATTTTGGCGCATCGGCATGGCCGCAGTTTATTTAGGGCTTTGCGGTGGCCTGCTTCTTTATGCCAGTGACCGCCATTACGCTGTCAGGCTTAACACCGGAGCGGCTGGCGGCGGCCTCCAGCCTATCGAACTTTGTGCGTACGCTGGCGGGCTCGATTGGTACCTCGATCACCACCACCCTGTGGACCGATCGCGAGTCGATGCGTCACAGTTATCTGGCCGAGTCGATTACGCCGAGGTTGTGCGGGTTGCTGACATCTGCCAGCGCCAGCACGCAATCTTTGGCGCTCGCCTGGCTCAGCCATTCTGACACTGCCATGCCCATACGCTTTTTGATCAGGAAGCAGACGCCGCCATGATGCTCAGTGCCGGAGGCTTTGGTGATCTCCGCATCTTCGACCACGTGGTAAGCTTTGCGGTTCACCGCTAGCCAGCGCAGCGCTTCGCGGAAACGCGGTGTCACTTCTTGAATAAACCAGGCGCGCACGATCGCTTCCGGACGGCTCTGGAACAGTGCCTGACAGGCGTTCTCGCCATAGACGCGCGTCTCTTCCATACGCTGACGACGGATCTGCTCGGGATCGACAAAGCTCTTACCGCTGATGCCACCGTGATCGGGCTTATCGCTTTCGGTCGCAGCCGGACGCTCTGACGGCCCGCGCGAAACGGTACGCCACGGCGAGTCGCTGTTGCTAAAAGCGCCGCGATTATCATCCGCACGCTCGTTACGGCGGCCTGCACCTTCACCGCTACGGCGTGGCGCACCACGGCCGCCTTCGTCGCGACGGGCAGAACCGCTGCGGGCACCGTCATCATTACGACGGCCAGCAGAGCGTCCGCCCTCTTCATTACGTTCAGTGCGGGGGCCAGAAGAACGACGATTATTATCCTGACGGGCAGCGGGACGGCCACCTTTGCCGGTACGAAGATTTGGCGCACGCGCGCTGTTTCATCCTCGCCACGCACGTACATCACTTTGACCTTGCCGCTTTTGCCTTTAAATTCGTCGTTCATATGTTCCTCCTGCATTGAGCGCGCGCAGATTACCTGATGTGCTGGCGCTTAGCTATCAACTATTGAACCTATAGAGCCATCCAGATTGAGAGGGCATTCGCCCCCTTTCATAATGGACAATATTACCAGACCGACACATTCCAATATAAGAGGTTTCTATGAATACGGTATGCGCTTCCTGCCAGGCAACCAATCGCGTTCCGGAAGAACGTCTTGCCGAAGGCGCAAAATGTGGTCGCTGTGGAAATGGATTATTTGATGGCGAAGTGGTGAGCGCGACTGCCGCCACCTTAGACAAGTTACTGCAGGACGATCTGCCAGTGGTCGTCGATTTCTGGGCGCCGTGGTGTGGTCCCTGCGTCAACTTCGCGCCGGTGTTTAAAGAGGTCGCCAGCGAACGCAGCGGTAAGTTGCGCTTTATTAAAGTGAATACCGAGGCCGAACCGGCACTCAGCAGCCGTTTTCGCATTCGCAGCATCCCGACCATTATGCTGTTTAAGAACGGCGAGATGGTTGACATGCCGAATGGCGCGATGCCCAAAGCGCCTTTCAACGAGTTGCTGGACGAGTCACTCTAATCCGCAAAGGCCAGCGCTGCTGGCCTTTGCCTTTTCGGCGGCGCTTCGATTACACTATGGTTTTTCCTGCCCTGAATACTCATGTCTGATAATGCTGTTTTGCGCTTGCGCACCCAAAGCCTCGCCCGTGCCACCCGCCCTTTCCTCGCGCGCGGCAATCGCGTGTTACGCTGCCAGGGCTGTCTGCTGTCTGAAAAGAATTGTCTGTGCGGGGTGATATCGTGACGCAAACCGCGCGCAGCCGCTTTTGCTTGGTGATGTTTGATACCGAGCCAATGAAGCCGAGTAATACCGGCCGCCTGATTGCCGATATACTGCCCGATACCCAGGCGTTTGGCTGGTCGCGCACTAAGCCGAACCCGCTGCTGCTCGAGGCGGTACGCAATCCTGATTACCAGCCGCTGGTGGTGTTCCCGGCCGCCCATGCCGGCCGACGCCGATCGCCAGGTGCTGACCGCGCCGCCTTTGAGCGGTAAACCGCCGCTGTTTATCATGCTGGACGGTACCTGGACCGAAGCGCGCAAAATGTTCCGCAAAAGCCCGTTGCTCGACGCCTTACCGGTGATGTCGCTGACGGTAACCGCCCCGTCGCGCTATACGCTGCGCGAGGCGCACGGCGTCGGCCAGCACTGTACCGCTGAAGTGGCGGCGGCGCTGCTGGAGCAGGCGGGCGACAGTCAGGCGGCCCAGGCTTTATCCCACCATTTTGAACAGTTCCGCGCCGCCTATCTGGCGGGCAAGCCGCATCACGCGCCCTCCGCGTAAGCGATGCGCTCAGTCAGCGGATCGATTGATCGATCCGCCATATTGTCCCTGTTGCTCAGCCTGCGATCTGCCCGGAAGCACTGACGGCGAAAAGCGTTTACAATCACGCAAATCCCGATCTCTGGAGGGCAGATGAGCCAACGCGGACTGGAAGCGCTGTTAAGACCCAAATCAATTGCGGTAATCGGCGCCTCGGTGACGCCGGGACGTGCCGGTTACTTTATGATGCGCAATCTACTGGCCGGCGGTTTTAGCGGCCCGGTATTGCCGGTGACGCCAAAATACAAAGCCGTCAGCGGCGTGCTGGCCTGGCCTGATATCGACAGTTTACCGTTCGCGCCGGATCTGGCGATCATCTGCACCCATTCAAAACGTAATCTGACACTGCTGCAGCAGCTGGGTGAAAAAGGCTGCAAAGCCTGCATTATTCTCTCCGCCCCCGCCAGTCAGCGGGAAGAACTGCAGGCCTGCGCCAGCCAGTGGCAGATCCGTCTGTTGGGGCCAAACAGCCTTGGGCTGCTGGCACCGTGGCAGGGATTAAACGCCAGCTTCTCGCCGGTACCGATTGCCAAAGGCCGCATTGCATTCATTTCACAATCCGCCGCCGTCTCCAATACCATTCTTGACTGGGCGCAACAGCGTAACCTCGGCTTTTCCTGGTTTATCGCGCTGGGCGACAGTCTCGACACTGATGTCGATGACCTGCTCGACTTTCTGGCGCGCGACGGTAAAACCAGCGCCATCCTGCTCTATCTCGAACATCTCAGCGATGCCCGGCGCTTTGTTTCCGCCTCGCGTAGCGCGTCACGCAATAAACCGATCCTGGTGATCAAGAGCGGTCGCAGCCGTCAGGCGCAGGCGCTGCTCGGCAGCCACAGCGGGCTGGATGCGGCCTGGGACGCAGCCATTCAGCGTGCTGGCCTGCTGCGGGTGCAGGATACTCATGAACTGTTCTCCGCCGTCGAATCACTGAGCCATATGCGACCGCTGCGTGGCGAGCGATTGATGATCATCAGCAACGGTGCCGCGCCCGCCGCGCTGGCGCTGGATGAACTGTATGCGCGTAACGGTAAACTGGCGCAGCTCAGCGATGAGATGCATCAACAGCTGGAAGCCCTGCTGCCAGCCGGTGCCGGTCACGGCAACGCGCTGGATTTGAAGGATGATGCCACGCCGGATCGTTACGTGGCCTGTGTGGAGTGCCTGCTCGACAGTCATGAGCTTGATGCGCTGATGATTATTCATGCGCCGAGTGCGGTGGCACCCGCCACTGAAACTGCTGAGCGTCTGATCGCGGCCATTGCTGCTCATCCGCGCGGCAAACAAATCACACTGCTGACTAACTGGAGCGGTGAATTTTCCTCGCAGGCAGCGCGTCGTGCATTTACCCAGGCGGGAATCCCGACCTGGCGCACGCCCGAAGGCACCGTAACGGCGTTTATGCATCAGGTCGAATATCGACGCAATCAGAAGCAACTACGTGAAACGCCTGCCCTGCCGACCAGCCTGACCCAGGACAGCGCCCATGCCCACCAGCTACTGTTGCAGGCGCTCGACCGCGGCATTACGGCACTGGATACCCACGAGGTTCAGCCGGTACTGCAGGCCTACGGGCTGGCAACGCTGCCGACCTGGATTGCCAGCGACAGCGCCGCAGCGGTGGCCATCGCCGATCAGATTGGCTATCCGGTGGCGCTGAAGCTGCGCTCGCCGGACATCGCGCATAAATCGGATGTTCAGGGCGTGATGCTCTACCTGCGCAATACCAGCGAGGTAGCGCATGCGGCCGAAGCTATTTTTGATCGGGTCCGGCAGACGCTACCGCAGGCGCGGATTGAAGGCCTGCTGGTGCAAAGCATGGCGAACCGGGCCGGCGCTCAGGAACTGCGGGTGGTGGTGGAACAGGATGCACTGTTCGGCCCGATCATTATGCTGGGCGAAGGCGGCGTGGAGTGGCAGGCCGATAAACAAGCCGCCGTTGCGCTGCCACCTCTGAATATGACCCTAGCGCGATATCTGGTGATTCAGGCAATCAAGAGCGGCAAAATTCGCAGCCGCAGCGCCCCGAATCCGCTGGATATTGCTGGCCTCAGTCAGCTGCTGGTGCAGGTTTCCAACCTGGTGGTTGACTGCCCGGAGATTCAGCGGCTGGATATTCATCCGCTGCTGGCGGCGGGCAACGACTTTACCCTGCTGGATGTCACCCTGACGCTGGCACCGTTTCATGGCGATAACGAAGCGCGTCTGGCGATACGTCCCTACCCGCAACATCTGGAGGAGCAGGTTCAGCTTAAGGATGGGCAAAGTTGCCTGTTCCGCCCTATCCTGCCCGAAGATGAACCGCTGCTTCGTGACTTTATCAGCCAAGTGACCAAAGAAGATCTCTATTACCGTTACTTCAGTGAAATCAGCGAGTTCGCCCATGAGGATCTCGCCAATATGACGCAAATCGACTACGACCGTGAGATGGCGATTGTGGCGGTGCGTCAGCAGCAGGGACAGCCGGAGATCATTGGCGTGACGCGTGCCATCTCTGATGCCGACAATATTGACGCCGAGTTTTCGGTGCTGGTGCGCTCCGATCTCAAAGGTCTCGGCATGGGCCGCCGGTTGCTGGAAAAGATGATCCGTTACACCCGGCATCACGGCTTGCAACAATTGAACGGTATCACTATGCTGCATAATCGCGGCATGATTACCCTGGCGCGCAAGCTCAACTTTCATGTTGATATTCAACTGGATGACGGTATTGTCAGCCTCAAACTGTCGCTGCAGGATGCGTTAAGCTGACCTTGTAGAGAAAGGTAAAAAACGCCCGGATCGCGACAGTTGATGTTATTATTTGTCGTTATGACCCTGATTTGATGGCAAAAGGCCATGCAATGAACAGAGAAGAAGTGCACTGTGATGTTGTCTAAATTTAAACGTAATAAACACCAACAACACCTCGCACAGTTGCCGAAACTGTCACAATCCGTTGCGGATGTGTCGACGCTTTACTCGCCTGCTGAATTTCGTCAGACGCTGCTGGAGAAAATCGCGGCAGCGCAGTCCCGTATTTGCATCGCTGCACTTTACCTGGAAAACGACGATGCGGGTCGGGCGGCGATGAACGCCCTGTATGCGGCAAAACAGGCTCGGCCAGCGCTGGATATCTCTATCCTGGTCGACTGGCATCGGGCGCAGCGTGGACGTATTGGCGCGGCGCGCGGCCTGACCAATGCCGACTGGTATTGTGATCTGGCGACCCAACATGCTGATATTGCCATCCCGGTGTATGGCATTCCGGTTAATACCCGTGAAGCGCTGGGCGTGCTGCACCTGAAGGGTTTCATCATTGATGACGAGCTGATCTACAGCGGCGCCAGCATCAATGATATTTATCTGCATCAGCATGATAAATATCGTTATGACCGCTACCAGATTATCCGCAACCCGCAGCTGGCTGACACCATGTACGCATGGATTAACCTCAACCTGAAGCAGGCTGAGGCCGTCAACCGGCTCGATTTTGCCGAGCGCCCTTCCGGTCCGGAAATCAAAAATGAAACGCGTCAGTTTCGTCAGGATTTGCGGGGCTTCAATTATCAGTTTGAGGGCAATGCCAGCAATGAAGAGCTGGCGGTGACGCCGCTGGTCGGCCTGGGCAAGCATAGCCTGCTCAATAAGACTATCTTCCACCTGATGCCCTGTGCCGAACAGAAACTGACTATCTGTACGCCTTACTTCAACCTGCCGGCCTTACTGGTGCGCAATATTATCCATCTGCTGCGTCAGGGTAAGCAGGTCGAGATCATTGTCGGTGATAAGACCGCCAACGACTTCTATATCGCCCCGGATCAGCCGTTTAAAATTATTGGCGCGCTGCCCTATCTGTATGAGATCAACCTACGTCGCTTCCTGAGCCGTCTACAGTACTACGTCACCAACGATCAGCTGGTAGTGCGGTTATGGAAAGATGGTGATAACAGCTATCACCTCAAGGGTATGTGGGTGGATGATGAATGGCAGCTGATTACCGGCAATAATCTCAATCCACGCGCCTGGCGGCTCGATCTGGAAAATGCGGTGTTGATCCACGATCCGCTGCAACAGCTGGCCGATCAACGCGAAAAAGAGCTTACGCTGATTCGTCAGCACACCACAGTGGTGAAGCATTTCCGCGAGCTGGAGAGCATTGCCGATTACCCGGCTAAAGTCCGTAAATTGATACGCCGTCTGCGCCGGATTCGAATCGACCGGTTAATCAGCCGTATTCTCTAATCGTCGCCGCCGACGAGGCATCCGCTATGCGAATTTTGCTGTTTGCTGTGCTGTTGTGTAGTGGATGTGCCCATATGGCAGACGATCGGTGGACCGGGCAGGATAAGGCGCAACACTTCGTTGCCTCTGCTGCTCTGGCAGCAGCAGGTACTGAATACGGTCAGCGTCAGCATCTCTCTGCCCGCCAGAGTCATACGCTGGGGATTATGCTTTCGCTCAGTCTCGGGGCGGGAAAAGAGTGGTATGACAGCCGCCCGTCAGGTAGCGGCTGGAGCTGGAAAGATTTTGCCTGGGATGCCGCCGGTATCGCCAGCGGCATCGCTTTATGGAACCTCAGCCAGTAAGCCGGTTACAGCCTAATCCCTTTCCCCCGCTTGTGCAGCAACAACGACACCACAAAGGCCACCGCGCCCATGGCTGAGACATACCAGAAGAAGGTGGTCTCGATCCCCTGCTGCTTCATCAGTAACGCCACATACTCCGCCGATCCGCCAAAGATAGCATTCGCCACCACATAAGATAGCCCTACACCTAATGCCCGCACCTGAGGAGGAAACATTTCCGCTTTCAAAATACCGCTGATGGCGGTGTAGAAACTGGTGATCAGCAGCGCAAGCATGATTAACAGGAACGCGATGCCCGGGCTCTGGACATTCTGCAGTAAGGTCAGAATAGGCACGGTACAGATAGCGGCACCGGCACCAACAATCATCATTGAAGTGCGACGGCCAATTTTGTCAGACAGCGCACCAATAGCCGGCTGCAGAAACATGAAGACCGGCAACGCGCTGGTCATCAGGCCGCTGGCGGTCTTAGGATCCATTCCCGAGGTGTTGACCAGATACTTTTGCATATAGGTGGTGAAGGTATAGAAGCTCAGCGATCCGCCGGCGGTGAAGCCCAGCACCATCAGGAACGGACGGGTATGATTGCGCAACAGGCCTATCACGCTGCCCCCATCACGGTGCTGACGGCTGCTTTGGTCTGAGGTTTCTTCCAGTGAGCGACGTAACCACAGCGCCACCACGGCCAGCAATGCGCCGAGGAAGAACGGAATGCGCCAGCCCCAGCTGCGCAGCTCTGCATCGCTCAGCACAAACTGCAGCACCACCACCGTCAGCACCGCGGCCAGCTGACCGCCGATTAAGGTGACGTACTGGAATGAGGCGTAAAAACCTTTGCGCCCTTCCAGCGCGACTTCACTCATGTAGGTCGCGCTGGTGCCATATTCACCGCCGACAGATAATCCCTAGAACATCCGCGCCAGCAGCAGAATGATCGGTGCTGCGATGCCAATGGCGTCATAGCCGGGTAAACAGGCGATGACCAGCGATCCAAAACACATCATGCAAACTGAGATCAGCATGGAGCTTTTACGTCCGTGCTTGTCACCGATGTAACCGAACAGCCAGCCGCCGATAGGTCGCATCAGGAATCCGGCAGCAAATACGCCGGCCGTCTGTAACAGCTGCGTGGTGGTATCGCCTTGCGGGAAGAAGATGTGGGCAAAATAGAGTGAAAAGAATGAGTAGACGTAAGAAGTCGAACCACTCGACCAGGTTACCCGATGACGCGCCAACGATAGCCCAGATGCGCTTTTTCGTATCGTCTGTCTGATCTTTATTATTTATGGGTGTCATGCCTTGCCTCTGTTCCTTGCTGATCAACAGCATTTAAAGAAGTGAGTAAAGCATTTAAGTCCACCGGAGGTAAAGGCGGTGTATTCTGAGATTATAAATGTGAGCCACATCGCTAGTTGCTGGAAAATCAGCGGGTTGTTCAGGGCTAGCTGTACCCATTTTGCCTGAAAAAGGTAAGAGCAGAATGGGCAGACGGGATGAGAATCAGCGATCTGCGGACGTAAAAAAGCCCCGCCCGCACGGAAGTGCGGGGCTTTTACTTATTTGATGCCTGGCAGTTCCCTACTCTCGCATGGGGAGACCCCACACTACCATCGGCGCTACGGCGTTTCACTTCTGAGTTCGGCATGGGGTCAGGTGGGACCACCGCGCTACAGCCGCCAGACAAATTCTTTGTGCTCTGTCCTGTGTCTTCCGCGCTGATGCCGCGTTGGCCTCCCTCGCGCTACGCCGTCACACACTTCAGTATGCTCTGTCGTATCGTCTCGGTTGCCGCCTTGCCTCAGCGCGGAATCCTTCGGACTTGACTCCGCAGGACACAACTTTATCCGGTGAACAGTGCTGAAAATCTTTCGTCTCTCAAAACGCCTCTGGCGTTGTAAGGTTAAGCCTCACGGGTCATTAGTACCGGTTAGCTCAACGCATCGCTGCGCTTACACATCCGGCCTATCAACGTCGTCGTCTTCAACGTCCCTTCAGGACCCTTAAAGGGTCAGGGAGAACTCATCTCGGGGCAAGTTTCGTGCTTAGATGCTTTCAGCACTTATCTTTTCCGCACTTAGCTACCGGGCAATGCCATTGGCATGACAACCCGAACACCAGCGGTGCGTTCACTCCGGTCCTCTCGTACTAGGAGCAACCCCCCTCAATTCTCCAGCGCCCACGGCAGATAGGGACCGAACTGTCTCACGACGTTCTAAACCCAGCTCGCGTACCACTTTAAACGGCGAACAGCCGTACCCTTGGGACCTACTTCAGCCCCAGGATGTGATGAGCCGACATCGAGGTGCCAAACACCGCCGTCGATATGAACTCTTGGGCGGTATCAGCCTGTTATCCCCGGAGTACCTTTTATCCGTTGAGC
>SZZY01000009.1 GCA_009830035.1 Pantoea sp. Eser
GGCCGCCGTTAGTTTTTGCCAGAACGGTGGTGATAGCTGCCGTCAGGGTGGTTTTACCGTGGTCAACGTGACCGATGGTGCCCACGTTTACGTGCAGTTTGTTACGCTGAAATTGCTCTTTCGCCATGGCGATAATTCCTTACGTTGTGCCTTCACCGTCTCGATGAAGGCATCAGTTCAAATTTAAACCGTAGCTTATTTTCTACGAGCTTCAATAACGGCCTGCGCTACGTTGTTCGGCGCATCATCATACTTCAGGAACTCCATGGAGTACGAAGCACGACCTTTGGTCAGAGAACGCAGCTGAGTTGCGTATCCGAACATTTCAGACAGCGGAACTTCAGCGTGAATCTGAACGCCAGTAGCGTTAGATTCCTGCCCTTTAAGCATACCACGACGGCGGCTAAGGTCACCGATGACATCACCCGTGTTCTCTTCAGGCGTTTCTACTTCAACCTTCATGATAGGTTCAAGCAGAACTGGTTTCGCTTGTTTAAAGCCTTGTTTGAAGGCAATAGACGCGGCCAGTTTAAACGCCAGTTCTGAGGAGTCGACATCATGGTAAGAACCAAAGTGCAGACGAACACCCAGACCAACAACCGGATAGCCAGCCAGAGGGCCTGATTTCAGCTGCTCCTGGATACCTTTATCAACCGCAGGGATGTATTCACCAGGAATCACACCACCTTTGATATCGTTGACAAATTCGTAGCCTTTCGGGTTCGAACCTGGCTCCAGTGGGTACATGTCGATAACAACATGACCGTACTGGCCACGACCACCAGACTGCTTGGTGTGTTTACCTTCAACATCGGTAACTTTAGAGCGAATCGCTTCACGGTAAGCAACCTGTGGTTTACCCACGTTCGCTTCAACGTTGAACTCACGCTTCATACGGTCGACGATGATGTCGAGGTGCAGCTCACCCATACCGGCGATGATAGTCTGGTTAGACTCTTCATCAGTCCATACGCGGAATGATGGGTCTTCTTTCGCCAGACGACCCAGAGCCAGACCCATTTTTTCCTGGTCAGCTTTGGTTTTCGGCTCAACGGCGATAGAGATTACCGGCTCTGGGAATTCCATACGCTCCAGGATAATTGGCGCGCTTGGATCACACAGGGTGTCACCGGTAATAACGTCTTTCAGACCGATTGCAGCGGCGATATCGCCTGCACAAACTTCGCTGATCTCTTCACGCTTGTTGGCATGCATCTGAACGATACGGCCAAAACGCTCGCGCGCAGATTTCACTGAGTTCAGTACGGTGTCACCGGAGTTAACCACACCAGAGTACACGCGGAAGAACGTCAGGTTACCCACGAATGGGTCAGTTGCGATTTTAAACGCAAGGGCTGAGAACGGCTCTTCATCGCTGGCGTGACGCTCAGCTGGGGTATCTTTACCATCATCCAGCATACCGTTGATCGCCGGTACGTCGGTTGGTGCTGGCAGATACTCAACGACTGCATCCAGCATCGCCTGTACGCCTTTGTTTTTAAAGGCTGAACCACACGTAACCAGGATGATTTCGTTGCGCAGTACGCGCTGACGCAGTGCAGTTTTGATCTCTTCTTCGCTCAGCTCTTCACCGCTGAAGAATTTCTCCATCAGCTCTTCAGAGGCTTCTGCTGCTGCTTCGATCAGCTTGCCACGCCATTCTTCAGCCAGTTCCTGCAGGTTTGCTGGGATCTCTTCGTAAACGAAGGTCACGCCCGCATCCTGATCGTTCCAGTTGATGGCTTTCATTTTGATCAGGTCAACAACACCGGTGAAGTTCTCTTCTGCACCGATAGCCAGCTGCAGTGGAACCGGCGTTGCACCCAGACGGGATTCAATCTGACCGACAACTTTCAGGAAGTTAGCACCCATGCGGTCCATTTTGTTAACGAACGCGATGCGTGGAACTTTATATTTGTTAGCCTGACGCCAAACGGTTTCAGACTGCGGCTGAACACCACCAACAGCACAATAAACCATTACTGCGCCATCGAGCACACGCATAGAACGTTCTACTTCGATGGTGAAGTCAACGTGTCCCGGGGTGTCGATGATGTTGATGCGGTGCGGCTCAAACTGCTTGGCCATACCAGACCAGAACGCAGTTGTTGCTGCAGAAGTGATGGTAATACCACGCTCCTGCTCCTGAGCCATCCAGTCCATGGTCGCTGCGCCATCATGTACTTCACCGATTTTGTGGTTAACACCGGTGTAGAACAGGATACGCTCAGTAGTTGTAGTTTTACCGGCGTCGATGTGTGCGCTGATACCGATGTTACGGTAGCGCGCAATGGGTGTTGTACGAGCCATTTGATTCCTCCGATTCTCGGACGTTCGAAGTAAGTCGACCCCAGCGGGTTGGCTGATTGAGCACCCGCTGGTTTAACAACAACTACGTGGTTATTACCAACGGTAGTGAGCGAACGCCTTGTTGGCTTCTGCCATGCGGTGAACGTCTTCACGTTTCTTAACTGCAGTACCTTTGTTCTCTGCAGCATCAGAAAGTTCGTTCGCCAGGCGAAGAGCCATTGATTTATCACCGCGTTTACGAGCAGCTTCTACGATCCAACGCATTGCCAGAGCATTACGACGAACCGGACGGACTTCTACTGGTACCTGATAGGTAGAACCACCAACGCGACGTGACTTAACTTCGACAGTCGGACGCACGTTTTCCAGGGCTACTTCAAAGGCTTCCAGTTCGTTTTTACCTGAACGCTGAGCCAGGGTCTCAAGCGCGGCATAAACGATTGATTCAGCAGTAGATTTTTTACCATCTACCATCAGGATATTTACAAATTTGGCCAGCAGCTCTGATCCGAACTTAGGATCTGGTAGAATTTTACGCTGACCAATGACGCGACGACGTGGCATGGAAATACTCCGTTGTTAATTCAGGATTGTCCAAAACTCTACGAGTTTATTTTGACATTTAATTTAAAACGTTTGGCCTTACTTAACGGAGAACCATTAAGCCTTTGGCTTCTTCACGCCGTACTTGGAGCGAGCCTGCTTACGGTCTTTAACACCTGAGCAGTCAAGCGCGCCACGAACGGTGTGGTAACGCACACCTGGCAGGTCTTTTACACGACCGCCACGGATCAGGATCACGGAGTGTTCCTGCAGGTTATGACCTTCACCGCCGATGTAGGAGGTAACTTCAAAACCGTTAGTCAAACGCACACGGCAAACTTTACGCAGTGCTGAGTTTGGTTTTTTAGGAGTAGTGGTGTACACACGAGTACAAACGCCACGTTTTTGCGGGCAAGCTTCCAGCGCCGGCACGTTGCTCTTTGCAACTTTACGGACGCGTGGTTTGCGAACCAGCTGGTTAACTGTTGCCATTAAATAGCTCCTGGATTTGCTTTTGCTTCGTAAACACGTAATAAATCGCCTCGTAGAATTACGAGGAGGCAGAATTTTAGGGCTGCGTCAAAAGGGTGTCAAGAAATAACAAGGTTTTAGACGATTACCAAGTAATGTGTTGTGGATGCTTTACCGTCAGCGCGACGAAACCAGTATAGTCCACCGGACGCACACTGGTCAAAATTTGTCCAACCAGGCCGCGAGCACGAACATCTTCGTCCAGTACCCACAGTGCAGCTGCACAGCCTGACAGCAGTCGCAGCGCCCGACTACCGGCTAAGCCAGCGAGCACACCATCCTGCAGCAACAGTATGTCGTCATCCGCATCCACCATTAAAAGCAGAGTCTCAAGATCGCTGTAGGCCGGTGAGTGCAGGAGAGTATGCAGCATGAAGAGCCCTTAAAAGGTAAGAATGGGGTCATAACCGGCCAGCGTCTGGCGCAGTTCCACCGCGGACAATAGCGTAACATTCATCACCCGGGCGGCGTCAACCTCCATTCCACGCGCGGTCAGCGACTCCTGACAGAGATAGCAGTGCTCAATGTCGTACAGCGCCAGCACGCCAAAGGTCGGCGCATAGTGACGGCTCTCTATCGCCTCGGGCTGCTGCTGCGGGTTGAGCTGCAGTACACCATCGCCAATAAAGAACAGCCCGATGGCGTCACTTAGTGCGCCAGTCGCCAGGGCAGCATCCAGCCCTTCACGTCCGGCACTGCTGCCGTGCGGTGCACGGGTAAATACAAAAGCCACGCGATTCATCAGAACTGCACCAGTCGTTCGCAGCTTAGCGCCGCTTCGGCCAGCGCACCCAGGCCACTCAGGGTAAACCCTGGCTGGAGATTACTGCCGGGCAGCTGCAGACGTGCCGCTTCCTGTTGATCGGTTACGCCACGGCGCAACGCCGCCGCAACGCAGATATTTAGCGCCACGCCCTGCTGTTGATGCAACGCCTGCCACGCCCGTACCACATCGTATTCATCACTGGCCGGCGCGGTCAGCTGATTCGCATTCAGCACCCCTTCACGATAGAAGAAGACGCTCTCCAGCTGATGACCGGCTGCCACCAGCGCCCGGGCAAACAGTAGCGCGCTGGTCGCCTGCTGCGTGCCATAAGCCGGCCCGGTGACCAGTAAGGTGTAACGCATTACCGATCCTGCCCCTGAAAATCGCCGTTTTTGAACTGGCGAATATAGAGAGAAACCGTGTGCTTCGAAATATTAAGACGCTCGGCAACCTGGTTGATCGCATCTTTAATATCGAAGATCCCCTTCTCATACAGGTTCAGGACGATTTGCCGATTTTTGGCGTTGTTAGAGAGGTTGCGATCGGCGCTGACTTCCTCGATGGTAAATTCAAGCGTTTGCATCACCAGGTCGTCGACAGAGCTGGCAAAGTTGACGCTGGAGTCAACCTGCTGCATCTCCAGCGGCAGGAAGGTCGACACAATCTGCGAGAACGGCACATCCAGGTTCATGTTGATGCAGAGCAGACCAATCGCCCGCTGCTGCCGATTGCGGATGGCGATGGTGACGGATTTCATCGGTACCCCGCTTTTGGCGCGGGTAAAGTAGGCGCGCGAGACGTTGCTGTCGGCGCCGCGCATGTCATGCAACATCCGCAACGCCAGATCGGTAATCGGCGATCCCACTTTACGGCCGGTGTGCTCACCATTGGCGATACGCACCGCCGAGCATTTGAGGTCTTCCAGCGAGTGCAGGACAATTTCGCAATGCGAACCGATCAGCATCGCCAGTCCGTCGACGACAGCCTTGTATGATTTCAGAATATCGTAATCTGTTTGTTCGAACGGGCGTTGCTCCAGCAGAGCGAAGTCGCTCAGTTCACCGGGATTGAATGGATTAGACATTGAAGAGATCACCCTGAATGGCTGGAGCCTGTCACAGCGGCTTATGGGCAGACTCAATGTTGGGATAATTAGGCAGGCGCTAGTCTGGCAAATGTCGTCGGCTTATGCCAGTGGTTTGTCATGAAGCAGAAATGAAACCGCCGCCCGAAGGCGGCGGTGAGCAGATTACTGTGCTTTTTTCGAGTCAGCAGCAGGTGCCTGCGCTTTTTCGTCTGCTTTAGGGGCCGGTTTGATATCAAGCAGTTCGACATCAAATACCAGCGTGGAGTTAGCCGGAATACCCGGAACGCCATTTTTTCCGTAAGCCAGCTGTGGTGGGATCACCAGCTTAATCTTACCGCCTTTCTTCACGTGCTTCAGACCTTCAGTCCAGCCCGGGATCACCCCGTCCAGACGGAAGGAGAGCGGCTCACCACGGATATAGGAGTTATCGAACTCGGTGCCGTAGATCAGCGTCCCTTTGTAGTTCACGACCACTGTATCGCTATCAGTCGGGGCAGCGCCGGTGCCTTCTTTCTCGACTTTATACAGCAGGCCGCTTTCAGTTTTCTTCACGCCGCTCTCTTTCGCGAATTTGGTTGCGTAAGCATCACCCTTTTCGGCGTTCTCTTTCGCGTCTTTTTCCATTTTCGCGGAGGCTGCGCCTTTCACGCGGCCTTCAAAGGCTTGCAGCGTCTGCTCGATCTCTTCATCAGACAGCTTGCTCTTGCCGCCGAAGGCATCCTGAACACCCGCGATCAGCTGTCGCTTATCCAGCTCGATGCCCAGTTTTTCCTGCTCCTTCAGGGAGTTGTCCATGTAGCGACCCAGTGAGGCGCCCAATGCGTAGGCAGACTGCTGGTCTTCATCTTTGAAGGCAGCATTTTTCGGTGCCTGAGGAGCAGACTGTGGTGCAGCAGCCGTTGCCGGTGCAGCCGCGGTTTCTGCCGCCATTGTCAGCGGTGCATTCAGCGCGACGGCCATAGTGGTAGCTAACAATGTGACTTTAAACAGTGATTTCATCCATTCTCCAAAACCGAAGCGTCTAATCTCGGGAATCATTGCGGACTTCAGAGTCCACACTATGACTTTACGTGGCAGTGGCGAACACTGCCACAATGTAATTACCCGGTTAACCTCCGACCTTTTTTGCATCAGGAAGTTTCATCAGAAATGATGCCGCGCTGCGCTTTTTCAAGCGAAACGCCACAGATAGTTTAAAAATCAGGTGATTCTTCGTGTCCAGCCCGTAGAATCACGTCCGAGTCGCACCTTAACAGAGGAACAGGTCATGCAACAATCTGAGTGGGAACAGCGTCTGGAGACGTTAGAGAGTAAACTGGCCTTCCAAGAGATAACCATTGAGCAGTTAAACAGCGCGGTGGTGCAGCACGAACTGGAGATGAATAAGATGCGTGAGCAGATGCGTATTCTGACCGACAAGCTCAAAGCTAGCGCGCCGTCGATGGTCGCGTCACAGTCTGAAGAGACGCCGCCGCACTACTGATCTGCCGCCTGGCCAGATCACCCGGAACCGGTGACACCGGGGTGCGGCGTGCAGCCAAAAGAAAGGCCACCCGAAGATGGCCCTGACACTGATAATCGGTCTTAGTGGCTGCAGCCGCAACCGCCGTGATCGTGGTCATGACCGTGATGATGGCCGTCTGCACCGTGAACGTGACCATGGGCCAGTTCTTCCGGTGTGGCTTCACGAATCGCGACCACTTCGACGTTGAAGTTCAGGTTCTGCCCCGCCAGCATGTGGTTACCATCAACCACGACGTGATCGTCTTCCACTTCGGTAATTTCTACCGGCACCGGACCCTGATCGGTTTCTGCCAGGAAGCGCATGCCAACCTGCAGTTCGTCAACGCCCATGAAAACGTCTTTTGGTACACGCTGTACCAGGTTGTCATCGCACTGACCGTACGCGTCGTTTGCCGGAATATGCACGTCAAACTTGTCGCCTGCTACGTGGTTTTCCAGCGCATTTTCCAGACCAGAAATCAGGGAACCATGACCGTGCAGATAGTCCAACGGTGCACTCACCGGTGACTCGTCAACTAACACGCCGTCTTCTGTACGTACCTGATAGGCCATGCTTACCACCAGGTCTTTTGCTACTTTCATGATATCTCCTAACCGTTGAGAGCTGAGATCCCGTCTCATTGGTCTATTCTTGCGTGCAATAACACCAACCAGAAAGGTTCGGGGCTGAGTACAAGAGGACATAACCTTTCTCTTGCGACCACAGCGTTAATGGCGCCAATTGTAACGGAATTCAATCCCGCTGTAAGTTTAAGCTTAAAAAAAGCTGAGCCATTCCGCTACTCGGGATGGAAAATCCCGATAACCTGCTCATTGGTACGAACCTGATCGCGGGCCTGCTTATCGGCCTCACGCATCTGGTGGCCGCACTTAACGCACTCCACCACATCGACATTGTTTTCACGCCACATCGCCAGCGTGTCTTTTTCCTGACAGTGCGGACAGGTCGCACCGGCAATAAAACGTTTACGCATGATATCCCGCCTGTTTAATCACGTTATTCATCATCGTCCCAGCCATCGAGCCATCGAGCTGCCGCTTCTCCTGCTGCATTTCGCGCTGGAAGATATCCTCCAGTTCCCGACGCGCCTCACGTACCCATGAAACCTGGGCACTGTCGGTGAGATTCGGCATCAGTTCGCGCAGCATGCGCATATCCAGCCGACGGAAATGCTGCTGGGCGCGATGCGCCTGATGGGGATGCACCCCCAGCGATATCAGCGCCTTACTTCCCAGCTACAGCGCACTGGAGAAGGTTTCACGCGAGAACTGGGTTACGCCGGGCTGCAACAACTCGTGCGCTTCAACACGGCCACGGGCACGCGCCAGAATCTGCAGGTGCGAAAAATGCTGCTGACATAAATGCACGATGGTCATCGCATCTTCAGGTTCATTACAGGTAATAACGATCTACTGCGCGCCGGCTGCGCGTAACAGCTCCAGTTCGGTCGCATCGCCATAGTAAACCTTATAACCATATTTCCGCATCAGGCTGACCACGCTGATATCGCGCTCCAGCACGGTAATGCGACTATGGTTCGCCATCAGTAAACGACCTACCACCTGGCCAAAGCGACCAAAGCCCACCACAATCACCTGCGGCTGATCGTCTTCGACAAACGGTTTTTCCGGCTCGTTGAAACGGCGCGCCAGCAGGCGATCGACGCCCTGCATCAGTAGCGGCGTAGTCATCATCGTCATCGTCATCGTCATCGTCACCAGCAGCATCGGCAACTGATCGCCAGAGAACAGCTTCGCAGAGGCGGCAGCGGAAAACAGCACAAAGGCAAATTCACCGCCCTGGCTCAGCACGCCGGCAAACTGCTGCCGTTCTGAACTGCGCAAACCGTAAATCCGCGCCAGCACGTACAGCACCAGCGTTTTGATCACCACCAGAGTCAGCACGCCCAGCAGGATGGTAATAATATGGGTATAGAGCACCCCGAGGTTAAGCGCCATGCCGACCGAAATAAAGAACAGTCCAAGCAGTAACCCTTTAAGCGGATCGATAGCGACTTCCAGCTCGTGGCGATATTCACTTTCCGCCAGCAGGATACCGGCGATAAAGGTACCGAGCGCCATCGACAGGCCAAGTGCATCCATAAACAGCGCCGAGCGCAGCACCAGTAGCAGCGAGGCGGCGGTAAACACTTCACGCACCCCGGAGGCCGCGATATAATGAAAGATCGGTCGCAACAGGTAGCGTCCACCCACCAGCATGCCGGCAAAGGCCAGCACCTTCATGCCGACCTTCATCCAGTCGACATGCCCGCTATCGGTGCCCGCCAGCAGCGGAATCAGCGCCAGCGCCGGGATGACTGCAATATCCTGAAACAGCAACACCGAAAAGCCCAGCTGCCCCGCTTCGCTGCGGTTCATGCCCTTATCCATCATCAGCTGCAACGCCATGGCGGTGGAGGACATCGCCAGACCAATCCCGCCAATCACCGCCGCCTGCCAGCTAAAATTGGTCAGCCACAACAGGCCGCCCAGAATCGCGGCAGAGAAGATCACCTGCGCGGCGCCGACGCCAAAGATTGAACGACGCAGTGCCCACAGCTTGGCCGGGTTCAGCTCCAGCCCGATGATAAACATCAGGAACACCACACCCAGTTCAGAGAAGTGCAGGATCTCATCGACGTCGCTGGTAAAGCCTAATCCCCACGGGCCAATGGCAATACCCGCCACCAGATAGCCCAGAACTGCACCGATACCGAGGCGAGCTGCCACCGGTACGATCAGTACCGCAGCCACCAGATAAATCACCCCCGCGGTCAGCAGCGTTTGTCCTTCCATTTACACCCCTCCATTCGGCAGCGGTGCTGCCAGCCAGTCGCCATAGGCGCGGGCATAATTTTTCATTAAATCGGGATTCTGACGGCGCGCCCAATAGACAATCATCGGTGGCATACAGTGCATTCGGCACATCTGCGCCGTCAGTTCGAAAGGCCGCATAATATCGTTCATCGAATAGCGATTCAGGCTATGTTGCTTAAAAGCGCTTTCCGGTTCGCCGGTGGTGATCACGCTGCGCCAGTATTTACCTTCCAGCGCATTGCCATCCACGCCGTTAGCAAACCCGCGCGACAGCACCCGATCCAGCCACTCTTTCAGCAGCGCCGGGCAGCTGTAGGTATAGAGCGGATGCTGGAAAATGATCACCTCATGTTCGCGCAGCAGCTGTTGCTAACGATGAATATCGATAAAAAATCCGGATAGGCGGCGTACAGATCGTGCACCGTGACATGCTCCAGCGCCTGAGCCGACTGCAGTAAAATCCGATTCGCAATCGAATCCTGCGATTCCGGATGAGCATAAAGCAGCAAAACCTTGGGTGGCTGCGACATCCTTTCCCTCCAAAGCGTCGTCATTGGCGTGGTTTTCCGCTACCATGCACGACGCAGCAAAATCTCATTATGTTGCCTGTAAATTAACATATTCTGACGATACGGCGCTTACATGATTGTCTTCTCTTCCTTACAAATTCGCCGCGGCATCCGCGTTCTGCTCGATAACGCTACCGCCACCATCAATCCTGGCCAGAAGGTCGGTCTGGTGGGTAAAAACGGCTGTGGTAAATCCACGCTGCTGTCGCTGTTAAAAGGTGAGATCACCAGCGATGCCGGCTCCGTCACTTTTCCGTCCAACTGGGCGCTGGCCTGGGTCAATCAGGAGACGCCAGCGCTGGGTAAACCGGCACTGGAGTACGTGATTGACGGTGACTGTGACTATCGCCAGCTTGAGGCGGAACTGGCAGACGCCAACCAGCGCGACGACGGCAATGCTATTGCCCTACTGCACGGCAAACTCGATGCGGTAAAGGCGTGGAGCATCCATGCGCGTGCCGCCAGCCTGCTGCACGGCCTGGGCTTCAGTCAGGAGCAGTTGCAGCGTCCGGTCAGCGACTTTTCCGGCGGCTGGCGCAGGCGCTGATCTGCCGTTCCGATCTGCTGCTGCTTGATGAACCGACCAACCACCTAGATCTCGATGCGGTGATCTGGCTGGAGCGCTGGCTGAAAAGCTACGAAGGCACGCTGATCCTGATCTCCCATGACCGCGACTTCCTCGATCCGGTGGTCGACAGGATTGTGCACATCGAACAACAGGCGATGTACGAATATACCGGCAACTACACCTCGTTTGAGCGGCAGCGCGTCGCCAAACTGGCGCAGCAGCAGTCGCTGTATGAGAGTCAGCAAGAGAAAGTGGCGCACTTACAGAGCCATATCGACCGCTTCCGTGCCAAAGCCTCCAAAGCCAAGCAGGCACAGAGCCGCATCAAAATGCTGGAACACATGGAGATGATCGCGCCTGCCCACGTCGATAACCCGTTCAGCTTCAGCTTCCGCGCACCGGAAAACCTGCCGAATCCGTTGCTGGAGATGGAAAAAGTCACGGCGGGTTATGGCGATCGCATTATCCTCGACGCGATCAAACTCAACCTGGTACCCGGCTCACGCATCGGTTTGCTCGGCCGCAACGGCGCCGGTAAATCGACCCTGATCAAACTACTGGCTGGCGAGCTTGAGGCGATGGAGGGCAAGATTGGTCTGGCAAAAGGGAGCAAGCTGGACTAATTCGCACAGCATCAGCTGGAGTATTTACGGGCTGATGAGTCGCCGGTGCAGCATCTGGCGCGCATCGCGCCCAACGTGCTGGAGCAGCAGTTGCGTGACTACCTCGGCGGATTCGGTTTTCAGGGCGACAAAGTCAGCGAAATCACCGAACGCTTCTCGGGCGGTGAAAAGGCGCGACTGGTGCTGGCATTGATGGTCTGGCAGCGCCCTAACCTTCTGCTGCTCGATGAACCGACCAATCACCTCGATCTGGATATGCGACAGGCGCTGACCGAAGCGTTAATCGATTTCGAAGACGCGCTGGTGGTGGTATCGTACGATCGCCATCTGCTGCGGGCTACCACCGACGATCTCTATCTGGTGCATGATGGCAAAGTGGATGTGTTTGAGGGCGACCTCGAAGATTATCAGCAGTGGCTGAGCGATCTGCAGAAGCAACAGGCGCAACAGGATGCCCCGCCAGAGCAGGATAACGGCAACAGCGCTCAGGCACGTAAAGATCAGAAGCGTCGGGACGCGGAGTTGCGCAGCCAAACGCAACCGCTACGCAAAGAGATCGAGAAGCTGGAAAAGCAGATGACCCGCTAGCAAAGTCAGCTGGCCGAAGCGGAAAGCCAGCTGGCCGACAGCGCAATTTATGAGCAGAGCCGTAAAGCGGATCTGACGGTCGCCCTGCAGCGTCAGGCGGAGAGTAAGTCAGCGCTGGAAGAGGTCGAGATGGCCTGGCTGGACGCGCAGGAAAAATTAGAGCAGATGATGGCCAGTTAAACGGCTGGCGCTCCCCCATCACCGGGGGATATCCCCCTCTGACTCTGCGACTTAAAATGGCTTATCCCCCAGCACCGTTGCCCGCTGCATTATCCGCCGCGCCGGGTAGTAATCGGCATTAGCATAATGCTGGGTAACCCGGTTATCCCAGATAGCCAAATCGTTCGGCTGCCAGCGCCAGCGAACCTGGAACTCCGGCTTAGTGACGTGGCTGAACAGGAAACTCAGCAGTGTCTCACTCTCTTTCTCGCTCAGATCAACAATCCGCGTGGTAAAGCCTTCATTCACAAACAGCGCTTTTTTGCCGCTGACCGGATGCGTACGGATAACCGGATGCTGCACCGGCGGATGCTTCGCCACTGCCTGCTGCCAGCGCTGATGCTCCTCTTCCGTCTTACGGTACTTATATTCCTGGAAAGACTTTTTGAAATCGTGCTCGGCGGTCAGACCAGCCAGCAGCGTTTTAAACGGTGCTGAGAGCGCCTCATAGGCAGCAATGCCGCTGGTCCACAGGGTGTCCCCACCCGCTTCCGGCAGAACTTTTGATGCCAGCAACGCAATCGCCGGTGGCGTTTCGATAAACGTCACGTCGGTATGCCAGTTATCATTATCCGGCGGATTGTCCTGATGCGTGTCCAGCACGATGATTTCTTCAACCCCGTCGGCGTGCGGATAGACCGGATGAATATGCAGATCGCCGAAGCGGATCGCCAGGGCACGGTGCTTCTCCGGCGTAATCACTTGGTCACGCAGAAACAGCACCTGATGGCGCAGCAGGCCATGATAGAGCTGTTCAAACTGCGCATCGCTGAGCGGCCGTGAAACATCAAGATTGGAAACCTGGGCACCAATATACGGGCCAAGCGGTTGAAAATTCAGACGTTCATTCATGATTGTTCTCCATTCCACGGCGTCAGACGGCGCTGCAGGGCCCGTAAGCCGAGTTCTAAACTAAACGCAATTAAGGCGATGACCGCGATGCCCGCCAGCACCACGTCGGTGGCGAGGAACTCTCCAGCCGACTGCACCATAAAGCCGAGCCCGTGGGTGGCGGCAATCAGTTCAGCCGCCACCCGCGTTGACCAGCCTACCTCAAGACCGATGCGCAGCCCGGTCAGAATTTCGGGCAGCGCGCCAGGCAGAATAACCCAGCGCAGCAGCTGCCAGCGGGTTGCGCCCAGCGATGGTGCCGCCCGGATGCGTACCTGTTGCGCATTACGCACCCCGGCTAAGGTAGAGAGAGTGACCGGCGCAAAAATGGCCAGGTAAATCAGCAGGATTTTCGAAGTCTCACCAATGCCGAACCAGATCACCATCAGGGGCAGATAGGCCAGCGGTGGGATCGGACAATAGAGTTCAATCAGCGGATCAAGCAGCCCACGCGCCACCGGGCTCAGGCCCATCAGAATCCCGACCGGAATCCCGATAGCAGCGGCGGCAAACAGCGCGATCAGCATGCGGGTCAGGCTGGCCGTCAGATGCTGCCACAGCGTGGCGTCCATAAATACCTGTGGGCTGGCAATCAGCAGCAGCTTGCTGAATACCTGCTGCGGCGGCGGTAAAAACAGCGGTGCGATTAACCCCAGCGCGGTCACGCTCCACCACACCAGCAACAGCAGTAATACGCTCAGTACGCTTAACCAGAAGCGGTTGGAAAATGGCCAGCGCAGCCGGCGTCGCACCGGCAAGGTTTTGTCGTTGATCAACGCACTCATGCGAATGCCTCCCGTTGCTCAAACACCCGGCTCAGCACATATTCGCGCTGGGCAATAAACTGCGGATTGGATTTGATGCTGCGGCACGGCTCTCCGTCGGCAAAGCGCTGACCAAAATCGGGCCGTAGTCGCTCGACAATTCGTCCGGGTCCCGGCGACAGCAGAATCAGTTCGCTGGCGAGGAAAATCGCCTCTTCAATATCGTGGGTAATCAGCAGGATCTGTTTGCCGCTGTCGCGCCACAGCGTCAGCAGCAAGGTCTGCATCTGTTCGCGGGTAAAGGCATCGAGCGCGCCAAATGGTTCATCCAGCAGCAGCAGTCGCGGATCGGTCGCCAGCGCGCGCGCAATGCCAACCCGCTGCCGCTGACCGCCTGATAACTGCCAGATTACCCGCTTTTCTGCACCTTCCAGTCCGACCGGCCTGATCAACCGGCGCGCAATAGCTTCACGCTCCTGACGCGCCATGCCGGCCAGTTGCAGACCGAAGGCGACGTTATCCAGCACGTTGCGCCACGGCAGTAAGCCTTCGTGCTGAAACACCACTCCGCGGTCAGCACCCGGTCCGGTGACCGGCTGGTTATCCAGCGTGATGCTGCCCGATTCCACCGGCAAAAAACTGGCCACCAGGTTGAGCAGCGTAGTTTTGCCGCAGCCTGACGGCCCCAGCACCACCAGCAGTTCACGGCGATCGATTTGCAGATTGATATCCTGCAACACCGGTTGCCCGGCATAAAGCGCATTCAGGTGAGCGATGCGTAGCATGAGGACTCCTTAAGGTTTGGCTAACGGCTCGACAAAGCGGGAGGTCACGTAACTGCTGTAATCGTTATCCGCCTGCGGCACTCTGCCCTGCGCTTTCAGAAACCGGGCGGTGTCGACAATCGCCTTGTTCACCGGCTTGCCCAGCTGTTCAATCTGCTGTTGTGCCGTCAGGTAGGTGTTGCCTTTCACCAGGCCGGGCACCTGCGCTTCCGGTACGCCGCTCAGGCGTGACAGTTTGCTGAGATTATCGGGCTGCTTCAGCCAGCTATCGGGATTGTCGAGATAGGATTGCTGCGCGGCCAGCGCGCTGCGGGCAAAGGCGTTGACGATCTCCGGATGCTGCTGAGCGAAGTCTTTGCGCACCACCCAGACGTCGAGAGTGGGCGATCCCCAGCTTCCCACCTGTGCAGAGTCGGTTAACACCTTGCCATTTTTCTCCAGCTCATTGACCGCAGGTGTCCAGACATAGGCACCGTGAATGTCGCCACGCTGCCAGGCGGCGATAATCGCCGGCGGCTGCAGATTGACCAGCTGCACCTGTGACGGCTGGATTCCCCAGTGTTTCAGCGCCGCCAGCAGGCTGTAATGGGTGGTAGAGATGAACGGCACGGCGATGCGCTTACCGATCAGATCCTGCGGTGTGGTGATGTTCTTCTTCACCACCAATGCTTCAGAGTTACCGAGCTGAGAGGCCAGCAAAAAGGCTTCGATGGGCAGTTTCTGCGCTGCGGCGACCGCTAACGGGCTGGAGCTGATATTGCCGATCTGTACGTCGCCCGATGCCAGCGCGCGCAGCACACCGGCACCGCTGTCAAACTTACGCCAGTCGACGCTGGCGCCGCTCTCTTTGGCGAAACTGTTGTCCGCCTGTGCCACCTTGGCCGGCTCGGCAGAGGTCTGATACGCCACGTTGACATTGACCGCGTCCGCCCGGAAGGCCAGCAGCGCCAGGGCTGCAGCTAAAAACGTTAAACGTGCTGTGACTGCCATGATTGCTACCCCACCCTTTTATGATGGAAGCAGTGTCTCTGGCGGCAATAATTTCAACAAGGAATTAAAAATTATCCCTAATAGAAATAAGTTCTTAGATCACTATCTGCAAAACTAAGCTAAAAATCGCAAATGCTGAAAAATCGCGCCAGCGTGAAAAATGTCAGGCGCTCACATTCGGCCTGTGTTATTGATATGCATTCCCGTTTAATGCTTGTAAAAGGTCTTTGTGTTCGATGTCGATTGAGAAAGTCGCTCAGCTGGCTGGCGTCTCTAAAGCCACGGTGTCGCGGGTTCTCAACGCCCATCCCGGCGTCAAACCCGATACGCGTGAGAAAGTGCTGTCGGCTATCGCCGCCTGTGACTACCAGCCCAACTTGTTAGCCCGACAACTGCGCACGGCGCAAAGCCACATGCTGCTGGTTTTGATTTCAGACATCACCAACCCCTTCTGCTCGCGGGTGGTACAGGGGATTGAGGCGGAGGCTGAACTGCACGGTTATCACATCCTGCTCTGCCACTCCGCCTCTCAGTTACAGCGTGAAGCCGCCTATCTCACGCTGTTGACCGGCAAAGTGGTGGATGGGGTTATCACCATGGATGCGGCGTCGGGACTGCAGGATTTGCAGCAAATCATCGCAGGCGCGCCGTGGGTCCAGTGCTCGGAATTCGATCCGGCCATCCCGGCCTCTTCCGTCACCATTGATCATCTCGACGCGGCGCGCGATACCGTGCGCTACCTCTACTCGCACCATCGTGAACAGGGCTATTATCAGGCGATAAACGCGCTGGGACTGGACTGGTCGGGGGTCGCCTACACCAGCGATATCTCCACTGAAGCGGGCAGCTAGGGCACTGCAGCAATTACTGGCAATGCCGCAACCACCGGATGCGATCTTTGCCGTGTCGGATGTGCTGGCCGTGGGGGTGATTCATGCGGCGTTGCAAGCGGGCCTGCGCGTACCGGAAGATCTGGCAGTGGTCGGTTTTGACGGCATTCCGTTTACCGGCAGCCTTAACCCGCCGCTGACCATCATCGAACAACCGATGTATCAGCTCGGTGCACGTAGCGTACAGCTGCTGTTGCAGAAGATTCGTCAGCCGCACGCGCCGGTGATGCGCGAAGTCCTGCCGTGGAAGCGCGTTGAACGCGCCTCCAGTTAACCCAGTGCCAGATCAGCAGGACGCAGGCCGCCGTCAGCAGCCCCATAGCGAGATTAAAGATTTTCCAGGCGCGACGGCTGCGTAAAATGCGGCCAATCATCGCGCCGAACCCCATCCAGATCAGGCCGGACACCAGGTTGACGATAAACATGCCGAGACTGATCGCCATTACTGAATGACGATAGGCGTCGCCCGCCAGGCTAAAGCTGGCGACCGCGCGCCCAGTGCCATCAGCCAGGCCTTGGGATTGATCAGCTGCAGCAACCCGCCCTGCCAGAACGGCATCGGTTTTACCGGTACCCGGTCGGTTTCCAGCTTTTCATAGCTGGCGGTGGCAATTTTCCATGCCAGCCACAGCAGGTAAAGGCTGCCGGCAATTTTCAGCACCAGATGCAGCGAGGGATAGAGCAGAATCAGTCCGCCAACGCCAAACGCCACCATCAGCAGCATAACCTGCATGCCGATCATTATGCCAATCATCAAGGGAAGGGTACGCACAAAGCCAAAATTGGCGCCGCCCGCGGTGCGGTAATTAACATATTATTAGGGTCTGGCGTGATTGCGGCGACCCACAGAAATCCCAACATCGACAAGAAAAGACTCAGTTCCATGGCAATCGGGTGCTCCTCACCCCCAGCAAGCAAAAAACCTATCGAAGCTAACAGTGTGATATGGAACAGACAAGCTTTTACAACATGAAATTTAGCGGGCCGGAAGCCGGGGATTTTACGCCGCTGACCCGCATGCGTAATGCGCATCTGCAAACGGTGCTGCCACGCCTGCTGCGGCGGCAGATCAACCTCGATCCCTGGTGGCAGCGTCTCGATCTGCCCGATGGCGATTTTGTCGATCTAGCCTGGAGTGAAGATCCTCAGCTGGCGCAGCACAAACCGCGAGTGGTGCTGTTTCACGGACTGGAGGGCAGTTTCCACAGCCCCTATATCCACGGCCTGATGGCGATCTGTCGCGCACGCGGCTGGCTGGCGGTGGTGATGCATTTCCGCGGATGCAGCGGCGAACCTAACCGGCTGAACCGCATCTATCACTCCGGCGAAACCGAAGATGCGCGCTATTTTTTGCACTGGCTGCAAACCCGCTGGGGCCAAGTACCGACCGTGGCGGTAGGTTTTTAGCTCGGCGGCAATATGCTGGGCTGTCTGCTGGGTCAGCAGGGGGCCGCTGCACCCGTCGATGCTGGCGTCATCGTCTCCGCGCCGCTGCTGCTGGCGCCGTGCAGCCTCAAGCTGGAGCGCGGCTTTTCGCGCTTTTATCAATACTATTTACTGGCGCAGCTGAAGAAGAATGCCCGGCGCAAACTGCACGCCTGGCCGGAAACGTTGCCGGTGAACTTGGCGCAGCTTAAAGCGCTACGCCGGCTACGCGACTTTGATGACGCGATCACCGCCCGCGCCCACGGTTTCAGCGATGCGGCTGACTATTATCAGCGCGCCAGCGCCCTGCCCTGGCTGAAACAGATCGATAAGCCGCTGCTGATCATTCATGCCAAAGATGACCCGTTCATGAGTGATGAGGTGATACCGCACAGCAGCCAATTATCTGCCACTATTACTTATCAACTGACGCCGCACGGCGGTCACGTTGGCTTTGTCGGCGGGACGTTGCGCCAGCCCGAAATGTGGCTTGAACAGCGCATACCCCAGTGGATTGCCCCTTTTCTGGATACCTAACGTTGTGATTATCCCCTGGCAACAGGTCTCACCTGAGACGCTTGAAAATCTGATTGAAACTTTTGTGCTGCGTGAAGGCACCGACTACGGCGAGCAGGAACGCAGCCTGAACGAAAAAGTGGCTGACGTGCGCCGCCAGCTGGAAACCGGCGAAGTGGTGCTGGTGTGGTCGGAACTGCATGAATCGGTCAATATTATGCCGCGCAAAGAATTTCGCGGCTGATGCAGCCGGCGGCAATTCATGTTAACAATGCGCATGGCCCGACTTCACAGGGAGCTTTTTTATGTCAGCACGCCATCCGATAATCGCCGTCACCGGTTCCAGCGGCGCAGGGACCACCACCACCAGTCTCGCGTTCCGTAAAATCTTTCAGCAGCTCGATCTGCACGCTGCCGAACTGGAAGGCGACAGTTTCCACCGCTTCACCAGGCCTGAAATGGATATGGCGATACGCAAAGCGCGGGATTTGGGCCGCCATGTCAGCTATTTCGGTCCGGAAGCCAATGACTTTGGCTTACTGGAGCAGAGCTTCAGGCAGTATGGGCTCGACGGTCAGGGCCAGTCGCGTAAGTACCTGCATACCTATGACGAAGCGGTGCCGTGGAATCAGGTGCCGGGCACCTTTACACCGTGGCAGCCGCTGCCGCAAAACACCGATATCCTGTTTTACGAAGGACTGCATGGTGGCGTGGTGACCGCCCAGCATAACGTGGCGGAACATGTCGACCTGCTGGTGGGCGTGGTGCCGATTGTTAACCTTGAGTGGATTCAGAAGCTGGTGCGTGACACCAGCGAACGCGGCCATTCGCGTGAAGCAGTAATGGATTCGGTGGTGCGCTCAATGGAAGATTACATCAACTTCATTACGCCGCAGTTCTCGCGCACCCACCTTAACTTCCAGCGGGTGCCAACGGTCGACACCTCGAACCCGTTTGCCGCCCGCGCTATTCCGTCACTGGATGAGAGCTTAGTGGTGATCCATTTCCAGGCGCTGGATGATATCGACTTCCCTTATCTGCTGGCGATGCTACAGGGATCGTTCATCTCGCATATCAATACGCTGGTGGTGCCGGGCGGGAAAATGGGGCTGGCGATGGAGCTGATCATGGGTCCGCTGGTGAAGCGGCTGGTGGAAGGCAAACGGATAGAATAAGAGGCCGGCGAGCGGCCTCTGCAGGCATTACAGTTCGATCACTTCATAGCTATGGGTGATGGTCACGCCTTTACCCAGCATGATGGCGACCGAGCAATATTTTTCAGCAGAAAGATCCACCGCGCGTGAGACCGCCTTATCCTGTAGCGCTTTGCCGCTCACGATGAAGTGCAGGTTGATGTGCGTAAAGATTCGCGGCGCTTCTTCACGACGTTCTGAGGTCAGTTTCACTTCACAATCAGCCACACCGTTGCGACCTTTTTGCAGAATTGATACCACGTCGATGGCGCTGCATCCGCCCGCCGACATCAGCACCATCTCCATTGGGCTGGGCGCTTTATCACCCGAATTGCCATCCATTAATACCTGATGACCGGATGACGACTCACCGAGGAATGTTAGTCCTTCTACCCATTTCACTCTTGCCTGCATGATTTTCGCTCCAGAATATGCGGTTTTGCCGTCAGAGTACGCTTTCGCCTGGTAAACAGCAATCCAGAGAAATCCGCCGTTAGCTGAAGCGAGACAACAGAAGACAGTCGGCAAAAGCTGTGCTACAAACAGTGCTGAAAATATTTTTCGTCACCCGATGGCGAAGCCAGGAAGAATGATGCGCACTGCGCCGAATGCAGCCCGAATAATTTCCTGTAAGGGAAACGCTTGAAGCTTTCATCGCCTGACGGGGAAAACTGCCCCTGTATTTTGGGCACGATAACAACAGAGGATAATAGCGAATGGTTCTCGGCAAACCGCAAACAGACCCTACACTCGAATGGTTCCTGTCCCATTGCCATATTCACAAGTATCCATCCAAAAGTACGCTGATTCATCAAGGTGAAAAAGCTGAAACGCTTTACTACATCGTGAAAGGTTCCGTTGCGGTTCTGATCAAAGATGAAGAAGGCAAAGAGATGATCCTTTCTTACCTGAATCAGGGCGATTTCATTGGCGAGCTTGGCCTGTTTGAAGAAGGTCAGGAGCGTAGCGCCTGGGTACGTGCGAAAACCGCGTGCGAAGTGGCGGAGATTTCCTACAAGAAATTCCGTCAGCTGATCCAGGTTAACCCGGATATCCTGATGCGACTGTCGTCGCAGATGGCGCGTCGCCTGCAGGTTACGTCTGAAAAAGTGGGTAACCTCGCTTTCCTCGACGTAACCGGACGCATTGCTCAGACTCTGCTTAACCTGGCGAAGCAGCCAGACGCCATGACGCATCCCGACGGCATGCAAATTAAAATTACTCGTCAGGAAATTGGCCAAATCGTTGGTTGTTCACGTGAAACCGTGGGCCGTATTTTGAAGATGCTGGAAGATCAGAATCTGATCTCAGCACACGGCAAAACCATCGTCGTTTACGGCACTCGCTAATTTCTGTCACCCACGGCGTGATAGGCAACATCGCGCCGTTATTGTTTGTGTTGGGCCGATGTGGCGTCGAATTATTTACCATCCTGAAGTCAATTACGCCTTGCGGCAAACCCTGGTGCTCTGTCTGCCAGTGGAGCTGGGCTGGCTGGCGACCTGCAAAAAGGTCTGCTGTTCTCGTTAATCCCCGCCTGTTGCAATATCGCCGGTCTGGATACGCCGCATAAACGTTTCTTCAAACGCCTGATTGTCGGCAGCAGCCTGTTTGCGCTCGGCAGCTTTCTGATTCAGTGGCTGACGCAGCACACCATTCCACTGCCGCTAATTCTATTCGCCTTGCCGCTGCTGCTGGGAGTTACCGGTGAAATCAGTCCGCTGCACGGCCGCCTGCTGCCCGGTACCCTGATCGCCGCCATCTTCACGCTGAGCCTGATCGGCCGTATGCCGATCTATGTGCCGCCGCTGCTCTATATCGGCGGCACGTTATGGTATGGGCTGTTTAACTGGTTCTGGCTGTGGAAAGAGCAGCCGATGCGTGAAAGCCTGGGCCTGATTTACCGCGAACTGGCCAACTATTGCGACGCCAAATATACCCTACTGACCGATCCGGAAAAGGCCCTGCCGCCTCTGCTGACGCGTCAGCAAAAAGTGGTCGATCTGATCACCACCTGCAGCAGATGCACATGCTTTCCGCCAGTCGGGACCACAGCCATAAGCGGCTGACCCGCGCCTTTCAGGTGGCGCTGGATCTGCAGGAACATATTTCGGTCAGCCTGCATCAGCCGGAAGAGGTGCAGAAACTGGTGGAGCAGAGCCATGCCGAAGCGGTGATCCGCTGAAATGCCCAGACTATTTCGGCCCGCTTACGGGTGCTGGCGGATAACATTCTCTATCACCAGCTGCCGGATCGTTTTGGCATGGAGAAGCAGCTCAGCGCGCTGGAAAAAATCGCCCGTCAGCATCCTGATAATCCGGTGGGAAATTTCTGCCTCTATCACTTCAATCGTATTGCGCGGGTGCTGCATACCCAAAAGCTGCTCTATCAGCGTGACCTGATGGCCGATCGCCAGCGCCGTTTGCCGCTTCTGCCGGCGCTGCGCAGCTACCTTTCCTGGCGTTCATCGGCGCTGCGCACCGCCGGTCGCTTTGCGGTGATGCTGGGCAGCGCGCTGGCGCTGTTTTTAATATTCCTAAACCGTACTGGGTTCTGATGACCATTATGTTCGTCAGCCAGAACGGCTACGGCGCCACCCGCGTCCGTATCCAGCACCGGGCGCTGGGCACCTTTGCCAGTCTGGTGATTGCGGCTGCCACCTTACGCCTGGCGGTGCCGGAGTCGCTGGTGCTGCTGATCACCTTTATCAGCTACCGGTTTACCCACCAGTTTTACGGCTGGTCGATGATCGGCTTTACGGTGATGGCGGTTTACTTGCTGCAGCTGCTGTCGCTGAACGGTGCGCAGTTCCCGCTGCCGCGCCTGATGGATACGCTGATGGGTTGCCTGATCGCCTTTGGCGGAATGCTGTGGCTGTGGCCGCAGTGGCAGAGCGGCTTATTGCGGCAGAACGCCCACGACGCGCTGGAAACTTATCAGGATGCGCTACGGCTGCTGCTGGGGGCGGAACAGTCGCCGGAGAAACTGGCGTATCAGCGGGTACGGGTCTGCGCTGTTTAACTCCCTGAACCAGGCGATGCAGGAACCGGCTTTTAACGCTCAGTATCTCAAGGATATGCGTCTGTGGGTCACCCACAGCCAGTTTATTGTTGAGCACATCAATGCGATGACGATTCTGGCGCGCGAACATACCATGCTGACCGCCACGTTAGCTGAGCGCTATCTGCAGTCCTGCGAAATTGCGCTGCAACGTTGTCAGCAGCGGCTGGAATATGATGGTGCCAGTTCGCAGGTTAACCTGCTGGATGAAGTGGAGAATATTAATCAAGGGCCGGTGACAGTGGTAAAACAGCATGTGCGCCGCATCCTAGATCATCTGAGCGTGATGCACACCATTTCATCCCTGGCGTGGAGCCAGCGACCGCAACATGGCCGCTGGCTGATCAGACGGTTACGCAAAAACTAAATCAACCGCTAATCACCTTGCCGACGGCGGTGGCGAAGCGGTGCATACCCTCTTCGATGTCGGCGGGTTCGATGATCAGCGAAGGCGCAAAACGCATCACGTCGGTGCCGGCCACCAGCACCATTACCTCTTCTGCGGCTGCCGCATTGAGGATATCGCGCGCCTTGCCGGCATGCTGAGGCTTCAGCGCCGCACCAATCAGCAGGCCTTTGCCGCGAATATCGCTGAACAGATCGTACTTCGCATCAATCGCCTGAAGCGCGCTAACAAACTGCTGACGCCGGACACCAACGCCTTCCAGCACCGCCGGGGTATTGATGATGTCCAGCGCCGTCTCAGCAATGGCGCAGGCCAGCGGATTGCCGCCGTAGGTAGTGCCGTGCACGCCGGGCGCCATGGTAGAGGCGATCTCATTGGTGGTCAGCACGGCGCTGACCGGGAAACCGCCGCCCAGCGCTTTGGCCGAGGTCAGAATATCGGGCTGCACGCCATAGTGCTCATAAGCAAACAGCTTGCCGCTGCGTCCCATACCGCTCTGGACTTCATCCAGCACCAGCAGCGCCTGATATTGATCACACAGTTCACGCAGCCCGTGCATAAATTCTTCGGTTGCGGGCACCACGCCGCCCTCGCCCTGAATCGGCTCAACCACGATAGCGCAGGTGTGATCGTCGATAACCGCCTTAACCGCAGCCAGATCGTTGAATGGCACGTGGACGATGTCGGCAGGTTTGGGGCCAAAGCCATCAGAATATTTTGGCTGTCCGCCAACCGTCACGGTAAACAGCGTCCGGCCGTGGAAAGCGTTGTGGAAGGCGATGATCTTGCTTTTGAACGGGCTGTGACGTTTGCAGGCGTAATAGCGCGCCAGCTTGAACGCCGCCTCATTCGCTTCTGCACCGGAGTTGGCAAAAAACACCCTCTCGGCAAAGGTGGCGTTGATTAACTTGCTGGCGAGACGCAGCGCCGGTTCGTTGGTGAAGACGTTGCTGGTATGCCACAGCGTTTCGCCCTGACTTTTCAGCGTTTCCACCAGAGCAGGATGGCAATGGCCGAGCGCGGTCACGGCGATGCCGCCCGAAAAGTCGATATACTCTTTGCCCTGCTGATCCCAGACGCGGCTGCCCTTGCCTTTCACCGGCACGAACTGCGCTGGTGCATAAACAGGCAAAATAACGTTATCGAACGTTTCCCGTGTGACCGCAATTTTTTCGGCTGCCATTAGTGACCCCATTTGAATGATTGTTGTACTGTTGTGAAATAATAATCACAAAATATGCATAAAAAATCACTCAAAGGCAAACTATTGCGATAGGAAATTGCGCAGCAGATGGTGTCCCTGCTCACTGAGAATGCTTTCAGGATGGAATTGTACCCCTTCCAGCGCCAAGGTTTTATGGCGGATCCCCATGATCTCGTCGGGTTGTCCGTCACGTAGGCTCCAGGCGGTGACTTCAAAGGCGTCAGGCAGCGTATCGCGTTTTACGATCAACGAATGGTAACGGGTGACGGTGAGTGGATTATTCAGCTGGCGGAAAACACCGCTGTTGCTGTGCTGAATCAGCGAGGTTTTACCGTGCATCACCTGACGGGCGCGCACTACCTCGCCGCCCCACGCCTGAGCAATCGCCTGATGTCCGAGGCAAACGCCCAGCACTGGCAAACGCCCGGCAAAGTGGCGAATCGCCGCCAGTGAAATGCCGGATTCGTTGGGGGTACAGGGTCCCGGGGAAATCACCAGATGGGTCAGCGGTAGCGCATCCATCTGCTGCAGGGTGATGGCATCGTTGCGCACCACCCGAACCTGCGCGCCCAGCTCGCAGAAATATTGATAGAGATTCCAGCTAAAGGAGTCGTAGTTGTCGATCAGCAGCAGCATGACTAATCCAGAGTGGTTAACAGCGCCGCTATTCTACGCGGTTACGCAGGCTCGCTCACCACTTTCGCAAATACCTGCCTGCTGCAGCGGCTGCAGGTCGCCGGCAACGCCTGCCTGATTCGCCGCCCGCCAGCTTTCGGCATCGATCGCCTCCCACGCCAGCAGATAACCGGCATGCAGCGCCAGCTGCTCGAAAAAGATGCGTTGCACCCGGCCATTTCCTTCACGGAAAGGATGCAGCACGTTGATTTCGCAGTAGTAGTGAGCGATACGCTGTACAAAGGCGTCACGCGACAGGGCGGCGAGACCATTTTCCTCTTCCAGCGCCGCCATCAGCGCATTGCCCTCTTTTTCGATATATTCGAAATGGCAGAACGGCGTCTCGTCGCGCCAGATATCGATGGTGCGCAGCTCACCGGCCCAGCTGTAAACATCCTGGAACAGCGTACGGTGAATCAGCCGTAGCCACGGCAAGCCGGCATTACGCGGGCCCAACTCCAGCGTTGCCAGACGGGCAGCACTGAAGCTCAGCTCCGCTTTACGCAGCTGTGCGGCGTCATGAATATCGAGCAGGTTCTTCAGCACGTTGTCGTTGTGCCACAGGTAGGGATCCTGGCTGACCGCGATATTAGAGACCATATTGCCTCCTCAGCGAAGCCAGACGCGCCGCCGCCTCGTCGCCTTTTACCGCAGGTTCATTGTGACTGAAGCCTTCCAGCCGACAGCTGGCCTGATAGCTGGCGCTGCGCCGCTGTTGCCACAATGTGGCCTTTTGTTTCTCGGTGAGTTTGTTCGCCATGCCGCCTCGTGCTCATGGTTTTTGCCCTAAGTATAGGAGCATTTTCTGGCTTTGCCGGATGGGGAAAAGCGCCGCCATCAACCGATGGCGGCCTGAAGCGTTAAGGCAGAACTTTAGCGGAGAGGATAACTACCGGTTTAGACGGGACATTCTGGTAAGGACCGACATCTTTGGTCGGCACCTGAGAAATTTTTTCAGCCACATCCTGACCTTTCACAATCTTACCGAATACCGCATAGCCAAAATCACGCTGGCCATGGTCGAGGAACGCGTTATCGGCCACGTTTAGGAAGAACTGGCTGGTGGCGCTGTCCTTATCGGCGGTACGGGCCATTGAGATGGTGCCGCGCAGATTACGCAGGCCGTTATCCGCCTCATTTTTGATCGGCGCATTAGTCTGCTTCTGCTGCATATCGGTGGTGAAGCCGCCGCCCTGCACCATAAAGCCTGGGATCACGCGATGAAAAATGGTGTTGTTGTAGAAACCACTGTTGACGTAATCGACGAAGTTTTTCACCGAGACCGGCGCTTTTTGGTCATTCAGTTCGAGTTCGATATTGCCGGCGGAGGTGGTGAGCAGAACATGGGTGTCGCCTTTTGCGGCCAGGGCCGAGGCAGAAACAGATGAGAGCGCTAACAGGGTAATTGCCGCTGTTAAAGTACGTTTAAACATGAAAGATTCCTTACCTTGGAGAGCTAGCTCAAAAACGTGATTGATTGTAAAGAGCATGTAATACAAGAGCCAGCGTTTTACATATATTTACGCTGCGGCTTAGAAAGCGCGAGCAATCGATAAACCCCGGCAATTGCGTGATTAAAATCACACAACACATGAAATGTAGATCTCCAGTTTCACTGGTTGTTTATTAAGATCACGGTTCCGTTTACACTTTCTGACACTTTTTGCCACCGGTTTCCTAACAGGTTCAGAACATGACAAACCGTAATCGTATCGGCCTAACCTGGATAAGCTTCTTCTCGTATGCGCTTACCGGCGCATTGGTGATCGTCACCGGCATGGTAATAGGCGATATCGCGAAAGATTTCCAGATCCCCATCTCCAGCATGAGTAACACCTTCACCTTCCTGAACAGCGGGATCCTGGCCGCCGTTTTCCTCAATGCCTGGCTGATAGTGATCGTGCCACTCAAGCGCCAGCTGATTTTCGGTTTCGTCCTGATAGTACTGGCGATCATTGGCTTAATGACCAGCCACGATCTCAGCATCTTCTCGCTCTGCATGTTCGTGCTGGGTGTGGTCAGCGGCATTACCATGTCGATCGGGACATTCCTGATTACCCATATGTATGAAGGACGCCAGCGCGGCTCACGCCTGCTGTTTACCGACTCCTTCTTCAGCATGGCTGGCACGCTGTTCCCGGTGCTGGCGGGTATCCTGCTGGCGCGTCAACTGCCATGGTACTGGGTTTACGTCTGCATCGGCTTCATCTATGTGGCGATTTTCATCATGACGCTGTTTGTCGAGTTCCCGGTGCTGCGCAAGCCGGAAAACAGCCCGACGGTTGAAAAGGAAAAATGGGGCGTTGGCGTGCTGCTGCTCGCAGTTGCCGCCCTGTGCTATATCCTCGGTCAGCTCGGCTTTATCTCGTGGGTGCCGGAATACGCCATCAAAGTAATGGGCATGAATATTGATAATGCCGGACAGCTGGTCGGCAGCTTCTGGACCGCCTATATGGTCGGAATGTGGGCGTTCAGCTTCCTGCTGCGCTTCTTCGATCTGCAACGTATCCTGATGGTGCTGGCTGGCCTGGCGACGCTGCTGATGTACTGGTTCGTCAGCAGTCAGGATGCCGGCATCCTGAAGTGGATCATCATAGTTCTGGGCTTTAGCTCCAGCGCGATTTACACCACCATCATCACGCTCGGCTCGCTGCAAACCAAAGTGGCTTCACCAAAACTGGTGAACTTCATTCTGACCTGCGGCACCGTCGGCACCATGCTGACCTTTGTGGTTACCGCGCCTATCGTCGAGAAAAGCGGCGTACATACCGCGCTGGTCACTGCCAACAGCCTGTATGCGGTGGTGTTTGTCATGTGTGTCCTGCTGGGGCTGGTGACTAAACATCGCTCGCACGGTCACGTCACACATTAATCTCTCCGGGCGGTGATCCCTCGCCGCCCTGCTTGTTAGCGCCGGAAGTCGACGCGCTCCTGTTTCCGCCAGTAAATCTCGCTCTCAGCCGGTCTGGTTGCCGCAATCACTTTGCCGCGACGCAGTGAATAGCGCACCGGAACCTGCCTTCTTACCGCATCAAAACCGCTCTCGGCAGGCAGAATGATCAGGCTGGCCTCATGGCCGCTCTGAATACCGTAGCCGGAAAGCTGCAGGGTTCTGGCGCTGTTGTGGGTAATCAGATCTAAGCCGGCATCAATCTGTTCGTAACCCATCAACTGGCAGACGTGTAATCCCATATGCAGCACCTGCAGCATGTTGGCGGTGCCCAGCGGATACCAAGGATCAAACACATCATCGTGCCCGAAGCAGACGTTGATCTCCACCTCCAGCATCTCTTTCACCCGCGTAATGCCGCGCCGCTTGGGATAGTGATCGAAACGGCCCTGCAGATGAATGTTAACCAACGGATTAGCGACAAAGTTAATGCCTGACAGCCTCAACAGACGGAACAGCCGAGAGTTATAGGCACCGTTATAAAAGTGCATAGCCGTGGTGTGACTGGCAGTGACCCGTGCGCCATTACCGTCACGATGCGCCAGTGCCGCCACGGTTTCGACAAAGCGCGACTGCTCGTCGTCAATCTCATCGCAGTGCACATCAATCAGCTTGTCGTAGCGGTCGGCCAGCGCAAAAGTTTTGTGCAGTGACTCAACGCCATATTCGCGGGTGAATTCGTAATGCGGAATCGCCCCGACGACATCTGCGCCGAGCCGCAGTGCCTCTTCCAGCAATGCTTCACCATTGGGATAAGAGAGAATGCCCTTATCCCCTTCACCGGGCTGCTGGATAAAGTTAATTAAAATCAAATACCTAACTCTAAATAGGTATATGAAGGGGCGGTTGATGTATATCAATGAGCGCTAGAAATGGCGCGCTATTGTAGCCGCAGATATCGTAAATTTGAGGCAAAAATGAGCAAGCACAATGTCGTCATTATCGGTAACGGCATGGTCGGGCACCGTTTTATAGAAGAATTACTTGAGAAAGCTGAGCCTGACCAATTTTCGCTAACCGTCTTTTGTGAAGAGCCGCGTGTCGCCTACGATCGTGTCCACCTTTCCGCCTACTTTTCCCACCACACAGCCGAAGAGCTCTCCCTGGTTCGCTACGGGTTTTACGAGCGGCATCAGGTCAATCTGCTGCTGGGTGAACGCGCCATTACCATCAACCGCGACGAGAAGCTGATCCATTCCAATACCGGCCGCGCGGTGCATTACGACACGCTGGTCTTTGCCACCGGGTCCTATCCGTGGATCCCGCCGATTAACGGCGCGGAAAGCAGCGACTGCTTTGTTTATCGCACCATCGAAGATCTGAATGCTATCGAAGACTGCTCGCGCCGCAGCAAACGCGGTGCGGTGATCGGCGGTGGACTGCTGGGGCTGGAAGCGGCGGGCGCGCTGAAAAACCTCGGGGTTGAAACCCATGTGATTGAGTTCGCGCCGGTACTGATGGCCGAGCAGCTTGATCGGCAAGGCGGCGAACAGCTACGCCGTAAAATCGAGCAGATGGGTGTGCGGGTGCATACCGGTAAAAATACCCAACAGATCCACCATCACGAACACGGCGGTAAAACGCTGCAGTTTGCCGATGGCACGGAGCTGGAGGTCGATTTAATCGTCTTCTCGACCGGTATCCGGCCGCAGGACAAGCTGGCGAAACAGTGTGGATTAGCACTGGAGCCGCGCGGCGGCATAGCCATTAATGACCAGTGCCTGACCAGCGATAGCGACATCTACGCGATCGGTGAATGCGCCGCCTGGCAGAACCGGGTCTACGGACTGGTGGCACCCGGCTACAAAATGGCGCAGGTCGCCAGCGATACCCTGCTGGGCCGTCCCAACGCCTTCACCGGTGCCGACATGAGCGCCAAACTGAAATTGCTGGGCGTCGATGTGGGCGGCATTGGTAATGCGCGTGGCACCACGCCTGGCGCACGCAGTGTGGTGTGGCTGGATGAGAGTAAATCGATCTACAAACGCTTAATCCTCAGCGAAGACCAGCAAACCCTGCTCGGCGCGGTGCTGGTGGGCGATACCAGCGACTACGGCAATCTGCTGCAGCTGGTGCTGAATGCGATACCGCTGCCCGCCAATCCGGAAGCGCTGATTTTACGGCCGGCAGCGGCGAAAAACCGGCCATCGGGGTCGGCTCCCTGCCCGACAGTGCACAAATCTGCTCCTGCTTTGACGTCAGCAAAGGCGACATCATTAACGCGGTTCAGGCTGGCTGCCACACGGTAGCGGCACTGAAAAGCGCCACCCGCGCCGGCGGCGGCTGCATCCCGTTGATCACCCAAGTGCTGAACAGCGAACTGAGCCGCCAGGGAATTGAAGTTAATAATCATCTTTGCGAACACTTCGCTTATTCGCGTCAGGAGCTGTATCACCTGATTCAGGTTGAAGAGATCAAAACGTTTGACGATTTGCTGGCGAAATATGGCCAGGGCTACGGCTGTGAAGTGTGTAAACCGACTGTCGGTTCCCTGCTGGCCTCGTGCTGGAATGAGTATGTGCTCAAGCCGCAACATGCCCCGTTGCAGGACAGCAACGATCTCTACCTCGGCAATATCCAGAAAGACGGTACGTATTCGGTGATCCCGTGTTCGCCTGGCGGTGAAATCACGCCACAAGGATTGAAAGCGGTGGGCGAGATTGCCGAGCGCTACCAGCTCTACACCAAAATTACCGGCTCACAGCGCATCGGCATGTTTGGCGCCCGCAAAGAGGATTTACCCGCCATCTGGTCTGAGCTGATTGCTGCGGGCTTTGAGACCGGTCAGGCCTACGCTAAAGCGCTGCGCATGGCGAAAACCTTTATTGGCAGTACCTGTGCCGCTATGGCGTGGGCGACAGCCTCGGCTTTGGCGTGATGCTGGAGAACCGCTACAAAGGGATTCGCACCCCGCATAAGATGAAGTTCGTCGTCTCCGGCTGCACCCGTGAGTGTGCTGAAGCACAGGGTAATAATGTTGGCATCATCGCCACCGAAAAAGGCTGGAATCTCTACGTCTGCGGCAACGGCGGCATGAAACCGCGCCATGGCGATCTGCTGGCTGCGGATCTCGATCAGCAGATGCTGATCGCCTATCTTGACCGCTTCATGATGTTCTATATCCGCACTGCCGATCGCCTGCAGCGTACCTCAACGTGGCTGGAAAGTCTGGAAGGCGGTATCGACTATCTGCGTAAAGTGATCGTTGACGATAAGCTGGGCCTCAACAGTCATCTCGAGCAGGAACTGAAGCAGCTGCGCGCCAGCGCCCACTGCGAGTGGAAAACCACGCTGGAACAGAGCGACAACCTGACGCACTTCGCCCACTTTATTAACTCATCGCAGCGAGATCCGGCGATACAGGTGGTGGCCGAACGCGATCAGCATCGTCCGGCGAAGAACGCATCGCCGTTACCCTGATTGAGGAGACTGAATAATGAGCCAGTGGAATGCGGTGTGCCAGCTGGCACAAATCCTGCCCGCTACCGGTGTTTGCGCACTGGTTAAAGGCCAACAGATTGCCATCTTTCGTCCGCGTAACGATGAGCAACTGTATGCCATCAGCAATATCGACCCGTTTGCCGACGCCAGCGTGCTATCACGCGGTATCATCGCCGAGCATCAGTCAACGCTATGGGTCGCCAGCCCGCTGAAAAAGCAGCATTTTCGTCTTAGCGATGGCTATTGCATGGAAGATGAAACGCGCTCAGTGGCGGCGTATCCGGTGCGGGTGAATGCCGGACAGGTCGAAATATGTCTCTGATTTTTGTCTACTACCCGCCGCTGGCGGGCTTTTTTTTAAGGACCCCTTATGGACTATTTCCCGCTGTTTTGCCTGCTGCAGGGTAAACGTTGCCTGCTGGTCGGCGCGGGCGAAGTGGCAGAGCGCAAAGCCCGCCTGCTGCTGGAGGCCGGGGCCGATCTGCGGGTCGGTGCACGCGACTTCTCGCCCGCCTTCCGGCAATGGGCGCAGCGGCAAGCCGTGACCCTGCTGCCAGGCGAGTTTGTCCGCACTGGCTGACCGATTGCTGGCTGGTGGTCGCCGCCACCAACGATGACGCTGTCAATCAGCAGGTGGCGGCGGTGGCCGAGCGTCAGCGGATTTTCTGTAACCTGGTCGATGCGCCGCAACAGGCCAGCGCCATTATGCCCTCCATCATGGACCGTTCGTCGCTGATGGTGGCGGTCCCATCGGGTGGCCGCGCGCCGGTGCTGGCTCGCTTACTGCGGGAAAAGCTGGCCTAGCTGGCGGGCAACTTACGGGCGCGGGTCAGGCAGCAGTTTGCGTCGATTGCCACACGCCGCCACTTCTGGGAACGTTTTTTTAGCAGCGAGCGGCTGGCGCAAAACCTGGCAAACGGCGACGGCGAACGCGCGCAGCAGTTAACTGAGGCGCTGTTTGCGGCAGATTTGCCGACGCAGGGCGAAGTGACGCTGGTGGGTGCCGGTCTGCTGACGCTGAAAGGGCTGCAGCAGATCCAGCAGGCGGATATCGTGGTGTATGACCGGCTGGTCTCTGAGGAGGTGCTTAACCTGGTGCGACGCGATGCCGAGCGTATCTTTGTCGGCAAGCGCGCCGGTCACCACTGCGTACCGCAGGAGGCGATCAACCAGTTGCTGCTGGAGCAGGCGCAGCGCGGTAAACGGGTGGTGCGGCTGAAAGGTGGCGATCCGTTTATCTTTGGTCGCGGAGGCGAAGAGCTGGAGATGCTGGCGCAGCACCAGATCCCGTTCAGCGTGGTGCCCGGCATTACGGCGGCCTCAGGCTGTGCGGCGTACAGCGGCATTCCCCTAACCCACCGCGATCATGCACAAAGCGTAAGGCTGGTCACCGGGCATCTGCAGGAAGAGGGAACGCTCTGCTGGCAGACACTGGCGGCGGAGCAGCAAACGCTGGTGTTTTACATGGGGGCTGACGCAGGCCGCAGAGATTCAGCATCAGCTGCTGCTACACGGTATGCGCAGTGATATGCCAGTCGCGCTGGTAGAAAACGGCACCAGCACCCGTCAGCGGGTGGTCACCGGCACCCTGACCGAACTGGCGGCGCTGGCGCAGCAGGTCAGCAGCCCGAGCCTGATGATCATCGGGAGCGTGGTCAGCCTGCGCGATAAGCTGCGCTGATTTTAACGATTGTGCCACCGGCATAAACGAAAACGGCGGGCTTATAGCCCGCCGTTTGTGCTGTTGGCCATGCTGTTACGGCATGGCGACAAAACCCACTGCCTGGTAGACTTTCTTCAGGGTTTCCTGCGCCTGTGCACGGGCTTTCGCCGCACCGTCACGCATCACCTGCTCCAGCAGCGCGTCGTTGTTACGGAAACGATGATAGCGCTCCTGCAGCTCGGACAGCATGCCTGAGACCGAATCCGCTACCGCCCCTTTCAGGTGGCCATACATCTTGCCTTCGAACTCCTGCTCCAGCTCAACGATGCTTTTTCCGGTCACACCCGACAAAATATCCAGCAGGTTAGAGACGCCCGCTTTCTCTTTCACGTCATAGCGCACCACTGGCGGCTCTTCGGAGTCGGTTACCGCGCGTTTGATCTTCTTCACGACCGACTTCGGATCTTCCAGCAGGCCGATGACGTTATTACGGTTTTCATCCGACTTGGACATCTTCTTCGTCGGTTCCAGCAGCGACATGACGCGCGCGCCTGACTTCGGAATAAACGGCTCTGGCACTTTGAAAATTTCGCCATACAGCGCATTGAAGCGATGGGCGATATCGCGGCTCAGCTCCAGATGCTGCTTCTGATCTTCGCCAACCGGGACCTGATGGGTCTGATAGAGCAGAATATCGGCCGCCATCAGCACCGGATAGTCGAACAGGCCAGCATTGATGTTCTCTTCGTAACGCGCCGACTTATCCTTGAACTGCGTCATACGGCTGAGTTCACCGAAATAGGCGTAGCAGTTAAGGATCCAGCTCAGCTGGGTGTGCTCTGGCACATGCGACTGAACAAAGATGGTGCTCTTTTGCGGATCGATACCGCAGGCGAGATAGAGCGCCAGCGTATCCAGCGTGGCTTTACGCAACGCGACGGGATCCTGTCGAACGGTAATGGTGTGCAGATCGACGATGCAGTAAATGCAGTGGAAATCATCCTGCATCTGCACCCACTGACGCAGCGCACCCATATAGTTGCCAATGGTCAGTTCGCCGGACGGCTGTGCGCCGCTGAAAACAATGGGTTTGCTCATGCTTAAGTCCTGATAATTACAGCCCGAGAGCGGGCAAAAGTTGGTCAGAAAGAGTCGAGTGTTACGTTGGGCTGGCTACTGGCAATCGATTCACCATAGTTGTAGCCATAGGTCATGCCGACATTGGGCACACCAGCCGCCTGGGCAGCCTGAATATCGTTACGCGAATCACCGACAAACAGCAGCTGATCGGGCAGGACACCAAAGGTGCCCAGCACCAGAAATATCGCGGCAGGATGCGGTTTCTTCACCGGCACATCGTCACCGCCGATAATCAGCGAAAAAGCCTCCTCAATGCCAAGCGATTGAAGCAGCGGCGCGACAAACGGCGTGGGCTTATTGGTGACAATCGCCAGCGGTAAACCGGTGGCCTGCAGTGCAGCCAGCGTCTGTTTCACCTGCGGGAACAGCGTGCGGCCCGCATCAACCGTGTCAGCGTAGTGTTTATCGAACAGGGCGCGCAACATCATGATGTCCGCCCCGTTACCAATTCAGGTTGAGACACGCTCAAGGCCAGCGACCGGCAGGCTGAGATCTTTCAGCGTCCGATCGGTCGCTTCAGCGAGGCCCGGCGCTGTCGACCAGCGTGCCGTCGAGATCAAACGCCAGCGCCCGGATATCAGTGAAATGAGCCATTGGCTTTCTCCAGTTCGTTACGCATTTCATCGATCACTTTTTTGTAATCCGGGTGACTGAAGATGGCAGAACCGGCGACAAACATGTCGGCACCTGCAGCCGCGATCCGACCGATGTTATCAATCTTCACGCCGCCATCCACTTCGAGACGAATATTGTAACCGCTCTGATCGATACGCTTACGCGCTTCACGCAGCTTATCCAGCGTACCAGGGATAAACGACTGGCCGCCAAAGCCCGGATTAACCGACATCAACAGAATAATATCCAGCTTATCCATGACGTAATCGAGATAGCTCAGGGGGGTCGCCGGATTGAAGACCAGCCCGGCCTTGCAGCCATGTTCTTTAATCAGCTGCAGGGTGCGATCAACGTGCTCGCTGGCTTCGGGATGAAAAGTGATGTAGGTCGCGCCTGCACGGGCGAACTCGGGGATCAACGCATCCACCGGTTTGACCATCAGGTGGACATCGATCGGCGCGGTGATGCCATAGTCGCGCAACGCTTTCAGTACCATCGGTCCCATGGTCAGGTTGGGAACATAGTGGTTATCCATCACGTCGAAGTGAACTACGTCGCCTCCGGCCTCCAGCGCTTTCGCGGTATCTTCGCCCAGGCGAGCAAAGTCCGCCGAAAGGATTGAAGGGGCCAGCAAATATTGTTTCATCCGATTATCCCACTGTTGTGCGCCAGCCCTGCGGCTGGAGTAATGCTTTGGTCGCGGACGAAATAGACTAGCTGAAATAGACTAGCTATAGAGCGCCAGCAGTTCGTCTACCTTAGTGCGACCGGCTATGCTTCGGCTAATGGAACGCCGGGCTTTGACCACATGTAACACTGCATCCTGATACCACAAACGCGTCAGTGCAGTGTCGTGGTTAGAAATCAGTACCGGAATCCGGTGTTCTGACGAGGCCAGCTGTGCCGCTAACGTCGCCAGATGCTGCTGCTCGCGCAGACTAAAAATGTTGGTGTGATAAGCCGTGAAGTTCGCCGTCGCCGACAGCGGCGCATAGGGCGGATCACAATATACCACGGAGCCTTTACCGGCATTGGTCAGGGTAACATCGTACGATTCACAGACAAACGTCGCTTTTTGCGTGCGCTCGGCAAACCATGACAGTTCTGCTTCCGGAAAGTAGGGTTTGCGATAGCGGCCAAACGGCACATTGAATTCGCCACGCAGGTTATAGCGGCATAAGCCGTTGTAACAGTGACGATTCAGATAGAGGAAAAGCAGCGCGCGCTGGTAGGCATCGGTGCTGAGATTAAATTCGGTACGACGCAGGTAATAGCAGGCTTCGTTGTTCCCTTCCGGGGTAAACAGCAGCTGCGCGTCACGAATAAAATCCGCCGTGCGCGTTTTAACAATGTTGTAGAGGTTGATCAGATCGCTGTTGATATCGGCAAGATGGTAGCGATCGAAGTCGGTATTGAGAAATACCGATCCCGCACCAACAAACGGCTCGATCAAGCAGTCGCCTTGCGGCAGGTAGCGATGGATCTCTTCTACTAAGGGAAATTTTCCCCCTGCCCATTTCAGGAAAGCGCGATTTTTTTTCATGCTGTCGTGGTTATTACATCTTATTGTGAGGCTGTGGCTGGACCGACAGCAGATCTGCGCTTAAAACGGGGCCAGTAACGCTGGCCCCACATCAATTATTGACTGGATTCTTTCTTAACCTGGCTAACCGGTTTAACCCACGGATTCTGTGCCCGGACTTCCGCTGGCAGCGATGCCACAGCGCGTTTGGCATCCGCCGGTGTTGCGTATGATCCACTCACCAGCACGTACCACGACTGACCGTTGCGGGTGGTTTTGTAGACGTGATACGCACTCAGATTCTGTTTTTTCGCCCAGGCATTCAGGCTTTCCGCTTTTGATGCGCCGCTCAGTTGCAGCGTATAGCTGCCGCCTAGCAGTGATTTACTGGCTGAACCGCTGCTGGCTGCGGCCGTACTGCTGGCCGCGGTATTACCGGTTGGCGTACGGGCCGGCGTCGTATACGTCCGACTGTCACTGGTCGCAGGCTTCGAGGCGGTCTTGTGGCCGGCATCGTGCGCAGGACGCGTTGGCGATGTCGCTTTGTTCGGCGTCTGACGGCTGACCGGGGCAGTGACCGGATTTGCTGCGGTGCCGGCATTGCCACTGACGGTGGCGGGCGCAGTCGGCAGCGAGCTGCCATTTTGCGCACCGGTCGAGGCACTGTCGACCTGCTGCTGATTCGTCAGCGCGCTGTTGAGATCGCCTGGTAAGGTGACGCGCTGCTGATTAGCTGGCGTATCAACCGGGGCTGCCTGGTTTGGCGTTGAGGCCACCGGCGGCATCGAGACATCGCGCTGCGGATTGCTGGCGGCGTCACTGCTGGCCGGCGCGCTGTTTTCCGTCGCTGTCGGCGAGGTCTGCCCACCCGACATTGAGGAGGAGCCGGTCAGATCGATATTTTTCTCGCTGTTCGATCCGCCGCCAGTGGCGGGCGCATTGCTGCCGGTCGCGGGTTTCTTATCGTCCGGGCCATTCAGCGCCGAACCAATGCCCAGCACCAGTAACAACAGCATCAGAATGCCCACACCCATCATGATGCGCTGGCGCGAAACCGGTATTTTGGCTGCGGTAGACGCCTTACGTGGGCGCGAGGGACGACGGTCAATGGCGTCAGGTTTTAACTCGTCTTCCGGTTTGAACTCATCCATTATGCCTCCTCCTTAAAGCTTAAAGCGGCATTCCGCACTGCGCACCCGGCGCGCTGCGTCACCACTTAACTGCTTAATATCAAGATTTCTGGCAATCGTTAATTACAGCCAGCACCATATAATGCGCCACGCCGCCACGCACTTCAGAGCGGCCAATCGACAACGGAAGCACCAGCCGTAATTCACCCGCCAGCACTTTCTTGTCGCGCATCATATGGGGCAAGTACATCTCTGCGCTCATCTCCTGCGGACCGTGCACCGGTAAACCGGCACGCTGTAGCAGCGTGACGATCCGTTCAGTCTGTTGCGGGCTGAACTGGCCCAGACGTTCAGCGGTGCGCGCGGCCATTACCATGCCGGCAGCAATTGCTTCACCGTGCAGCCAGTTGCCATAACCCATCTGCGCCTCAATGGCATGACCGAAGGTATGGCCGAGATTGAGCAGTGCGCGCTGTCCGGTTTCCCGTTCATCGGCAGCCACCACCTCCGCTTTCAGTTCACAACAGCGACGGATGCAATAAGCCAGTGCCTGTTCATCCAGCGACAGCAAAGCGTCAAGATTCTGTTCCAGCCACTGGAAAAACGCACCATCAAGGATGATGCCGTACTTAATCACTTCGGCCAGACCGGACGCCAGTTCACGCAGCGGCAGCGAATGCAGACACGCGGTATCAATCACCACCGAGGCGGGCTGATAAAACGCGCCAATCATGTTTTTGCCGAGCGGATGGTTTACGGCTGTTTTGCCGCCGACCGAAGAGTCAACCTGCGACAGTAAGGTGGTCGGCACCTGAATAAAGCGCACGCCACGCTGATAACTGGCTGCAGCAAAACCGGTAAGATCGCCAATAACGCCACCGCCTAAGGCGATTAGCGTCGTATCACGACCGTGCGGTTTTTGCAGTAAAGCGGTAAAGACCTGATCCATCACGGCCAGCGTTTTGTACTGCTCGCCGTCGGGTAAAATCACCTGATCCACTTTCACACCCGCCGCTGTCAGCAGCGCCGACAGTTTGTCGAGATAAAGCGGAGCCAGCGTCTGGTTAGTCACCACCATGGCGTTTTCGCCCGCGGTCAGCGGCCAAAAAGAAGCCGGATCGTTAAACAGTCCGGCGGCGATAGTGATGGGGTAACTGCGTTCCCCCAGTGAGACGGTGATCTTCTCCATGATGCTCGATACCTGTTAAAGAGCCTTCGAACGTTGGATCAACTTTTTTCCAACATGTGGATAATCTGATTCGCCACAACTTTCGCACTTTGATCATCTGTGCGAATAGTCACATCGGCGATCTCTTCGTAAAGCGGGTTACGTTCGCCAGCCAGCGCTTCAAGCACTTCACGCGGCGGTGAATCCACCTGCAGCAACGGACGTTTTTTGTCACGTTGGGTGCGCGCCAGTTGCTTTTCGATAGTGGTCTCAAGATAAACCACGACGCCGCGGGCGGAGAGACGATAACGCGTTTCCCGGGATTTGACGGAGCCACCACCTGTTGCCAGGACGATGCCTTGCTTTTCAGTCAGTTCGTTAATGATTTTTTCTTCGCGATCGCGAAAGCCAGCTTCGCCTTCGACGTCAAAAACCCAGCCCACATCCGCTCCGGTGCGTCGCTCAATTTCCTGATCGGAATCGAAGAACTCCATGTTGAGTTGCTGAGCCAACTGACGACCAATAGTGCTTTTGCCGGCACCCATCGGCCCAACCAGAAAGATATTGCGTTTCTCTGCCATTTTGTCGGTATTACTAAGAATTAGTTAATGATACCCCGCGTTCAGCATTTGCTGGCGGGACAGGAACTGAGACCTCATGAGCGTTAGCAAGAGTCAGACGAAAAATTATCTCAACACTTAAGGCTGTTTGGCAACCGATTATATTGCCTGCAGCTGATCCATTTCTGAATTTGCCCGTGGTTCGCGAAACTGTAACGCGCCAGCGCTGCGTCTTTAAAACGCTGCTCACAGAGGAATTTTCTGATCTGTTTGCTGGGATTTACCCAACATAGACGGTTACACCGTGTTGAAAATCGCTAAACCTTGTAAGCTAATTCCTGCCCTGCGTCAATTCGGATGGCCTTCTGGGACGCATTTTCCGTTTTATCCAGCCGTAAGCGCTGCTTCCCTGACCAATCGCGGCGTAATGAAGATTACCAGCTCCCGTTTTTTGCGCTGCTCTGATTGCTGACGAAACAGCCCGCCGATCAGCGGCAGCTTACCCAGTAACGGCACCCGGTTTTCGCCCCGGGTTCGCTGCTGCTGAAAAATGCCGCCCAGCGCCAGTATCTGCCCATCCCTGACCGTGACCTGGGTTTCAATCTCCTGTTTATCAATCGAGAGCACCTCGCTATCGCCGGTTCGGATGCTGCGGCCCGGCATGTTCTGACTGATGTGAATATTGAGCTGGATACGGCCATTGCCGGAAATGCTGGGCGTGACTTCCATACCCAGTACCGCTTCTTTAAATTCAATACTGGTGGTGCCGCTGTTGTCCGCCGACACTTCATACGGAATTTCGGTGCCCTACTTGATCGAAGCCGTTTGCTGATGCGAGGTAAACAGACGCGGGCTGGCGATAATTTCGATCTGGTTCTCCTGTTCCAGTGCACTTAACTCCAGAATCCAGCAGCTGGCCGCAGATACGTGCCAGCGCCACCCCGACGCTCACGCCGGGCGAACTTAGGGCCAGCGGAATCGCCAGTCGCGGATGATGAAGCGAATTCGTGACCGCCGCGTCGCCAGCCTGTATCCCCAGTTCACGCCGAGTTCCTGTAAATGCTCTTCACTGATGGTCACGATATGCGCCGCCAGTTCAATCTGCTCCAGCGGCAGATCCAGCGCCTTAAGCCAGCGCTCTGTCTCCTGTAACGCCGCCGTATCACGCAGTAACAGCGTGTTGGTGCGTTTATCGACCGTCACGCTGCCGCGCGAGGTCATCAGTGACTGACGCTCAGCCAGCAGGCTGCGGTGTATCTCGCTGGCACTGGCATAATGCAGCAGCACCGCGCGCTGTTGCAGCGGCAGCTGTTGCAACCGTTCCTGCTGTTCTTCATCGCGGGCTTGCCGTTGCGCCTGCTGCCAGCTTTCCGGATAGACCAGCAGCACATTCTCGTGCTCAACCAGCGTCAGCTTTGCCATGCGCGCGACCAGCTCCAGCACCTGCTGCCACGGCAGGTTATCAAGCCGCAGAGACAACGATCCCTCAACCTCCGGCGCAATAATCAGGTTGATCTGCTGGTAGTCTGCCAGGGCCTGTAAAATGCGTTCAACCGGCGCATTATCAAATGCCAGGCTGAGACGCTGCTCGTCAGCGGCCCAGGCCGGCGACAGGCAGCTTACTGCCAGCAATAGCGTCAGAATCCTTCTCATGCGGGCTTCCTTTTAAATAAAATGAATGGCGTTGCGCACTGCAGCTGTTTTTAATCGCCAGGGTGAGGCTGCGCCGGTCGATAGCGATAAGCTGCCACGGCATCAGGGCAAAAGGTTGTTCGGCGCGTATCGCCCTCACCTGCCCCTGCGGCGTCATCAGCCAGCCGTGAAAACGAGGTTCCCGGCCAACGATTCCCTGCAAGTACCAGCCGGTCAGAGGTTCCACTGCAGGCAGGCTGCCCCGGCAAGCGGCTGAAACGGTTCGCGTGCCAGCGCGCTGCCGCAGCGCAGCAACAGAATCAGCAGGCTACGGTGCATCGTCAGGCTCCAGCCAGAGCTGCGCTACCAGATGCTGTGGCTGAGCCAGCAGCAGGAAATGCGCCGGAAACGGGGCCGCCGCCTGCGCAAGGTCGGCATACAGCGGCTGGAATTCCTGCTATTCGAAGATGCAGCGTCAGGGTGCGTGGCTGGGTATCGGGCTGCCACTGTTCAAGCTGGTCGCGTCGTGAGGTAAGAAGAATTTCAATCGCCTGCCCTTATGTCCCTGATGCTCCTGACGCAGGGCGCGCAGCAGGCGGTATCAACTCTACCTGTAGCCGCGCATTCGGCGGATTCTGCTGCCATTGCTGCTGGCGCAGCTGCAGCTTCTTCGTCAGTGGCTTCAGCTGCCAGCGCCCTGAGCTCCGGCCGCAGCCAAACCAGCCAGCTCAGCATCAGTAAGCCGACAGCCACTGCCGCCAGCGTGCCGTAGCGTGCAATCACCTTTAGCTGCCACCAGCCCGCCCACCACTCACTCATCGCCGACCGCCTGAAGCTGCGCCCGCAGGGTAAAATGATACCCCCCGCCGAGCTGACGCTGAACGCGGCCCTGCGCGACCCGGCTGAACAGCAGCAGCGCCGCCAGCCGTTGACGAAATTGCCGTATCGCCTGCGTATCCTACGCCTGGCCTTCCAGCGTGAACTGTCTGTCGCGTTTCTCCAGCAGCTTCAGCCAGGCGGTCTCGGGCAGCAGTACGAGTAAATCCAGCCAGAATTGCTGCCAGGCGCCCCGCTGCATCGCCTGTTGCTGCTGTTTATTACGCCGCTTTTGCTGAGCCGCCAGCTGTTCCATCAGCGCTTTCTGCCGGGCTAAGCGTGCAAGAATATCGTCCAGCGCCAGCTGCACCGTCGCGGTTTCCGCTGCTGCAGCGCCTTTATCCGCCATAGCTGCACATCCCCACCAGCATCAGACTGACGGCGACCGGCAGCAGCACCGTCAGACTTTGCCGTTGTTGCCGCCAGGGCAGCAAATTGACCGCCACCATCAGCAATCCTTAATCCGCAGCGCCAGACCGGCCGCCAGCGCGAAGGCCTAGATTACCGGGTAACGGCGGTTGCTTATACTAGAACAGATCGAAGGGTGAGAACGGCGTCACGGCTGCAGGCCAGGCCACCGGCTGCGAGGCACAGGCCAGAATTTGTGAGGCCTGCGGAAATGCCTGCTGTTGCAACGCCTCAATCGAAACCGCGTCTCCCGCATCCGCAGCGGTTTGCCCATCGCTCCACAGCAAGCGCTCATCCTGCTCAACACCAGCACGCTCCCGGCAGGCAACCGGGCCTGTTGTGCCAGCCGTTTCAGCGCTCCGGTTGTCAGTTCAAACACCTGAGGCGTTAAGCCAGCCTGCAACAGCGGCGCGGCCCACTGGTCGATCACCTCCAGCCGGGCGGCGGTGACGCAGAGCTGACCGCCCACGGCGTCATGCCGGTAATCCAGCGCCAGCGCGTCAGGCTCCAGCGGGAAAAGACGCCGTGCCGCCGCCTGCACATAGTGCCCAGAGCCGGCTCGTGCAGTGGCTGTGGCGGTAGCGGTAACCGGCGCTGTAATACCAGCTGTACCGGCAAACTGACGCGCAGGGAATAGCATAGCGTCGTGGCAGGCGCTGCCGCCAGGCGGTTAAGGCCGCCAGTAATTCAGGCGAAGATTGCAGCACGCCGTTTCTTAACGTATCTTGCGGCAGCCGCTGCTGCCACCAGTGGCGTAGCTGCCAGCCATCGCGTTGAGGCTGGAGGGCTAGGGCACAAATCTGCCTATTCTGAATATCCAGCCCAATTTGCCAGGTATGAAAAGCCATGCGCGCGATCTCCTTATCGTCCGGGAAAATGGACATATTAAAGCGTCTGGCTTGCCTTTATACTACCGCGCGGTTGTTTATAAACTGCTCAAACGACAACAGATGGGAAATTCTAGGTGAAGTTCGTAAAGTATTTATTGATCCTTGCAGTGTGTTGCATGTTGTTGGGAGCAGGCTCGATTTGTGGTTTGTACAAATACATAGAGCCCCAGTTGCCCGATGTGAACACGCTGAAAGATGTGCGGCTGCAAACGCCGATGCAGGTTTACAGCGCTGAGGGCGAATTGATCGCTCAGTACGGTGAAATGCGCCGTATTCCTTCAAAGCTCCAGCAAATCCCGCCTGAGATGGTAAAAGCGTTTATTGCGACTGAAGATAGCCGTTTTTATGAACATCACGGCGTTGATCCAGTCGGCATCTTCCGTGCCGCCAGCATTGCGCTGGTTTCGGGCCACGCCTCGCAGGGCGCCAGTACCATTACTCAACAGCTGGTGCGTAACTTCTTCCTGAGTCCGGAACGCACCCTGATGCGTAAAATAAAGGAAGCGTTTCTGGCAATTCGCATTGAGCAGCTGCTGAATAAAGATGAAATTCTTGAGCTCTACCTCAATAAGATCTATCTCGGCTATCGCGCCTACGGCGTCGGTGCTGCCTCGCAGGTCTATTTTGGTAAGCCGGTCGATCAGCTGTCGCTGAGTGAAATGGCGATGATTGCCGGTCTGCCGAAAGCCCCTTCGACATTCAACCCGCTTTACTCGCACAGCCGCGCCTTATCACGTCGCAACGTGGTGCTGGCGCGCATGCTGGATCAGCACTACATCACCCAGCAGCAGTATCAAGAGGCACGTAATACGCCGCTGGTGGCGAAGTATCATGGTCCGGAAATCGCCTTCTCCGCTCCTTATCTCAGCGAGATGGTGCGTCAGGAGATGGTGAAACGGTACGGTGAAAATGCCTATACCGACGGTTATAAAGTTTACACCACGGTGACCCGACGCCTGCAGCAGGCGGCACAGACCTCAGTGCGCAATAACTTGATGGCCTACGACATGCGTCACGGCTATCGCGGCCCGACCAGCTTGCTATGGAAAGTCGGCGAGCCGGCCTGGGATCAGACGCGGATCGAGAAAGCACTGAAGACGCTGCCGGTCTACGGCCCGCTTCAGCCGGCGGTCGTCACCGAAGCACGCAGCGATGAAGCGACCGTGATGATGAAAGATGGCAGCAATGTATCGCTGACGTTAGCGGGCGTTCGCTGGGCACGTCCTTATAAATCTGACACCGTGCAGGGTCCGACGCCGAAAAGCGTCAGCCAGGTGTTACAGCCTGGACAGCCGATCTGGGTGCGCAAGGTCGAAGATGCATGGTGGCTGGGTCAGGTTCCGGATGTGAACTCCGCGCTGGTCTCACTCGATCCAAATGATGGCGCAGTACGTGCGCTGGTCGGCGGGTTCGATTTCAACCAGAGCATGTTTAACCGTGCCACTCAGGCGCTGCGTCAGGTGGGTTCGAACATTAAACCTTTCCTGTATACCGCCGCGATGGATCGTGGCCTGACGCTGGCCTCGATTCTCAACGACGTGCCGATTTCACGCTGGGATGCCGGTACCGGTGCTGACTGGCGTCCGAAAAACTCCCCGCCAACCTATGATGGCCCGATTCGTCTGCGTCAGGGCTTAGGCCAGTCGAAGAACGTGGTGATGGTACGTGCGATGCGGGCAATGGGCGTCGATTATGCCGCAGAGTATCTGCAGCGCTTCGGCTTCCCGGCGCAAAACATCGTGCATACCGAGTCGCTGGCGCTGGGTGCGGCCTCATTTACCCCGTTACAGGTGGTGCGCGGCTACTCGGTAATGGCTAACGGCGGATTCCTGGTCGATCCTTACTTCATCACCCGAATCGAGAATGAACAAGGCGGCGTGGTATTCGAAGAGAAACCGAAAATTGCCTGTCCGCAGTGCAATCTGCCGGTGATCTACGGCGATACTAAAAAAGCGCTGGCGCTGAACGAAGAGAGCGTTGAAAACGTCGCGGCATCTGATAAAAACCAGAATCAGGCGGTGCCACAGCCCGAACTGGAGCAGGTACCCACTCCGCCTGAGCAGGGCAACTATGCGCCGCACGTAATCAACACGCCGCTGACCTTCCTGATCAAGAGCGCGCTGAACTCGAATATCTTCGGTGAGCCAGGCTGGATGGGCACTGGCTGGCGTGCCGGTCGGGACCTCAAGCGTAATGACATCGGCGGTAAAACCGGTACCACCAACAGCTCAAAAGATGCCTGGTTCTCCGGTTATGGTCCGGGCGTGGTGACTTCGGTATGGATTGGCTTTGACGATGCCCGCCGCAATTTAGGGCGCAGCACGCTGTCAGGCGCGATCCCCGATCAGATTTCAGGCTATGAAGGCGGCGCGAAGAGCGCGCAACCTGCATGGGATGAATTCATGAAGAGTGCGCTGGATGGCGTGCCGGTGCAGCCGTTAACGCCGCCAGAAGGCATTGTCACGGTGACCATCGATCGCAGCACCGGCAAGCTGGCGAACGGCGGCGGCAACACCCGTCAGGAGTACTTCATCGAAGGGACTCAGCCGACCGAATATTCGGTACATGATGTCGGCACCACCATTATGGATAATGGCCAGAGCCACGAACTGTTCTGATGTGAGACGCAGATCAAAAAAGGCCGACAGTTGTCGGCCTTTTTTTATGCAAAACGTTTACTCAGTCAATGAAGACGTCCCTGCTTCACCAGCCATTCGCGCGCCATAAACAGCGCACTGACGTTACGTGCCTCGCGGAAATCAGGCTCCTGCAACAGCGACAACATGTCGCTCAGCGGCCAGCGATGCACAATCAGCGGTTCTGGCTCATCCCCTTCCAGCTTCTCGGCATAAAGCCCTTCGGCGATCACAATATTCATTTTGCTGGAAAAGTAAGACGGTGCCATTGTGAGCTTGCCCAGCGGGGTCAGCTGACCCGCGCCAAATCCCACTTCTTCTTTAAGTTCGCGGTCGGCGGCCTGATTAACCGTCTCACCGGCATCGATCAGCCCTTTGGGAAACCCCAGTTCGTAGCTTTCCAGCCCAACCGCATATTCCTGAATCAGAATAAGATGATCATCAATGATCGGCACAATCATGACCGCCTCACGTTCTGAGGGTTTCATCCGCTCATAAACGCGCCGCGCACCATTGCTAAAGGCCAGATCGACCGATTCGATGGTAAACAACCGTGAACGCGCCACGGCGGTCACATTGAGGATGTCAGGTTTTTTTAACGGGTTTTTCATATCAGCCTCAAACTTTACTGCGCCGGCTCTCAGGAACGAATTAGCATACCTAACCGCAGACAATTGTGCGACAGTCAGACCACGAGGTTATCGTTACACCGTTTACGATGAGCGACTAACCCCTTGTGGTTATCAGTATGAAAAAATTTGCATTGGTCAATACGCCCCGATCAGTTTCAGACAATACCGATATTTAATTCAGTCTCAGACGGTTACCATTCGAGAAAGGCAGGGTTTAACAAATGCTAATTCAATGATTTTCAGTACTATTTTTTTGTATTCTTGACTCGTCAGAGTTGTTTAACCCCCCATAATTTGTCTTAAATAATGAGCGTATCCGGGAGCGTAAGTTTAAAGTGAAGGCAGCATTTTGGCTGAGTTGAGCAGAGTATGAGCACAATCTTTACGATATTGGCCATAGTGCTAACCTGTTCAATTCTGGCAGGCATTGGGTTTTGGTACGCTATGCGGCATCGTCCGCCGTTGGCGAAACCACTGCCATTTATCAGTCCGCCTTGCCGCAAACTGTCTGATCAGGAGCGTAAAGCGGTCGATAAGTATGTCGCTGCGCTGGAAAAGCAGCCGCGCACCACCGTCACTACAGACAAACGCGCCGCGCCTGAACGTCTGACCCTGACCGCACAAAGTAATAACGTCTATCCGGTCACCCGCGCGGTTACCCGCTATGGCTTGTCGACCGACGATCCCCATAAATGGCGCTACTACCTCGATGAAGTCGAAGTTCATCTGCCGCCGCTGTGGGAACAGTACATCACCGATGAAAACTACGTTGAACTGATCCGGACCCAGTCAATCCCGCTGGTGATCTCCTTAAACGGTCATTCGCTGGTTGATTACGCCGTGGATCAGCAAAGCCTGCCGACGCTGATGCGTCCGGTCTCGACCAATGCGTCGATCCGCAAAGCGGAAACCGAGAGCGTTGAACTGCTTAAGGTGCGTAAAGAGACGCCGGAAGAGTATCGTCTGTCACGCCGGGATGGCACGCGTGAAGTGGTCATTATCTCGCTCGCCCTGTTGTTATTCTTTTTCAGCCTGCTGGTGCCTGCCACCCTGATGATCTGGCTGGTGCTGGCTGGCGCAGCGATGATCGCCGCCAGCCTGTGGCTGCTCTATCGCGTTCCCGGTGAACGCGGCCTGCGTGATATTCACTGTCTGCGCGGCGCGCCGAAGCGCTGGGGTCTGTTTAGCGAGTCCAATCAGGAGCAGAGCAACATCACGCTAGGGATTATAGATCTCGCCTACCCGCCGCACTGGCAACCTTATGTGGCGCACGATCTCGGTCAGGTTACCGATGTGGAAATCTACCTGAACCGTCAGGTAGTGCGTCAGGGCCGGTTCCTTTCGCTGCAGGATGAGGTGAAAAATTTTCCCATTCAGCGCTGGCGTAAAAATGTGGTGCTGGCCTGTGGTTCGCTGTTGGTACTGGCCCTGCTGGTGACCTGGATCCCACTCAGCATGCCGATAAAACTCAGCCTGGCCTGGGCCAAAGGCACCGACAGCCTGGAAGTGAACAGCGTTGATAAGCTCAGCAGCGTGGCATTGAATATCGGTGACAACCTCAAGGTCACGGGCACCGGCATGTGTTCGGTGCCTGACAACTATCAGAGCAACCGCAATTACGCCTTTATGCCGTTCGACTGCTCGGGGGTGTACTGGAATAACGCGACGCCTCTGTCGCAGCCGCAGTCGGACATCATCGACAAGGCCGCCGCCCTGCTGGATACCACCAACCGGCAGCTGCACCCGGAAACCAATACCGATCCAAAACTGAACCCGCAGCTGGCCTCCGCAATTCAGAAATCCGGCATGATCCTGCTGGATGATTTCTCCGACCTGGTGATGAAAACCCATGATTTATGTAATCAGCCGCAGGATTGCGTACGGCTAAAGAATGCGCTGGTTAATTTAGGCAACGCGAAAGACTGGGAAGCGTTGGTGCGCCGTGCCGATTCGGGTCAGCTGAACGGCATGAATGTGCTGCTGCGTCCGGTCAGTGCCGAGGCGCTGGAAAATCTGGTTAATACCGCCACCTCGACCTTCTTCTTTCGTGAAACCCGGCGTGCGGCGGAAAATCTTAACAGCCCACAGCCAGGCGGTTTCCTGATTGTCAGCGATGAGGGTCGCCTGCTGGTGAATCAGCCTCAGCCGACCGTTTCCCTGTTTGACCTTGATCCGCCGTCTCAGTGGCGCGAGCTGCAGCGTATGTCCGCCATGCTGCTGCATACTCCGTTCAGCGCCAGCGGTATCATCACCAGCCTGTCGACCGATGCCAACGGCACGCGCCACATCGCGCTGCATAACGAGCCGGATGCGATGGCGCAGTGGCGTTATCTCGGCACCGCCCTGCTGCTGCTGGTGCTGGTAACCTGCGCACTGATTAACGGTCTGCTGGCGCTGCGCCGCATACACCGTAATCGTCAGCGGATGACCGATATCCAGCACTATTACGACAAGTGCTTCAACCATAACCTCGGCACTTTGCAGGGTGTGCGCTCGTTATTCTGAGCCCTGCCCTTCTGTGCTACCCTGTCGCCCGGTTTTTTGCAGGGTGAGACACCATGATCGTCGACTGGTCTGAGATTGATACCGTACTGCTGGATTATGGACGGCACACTGCTGGATTTGGCGTTTGACCGTCACTTCTGGCTGGAGCATGTGCCCGCGATCCTCAGCCAGCAACGCGGCATCACGCCGGATGAGGCGCAACAGATCATCGCGGAAAAGTATCAGGCCGTAGCCCATACGCTAAACTGGTATTGTCTGGACTACTGGGCGCAGGCACTGGCTCTGGACATCCGCACCATGATCTCGGAACTGTGCAGCCGCGTGGCGCTTCGTGCAGATACGCTGCCGTTTCTGCAGGCGCTGCGACGCGCAGGCAAGCGCACCATCCTGCTCACCAATGCGCATCCTTACAATCTGGACGTCAAACTGGCGCAGACAGGTTTAGCGCCACACCTTGATTTATTACTTTCTACCCATACCTTTGGGTATCCGAAAGAAGACCAGCGTTTATGGCAGGCGGTACAACAGCACACCGGCTATTGCGCACGGCGTACGCTGTTTATCGATGACAACGAAGTGATTCTGGATGCGGCGACGTTAGCCGGCATCGGCTGGTGCTTAGGCGTGGGTAATCCCGATTCGGGCCGTCCTGAGCAAATCTTCGAGCGTCACGTCGCGGTGAGCGATTACCAGACGCTGATCTGAGTCAGGAGCAACAATGAAAGAGAAAAGCAGCGAAGGCGTGCGCCTCGATAAGTGGCTGTGGGCAGTCCGCTTTTACAAAACCCGAGCGCTGGCGCGGGAGATGATTGAAGGCGGCAAGGTGCACTACAACGGTCAGCGCAGCAAACCCGGCAAGCTGGTGGAGCTGAATGCAGAGCTGACCCTCCGTCAGGGCAACGATGAACGGACGGTGGTGGCGGAGATCAGCAATCAACGCCGCCCGGCCAGTGAAGCCCAGCAGCTCTACCGGGAAACGGATGCCAGCATCGAAAAACGCGAGAAAGTGGCGCAGGCGCGCAATATGAATGCCCTGACGATGCCACATCCCGATCGGCGACCTGATAAGAAAGAGCGTCGCAATTTGATGAAGTTTAAATTATCGGGCGATGAGTAGCGCCGTCTTAACTGACGCGTCACCGCCCCGCCCCAACGAGAGAAAAAAATATGTCAGTCCAGGATCAACTGCACCGTTATCTGTTTGAAAATGCCGCGGTACGTGGCGAGCTGGTGAACGTCTCCAACACCTGGCGCGAAACCGTGAAGAACCACGACTATCCGGCCGCGGTCAATACTCTGCTGGGTGAGATGCTGGTCGCGACCAGTCTGCTGACCGCCACGCTGAAGTTTGACGGCGAAATCACCGTGCAGCTGCAGGGTGACGGTCCGTTGTCGCTGGCGGTGATTAACGGCAACAACAACCAAGAGCTGCGCGGCGTGGCGCGGATCAAAGGCGACATTCCGGCTGACAGCACGCTGAAAAGCATGGTCGGCAACGGCTATCTGATGATCACCATCTCGCCGGAGAAAGGTGAACGCTATCAGGGCGTGGTCGGGCTGGAAGGCGAGACGCTGGCCGAATGCCTAGAAGATTACTTCATGCGCTCAGAGCAGCTACCGACGCGGCTGTTTATCCGTACCAGCGAGAAAGGCGCAGCCGGTATCCTGCTGCAGGTTATGCCGGCGCAGGAGACTGAGAAAGAAGCGTTCGACCATCTGTCAACGCTGACCGAAACCATCAAAACCGACGAGCTGATCGATCTGCCAGCCAATGAAGTGCTGTGGCGTCTCTATCATCAGGAAGAAGCGACCCTCTACGATCCGCAGCCGGTGATCTACAAATGCACCTGCTCGCGTGAGCGCTGTGGCGAAGTCCTGAAAACGCTGCCGCAGGAAGAGGTCGATGAGATCATCGCGGAAGATGGCAAAATCGACATGCACGGTGATTACTGCGGCTCAAACTACGTGTTTGATGCTGTCGATATTGCCGGTATCCGTAGCCATTCCCTCGAGAACAGCGACCGTCTGCACTGATTTATCGGGCGGCTTTGGCCGCCCTTTCCCTTCCCGCTCCGCCTATCCCCATAATTTTCTTGAGAAATTATCTGTTTTTACTTTTATAACATCTTCAAAACGTTCGAAACATAGTCTTAACGCGCCCTGAGTCGCATTTTTAGATCACCAGACTTTTTCCCGAAACGCAGAGGAGTAAACTGCGCGCGATCGTGCACCCGCCCATAATTCAGAGGCAGATGCCTGAATCGGCCGGCTTTTCGGACGCGGCAAGCTGGCGACGCGCTGTTAATCCTCAATGAAGGGTGCCGGGCGGCACGATCCCAACCTATCTCTGCTTTGCAGAACAGACACCGATTTAAGGAGCAGTAAAATGCGCGTTAACGGCCTGACCTCGCAAGACCTTGCCGCTTTGGGCATCGTGGATACCACGGAAGTGGTCTACAACCCTGATTACGACACGCTGTTTCAGGAAGAGACACGCCCGGACCTCGATGGTTTTGCACGTGGCACCCTGACGCAAGCGGCGCGATTGCCGTGGATACCGGGATTTTCACCGGGCGATCGCCAAAGGATAAGTATATTGTGCGTGACGACACCACACGCGATACCCTGTGGTGGAATGACCAGGGCACCGGCAAAAACGACAATCAGCCGCTGTCGCAGGAGACCTAGAACGCGCTGAAAGCGCGCGTCACCCGGCAGCTTTCCGGCAAGCGCTTCGTGAAAAACATGTTTGTCCAGCCGGATGAGGCGGAGCTGGCTAGCTTTACTCTCGACTTCGTGGTGATGAACGGCGCGAAGTGCACCAACCCGGACTGGCAGGCGCAGGGGCTGCATTCAGAGAACTTCGTCGCCTTCAACCTGACCGAGCGCATGCAGCTGATCGGCGGAACCTGGTACGGCGGCGAGATGAAAAAAGGGCTGTTCGCAGTGATGAACTACCTGCTGCCGCTGAAAGGCATCGCCTCAATGCACTGTTCCGCCAACGTCGGCAAAGCGGGCGACGTCGCGGTGTTCTTTGACCTGTTCGGCACCGGCAAAACCACGCTCTCTACCGACCCGGAACGTCAGCTGATTGGCAATGATGAACACGGCTGGGATGACGACGGGGTGTTTAACTTCGAAGGCGGCTGCTACGCCAAAACCATTAACCTCTCTGAGCAGGCCGAGCCGGAAATCTACCGTGCGATTCGCCGCAATGCGCTGCTGGAGAACGTGGTGGTGCGCGAAGATGGCACTGTCGATTATGCCGACGGTAGCAAAACCGAGAATACCCGCACCTCCTATCCGATCAACCACATCGACAACATTGTGCGGCCGGTATCCAAAGCGGGCCACGCGAAGAAGGTGATCTTCCTGACCGCCGATGCGTTTGGCGTGCTGCCGCCGGTCTCCCGCCTGACTCCGGAGCAGACCCAGTATCACTTCCTGTCGGGCTTCACCGCCAAACTGGCGGGCACCGAGCGCGGCGTCACCGAACCGACCCCGACCTTTTCCGCCTGCTTCGGCGCGGCGTTCCTGACGCTGCATCCGACGCAGTATGCGGAAGTGCTGGTGAAACGGATGGAAGCTGCCGGGGCGCAGGCTTATCTGGTTAATACCGGCTGGAACGGTAGCGGCAAACGTATCTCCCTGAAGAACACCCGCGCCATCATCAACGCCATCCTGGCCGGTGAACTGGATTATGTGCCGACAGAAACCCTGCCGATTTTTAATCTGCAGATGCCGGTGAACCTGGGTGAGCTGGATGCCGGTACGCTCGATCCGCGTCGCAGCTGGGAAAGCGAGGAGAAGTGGACCGCAGCAGCCGAGGGTCTGGCACAGCGGTTTATTGATAATTTCGCCAAATATACCGACAACGAAGCCGGCGCGGCGCTGGTCAAAGCCGGTACGCAACACTAAAAATAACCGGCGCGGCACCCTGCCCGCGCCGGTTTTATCAGCCTGAAACGCTGTTGCTGCTGTTGTAATGGCTCAGCGCCAGGGTTTCGACTAATGGCAGCCAGGCACGAATCCGTAACCCGCCGCGTTCGCTCTCGCCAATCTCCAGCGATCCCTGATGCGCATAGATAATACGTTGCACAATCGCCAGTCCCAGCCCGGTACCGCTGGTGCTGCGGGCGCTATCACCGCGCACAAACGGCTGGAAGAGATGCGCCAGCTGATCCGGCTTGATGCCCGGACCATCATCTTCTACCTGAAACCAGGCGCGATGCATTTCCCGTCCGCTACTGACCTTGATCCAGCCATTACCGTACCGCGCCGCGTTGACCACCAGATTCGCCAGCGCCCGTTTGATCGATAGCGGATTGATATCCAGCATCAGCTCTTCCAGCATCACCGCATTTTCAATCTCACGTTCATACCCGCTCTCCGCGGCCACCACCTCGCCCAGCACGCTGTTGAGATCGGCGCGCTCGGTCTGCATCTCCTGACCGGTACGCAGGTAATCGATGAACTGCTCGATGATGGCGTTGCACTCTTCGATATCTTTATTAATCGACTCTGCCAGATAACCATCCTGCTCGCTCATCATCTCGGTGGCGAGACGAATGCGGGTCAGCGGGGTACGCAAATCGTGGCTGACGCCTGCCATCAGCAGGGTGCGATCGTCGGCCAGCTGCTTGACGCCTGCCGCCATCTGGTTAAAGGCGCGGGTGACCGAACGCACCTCCGAGGCGCCATATTCACGCAGCGGCGGCGGAATAATGCCGCGTCCGACCTGTAAAGCGGCGTGCTCCAGATCGACCAGCGGTCGGTTCTGAATACGAATAAACAGCCAGGCGCCGCCGATCGCCAGCAGCATAATTGCCAAGGTGTAGCGGAACAGCGGCGAAAAATCGCCCTGATGAATTTCGGTCAGCGGCACCCGCACCCAGATGTCGGGTGACAGCCAGGTTTTCAGCCACACCACCGGGGAGTTCTTGTTAACTTCCACCCGCACGTCGGTAGGACCGCCAAGCTGCTGGCCCATCTGCTCGCTCAGGAATTCATAGTGCTGCGCCCATCGCAATCCGCTCTCCTCTGCTGCTGCATTGGTATAGAGCGAGATCCCCAGTTCGCGGTAGATTTCCCGGCGAAACGCCGGTGGCACTTCCAGCTGTGTGCCATTTTCCAGCTGCAACCGGTCGGTCATCAGCATACGCACTTCGTAGGCCAGCACCTTATTGAACTGTTGCAGACTGGGAAGAATGGCGAAGTTCAGCACCACCAGGTAGGTCGTGACCAGGCTGACAAACAGCAGGGTCACGATCAACAACAAGGTGCGGGCAAACGAACTGCGTGGCGAGAAGCGCAGTCGCCTCATGCTTTACTGCCGTCCGGCACAAAGACGTAGCCTAGGCCCCAGACGGTCTGGATATAACGCGGATGCGCCGGGTCCTCTTCCAGCATACGACGCAGGCGGGAGATCTGTACGTCAATCGAACGTTCCATGGCGCTGTATTCGCGACCCCGCGCCAAGTTCATCAGCTTGTCGCGCGACAGCGGCTCACGTGGATGGCTGACTAGCGCTTTCAGCACCGCGAATTCGCCGCTGGTGAGCGGCATTGGCTCATCTTCGCGGAACATCTCGCGGGTACCTAGGTTGAGCTTGAACTTACCAAAGGCGATGACCGCCTCTTCCTGCGAAGGTGCGCCTGGCAGTTCATTGGCCTGACGACGCAGCACCGCCCGGATACGGGCCAGCAGCTCACGCGGGTTAAACGGTTTCGGGATGTAGTCATCCGCGCCGATTTCCAGCCCGACGATACGATCCACTTCTTCGCCCTTGGCGGTCACCATAATGATCGGCATCGGGTTGCTCTGGCTGCGCAGACGGCGACAAATCGAAAGACCATCTTCACCAGGTAACATCAGGTCGAGCACCATCAGATGAAAAGATTCACGGGTTAACAAACGGTCCATCTGCTCGGCGTTAGCAACACTGCGCACCTGAAAGCCCTGCTCGGTGAGATAGCGGTCAAGCAGTGCACGCAGACGCATATCATCATCGACGACCAGAATTTTGTAGTTCTCTTGCATTTTCAACTCCCAAAGGCGCTATTGCCTGAGCCAACATTGTTAAAAAAAGATGCTTTATAGTGGCAGTCATTAATGGTTTATATTCTAGCCGAAATTGTTACAAAGCATATTAAACAGCAGCTTATATTTAATCTATGCGCATCAGGACCGGGTTATAACCGCTTTTCAGCCTGGGATAACAGGATTACGGCAATTCCGAAATATCGCCGCATTTTCTCTTCATCGCTGGCGTCAGAAGCGCGCCAGCTTTTATTCAGCCAGCAAATTCAGCAGGTTAACAGAGAATTTGACTTAAAAATCAGCCATCATTATTGATTAGCTCCAGATAATCTACAGCATTGCCGGTTTCGCAGCATAAAATTCCGGCAAACCGTTTATTCCCGCCTGACTCCTCTCGGATTAATTTGATCGATGCCTTTAGCAAGTCCAGTTAAAAATAAAGTGGATTAAATCAATCAGTAAAGCCAACTTTTCGCCCCGAATAATTTCAACCAGACTGCTTTGGCATCAATTGACGTCTCAACGGGGATAACACAATGAAAAAAACAATTTTACTGCTGAGCACGCTGGCATTTGGTAGCGTCAGCCCAACTTACGCAGCTATCGCTACCGGTGAAGCGGCGGGCGCTCAGGCGACCACCACCGCACAGGGAAACTCTAATGCCATCGGCGTCGGCGCGGTTGCCGCCCTGCTCGGTGTCGCACTGGCCACCGCTAGTGGCGGCGGTGACGGACACGGCAGCACCTCGACCATCACGGCAACCCACGCCGGAAAATAATTCTTACCCTCTGCTCTATTGGCTTCGGCCGCTATCGGCTTCAGAACACGCTTTTGCAGCAACCCTTTTCGCCGCCGGGGAAGTCAACGCGGGTTTTTAGACTTTAAAAACCCTTTCCCCGACTCTTTTTTGCCACGCCCCCTTTGCCTTACACTGACGCTCTTTGACTCTTTCTGGCCAGTGCAGCATGAAAACCCGACTGACTACCCGCGAAGGCTTCGATAAGCTGAAAGCAGAATTCGACTACCTGTGGCGTGAAGATCGACCGGAAGTGACTAAAAAAGTCACCTGGGCTGCCAGCCTCGGCGACCGCAGTGAAAATGCCGATTATCAGTACAATAAAAAGCGCCTGCGTTAAATCGATCGCCGCGTGCGTTACCTGACAAAAAGTCTGGAGCAGTTGCGCATCGTTCACTATTCGCCGCAGCAGGACGGCAAAGTGTTTTTTGGTGCCTGGGTCGAAATTGAAAACGGTGACGGTGACATTAAGCGCTTTCGCATCGTTGGCTATGATGAGATTTTCGGCCGCAAAGATTACATCTCGATTGACTCGCCGATGGCGCGCGCTGCTGAAAAAAGAGGTCGGTGATGCCGCTACCGTCGAGACGCCAGCCGGTCCGGCGCTGTGGTATGTCAATGAAATCCGCTATCAGGAAGGGTGATTCAGAATATCGCTGAAAGCCGGCCGCATCTCTGGCATTTTCAACCATCAATCCGTATAACTGTCCGCTATTTCTCAACCCGGAAAGCAAGACAGTCCTGATGATGAAAGTTCTGAGCCAGATAATTGCCAGTGAGCTACAGGCGCGGGCAGAGCAAGTTGATGCCGCCGTTCGCCTGTTGGATGAAGGGAATACCGTGCCGTTTATCGCACGTTATCGTAAAGAGGTCACCGGTGGGCTGGATGATACCCAACTGCGCCAGCTGGAAACCCGCCTCAGCTATCTGCGTGAACTTGAAGAGCGCCGTTAGTCGATTCTGAAGTCGATTGACGAGCAGGGTAAACTCAACGACGACCTTGCTCGCGCCATCAATACCACCCTCAGCAAGACCGAGCTTGAAGATCTCTACCTGCCGTATAAACCGAAGCGCCGCACCCGTGGCCAGATCGCGATTGAAGCCGGTCTGGAACCGCTGGCCGACACCTTATGCCAGGATACTTCCCACTCGCCTGAGCAGCTGGCTGAACGCTACGTGGACGCCGATAAAGGCGTGGCTGACGTGCGCGCCGCGCTGGATGGTGCCCGCTATATCCTGATGGAGCGGTTCGCCGAAGACGCCGCCCTGCTGGCGAAAGTGCGTAACTACCTGTGGAAAAATGCTCATCTGGTCTCGCGCGTGGTGGAAGGCAAAGAGGAAGCGGGTGCCGAGTTCCGCGACTATTTTGATCACCATGAAGCGCTGAGCAGCGTGCCGTCGCACCGTGCGCTGGCGATGCTGCGTGGCCGTAATGAAGGCGTACTGCAGCTGTCGCTCAACGCCGATCCGCAGTTCGATGAAGCGCCACGCGAAAGAGCCATGGCGAAACGCTGATTGCCGAGCACCTTAACCTGCGCCTGAATAACACCCCGGCGGACAGCTGGCGTAAAGCGGTAGTCAGCTGGACCTGGCGCATCAAGGTGATGCTGCATCTGGAAACCGAGCTGATGGGCACGGTACGCGAGCGTGCTGAAGATGAAGCGATCAACGTTTTCGCCCGCAACCTGCACGATCTGCTGATGGCGGCACCGGCTGACATGCGTGCCACTATGGGTCTCGATCCGGGCCTGCGTACCGGTGTCAAAGTGGCGTTAGTGGATGCCACCGGCAAACTAGTGGCGACCGATACCGTCTATCCACACACCGGGCAGACGGCGAAAGCGGCTGCCGCCGTGGCCGCGCTCTGCATCAAACATCAGGTGGAACTGGTAGCGATTGGCAACGGGACCGCGTCGCGCAAAACCGAGCGTTTCTTCCTCGATCTGCAACAGCAGTTCCCGCAGGTCACGGCGCAGAAAGTAATTGTCAGCGAAGCCGGTGCCTCGGTTTACTCGGCGTCTGAACTGGCGGCACTGGAGTTCCCGGATCTGGATGTCTCGCTGCGCGGCGCAGTCTCAATTGCGCGGCGTCTGCAGGACCCGCTGGCGGAGCTGGTGAAGATCGACCCGAAATCGATCGGTGTCGGCCAGTACCAGCATGGCGTCAGTCAGAGTCAGCTGGCGAAAAAACTGGATGCAGTGGTGGAAGACTGTGTGAACGCCGTCGGTGTGGATCTGAACACAGCATCGGTGCCCCTGCTGACCCGCGTTGCCGGCCTGACGCGAATGATGGCGCAGAACATCGTCGGCTGGCGTTATGAGAGCGGCCGGTTCCAGAATCGCCAGCAGCTGCTGAAAGTCAGCCGTCTGGGCCCGAAAGCCTTTGAACAGTGTGCCGGCTTACTGAGCATCAATCATGGCGACGACCCGCTTGATGCATCGACCGTCCACCCGGAAGCCTATCCGGTGGTGGAGCGGATTCTGGCCGCCACCGAACAGGCGTTGAGCGACCTGATAGGGAACGCCGGCAGCCTGCGTAACCTGCGTGCCCACGATTTCACCGATGAGCGTTTCGGTTTACCGACCGTAACCGACATCATGAAAGAGCTGGAAAAGCCGGGCCGCAACCCGCGTCCTGAGTTTAAAACCGCGCAGTTTGCTGAAGGCGTCGAGACGCTGAACGACCTGACGCCGGGAATGATTCTGGAAGGCGCGGTAACCAACGTCACCAACTTTGGCGCGTTCGTCGATGTCGGGGTGCATCAGGATGGTCTGGTACACATCTCGTCCCTCTCCGACCGCTTCGTCGACGATCCTCACTAGGTGGTGAAGGCGGGCGATATCGTCAAAGTGAAGGTGATGGAAGTCGACCTGCCTAGTAAGCGAATTGCCCTGACGATGCGTCTGGATGAGCAGCCTGGTGAAGGCAACGCCCGTGGCGGAGCGAAGAACGCCGCGCCGCGCGACGACAAACGGCCCGCCGGCGGCAAAGGACGTCCTCGTCCAGCCAGTCAGCCGGCAACAGCGCGATGGGCGATGCGCTGGCCGCCGCATTCGGTAACAAACGCTAGGTTTTTCAGGGGGGCGCAGCTTGCCCCCTTTCAATCTCACTCCCTCAGTGGAAAATCCCCGCCATAACGCTACGCTAGAAAGACGCCTGTCATAAAAACAACACCTGCTGTGGCACCCAACTCACGATGGAAACGATCACCGATCTAATCAATAAGATTTATGCTGGCACTTTTCCCGCGGCAACCCGTACGCAGCTGCTGGCGGATATTGCGGAGGCGCGCGATGCCATCAAGCTGCCGCGCAAAGCGCACTGGGATGAGCAGGACGTGGTGCTGATCAGCTACGCCGATCAATTTCGCGAAGCCGACAAGCCGACGCTCAGCACCTTTTCGCGTTTCTATCAGCAGCACCTGCAATCTATTTTCCCGCTGGTGCACCTGCTGCCGTTCTTCCCCTATTCGTCTGACGATGGCTTCTCGGTGATTGATTACCATCAGGTTGATCCGCTGTGTGGCGACTGGCAGGACGTGGCGCGGCTGCATCAGGAAACCCGGCTGATGTTTGATTTTGTCTGTAACCATATGTCGTCGCACAGCGCGTGGTTCAGACACTTTCTGGCGCAGGATCCCGGCTGGGATGACTTCGTCATCAGCATGCCTCCCGCCAACGATCTCAGCGCGGTGACGCGGCCACGCACCTCACCGCTGTTGACGCCATTTCAGATGACCGACGGCGAGACACGCTTTATCTGGACCACCTTTAGCGCCGATCAGATCGACCTCAACTTTGCCAATCCGGCGGTGCTGCTGCGCATGGTCAACGTGCTGCTCGACTACCTGAAACGCGGGGCCGATTATGTGCGGCTGGATGCGGTGGGCTACATGTGGAAAACGCCCGGCACTCGCTGCATCCATCTGGAAAAAACCCACCAGCTGGTGAAACTGTTTCGTGCCATCGCCGATATTGTCGCGCCAGGCACGGTGATTATCACCGAGACCAATGTGCCGCATCAGGACAACATCAGCTATCTGGGCAACGGACATGATGAGGCGCAGATGGTCTATCAGTTTTCACTTCCGCCGCTGGTGCTGCACGGCATCCATACCGGCTCGGCGCGCGCCCTGCGGCAGTGGGCCAGCAGCCTCGATCTCAGCAGTAATGACACAACCTTTTTCAACTTCCTGGCGTCGCACGACGGCATCGGGCTGAATCCGGCGCGCGGCATTCTGAGCGAGGTAGAGATTGTGGCGCTGGTGCGCGATCTGGTGCTGGAGTGCGCACTGGTCTCCTATAAAAACAACCCGGACGGCAGCACCAGCCCGTATGAAATCAACGTCACCTATCTGGATGCGTTAAACAGCGAAACCGATGATGACGCGACCCGCCTGCAGCGATTTTTACTGGCGCATGCCATTCTGCTGGCCTTCCCCGGCGTGCCGGCTATCTATATTCAAAGCATTCTCGGCTCACGCAACCACTATGATGGCGTGCGGGCGGCAGGACATAACCGGGCGATTAACCGTCAAAAGTACGATCTAAAAGAGATTGAGGCAGCGCTGGCAGGAGGTGACTGGCTGCGCCAGCAAATCTATACCCAACTGGGTAAGCTGATTCAGCTGCGTCGTCGTCAGCCGGCGTTTCATCCCGATAACCCGATAACGCTCTACGACAGCGAAAATGCGCTGCTGGTGATGCGGCGGCATCATATAGAAAGCGGTGACGGATTACTGTGCGTGTTTAATCTCGGCGGACGTCCGCTAGAGACCCGGTTGCCGGTGGCGCATACGCTGCAAGATGTGGTGAGCGGCAGGAAAGTTGATGGCACCCAGCCAGTGAGGCTGGATGCCTGGCAGTTTATGTGGCTACGCTAATTATTTATAGACGTCAGCCGTGGCGCTGAATTTACCGTGCTCACGGCCCGCGATGACCATGTAGTATTTACCCCCTTTCTCATCAGCAAGCTGCGACAGCACTTTTTTTGCATCCATTGGCGAGGTGGTTTCCGCCGTGGTATTGACCGTGCCGATGTTCTGCAGGTTCATCCTCTTAACTTCTTCTTTGGTGACCTCTTGCGCCGCCATCGTAGAAAATGAAATCGCGCCCATCATCATTGAAGCCACAACCCATTTAAAAACCTTCATTATGTTTACCCTCATTCATGGTCCATTGTGATATATAAGCAGCCGCGAATCGCGCAAGGCAGCATGGAGCGGCATAGTCCTCCGTGACTAATCACATAAAAATGCAGCGGCCTTGCTCACGAAGAGAAGTATTGCCGCTACCGGCGATTTTGCCAGTCACCGGCGCAATTATGTCGGCAAATCGTTGATGAAATTCATAACCTGCTGACAAAACGCCTCTGGATGGGAAATAAAAGGCGCATGGGCCGCCTTATCTATCACCCACGAAGGCGAAGCGGGCAGCGTCTGATCGAGGCGGGCAGCAATGCTGCGCGGCACCAAGCCATCCAGTGCGCCGTACAGTCGCAGGAACGGCAGCGACATCTGCGGCAGCTCGCTACGCAGATCGACCTGCCGCAAAATATCCAGTCCGCTATCCAGCACCGCCACCGACGGCATCGGCTGCGACAGCACCACCTCTTTCAGGTGGCGCGCATCGGCCCGGGCGGTTTCTGTTCCCAGCGTTTGCAGCGCCAGGAAGCGCTCGACCGTGCGCTGAAAATCGTTGCTGAGCAGCTGCTGAAAATTTTGCAGCGTGTCGGGTTTAATACCTGGCCACTCTGCGGTGGCGGTGAAACAGGGGGAGGAGGCGACGGTAATCAGCGCACGCAGCCGATCCGGCGCGGTCAGCGCCAGCCGGGTTGCCACCAGTCCTCCCAGCGACCAGCCTGCGACGATCGCCTGCTGCGGCAGCATTGGCAGTAACTGCTGCGCCATTTCGGCCAGCGTCAGCGCGCCAAAGTCCTGGCTGAGACCATAGCCGGGCAGATCGACCAGATGCAGGCGATAGTGCGGGCTGAGTCGAGGAATAATGCTTTGCCAGACTTCCGCATTCAGTCCCCATCCGTGCAGCAGCACAAGATCAACATTCCCTGTTCCACAGGTGTGCCAGTAAAGCGACGTCATCAGTTACTATCCCGAAAATGATAAGGAGGTCGCTATGCTATCAATGCCTGCCCTGTGTTGGCTATGCCGGTTACCGTTGCGGATCGCGCAACACGGCCTGTGCAGCCTCTGTTTACGCCAGCTGCCCGCCCTGCCGCTGCTCTGCCCGCGCTGCGGATTGCCGGCCGGTAACGTGCGGCTTCCCTCCGGACGCTATGTGCTGAAGCCGCCGCCGTGGCAGGCGCTTATCTGCTTTAACAGTTATTGCCCGCCGTTCAGTCGCTGGGTTAATCAGCTCAAATTTTCTCGCGTTACCGCACTCAGGGTGATGCTGGCGCGGCTGCTTTTGCTAAGCTGGCAGGATAGCTACCGACGTGGCAACCTGCCACGCTCTGACCTGCTACTGTCGGTCCCGCTGCACCCGCGACGATGCTGGTAGCGCGGCTACAACCAAACCGATCTGCTGGCCGCACCGCTGGCACACTGGCTGGGTTGCGAGCGGGGGGATGGCATTACATCGTCAGCGACAAGGGGCGTTACAGCATTAGTTGAACGCCCGCCAGCGCCGCAGAAACTTACGCGGTGCCTTCCGCCTTGAAATGGCGGTGCACGGACGCCATATCGCCCTGCTGGATGACGTGGTCACCACCACCGGCAGAACGGTAGAAGAAATCAGTCGCCTGTTACTGGCGCAGGGGGCGGCCAGCGTACAGATCTGGCGCCTGTGCCGTACCTTGTAGAGCGTCATTGATGGGCGTATTATAACCAACTAAATTAATCAACTATTGAGCAATCGACATGATCCGAATTACTGATTCTGCCCAAGAGCATTTTTCCAAACTGCTATCCAAACAAGAAGATGGCACCCAGATTCGCGTATTCGTGATTAACCCGGGTACACCAACTGCCGAATGCGGTGTCTCTTATTGCCCACCCGATGCGGTTGAAGCAACGGATACCGAGCTGAAGTTCGAAAAGCTCTCCGCCTACGTTGACGAACTGAGCGCGCCGTATCTGGAAGACGCTGAAATCGATTTCGTCACCGATAACCTCGGTTCGCAGCTGACACTGAAAGCGCCTAACGCCAAAATGCGTAAGGTCTCTGACGATGCGCCGATGGTAGAGCGCGTTGAGTATCTGCTGCAGGCGCAGATCAACCCACAGCTGGCTGGCCACAGCGGCCGCGTGTCGCTGATGGAGATCACCGATGACGGTTACGCCATCCTGCAGTTCGGCGGCGGCTGTAACGGGTGTTCAATGATCGACGTCACCCTGAAAGATGGCATCGAGAGAGAGCTGCTGGCCGCCTTCCCGGAACTGAAAGGTGTGCGCGACATCACCGAGCACCAGCGCGGTGAGCACTCGTTCTACTGACGATCAGGCGCGACAGCCGAGCTGTCGCGCTGACCTGTTAAGCTAGGCTTACGCTGCTGGCTGACCGCTTTAAGCAGCTTATTCACTTCCTCGTCAGCAAACATCTCTTCCAGCGTTTTACTCAGTTTGCGCCGCCAGTTGGGGTATTGCTCAACCGTGCCCGGCACATTCACCGGCGTGGTCATTCCGAGCCAGTCCTCCGGCTGCAGGCCTAGCAAGGCGCTGTCGGTATCGGCCAGGAAGCGATGTATCGCCCGGTTTAGCGTCGGCGTCATCGCCAGTTTATCGGCTTTTTTCGGGCTGCGAGCCGGTAGCGCTCCCGCCTGATGCAGCGCATCAAGCAGTGCCTGCTTCTGCTCTGCCCGCTGCTGATGCAGCGCCCTGACCGCATCACCCGGATAGAGGCCAATCTTCTCACCCAGCGACAGATCGCCCTGCTCCCAGAAACCGGTCAGCGTGGGCAGATCATGGGTACTGGCGCTGGCAATTGACTGGCGCGGGTAGGCCCCATGCGCGCGATAGCTGCCGTTTTTCTCCTGCTCAAACCACAGCACCTTCCAAGAAAACACCCCGCTTTTACGCAGCAGGCTGAAGATCTCCTTCGGTACGGTGCCAAGATCCTCCCCGATCACCATGCAGCGCAGCCGGTAGCTCTCCAGTGCCAGAATGCCGAGCAGATCATCAACCGGATAGGCCACGTAGGCGCCCTTATCGGCCGTTTCGCCGGCCGGCACCCACCAGAGACGCAGCAGCGACATCACATGGTCGATTCGTAACGCGCCGCAATCGCGCATATTAGCTCGCAGCATGTCGATAAACGGCTGATAACCCCGCGCCTGCATCACGTGAGGATCCATCGGTGGTAAGCCCCAGTACTGGCCCAGCGGACCGAGGCGATCGGGCGGCGCGCCAATCGACGCCTGCAGACGATACAGTTCCGGATCGTGCCAGGTTTCGGCACTGCCTTCCGCCACGCCGACCGCCAGATCGCGGTAGAGACCCACGCTCATCCCCAGCACCTGGCTGCGCGACCAGCAGCGGGAGAACTGCTGCTGTACCAGCCACTGCAACCACTGCCAGAAGGCAATCTCCTCTTCATGGAACTCGCACCAACGCTGCACCTCCGGCAACTGGCTGTTACGCCAGCCTTCCGGCCACGCGGGCCAGCCCCAGTGCTGCGCATTGCCCGCCCGCCGCTCAAGCTGGATGCCATCATAGGCCGCCTGATAGCGCAGGCTGTCACCGCCCTCACGGACAAAGGCTGCCCACGACTGTTTATCTTCGCTCTCTGCATCCCGCGCCTGGAAGTGTGCCCAGGCGAGGCGCAGCGCGGCCAGCTTAAGCGCCATCACCGCCTCATAATCGACCAGCTCTGCCTCACGCGCTTTGCTCAGCGCCCGCTGCGTTTTGGCGCTTTTCCACCACTTCTGCGCCGCCGGGCTTTGCTGGAAGTCGACCACCTGACCGACGTCGATATAGATAATGTTCAGCCAGCGACGCGACGACGGACTGTAGGGGCTGGCAAAATCGGCGCTGGCCGGATAGAGCGCATGCAGCGGATTAAGCCCGACGAAATCGCCACCGCGGGCGGCCAGCTGCTCCAGCAGCGTTTGCAGATCGCCGAAGTCACCGATGCCCCAGTTGTGCGCCGAACGCACCGTATAGAGCTGTACCAGTACGCCCCAGCGCTTCTCGCCCGCGTCCAGCGCCGGCGGCAGATAGCAGCGACGCGGCGTGACAATGATCCGGGTCTGCCACTGCTTTTTTCCCTTGCTGAGCGTCAGCTGGTGATAGCCCTGCGCCAGCGGACCCGGCAACGTAAAGGGTTCGCCGGCCGTCAGTTCACCGCTGAGCTGCCTGCCCTTCTCGGTCTGCAGCTGCCAGTGATGAACACCGCTGCCCTGCGGCGTAAGCTGACGTTTACCGCTGCCGCTGAACACCGCGACCGGCGGTAAGGGTGACTTCTTTGCATCATGAGGATCGCCCATCACCGCCAGCAAAGCGCGTTTGGTGTCGTCGCCGATCGCCTGTTTCTCGCCGTTAACGTTGATGTAATCCAGTGAAATACCGGCCGCACGGGCGGCCTGATCAAGTGAGTTCTGTTTCATGCTGTTCCTTAGCGCGCTGCCTGCCAGATAAGTTGCTGATAATCACCAATGGCTCGATCCGAGCTGAACATGCCGGTTCGCGCGGTGTTGAGGATGGCGGCGCGGGTCCAGCTCAGCGGGTCGCGCCACAGCGCTTCTACGCGTTGCTGTGCCTCGATGTAGGCCTGAAAATCTGCCAGCACCAGCCACGGATCGCCGTTTTTGGTCAGGCTCGCCAGCATCAGGTCAAACGCCTGCTTGTCCCCGCCGCTGAATTTGCACTTCTCCAGCGATTTGAGTAACGCGTCGAGCACCTTATTCTGCTTGCGCACTTTTTTCGGGTTATAACCGGCGGCTTTCAGCGCTTTCACCTCGTCAACGCGGTGACCGAAGATAAAGATATTCTCCTCGCCGACCTGTTCAGCGATTTCGACATTAGCGCCGTCCAGCGTGCCGATGGTCAGCGCCAGCTTCATATTGCCGGTCCCGGACGCTTCATAACCGGCGGTGGAGATCTGCTCAGATAAGTCCGCGGCCGGGATCATCATCTCCGCCACGGTGATGCGGTAGTCGGGAATAAACACCACTTTAAGTTTGTCGCCGACCCGCGGATCGTTGTTGACCACCTCCGCCACTTTATTGATAGCGTAGATAATATTTTTCGCGAGGTAATAGCCGGGAACCGCCTTGGCACCAAACAGGAAGACGCGCGGGATGAAGCGGGCATCGTCCGGGGTATCAAGCAGGGTCTGATAACAGTGCAGAATATGCAGCAGACTGAGATGCTGGCGTTTGTACTCATGTAATCGCTTGATCTGCAAGTCGAACATCGCATCCGGGTTGGCGATAATGCCAGTGTGCCGCGCGATGTAGTCGGTCAGCCGCGCTTTATTCTGCTGCTTGATGCTGCGGTAACGCTGACAAAATGCCGGATCGTCGACATACGCTTCCAGCCCTTTGAGCGCATCGAGGTTATTGACCCACTCCACCTTCAGCGTGTCATCAATCAGGGACGCCAGCGCCGGATTACACTGTTTTAACCAGCGGCGCGGCGTAATGCCGTTGGTGACGTTATGGAATTTCTGCGGCCACAGCTGGTAGTACTCCGGGAACAGATCGGTCACAACCAGACTGGAGTGCAACGCCGCCACGCCGTTTACCGCGAAACCGCTGACCACGCAGAGGTTCGCCATCCGCCCCTCACCGTCCGCCACTACCGCCAGCTTGTGCCATAGCGCTTTGTCATCAGGCCAGCGCTGCTTCACCTGCTTTTTCAGACGCTGATTGATCTCTTTGATAATCAGCATGTGACGCGGCAGCAGGCTGCGCATCAGTTTTTCATCCCAGCGCTCCAAGGCTTCGGGCATCAGCGTGTGGTTGGTGTAGGCGAATAACCGGCTGGTGATATGCCAGGCCTGATCCCAGCTCAGTTGATGCTCGTCCAGCAAACGGCGCAGAATATCGGCCACCGCACAGGCGCACTGGAAATATTGCTGGATCAGGCGCAGGCGTTTGCCGGCCTGATGGCTGTCGTTGGGATAGAGCACCTTCGTCAGCTTTGCCGCATCAATGCCGGGCTGCTCCGCCTGCAAAAACTGACCATCGTTAAAACGGGTCAGATCGAAAGGATGGGCACTGGTCGCCTGCCACAAACGCAGCGGCAGCGTGGTGCCATTACGGTAGCCGGTAACCGGCAGATCCCACGCCTCGCCGCGCAGATAAAAATCGCGCTGCCAGCGCACGCCGCCTGCTCCAGTGTCTCCACGCTGCCGCCCATCGCTACCTCAACATCCAGCGCCGCATTGTGGCGAAACCACGGATAACGTTCGCGCTGCCAGTCATCTGGCGCTTCAATCTGCTGCTCCTGATCGAACGACTGGCGAAACAGGCCGTACTGATAGTTGAGTCCGTGGCCGGTGGCCGACTGACCGACAGTGGCCATGGAGTCCATGTAACAGGCAGCCAGTCGGCCCAGCCCGCCGTTGCCGAGTGCCGGATCGACCTCCTGCTCCAGCAGCTCGGTTAAATCGATTTGCTGCTCAGCCAGCAGCGCTTTCAGGTCGTCATACCAGCCAAGATTGAGCAGGTTGTTGCCAGTCAGACGACCGATCAGAAACTCCATCGACAGATAATTAACGTGGCGCTGCCGCTCAGAGACGCGGGGAGCCGGTTGCGCAGCCAGTAATTCCGCCAGCGCAGCGCTAATCGCCTGCCACCACTGGTGTGTGGTCATCTGTTGTGCGGAGGTGAGACCTAAGTGTTGCCATTGACGGGTTAGTGCGGCTTTGAAACGAGCTTTATTGAATTTTTGCTGCGGCATATCACTCCCTTCTGTTACGCAATGAGGTGAAGCAAAACGAGCAAGCGCACGTCGCTGGCAACAGGGCGCCAGCGACGTGTTAAGTAAAGACGGGAGTGGGGAAAGAAGCGACAGTAATCAAATAAAAACGCCAGCCGGGCAGCTGGCGGTGGGGGAAATCAGCAGAGTTCGAGGTGAACCTCATGCTGCTCAATCACTTTCATCACGCTGGCTGGCGGCATTTTATCGGTGTAAAGATGATCCAGCAGGCTCATGTTTCCGAGGTTAATCATCGCGTTACGGCCAAATTTAGAGTGGTCCGCAACCAGCATCACGCAGCGTGAGTTTTCAATGATCGCGCGCTTGGTCCGCACTTCGTGATAGTCGAACTCCAGCAGTGAGCCATCCATATCGATTCCGCTGATGCCGAGAATGCCGTAATCAAGGCGGAACTGAGAGATAAAGTCGAGCGTGGCTTCTCCCATTACCGCCCCGTCACGGGTACGCACTTCGCCACCGGCGATGATCACCCGAAAATCAGGTTTCCCCATAAGCAGCATCGCCACGTTCAGGTTGTTGGTCACCACCCGCAGATCGTTATGGTTCAGCAGCGCGTGCGCCACCGCTTCTGGCGTGGTGCCGATATCAATAAACAGCGTGGCACCATCCGGGATCTGGCTGGCCACCCGCTGCGCGATCCGCGCTTTCTCCGCCGACAGCATCATTTTACGATCGTGCCAGGCGGTGTTTTCAGAACTGGAGGGAAGCGCCGCGCCGCCGTGATGGCGCTGAATCTTATTTTGATCGGCCAGATCGTTCAGGTCGCGACGAATGGTCTGCGGGCTCACCTCGAAATGATCTACCAGCTCCTCGGTACTGACATATCCCTGACGTCGGACTAAATCGATAATCGCGTCATGACGTTGCGTCTGCTTCACGTTCCCCTCCTGTTGACTCGCTTAATCCTGAAATGCCGCGACTAACGGCGCGCGATTTTTCGCGTATCGACCAGCGCCATGGCTAACCCTACCACCAGACCGGCGACGTGCGCCGCGTTAGCGATCGCCAGACCAGCGCGAAGCCGATCAATCCACGTTCCAGATAGATGCCGCTGCCGAACCGCTTCTCTACCGCCCCGCCCAGATACCACCACATCAGGTTGAACAGAATGTGCAGCAGCGCGTGGCTGAACCACTCAAGATGCTGATCGGTATCCGGCCACGCCAGCCAGTACATCACGGTGCGATCGCCCACAATCTGCATCAGAATAAAAACCGCAATGCAGAGCAGCATCACCGTCATGGTCAGCGGACCGGCGCGCTCGCGGATGTTGGCCCAGATGTTGCTGCGCTCATAGCGTAAGCCGCTGTCGGTTTTGCCGCTGTGCCAGCTCGCCGCCTGATAGCGCGGATGGTTAGGATCCTGCACGGACTGCTGAAGTTCGTTTTCGACCATTTCCAATTGGCTTTCATCATCCAGCATGATGACGTAGTGGCTTTCACGCTCAATGCGCGGCTGGTTAAATTGGGTAATGCGCATCAGTAACTCTCCATGTGACGAGCGGCAATTTATTCGCTGCCGTGAGCAACCTGCTGGGGAAAAGCGGCACGCCAGGCGTCAAAACCGCCATCAATGCTGTAGGCGGCGCTGAATCCCTGTCCCAGCAGAAGAAATTGTGCGGCGCCTTTACTGCTGTTGCCGTGATAACACATCACCAGCACCGGCAGGCTGTGGTCTGCACCGGCAACAAGGTCGCTGAGATTGCTGTTGGTCAGATGCAGCGGGGCGCCCTGCGCCAGGCGGTCCTGCGCCTGCTGCACATTAATACATTCAAACGTTTCCGTGGTGTCTCTCATAACATCGTCACAATGACGCCTAGTGTAACCCGAGAATCAGCGCCTATAACCTGACAATCATTGCGGCTTTGTAATTTTTTTACCGGCAGAATGTTAGCTATATCACGCAAAATTGTTTTTACCTGGTTAAAAGCTGGCATCAATGTTGGTTTGCGATTATGATCATGTTCTAAATCGAACATTAATGAACTACTCTGAACATCGGAGGAGATGACGTGGAAACCAAAGACCTGATCGTGATCGGCGGCGGCATCAACGGTGCCGGCATTGCAGCAGATGCTGCAGGACGCGGACTGTCGGTGCTGATGCTGGAGGCGCGGGACCTGGCTTGCGCGACCTCCTCTGCCAGTTCAAAACTGATTCATGGTGGCCTGCGTTACCTGGAACACTACGAGTTTCGTCTGGTGAGTGAAGCGCTGGCCGAACGCGAAGTGCTGCTGAAAATGGCCCCGCACATCACTTTCCCGATGCGTTTCCGCCTGCCGCATCGTCCGCACCTGCGTCCGGCGTGGATGATCCGCACCGGTCTGTTTATGTATGATAATCTGGGTAAACGCACCAGTCTGCCAGGCAGTAATAGTTTGCGTTTTGGCGCGGATTCGGCCCTGAAGCCAGAAATCACGCGCGGATTCGAATACTCAGATTGCTGGGTTGATGATGCACGCATGGTGGTACTGAATGCGCAGGAAGTGGTGAAGCGTGGCGGTGAAGTGCGTACCCGCACCCGCGTTACCCGCGCCTGGCGTGAAGGCGGCCTGTGGATGGTCGAAGCGGAAGATGTCGACAGCGGGAAAACCTACACCTGGCACGCTAAAGTCCTGGTCAACGCGGCAGGCCCGTGGGTTAAACAGCTGTTCGATGACAGCCTGAAGCTGAAATCGCCGTATGGCATTCGCCTGATCAAAGGCAGCCATATCGTGGTGCCGCGCGTGCATACCGAGAAGCAGGCTTACATTCTGCAGAACGAAGATAACCGTATCGTGTTTGTGATCCCGTGGATGGATGAATTCTCCATCATCGGCACCACTGACGTTGAGTACAAAGGCGATCCGAAAAACGTTCACATCGACGACAGAGAAACCGACTACCTGCTGAAGGTGTTCAATGGCCACTTTAAAAAGCAGCTGACCACGGACGATATTGTCTGGTCTTACTCCGGTGTGCGTCCGCTGTGTGATGACGAATCGGATTCACCTCAGGCGATTACCCGTGATTACACGCTGGATGTGCGTGACGATAACGGCCAGACACCGCTGCTATCAGTGTTCGGCGGCAAGCTGACCACCTACCGTAAGCTGGCGGAACATGCGCTGGAGAAACTGGCGAAGTATTACCCGAATGCCGGTCCGGCCTGGACGAAGAACTGCGTGCTGCCGGGCGGTAATATTTCCGGCACCCGTGAAGATTACGCCGCCAGCCTGCGTCGACGTTATCCGTTCATTAGCGAAAATATGGCGCGCCACTTCGCCCGTACCTACGGCAGCAACACCGAAACGCTGCTAGCTGGCGCGAAGAGTCTGGACGATTTGGGTGAGAACTTTGGTCATGAGTTCTACCAGGCTGAATTACGCTACCTGGTGCAGCATGAATGGGTGCGTGAAGTTGACGATGCTATCTGGCGCCGTACCAAGCAGGGCATGTGGCTGAGCAAAGAGCAACAGGCCCGCGTGGCAGAATGGCTGGCGCAGAAAGCCAAACCCGCGCTATCGCTGGCGTCATAATCTGGCAATACTCAATACTGAAGAAAGCAGGCTCCAGCCTGCTTTTTTTTGCGCCGCAACCGGGTTCCGGCAGCAGGCTTTCGCGGTAAGCGTCAGTCGCGCATTGTCACGTCAGTGCTGAAGCTATTTTACGGAAATATGACTGTCATGCCGTAACCCCTATTCAGCCGCATTGGCAGAAGATCTCTTTTTTATTAAATTTTTATTAATTCTGTCAGATTCACGCCAATATTAATCCCGAGCAATATTTATTTAATTTCTGAATTACCGCCTAAACTCAATCTTTCATGTTTCGGTTATCCCGGCCGCGCCGCGTCCATCGTTACTTTAAATCTAACGTTCGACAGTTTTGCTTAATTGAATCACGCATTAAGAAAGCTCAGACTTCTCTCAGCAAAAACGACATATCCGTTATTTTAATCAGGAGGTTGAAATGAACACAGGCCAAACGCCTGCCCGGGAATGGAACACACGCCGCAGTGAGAAAGCGCGGCGTCTGGCATCCTTCCCTGTTGATGGCAAAGTCATTCCTACTGAAAGAGCTGTTGAAGCATTTGAAAAACTGATTGCGCCCGGTGACCGGGTGTGCTGGAAGGTAATAACCAGAAACAGGCAGATTTTTTATCGCGTACCCTGGCGGAAGTTAATCCGGCCAAAGTGCACGACCTGCATATGATTATGCCGAGCGTCGGTCGCAGCGAACATCTTGATATTTTCGAGAAAGGTATCGCCCGCAAACTCGATATTTCTTTTTCCGGCCCGCAAAGGCAATCTTTATACCGGCCCGAGCACCGAAGATACGCCAGCGCTGGTAGAAGCCGCCGCGTTTCGTGACGGTATCGTGATTGCTCAGGTGAATGAGCCGGTCGATGACGAAACCGACCTGCAGCGCGTCGATATTCCCGGCTCATGGATCGACTACATCGTAGTCGCCGACAAACCTTTCTTTATCAAACCGCTGTTTACCCGCGACCCACGCCTGATCAAGCAGGAACACATCCTGATGGCGATGATGGCGATCAAAGGGATCTACGCCGAACACCAGGTGCAGTCGCTCAACCACGGCATTGGTTTTAACACCGCCGCGATTGAACTGCTGCTGCCGACCTACGGCGAACAACTTGGCCTGAAAGGCAAAATCTGTAAGCACTGGACGCTGAACCCGAATCCGACGCTGATCCCGGCGATTGAGAGCGTGCACTGCTTCGGCGGTGAGCTGGGCATGGAAGAGTACATTCGCGCCCGCCCTGACACCTTCTTCACCGGCAGCGACGGTTCGATGCGCTCTAACCGCGCCTTCTGTCAGCTGGCGGGCCAGTACGCGGTCGATATGTTTATCGACGCCACCTTACAGGTCGATGGGCTGGCGAACTCCTCTACCGTGACCCGCGGTCGTCTTTCCGGCTTCGGCGGCGCGCCTAACATGGGCCACGATCCGCACGGCCGACGCCATGCCTCGCCCGCCTGGCTCAATATGAGCACCGAGCCAGACCCGATGCAGCGCAGTAAAAAACTGGTTGTTCAGATGGTTGAAACCTTCCAGGCCGGTGCAAAACCAACCTTCGTTGAAACACTGGATGCGGTGGACGTCGCAAAATCGACCGGCATGCCACTGGCACCGGTGGTGATTTATGGCGATGACGTCACCCACGTACTGACCGAAGAGGGTATTGCCTATCTCTATCGGGCGGAAAGCCTCGAAGAGCGCTGCGCGATGGTCGCTGCGGTGGCCGGGATTACCGATGTCGGTCTTGGCGTTGATGCGGCGCGCGTAGGGGCCCTGCGCAAAAGCGGCAAAGTCGTCTATCCGGAAGATATGGCATTCGTCGTTCAGATGCCACCCGCTCGCTGCTCGCAGCCAGCAGTGTCGCTGATCTAGTTGAATGGTCGGGCGGTCTTTATAACCCACCAGCAAAATTCCGGAGCTGGTAATGAAACTCCTGTCGCAGACTCAACCCGAGGCGCAGGCCAGCCTGCTGGCGACCACGGCGCTCGATTGTCCGACCGATGAAGCGCGGCTGAGTCCCAAGCCGGGTCTGGTCGACAGTCGGGGAAACAGGGCGCATCAGGACCTGACGCTGGCCCTGATGGAGCGTTCTGCTGAGAGCCTGGTGCCGACCTTCCTGGCGCCGGCGCGTCAGAGCTGGATGCGGCCAGCCGATATCGCCCTGCGCGAAACGGTGGGCCGTCTGGGTCGTGAAGGTGAGCGGCAGATGATGGCGGCCACCGGCGGCGTGAATACTCATCGTGGTGCTATCTGGGCGCTGGGTCTGCTGGTCAGAGCGGCGGCGATGCACGGCCGTCACGCCACCGCTGACAGCCTGACGCAGACCGCCGCAATGCTGGCAAGCCTGCCCGACCGGGCGGCGCCGAAAGTGTTCAGCAAGGGGCTGAAAGCGAGTCACCGCTATCAGGTACCCGGCGCGCGTGAGGAGGCCCAGCAGGCCTTTCCTCACGTGATGAAGCTGGCGCTGCCGCAGCTGTTGCGCAGTCGGGCAGCCGGTGCCAGCGAAAGCGAAGCCCGCCTGGATGCGCTGATGGCGATCATGACCTCACTCAGCGATACCTGCGTACTGTCACGCGCCGGCATGACCGGACTGGAAACCATGCAGCGCGGCGCCCGCGCGTTGCTGCTGGCCCGTGGCTGCGGTGCGGTACCGCTGAAGGTCAGGCCGCCCTCGCCCGTCTGGATCACCGCATGCTAGCCTTGAACGCATCCCCAGGCGGTGCCGCCGATTTGCTGGCCGCGACGCTGTTTGTCTACAGGGTATGTCCGGCCACCAACCACTCTTTTAATTAGAGGTCGTTATGGAACACATCACATGATCTTTTCCTGCTAACCACGCACTAAGCGGTAAAGCCCTGGCAGGGGTCATTGGTTCCGGTGATATGGAAGTGCTGTACACCGCAACCGAAGGGCAAACGCTAAATATTGACATCACCACCTCACTGGATAACAGCGACGCCCGCTGGAAGGCGCTGTTTGACCGCCTGAATTTGATCAGCGGCCTGCCCGCCGGACAGCTGGTTATTCACGACTTTGGCGCAACGCTCGGCGTCGCGCGTATCCGTATTGAACAGGTATTTGAAGAGGTGAGTCATGCGTAACGATGCCAGTTTTATTGAATTACGTGCCCGTGAGCGCGCCGGTGCGCTGCTGGACGACGGCAGCTATCGCGAACTGCTGGATCCCTTCGAAGGCATCATGTCGCCGTAGCTGGCACCGCAGGGTGTGGTGCCGCAGTCTGATGACGGCATGGTGGTGGCGCGCGGTACGCTGAACGGTCAGCCTGCGGTGGTGATTGCCATCGAAGGCACCTTCCAGGGCGGCAGCATGGGCGAAGTCTCCGGTGCGAAAATGGCGGCGGCGCTTGAGCTGGCCGCTGAAGACAACCGCAACAGCATTCCGACTCAGGCGGTGCTGTGCCTCGAAACCGGCGGCTTCCGCTTACAGGAAGCCAACCTCGGACTGGCGTCGATTGCCGACATCCATGCGGCGATTGTCGACCTGCGTCGCTATACACCGGTTATCGGCATCATTGCCGGCACCGTCGGCTGCTTTGGCGGTATGTCTATCGCTGCCGCGCTCTGCAGCTACCTGATCGTCACGCGTGAAGCACGCCTCGGCCTTAACGGACCGCAGGTGATTGAGCAGGAAGCGGGCATTGAAGAGTATGACTCCCGCGACCGCCTGTTTATCTGGAGCATGACCGGCGGCGAAATCCGCTATGCCAGCGGCCTAGTGGATGCGCTGGTCAGCGATGGCGTAAATGCGGTTAAGAGTGCGATGAATGACTTCATTGCCAAAGGCGTACCGGCGCAGCATCGCATTGATAACTATGCGGGTTTCCTGCCACGTCTAAGTAACTTCGATACCCGTCAGTAGGCCGATACCGCCACGATTAAACAGCTTTTCGCCCGGGAGGATAAATAATGACTCAGACCAACAGCCGCGGTGCAACATGGCTGGCAAAACTCGCACCCGATACGCAGCGCCTGAGTGGGCTGTGCCCCTATGTTCAGGTCACTGACGGCGAACTTAATGGCGAAAGCGTACGCTTTATCGCCGTAGTCCCTGACGCAGACAATCACTATCCCCGTGCCGCCAGAGGTGAAGTCGGTCTGCTGGAAGGCTGGACGCTGGCGAAAGTGGTGAACGAAACCATCGAGGCCGATAGCAACAGCGCGGTGAAACGTCCGATTGTGGCGGTGATTGATGTGCCGAGTCAGGCTTATGGACGCCGTGAAGAGGAGTTTGGTATTCACCAAGCGCTGGCCGGTGCCGCCGGTGCCTATGCTAAAGCCCGGCTGGCCGGTCACCCGGTGATTGGCCTGATTGTCGGTAAAGCGATGTCTGGCGCATTTCTGGCGCACGGCTATCAGGCGAACCGTCTGATCGCGCTCAACGACTAGGGCGTGCTGGTGCACGCAATGGGGAAAGAGTCCGCTGCGCGCATCACGCTGCGTACCGTCGACGCGCTGGAAAAACTGGCGGCGACCATTCCGCCGATGGTCTATGACGTCAGCAACTTCCACACACTGGGCCTGCTGTCTGACCTGCTGACCGTGGCCGACCCTGATACGCCGTCAGATGCCGATCTGGCGATGGTTGAGATTGCCCTGCAGAAAGCTATCGCTGATGCCCGTCAGGATCCGAGCCTGAAAAACCGGCTGGGCGCTGAAAATCGCCGCAGCTCCTCGCTGGTCCGTGAGCGGATGCGCGCGAGCTGGTAACCCGACTACAAAACAAAAAAACCTGCCGGAAACGGCCTGGACGGGGCGGATAACAGCCCCGCGATAAGGGCCGCTTTTAGAATTATAAACATCGTGTTAGTCAAGAATTCTTCTTAAAATACAGGTGATTTATGATTTATATAGTTGTTCATGCCCTTGCTCCAATCTTTGTGATCATGCTGCTGGGTTTCTGGGCCGGTAAGGCCGGAATGGTCAACAACAAAGACGTTTCACTGCTCAATATTTTTGTGATGGATTTTGCCCTGCCCGCTGCCCTGTCCAGCGCGACAGTACAGACGCCCTGGCCGGGCATCGTGGCGCAATGGCCGTTAATCGTGGTGCTTACCGGTGCCATGTGGATCACCTACGCGGGTATCTATTTTGCCGCGACTAAAATTTTCAAAAAATCACCCTAGGATGCTGCGGTGCTGACGCTGACCGTTGCGCTGCCAAACTACACTGCACTCGGCCTGCCGATTCTCGCCAGGGTACTGGGTGAAAAACATGAACAGCGCGCCGCCGGTTAGACAGACGCGGCCGATATTGAACACGTCGTCACGCCGGAAATGCTGGCTGAGCGCAGCCATCTGCTCGCGTCGCCGTTTGTTGATTATCCGCCGGTCAGGGCGGCGATCACGCTCAGCGACAGCGACTGGCCATGGTGCTGGGGCGTCACCGGCAGCACCGGTTATGCTCTGGCGACACAGCGGCCGACGCTGCATGCCGCCAGCGATCTAGATTTACTGATTCGCGCACCACAGCCGCTGGCACGCGACGCGCTGCAGCGGTGGCAAAGCCTGACTGAAACGCTGCCCTGCCGCATCGATACGCAGGTGGAAACACCGCTCGGTGCTTTTGCCCTCAACAAATGGCTGTGTGAAGACCGCGTACTGTTGAAAACCGCCACCGGTCCGAGACTGACCGCGTCACCCTGGAGCAGAGATTCCGCATGAAAATACTTTTTACTTTCCCCGGCCAGGGCACCCAGCGGGTCGGTATGTTGCAACATCTTCCCGACGGTGAGGTGTTGTTAAACAGCGTGCGCGCGGTGCTCGGTGAAGAGACCGACCAGCTGGACGGCGCTGACGCGCTGCGTCATAACCGCGCCGTTCAGCTCAGCCTGCTGATTGCCGGCGCGCATCGATTTCAGCGATGCACTGCGGCTGGTGGCACTGCACGGCGATCTGATGGAGCAGGCCTATCCGCAGGGCTACGGCCTGACCGCGATTACCGGACTGACGCTCAGCCGGCTGGAGAAGCTGCTGGTCAACAGCAATACCTATATCGCCAACCTCAATGCCGAAACGCAGATCGTGATTGCCGGACGGGATGAGGATATGGCGCAGGTGGCGCAAAAAGCGCTGTCGGCCGGTGCCAGCAAAGCGGTCAGGCTGGCGGTCAGCGTGCCTTCTCACTGCGCACTGCTGGATAAGCCTGCTGCTGAACTGGCTGCCGCGCTTGAATCTGTCGCCTCTCACGCCCTGGCTGCGCTTACCTGAGCGGTTCGACGGGGCGGGTAATCTGGGAGCCGGGCAAAATTGCCGACGACCTCGCCTATAACATGTCGCGAACGGTGCAGTGGAATGATGCGGTGATTTCAGCCAACCAGCGAGATGCCCGCCTGGCGATTGAAATGCCGCCAGGCAATGTGCTGACCGGCCTCACCCTGCAGGCGGGCTGGCAGGGCGAAGCCATTTGCATGGAGCGCAATAGCGTTGAGGTGGCGCTGCATCTGGCTAAACGGCTGAGTCAGTAAGGCTGCGGGCGTACATACGCCCTTCTGCGGCCAGCGCCAGCAGCTCCTGGTCGCGTTCGCGGCGATGTGAGTAGACAATCGAAACCTGCTGGCGCATCTGGTAAGGCTCGGCCAGGCTGACCATCGAAAAGATGTCATTCACCTTCGTCACCACCCGCGGTTCAAATCCGGCCACCTGAAACGCCTCCTGAAAACCGGCATAGGTGGCAAAGCCTTCGGCCAGCGAAACAAAATCGCGATCGGCATAATCGCGCAGATCCGCCGAGGAGTCGACTGGAGAGGGATCTGCGATCCGCTGCCGTCAGGGCCAAGCGGGATGAGCGCGCGTATCCGCCGGGTCAGGGGAAGCGCTAAACGTCACGGTGGATCGGCGGTGAAGATGACGGGCGTAAAGCAGTGCGGCCGCTCCCTCGGCCGCCGCGAATCATAACGTCACCGCAGACGGTGACGTGCGCATTTTATAACCTTATCGGCGAAATATTCCAGATCTCATCGGCGTACTCCTGAATGGTGCGATCCGACGAGAAATAGCCCATTCCGGCAATATTCATCGCGGCGCGCCGTTGCCATTCATCCGGCTGACGATAAAGCGCATCCACCTTATCTTGGGTATCGACATAGCTGCGGTAATCCGCCAGCAGCTGATAGTGATCGCCGAAGTTCACCAGTGAATCAAACAGGTTACGGTAGCGGCCTAGCTCCTGCGGGCTGAATACGCCAGAGGCCAGCTGGGTCAGCACCTGATGCAGCTCCGGGTCCTCTTCGTAGTACTGACGCGGGTTATATCCCCATTTACGCAGCGCTTTAACCTGCGGCGTGGTGTTACCGAAAATGAAGATGTTCTCCTTGCCGACGTGATCCAGCATCTCAACGTTGGCCCCATCCAGCGTACCGATGGTCAGCGCGCCGTTGAGCGCAAACTTCATATTACTGGTACCGGAGGCTTCGGTACCGGCGGTGGATATCTGTTCGGACAGATCGGCCGCCGGGATGATGATCTGCGCCAGACTGACGCTATAGTTCGGAATGAAGACTACCTTCAGCTTATTCTTCACCTGCGGATCGTTGTTGATCACTTCAGCGACATCGTTGATGAGATGAATGATGTGCTTGGCGACGTAATAGGCCGAGGCGGCTTTACCGGCAAAGATATTGACGCGCGGCACCCAGTCCGCCTGCGGATCGGCTTTGATGCGGTTATAGCGGGTGATCACATGCAGCACGTTGAGCAGCTGCCGCTTGTACTCATGAATACGTTTAATCTGCACATCAAACAGCGCGTTCGGGTCCAGTACCACATCAAGGTTTTTCGCCACCCAGTCGGCCAGACGACGCTTGTTCTGATATTTGGCGACCGCCACTTTTTCGATAAAGGCCGGATAATCAATCTGCGCTTTCAGCTCGCCGAGCTGGCTGAGATCGGTACGCCAGTTGCGGCCGATCTCCTCATCCAGCACTTCAGAGAGCGCCGGATTGGCCAGTGCCAGCCAGCGACGCGGCGTCACGCCATTGGTCTTGTTGCAGAAACGGCCGGGAAACAGACGCGAGAAATCAGCAAACAGCGACTGCACCATCAGGTTGGAGTGCAGTTCAGAGACGCCATTGACCTTATGGCTGACCACCACCGCCAGCCACGCCATGCGGATCCGGCGGCCGTCGTTCTCGTCGATGATCGAAATGCGCGACAGCAGATCCCAGTCATCCGGGTAGTAGTCCTGAATGGTTTTCAGGAAGAAGTCATTGATCTCGAAAATGATGCTGAGATGACGTGGCAGAATTTTGCCTATCATATCGACCGGCCAGGTTTCCAGCGCTTCGGTCATCAGCGTGTGATTGGTGTAAGAGAACACTTGACAGCAGACGTCAAACGCGTTGTCCCAGCTGAACTTATGTTCGTCGATGAGCAGACGCATCAGTTCAGGGATCGCCAGCACCGGGTGGGTGTCATTCAGGTGGATAGCGATTTTATCGGCGAGGTTGTCCCAGGTCTGGTGCATCCGCCAGTGACGATTAAGAATGTCCTGTACGGTGGCGGAGACCAGGAAATACTCCTGACGCAACCGCAGTTCGCGGCCGGAGTAGGTTGAATCATCGGGATAGAGCACGCGGGAAACGTTCTCGGAGTGGTTTTTATCTTCCACCGCCGCAAAATAGTCGCCCTGGTTGAATTTACCGAGGTTGATCTCGTTACTCGCCTGCGCGCCCCACAACCGCAGGGTGTTGGTGGCGTCGGTGTCGTAACCCGGGATGATCTGGTCATACGCCATCGCCAGAATCTCTTCTGTCTCCAGCCAGCGCACCTTCGCCCCTTCATGCTGCACCCGACCGCCAAAACGCACTTTGTAACGGGTATTGAAACGCTGGAATTCCCACGGATTACCGTACTCAAGCCAGTAATCCGGCGACTCTTTCTGCTCACCTTCCACGATGTTCTGTTTGAACATGCCGTAGTCATAACGAATGCCGTAGCCGCGGCCGGGCATGCCCAGCGTTGCCAGCGAGTCGAGGAAGCAGGCCGCCAGGCGACCCAGACCACCGTTACCGAGGCCAGGATCGTTCTCCTCTTCCATCAGCTCGGCCAGGTCCAGCCCCATCTCATCCAGCGCTTGGTTCAGATCGCCATAAATACCCATCGCCAGCAGCGCATTGCCCAGCGTGCGGCCCATCAGGAACTCCATCGACAGGTAATAAACCTGCCGCACGTCCTGCGACAGCTGGGCACGGCTGGAACGCAGCCAGCGCTCAACCATCCGGTCGCGCACCGCCAGCAGCGAGGCGTTAAGCCACTCATGCTTATTGGCGATAGAGGGATCTTTACCGATGGTAAACATCAGCTTGTAGGCAATCGAATGCTTTAAGGCATCAACCGTCAACGTTGGTGAGGCGTAAGTGAAAGGTGCATTCATATCCAGTTTTCCCAATCCGTTACATCAAACGTTGGTAGAGATCACGGTAGGCTTGTGCCGCCACCTGCCAGCTAAAATCCATCCCCATGGCCTGGCGCTGAACGTAACGCCACAGCGAAGGACGAGACCACAACACAAACGCACGCCGGATGGCCCGCAACAGCGACCAGGCATTTGAATCTTCAAAACTGAAGCCACTGGCGATACCGTCCGCCAGATTCTCTAATGAACTGTCATTGACCGTATCGGCCAGACCGCCGGTACGACGCACTAATGGCAACGTACCATACTTCAGGCCATAAAGTTGAGTCAGGCCGCACGGCTCGAATCGGCTCGGCACCACAATCACGTCCGCGCCGCCAACGATGCGGTGTGAGAACGCTTCGTGATAGCCAATCTGCACCCCGACGCTGCCTGGATGTTCTGCCGCCGCGGCCAGGAATCCCTGTTGCAACTCGGCATCGCCCTGCCCCAGCAGCACCAGCTGTCCGCCCTGCGCCAGCAGGCCCGGCAGCGCTTCCAGTACCAGGTCCAGTCCTTTCTGTTTGGTCAGACGGCTGATGACGCAGAATACTGGGGCCTTATCATCCACCTTCAGCCCCATCGCCACCTGCAGCTGGCGTTTGTTTTCCGCCTTGGCTTCCAGCGTGTCGCGGTTATAGCGCGCGCTGAGCAGCAGGTCATGCGCCGGATCCCAGATTGACGGATCAACGCCGTTCAGAATGCCGCTCAGGCGACCTTCAAGCATACGCTGCGCCAGTAAGGTTTCCATGCCATAACCAAACTCGGCCGAGGTGATTTCATGCGCGTAGGTCGGGCTGACCGCCGTGACGTGATCGGCGTAATAGAGGCCCGCTTTGAGGAAAGAGATCTGACCGAAAAACTCCAGTCCGTACATGCTGAAAAACGACCACGGCAGACCAATCTCTTCCATGTGGTATGCCGCGAACAGCCCCTGATAAGCCAGGTTATGCACGGTAAACACCGATTTAGCCGGACGACCGCGCGTTTCCAGATAGGCGCAGGTCAGGCCGGCATGCCAGTCGTGGGCGTGAACAATATCCGGTCGCCACATCGCATCCAGCCCGCACGCCAGCTCACAGCCCATCCAGCCGAGCAGCGCAAAGCGCAGGTAGTTATCGACGTAGGCAAACTGCGACTCATCATGATACGGACTGCCCGGACGGTCATAGAGCGCCGGCGCATCAATCAGGTAGATGCCTACTCCGTTAAACTCACCAAACAGTAATCGCACATGTCCGGCAAACGTTTCCAATTCTGTTACCACCTGAAGCTCAGGTATGCCCTTGCGCAATGCAGGAAAAGCGGGCAATAACACCCGCGTATCCGTGCCACCCGCAATTTGTGCTTGAGGTAATGCCCCGACTACATCAGCCAGTCCGCCCGTTTTGAGCAGCGGGAAAAGTTCTGAACAGACATGTAAAACCTGCATGCTCGACCTCATTAAGTTATCAGGCACGATCCGCGTGCCGATTGCGTGTGTTCCGCTATCGCTTACTGCCCCGCATTGGCCAGTTTAGCCAGCATGGCGCGGGTAACCAGTACGATGCCTTCATCCGAACGGTGAAACCGGCGACTGTCTTCATCAGGGTTTTCGCCGATGACCATTCCTTCCTGGCAGCTCGCAGGCGCGATCAATCACACAGCGGCGCAGACGGCAGGATCGGCCAACCACCACATCGGGCAGCAGCACGGTTGAATCAATGTTGCAAAACGAGTTAACGCGTACCCGGGGAAACAGCACCGAGTTCACCACCACCGAGCCGGAGATGATGCAACCGCCCGATACCAGCGAGTTCATGGTCATGCCGTGACTGCCTGAGCGATCCTGGACAAACTTGGCGGGCGGCAGCGGCTCCATATGGGTGCGAATCGGCCAAGTCACGTCGTACCATATCCAGTTCCGGCATTACCGAGGCTAGGTCGAGGTTTGCGCTTCCAGCGTGCCGACATCGCGCCAGTAAGGCGGTGCTTTGTCGTCGTTCTGCACGCAGGAAAGCGCAAAGGAGTGCGCATAGCCCTCACCGCTCGCCACGATTTTCGGCAGGATATCTTTGCCAAAATCGTGATTTGAGCCTGGGGTCTGCAGATCTTCTTGCAGCAACGCATAAAGATAGTCGGCGTTGAAGACGTAGATCCCCACACTGGCCAGCGCCTGGGTGTCATCCCCCGGCATGGTCGGCGGTTTTGGCGGCTTTTCGACGAAGTCGATCACCATGTTCTCTTCGTTAACCGCCATAACGCCAAACGCGGTGGCTCCATGCACCGGCAAACAGGCGATAGTACATTTCGCCTCGTTAACCACGTGATCCAGCAACATGCGCGAATAATCCATCTTATAAATGTGGTCCCTGGCGAGGATCACGATGTACTGCGCCCGATAACGGCGAATCACATCAAGGTTTTGCGTTACCGCATCGGCGGTGCCGCGATACCACTGTTCGGTAGAGAAGCGCTGCTGCGCTGGCAGCAAATCCACAAACTCATTCATCTCTTCATTGAAGATCGACCAGCACACGCTGGATGTGCTGGGTCAGGGTGGTGGTACTGGTACTGGGTAATCACGCCAATGCGGCGGATACCGGAGTTAACGCAGTTGGACAAGGCAAAGTCGATAATGCGGAACTTGCCGCCGAAGTGCACCGCCGGTTTGGCGCGTTTTGCCGTCAGGTCGACCAGCCGTGTACCGAGTCCACTGGCGAGGATCAGAGCAACCGTTTGTGTAGGGAGCTGGCGCGCCAGCATCAGGTGATCTTTTCTGTCTAATTTAACCATGTCTGACTCCTTATGATTGCTTTTGGAACACGCACACACCGTGTGCGGGACCATGCCAGACAGTTAACAGGATGGGGTTATCGTCCCCGGCGAAAGGAGGAAGGGCACGCCATTCTCCGTCTGGTAACACGATGTCGTTCACCGAGTCCGTGGCGTTTATTGTTATTAACCAGCGGCCGGACAGCAGGATCTGCAATCTGTGCGTCCCCTGTGCCCATTCATCGTGTTGCAGTGGCTGGCCACCGGCATTGAGCCACTGCACATTGCCATCACCTTCCTGCCACCAGAGATCCGCCGTCAGCGCCGGAATGCGCTGACGCAGCTGGATCAGGGCCGCAGTGAATCCGACCAATCCTTTCTCATCCGCCCGCCAGTCAAGCCAGCTCAGGGCGTTGTCCTGACAGTAGGCGTTGTTGTTACCGTGCTGCGTGTGGCCGCGCTCGTCGCCCGCCAGCAGCATCGGTGTGCCCTGCGACAGTAACAGGGTGGTGAGCAAGCCCCGCACGCTGCGACGGCGGCGCTCAATCACATCGAAGCTGACGTTCAGCCCCTCTTTGCCATGGTTATGGCTGTAGTTATCGCCGTGCCCGTCACGGTTATCTTCCCCGTTGGCTTCGTTGTGCTTGCTTTCGAAGCTCACCACGTCCCACAGCGTAAAGCCGTCATGAGCGGTGACCAGGTTGACGGTGGCGTGTGGCTGCCGGTCCTGATGCTGAAAAAGATCGCTGGAGGCGGCAAAACGACGGGCAAACTCCCCGTTGCTCATTGCACCGTGCAGCCAGTAGCGTCGCGCGGTGTCGCGGAAGCGATCGTTCCATTCAGCAAACGGCGCAGGAAACTGGCCGACCTGATAGCCATTGGGTCCGATATCCCAGGGTTCGGCAATCAGCTTGACCTGGGACAGCAGCGGACAGGCGCGTATCGCCTCAAACAGCGGCGCATCACGCTGGTAGTCGGGCGTACGCCCCAGCACCGGCGCCAGATCAAAGCGGAAACCGTCGACGTGACAAACCCGCACCCAGTAGCGCAGCGCATCCAGCGCCCACGCCATCACCTGCGGGTGATGCAGATTGAGCGTGTTGCCGCAGCCGGTCCAGTTCTGATAGTCGCCCTGCTCGTCCAGCCAGTAATAACTGGCGTTATCGATGCCGCGCAGTGAAATCGTCGGGCCGATAGCGTCCAGTTCGGCGGTGTGGTTAAACACCGCATCCAGCAGCATTTCTATCCCGGCCGCATGCAGGTTTTTGACCGCCTGCTGAAACTCCTGCAGCGGCGTCAGCCCATCCTGTCCGGCGGCGTAGCGCGGATCGACCGCCCAGAGTGCAAACGGGTTATAGCCCCAGTAGTTGCTCAGCCCCAGCTGAAGCAACCGCGGTTCGCTGGCAAAATGGGCAACCGGCAGCAGCTCAATCGCCGTGATACCGAGACGACGCAGGTAACCCACCATAACAGGATGGCCGAGCGCCGCGTAAGTACCGCGCAGCGTTTCCGGAATTTCCGGATGCTGCCGTGTCAGGCCGCGCACATGCGCCTCATAAATCACGGTGTTGCCCCACGGCGTGCGCGGCGCAACGTCGTCCTGCCAGTCGAAATCTTCAGCCACCACCAGTGACTTCGGCGCGATCGCCGCGCTGTCGTGCGGGTCAGGCTCGCTGATGCCGCCGTGAAAACGGGCATCGTCCGGCACGTCGCCTTCAACCGCGCGGGCGCAAGGGTCCACCAGCAGCTTGGCTGGGTTAAAACGATGCCCCTGACTGGGTGCCCATGGACCGTGGACCCGATAGCCGTAACGCTGCCCTGGCTTTAGCGTCGGAACATAGCCATGCCAGATATCGCCGCTGCGGCCAGGCAGATCGATACGCTGCTCCACCCCGTTTTCATCAAACAGGCACAGCTCAGCGCGGCTGGCATGCTGTGAAAACAGTGTGAAATTGACGCCCTTGCCATCGTAACTGGCACCAAGCGGCTGCGGATCGCCGGCCGTTATGGTCATTCGCCCTCCCGCACCAGCCACAGAGTCGCCAGCGGCGGCAGATTCAGGCTCAGCGACTGCGGTCGCCCATGGCTCGGCTGCTGATCGGTATGCACGCCGTGGTTGCGCACGTCGCTGCCGTGATATTCATGCTGGTCGGTATTCATCACTTCGCGCCACTTACCGGGCTGGTTCACGCCAAAGCGGTAACCTGGCCGCGGCACCGGGGTAAAGTTACTGACCACGATCACTTCATTGCCTTCACGGTCGCGACGGACAAAGGCAAACACCGAATGCTCCGCATCGTCGACCACCAGCCACTCAAATCCCTGCGGATCGAAGTCGAGCTGATGCAGCGGCGTGTAGTATTGATAGGTATGGTTGAGATCGCGCACCAGACGCTGCACGCCGTGGTGCCAGTTGTCACCGCCTTCCAGCAGATGCCAGTCGAGGCTGACGTCATGATTCCACTCGCGGCCCTGGGCGAACTCATTGCCCATAAACAGCAATTTCTTGCCCGGGAAGCCCCACATCCAGCCGTAATAGGCGCGCAGGTTGGCGAACTTCTGCCACGCATCACCCGGCATGCGGTCAAGAATCGAGCGCTTACCGTGCACCACTTCATCGTGTGACAGCGGCAGGACAAAATTCTCGGTGTAGTTGTACATCATGCCGAAGCTCATCAGGTTGTGATGATAACGGCGATGGATCGGATCGAGTTTCATGTAGTCGAGCGTGTCGTGCATCCAGCCGAGGTTCCATTTGAACCAGAAGCCCAGCCCGTAGCCTTCGGTTGGACGCGTCACGCCAGGGTAATCGGTCGACTCTTCCGCCATCGTCACCGAGCCGGATGCCACGGTGCCCAGCGTGCGGTTGGTGTAGCGCAGAAACTCAATCGCTTCGAGGTTTTCACGCCCGCCATACTGGTTAGGCACCCACTCGCCTTCCGCGCGGCTGTAGTCGCGGTAAATCATCGACGCCACCGCATCGACGCGTAAACCATCAATGCCAAAACGTTCAACCCAGTAGAGCGCATTGCCCGACAGGTAGTTGCTGACTTCACGACGGCCAAAGTTATAGATCAGGGTGTTCCAGTCCTGATGGAAACCTTCACGCGGATCGCTATGTTCGTACAGCTCGGTGCCATCAAATTTTGCCAGACCAAAGTCATCGCTCGGGAAATGGCCCGGCACCCAGTCCAGCAGCACGTTCAGGCCGGCGGCATGGGCGCTGTCGATAAAGGCGCGGAATTCATCACGGGTCCCGAAGCGACGGGTCGGCGCGTACATGCCCAGCGGCTGATAACCCCAGCTGCCATCAAACGGATGTTCGTTGATCGGCAGCAGTTCGATATGGGTAAAGCCCATCTCTTTGACGTAGGGCACCAGCTGTTCAGCCAGCTCTTTGTAGCTCAGCCAGAAGTTATTGTCGGTGTGGCGTCGCCATGAACCGAGATGCACTTCGTAAATCGAGATCGGTGCATCAAAGGCGTTGGCCGCTTTGCGCGCATCTTTCATCTCGATGGCGTCGGGCAGGCCACAAATCATCGAAGCCGTTTGCGGACGCATCTGCGCCTCAAAGGCGAACGGATCCGCTTTGATGCGCAGCTGGCCGTTGGCGTCGATGATTTCAAATTTATACAGCTGGCCGTTAACCGCGCCTGGCACAAACAGCTCCCAGATGCCCATCTCTTTACGCAGACGCATCGGGTGACGGCGGCCATCCCAGAAGTTGAAATCTCCCACTACCGACACGCGACGAGCATTGGGTGCCCAGACGCAGAAACGGGTACCGGTGACGCCATCAATCACGTCACCGTGAGCGCCCAGCGTTTCGTAAGGGCCCAGGTGAGTTCCTTCGGCCAGCAGCCACAGGTCCATCTCCTGCAGCAGCGGGCCAAAGCGGTAAGCATCGTCGATCAGGTTCTGCTGACCGTGCCAGTTCACCGCCAGCTGGTAGCGGAAACGGTTTTTACGGCGTGGGATGATCACGCCACTGAAGAAGCCGCGTGCATCTTCGCACGCCAGCTGCGCAAGTTTACGCCCGGTGGAGGTTTCGATTACCCACACCTCAAGCGCTTCAGGTAACAACGCCCTGACTTCCAGGCCTTGCTGAGTCTGGTGCATCCCCAGTAACGCAAATGGGTCAGAATAATTACCTGCAAACAGGGCATTGATCGCATCGCGATCGGGAAGCTCTGACATGACTTTCTTCCTGTTATATTTGGCAGGCGAAATGAACAACACGACACGACTTGTCGCGCTTCACATGCACTGCTCTCCATTGAGCCATACGTACGACGACAAAAGGAGTCAGGCCATTCCATGGGAAAAGTGTCTTTGCCTTGTACAACAACCATTTAGTCCGGAAAGCAAAACAGTCAACCTGCGGCACATCATGGTTAAATCATAGCTTGGTAGCGGCAGTTGCCATGGCTGAAAACAAAAAATTATTCACCGAGCGGCAAAAAAGGAAGCTGATCACTGAGTAAGCGAAACGGCAGCTCAAATATGCTGCGACAAAAACAAAAAAAGCCGGGTAAATCCGGCCTTTGGCGAGCGTCATCGGTTAGTTGGTTAACAGCCGCAGCATACGGCGTAGCGGTTCAGCCGCACCCCATAATAACTGGTCACCGACGGTAAAGGCGGAGAGGTATTCCGGCCCCATATTCAGTTTGCGCAGACGGCCAACCGGCGTGGTCAGCGTGCCGGTCACCGCCGCTGGCGTCAGTTCGCGCATCGTGCGTTCGCGATCGTTTGGCACCACTTTGACCCACTCATCGTGAGCAGCCAGCAGCTGCTCGATGTCGGCCAGCGGCAGGTCGCGTTTCAGCTTCAGGGTAAACGCCTGGCTGTGGCAGCGCAGCGCACCGACGCGCACGCACAGTCCATCAACCGGAATCACCTTACGGGTGGCGAGGATCTTGTTGGTTTCCGCCTGTCCTTTCCACTCTTCACGGCTCTGACCGTTGTCCAGCTGCTTGTCGATCCACGGGATCAGGCTGCCCGCCAGCGGCACGCCGAAGTTATCGGTCGGCAGGGTACCGGAGCGGGTGAAGTCGGTGACGCTACGCTCGATATCGAGAATGGCCGAGGCCGGATTCTGCAGCGCAGGCGCCACGTGATCGTGCAGCATGCCCATCTGGGTCAGCAGTTCACGCATATGACGCGCACCGCCGCCTGACGCCGCCTGATAGGTGGCAACCGAGGCCCACTCCACCAGATCCTGCGCAAACAGCCCGCCGAGTGACATCAGCATCAGGCTGACGGTGCAATTTCCGCCGACAAAGGTCTTGATGCCGCGATCGATACCTTCACGGATCACCTGATGGTTAACCGGGTCGAGGATGATAATCGCATCGTCTTTCATCCGCAGCGTAGAGGCGGCATCGATCCAGTAGCCCTGCCAGCCGCTTTCGCGCAGCTTCGGATAGACCTCGCTGGTGTAGTCGCCGCCCTGGCAGGTGATGATGATATCCAGCGCACTCAGCGCCTCGATATCAAACGCATCCTGCAGGACGCCCTGCTGCTTACCGCCAAAAGCAGGGGCCGCCTGGCCGTGCTGCGACGTCGAGAAGAACACCGGATTGATGAGATCAAAATCGCGCTCTTCGCTCATGCGGGACATCAGCACTGAGCCGACCATACCGCGCCAACCAACAAAACCTACATTCTTCATGTCGTGTCCGTCTCAGGCGGTTTCACACCTGCTTTTCATTTCAGAGGAGGGAACGACGTGTTATTTTCACGCCGCTCTGCGTAATAATAAGATTTACCTGTGACTACAAACTCTACAAAATGCAGGCTTTCTGGCAAGTGAATTAATTCGATTACGCTAACTTTTTCAGCAGCGTAACTAATAACAGCCCTTTTTAGCTCACGAGACGGCGCCAAACGAATGACTGAAATGATTTCAACGACCATATTATTGTTGTTAATTATGGACCCACTGGGCAATTTGCCCATTTTTATGTCGGTTTTAAAGCATCTGGAACCGAAACGGCGGCGAGTGGTTCTGATACGCGAAATGTTGATTGCGTTAATCATCATGCTGCTGTTTCTGTTTACCGGTGAGCGCATTCTGGCTTTTCTGAATCTGCGTACCGAGACGGTGTCGATTTCCGGCGGGGTGATTCTGTTCTTAATCGCTATTAAGATGATTTTCCCGTCGGAGGAGAGCAGTAGTACCGGCTTATCGGCAGGTGAAGAGCCGTTTCTGGTGCCGCTGGCGATCCCGCTGGTCGCCGGACCGTCGCTGCTGGCAACCCTGATGCTGTTGTCACATCAGTACCCGCACCAGATGACGCATCTGGTGGGTGCGCTGTTGATTGCCTGGGGCGTGACGGTCGGCATTTTGCTGCTGTCGGGCCTGTTCCTGCGCCTGCTGGGCGATAAAGGGGTGAATGCGCTGGAGCGGCTGATGGGATTGATTCTGATTATGCTGGCGACCCAGATGTTCCTTGATGGGATTCGGGCTTATCTGAAGCTGTAGTGAGTAGCTGTAGTCAGTTCCGTTCTTCCCCATCACCGCAGGGAAGAACAGAACCGGAGAGGCCGCGCCGTTACGATAACAACGTAAAGGCGATCATTCCCACCACCGCGCCAACGGTGCCGAGAATGGTTTCCATCAGGGTCCAGGTTTTCAGGGTTTCCGCTTCGCTGGCCCCGGTGAAGCGACCAAACAGCCAGAAACCGGCATCATTGACGTGGCTGATGATAATCGACCCGCCGCCGATACAAATCGACAGTGCCGCCAGCTGAGCGCCGCTGTAGTGCAGCGGTTCAATCACCGGCATAATCAGGCCAACCGTGGTCAGACAGGCGACCGTCGCCGATCCCTGAATAACCCGCACTGCGCCCGACAGGATAAAGCAGGCCAGCGTAATCGGCAGTCCCGCACCGGTCAGCGCGTTACCCAGCACCGGGCCGACGCCGGAATCCACCAGCACCTGTTTAAACACCCCGCCCGCACCGATCACCAGCAGGATAATACCCGCCGGTTGCAGCGCACTGCCGCACACCTGCATCACCCGCTCTTTATCCATGCCCTGACGGTACGCCAGCCCATAAATCGCCACCAGCAACGCCAGCAGAATGGCGGTAAACGGGTGGCCGATAAATTCCAGCCACTCATATAAAGGGGTGCCTTCAGTGGTGAAGCGCGCGCCGATAGTTTTCAGGCCGACCAGTACCAGCGGGAACAGAATCAATGACAGGCTGAAACCAAACGAGGGCAGCTTACTCTCATCGACATCCGGCTGATGATCTTCCGGTGGTGCGCTGAAGGAGACGAGATTACCGATGAAATTGCCGAACAGCGGACCAGCAATCAACATGCCGGGGATCGCCGCGCACAGACCAAGCAGGATCATCTAGCCAAAGTCAGCGTGCATCTGCGAGGCCAGCAGCATCGGCGCCGGACCCGGCAGCAGGAAGGCGGCCGCAGCGGCAACCCCGGCAAACAGCGGGATCACCAGCTTGACCAGATTGCCACCGGTACGCCGCGCCACGGCAAAAGCGATACTGATTAACAGCACCACCGCCACTTCAAAAAACAGCGGCAGCGCGCAGATCAGGCCGGCAATGCCCATCGCGTAATGGGCGCGACTCTGACCAAAGGTTTTCAGCATCCGGATAGCGATCTGATCGACCGCACCTGTCTCGTGCAGGATTTTGCCGAACATCGCGCCCAGCGCCACCACGATAGCGAGGAAGCCGAGCGTGCCGCCCATCCCCTTCTGCATGGTTTCGGCGATCTGATTCAGCGGCATACCGGAGAATAACCCAGCGCCAATCGACACTAACATCAGGGCGACAAAGGCGTGCATGCGCGCTTTCATCACCAGAAAAAGCAGCAGCAGGACAGAGCCTGCTGCGGTCAAAACAAGTGTTGCGGTATTTATCTCTAACCCTGGCTGATTGCGTCCCTGATAGTCGCAACCGTAGCCGCCACAACCTCGTCGAGTGAATGATCTATATCCACCACCAGTAACATCCGGCTCATCGCTGCCGGGCTCTTCCAGCGTCGCAAACTGGGTGACCAGCATTTGCGGCTTGAAGAAGTGACCTTTACGCGCTTTAAGACGGGCTTCGATGGTATAGAAATCGCCTTTCAGATAGACGAAACGCAGGTTGTCATTACCCTGACGCAGAATATCGCGATAAATTTTTTTCAGCGCCGAGCAAACAATCACCGAAATCGCCTAGGTACGTTGCATCGCAAAAGCGGCATCGTTCAGCGCCTGTAACCACGGCTGACGGTCGTGATCATCCAGCGGATGACCGTCGGCCATTTTCAGGATGTTGGCGCGCGGGTGGAGAAAATCACCGTCGAGAAAGGCGGTATTCAGTTGATGCGAAACCTGGTTGGCGACGGCAGACTTACCGCTGCCTGAAACGCCCATCAGGATAAAAACGTGATGCGACGGGGATTGCGTTGTCATTTTTCTGCTCCGGCAGGGATGAATTTGACAATGTTACCGATAACAATGTCGTTTCTCATTGTCTTGACCGCTTAACAGCCTGGCAACCTTTTTACCGGGAAAAGCACGAAAGTGTGAGCTGACTCATAAAATCGCCAGAATCAGATGCTGCCACCTTCACTGATTTCAAAGCCCACATCGAGTGGTTGATTCACGCTGCTGTCACCGGCGATACGCGCCAGCAACAGCGCCGCTGCTTCGCGTCCCATCCGGTCGCGCGGCGTCAGTACCGTCGCCAGCTGCGGCGTCACCACCTGACTGATGTCGTGACCGTGAAAACCGGCAATCGCCATCTGGCTCGGCACCTGCAACCCCTGCCGCTGGCATTCAAACATCGCGCCGACCGCCAGGTCATCGTTGGTACAGAACAGGCTGTCGGTTTCAGGATAGAGTCGTTGCGCCTCACGCAGCAGATCACAACCGGCGCTGAATGAAGAGGCATCTTCCATCATCACGCTGCGCGGCGTCAGCCCCGCTTCGCGCATCGCCGCTTCATAACCGCGCTGCTTTTGCAGCGTACGTTCATCAAGCCGTGCGCCAAGGTAAACCGTATAACGATGGCCTTTACGCAGAATAGCCTGGGTCATCTGACGTGCCGCTTCCACGTTGTCGAAGCCTACCGCTATGTCCAGGCAGGGCGTCACGCTGTCCATTACTTCAATCACCGGAATGCCGGCCACTTCCAGCATCCGCAGCGTGCCCGGAGTGTGAGTGCGTTCGGTCAGGATCACCCCATCAATGTTCCAGCCGAGCAGCGAGCACAGCTGTAACTCTTCTTTTTGCGGGTTATAACCGAAGCGAGCTACCAGCGTCTGGTAGCCCGCCTCATCGGTGACGGCTTCAATGCCGCGCAGAACGTCGGCGAAGACCTGGTTGGTGAGCGACGGCAGCAGCACGCCAATGGCGCGGCTGGTGGCGTTAGAAAGCATGTCGGGTGCGCGATTAGGGATATAACCCAGCTCATCCAGCGCCACGGCAATCTTATCGCGCAGGGCAATGGAGACCTGCTCAGGATTACGCAGGTAACGGCTGACGGTCATTTTAGTAATGCCGACGCGATCGGCAACGTCCTGTAATACCGGTCTTTTCTTCTTCATCGTAGCGCCTGGGATCGCCCTCATAGCTTAAGTACGATGAGTCTATCACTTTTCTGTCATCAGATTGCCAACCGGGCGCGACGTTGCGCGCCCGTATCCGAATCAGACCGGTGGCAGATCAAACAGCAGCACTTCAGCGGCGCTGCTGGCCTCGATGGTCAGTGCGCTTTCGTCCCAGATAGCCAGCGCATCGCTGGTGGTGACCGCTTGCCCGTTGACAGTGACATAACCTTTAACCACCTGAATCCAGATGCGACGACCGGCATCAATCGCCACGTTATCCTGCTCACCCGCCGCCAGTACCCAGCGCGATAAGGTCATATCCTGATAAACCTTCAGCGAGCCTTCACGCGCATCCGGGCTCAGCACCAGCTGACGTCCCTGCACATCCGGGAAACGACGCTGATCGTAGCGTGGTTCAATGCCGGTACACTCAGGAATGATCCAGATCTGATAAAGATGCAGCGGCTCGGTGGCACTGGCATTGTACTCAGAGTGACTCACACCGGTACCGGCGCTCATGATCTGGAATTCCCCGGCCGGGATCTGCTCTTTGTTGCCCATGCTGTCCTGATGCTCAACCGTTCGTAGGTCAGGATCTCCATATCTTTATGCGGATGGGTACCAAAACCCTGGCCGCCTTCCACCACATCTTCATTGATCACCCGCAGCGCGGAGAAACCCATAAAGTTAGCGTCGTGATAGCTGGCGAAGGAAAAGGTGTGCCAGCTATCAAGCCAGCCGTGGTTAGCGTGACCGCGTTCTTCAGCTTTACGTAGATAAATCATGTTCAAATCTCCTCAATGTTTTTTATACTCTCTCCCTGAGGCGTATTGATTGATAGCTGAAAAACTTCACGCCTCTGTTCAAAATGATTGAACAAAAGCGGGCTTATCACTGGAACAGATCGAACGAACCGGAGGCGGTGAAGGGATCAAGCAATGAAGGAACACACCGGACATACAGGTAAGCCTGATAAATCGGCCGGATAACAGAAACGGGATAGCCCGCTTTTATTTTATTTTCTCTATTTATCTGCTCGGGCATATTCAGGCTAAATTTAAGGTGTTCGAAAAATAGTTAACGCATTAAAAATGATACCTTAAAAACAACCCTTAATAAGGGATGACTTTTGATACCTTAAAAGTTCACTTACAAAATGAATAATGTGATCGCTGTAAATAACTTGCCCACTTAAACCCTATTAAAATACCCAACAAATAAAAAGCTTGTTGTTTTAAATACCCTCCGATTCATTTTATTTCAGATTATTATTAGGAACCCCATTATGGATGGCGTTCAAAATACGCTGATAACACGTGAAACCCCACGCTGGAGAAAAAGCGATACCGTCTGGATGCTGGGACTGTATGGCACGGCAATTGGTGCTGGCGTGCTGTTTTTGCCGATAAATGCCGGCACGGGCGGTTTACTGCCGTTAATAATTATGGCGCTGCTGGCTTTCCCGATGACCTTCTTTGCCCATCGTGGCCTCACCCGTTTTGTTCTTTCCGGCAAGAATCCGGGGGAAAACATTACTGAAGTGGTAGAGGAACATTTTGGTACCGGGGCGGGAAAACTGATCACCCTGCTCTATTTTTTTGCTATTTACCCTATCCTGCTGGTGTATAGCGTCGCGATTACCAACACAGTCGACAGCTTTCTCACCCACCATCTTCATCTGATATCGCCACCGCGTGCAGTACTGGCATTCATTCTGATTGTCGGCATGATGGCCATCGTGCGCTTCGGCGAAAAAGCGATTGTGAAGGCGATGAGTATTCTGATGTTCCCGTTCGTGGCCGCCCTGATGCTGCTCGCGCTGTATCTGATCCCGCAATGGAACGGTGCCATTCTGGATACGCTCTCGGTGAGTGGTTCCGAAATCACCGGCGGCGGGTTATGGCTCACGCTGTGGCTGGCCATTCCCGTGATGGTGTTCTCCTTTAATCACTCCCCGATTATTTCATCGTTTGCGGTGGCCAAGCGTCAGGAGTACGGCGAGCAGGCGGAGTCAAAATGCTCACGTATTTTAGCCTGTGCCCATATCATGATGGTGCTTACCGTAATGTTCTTCGTCTTCAGCTGTGTACTGAGTCTCTCTCCGGAAAACCTGGCAGAGGCGAAGGCGCAGAATATTTCCATCCTTTCCTACCTCGCTAACCATTTTAACGCCCCGTTGATTGCCTAGATGGCACCGATTATCGCCATTATCGCGATCACCAAATCCTTTCTCAGCCACTATCTGGGGGCGCGTGAAGATTTCAACGGCATGGTAATTAAATCGCTTCGCAGCAAAGGCAAGTCGATCGAAATTAATAAACTCAACCGCATTACCGCCTTCTTTAATGCTGGCCACCACCTGGCTTGTTGCCACCCTGAACCCGAGCATTCTTGGCATGATTGAAACTCTGGACGGACCGGTTATCGCCATGATCCTGTTCCTGATGCCGATGTACGCCATCAATAAAGTCCCGGCTATGCGTAAATACAGCGGTCATCTGAGCAATCTCTTTGTTGTCATCATCGGCCTGATTGCTATCTCCGCCATCGCCTTTTCTTTACTGAGCTAATGTCGTCGCTTGCCATACCGGTCAGCACTTCGTTTATATTGCAATCCGCATGGGTGAATCATGATTAGCGTTTTCGATATTTTTAAATCAGCATCAGGCCATCCAGTTCGCATACCGTCGGGCCGATGAAAGCGGGTAAACATTTCGTTGATACGCTAAAGGAAAAGGGCCTGCTGGACAGCGTGACCCGGCTGGTGGTGGATATTTATGGCTCTCTTTCTCTGAAGGGAAAAGGTCATCATACCGATATTGCGATTATTCTCGGCCTGAGTGGCTATCTGCCCGACACGTGGATATCGATCAGATACCAGCCATCATTCGCGACGTGAATACTCTGCAACAGTTGCGTATCGAAGAAGGGCGACGGGATATCGCCTTCCCGGTGGCAGAGTGCATGCACTTTCACAGTGAGTTTCTGCCGTTACATGAAAACGGCATGAGCATAACCGCCTTTTGTGACGGCAAAAGCGTTCACGCCCAGACCTATTATTCTGTCGGAGGCGGCTTTATTGTCACTGAAGACGATTTTGGTAACAGCCCGGATAGCGAAATCGATATCCCCTTCCCCTTCTACTCCGACCGTAACCTGCTGGCGCATTGCCATAATAACAACCTGTCGATTTCGGCCGTGATGATGAAGAATGAGATAGCACGCTATGGCCGCCGGGACGTCGAAGACAACATGGCACAACTGTGGCAAACCATGCGCAATGCGATCACCCGTGGCATCAGTACTGAAGGCATGTTACCCGGCCCGCTGAAGGTGCCGCGTCGGGCTTCTTCTCTGCATCGCATCCTGGCACCTCAGAGCCAGTCGATTACTCCGCTGGGTGCGATGGACTGGGTGAATATGTTCGCTATGGCAGTAAGTGAGGAAAATGCCGCGGGGGGACGGGTGGTCACCGCCCCCACCAATGGCGCATGCGGCATCATCCCGGCGGTACTGGCTTATTACGATCGCTTCATCAAGCCGGTAACGCCTGAACTCCATACGCGTTATTTCCTAACGGCAGGCGCAATTGGCATTCTCTATAAGATGAATGCGTCGATTTCCGGCGCTGAAGTCGGCTGTCAGGGAGAGGTCGGAGTGGCCTGTTCGATGGCGGCGGCGGGCCTGGCCGAACTGCTGGGCGCCGATGCGGAGAAAGTCTGCATCGCGGCTGAAATTGCCATGGAGCATAATCTGGGTCTGACCTGCGATCCCGTTGCCGGTCAGGTCCAGGTGCCCTGTATAGAACGGAATGCGATTGCGGCCGTCAAAGCTATTAACTCAACCAGTATGGCGATGTACCGCACCAGCGATCCCAAAGTGTCGCTGGATAAGATCATTGAAACCATGTTTGAAACCGGCAAAGACATGAACGCTAAATACCGTGAAACAGCGCGTGGCGGTCTGGCAATCAAAGTCGCGGTATGTGAATCCTGACGGCCTGAAAACCGCTGGCAGTAAGGCTGGCGGTTGCTTCATTAATCCGGCGCTGACCGGGTCTATGCTTTGAGCGGGGTTATTTTGATTCGCTTTCCGTGGCCAGATCTGACCAAACCATGCTGCACACTTCAGAAGAGGTATACCATTCATTTATGGTTGCGCTGGCAGGCTGCTCAGCAACAGCTTCCGTGTTATCCGCCACCGGGGACTGACTGCTCTGTTTTTTCCGGATACGAATGCGGGCAGGTGACGCGGCGGTAAACTGCGCGTTAAAGGTTCGCATGTGGGAATCGGACAGAATTGACTCCAACTGGTGCAGCCACCCAAGACCACGCAAAATACCGATTAAAGTACTCAGGGTGACTGACTCACCCAACTCTGCCCGTTTAATGGTGGCCGTGCCGACGCGCGCGCGTTCAGCAAGTTCAATCTGGGAGAGCCCGAGCTGCATACGGGTTTCTTTAATTCTGCTGCACAATTCAGAAATAATTGCGCTATCGGACAGAGTATTAAAACGCATATCAATACCTCATTGCGGGATATACAGAATAAATTATTGAGTAAACCAGCCGCTAAATAAAGCGGATTATTTTAGAATAACAGCATCCGCATCAAGGTAAGTTATTTATCAACCGCCCGACTGCAGAGGGTATGGAGCACGTGTGACGTTAAACGCTATTCATAAAGCCATCGCACTGGCTTTATTCCCCTGCTTCATCAATGCCGTTTCGCATCGGTATTTCAGGGCGCAGTAAAAAACCTCCACAGAAGTTATTTGTTAACAACTGACACCACCAAATATAACCTTCTGGCTTTATTTTTAATTGAATTATTGCTGTTACTGCAGAAGTAGCGCAGGGAAAGATTGTCATTGCCGGCCAGGCAACACATTAACCGCAGGGCCACCCGCACCAGATCCGGTTAGGAGAGTACTGACCGCCCATCCCCGCCAATCGGTGAATGACAGCCAAAAAAAGCCAGCACCCGTGCTGGCTAAAGTAATACTGGAAGCAATGTGAACAATGTCGTGCGTTCTCAGGCTGTCGGGCGACAACCTGAGAACGCGTCGCAATAATAACCATTATCATTCGCGTCTGTAAAGCTATTTTGCCAACTTTTTTGTTGGTTATTTTAATTAATTCATTGATTTTAAAAGTTATTTATTCGCTTAATCCGCAGGGGAGGCACCATGAGTGAGATCATCATTCGCCACCTCACACCAGAAGATGCTGCTGCACTGCACAGGATTTACGGTCAGCCCGATACCCAGGCCAGCAAACTCCATTTGCCCTACTCATCACTACAGATGTGGCATACCCGACTCGCCACTCCGCAGCTCAATGCGCATCTGCTAGTGGCCTGTATCGATGATGTTGTCGTCGGTCAGTGTGCGCTGCAGGTGGAAGAGCGCGCCAGACGCCGTCACGTAGCCTCACTGGGAATGGTCGTGGATCAACGCTACCGCCAGCGTGGCGTCGGAACCACACTTATGCGTGAAATGGTCGCGTTGTGCGACAACTGGCTGCAGGTCTCGCGGATGGAGCTGGCGGTGTTCGTCGATAATGCGACAGCCATCGCCCTTTATCATCGTTTCGGTTTTGAGATTGAGGGAACGGCTAAAGGCTTTGCAATGCGGCACGGTGAACTGATCGATGTCCACTATATGGCACGGATTAAACACGTGCCGGATTAAACCCTGATGTCTGAAAGCAGAAAGGGCGCCTTCGGTGCCCTTTCTGTCGATATACCCTGGCCCGGCTCGCGCGATTACGCACCTCATCCCTGGGGGGAGCCCGTAGCCGGGCCAACGCTTTGCGTTGTTCAACAACGCTCCCAGCGTTTTTTCCCTGCTGCGGGACGCTTTCCTCCTCTGCCCCTGCTCCCTGCGCGTCAAGCCTGTTGATTGCTGCCGGATAGCAGACCTGGCTTTATCAGCCGTTTGAACAGCATCTGATAACGCTCTTTACTTTTAGTAACCGGCGCTGAGATCGTCGGTGCTGCGCGGATCGGACGCGCCATACAGCATGCCGTCCGGCCCAATCATAATGCTCTGCGTACTGCCCATCGCCGACAGCACTTTCACATGCTGACCTTTGCTTTCCAGCAGACGCAGCGTACCCGGGCTGAAGCCTTTCTCAAGCTGATCGGGCAGCCACTGATGATGAAAACGCGGCGCATTGGTCACTTCGGCGACGTTCATCCCGAAATCAATGCTGTTCACCACCATCTGCAATACCGTGGTGATGATACGGCTGCCGCCCGGACTGCCGGTGACCAGCCAGGTTTTACCGCCCTTAGCCACAATGGTCGGTGACATGGAAGAGAGCGGACGTTTCGCCGGCTGCACCGCCGACCAGCCCATAGACGTTTGGCGTCCCCGGTTTCGCCGAGAAATCATCCATTTCGTTATTCATCAGAATGCCGCTGTTGCCCGCCACAATCCCGCTGCCGAAATAGGTATTGAGGGTGTAAGTGACCGCCACCGCATTGCCCTGTTTATCCACCACCGAATAATGGGTGGTCTGGTTACTTTCGTAGGGTTCGAGCTTGCCGGGTTTGATCTCTCTGGAAGGACGCGCTTTGGCGACATCAATCTGCTGCGCCAAGGTTTTGGCATAGGCTTTGCTGGTTAACGCCTGCCACGGCACCTTAACGAAATCGGGATCGCCAAGGTATTCAGAGCGGTCCGCATAGGCATATTTCTCCGCTTCGGCCATTACATGCATGGCGTCAGCACTGCCAAAACCCATCTTTGCCAGATCGAAGTTTTCGAGAATATTGAGGATCTGCACGATGTGGATGTCACCGGACGACGGTGGTGGCATTGAGAAGACCTCATAACCACGATAGGTGCCACTGATCGGCTTACGTTCAACCGCGCGGTAGGCCGCCAGATCGGCTTTGTTGATCAGGCCGCCGTGCTGCGCCATCTCGCCCGCGATCTCATCGGCGATAGCGCCTTTATAAAAGGCATCCGGTCCCTGGCGGGCAATTAACTGCAGGCTGTGGGCGAGGTTTTTCTGCACCAGCCGATCGCCCTGCCGCCACGTCGTGCCGTCCGCTTTATAGAAGATCGCTTTGCTGTTGGGATGGTTAATCAGCACTTCTTTGCCGTAGGTTTTCAGGTCATCCGCCAGCGCATCATTGACCACAATGCCGTCGCGCGCCAGTTTGATCGCCGGAGCCAGCAGCGTACTCAGCGGCAGCGTGCCATATTTATGGGCGGCCAGCGCAAAGCCCACCGCCACTGCAGCATCAACGGCGTTGCCGAGCTGGCGCGCTGTTGCCTGCATTTTCATCCTGCCACCATCCTTATTTGTTATTTACATTTTTTATCATTTCTGCAAGTGGCTACAAATACAGCAAAATAATCAGGGTTAAGTCAAATCAGGAATACATCTGAAAGTAAGGTCTGTGATATCGCGTAAACTTATGCATGCGACCCTGGACGCCGGACGATGGCGTTCAGCATCCAGCACCTGTCGCTTTCAGGAAGGAGGAATGATGAAGAAGTGGATTATTGCTTTGGCGGCTCTGCTGCCCTTCGCCACGCTGGCGAATAGGCTGAACAGTACCAACGATCCTAACCGGCCCGGCTATAACCCCAGCCAGCAACGGATGCAGAGCCAGATGCAGGCGCAACAGCAACAACAGCAGTTGAAGCTGCGCCAGGACCAGCAGCGTCAGATGCAGGAGCAGCGCAATAGCGCCCAGCAACGCGTGATCACCACCCAGCCGGGCCAGCAGAACCAGAATCAGAACTAGCTAAAATCGGGGCCGATGATGTCGATGCAGTCGGTACAGATGGCATCAACGCCCCATTTCAGCAGTTCCCGCGCCCGCTCCGGGCTGTTAACGGTATAGGCCAGAATTTTCAGGCCCGCCGCTTTCAGCTCAGCCACCCGCGCTTCGGTCAGCACTTTATGATTCAGATGGATCGAAACGCAGGCCAGCGCCGAGGTCTTCTCGCGCCATTGGTCATCCCAGCTGTGCGACAGTAAACCGCGCGGCAGTTGCGGCTCGGCCTGCATCGCCGCGTCCAGCGCGACGTAAGAGAAGGACGAGAGCAACGGCGGCGTTTGCCCTTCCCACAGGCTGGCTGCTGCCTGCGTCACTGCCCGTCAGGTCTCCGCCTCGCTGCCGGTAGTCGGTTTTATTTCGATATTCGCCATCATCTGATGCTGCCGGCAGCGATCCGCCACCTGATCCAGCCGCGCCAGCTTCTCACCGTTAAACGCTTTGCTGAACCAGCTGCCGGCATCCAGTTGCGACAGTTTCTCCCACGGCAGCTGCCCGGCGACGCCCCAGCCGTTGCTGGTGCGGTCCAGCGTGTCGTCGTGCAGCAGGAAGATCTGCGCGTCACCCGATAATTTGGTATCAAACTCAATCATCTGATGGCCATATTTCGCCCCGACGTCAATTACCGCTAGGGTATTTTCCGGTGCCAGTTTGCCGCCGCCGCGGTGCACGACAATGTGCGGATAGGGCCAGTGTTGTGTGCTCATTCCAGACGCTTTCCATGGGTTGAATCGAAGAAGTGTAACGCATCTGCCGGCAGATGCAGCCACAGCGTGTTGCCAGGCTGTGGCCGCTCGCTGTGGGCTAAGCGTACCACCAGCGGCGTATCACCGATGCGGCCATGGGCAAGATTGTCAGCCCCCAGCATTTCCAGCGTATCGACCCGCAGCGGTATGCCGCCCTGCTCACGGCTGCTGAGCCGGATATGTTCCGGCCGGATACCCAGTACCACCGGACGGTTAGCCCACTTCGCTTTGCTTTCGCTTAGCGGCAGAGCGTGCGACGCGTCCAGATTAAAGCGGCTGCCATCACTGTTGAACGCTCCTTTCAGCAGGTTCATTGCCGGTGCGCCGATAAACGAGGCGACGAACTGACTGGCGGGACGCTAGTAGACCTCAACCGGCGTGCCCAGCTGCTCGACCACGCCTTTGTTCGTTACCATCACCCGCTGCGCCAGCGTTATCGCTTCGACCTGATCGTGGGTGACATAGAGGCTGGTGGTCTGCAAACGCCGATGCAGCTGTTGCAGCTCCAGACGCATCTGCACCCGCAGGCGCGCATCAAGGTTGGAGAGCGGCTCATCGAACAGGAACACTGCCGGTTCACGCACGATAGCGCGGCCCATGGCAACGCGCTGACGCTGCCCGCCGGAGAGTTCACGCGGCCGGCGGGTCAGCAGATGGTCCAGCTCAAGGCTGCGCGCGTCGTCCAGCACCCGTAGCCGAATCTGCTCTTTGCCCATGCCGCGGATTTTTCAGGCCATAGGCCATATTCTCTTCCACTGACATATGGGGATAGAGCGCATAGTTCTGGAACACCATCGCAATGCCGTGATCTTTTGGCTCTTGCTGGGTGACGCGTTTGTTGTCGATGTAGATGTCGCCGGAGCTGACGCGCTCAAGGCCCGCCACCATCCGCAGCAGGGTCGATTTACCGCAGCCGGAGGGGCCAACCATCACCATAAATTCGCCATCATTCACCGTGACGTTCAGCGACTGAATGATCTGATTTTTACCATAGTAGGACTTGGTAACTGCCTGAAGGGTTACGCCTGCCATCTTATTTCTCACTCTCAACCAGGCCGCGCACAAAGGCACGCTGCATGACTAACACCATCACCGGTGGGATCAGGGTTAATAACATCGCCGCCATCACTTCGTTCCACTGGGTCGGTGAACCGCTGGTGGAGATAATGCTTTTAATCCCCGCCACCGCCGTGCCGAAGCTGGCGTCATTGATGATCAGCAGCGGCCAGAGATACTGATTCCAGCCGTAGATAAAGGTGATAACGAACAGCGCCGCCAGATTGGTTTTCGACAGTGGCAGCACGATATCGCGGAAGAAACGCATCGCGCTGGCACCATCAATCCGGGCGGCTTCCACCAGCTCATCCGGCAGCGACATGAAAAACTGGCGGAACAAAAAGGTGGCAGTCGCCGACGCCATCAGCGGCAAAGTCAGGCCGCTGTAACTGTCGAGCAGATTCAGATCGGCGATCACCTGTACCGTCGGGAAAATACGCACCTCGACCGGCAGCATCAGGGTGGTGAAAATCAGCCAGAAGAACAGAGTCCGCAGCGGAAAGCGGAACCGGACCAGCGCAAATGCCGAGAGCATCGAAACGGTGATTTTGCCGACGGTGATCCCGAGCGCCATGATCGTGCTGTTCAGCAGCATCAGGCCGAATGCCAGTCCGTTGCCGTTCACGCCGTGGGTCCAGATGCGCAAGACGTTTTCCCACAGGTGGCTGCCGGGCACCAGCGTCATCGGCACCTGATAGACCGCATCGTTATCCAGCGTTGCCGCCACGAAGGCGACATAGAGCGGAAACAGGATGGTCGGCACGCCCAGGATCAGCACGATGTGGCTGAAGATATCCAGCCCGCGTCGATTATCAATCATTGGTATTGCACCTTACGTTCAACGAAGCGGAACCGAATCACCGTCAGACCGATCACCAGCACCATCAGCACCACTGACTGGGCAGCGGATCCAGACCGGTGAAGCCTTCGCGATAGATTTTGTAGATCAGCGTGGTGGTGGCCTGCACCGGTCCGCCGCCGGTAGCGGCATCGATCACCGGGAAGGTATCGAAGAAGGCATAAATCAGGTTCACCACCAGCAGGAAGAAGCTGACCGGCGTAATCAGCGGTAATGAGAGATTAAAGAAACGCCGCACCGGCCCGGCACCGTCAATCGCGGCGGCTTCAACCAGCGATTTGGGATCGACTGCAGAGTGGCGAAGAAAAACAGGAAGTTGTAGCTCATCTGTTGCCAGATCGACACCAGCACAATCAGAAACATCCACAGCACCGGCGCGACGGCATACTGATAGGACGTGAGATATTTAAAAGGGAAACGTGCGATAAATGTGGATCTACCTGGGACAAACTGGATCTATCTGGGACAGGTAACAGTAATCAAGTTTCACTATGTGAAACAAGGAACAGTCATCGAGACGGCTTATCTTCATCTTCAAACAGAGTGCCCTGGATGCGGGCCAGCTCTTCTTTTTTGTTGTAGTAGAGCACCGGCGTCGAGCTGTTGAACGGCTGAGAGATCAGCTGACCGTTGCTGTCGCTGTAGTAGCCCACCACCGTCGGCACAAACTGTTTTTCATCAAACGGAATACCAGCATCTTTAAACACCTGATGCACCGGCACAATCGCCTGCGACGCCATCATGGTGGCAGTACCGACTTAATACACCTGCAACACGGCGGGCGCTTTGCCGGTGCGCACTGCCGCAATACCTGCCGCCAGGCTCTGCTCGTAGTTACCTTTGTAGGTCGGAACAATTTTGTGATCGGGACGGGCCTGGTTAAAGCGTTGCGCCAGCGAGTCAACTTCTTTGCCTAACTCGCCTTCCATAGAGTGCCAGAACGGGATCTCAGTGGCGGCCAGCGCCTGGCCGCTGAGCGTCAGGCTAAGCAGTGCGCCGATCAGGCTACGACGATAGGTAACGACGGACATAGAATTTTCCTGTGCAGGTAAATACGCGTGAAATCACGCATTTGTGGTTCGCGAAGTAACATGACACGGGAAAATGACGGAATAATAACGGGCAGATAACAGCTGGATGACAGGCTTAAGCGTAGAAAAGGCGGAGCTGGCGGCGCAGAGGTCATACTCTCACGCAGCCACGTTTTCGTTACATAAAAGGCAGAAGGGTTGGGCCGTGAAAAAGTCCGGGGCGGGTTTTCACTTCACAAAACTTAAAGGCCGATGGAGGCACCACCAACACAGATATCAAAGGCCGTCGGCGACGCAGGCAGGTTGCGGGCGGACAGCACTCAGTAACCGGAGCGTACATCCAGTACGTGAGGATGGCGAGCACTGCCCAACCACAACCTGACAAGTAAGCCAGGCCGTGCCGCATCGGGCTCCTAAGTAAGCGTTGCGGACGGCTTCGTTGGAAAGCAGCGCTGCTCCACTATCCTCCAGCACTACGTGGCCGTTTTCCAGCACGTAGCCACGATCCGCCAGCTTCAGCGCCTGATTGGCGTTCTGCTCCACCAGGAAGATGGTCATCCCCTCGCTGCGCAGCTGTTCGATGGTGTCGAAAATCTGCTGAATGATAATCGGTGCCAGACCCAGCGACGGTTCATCCAGCAACAGCAGGCGGGGCTGGCTCATCAGCGCACGACCGATTGCCAGCATCTGCTGCTCACCGCCGGACATGCATGGTGCCGGCACGCTGGATTTTGCCGTAGTGGGCGCTCACGTTATCGATGGTTAACATCGCATTTGCCATCTTACTCCTATCCTAAATAGGCACGGATCACGTCCGGATTATTGCGGATCTCTTCCGGCGTGCCGTTAGCCAACGGCGTTCCCTGATTTACCACGTAAATGCGATCGGAAATACCCATCACCAGCTTCATATCATGTTCAATCAGCAGCACGGAAACCTTGTACTCGCCGCGCAGTTCGGCGATCAGCTCATCAAGCTCGTGCGTCTCTTTGGGGTTAAGACCGGCCGCCGGCTCATCCAGCATCAGGATTTCCGGGCGGGTCACCATGCAGCGCGCAATCTCCAGACGCCGCTGCTGACCATAGGCCAGGTTACCGGCCTGACGGTTAGCCAGGTCCAGCAGACCGACCCGCTCCAGCCAGTTGGCTGCGCGATCGAGCGCCTCGCTTTACTGCGACGAAACGCCGGGGTTTTGAGCAGGCCGGCAAATAGCCCGCTCTCAGATGTTGATGTTGCGCCACCAGCAGATTTTCAATCACCGTCATTTCACGAAACAGCCGCACGTGCTGGAAGGTGCGCACAATCCCCATCCGCGCAATCTTCTGGCCGGGCAATCCTTCCAGATGCTGCTCACGCAGTTTAATGCTGCCGCCGGTCGGCTTGTAGAAGCCGGTCAGGCAGTTGAACACCGTGGTTTTACCGGCACCGTTCGGCCCGATTAGCGAGACGATTTCCTGCGGATGCAGCGCCAGCGCCACATTGTTAACGGCTAATAAAGGCTGACTCATGCCTGTTCTCCTTGTTTACCTTGTCTGAGCTTCAGATGCGGACGCTTCATCGGCAACAATCCCTGCGGACGCCAGATCATCAGCACCATTAAGCCTCTCAGCACCAGCATGCTGTACTCGTTGAGGTCACGCATCAGCTCGCGCGCCACCACCAGCAAAATGGCGGCCAGTATCACCGCAAACTGCGAGCCCATGCCGCCCAGTACCACAATCGCCAACACAAAAGCCGATTCGACAAAGGTAAAGGATTACGGGCTGACAAAGCCCTGACGCGCGGCGAACAGGCTGCCGGCAAATCCGGCAAAGGCGGCGCTGATGGTGAAGGCAGTCAGTTTAATCCGGGGCGGGCTGAGGCCAAGCGAACGGAAGGCGATCTCATCCTCACGTAACGCTTCCCAGGCGCGGCCCAGCAACACGCCCGCGACCGCCGCCATGTCGGCACCGATGACAAAGGTCAGTGAGATGACACGATCGGTATTGATACCCAGCAGACTGGCCATTTTCAGATCTTCGGCACAGGCGCGACAGGCGCGGCCCATACGCGAATAGCGAATAAAGGTGGTCAGCGCCAGCATCGCCAGGAACGTCACTACCCAGATCACGATTTGCATGGTGGAGATGGTGGCGGCAAAGCCGTTGCTCTCGCCGACGGTCCACTGACCGGTAATCAGGCTCGGCTGCGCCAGATCGCGCGATCCCTGGGGTCAGGCTGACGTAGTTTTGCAGGAATATCGACATCCCGATGGCGGAGATCAGCGCAATCAGGCGCTTGGAGGAGCGCACCGGCCGGTAGGCGACGCGTTCAATGCTCCAGCCGTAGGCGCTGGAGATAATCACCGCCATCACAAACCCGGCGGCAATCATCAGCCAGATGGTGTCGATGCCCATCATCATCAGGGCGGCAATCACGATAAAGGAGACGTAGCTACCGATCATGTAAACCTCGCCGTGGGCGAAGTTAATCATGCCGATGATGCCGTAAACCATGGTGTAACCGATGGCGACCAGCGCATAGGTGCTGCCGAGGGTAACACTGTTGAACATCTGCTGGATAAAATAGAGGAACTGCTCGGACATACCTTAACCCTTACTTATCCGCTCGTGACCGAACGGAGTACAAAAAACGCCTAGCAGCACAGACCAGGCGTTAGTGTTGCAGGGGAGCAGGCAGCGGTTATCCGCTACCTGACCCGCCAGTAAACAGCCTGATTTACTTCACAGCGGTCGAGGTACCGTCAGCATGCCATTTGAAGACGCCGAACTCAAAGCCTTTCAGATCGCCCTTCTGATCCCAGCTCAGGTTGTCCATCACGGTTGGCACCGCAGCGCCTTCCTTCAGGTTTTTCGCGATATCTTCCGGCTCTGCGCTCTGGCTGCGCTCCATTCCGGCTGCCAGCGATTGCAGGGCAGCATAGGTGGTCCAGACGAACGGACCGGTTGGATCGAGTTTCTTCGCTTTCAGCGCATCAACGATCGGTTTGTTGGTCAACCTGATCGTAGCGTTTCGGTAAGGTCACCAGCATGCCTTCAAAGGCGGCACCGGCGATGTTGGACAGCAAGGCGTTACCGACCCCTTCCGCACCCATGAACTGGGTTTTCAGACCGGCAGCACGCGCCTGGCGAACAATCTGGCCCATCTCCGGGTAAGTAACCGCCGAAGTAGACGAAATCGACGTTCTCTTTCTTAAAGCGCGCTACTAGGGTAGAGAAATCTTTATCGCCCGCGGTAATACCTTCAAACATCACGATGTTGGCGCCCTGCTTTTTCAGGATATCCTGCACTGAACGCGCCAGGCCTTCGCCACACTGCTGCTTGTCGTGAACCACGGCGATACGCTGCGGCTTCAGCTCAGTCATGGCGTATTTGGCCGCGGTCGGGCCCTGATCGGAGTCGAGACCGGTGGTGCGCATAATCAGTTTATAACCGCGGGCGGTGGCGGCAGGGGTAATCATCAGCACGCCTTCATCTTCATAGATGTCGGACGCGGGCTGGGTCGATGAGGAGCAGAGATGACCGATAACATAGCGGATACCGTCGTTGATCACTTTGTTGGCTACCGCCACCGCCTGTTTCGGGTCGCAGGCATCGTCATATTTCACCGCAACCAGTTTGTTGCCGTTGACGCCGCCTTTGGCATTAATATCTTCAATCGCCTGAGTCGCCCCGGCAAACTGCATGTCGCCATACTGCGCAACCGGGCCAGACAATCGCCACTTTAATATCTTCAGCCAGCGCTGCATGGCTCATCGCCAGTGCTACGCATCCCGCCAGTAATGCGCGACCTTTCATTTTCATCCGGACTACCCCGTGTGTTATGTCGTGTATGTTGTGAGTGCAAACTGCCAGATAAAGATCAAAAACTGATTAAGCAATAATGAGTTGTCGCAATTTTCTGGCATTTATTAGTAATAAGGCTTTATTTTTCAGTTTATTAAACAGGAATTTAATTCTGTAAATAAACTGAAATATTCAGAATTTCCTGAGTGCAATAGCATAATACACCGGATGCAACGGCCGTATTTTCACCACTTTGCCAGCGGGTTATGCTGGATTAATCGCATCCAGGGCCTGTTTACAACTATCATCCTGGCAGCCAGGCCATCTTTTGACCTGTTTTATTAATGAAAATGTGTCAGCGCTCTGGTTGTATACTTTCGCTACACTTTCCCCTTTTACAAGTACAGGTGTTTGTCATGAAGCTCACCATCCAGCGTTTAACCGCGCTGACGCCGCAGGACCGCATTGATCTGGCTAAAATCTGGCCGAATCTGGAGACTGATAGTCTGGAACAGAGCCTGAATGAACGGCATCGCATTTATGCGGCGCGCTTCAACGATCGCCTGCTGAGCGCGTTGCAGCTGGAGATTTCAGGCATTCATGGCAAGATTCACCGGCTGGCGGTGCGCGATGTCACCCGTCGACGGGGAGTCGGACAATATCTGCTGGAAGAGACCATCAGGCAGAACGGGTCATTAGCGGACTGGTGGATGGCAGATGATGGCAGCGACGATCAGCAGGTGCGGGCGGCGTTTATGCAGGCGTGTGGTTTCAGGGCACAGGCGGATGGCTGGGTACTGGCGGTTGGTTAGGCGGGCGCAGAAAACAAAAAGGGCGACATCATGATGTCGCCCCTGAAGGTTACCTTGCGGTATTACGCTTCGATCGCCATGCGCAGTTTTTTCATGGCGTTCTTTTCCAGCTGGCGGACGCGTTCCGCCGAGACGCCGTATTGATCGGCTAACTCCTGAAGCGTGGTTTTGTTGTCTTCATCCAGCCAGCGGACGCGGATGATGTGCTGACTACGCTCATCCAGACCTTCCATCGCATAGCTCAGCTTATCTGCGGCGTGGGCATCCCAGTTATCCTCTTCAATGCCGTCGGCAAAGTCAGAGGTTTTATCCTGCAGATAGAGCACCGGTGCCATTGATTTGTCTTCTCCGCTCTCATCGTCGGCCGACATGTCAAAGGTCATATCCTGCGCTGCCATACGTGATTCCATTTCACGCACGTCTTTACCGCTCACGCCCAGCTCGCGCGCCACCATCTCGACTTCATCCTGGTTGAACCAGCCCAGACGCTGCTTGGTTTTGCGCAGGTTAAAGAACAGCTTACGCTGTGCTTTAGTGGTCGCGACTTTCACGATACGCCAGTTACGCAGCACGTATTCGTGAATCTCGGCTTTAATCCAGTGCACGGCAAATGAGACCAAGCGCACGCCCACTTCAGGATTGAAGCGACGCACCGCTTTCATCAGGCCGATGTTACCTTCCTGAATCAGGTCAGCCTGCGGCAAGCCGTAGCCGGAGTAGTTACGAGCGATATGAACTACAAAGCGTAGGTGAGACAGGATCAGCGTCTTTGCCGCATCCAGATCGCCCTGGTAATGCAGCCGTTCAGCCAACGCTTTTTCCTCTTCTGCCGATAGCACCGGCCAGGTTCTGACAGCCCGAACGTAAGATTCCAAGTTACCAAGAGGAGCAATAGCTAAAGTTTGCATTTCTTTGGTCATTCAAACCCTCACAAATTCAGTGGAATTGCTGCACATTTCCTTGCCAGACGATACAGTATGTCAACGTCGCGCGAAATCCGAAAGCAATCTGTGCTACCGGGACAACAAAGTTATCCACAACAAAAATTATAGCAATGAATATTTTACACACAGATGACAAGAAGGGAAACGGGTAATGATTCCTCTGCATCCCATCTTCGGTAGCAGAGGGCTATTATATAACAAAAAAATGTTGCAGGCGTTTACTGGGGCGTAAATCGGCGTAAATGTTGTACCGTCGCCAGCCAGGCGGCCACCCAGCCGATAATAGCGGCAATCAGTAATAACAGCAGCGCCTCATCCCGGGAGAATCCCTCCAGTGAGAAGGTGGTGCCGAATACGGTCGCCACGTGAGCCACCACCGACTGTAGCCGCAGCACCAGCACTTCTGAAAGCACCAGCGACAGTACTGCACCACTGAAGCCCAACAACGCGCCGCCATACAGGAACGGCCGCAGGATAAAGCCATCGGTCGCGCCAATCAGCTTTTGTACGTTGATGGTATCGCGGCGAGCAAAGATACTGAGTCGTACGCTGTTACCGATCACCAGGAACACCGCCGCAATCATCAGCACGCCGATCATCGAGGCAATCTGCCCTACCAGCCCGGTCAGCGCCGCCAGCCGAGCGAACCAGCTGTCGTCCATCCGCAATTCATCCACGCCCTGCACTTTGGTGACCCGATCGCGCAGGCTCTGCATGGTGTCGGAGTTCTGGAAATTGAGCTTCGGCGTGATAATCGCCACCGCAGGCAGCGGATTCTGCTCCAGCATATCCATCGCACCGCCAAAGCCTGACCAGTTGCGGAACTCGTTGAGTGCCTCTTCCCGCGTCAGGTAATTGACGTTATCCACGCCATCAACCTGTTTGAGCTGCGCCACCACGTTTTCCGCGGCAGTATCATCCAGCGCTTTGTCGAGATAGACCGTCAGCTGCGGTGCCGGATACCACTGCGTCGCCGCCTGACTGATGTTTTTCCATACCATATAGCAGACGCTTGGCAGGGTCAGCGATATGGCGATTACCATCACCGTCAGCAGCGTCGCCAGCGGCTGACGCCACATGTCAGACAGCGTACCGCGCAGCGCATAGCGCCACTGCTCCTGCCAGCCGCCCTTCAGCGCCTTGCTTTTCGACGGCTGCGGCTTCGCTTTCTGCGCCGTCGGGCGTTTATTGCGTTTATTGACCATCGTGGCCTCCGTGCAGGCGTCCCTGGTTCAGCGTCATGACGCGGTAGTTACGACGGGCGATTAAGCCGTTGTCGTGCGTCGCAATTAATACCGTGACGCCAACGCGGTTGAACTCTTCGAACAGTCGCAGAATGTCTTCCGACAGCGCTTCGTCAAGGTTACCGGTCGGTTCATCCGCCAGCAGTACGGCCGGTTTGTTTACCACCGCACGGGCGATACCGACACGCTGCTGTTCACCGCCTGACAGCTGAATCGGGTAACTTTTCGCTTTGTCGAGCAGGCCGACTTTATCCAGTGCCGCCGAGACACGACGACGGATATCTTCGCCGCTGGCACCGGAGATAATCAGCGGGATCGCCACGTTGTCATACACCGAACGATCCATCAGCAGGTGGTGATCCTGAAAGATCATGCCAATCTGACGGCGCAGGAAAGGCACTTCACTGTTACGCAATCGGGAAATATCGTGGCCGCTAAACCAGATTTGTCCGGCACTCGGACGCTCAATGCCACAAATCAGCTTCAGCAACGTACTTTTACCGGCACCGGAGTGGCCGGTCAGGAACGCCATTTCGCCGGGACGCAGATGGAAATCCACCCCCTGCAGTGCCTGACGTCCGCCGAGATATGCCTTACTGACCTCTTCAAAGCGAATCATCCTAATTTAGTCCTCTCGGACAAACAGTGCCTCAATAAAATCTTCCGCCTTAAACGGCCGTAAATCCTCGATGCCTTCCCCGACACCGATATAGCGAATCGGAATGCCGAACTGATCGGCGACCGAGAAGATCACACCGCCCTTGGCCGTGCCATCCAGCTTGGTCAGCGCGATGCCGGTTAAGCCCACCGCTTCATGGAACAGTCTGGCCTGGGTGACCGCATTCTGCCCGGTGCTGGCGTCAAGCGTCAGCATCACTTCATGCGGCGCATCTTCGTCCAGCTTCTTCATTACGCGGGTGATTTTCTTCAGCTCTTCCATCAGGTGCGATTTGTTCTGCAGACGACCGGCGGTATCAGCGATCAGCACATCCACACCGCGTGATTTGGCCGCCTGAATCGCGTCGAAGATTACCGACGCGGAATCCGCACCGGTATGCTGGGCAATCACCGGAATATTATTGCGCTGACCCCAGACCTGCAGCTGCTCTACCGCAGCGGCACGGAAGGTGTCACCGGCAGCCAGCATCACCGATTTGCCCTCGGCCTGATACTGCCGCGCCAGTTTGCCGATGGTAGTGGTTTTACCCACACCGTTGACGCCGACCATCAGGATCACAAACGGCGTTTTGCCGGAGACATCCAGCGGCGCATCGACTTTAGCCAGAATCGACGCCATTTCGGCTTTCAGCAAGCCGTAGAGCGCTTCCGCGTCACGCAGCTGCTTACGGTTCGCCTGTTGCGTGAGATGGGTAATGATGCGGCAGGTCGTATCGACGCCGACGTCGGCAATCAGTAACTGCTCTTCCAGTTCATCAAACAGGTCATCATCAATCTTTTTGCCACGGAACAGACTGATAAAACCGGAACCGAGGTTCTGACGGGTTTTCACCAGGCTGCGCTTCAGGCGAGCAAAGAAGCCCTCCTTGCTGGGACGTTCCTGCTCCTGCGTAATGATTGGCGCAGCGGCTAACGGCAGATCGCTGACTGTATCCGGCACGGCGTCGGCTTCTTCACTCTCCGCCAGCGCTTCCAGCTCTTCATCGCTCAGCGGTGCGTCGGTCTGATGCAGTTCAGCATCAGCCGCTGGCGTGATGACAGCGTCAGCCCCGACCAGCGGGGCGACATCAGCCTCCGGCGCGATCTCCGTTTCCAGTAAGGCTTCCAGGTCAGCCTGAATCGGCTCAGGCTCCGCCAGGGCTTCGTGCGGCGCAGCCGCCGTGACTTCCGCATCACGCTGCTGTCCGGCCACCGTTTCGGTGATGGCGACAGTCTCTTCCGCTTGCGCTTCAGCCTGCGTTAAGGTTGCGGCTTGCTGCTCTGACTGCTGCTGCGCCTGCTCCTCCGCAGAGGGTTGCTTCTCTTCTTCTTTGCCAAATCCCAGCCAGGAAAAAAAGCCACGTTTTTTCTCTTTTGCCATTGTGTGACTGCACTCCTCGATGGCTTTGTCCCGGTCGCACGTCGTTTCCAGGGGTGAATCAATTAAAATTGGCTAACGCCAGACCGGCGTAAAACCGCAGAATACTGCATGACTTCAGCACTTCAGCACTTCAGCACTTCAGCACTTCAGCACTTCAGCACTTCAGCACTTCAGCACTTCAGTAGCTCAGTAGCTCAGTAGCTCAGTAGCTCAGTAGCTCAGTAGCTCAGTAGCTCAGTAGCTCAGTAGCTCAGTAGTCTAACACTTTTTTTTTCCAGCCAGCTCACCACAGCACCCTTTTTTAACGTTTCTTCTCACCGATTCGCCCGTTAAACTACGCAACAAATTATGACGAGTTGTGAGCAAGATGACTAAAAACCCCCGCAGTACCGGCGGTGCCGGCCAGATCCGCATCATCGGCGGACAATGGCGCGGACGCAAATTGCCGGTGCCCGATAGCGCCGGACTGCACCCGACCACCGATCGGGTACGTGAAACGCTGTTTAACTGGCTGGCGCCGGTACTGCCCGACGCACGTTGTCTCGACTGTTTCGCCGGCAGCGGCGCGTTAGGTCTGGAAGCGCTGTCGCGTTACGCTGGATCGGCTACGCTACTGGAGCTGGAACGTCCGGTGGCGCAGCAACTGATGAAGAACCTGCAGACGCTGAACGCCAGCCACGGCAAGGTGATTCAAACCAATGCGCTTAGCTTTCTGGCCCAGCCGGGCCAACCGTTTGACGTGGTGTTTATCGATCCGCCGTTTCGTCAGGGCTTGCTGGAACAGACGCTGCAGCTGCTGGAACAGAATCACTGGCTGGCAGACGAGGCGCTGATCTACGTTGAAAGTGAAGTGGAAAATGGCGCGCCGCCGGTGCCGCCAGAGTGGAACCTTTATCGCGAGAAAATAGCCGGACAAGTGGCTTATCGTTTATATCAACGTCAACTGGAGACGCAGGATGTTACTTAATTTGGGGCGTCTGTTGATGCTGTGCGTGTGGGGTTTTTTGCTGGTTAACGTGGTCCACCCCTACCCGAAACCGCTGACTGACTTTATTAATGTCGCGCTGTTTTTCATGATTATGATGCACGGCCTGCAGCTTGTGTTACTGCGTGCGACGCAGACCAAAGATGCCCCACCAATCGACCGCATTACTCAGGCAAAAGTGTTTGTGTTTGGCGTATTTGAGCTGGTCGCCTGGCAGAAAAAGCACTTCCCGCGGAAAAAGTAGTCCTCAGAGCGGGCACGCTGCACGCTGATTACTGCGCTGGCGTAAAGCTGATAAAGCGCGTCCCCTGCATTTTCAGTTCGCCCCTTTATCCACTTGATGATACTGCGCTTCCTGAATCTGCACTTTTATGTCGCTGGCACCGTTAAGCGGGTGAAACAGCGCCTCGTAGCGCATCTCTTCCCCGGCGATCACTTCACGCTGACGTGAGCAGCGATTGGGTACCGGAAACTCCCGTTTGGTTTTCACCTGCGCCATCAGGGATCGTACCGGAGAGGCGTCGTTTACCGCGCTTTCCCAGCGCTGTTTGATGAACTGACGGGTAGCCAGCACGGCGATATAATAAAGATTAGCGGTGGTTTGCTCATAATTATCTCGTGCTTAATGGGTGCGGATGGCGTTAACTGCGCGGCAAAGCATACAACCAGAGTTGCCTGATTGTCACATCGTCGGGACGTAACCTAAACTGGAAGGGATATTTTGGGATCTTTCACCATTTTGGTTAAAAAAAGGGAGAAACAATGCTCTGGTCTTTCCTCGCTGTACTTTTCTCCGGCTGGCTCTACGTTGATGCCACCTATCGCGGTCCGCAATGGCAACGCTGGCTGTTTAAACCGGTCACACTGCTGCTGGTCGGCCAGGCCTGGCAGGCACCGACGCCGAATACCACTGACTATCTGATTCTGGCCGGCCTGAATCGCTACGCTGGTCGGTGATGCGCTGACGCTGTTGCCTCGTCAGCAGATGCTCTATGCGATTGGCGCATTTTTCCTGTCGCATCTGCTGTATACCCTCTGTTTCGCCGCCAGCATGACCATGACCTTTTTCTGGCCGATTCCGCTGACGCTGCTGATTATCGGAGTAGTGCTGATTGGTGTTCTGTGGAGCAGGCTGGAAGATCTGCGCTGGCCGATCTGTACCTTCATCGGTATGATGCTAGTGATGACCTGGATCGCTACTGAGCAATACTTCTTCCGCCCTACCGATTACAGCTTCTCAATCATAGTCGTTGCGGGTCTGCTGCTGGCTAACATTGTCTGGTTTATCAGCCACTACCGCCGTCGTTTCAGTGCCGACAGCGCCATCGTTGCGGCCTGCTACTTTGCCGGTCACTTTATGATTGTCCGTTCGCTGTGGGTGATTTTAAAAATGACCTGCACTCTGGAGTGAACTCCAGAGTGCAGGATAACGGGATGGGCAACTTCGTCCATCCCTTTTCCGGAGGTCATATGAATCAACAAAACGCCTGTGGCTGCGGCAAACCGCGTGCCAGCCACGCCGCAGCCAAACCCCTGTGCCAGATCCCTCATTCCCGTCCCCTGACGCTCTCAATTCATGCCGCTACCCCGGTCACGCCGGATAGCGCGGGCTGCTGCTGCGACAGTAACAGCAGTCCCAGCAACGACGCCGATGAGGAAAGTGACCGGCGACGCGTCGGCAGTCTCCCTTTTAGCTGGCAGGTCAGCGGGATGGATTGTCCCGGCTGCGCCCGCAGCATTGAAACCGTAGTTCAGCAGTTAGCGGGTGTCACCGAAGCATGGGTCCTGTTCAGCAGTGAAAAACTGGTGGTCAATGCGGACAGCGACGTGCGCCAGGCGGTGGAGCAGGCGGTTGAAAAAGCCGGTTTCCGGCTCAGCACTCAGACCGAAACGACAGCCGATAGCCCACGCTGGCAGCATAACCGTATGTTGATTGCGCTGGCGCTGCTGGTGCTCGCCAGCAGCCTGCTCAGCCATTTCACGCCGCTGTGGGGGGATCGCCTGTTTGTCGTCACTACCCTGCTCGGCCTGTTTCCGGTGGCGCGCAGCGCCTGGCAGCGGCTCGCCTTTCACTATCGAAACCCTGATGACGCTGGCCTCAGCGGGTGCGCTGATCATCGGCGCTCACGCCGAAGCGGCGATGGTGCTGGTGCTGGTGCTGTTTCAGCTTGGCGAACAGCTCGAAAGCTATGCCGCCTCGCAGGCGCGCAGTGGCGTGACCCGCCTGATGGCGCTGCGGCCGGAATCAGCGATCCACCTTGAGCAGGGTCGGCGCAGCGAGGTGCCACTGGCCGCGTTGCAGCCCGGCGATCAGATTGAAGTGGCGGCCGGCAGTCGCCTGCCGGTCGATGGCCGCTTAATCACGCCGCTCGCCAGCTTTGATGAAAGCGCGTTAACCGGCGAGTCGCTGCCGGTGACGCGCAGTAGCGGCGAAAAAATGCTGGCCGGTGCGGTGCCACCAGCATTGACCGGCTGGTCACGCTGGAAGTGGTCTCGAAACCGGGCGAAAGCGCGATCGACCGCATACTGCAGCTGATTGAGGAAGCGGAAACCCACCGCGCCCCGGTAGAGCGCTTTATCGATCGGTTCAGCCGCCTCTATACGCCGCTGGTGATGCTGCTGTCGCTGCTGGTGATGGTGGTGCCTCCGCTGCTTGGCGCGGGAGAATGGTAGCCGTGGATCTACAAAGGCCTGACCTTACTGCTGATTGGCTGTCCAGTGCGCTGGTGATTTCCACACCGGCGGCGATCACCTCCGGGCTGGCTGCCGCCGCACGTCAGGGCGCGCTGATCAAAGGCGGCGCGGCCTTAGAACGTCTGAGTTCACTGCGCATGATGGCGTTCGATAAAACCGGCACCCTGACCGTTGGCAAGCCGCAGCTTACCGGGATTCTGCGCTTTGGCGAGATCGGCGACGCGGAGATGCTGGCGCTTAGCGCGGCGGTCGAACAGGGCGCGACGCATCCGCTGGCCAGTGCTATTGTGGCGGCGGCGGAGGCACGCAGTCTGACCATCCCGGCCGGACGGAGTGTTACGGCGGTGGTCGATGGCCAGCCGATCCGGTTGCTGACGCCTGCGCAGATCACCGGACTGACGGCGCAGCAAACCGAACCGATCACCCAGCGCGAAGCGGCCGGTGAAACGTTGGTGGTGCTGACCCGCAATGGCGAGGCGCTGGCCTTGCGCGATCAGCTGCGCAGCGATGCGATCGCCCGGCAGCCGGACATTAAGTACCGTGCCAGCCTGTTGCCGGCCGATAAGGTCGCGGCGATAGCAGAACTGAGCCAGCAGCAGCCGCTGGCGATGGTCGGTGATGGCATTAACGATGCGCCAGCGATGAAAGCGGCGACGCTGGGGATCGCGATGGGCAGCGGCACCGGCGCTGGTCACCGCCAACGCGCTGCGATTACTGCGCAACCGAAGCTGAAGATGGGCGGCCGGTCAGATGACGGGCCGCGATGCCACTCGGCATCCAGCATTACTCCGCCATGCCTTTCTGGATCAGGAACTGATAAGGCAGGTTATCGGTCTGCTGCGCCAGCAGGCGATGCTCCATAAAGCGACAGAAGCCGGGAATATCGCGGGTGGTGGCCGGATCGTCGGTAATGATCAACAGCGTATCGCCATCCTGCAGGCTGCGAACGGTTTTGCGCACCATCATCACCGGCTCCGGACAACGCAGGCCACGGGCATCCAGTTTATGGTCGGCAGAGGAAAAAACATCGCTCATAATGGACTCGGTTCAGGTTTGGGGCGCTCATTCTAGCGCGTAGTGCCGATGACGCAAGGCGATAACGATTGGGCTAAAATTGACCATTGCATAAATAGCACAACGCGGTAAGATGCCGCCGCTTTTTGCTCATAAAACTGCCAGGCGCTGCCCGAACGGCGTCCGCAATGGGTTCCCTGACCCCAACATTAAAAAGGTTGATTATGCTCGCATTCTCTTCACGTCAGCGCATGCATGCGCTGTGCTGGTTATCGCTGTTTCATCTGTTGGTGATCACCTCCAGTAACTACCTGGTGCAGCTGCCGATTTCAATTTTCGGCTTCCACACCACCTGGGGCGCGTTCAGCTTACCGTTTATCTTCCTGGCAACCGATCTGAGCGTGCGCATCTTTGGCGCGCCGCTGGCCCGACGCATTATTCTGGCGGTGATGATCCCGGCGCTGTTTATCTCCTATGGTGTCTCGTCGCTGTTTATCAGGGCGCATGACAGGGCTGGGCTGCACTGGAACAGGTCAATCTGTTTTTCGCGCGCATCGCCGGTGTCAGCTTTATGGCCTACGCACTGGGTCGGATCCTCGACGTGCACGTCTTCAACCGTCTGCGCGCCCTGCCGCAATGGTGGATCGCCCCGGGCTGCGTCATGTTTTTCGGCAACATTAGCGATACGCTGGCTTTTTCTTCATCGCCTTTTACAAGAGCCCTGATGCATTTATGGCCCAGCACCCGGTGGAGATTGCCCTAGTGGACTACAGCTTCGAGGTGCTGATCTGCGTGGTGTTATTCCTGCCTGCCTGCGGCGTCTTACTCAATGCCGCGCTGAAACGCCTGGCTGAGCGCCGTGCCACCAGCCAGATAAATTTCGGCTAACCCGCCATACCGATTTACGCCATTACCCGCTAAGATCTGCTGACAATCATCAGGTTGCGTTTGCAACCTGATTCCTATGGTATTAACGGCTGACTGGAAACTTAAAAAAGGGATTCTGATGCGCAACCTGGTGAAATATGTAGGAATGGGCTTACTGGTGCTCGGCTTAGCCGCCTGTGACCAGAAGAAAGATGATGATGCGGCGAATGACAACGGCGTCAGCGCCAGTCAGTCGGCGCAAACCGTGACGCTGATGAATGGCAAACTGAGCTTTTCGCCGCCGCCGGGAATGTCGGATAAGAGCGGTAAGCTCGGTTCGCAGACCACCAATATGCACGTATATGCTGATGAAACCGGTGCGCGCGCGATCATTGTGATTGCCGGTGAGCCGACCAGTGATGGGCTGGACGTGCTGTCACAGCGTATGGAGCAGCAGCAGCGCAACCGCGATCCGCAACTACAGGTGGTCTCGAACAAAGCGGTAACGCTGAAAGATCAGCCGGCACAGCAGCTGGATACGGTGATTTCTGCCAACAACCAGACCTCATGGTCATCGGTGATTCTGGCCAAGGTTGACGGCAAACTGGTGACGCTGCAGATTACCCTGCCAGGCGACAACCAGCAGCAGGCACAAAGCGACGCCGACAACATTGTGAAAAGTATTTCGCTGAAATTAAGGCGGGGCGACCGCCCTGCTGGCTTGCGGCTTCCCCCATTTGGGGGAAGCCGGTTATCTCACGGTTTCCCGCCTGCGCTTACAATCCTGCATTCTCACGAATATATTTGCGCGCTTTCACCGCAAATTCAAACGGGTTAGCCAGCGCCGGGTCCTGCTCTGCTTCCACCACTATCCAGCCTTTGTAGCCGTAATCGTCGAGGATTTTGAACACCGGTTTGAAATCGATCACGCCATCACCCGGCACGGTGAAGGTGCCCTTTTTCACCCCTTCCAGGAAGGAGAGATGATTGTCGCGCACCTCGGCGACCACCTCGTCACGCACGTCTTTCAGATGGACGTGGAAAATACGCGGCAGATATTTTTCCAGCACCGCCAGCATCTTTTGCTGCGAGCCTTCAGAGTAGTAGACGTGACCGGTGTCATACAGCAGGCCAACCTGTTCGTCGGTCAGGTCCATAAAGCGGTCTATCTCTTCGGTGGTCTGAATGCCGGTCCCCATATGGTGATGCAGCGTGACCCGCATCCCCTTCTCAGCCGCAATCCGCGCCAGTTCGTTGTAACCTTCTGCCGTCAGCTGCCACTCTTCATCACTGAACACCGGTTTCTGCTCAAATACCGCCAGCGTGGTGCCCTGAATACTTTTGCTCTGTTCTGAACAGCCAATCACCCGCGCGCCCATTGCATGCAGGAAGTTCATGTGGTTGATGAACTCGTCGATGGTTTTGGCTTTGTCGCCGTTGGCAAAAAAGGTGCTGAACCAGGCGTTGCAGATCTCAATGCCGCGAATGTCGAGCATCGGTTTCAGGATCGCCGGATCACGCGGATATTTACTGCCGACTTCGCTGCCGGTAAACCCGGCCAGCGCCATCTCACTCACCGTCTGCTGGAAGGTGTTTTCACTGCCGAGATCCGGCATGTCATCGTTGGTCCAGCCAATCGGGGCGATAGCCAGTTTTACATGGTCTTTGTTCATCATTTTATTCCTGAGCCGGGGCGGTGATCCCGCCGGTCTGTGCTGAATTAAGAGTAGAAGGCAGGACGTGGCGGCATCTCAACCGTTTCAATCGCACCGCTGTTTTGCGCTTTGATACAGGCATCGGCGGCTACCGAGGCGGCAAAGCCATCCCAGGCGGACGGACCGGTCAGCGTGCCCGCTTTCACGTCATTGATGAACGCTTGCAGCTCAACGTCATACGCTTCGATAAACCGATCTTTCCAGTCAACCAGAATGGTGTTCGACAGCCGGGCATCTTTACGCAGCTGCACTGACGACGGCTCAGGCAGCCGGGCAATGCCCTCTTCCCCAACCACTTCGCACTGGATGTCATAGCCATAGGCGCAGTTGACGAAGATCTCGACGTCGATGCGTACCCCTTTCTGGGTTTCAAACAGCACAATCTGCGGATCTTTCAGCTGGGGATGGGATTTTGAGGTAACGCGCGGGAACACCACCTGCACCGTTTTATAATCGTCATTGGTCAGCCAGCGCAGCACGTCCAGTTCGTGGATCAACGTGTTGGTGATCGCCATTGGCGTGGTGTAATTTTCCGGCACCGTCGGGTTACGGTGCGCGCAGTGCAGCATCAGCGGCTCGCCGATATCCCCGTCGGTAATCACTTTTTTCAGCGCGCGATAACCGGGATCGTAAGGCCGCATAAAGCCGACCTGCACCAGCCGTTTGCCGGCCTGGATTTCAGCGTCAACCACCCGGCGGCAGCCTTCGGCGCTCATCGCCAGCGGCTTCTCACAGAACACCGGTTTGCCAGCGGCAGTCGCGGCTAGGGTGAACTCTTCATGCGTCGGGTCCCATGACGTCACCAGCACCGCATCGACGTTCGGCGACTGGATCACGTCATGTCCGTTCTGGAACACTTCCGCCTCGATGTTCAGGCGTTGCAGCGCGGCGCGGGCACCGTCAACGTTGATATCAGAGACGGCAACTACCTGCGCTCCCTGCAATACTTGGTTGCAGCGGCGAATATGTTCCTGACCAATTGCACCTGTACCGATGACGCCAAGTTTCAAAGTCATAATTACACCTGTGTAGGGTTCGTGCTGAGATAAGAGGAAAGGGGCCGTGAGCCGGCCCTGAAATTAGTATTTACGCGCCTGATCCAGATGGGTTTTCAGCTTATCCGCTACCGCCTGAACCCGTTCAGAATCGGAGGCCTGCGCGACGCCAACGTGCCACCAGCTGAAATATTTGTGGATCATGGTTTTTGGCAGCACTTTGATGTCGATAAGTGTGGAAACGGTCTGCGTTCTGGCATCTTCCAGTGCGGCTTTTAACTGCTCCAGCGTGGTGACGCGGTAGGTTTTACAGCCGTAGCCTACCGCGATGGCGGCGAAATCAACCGGCACGAAGCCGCCGTCCAGCTTGCCGCCTTCCGGATTACGGAAGCGGAACTCGGTGGTGAAGCTGTCCATCCCGTGTTCCATTTGCAGGTTATTGATGCAGCCGTTGGTCATGTTATCCAGCAGCACCACGTTGATCTTCGCCCCTTCCTGAATCGAGGTAACCAGCTCGGAATGCAGCATCATGAAGGAGCCGTCGCCGACCAGCGCATAGACTTCACGCTGCGGCTGCGCCAGTTTTGCGCCCAGCGCGGCGTTAACTTCATAACCCATACAGGAGTAGCCGTACTCCACGTGATAGGCGTTGTAATCTTTGGTGCGCCAGATGCGCTGCAGATCGCCGGGCAGGCTGCCTGCCGCCGCAACAATCACCGCCTCTTTGGGTAACTGTTCGTTCAGCGTGCCGAGCACGCTGCTTTGCGTCAGGACCGACTGGGTCAGGCGGTTGAACTCGGCGAATACCGCTTCACGATCGAGATGGTCAGCAATCTCCGGCACAAAGTCCTGTTCGTGATACTCAACCTGATAGACACGCTGGGTCTCTTTCAGCAGTTTGCTCTGCGCCTGCTCAATCTGGCTGCCCCAGTCGTTACTGTAATGCTGTGACGCCAGCGCGGCGGTCAGCGCGGTCAGCCCTTCACGGGCATCGGCCAGCAGCTGCACGCCATCCAGCTTATAGCTGTCGAAGTTGCTGACGTTGATATTGAGGAAGCTGACTTCCGGATTCTGGAAAATCCATTTCGAAGCGGTGGTGAAGTCGGTGTAACGGGTACCGACGCCGATGACTAAATCGGCCTCTTTTGCCAGCAGGTTCGCCGCCAGACAGCCGGTTTCACCGACGCCGCCTACGTTAAGCGGATGGTCGGAGATCACCGTACCTTTGCCGGCCTGCGTTTCGGCAAACGGAATCTGATAACGCTCGGCGAACTGACGCAGCGCCTCGCCCGCTTCGGAATATTTAACCCCGCCGCCGCAGACGATCAGCGGCTTGCGCTTACGGCCGATCAGCGTCAGGGCATCGGCCAGCTGCGCCGCAACCGGCAAGCGACGATCGAGTCGGTGCACCCGTTTCTGGAAGAAATAGTCCGGGTAATCCCAGGCTTCACCCTGCACATCCTGCGGCAGCGACAGCGTTACCGCGCCGGTTTCGGCCGGATCGGTCAGTACGCGCAGGGCATTAATGCAGGCAGACATCAGCTGTTCCGGACGGCTGACGCGGTCCCAGTATTTGCTGACGGCCCGGAAGGCGTCGTTGGTGCTGATGCTGAGATCGTAGCTCTGCTCAATCTGCTGCAAAACCGGATCGGGCTGGCGGGTAGCGAACACGTCGCCAGGCAGCAGCAGCAGCGGAATACGGTTCGCGGTGGCGGTGGCGGCCGCGGTAATCATGTTGGCAGCGCCCGGTCCGACTGACGAGCTGCAGGCGATGATCTGACGACGTAGTGACTGTTTAGCAAAGCCGGTGGCAGCATGCGCCATGCCCTGCTCATTGCGCCCCTGATACACCACCAGATCGCCGCTGTCCTGCTCCAGCGCCTGTCCCATCCCCAGCACGTTGCCATGACCGAAAATGGCGAAGATGCCTTTTACAAACCTTGTCTCAACGCCATCAACATCAATGTGTTGATTATCAAGAAATTTAACCAGCGCCTGTGCAGTGGTCAGTCTGATTGTGCCCATATGCTCTTCCTTTACATGCTGGTGGTACCTGACTCCCGTACAACGCGCCAGGCGAAGTCATACTGCGGAAAAGGCGACCGGTATAATTGAAACGTGAGGTAATTATAAACAAATATATTTTTCATAAAATACAATGAAAGAAGAAACATTTCATTTTGCGAGTGAGATCAAATTTAGTGATGCTGCAGGGGCTGACAGGCGATCCGGGTCGGGAAAACTGGAACGTTTTACGGACATCATTGAACGATGAAAAAATTCATTTCACTTCAGTAGCTTCCTCTATTAGCAAGGATATTCCTGCGATCTCTCTCACAACCCTGATATGCCGGGCACTGCCAGCCTGGTTCTGGCGATCGCTGAGCGGAATCAGGAGTTTTACCTAGTTCAAAAAATCGCGATAGATATTTCATTTCACATTGAAATTGGAATTTTTATTCCTCATACTGTCCCCATAGCCAATCAGGCACCTATAGACCCGGAAGCAAAGCGCGCGTCGTAGGGCTTTTCGCCCGCAGTGTCTGCTAATCACAGAAGGAAACCACAGGTATGAGTACACAACAGAAGCGGCTTGATGTGATTTGTATCGGGCGCATCGCCGTCGATTTTTATGGTCAGCAGATCGGGGCACGGCTGGAGGATGTCACCTCATTCGCCAAATATCTGGGGGGTTCCTCCGGCAACGTCGCCTATGGCACCGCGATTCAGGGCCTGAAATCGGCGATGCTGGCGCGGGTGGGAGATGAGCACAATGGTCGCTTTCTGCGCGAAGAGCTGCAGCGCGTCGGCTGTAATACCGATGCCTTAATCACCGACGGAAAACGCCTGACCGGCATGGTGATCCTCGGTATTAAAGATGAAGAGACTTTTCCGCTGATTTTCTATCGCGATAACTGTGCCGATATGGCCCTGATGCCAGATGACGTGCAGGAAGATTTTATCGCCTCTTCGCGCGCGGTCGCGGTGACCGGCACCCACTTATCCCACCCGCAGACCCGCGAAGCGGTGCTAAAAGCGCTGGATATTGCTCGGCGCAACGGCCTGCGTACCGCGCTGGATATCGATTATCGTCCGGTGCTGTGGGGATTGACCTCGCTCGGCGACGGTGAAACCCGTTTCATTGAATCGTCGCAGGTAACGCAGCAGCTACAGGAAGTGGTGCATTATTTCGATTTAATCGTCGGTACCGAAGAAGAGTTTCATATTGCCGGTGGCAGCACCGATACGCTGACCGCCCTGAAGAACGTGCGTCAGGCCAGTCAGGCGACGCTGGTCTGCAAACGCGGTCCGCTGGGCTGCGTGGTGTTTGAAGGTGAGATCCCGGATAGCTGGCAGCAGACCCGACTGCACACCGGTGTGCGGGTCGAAGTGTTAAACGTGCTGGGCGCAGGCGATGCGTTTATGTCCGGCCTGCTGCGTGGCTGGCTGAACGATGAGGGCTGGGAACAGGCGTGTCGTTACGCCAACGCCTGCGGAGCACTGGTGGTGTCACGCCACGGCTGCGCGCCCGCCATGCCGACCAAAGCGGAGCTGGATGATTTCCTCAGCCGCGATAACGAGGTGAAACGGCCCGATCTCGACAGCCGCCTCAACCATCTGCATCGCGTGACTACCCGCAAACAGCAGTGGCCGGAACTGAACGTGTTCGCCTTTGATCACCGCAAACAGCTGGTGGATATGGTGCGCGAAGCGGGCGTTGATGAGAGCAAAATTCCACAGCTTAAACTGCTGCTGCTGAAAGCGGCCGAGGAAGCGGCGCAAACCGCCGGGCTGGAGAACAAAAGCGGTATTCTGGCGGATACCACCTACGGCCAGAAAGCGCTGAATGCCATTACCGGTAAACAGTGGTGGATTGGTCGCCCGATTGAACTGCCGGGTTCGCGCCCGCTGCGGCTGGAACATGGCAATATTGGCTCACAGTTAATCGACTGGCCGGCCGAGCATGTGGTGAAATGCCTAGTGTTTTACCATCCGCACGACAGCGCCGAACTGCGTAAAGAGCAGGATGAGCAGGTACTGGATGTCTGGAACGGCTGTAACAAAAGTGGCCATGAACTGCTGCTGGAAGTGATTTTGCCGGAGAGCAATCCGGATCGTAATGAAAGTTACTATTTTGATATTCTCAGCCACTTCTACAGCCTCGGCATTCAGCCGGACTGGTGGAAACTGCCGCCGCTGTCGGCCGAAAGCTGGCAGGCGATCAGCGGATTGATTGAACAGCAGGACCCGCACTGCCGCGGCATTCTGCTACTCGGTCTGGACGCACCGGAAGAGCAGCTCAAAGCCGGTTTCGCCGATGCGGCAAAAGCGCCATGGGTAAAAGGGTTTGCCGTCGGCCGAACGATTTTTGGTCAGCCATCGCGTCAGTGGTTACAGGGCGAGCTGGACGATCAGTCGCTGATCGACACCGTAAAAGGCAATTACCTGCGGCTGATTGAGTACTGGCGCGCCGCCCGCGCCTGATGCAGCCGGCCAGACGCCACCCCCAGTGCCTGAGGATGGCGTTTTTTTATATCTCACACCGTTATCCTTCCGCTCGTCCGCCCTGCTAACCCCCACTCTCATCACCCTGACCGCCGCGAATCCGCGCCGTTTCCTGCTCGCGAGCCACGGGTTGCCTGTCCGGACCAACCAGGCAGAGACATTCTGTGAAGCAATTCATAAAGCCATGAAATAAACCGCTCTGTTGACGCAAATAAATGAAATTTTCCATCCATCTGGTACTATAGCGCTCATTATCCAGCCATTATTCTTATTACACAGGCAGAAGTAATGACCAATAATCCCACCCAACTTTCTTTATTGCAGTACGATATTCGTCGCCGCTACGAAACGCTGAGCAAACGTCTTAAACAGGTTGCGCGTTACATCCTTGATAACAGCAATAGCATTGCCTTTGATACCGTGGCCTCTATCGCCCAGCAGGCTGATGTTCCGCCATCAACCCTGATTCGCTTTGCCAACGCCTTTGGCTTTAGCGGCTTTAACGAAATGAAACAGGTTTTTCGTCAGCACCTGATGGAAGAGACGGTTAACTACACTGAACGCGCCCGTCTGTTTCGTCAGACTTCAACCGGTGACAGCGCCAGTGCGCCTGAAAGCCCGGCTGAGATCCTCAACGTGTTTACCATGGTTAACAGCCAAGCGTTACAGCAGCTGGCGATGCAGGTTAATCCGGAGCAGCTGAACAAAGCGGTGAAGCTGCTGAACGAGGCTGAGAATATCTATGTGATTGGACTGCGCCGTTCCTTCAGCGTTGCCTCTTATCTGGTGTATGCGCTGCGCCATCTGGAACGTCGGGCCTTTCTGATCGACGGCCTCGGCGGCATGTTTACCGAACAGCTCAGCCTGGTGAATCCTAAAGATGTGGTGATTGCCATCAGCTACTCGCCGTATGCGCGTGAAGCGGTTGAGGTGGTTGAAATGGGTGCCAAGCACGGTGCGCATCAGATCGCCATCACTGACAGCCAGGTCAGCCCGCTGGCGGCCTTCAGCGACGTCTGTTTTGTGGTACGTGAAGCGCAGGTAGACGGCTTCCGGTCCCAGGTGGCATCCCTTTGTCTGGCGCAGACGCTGGCGGTTTCACTAGCGCTGAACAACGCGGAAACACCCTGATTCAGGCGATTAAATAAAGGCAGCCCGTTGGCTGCCTTTATTTATCGGCGGTGGGCTTAGTCACCGCCAGCGGTGGAGCGGTTACGGCTGACGCGGATAGTCGTCGCTGTTAACCCAGGCGTGATCTTTCTCCCAGGTAAACTTCCACAGCCGCACCGGTCCGGCCATCACGTTCAGATAGTAGTTGTTGTAACCCGCCAGCGTCGCCACCGGATGATAGCCACGCGGCACCATCACCACATCGCGATTGTAGGGCGCCATGCAGGCGTCCAGCGAGCGATCGTCGGTGTAAACCCGCTGCATTGCGAAGCCCGGTTCCGGATCGAAACGGTGATAATAGGTCTCTTCCAGATAGGTTTCGTCTTCGCTCTGTTCCTGGTCGTGCTTGTGGCTGGGATAAGAGCTGGTATCGCCCTCATTGGTATAAACTTCCACCACCAGCAAGCTGTCAGCCGGTTTATTATCCGGCAGAATATTGTGTACCAGCCGCTGGTTACGCCCTTTGCCGCGATGCTCAACCCCCACATCTTCCTGCGCAATCAGCCGCGCAGGCAGATTGCCGTGACCCGGCGCGCTACAGACAGCCAGTTCCAGATCGCTGTCTGCCTGCACCTCGACTTCATCGTCATGCGGGACATAGACTGACCACGGCGGCACGCGCTCAAACGGTGACATGCGCTTACCGATGCCAGGGAATTCTGCGTGGCGGGTTTTAACCGAGGCCAGCCCGGCGACTAACACCAGGCACAGCTCTTTATCACCGCTGCTGAGGCGCAGAGTTTCACCCTTTTTCAGCAGATAAGCGTCGAAGCCGACATAACGCCAGCCGGCGCGCTCCGGTGTGACGTGCTGAATGCGGCCCTGGCTGTCAGGTGCTTGTGCTTTCGAAAGTAAAGACATCCCATTCCTCCTCCTCTGCATGATGTACGCGCTCGCCGCCGCAGTGGCCCGGATTTAACCGGGCCACTGAAACCGCTAACCGGCAGGCCATCGCAATACGGCCTGCCGGTCGGGCACCTCAAACAGAGTTCATTGAATTAACTTAGCGTAGGCATACTGAATTCTGAAACGGTCTGCTGACCAGCTGGCCAGCGCACCGTGGCGGTTTTCATCCGGGTGTAGAAACGCACACCGTCCGGACCGTGGACGTTGAGCGCGCCAAATACCGAGCGCTTCCAGCCACCAAAGCTGTGGAAAGCCATCGGTACCGGAACCGGCACGTTCACCCCGACCATGCCCGCTTCAACGTTCTGGACAAATTCACGCGCAGTGTTGCCGTTGCTGGTGAAAATAGCGCTGCCGTTGCCGAACTCATGGCTGTTAACCAGCTGCAGCGCGCTGTCATAGTCCGGCGCACGCATGATGCTCAGCACCGGGCCAAAAATCTCTTCACGCCAGATCACCATCTCAGAGGTGACGTTATCAAACAGCGTGCCGCCGACGTAGTAACCTTCAGCGTGACCCGCCACCTGAATCGTGCGGCCATCCACCACCAGCTTCGCACCTTCCTGCTCGCCTTTATCGATGTAGCCGAGCACTTTATTCTGATGCGCCGCCGAAACCACCGGCCCCATCTCATTTTCTTCAGCGCCTTTATTGATGCCAGGCCCGACACGCAGCGCTTTCACCAGCGGCGTCAGGCGGGCAATCAGTTTGTCAGCCGTATCATCACCGACCGCGACCACCACCGGCAGCGCCATGCAGCGCTCGCCCGCAGAGCCAAACGCGCCGCCCATAATGGCGTATACTGTGGCATCCAGATCGGCGTCCGGCATCACGATAGCGTGGTTTTTGGCTGCGCCAAACGCCTGTACTCGCTTACCGTGGGCGCTGGCCGTTTTGTAGATGTGTTCTGCTACGCCGGATGAACCGACAAAGCTCACCGCCGCTATGCGCGGATCTTTGTACAACTGTTCAGCATCTTCATTTGAGCTGTGTACCACGTTGAATACGCCATCTGGCAGACCCGCTTCGGTAAGCAGTTCCGCCATGCGGACCGCGGCAGACGGATCGAGCGCAGGCGGCTTCAGGACAAAGGTATTGCCGCAGGCCAGAGCGATCGGGAACATCCACAGCGGTACCATCGCCGGGAAGTTGAACGGCGTGATGCCCGCCACGACGCCGACCGGCTGCATCAGCGAGTAACTGTCAACGCCACTGCCAACATTCGGTGAGTATTCCCCTTTCAGCAGATGCGGGATGCCGCAGGCAAACTCAATAACTTCAATGCCGCGGGTCAGTTCACCCAGCGCATCAGACCAGACTTTGCCATGTTCGGAGACAATCAGCGCCGCCAGTTCATCGCGATGTTGTTCCATCAGCGCTTTGAAGTTGAACAGCACACGGGCACGGCGCAGCGGTGAGGTTTTCGACCAGGCCGGGAAGGCGTTGTGCGCAACCTCAATCACATGAGCCACTTCGTCAGCAGTACTCTGCGTCAGTTCACGTACCACTTTTCCGGTTGCCGGATCGTAAACCGGGATGGTTTCGTTGCTGGCGCTGATGGTGGTTTTACCGCCAATAAAGTTTCCTGCGATAGTCATGATGTTGCCTCTTTAAATGGTTAAGTTCCCTGCAGACTTAACTGTGCGGCCTGTCCCGCAGCCTGATCAGGCAAACCTGAAAGCGTGCTATGAAACTATTACAGTGGAACAAATTTTTCAAATAGATATTTTTAGAAAATTTCCTTTTAGCGGCACAGATCGCATTTTTCTGGTCACCAGAACGAAGGAGCCTGAAATCGGGTCAGAGCCAGCCTGTCAGGCCCTTTACGGCCGTTGACAAATCAGTCGCCGGGTAAAAAAGTGACGTTTTTTGCATGCGCGATCCGGTTTTACCGGTCCCAGGTGAAACGGAATATGGAATTAATGCGAGGCGGATCTAATAATAATTATTATTTCATTATTCATAAATAATGAAATAAACTTTCCACTTAGTTCCATCTTCCTTATTCGCTGTCACCAGAGTCGCAGCATGGCCATCGATCCCACCCGCTTCTGTATTAACCGTAAAATTGCGCCCCGCCTCTCACTGGAGGCTTTTTTCCAGCTGGTCCAGCGCCTGGGGCTGAGCAAGGTGGAGCTGCGTAATGATATGCCGGGCGGCAGGGTCAGCGACGGCCTCAGTGCTGAACGGCTGCGCGCGCTGACCGACAAATATCACATTGATATCGTCACCATTAACGCCCTCTATCCTTTTAACCTCATTGATGACGATTTACTGACCCGGGCGGAGGCGTTGTTACAGGAGGCGCAACGGATTGGTGCCCGCGCGCTGGTGATGTGTCCGCTGAATGAGGGTATCTCCATATCGCCGCAGCAGACCGTGGCGGCAATGCAGCAGCTGGCTCCGCGCTTTGCACATTATGGGATTCAGGGGCTGGTCGAGCCGCTGGGGTTTCCGGTCAGCTCACTGCGTTCGGCAGTGCAGGCACAACAGCTGATTGCTGAGGCAGCGGTGCCGTTTAAGCTGGTGCTGGATACCTTCCATCATCATCTGTATGAGCAGGCTGAACAGGAGTTTCCGCTGGGCATTGAGGTTGAGCAAATCGGGCTGGTGCATCTCTCTGGGGTGGAAGATTTGCGCCCGACGGCGGAACTGACTGATTAAGGAACGGGTGATGTTAAGCGATCGCGATGTCCTGAACAGCGTGGTGCAGGTCAAACGGCTGGAGATGCTGGGTTACAAGGGAATTTTCGCGTTTGAACCGTTCTCCAGCCAGCTGGATAGCTGGACGCCGGCTGAGATTGAACGCCAGATTCGTCACAGTATCGAACTGCTGCAGGCCTGATTCTGCACAAATCATCGCGCGAACATAGCCCTAAACATAGACTTATCTGTGTCTGAAAAGACGTTTGGCCCCGGTCGGGGCCTTTTTTTACCCCTGATGCGTTTCTGTAGCCGGTTGCCTGAACTGCAGACGCAGAGTACAGACGCACGCCAGACAGACCAGCAGTGCCGTCAGCAGGTAAACCTGAGAAACCCCGGCATAGCTCATGATCAGCCCGGCGACCGGCCCGGTAATGCCGAGCGACAGATCCATGAAGGCGGTGTAGGTTGCCAGCGCGCTGCCCTGATTTTGCTGCGGCACCACTTTCACTGCCACCACCCCCAGCGCCGGGAACACCAGCGAGAAACCGGCACTGGTAAAAAAGGCACCTGCTTTGGCCATCCACGGATCGCCGGCGGCGGCCACCAGAAACAGCCCGATCGCTCCCACCGCCAGACAGAGACTGGCAACCCATAAACCGCCGTGCCGGTTGATGGCGTTCGGAAACAACAGCCGCGCCCCGACGAAAGCCCCGCTGAACAGCGACAGCGCAAAGGCGGCACCTTTCCAGCCTTTATCCTGATTAATAAAGGTGGCAATAACGCCGAAACCGGCAGAGCCCATCGCCAGAATCGCGCCGAAGCCAGCGATTTTCCCCAGCACCGCGCGGAACGGCAGCGGTCTGGCTTTACTGCCTTTGACGGCCGGACGCGGCAGTGCCCCGGCAATCCCCACCAGCCAGATGGCGATGATGATCCCCGACAGCCACAGCAGTCCGCCGAGCCGATAAATCAGCACGCCGAGCGGCGCGCCAATTGCCATCGCGCCATAGGTGACGATGCCGTTCCATGAGATCACCCGGCCAATGTGCAACGAACCGACCCGCGCCACGCCCCACAATGAGGTGCCGGTACCGGTGAAACTCTGCCCGACCCCGAGGATCAACCGGCCGATGCACAATAACGTCAGGCTCAGCAGCGGGCTATCGAGCGTCAGCGCCGCCAGCAGTATACAGACGCCGCTGATCAGACAACCCACCAGCCCAATCACCACCACCTTTTTGGGCCCCAGAGATCGGCATAGCGTCCGGCTCAGTAACGTCGCCACATATTGCAGGCTGATCACTAACCCGGCCCAGAAGGCGCTAAAGCCGAGGGTGTCGTGCACCCAGCTAGCCCGGCAGAATCGCCAGTGGCAGAACAATAGTGGGATAACTGGCAAAGTTGTAGATCACGATAGAAAGGAGCAGCAGAGAAATTTTTACGCTACCGGATGCGGAAGTCGTCTCCGCTGCAGGTTGGTCAGCCATCAGTCATCGCGCACGTAGTTAGCTGAAAGGTAACGGTTAGCTGTTAAGTATCCCCGCTTTCACCGACAACGCATCCCGGCAGCATCGGTGGTTATCATTTTCGTCACCCGCCCTAACGCTGCAAATGTCGGGGTCAGACCCATCAGGGTTTTATTCGGCTGGCGTGCCTGAAGTTGCGGTGGACTCAAATCCGGCGGCTATTTTTACGGTTTCTCTGATAAATCAGCTTGTTAATTTTACTTCAGCTACACTTTCCTCAGCCAATTTGTGTGACGGGAGAGGAAATGAGCGAGCTGCAACGGGAAAAAATCGGACAAAATATTTTGATCAAACTGGCGATGCTGGTGATGATCCTCGCCGGCGTGCGGGCCGCGTCCGATATTCTGGTGCCACTGTTGCTGGCGGCCTTTTTTGCCATTGTGCTTAACCCGCTGGTCACCATGCTGATGCGGCGCGGTTTTCGCCGCGGGCTGGCGATTACGTTGGTTATGACGGTGATCTTCTTCGTCATCCTGCTGCTTGGCGCAGTACTGGCCAGCTCTATGAGTGAGTTATCCGATCTCTACCCGCAGCTGCGCGCCACCATGAAGCAGAAAATGACGGTGCTGCAGCATCTGGCGGCCGGCTTTCACCTCAACATCTCGACCGATGTGTTAATTCAGCGCTTCGACCCGAACACCATGATGAACCTGGCAACGGTGGCGCTGAGCGGCTTCTCAGGCGCGATGACCAATACGGTGCTGCTGATCCTGACCGTGGTGTTTATGCTGTTTGAAGTGCCCCACCTGCCCTACAAAATGCGTAACGCGCTGGTTAACCCCAAGATCCGTATCGCCGGACTGCACAAAGCGCTGAAAGGGGTAACGCACTATCTGGCGCTGAAGACGCTGGTCAGTGTGATAACCGGTCTGGCGGTGTGGCTCAGTCTCTATCTGCTGGATGTGAAATTTGCGCTGCTGTGGGGTGTGGTGGCGTTTATCCTCAAATTCATTCCCAATATCGGCCCGATCATTGCCGGCATTCCGCCCTTTTTACAGGCGTTATTACTCAACAGCCTGTTTGATGCGGCGATGGTGGCGGCGCTGTTTACCGCCATTCATATGGTGTTTGGCAATATGCTGGAGCCGCGCCTGATGGGCCGGGGGCTGGGTTTATCCACCCTGGTGGTGTTTCTGTCGTTAGTGTTCTGGGGCTGGCTGCTCGGTACGGTCGGTATACTGCTGTCGGTGCCGCTCACCAGCATTACCAAAATCCTGATGGAGACCACGCCGGGCGGCAGCCGGCTGGCGATTATGCTGGGTACCGGGCGACCGAAACGGGCGCGTTGGCAATCTGCTGATGATCGGCGTTCATCTCAAAGGCAAAACTGTTATCGGCGAAATGGCGCTCCAGTCGCTGCACATGCGGGCTGTGGCGCTTGTTCCGTAGCTGCTCAAGCAGCAGGTCGTTGCCGCTCATCTCACCGATCAGCAAATGAAAGCGCTTATCCTGCTCCAGAAAGGCAGCATCATTTTCAGCGTGCTGTTGCAGTTCCGCCGTCAGCACTAACAGGGCGGCGCGCTGCGCCGTAGTGCCGTTGCGCGCGGCAAATCCCGCCAGCATCCCTTCGAACGCTTCTCTGGCCTGTAACAGATCCTGCAGGCTGCAGGCTTCGCTCTCCTGCGGCGTGGCCGCCCCGGGCAACGGCTGAGAGACATAGACGCCGGTACCGGTACGGATATCGACCCAGCCGGTCATCTCCAGCGCAATCAACGCTTCACGCACTTGAAGACCGGCTGACCCCCCAGCTGCTTCGCCAGTTCACGTTCCGGCGGCAGCATCCCACCGGCGATAAACTCGCCGCGCTTAATGCCCGCCATAATGGCGTTGGCAATCTGACGATAGAGACGTTCGGTTTTTACCACTGGCAGCGCCATCACCCTCTCCTGTTATCTGGCTGAGCCGATGGTGCAGTTTGTCATGCTGCGATCCGGATCACGGCCCCATTTTGCTGACTATCGTACTCTTGGTCCACTGGCATGACTACTGGACCACATTACAGTTGAGGAGTAAACATGGAACATAACATGGCGATGGTACGGTCCGAACAATCCGGTCATCTCTGGATGATGCCCGTCAGGCTGGCGCAACCGGCATCGTAACCGCGCTGCACCATATTCCTAACGGCGAAGTCTGGCCGATCGAGGAGATTAAAGCCCGCCAGGCGTTACTGGCGGAAAAAGGACTGGTCTGTGGTCGAGAGTATCCCGGTGCATAAATCGATCAAGACCCAGCGCGGCGACTACCTTCGCTATATTGCTAATTATCAGCAGTCGATACGTAACCTGGCCGCCTGTGGTATTGATACCGTCTGCTACAACCTCATGCCGGTACTGGACTGAACCCGCACCGAACTCGCCTGGACGCTGCCGGACGGGGCGAAAGCGCTGCGTTTTGACGCCGACGCCTTTGCCGCCTTTGAGCTGCATCTGCTGGAACGACCGGGTGCCGAACAGGATTACAGCGCTGCCGAGCAGCAGGCCGCCGCCATGAGCGAAGAGGAAAAAAACACCCTGGTGCGCAATATTATCGCCGGTCTGCCGGGTGCCGAAGAGGGCTACACTCTGGAGCAGTTCCAGGCGCAGCTGTCGCAATATGACGGCATTGATAAAGACAGGTTACGCGAGCATATGGCCACCTTCCTGCGCGCCATTGTGCCGGTAGCGGAAGAGGTAGGCATCAAACTGGCGGTACATCCTGACGATCCGCCGCGCCCGATTCTCGGCTTGCCGCGCATTATCTCGACTCAGGAAGATATGCAGTGGCTGAAACAGACTGTCGACAGTCCGCACAACAGTTTCTGCTTCTGTACCGGATCGTATGACGTTCGCGCCGATAATCCGCTGGTTGAGATGGCGGAAGCCTTTGCTGACCGGATCAATTTTGTTCACCTGCGCGCCACCAAACGTGAGAACAATCCCAACAGTTTCCACGAAGCCGCCCACCTTGCAGGCGACGTCGATATGGTCGGGGTGATCAAAGTGATTCTGGCTGAAGAGCAGCGTCGGCGTCAGGCAGGCAACGGTCGGGCTATCCCGATGCGACCCGATCACGGACATCAGATGCTGGACGATCTGCACAAACGCACCAATCCCGGTTATTCTGCCATTGGACGACTGAAAGGACTGGCGGAATTACGTGGTGTCGAAGTGGCCCTGAAACAGATCTATTTTAACCATTGAGTTAACCCGACTGGCCCTGGCCTGCTGCCGGCCGGGGCCGCGGTTACCGTTGAGCACGCCGCTATGCCGCAACATTCTCCTGCGCCCGCCACGCTTTAGCGGCTGGCTTTGCCGCCAGCCGACCTGCCATTTCTGTCTCAATCCGTTTAAAATCATGTCTGAATGCCAGTAAAAGCAAATCATTGTCAACAAATGCATTCTCTGGACGATAATTGACCTTAATCAGTTCTGTTGATGGCGAAAACGCTAACCTGCATCGCCCGGAGACATGCTATGCTGCGCCGATTGATTAGCACCTCCTCATAACGCCTATAACACTCAGAGGATTTTGCGGTGCCGATATTGCAACGAAAACGCGATTACGCCAGGCTGATTATCATCGTATCCGGCGTGTTGCCCTTAATACTTGCCATTTTTTTCACCGCCCTCGATGCACGTCATACGGTCCACCAGCAGCAGGTGAGCGCCGCCAATACGCTTTTATCTCAGGCCGAGAAAATGAGTGACAGCGCCTGGGATATGATCACCTCACTAACACCAGTTTCAGAATCAGCCCTGCAGCGACTCGGTACGCTCAACGCCTATTTCCGTGCCATTGGTAAACTGGAATATGATCAAATTGCCTGCTCTTCCGCCTATGGGCTAAATTCTGGCTCGCTAGTAGAAATGATGATGCGCGATGTGCCGGTGACCGGCAAAGCCTGGTGGAGTTTGTCGATAGCCGGGACCTACGCGGTACCGAATCGCCCGGCGGTGCTGTTCGTGCGTGAACTGCCGGGGGGCGAAGGTTTCTGGGCAGTGATTGATGGCCAGTATCTGATCGATTTTATGCGGGCGATTAGCAGCGCACGTGGCTATCACCTGAGTATGCAATTTAGCGGCGGCGCGCCGATCGCTCATGGCTCGGCGCAACCCCCCGCACAGAACTGGTTTGAACCGCTGGTTTACCAGACTTCTTCCCAACGCTACCCGCTGAGCGTCACGGTGGTCGCGCCGCCGGGTGAACTGATAACGGCCTGGCGACAGGTGCTGTTTATCTTCCTGCCGATGGCGGCCATTTTTTCCATTCTGCTGATGATCCTGACGTCAAACTGGCTACAACGGCGTATCTCATGGCGTGATGAGATCCGTCGCGCCATCGCCGCAGGCCAGTTCAGGGCGCACTATCAGCTGGTTTATGACAATCGACTGCAGCGGCGCAGAAGCGCTATTGCGCTGGACCATGCCGGATGGCAATGGCGTGCGGCCGGACATTTTTATCGGCGCTGCCGAAGCCGAAGGGATGATTGTGCCGCTGACCCGTCATCTGCTAGATCTGATTGTGGAGGATGTGCAAGGCTGGCAGGTGCCTGCACATTTCCATCTGGCGATTAACGTTGCCGCCGATCATCTGCAGCATCCTGAGTTTGTCAGCGATATGCTGCATTTTGCCGAGCGGGTGAAAGAGAAGCAGTTCGTGATCACCCTTGAGCTGACTGAGCGCAGCCTGATCAAAGATGGCGAAGGCGTGGCGCATAAACTCGAGCAACTGCGGCAGACCGGCATGAAGGTGGGGATTGATGACTTCGGTACCGGCAACTGTTCACTGAGCTATCTGCAGACCTTCGCGCTGGACTACCTGAAAATCGATCGCGGCTTTATCAACGCCATTGAATCGCTCGAGAGTGAAACGCCGGTGCTGGACGCCATCATTAACCTCAGCCATAAATTGCAGCTGGAGGTACTGGGCGAAGGAGTTGAAACCGCCCTGCAGTACCGCTATTTGCAACAGCGTGGTGTGGTATTTATTCAAGGCTACTACTATGCCCGTCCGATGGATAACGCTGCGCTGATCGCCTGGCATGCACAACATGGTCAGCGTCCGTTGCAGGATGACGACCCTCTTTAACGGGCCGGCGGATTTCGGCCAACCGACAGCGCGAAACGTCGTCGTCCCTGGCTGCCGTTTTGCCAGCCTGAATCGGCCCGCAGCCTTCACCGCACTGGCTGTTGCTGCAGATCTTTTCGCCACCGCTCGCCTGCCCCGGAGAATGTGTCTGAATGTTTCAGTGCTGCTGACACTCGCAACCCACCCGCAGCAAATCGCCTGAAAACTAACCGAAGCGACAGAGCTGGCGGCATATCTGCTGAAAAAAGCGCCATTCGTCACGCAGAGTGATTATTTTTTCAGGGTGATAAACAGGGTAAACTATCGGTCAGATGGCTCAGTTTTAGGCCAAACATGACAGATATAACCTGAAAACGGTATACTCTGCCGCTTAACGCAATAATCCCGGCACTAATTATTGTGTTGGCTGGCCGATAATATGCACCTGTTTAAGGCTATGCTTTAATTTCCTCAACGCCGCGGTCTGAACGATTCCGCTCGGTTCGCGCCGTTGAGGACTTTCATGTTCCATTACAGGGTAATTCTATGAAATTGCGTAGGAAACGTGTAAAACCAATTGGGATCGATGATGTTACTATGCCCGTTTACGTAAAGCCATCACCGCGGCCTCTCTGGGTAACGCGATGGAGTGGTTTGACTTCGGTGTGTATGGCTTTGTGGCTTACGCGCTGGGTAAAGTGTTTTTCCCGGACGTCTCGCCGGGCGTGCAGATGATTGCGGCGCTCGCCACTTTCTCTGTTCCTTTCCTGATTCGCCCGCTGGGTGGGCTGTTCTTCGGTATGCTGGGCGACAAATATGGTCGTCAGAAAATCCTCTCCATCACCATTATCATCATGTCGGTCAGTACCTTCTGTATCGGCCTGATACCGTCCTATGCCTCGATCGGCATCTGGGCACCGATTCTGCTGCTGTTAGCCAAGATGGCGCAGGGCTTCCGGGTCGGCGGTGAGTATACCGGCGCCTCGATTTTTGTGGCCGAATATTCGCCTGACCGCAAACGCGGCTTTATGGGAAGCTGGCTGGACTTTGGTTCGATTGCCGGTTTCGTGCTCGGTGCGGGCCTGGTGGTGCTGATTTCCTCCATTATCGGAGAAGAGAGTTTCCTTGAGTGGGGCTGGCGCCTGCCGTTCTTCGTCGCACTGCCGCTGGGGATTATCAGTCTTTACCTGCGTCATGCGCTGGAAGAGACCCCGGCATTCCAGCAGCACGTGGACAAACTGGAACAGGGCGACCGCGAAGGCCTACAGGATGGTCCGCAGGTCTCGTTTAAAGAGATTGCCACCAAACACTGGCGCAGCCTGCTCTCCTGTATCGGTCTGATGATTGCTACTAACGTCACCTACTACATGTTGCTGACGTACATGCCGAGCTACCTGTCACATAACCTGCACTACAGCGAATATCATGGCGTGATGATTATCATCGCCATCATGATCGGTATGCTGTTTTTTCAGCCGATGATCGGCATAATGAGTGACCGTTTCGGCCGTCGTCCGTTTGTCATCATCGGCAGTATCGCCCTGATGATCTTCGCGATTCCGGCCTTTATGATGATCAACAGCGACGTGCTGGGGCTGATTTTTGCCAGTCTGCAGCTGCTGGCGGTGATCCTCAACGCCTTTACCGGCGTGATGGCCTCGTCACTGCCGGCGATGTTCCCGACCCACATCCGCTATAGTGGGCTGGCCAGTGCGTTTAACATCTCGGTGTTGATCGCCGGTCTGACCCCGACCCTGGCCGCCTGGCTGGTGGAAACCACCAGCAACCTCTACATGCCAGCCTACTATCTGATGGTGGTGGCGGTAATTGGCCTGATTACCGGTCTGTTCATGAAAGAGACCGCCAATAAACCGCTGAAAGGTGAGACGCCAGCCGCCTCTGATATGGAAGAAGCGCGCGAAATCCTGCAGGAGCATCACGATAACATCGAGCACAAAATCGAAGATATCGACGAAGAGATCGCCCGCCTCGAAGCGAAACGTAAAAACCTGGTGCAGCAGCACCCGGACATTAACGAATAATCGTCTCCCTCTCCCGCCGGGCGGCGGGAGAGTTTTTTCCCCGCACCGTTACCGCACACAAACCTTCATACCTCCCCGGCAAAGGGAGTAAACTGTTGTCACTTTTTTCACCTGCGTAAGAATGAATATGTCTGATTATTCCCTTATCCAGCGCCCAAGAAGATTGCGCGCCAGCGCGCCAATGCGCGAAATGTTCCAGGAATCTTCCCTCAGCCTGAACGATCTGGCTCTGCCGATTTTCGTTGAAGAGGGCGTCGACGATTACAAAGCGATTCAGGCGATGCCTGGCGTGAGGCGTATCCCGGAAAAACGTCTCGCCTATGAGATTGAACGCATTGCGAAAGCCGGTATCCGTTCGGTGATGACCTTTGGTATTTCACACCATACCGATGCCACCGGCAGCGATGCTTGGAATGAAAACGGCCTAGTGGCGCGGATGTCGCGCATCTGCAAAGAGACAGTGCCGGAAGTGATCGTCATGTCCGATACCTGTTTCTGTGAATACACCAGCCACGGTCACTGTGGCGTGCTGTGCGATCACGGCGTTGATAACGACGCGACGCTGATCAACCTCGGCAAGCAGGCGGTAGTTGCGGCCGCGTCGGGCGCGGATTTTATCGCCCCTTCTGCAGCGATGGATGGCCAGGTGCAGGCGATTCGTCAGGCGCTGGACGCGGCGGGCTTCACCCAGACCGCCATCATGTCTTACTCGACTAAGTTCGCCTCGTCGTTTTACGGTCCGTTCCGTGAAGCCGCGGGAACCGCGCTGAAAGGCGATCGTAAGACCTACCAGATGAATCCGATGAATCGCCGTGAAGCGATCCGTGAATCGCTGATTGATGCGGCGGAAGGCGCAGATTCGCTGATGGTGAAACCGGCAGGTGCCTATTTGGATATCCTGCGTGACATCCGTGAGCGCACTGAGCTGCCGCTGGCGGCTTACCAGACAAGCGGTGATTACGCCATGATCAAATTTGCCGCGCAGGCCGGTGCCATTGATGAGCGTAATGTGGTGCTGGAAAGCTTGGGTGCGATTAAACGTGCCGGTGCGGACTTGATTTTCAGTTATTTCGCGCTTGATCTCGCCGAACAAAAAGTGCTCTGATCCCCTCCTCAATAAGACAGTGAATTGAATCGCTTCGATCACTGTCTTTTTCTTTGCCGTAAGGCACACACCAGAACTTGGCTTCACAAAAAATAAAGGGCTCTGCGATCAAAGCACCCGAGATCGCTGCCGATGAGGCACAACGTTTATCGCAGTTGCGTGCGTTGAACATTATGAATACCCCTGCAGAAGAGCGTTTTGATCGTTTGACCCGTCTGGCACGCCGCCTGTTTGACGTTCCGATTGCCTTAGTCAGCCTGCTGGAAGCCGATCACCAATGGTTTAAATCTGCCCAGGGTTTTAAGCCCGCCGGATCGCCACGCAATATCTCATTTTGCGGCCATGCCATCCTGCGGGATGAGATCATGATCGTCGAAGATGCCGCCGCCGATGAACGCTTTCATGAGAATCCACTGGTGACCGGCGAGCCGCACATTCGCTTCTATGCCGGCTGCCCGCTGCGGGCGCCGGGCGGCGCGAAAATGGGCACGCTGTGCATCATTGGCCGCGAGCCGCGCCAGTTCGACGAGGAAGATCGGGCCACGCTACGCGACGTGGCGGCGATGGCCGAAGCGGAACTGGTGGCGTTTCAGGCCTCAACCTGCGATGAGCTGACGCAGATTACCAATCGCCGTGGCTTTATGACGCTGGGCGAGATGGTGCTGAACGAGTGCCGGATGAAGAACCGGCCCGCCTGCCTGACCTTTCTCGATCTGGATAAATTTGAGCAGATCAATGAGTCACTCGGCCATCGCGAGGGCGACCGGGCGCTGATGGATTTTGCTGATGCGATGAAAGTGGTGTTTAAACATTCTGATCTGTTCGCCCGCTTAGGCGGCGATGAGTTTGTGGTGCTGTTTAACGGCCTGCTGCAGCAGTTTGCCCGCTATTTAGCCCAGCAGTCGGTCAGCCTGAAGCCGCTACCATCTGCACTTCTCCTATGGCGTAGTGGAGTTTGATGCGGCCCATCCGCGGTCGCTGGAGCAGTTAATGCATGACAGCGATGAGCAAATGTACGCAGTAAAAAACAGAAGCGCGCGGTGCTATAACGTCAGGCGCCAGTGCGCCTGAGTGGTTACTGCCGCGCCAGGTCGTCGAGCAGAGTCTGATTAAACTTCGCCGGCTCTTCCATCTGTGGCGCATGCCCCATCCCCGGGGATTCGATTAACCGCGCGCCCGGAATCCGCTTCGCCACCTCTTTACCCAGCACCACGTAATCACCGAGCCGCGCTTTGACCACCGCAGGCGCGATATCGCTGCCAATCGCGGTGGTGTCGGCGGTGCCGATCATCAGGGTGGTGAGCACCGTTAAATCGCTGAATTCATAAAACACCGGTTGGGTGAAAATCATGTCGTAAATCAGCGCTGAGTTCCACGCCACCTTCTGGTGTCCTGGCCCGCTGTTCAGGCCAGCCAGCATATGGACCCATTTGTCATACTCCGGTTTCCAGCGCCCGACATAGTAGGTCTGCTGCTCATATTTCTTAATCCCTTCGGCACTCAGCTTCAGTTCGCGCTGATACCACTGATCGACTGACCGCCACGACGCGCCTTTGGCCTTCCAGTCCTCCAGTCCGATCGGGTTGACCAGCACCAGCTTCTGCGTCTGGGCCGGATACATCAGCGCATAGCGTGTCGCCAGCATCCCGCCGGTGGAGTGGCCGATGATCACCGCTTTTTCTACCCCCAGCTGCGCCAGCAGCTGATGGGTATTCTCTGCCAGCTGCTGAAAACTGTACTGGTAATGCGCCGGTTTGGCTGAACTGCAGAAACCAATCTGGTCGGGTGCTACCACGCGGTAGCCTTGCTGACTGAGTGTGCGAATCGTCTCCTCCTAGGTCGCGCCGCAGAAGTTTTTACCGTGGATCAGCACCACGGTTTGTCCGTTGGCTTTTTGCGCCGGTTTCACATCCATGTAGCCCATTCTCAGCAGTTGCTGCTGGCAGGAAAAATTGAAATGTTGCAGAGGGTAAGGATAATCAAATCCTTCCAGCTGCTCGCCGTAAACGTTGGCGGCGAGTGCCGGTGCCGAGCTGAGTAAAGCCAGCGAGGTGAGCAAGGCGGCAAGCGGTTTCTTCAACGCGTATGTCGGGCTCATCCAAGGTTCTCCAGGTTAAAGATAAAGTTAAAGTAAAGGTGCGGCTTAAGCCTGGCATGAAGCGCCGAAAAGTGTATTGATGGGCTGTGCTATGACAGTGATTCCCTTGCCGCTGATAAGCTTCGTCACCGGTAAAATTGAGCTAAGCGAAACCGTTTAATTAAAATTACGCTTATTCACTCTACTAATTTCTCCAACTTCATCAACATAGCAATTACAAATAACCCATCTCCATTATCAAATGATTATTAAAACTGCGTTACCGGAGATAACAATTCATTTCCTGATAAATCTTTACGTAACAAATGGGCAGAAAAAGATAAGTTATTTTAAACTGCGCCGAAGATAAAAAGGGGGATGTTATGAATGAGCGTAAATATAATGAAAGTGTGATCGTCTCTGTCACCGAGTGGATTGATAACAATCTCGATCAGCGGTTAAGCGTTGATGATATTGCGGAGAAAGCCGGGTATTCAAAATGGTATTTACAGAAATTATTTGCACTCTATCACAATGAAACACTGGCGCGTTATATTCGCAAGCGCAAGCTGGCTGCCTGTGTCAATGATTTGAAAAATAGCCGCACGCCAATTATTAGCCTGGCGCTGAAATACCATTTTGAAAGCCAGCAATCTTTCACCCGCTCATTTAAACAGGTGATGGGTTGTACGCCGAGCGTCTGCCGTCGGCGTCATCTGGATGAAGCGGCGCGCCAGCAGTTATCTGAAGCCGCCAATCCCTGCGCGTTATGCCGCTATGCTCAGCCGGAAACCCGTGAAAAAAGCGGCTGCGGAATAACCCAGAACATTAGCCTGTCTGCACATCACTATGGCACGGCAGAGTCCGTTCGCAGCCTGTGATGATCAGATATCGTCCGGCTGATAATATTGCACACCAATCTGAATTCGCTCACGGCCCTGCGTGACGCGATGACGATTGGTGTCGCGCAGTGAATAAACGCAGCCGCAATATTCCTGCTGATAAAAACTTTCGCGCTTACTAATTTCAATCATCCGCGCCGATCCGCCGCCTTTGCGCCAGTTAAATTCCCAGTAAAGCAGGTCGGGATAATGGGCCGCCGCACGCACACCGCAATCATTAATCTGCTGCATATTCTTCCAGCGTGAAATACCCAGCGAACTGGTGATCACCGGAAAACCATTTTCATGGGCATACAGCGCAGTACGTTCGAAGCGCATATCAAAGCACATGGTACAACGCTCACCGCGCTCCGGTTCCCATTCCATGCCGCGCGCCCGTTTAAACCAGTCATCACGGTCATAGTCGGCATCCACAAACGGCACGCCAAATTTTTCTGCAAAACGAATATTCTCCTCTTTGCGCAGCTCATATTCTTTGAGCGGATGAATATTTGGGTTGTAGAAATAGATGGTGCAGTCAATGCCGGATGCCAGCATCGCCTCCATCACTTCACCGGAACAGGGCGCACAGCAGGAGTGCAAAAGGACTTTTTTGTGGCCGCCAGGTAAGGGCAGCGGCTGGCGCTGATAAGGCTGAGACATAAGCACCTTCAATCATTGGCTGAAAAAACGCAGTGTAATCGCGCACGCCACCGGTTGCAAAATTTCCCCGGCTGGCCACGCTTTTGTCTGTTTGTGCGCCTGCCTCAGCCAGCCCGCTGACCGCCAGGCCGCGCGCCGCCGCGCTGCGGGCGCGGTTTCCCTCTTTGACCAGGCTGCGGATGCGTAAACTGTGACCGGTAACACACTGCCATCGACTATGTTTACATAATATTAACAATATTGACAAAGTCTCAAGGCAAGGAGTGAAGCATGGCTGTAGCAAAGAGATCGGGGGGTGGTCAGAACCGCTTTACCTGGTTCGTCTGTTTTATGGCCGCGCTGTCCGGCCTGTTGTTTGGCCTAGATATTGGCGTGATTGCCGGCGCGCTGCGGTTTCTCGCTAAAGATTTGCAGATCACGAATCATCAGCAGGAGTGGGTGGTCAGCTCCATGATGTTTGGTGCCGCATTGGGCGCGCTGGGTGCCGGCTGGATGTCATCAAAGCTGGGACGCAAGAAAAGCATGCTGGCCGGTGCCACGCTGTTCGTGATCGGTTCGCTGTGGTCGGCGTTTTCACCGGATGTTAAATCGCTGGTCTGCGCCCGGGTGATGCTGAGCCTGGCGGTCGGGGTCGCCTCTTACACCGCCCCGCTCTATCTGGCCGAAATTGCGCCTGAGCGTATTCGCGGGTCGATGATTTCAATGTATCAGCTGATGCTGACCACCGGCATTGTGGTGGCGTACCTGTCCGATACCGCCTTCAGCTATAGCGGTAACTGGCGCGGGATGCTGGGCATTATCGCCATTCCGGCGGTGATTCTGTTTGTCGGCGTGCTGTTTCTGCCCAACAGTCCGCGCTGGCTGGCCGCGCATGGCCGCTTTAGCTTTAATGAGGCACAGCGGGTGCTTGATCGGCTGCGTAACACCAGCGAACAGGCCCGCCAGGAGCTGGAAGAGATCCGTGAAAGCCTGCAGGTGAAGCAACGCGGCTGGTCACTGTTTCGTTCTAACAGCCACTTCCGCCGCGCCGTGTGGCTCGGCATGCTGTTGCAGATTATGCAGCAGTTCACCGGCATGAACGTGGTGATGTATTACGCGCCGAAAATCTTCAATATCGCCGGTTTCTCCAGCACCCGCTAGCAGATGTGGGGCACCGTCATCGTTGGCCTGGTCAACATGCTGGCGACGCTGATTGCCATTTTTCTGGTCGATCGCTGGGGACGTAAGCCGATGCTTATTACCAGTTTTCTGGTGATGACGGTCGGCATGGGTGTGCTCGGGACGTTACTGCATCCGGGCGTTGAGACCGACCTTCGCAAATATTTCGCCATTGCCATGCTGCTGATGTTTATCGTCGGTTTCGCGATGGCCGCCGGACCGGTGATCTGGCTGCTGTGTTCAGAGATCCAGCCGCTGAAAGGGCGTGATTTCGGCATTACTGCCTCTACCACCACCAACTGGGTCGGTAACATGATTGTCGGTGCCACTTTCCTGACCATGCTCGATCAGCTGGGCAACGCCAACACCTTCTGGTTCTATGCTGCGCTCAATCTGCTGTTTATCGTTCTGACCATGATGCTGGCCAGAGACTAAGCACGTGACGCTGGAGCATATCGAACGCAACCTGATGAAGGGGAAAGCTTTACGTGATATCGGGGCGTAACCGCCCCGCCGGTGATTACCATTGCAGCGTTTTACCGGTGTAATCAATGTAGTAATGACCGCCGCGGCCCTGCCAGGCGGTCAGCTGCCAGACAATACCGTCCGCACTTTCTTCAGCGGTTAACGGCGCAGCATCGCCTCCCATGTCGGTTTTTACCCAGCCCGGATGCAGCGTCACCAGCGTCCCGGCCTGGGCTTCAACGTCTTCAGCCAGCGACCGGCTCAGCATATTCAGCGCCGCTTTGCTGGCGGAATAGAGCGGCATGTCGGCGCGCGGATTTTCGTTCAGGCTGGCGAGCTGTGATGAGGTGACCGCCAGCACGCCCTTCTGCTTGCTGAGCAGCGGCAGCAAAATTTCGGCACTGCGTACCGGTGCCACGGCATTGGTCAGAAACAGCTGAGCCAGCGACTGCGCATCACTTTGCGCCAGCGTCTGGTGTTCCGGACCATAGATGCGGGCATTAATCAGAATCGCATCAAACGTCTGGCCGGCGAGCTTGTCTGCCAGCTGCTGTACCGCCGACGATTCGGTCATATCCAGCGCATGCCACGCGACGCCCGGCTGCTCAACCTGCGCCGGGATGCCGCTGCGATGAGTGGCGGTCACCTGCCAGCCCTGGGCGGCAAATGCCTGCACCACCGCCAGTCCAATACCGCATGATGCGCCGATCACTAATGCTTTACCTTGCTGAGCCATATTGATTCCTCATTGAGGATGTCATCTAACAGCTTAACGGCAAATCTGCCTTGCCAGCGGCCACAGGTGCTATTTCGTCCGGCGAGCGCACAGCCGGTAAAATGCGCCCGGCGAGCAGGTAAATCAGCGAGGCCGTTTTCATTGATGGTTTTCCATCAATATTTCGCTTTATCTTTTACTTTTAACCGGTTATAAGATACCGATTACGTGGCAGGCCATGCGATGTTCGCCCGCTTTTTTCACGTGGAGTCTGAATGAAAAAGCTCACCTTAGACACGGTAGCAAAAATGGCCGGCGTCGGCATCGCGACGGTCGATCGGGTGCTGAATGAACGTGGCGGCGTGTCGCTGGAAACCACCCGCAAAGTGCTGAAAGCGGCGCGCGAAGTCGGCCTGAAGCGACTGCTGCCGGAGGAGTATCAGCATCCGTGGCAAATAGAGGTGTTACTCAGCAACAACGGCTCCTCGTTTTTCCAGCAGCTGACCGCCCACTTCAGCGACATCGCCAGCCAGCTCGGCTATCGCCGTCTTAAGCTGCACAAAACCCTGGTGACCGAAGCGCAGCCCGAAAAGCTGGCGCAGAGTATTATTGCCCGCAGCGCCAATCGCGACGGCATCATTGTTTTCGCCCACCATTCGCCGCCGATCTATCGCGCACTGGCGCTGTGTCGCAGCCGTAACGTGCCGGTAATCACCATCGTGACCGATCTGCCCACAGCCGATCGCCTGTGCCATGTCGGCATCGACCAGTATCAGGCGGGACGGACCGCCGGGTTGCTGATGAGCAAAACCGCTCATCAGCTTGGCGATATTGTGATGGTCAGCGGCCGCTTCGATTACCAGGCGCACCGGCAGCGCATCGCTGGCTTCCGTGAAGTGATGAGCCAGCGCGCGCCGCAGCGGCACCTGCGTGAAGTGCTGCTCGGCCAGGACGACCGCGGCACCATCCGCAGCCTGCTGGCGCGTAATCTGACCCAGTCGCAGGCGATTGCGGGCGTCTATAACACCGGCATGGGCAATACCGAAGTCAGTGAAACACTGCGCGCTCATCAGCTACTGGGCCGCTGTACCTACATCACTCACGAGCTTTATTCGGTGACCCGCCAGCTGCTGCTGAACGATGAAGTGGCTTTTACCCTCGATCAGCACGCCAGGCAGCACGCCCGGTTATCGATTGACCTGCTGCTGCGGCATCTGGAAACCGGTTATCAGCCGGATGTCTATCAGGAGGGTAAAGTCGCGTTCCGGCTGTTTACGGCGGAGAATATGGTGTAGCCCTCACGCATTAAGGGGCTGGCACGGAGGTTACTGCGGCGGCTCCCGGCTCTCATCATCCGGACTCTTGCCGTCATCGCTGCCCTGGCTCTTCTCAACTTCCTGAGGATGGCCCATCGAGAGCGCAGTGGCGCTGGCCGGGTCAAACAGCGACAGGCTTTCAATCTGGTCGACCATAATCGCTTTACGAAATGACATCGCGTCTTTGGGCGTAGAGTCCAGCGTGATGCCGTGCTCGGCATACCACTTGCTGTAGTTATGCTCTACCGCCAGCTTTAGCGCTTTGCTGTCGCGATAGCCGATGAGCATCGGGCTCGGAACGATATTTTTGGTGCTCTCATACTCAAAGGTCGAGGCGTGCACCATTCCGATGTAGATGCGGCTGGACTTGAGCTTAATCCACGCCAGTTCACCCTCTTCCATGCACTGGAACAGCAGCTGTTCAACGCCGTTCGAGCGCGACAGTTGCTGATAGAGATCTTTACGTCCGGAGACGTTAAGTCGTGCACTGTGCCCGCCCAGTTCGAGCGATACAGGCGGAGCAGAATGGCAAACGTCAGCATGATCACAATCGGTGCTTGGATGCCGAGGAAGCTCCAGTTCATAAAATCCATCTGCCATTTGAGATGGACGCTTGGGATCATCTGTACCGCATTGGCGATAGCAGAGACGGCAAGCAGCAGTAACAAGACAATGCTGGTGGCAAACACGCCCTGCAGAACAAAAATACAGCCATACAAGGCAACCAGAAAATAGACATCCCAGCCCGACGAGCGACGAATTTTAAAGCGGCTATTCAAATCGCGGCTGGTATACCAGTAACCACTGACCATTAACACCATCAATATTGCGGTACCCACCTCAGACTCCCTTTAACGTATTCACATGGCGCGCAAAATCTTCGTGCACTTCTTCACTGAGCGTGTTGACCGAGATATTACCGTTCTCGTCAATGATGATGCGCTCGCCTTCGGCGATGAAGTCGTTGATGTCCTGGCGGGTCATGATTTGCAAAAATTTATCGGGACTGGCAAACAGCGATTTAACGAATTTGAACATGGCGATCCACTTATCTGGCTTAAGAGAGAAAGCATGTGACCGAAACGACACTCTCGCCTGGTTAATTTCAGGTGAAATTTCTTAAAATCAATTAATTAGCGAAGCGGCTACGGTTCATCTCCGGCCACATTTTGCTGAAATAGCCAACATAACCAGTATATTGGCGGCGTCTGCCCTTTTTCAGCTTAGCAGTCTGTGACCGGGCTTCATCCCTTCTTCGCCGGTTAACGCTAAGCTCAATCTTTGTCAGCTTACTGTCACCCCTGTATTAAGGAAGATTCAGATGAAACAACGCACGTTAGGTCGTACCGGTCAGCGCGTCTCCGAGATTGGCTTTGGCGCATGGGCGATTGGCGGGACCTGGGGAGAAGTCAGTCAGCAGGATGCCGAGGCCACGCTGCACGCGGCGCTGGATGCCGGCATCACCTTTATTGATACTGCCGATATATATGGTGACGGCCGCTCTGAAAAGATTATCGCCGGGGTGCTGAATCAGCGGGGCGGTGAACGTCCGTTTGTGGCGACCAAGCTGGGCCGGCGGCTCTCGCCGCACGTTGCTGACGGTTATAACGCCAGCAACCTCAACGCGTTCGTCGACCGCTCGCGCGAGAACCCGCAAACCGACACGCTGGATTTAGTGCAGCTTCACTGCCCGCCAACCGAGGTTTATTACAATCCGGAGGTGTTTGCGGTGATGGATGAGATGGTTGCCGCCGGGAAAATTCGCCAGCAGGCTGCAGACTATGGCGGCGCTGCAGCAGATTTATCAGGCGAAGATCGCCCCTTACGTGCATCAGCGCTGGTAGTCGCGTGTTTACAACGCCTGGACGCACGCCCAGGCCGAGCTCCACGCCCACTGGAAGTTATATCCCCCAGCCAGCCGGTCACCTCCACCACTTCACCAATGAAATAGAGGCCCGGCACCGTCCGCGCCTCCATGGTTTTCGAAGAGAGCTGGGTAGTACCCACCCCGCCTAGCGTCACTTCGGCGGTGCGATAGTCGTCGGTCCCGTTCGGCTGAATACGCCAGGCGTGCAGCGTCTGCACCAGCTCAGCCTGCTGCTTGCTGTTGAGCTGCTTCAGGGTGATATCCGGCACCACCTTCAGCGTTTGCAGCACTTCCACCAGCCGTTTCGGCAGAATTTTTGCTAGGCTGTTCTTCAGGCTGAGGTTTGGATGCGCCTCACGCTGGACGGTCAAAAAGGTGTCGAGCGGCGTGGCAGGCGACAGATCGATGGTGACGAACTCACCCGGCAGCCAGTAGCTGGAGATCTGCAACACCGCCGCGCCCGAGAATCCCCGGTGGGTAAACGGCACCAGCGCAGCGCGCGTTGGGAAGACGGTCAGACCAAACTGTTCAGCAATTTTATAGCCAAACGGCGATGCGCCCAAGCCGGGCATCTACAGGCCGCCGCTGGCAATCACCAGCTTTTCCGCCTGAACCGTGCTGCCGTTTAGTTGCAGGGTGTAGCCGCTGTCGTCACGCTCAGCACTTCACTGCGTAACCGCAGCGTCACCTTGCCCTTTTCACACTCGGCCACCAGCAGATCGACAATCTGCTGAGCGGAATCATCACAAAACAGCTGGCCGAGGGTTTTCTCATGTCAGGCGATCTGGTGACGATTGAACAGATCGATAAAGTCCCACTGGGTATAGCGCGCCAGCGCCGACTTACAGAAATGGGGGTTATGTGACAGATAGGCTGCCGGTTCGGTGTACAGATTGGTGAAGTTGCAGCGCCCGCCGCCCGACATCAGGATCTTACGTCCCGGCTTTTTGCCGTTATCCAGCAGCAATACGCGACACCCGCGCTGTCCGGCCTAGGCGGCACAGAACAGCCCTGCGGCACCGGCACCAATGATGATAACGTCAAACTGTTCCACGGCGGTTTACTCACTTAATCGCAAAGGCGCAGATATTGTAGTGATCTGCTCACTGAGACGCCAGCGTCAAAAATTTGCCGTAAATGTGTCATAATGTAACTGACTAATATCTGGGCCTTTTTACCCCTTTAACCCGGCTACGTTACTGCTAAAGGTCAAATCAAGGCTATATTTTCCTTTCCCATACAGCACGTTGTCGCGGATAATGCGCCGCGTTCATGTCCTCCAAAAATGGCGTAACGTTTATGCTACATCTGTTTGCTGGTCTAGACCTCAGTACTGGCCTGTTATTAGTTCTTGCCCTGCTGTTTGTATTGTTTTACGAAGCAATCAACGGCTTCCACGACACGGCCAACGCAGTTGCGACGGTCATCTATACGCGTGCCATGCGTGCCCAGCTTGCTGTGGTTATGGCAGGCGTCTTTAACTTCTTTGGCGTGCTACTCGGTGGATTGAGTGTCGCCTATGCCATTGTTCATATGCTCCCCACCGATCTGTTGTTGAATGTTGGATCGGCTCACGGTCTCGCCATGGTGTTTTCTATGCTGCTGGCGGCGATTATCTGGAATCTCGGCACCTGGTATCTGGGTCTGCCGGCGTCCAGCTCCCATACCCTGATCGGCGCCATTATTGGTATCGGTCTGACCAACGCCCTGATGACCGGTACCTCGGTGGTTGATGCGCTCAACATCCCGAAAGTACTGGACATCTTCCTGTCTCTGATTCTGTCGCCGATTGTCGGCCTGGTGATCGCCGGTGGCCTGATCTTTATTCTGCGTCGTTACTGGAGCAGCACCAAAAAGCGTGCCCGCATCCATATGACGCCAGCCGACCGCGAAAAGATCGACGGCAAAAAAAAGCCGCCGTTCTGGACCCGCATCGCCCTGATTGTCTCAGCGATCGGCGTCAGCTATTCGCATGGCGCGAATGATGGCCAGAAAGGCATTGGTCTGATCATGCTGGTGTTGATTGGCGTGGCTCCGGCCGGCTTCGTGGTGAACATGAATGCCTCGGGCTACGACATCGCCCGGACCCGCGATGCGGTTAATCATCTGGAGCAGTATTATCAGCAGCACAACGCTTCGCTGACGCATATCATCCAGGTGTCGCCGCCTAAGCTGCCGACGCCGGAAGAAGTGCCATCCACCAGCCCGCAGGAGTTCCACTGTGACAGCGCCCGCGCGTTACAGGCGGTTCAGCGCGCACAGGTGCTGCTGAATAACCTGCAAAGTTACGATCAGCTGACGGTCGAGCAGCGCGGCCAGATGCGTCGCCTGCTGCTGTGTATCTCAGACACGGCGGACAAAGCGGCCAGGCTGCCGGAAACGACCCCGGACGATCAGCGCTTCCTCAATAAGCTGAAAGGCGATCTGCTTGGCACCATCGAGTATGCGCCAATTTGGATTATCGTTGCGGTCGCGTTAGCGCTGGGCATCGGCACCATGATTGGCTGGCGTCGTGTTGCCACCACCATTGGTGAGAAGATTGGTAAAAAAGGCATGACCTATGCTCAGGGAATGTCAGCCCAGGTCACGGCAGCGCTCTCTATCGGCGTCGCCAGCTATACTGGGATGCCGGTTTCTACCACCCACATCCTCTCTTCGTCAATCGCCGGTACCATGCTGGTTGACGGCGGCGGATTGCAGAGCCGGACCATCAAAAACATCGCCATGGCGTGGATCTTCACGCTGCCGGTATGTATTGTGCTGTCAGGTTCGCTCTACTGGATTGCCTTAAAACTGGTGTAACGCCAGCGAGACCAGAGGGCGACGTAAGTCGCCCTTTTTAATGCCAGATCGCCATCGCCACCAGGCTGATCACCACCAGTCCGCACAGCGCGCTGGTCAGCATAAACTGTCCCCTTACCCGCTCGCAGCGACGAATAAATTCTTCATCATGATGATCAAGATAGCGTTTCGCCCAGATATAGGTCACCAGCCGCACCTGCTTGCTGGGCTGGCCGTGAGAAGTGAAAAATCCCGCCCCGTCGACATGCTGATACAGCAGCGGATCGCAACCGCGTAATACCGCCAGCAACGCACGCAGAGAAGAAAAATAGCGCGCCATATTCACAATACACACCACACAAAGCGCCCAAAAAAGCGCAATAGTACTGATCATATTCTCCCCTCCTGGCTGGAGCTGCAGGAACAGACGCAGCGGGAAAACACTGAGCACGCCCACAGAAATAGTCAACCTCTGAATCACCCAACTGCGATAGTGTTCTGAACACCTGGGCGGTAATAAACCAGACCGCCTTTTTTCAGTGTAGGAGAAATGTTTAAATTTTTTCCAGCGATGAATTTCGTTTGGCGCGAGTAAAATTACCGCATCGTTGATCTTATTCACAAGCCAGGCGGCAACGGCAGCATTTGCCTGCAGAGAAGGCTATACTCAAAGACATAACAACATGACCACCTGCACCGCAGGTACACACTTTGGTGGCGCTCATCGCCCGCTCGTGCAAAGGATTTCGCTAAGCTGTGATGCGGCAGGAACCCCGGATGCCATCCTTAATCTCGTGAAAGGAGTTTTATCGTGGCTTATAAACATATCCTGATTGCAGTAGACCTTTCTCCCGAAAGCCAGTTACTGGTGGATAAAGCCGTTTCGCTGGCCCGCCCTTACGACGCCAAAATTTCCCTGATTCACGTTGATGTGAATTATTCCGATCTCTACACCGGCCTGATTGATGTCAACCTCGGCGATATGCAGAAGCGTATTTCTGAAGAGACGCACTCTGCCTTGAAAGGTCTGTCTGATTCCGCGGGCTCCCCGATCAGTGAAACCCTGAGCGGCAGCGGCGATCTCGGCCAGGTGCTGGTGGATGCGATTAAAAAGTATGACGTCGATCTGGTGGTGTGTGGTCATCATCAGGACTTCTGGAGCAAGCTGATGTCCTCGGCGCGCCAGTTGATAAACACCGTGCATATCGACATGCTGATTGTGCCGCTACGCGATGAAGACGAAGCCTGAATGACCTGCAGGACCAATAAAGCCGGCTGATTGCCGGCTTTTTTATGTCGCTAACTGACCAGCGGCGGATAGATATCGAAGCGATGGCTTTTGGTCACCACTGCCGCTTGGGTGACCACGCCCGCCAGCGGCGGCGCATAGTCGGGCCGCTTCACCACGATCCGCTTCTTTGCCAGCCGGCGGGCCGGTTCCAGCAGCGCGTCAGCATCCTCATCGGGACCGACCAGCGACTGAAACACCCGCATCTCCTTTTTAACCAGCGCGCTTTTCTGGCGATGCGGATACATCGGATCGAGATAAACCACGTCCGGCTGCGGGGTGATATCGCTCAGCGCTTCGGCGCTGGCGGCGTGAATCAGCGTCAGCCGCTGACGCAGCCAGCCGCCGATTTCCGCATCCTGATAGCCGCGCTGTAAACCATCTTCCAGTAGCGCTGCCACCACTGGATGGCGCTCCAGCATCCGCACCCGGCAGCCCAGCGCCGCCAGAACAAAGGCATCGCGTCCGAGTCCGGCCGTGGCATCCACCACATCCGGCAAATAGTCGCCTTTAATACCGACCGCTTTTGCTACGGCTTCACCGCGTCCGCCGCCAAAACGGCGGCGGTGCGCCATCGCACCCGAGAAAAAATCGACAAAAATGCCGCCCAGCTTCGGCTCATCGCGCTTACGCAGCTCAAGATGCGTCGGGGTTTGTACCAGTGCCAGCAAGGCGTTCTTGTCGTGCTCCAGCTGCCAGCGCTGCGCTAAACGTGATAAGGCGACGTCTCCGGCGCCTGATTCATCGAGCAAACAGATTTTCACCTGATGACTTATCCATGAATGCCGTAATGTTCCAGCATTGCGTCGAGCTGCGGTTCACGGCCGCGGAAGCGTTTAAACAGCTCCATCGGCTCTTCGGAACCGCCGCGCGTCAGGATATTGTCGAGGAACGACTGGCCGGTTCCGCGGTTGAAAATACCCTCTTCTTCAAAGCGTGAATAGGCATCCGCCGCCAGCACATCCGCCCACAGATAGCTGTAGTAACCGGCCGCATAGCCGCCAGCGAAGATGTGGCTGAAGGCGTGCGGGAAACGGCCCCATTCCGGGCTCGGCACCACCGCAACGCGGCTTTTCACTTCACGCAGCGTCTCAAGAATCTGTGCCCCTTTGGCTTGGTCAAATTCGGTATGCAGACGGAAGTCGAACAGGCCGAACTCCAGCTGACGCAGAATGAACAGCGCCGCCTGGTAGTTTTTGGCCGCCAGCATTTTATCCAGCAGCGCCTTCGGCAGCGGCTCGCCGGTCTCGTAGTGGCCGGAGATGAACGCCAGCGCATCCGGCTCCCAGCACCAGTTTTCCATAAACTGGCTTGGCAATTCGACCGCATCCCACGGCACCCCGCTGATGCCAGAAACGCCCGGCACTTCGACCCGGGTCAGCATGTGATGCAGACCGTGACCAAATTCATGGAACAGGGTGATCACTTCGTCATGGGTGAACAACGCCGGTTTGCCCTGCACCGGACGGTTAAAGTTACAGGTCAGATAAGCGACCGGCTTCTGCAGGCTGCCATCGGCTTTACGCATCTGACCGACGCAGTCATCCATCCAGGCCCCGCCGCGTTTGTGTTCACGCGCATACAGATCCAGATAGAAACTGCCGCGAAGTTCGCCGGTTTCATCGAACAGATCGAAGAACTTCACGTCAGGATGATAAACATCCACATCGGTACGCTGTTTCGCCGTGATGCCGTAAATGCGTTTAACCACTTCGAACAGGCCAGCCACCGCCCGGGATTCCGGGAAGTAAGGGCGCAGCTGTTCATCGCTGATGGTATAGAGATGCTGCTTCTGTTTTTCACCGTAATAGGTGAGATCCCACGGATTAAGCTCGGTAACGCCGTGCTCTTGCTGCGCAAAGGTGCGCAGTTGCTCCAGCTCTTTTTCACCCTGCGGACGGGCGCGTTCCGCCAGATCGTTAAGAAAGTCGATAACCTGAGACGGGCTTTGCGCCATTTTGGTCGCCAGCGATTTATCGGCGTAGGAGTCAAAGCCCAGCAGCTGTGCCAGCTCATGACGCAGCGCCAGCTCTTCTGCCATGATCGGGCCGTTATCCCATTTACCGGCATTCGGCCCCTGATCGGACGCGCGGGTCGCGTAGGCGCGATACATCTCTTCGCGCAGCGCGGCGTTATCGCAGTAGGTCATCACCGGCCGATAGCTGGGGATATCCAGCGTCAGCAGCCAGCCTTCCTGACCTTTGGCTTCCGCCTGCGCTTTGGCCGCAGCCATCGCGCTTTCCGGCATGCCTGCCAGATCGTTTTCATCGGTGATCAGCTTGCTCCAGCCCATGGTGGCATCAAGCACGTTGTTGCTGTAAGCCGATCCCAGTTCGGAGAGGCGGGCAGCAATTTCGCCGTAGCGCTGCTGTTTATCTTTCGCCAGGCCAATGCCGGAGAGTTCGAAATCACGCAGCGCGTTATCGACCGCTTTCTTCTGCGCCAGATCCAGCGCGGCGTACTGGTCACCCTCTTTCAGGTTGCGGTACACCTGATACAGGCCTTCATGCTGACCGACCCAGGTGCTGTATTCAGACAGCAGCGGCAGCGTCTGCTCATAGGCTTCACGCAGTTCCGGGCTGTTTTTAACCGAGTTCAGGTGGCTGACCGGGGAAAAAATGCGGCTCAGACGGTCATCGCTCTCCGCCAGCGGCTGGACCAGGTTGTCCCAGCTATAGGGTGCGCCTTGCGCCACCACTTTTTCGACCATCGCGCGGCAGTCGTTCAGGACTTCCGTAACGGCAGGAACCACATGTTCAGGCTGGATGGCAGAAAAAGGGGGAAGCGTAAAAGATGTCAGTAGCGGATTGGTCATAGCGCAGTCCTTTATTGATGTGTGGGGCGCGATGGGTCGCGCAACGCAATAAGTAACATGGGGCTAAGTGTAGCGAAAATCAATGGGGCCTGGCTTCGCTGAGGAAGAAACGAGCGGAATGCAATCGCCGATCGGCCGGCAGAATTTGCGTTGCATCAAAGCGCAGCCGCTGCGGTTAGGGTGTAATGCTGCCGTTGCAACAGCTGTCGGCTTTTCACCTGCAGCGTGCGGCCCCGGCGGGATTAGTTATCATGCTTTCGACCCATCGGCGGGACATCCCTGATATAATCGCCCGCTTAATGGTTCTCATGCTGTTCCTGCGTCGGTTGCTGTGCGTCGTTCTGTGGGTAATACGTGAGGTAATAATTGGTATAAATCGATTTCCCATCAATTAAAACCTTATACATTCAACAGGATAAACAATGCTGAGTTATCGCCATAGCTTCTATGCTGGCAACCACGCTGACGTGCTGAAGCACACCGTACTGAGCCTGATCATCACCGCGCTGAAAGAGAAACCGTTCTTTTATCTTGATACCCACGCTGGTGCAGGACGTTATCAACTGAGCGGTGAACACGCTGAGCGCACCGGCGAGTATCTGGAAGGCATCGCCCGCATCTGGCAGCAGCCGGACGCGCCAGAACTGCTGCAACCCTACTTCGACGCCATCCGTGCGCTCAACCGTAACGGGACGCTGCGTTATTATCCCGGTTCGCCGCTGATTGCCCGCCATCTGCTGCGTGAAGATGACCGTCTGCAAATGACCTAACTGCACTCCAGCGACTATCCGCTGCTGCGTAACGAGTTCAGCAAGGATAGCCGCGCGCGTAGAACGTGGCGACGGCTATCAGCAGTTAAAAGCCAAACTGCCGCCGCCATCCCATCGCGGTCTGGTTCTGATCGATCCGCCGTAATGAGATGAAAAGCGATTATCAGGCGGTGGTGAAAGGGATTCAGGAAGGCCATAAGCGATTCGGTACCGGCGTCTTCGCGCTGTGGTATCCGGTGGTCTTGCGTCAGCAAATCAAGCATATGCTGCGCGATCTGGAAGCGACCGGGATTCGCAATATTCTGCAGATTGAACTGGCTGCCCGTCACGACAGCGACCAGCGCGGCATGACCGCATCCGGCATGATTGTGATTAATCCGTCGTGGAAGCTGGCTGCCCAGATGAACGAACTGCTGCCTTGGCTGCATAAGAAACTGGTTCCGGCTGGCACCGGCCACTTTGTGGTCAACCAGATCGTACCCGAATAACTCTCTTCTCCTTTTACGCCGCACACTGCCGGTGCTGCGGCGTTGTACTGCAGGTCTGTCACCATGTGGATCATACTGGCTGGCGCGCTAGCCGCGCTGCAACCGGCCCGGCGGCTGGCATTATTATTACTGGCGCTCGCCACGCTGCTGGGGTTTTATCAGCACGTATTAGCGTGGCCCGCGCTGCTGCTGTTCGCGGTCACCGCCGGGGTCGTGGCATGCCGTATTTATGATAGTGACCATCATCGGCGGCAAATGCTGACTGAAGCGGTGCTGGTGCTGATCGCCATCGGGTTATTCCTCCATCTGTTCCCGGGTTTTGATAATCCACGCAAACTTGATGACGTGCAGGTCGGCGCCCGCAGTGTGGCTTTCGGCTTCTCGTTTAATTTCGATAAAGCGCTGATCCCCTTTGTGCTGCTGGCCTGTCTGCCGACGCTGTTTCGCGCCCCGGCCAGCCCGCCGCGCTATAAGCTGCTGGCCGCGCTGGCGCTGATCGCCGCCGTTCCGCTGCTGTTGTACAGTGCCGTATTGCTGGGAGGATTAGCGTTTGAACCGCACTTCCCGGCCTGGCTTGGCACCTTTATGCTCGCCAATCTGTTCTTTGTCTCGCTGGCGGAAGAGGCGCTGTTTCGTGGCTATCTGCAGCAGAAATTAACGCTGGCACTGGGCGGCATACCCGCGCTGTTGCTGAGTGCGCTGCTGTTTGGTCTGGCGCATCTGAGCGGCGGTCTGTTGCTGGTTATCTTCGCGACTCTCGCCGGGCTGCTGTATGGGCTGGCGTGGCACTGGAGCGGCCGGTTATGGCTGTCGACCGCCCTGCACTTTGCCCTCAATATGACCCATTTACTGCTTTTCACTTATCCCGCACTGCATCACTAAAGAGTAAACACCGCCAGATCATAGGCCAGCTCGGTAGAGGGGAAAATGGCCTAGCATTCAGCCAGCAAGCGGGGCATATCTTTCGCCAGATAGCGTGAACTGAAGTGAGTGGCGATTAGCCGTTTTGCACCGGCGCGCTTCGCCACTTCCGCCGCCTGCAAGGTCGTCGAGTGGCCGCGTCCGTTGGCCTTCTCAATCATCGCCGCTTCCAGCGTGGTTTCGTGCACCATCAGATCCACGTTGGCCGCCAGCTGCAATGCCACCTCAGTTGGCGCGGTATCACCAAAAATCGCCAGCGTTTTGCCCCGGGTCGCCGGACCCAGATAGTCCGCGCCATTGATCACCCGGCCATCCTCCAGCGTCACGGTTTCGCCCTGCTTCAGCTGCTGATACCACGGGCCGCGCGGCACGCCTTCGGCCTTCAGCCGCGGCGCATCGAGAAAACCCGGCTTATCATGCTGCTCAATCCGATAACCCAGACATTCCAGCGTATGATTCAGCAGCCAGGCACTGATGCGGAACTCACCGTCATCCAGCGTCCAGCCCGCCTCAATCTCAACAATAGTCAGCGGATAATCGGTGTAAGAGCCACTGATCGACAGCGCGGTTTCAACGAAGAGTTTTAAGCCCCGGGGGCCATACACGGTCATCGGCGTGGTCAGCCCGACCATTGAACGGCTGGTGAGCAAGCCCGGCAGCCCGAAAATATGGTCGCCATGCAAATGGGTGATTAAGATCTTATCCAGCTTGCCCGGTTTCAGTTCGGAACGCATAAACTGTAGCTGGGTCCCCTCACCGCAGTCGAACAGCCAGGTTTCGCCACTCTTCGCCCGGGTAAAGGCGATGGCGGTCACGTTACGCTGCAGGCTGGGCGCACCGCCGCCGGTGCCGAGAAAAGTAAGGTGCATGGTATGCTTCCCTGTCAGGGTGAGAAAAAACAGAACCCTATTACAATCATAGGCGCAAACTTTGCGTCAATTCGACCCGCAGCGTTACACTCTATTCCAATTTTTCATGCAACCGGATGGATACTTCAATGACCCGACATTTCGACTATCTCGCCATCGGCAGCGGCAGCGGCGGCATCGCCTCGATTAACCGTGCGGCCATGTATGGCCAGAAATGCGCCCTGATTGAAGCCAAAGAACTGGGTGGCACCTGCGTTAACGTAGGCTGCGTCCCGAAGAAAATCATGTGGCATGCTGCGCAAATTGCCGAAGCTATCCATCTGTACGGGCCGGACTACGGCTTCGATACTACCGTTAACCGCTTCGACTGGGCCGCGCTGGTCAAAAACCGCAGCGCCTATATCGATCGTATCCATACCTCTTACGACAACGTACTGGGTAAAAACAAGGTTGAAGTGATTAAAGGCTTCGCCCGTTTTGTCGATGCGCACAGCGTCGAAGTGAATGGCGAGATCATCACCGCTAATCACATCCTGATTGCCACCGGCGGCCGTCCCAGCCATCCGTCGATTCCGGGCGCTGAGTACGGGATTGATTCCGACGGCTTCTTTGAGCTGGACGCGCTGCCGAAGCGTACTGCGGTCATCGGCGCGGGTTACATCGCCGTTGAGCTGGCGGGCGTGGTGAATGCGCTGGGCTCGGAAACCCACCTGTTTGTGCGTAAGCATGCCCCGCTGCGCAGCTTCGATCCGCTGGTCACCGACACGCTGGTGGAAGTGATGAACAGCGAAGGCCCGACGCTGCATACCGAAGCGATTCCGAAAGCGATCGTTAAAAACGACGACGGCAGCCTGACGCTGCAGCTGGAAAACGGCAGCGACTATACCGTCGATTGCCTGGTGTGGGCGATTGGCCGTGAACCGGCCAATGACAGCCTGAATATTGCAGCGGCGGGCGTGGCGCTGGACGAGAAAGGCTACATTAAGGTCGATAAGTTCCAGAACACCAACGTGTCAGGCATTTATGCGGTCGGTGACAACACCGGCGCGGTAGAACTGACACCGGTGGCGGTGGCGGCTGGCCGTCGCCTGTCTGAGCGCCTGTTTAATAACAAGCCGGACGAGCATCTCGACTACAGCAACATCCCGACCGTGGTCTTCAGCCATCCACCGATTGGCACCGTTGGTCTGACCGAACCGCAGGCGCGGGAACAGTATGGCGACGATCAGGTGAAAGTGTATAAGTCGGCGTTTACCGCCATGTACACCGCCGTCACCCAGCATCGCCAGCCGTGCCGGATGAAGCTGGTCTGTGTCGGTGCCGAGGAGAAAATCGTTGGTATTCACGGGATCGGATTTGGCATGGATGAAATGCTGCAGGGTTTCGCGGTAGCACTGAAAATGGGTGCAACCAAAAAAGACTTCGACAATACCGTGGCGATTCACCCGACGGCAGCGGAAGAGTTCGTGACCATGCGCTAAGCCGCCGCGGCGTAGTGCTTCAGACAGGCGACTCCGGTCGCCTGTTTTTTTTGCCTGCGACAGGCACAGCGGTGCAGGCCTGCTCCGCCACGGTGCAACTCAGCTAACCCGATCCAGCCAGCGCACATAAGCCTGATCCCATAACGCCGCGGGCGTCCCGGCCTTGCCAAGACCAAATCCATGCCCGCCTTTGCTGATCTGAATCAGCTCGACCGGCACGCGATTGCGGCGACAGGTGTCGTGCATCAGTTCGGTGTTAAACGGATTCGAGGTGTGGTCATCTTCAGCCTGCGCCAGAAACGTCGGCGGATACTGGCGGGTAACGTAGTTCTGTACCGACCAGTTCGCTTCATCCTGCGGCATGGCGTTTTTGCCGACCATCATCAGATGGGTATTGGTGTGCTGATAAGGGGCTTCCAGCGTAATCACTGGATAGATCAGGCCGACGCTGTCCACTTTTGGCACCACCTCATCCAGCGGATCGATGGCCGGATAAGATTCAAAATTGGGACGCGCGGCCGCCATGCCCAGCACGTGCACCTTCCGCTCAAACGAGCGCACCAGCCGAATTGCGCGTTGCGCATCCTGCAGCGGGGCAAGCCGGCCGGCCTGCCACTTCTCATGCGGCAAGCGGTAGCTGAGCACATAAGCGGTGTAGCCGTTGGCGTTCAGCCAGCGCGCCAACGGCTATGCTTCCCGTCCCATGCCAATCCAGCGATAGCCGCCGCCGGCAGCAATCAGCACCACCTCACCGTTGGGATTTTCCGGTTTAAAGCGCTGGATCGCCGGGCTCACAATATTCGACCACGAGCCGCTGGCATTAAAATGAAGTTCGCCTGATGGGCCGCCGCCGGGCGGATCATCCGGCCAGAGAGGAATAATGTCATCGCGGGCAAATAATGTGCCGGTGGTCATGGAGAGCCCAAGCGCTCCCGTGCCGAGAATAAAGCGTCGACGCGTAATCATGATGCCTGTTAAGTGATATCAAAACGCTCGGCCAGCCGTTGCGGCGGGCTGCAGGAAAAAGTGTGATGCAAGTCCGGTGCCAGACGCTGGCGATTATGTACGCAACGCAGTGCCAAAATCCATAAAAAAACGCGCCCGGACGGCGCGTTTTTGCCTTGACTGAGGGAATTAATCTTCCTGCTGGAACTGGGCCATCACAGCCTGTTCACACTGCTGCTCATTGACCCGCAGTTTGGCGCGCTCGTCATCGCCCAGCTGCAGCCAGGCGCTGGCCACTTCACGCACGGTATATTCATCAAAACCAGGCTGATTCATCGCCGTCGGCGACTGGCTGCGCGCCACGTACGATTTCATCTGCTCAACATATTGATCGGCACTGGCGACCTGTTTTTCGCTGCTGACAATGTGACACAGCTGACTAGCATAGACATTCTGTTCGCTATCATCCGCCGCCAGGGCGCTGCCAGAGGCCAGTACGCTCAGCAGCAGTATGTGAGTCACTTTCATTCTCTACTCCTGTTTTCGGGTTAAACCTTGTGCTGAAGGGCTTCCAGACGCTTTTTACGCCAGTTTATCAGGGGTGACACGGTTGTGCCGTGTATTACCACGCTGCAGACCACCAGGGTTAACGCCATATTGGTCATGATCTCCATCTGTGGCCCTTCCATGCCGTGCGTCCAGGCGTAGGCGATGTAGTTAAGACTGCCTATGCCGCGAATACCGAGCCAGCCAATCAGCAACTGCTGCCCCATCGGCAGACCGGCGCGCAGCGTGACGCCGAGCACCACCATCATGCCCGCCGCCAGTAACCGTTCAATGGTGTCGCCAAACGACAGCGCGTCCCCGACCACAAAGCCTATCGACTTGACCATCCTGTTATCGCCCTGATGCGCCGGGCGCTTATTCGGATTGACCAGCGCCTCGGAAGGCAGCACCCGCTCATCCTCTGACAGATCCTCGGGCTGATGACGACGGAAAACACCCAGCTCAGCGCGGCGCAATTCCAGACCGGCCGCGAACGCCGCCAGGAAACCGGAGGCACCCAGCCACTGCACCAGCTAATAACTCAGTGCAATCAGCGACAGCGCCAGAAAATCGTTGGGCGCGACGTCGCCATTGGCGTTACGCAATTTGGTTGCCAGTACGCCAATTAACCGTCCCAGACAAAAACCGATCGCCAGCCCGCCGCCAATCGCCCAGATCACCTATTTTGCGCCCCAATGGGTCAGCAGCGATCCGCTCATGCTTTCACCATTGAACAGCAGCAACGGCAGCGCCGAGCCATCATTCATGCCGGCTTCGCTGGAGATGGCGACGCGCAGCGAATCGTAACCCTGCGCATCGTTGACCGAGATTAAGCTCGCCAGCACCGGATCGGTCGGGGCGACAATCGCGCCAAACGCCAGCGCAATCGGCCAGTCCAGACCCACCAGCCAGTGCGCCAGCAGCGTTATCGCCGCTACCGTCAGCAGCATGGCGGGAAAGGCCAGCCGCAGGCCGGTATGCCAGCAGTTATTCTGTAGCGGCAGACGCAGCTTGAGGACGGTGATAAACAGCGAGGCGGCCATGGTGATTTCAGTGATGTGCGCCACCGTTTCTGAATGGGTGACGATATCGATATGCAGCACGTCAAACGCCCACGGCCCACATAACATCCCGGCGATAAGAAACAGGCCAAAAGAGGTAACCGGCCCCCGGTGTATCCAACCGGAAGCCAGTGACATCAGCAGCAGGCCGCCTGTCGCGGCTGTCCAGGCTAAAAAGCTCATAATTCTCCGGATAATTTCGGGTTTATTAATAAGCCTGGCACATTTTTTGACGGCTTCGAAAATCAGTTCTTAAGATGACGGCTGGCGAAGCGCAAGGCTGGCTGCACCAGCAAGGGTTGAGAGCGCCACCACACCGTTCCAGCCCAGTGCGCCAGCGCCAGGCTACCTAGCGCCGCACCGTTTGCCATGCCGATAAATACCACGGTAAACAGCAGCGCATTCAGGTGACTGCGCGCTTCCAGTGCCAGGCCATATACCAGCGTCTGGTGCGCCACCAGCGTCGCCTGCACCCCTAAGTCGAAACCGATGGTGCTGACCACAATCAACGCCAGCTGAGCTGGCAGCGGCAGTAACGGCAGCAGAAACATCAGGGCAAACGAGACGGTCACCAGCGCGGCACCCGCCTGGGTTACCCTGGCCGGACCGATACGGTCGGCGAAGCTGCCGGCCAGCGGCGCGGCCATCGCACCGGACGCACCGGCTAAACCAAAGGCCCCGGCGACAGCACTGTCGAGGTGAAAACGCTCACTGAGCATTAACGCCAGCGTTGACCAGAAGGCGCTGAAGCCGACCGACAGCAACCCCTGAGCCAGCGCAGCGCAGCGTCTGGTGATAACGCCACAAATGCGCCAGCGACAGCAGCAGGCGCAGATAGCTGACCAACGTACCGGGCGTAAAGCGCGGCAGCACCCGCCAGAGCGTCAGGCTGATCAGCAGCACCGCCAGCGCCGCCAACATATACATGGTGCGCCAGCCGAAGTACTCAGCCACCACGCCACTGACCACCCGAGACAGCAGAATGCCGACCAGTAAGCCGGTCATCACCGTACCGACCGTTTTGCCACGGCTGCGTTCCGGAGCCAGCGCCGCGGAAGCCGGCACGATATCCTGCGCCACCGTGGCGGTCAGGCCGGTCACGAAACTGGCGATCAGTAACGCGCTCAGCCCGCCGGAGAAGCCACACAGCAGCAACGCCGCCACCAGTAGTAATCCTTTGATAAAGATAATGGTGCGGCGGTCATGACGATCGCCGAGCGGAGCCAGCAGCAGAATACCGAGGGCATAACCCGCCTGGGTCAGCATCGGCACCATGCCGACCGCGCCGATGCCGACGTTAAACTGCTTGCTGATGATATTCAGCATCGGCTGGCTGTAGTAAATCGATGCCACGCTCAGACCGGCGCCTGCCGCTAGGGTAAAAACCAGCGGAGCGGGGAGCGCTTCGTTCGAAGAGGTGGTGATAGTGCGGGTCGCTGACATAGTGTGATCCTCATAAATGCGTAACGCTATTAGCGCACACGGCGGCCATACGCGCTAGACTGCTGTCAGACAAAACTGTTATGCGTGGTGCGTATGAGCAACCCTAATACCAGCGACCGCATCGAACTGATGCAGACCTTTATCCGTATCGTTGAGAGCGGCAGTTTATCGGCCGCCGCCGCCCAGCTCGGTACCACCCAGCCGACCATCAGCCGGCGGCTGCAAACGCTGGAGCAGCGGCTCGGGCTGAAGTTAATCCTGCGCACCACGCACGCGCTTAAACTCACCGATGATGGCGAGCACTGTTACGCTCAGGCGCGGCAACTGCTGGCGACCTAGCACGCGCTGGAAGATGAGCTGACCGGTGCCAGCGACGATCCGGTCGGCACGCTGCGGGTCCATGCGCCGCACACATTTGGTCAGGATCAGCTGATCGCCCCGCTGGTCGACTACCTGCGCCGCTATCCGCGGCTCAATATTGAGTGGATGCTGAATGACCGCACGCCCGACTTTATGGCCGAGAATGTCGATTGCGCCATTCAGGTCGGGGCGCCGACCGATCCGTCAGTGGTAGCGATTCTGCTGGCAGAAGTGCCGCGCATTGTGGTTGCGTCGCCCGATCTGCTGGCCCACCAGCCGCCGATTGAGCAGGTTGAACAGTTGCGCGATCTGCCGTGGCTGGCGCTGACCAGTTTTTATCGTAACGAAGTCGCATTACAGAAGATTGACGACGGCCAGCCGGTTAACCTTGCAATTACCCCAAGGCTGAGCAGTGACAGTCTGTATGCGGTGCGTAAAGCGGCGCTGGCGGGGATGGGCGCGGCGATCATGTCGTCGTGGGTGGTAACAGCAGGATTTAGCCGAGGGGCGGCTGATTCAGCTGACGCCGCAGTGGCAGGCGCCGCCGTTGCCGATCTGGCTGACCTATCCGTGGGCCAGCTACTATCCGGCCAGGCTGCAGCATTTCTTTACAATGATGAAAGCGGTGATGCCGCAGCTGGCGGGCACCCGGCCGGCCACGGCTGCGCGCCGTCAGGCAGAGTCAGGGGAATAACCTGCTGCTGTCGCGGGCGAAAAAAAAGCGGGTGCCTGTGCACCCGCCTTAATCAGTGGCCTTTCTTATCGCCACGCGACATATTGTCCAGCCAGCCCATCACAAAGGCCGAGAGCACAAACGTCAGGTGGATAATCACGTACCACATCAGTTTGTCGTTAGCGACGTTGCGCGCTTCCATGAACACCCGCAGCAGGTGGATCGAGGAGATGGCCACAATCGACGCCGCGACTTTGTTCTTCAGCGAGCCGGAATCCATCTTGCCCAGCCGGCTCAGCTTCTCTTTGCTTTCGTCGATATCGAGTTTAGAAACAAAGTTATCGTAGCCCGACAGCATCACCAGCAGCCCGCCAAACAGCGTCATGTCGACCAGCGACAGCAGCAGCAGGATCAGATCATTTTCCGCAATGCTGAAAATGTTGGGCAGCAGGTGGAAAATTTCCTGGAAAAATTCGATGGTCAGAGCCAGCAGGCCAAGTGAAAGTCCAATGTAAACCGGAACCAGCAACCAGCGCGATGCATACATCAGGTTTTCGGTAAAACGTTCCATAAATTCCCAACAATAATCAGACAGGTCGGGCAGTATAACTGATCAACTGTGAAGTTATTTCAGCCCTTCGTCAGAAATTTCCGGAACCGGCGGCAGCGGCAGCGACAGACGAAATACGGCGCCGCCTTCCGGCCGATTCTCAGCCCAGATCTGCCCGCCATGACTCTCAATAATGGTCTTACAGATCGCCAGCCCGAGCCCGACGCCAGGCACGGCGGACTCTTTATCTCCCCGGGTGAACTTATCAAAAATCTGGCTTAAATCCGCCTCTGCAATGCCGGGTCCGCCATCCCAGAGCGCAATCTCCAGCCGCGTCCCGGCACGCCAGGCACGAATCCCGCGCGGCGCGCAGTTGCCGGCATACTTCAGGCTGTTCTCAATCAGGTTGGTAAAAACCCGATCCAGCAGGCTGCTGTCGCCCCTGATCAGCACAATGTCGTCCGGCAGGTCGAGTTGCACCTCGTGCCCTTTCAGCGACGGTGCCATGCTGCTCAGCGCCCCGCCGACAGCCGCGATGCCGCCTCGCTGTGCGACAGCGCCATCCGCTCCAGCGCGTTGGCGATCAGCACGGTAAAGGTTTCCACCAGCCGCTGCTGCTCGGGGATCGTCAGCTGACGCAGATTTTGCGGCTCCACCACCAGCGGGCCACGGCAGTGCGCGCCGCTTTTTAACGGCAGGATTTGATACGGCACCGCCGGTAAGGTGTCGGTCCCGGCACCGGCCGGCTGGCCTTTGCTGTAGCTCCACTTCGCGATGGCGCGGTCAGGCTCACTGGCGGGCAGCGCATCGCCCACCGGTTGCAGTTCGCCCTGCTCGTCCGGCAGCAACAGCAAACAGCGCGCCTGCAAGGTGGCGTCCAGCACCCGCTGACTGGTGGCGGCGATATCCTGCGGCGTTAACGCGCTGCCGAGCGATTTGGCCATCTCATACAGCTGACGCGCCCGCTGCTCGCGGTAGCGCGCCGTCAGGTTGCCGACGATCACCCCCACCGCCAGCATCACGCCAAAGGTCACCAGATATTGCAGGTCGGAGACCGCCACCGTGCCGGTAGGGGCCACAAAGAACAGGCCGAAGGCGAGGATATTCATCACCGTGGCGATCACTGACGGCCAGCGGCCATAGCGCAGCGCCACGATCACCACCGCCAGCAGATAGATCATCATGCATTTGGCCGGATCGAAACCGATCAACAGCGACTGACCGGCAACGGTCACCGCGATGCACAGCACCAGAGCTATTATTACGCCGCGCAGCTGAATACGCCACTTGTCACTGCTGACCCGCCCGTCCGCCAGCGGATGCGGCGCGTCGTGCAGCGGCTCATCCAGCGCCACCACCAGCAGATCCAGATCGGGGCCGAGCTGACCGAGCCGCTCGGGCAAAACTGTCACGCCGCCGGCGCCGCAGCGGACGACGGCCGGTGACGATTTTGCCGAGATTGTGTTCGCGCGCGTAACGCAGCACTGCTTCCGCTTCGTCAGGCTCGGAGAGCGTGGCGGTCTCCGCGCCCAGCTCCTGCGCCAGTTGCAGGGTACGCAGAATCGCCCGCCGCCGCGCTTCCGGCAGTCGGTTCAGCCGGGGCGTCTCGACATACACTGCATGCCATTCACTGCCCAGCCGCGCGGCGGTGCGCACCAGTTTTTCACTGCCGGTATCATCGCCGATGCACAACAGAATCGCATCGCGGGTGTGCCAGACGCGATCCCGTCCCTGTCCCTGCCGATCGCGCCAAGCGCGCATCTGATCGTCTACCCGGTCCGCAGTGCGGCGCAGCGCCAGTTCGCGCTGCGCGAACAGGTTGCCCTTGCGAAAAAAATTTTCAATCGCCCGTTCGGCGCGGTCGCCGATATAGACCTTGCCCTCTTTCAGCCGCTGCCGCAAATCGTCAGGCGGCAGATCGACCAGCACCACCTCATCGGCGCTGTCGAAAAAGGGATCGGGCACGGTTTCCCGCACCTGAATACCGGTAACGCCGCCCACCACATCATTGAGGCTCTCCAGATGCTGAACGTTGACGGTGGTCAGCACGTCGATGCCCGCCTCCAGCAGCTCCTCAATGTCCTGCCAGCGTTTGGGATGGCGCGAACCCTGAACGTTGGTGTGTGCCAGCTCGTCCATCAGGATCACCGCCGGATGGCGGGCCAGTGCCGCATCAAAGTCAAACTCGGCATGGCGCGAGCGGCCGGTAGCCCGGCGCGGCAGCAGGGTTAAGCCGGTCAGCAGCTGCGCCGTTTCCGGCCGCTCATGGGTTTCTACCACACCGATTAGCATCCAGCCCCTGCGCCCGCAGCCGTTGCGCCTCCTGCAGCATGGCGTAGGTTTTTCCGACGCCCGCGCAGGCGCCAAAGTAGATTTTCAGCCGGCCACGATGGCTGTCGCGGTTGGCCTGCAACAGGGCATAGGGATCGGGGCGCGTCGGTTCGTGGTTCATAGGGTACTTGTCAGCATTACAGATCGCTGAGCGCCAGGTTGAGCTGCAGCACATTGACCGTCGGATCGCCGAGGAACGGCATCAGCGGCCGGTGGGTCTGCTGATCAATCAGCGCTTCTACCTGGGCTAACGGTAACTTACGGCTGGCGGCGATGCGAGGGGCCTGCCAGAGCGCCGCGTCAGGTGAAATATCCGGGTCCAGTCCGCTGGCCGAGGCGGTCACCAGCTCCACCGGCACCGCCGTCGGTGCCTGCGGATTGGCGGCCCGCAGCGCGGCAACCCGTTCGGCGACGGCTTTATCCAGCGCCGGGTTACTGGCGGCCAGATTGCTGTCGCCCGAGGCCAGCGGGTTATAGGGCCGATCGCCAGTGGCAGAGGGACGACCCCAGAAATAACCGGGCTGGGTAAAGTTCTGCCCAATCAGCGCCGAACCGCACGTCATCAGCATCTGCTTACCGATGTGCACCACTTCCAGCAGTTTGGTCGGGTTAGAGTCGAGATCGACCATGTCACCCGCCTCTTTCGCCGCCTGGGTACCGGAGTTCATCGCCACCGCTACGTCCGCCTGAGCCAGCGCCGGCGCATCGTTGGTGCCGTCACCGGTCATCGCCACCAGCCTTCCTTCCGCCTGATACTGACGGATCAGCGCCAGTTTGGCCTCGGGCGTCGCCTCGGAAAGAAAGTCATCCACGCCGGCTTCGGCGGCAATCGCCGCCGCCGTCAGCGGATTATCGCCGGTGATCATCACGGTTTTGATGCCCATCTTGCGCAGCTCGGCAAACCGCTCTTTGATGCCGCCTTTGACGATATCTTTCAGCGCCACCACGCCCAGCACTTTCGCCCCTTCAGCCACCACCAGCGGCGTGCCGCCGGTGCGCGCCACCTCTTCAACCCGGGCGTTCACCTCGGCCGGAAACGCGCCGTGGCTGGCTTCAAGTATGACGACGTACCGCATCGACCGCGCCTTTACGGATCAGCCGATCCTGCACGTTAACCCCGCTCATCCGGGTCTGCGCCGAGAACGGAATGAAGCTGGCGCCCATGCCGCTGAGATCGCGTTCGCGCAGGTTAAACTGCTGTTTCGCCAGGATAACGATGCCGCGGCCTTCCGGCGTCTCATCCGCCAGCGAGGCGAGCTGCGCGGCATCCGCCAGCTGCTCTTCGCTGACGCCCGGTGCCGGCAGAAACTGGGTCGCCTGACGGTTGCCGAGGGTAATGGTGCCAGTTTTATCCAGCATCAGCACATCGACATCGCCCGCGGCTTCCACCGCGCGGCCGCTGGTGGTCGGGATCAGACAGACCACCAGCGCCACCAGCACCGTGACGCTGACCGGCGTCCCGCCCCACGCCGAGAACGGCCACAGGGTCACGGTCGCCAGCAGGAACAGCAGTGCCGCGACCACACAGTGAGCGGCAACGAATGCCAGCCCGATGCCGTTAAAGATTGAGCCTGCCAGGCCAACCGCTTCTTTCGGTGCAGTATCGCTGATAACCGTCCAGGTACCGGCACCCGCCGCTACCCCTTTGCCATAAAAGGCAAATGACATCACGGCGATAATGCCGACGTTGCTAGGATCACCGCCGCCAGTACCAGGCTGGCCGCCATCAGCATGCCGACGATATAGGGCGTTTTGCGTGCCCAGGAGACGCTCCAGCCGCGGGCGATCAGTTTATCCGAGATATAGCCGCCGCTGATGCCGCAGAGGAAGCCGAACAGCGCCGGCGCAATGGTGGCGAAGCCCGCTTCCATGATGTCCATCCCCCCGCGCCTGCTCCAGATAGATTGGAAACCAGGTAATTAAAGAAGTAGCTCAGCGCGATAATGCAGTACTGACCGAGGTAGGCGCACCACAGCATGCGGTTGGTCAGCAACTTTTTGAACATCGCTTTACTGACCGGCGGACGCGCTCTGAGGGTCTGTTCGGCGTCGATATCAGCCAGCACGCCGATACCGCCCAGCACGAAGAACGGCCACTCCCAGCCGAAGCGCGAGACCAGCCAGCCCGACAGCGGCGAGAAGATGGCGACGGCGAAATATTGCGCCGAGCTGAACAGCGACGAGGCGCGCCCCCGCTCTGCGCCGGGGAACCATATAATCACCACCCGCGCATTGGCCGGAAAGCTCGGAGCCTCAATCAATCCCAGCAGAAAACGCAGGCCGAACATTAGCATCAGTGCGCCGGTCAGGCCGCTGGAGAACTCACCGACAGGAACAGGATCAGACACAGGATCCAGATGCGGACATGGGTAGTGCGGGTGGTAATTTTGTCTTTAACCATGAGGTGAATTCCTTAAAAAGCGGCCAGTTATGCCGCGAGGTTTTTTTCAGGAATACCGCTGAGATTCCCCTGTTGAGGAAATATAGATAGGAGGCTAACCATTGGTCATTGTGCGGATGTTGAGATCGCTTGCGCTGATTTAGTTTAATTCTGGCAACTGCCACAAACAGCAGTGAGGCGCTGCACAAAAGCAGAAAAAGCCGCCGCGCTGTGCAGAAGAATGTGCGCAGGATCGAGGTATTAGCGCCAGGCGACAGCTATGGCTGCGCTATTTTTCCGCAAAATGTGGCCTCGCCTGCAAGTGTGAAAATGCCCGATTGTCAAACTCTGCCGCCTGGGGTGGTGTTTGTCGGTTCAGATGAGCGTGAATCCGGCACGCTGCAGATGGAGGCGCTGGCAAAGCAGGCCAACTACCGCGGCAACGTCGCCATCATGATCGGTAACCTGACCGACGCCGGTGCGCTGCAACGGACGCGGGATGTGGAGCAGGTGGTGGCGAAATACCCCAATATGAAAGTGGTGCTGAAGCAGACCGCCAACTATGCCCGCAATGAGGGCATGGACCTGATGCTCAACTGGCTGTCGAACGGGGAAGATATCGATATTGTTGCCGCCAACAACGATAAAATGGCGATTGGTGCCACCATGGCGATCGCCCAAGCGAAACTGAAAAAAACCATTCTGGTCGGCGGCATTGATGCCACGCTGGATGGCCTGAAAGCGCTGGCGAGTGGCAAATTGGCGGTGACGGTGTTCCAGGATGCCGTGGGTCAGGGCAAAAAATCGGTAGAGGTGGCGCAGCAGATGATCAAAGGCGAAAAGGTCGATTCCCACCAGTGGATCCCGTTTGAGCTGGTGACGCCGCAAAACAGGCAGCATTATCAGGATAAAAATCCGTAAGGCTGGCAGGCGCGGCAGCGATGCCGTGCCTGCTCATCTCGTCTGTCACGCCTGATGCAGTAATTTCGCCATCACCACCACATCATGCAGACTTACCGTCACGCAGCGCCGCCTGGCGAAGTACGCCTTCGCGCTCAAATCCCAGACGATGATAGAGCCGGAGCGCCCGCTCATTGTCGTGGAACACCTCCAGCTGCATGCGGGTGATGCCGAGCCAGTTACGGCGATAGTCGAGCACGGTGCGGATCAGCCGTTCGCCCACGCCGCGGCCGCTGAACGCCGGATCCACGCCCAGCCCGAAACTGATGCTGTGGCGGGTGCGCGATTTATTGTCCGCAAACAGCGTCAGTTCACCGGCCATCTCCCCGTCGATTTCCGCCACAAACGCGATATAACCTTCGGCATCCATTTTCAGGAACTTTTTCTCCCAGGTCGCGACGCTGGGAAACGGCAGCTGTAGCGTCCAGGGGTAGACATCAGGATGACTGTAGAGCCGCTGATAGGCGGCGGCATCGTGAGGTTCTCGTCCCCGGATGGTAATTTCCATATTTTCTCCTGTTAGCCGAACGGGTGTGACGCACCAAGCTGTACCTCTTCATCGGACGGAAAGAGTACTGCTATGTTGTACCGCCGTTTTGAACGTTTTATCAATATTTTTCATGACGCCCCCAGCGATTCGCCCCCTGCTACGGTCTGGTCCTTTTACGCTTACTACCTGCGCCAGGTCTGGCCGAGTTTTGCTGCCCTGCTGCTGGTCGGGCTGGCGTCAGCGCTGATCGAAGTGGCGCTGTTCAGCTACCTGAGCCGCATTATCGACCTGGTGAATCATTCGACGCCCGCCACCCTGTTCAGCGATAACTGGCCGCTGCTGTTGTGGATGGGCGCGATGGCGACCGGTCTGGTGATCCGTCTGGTGAACATGTCTGGCTGGATCATGTGGGTGGTGAACGACATTTCCGAAAACATCGGCATGGTACAGGATGGCCTGAACATCATTTCTCAGCCGCTCAGCGTGCAGGATGCACCGGGCTCGAAGCAGCTGAAGGTGACGCGCGGCCAGATTCGCTATCAGGATGTGCGCTTTGACTACGGCGGCGGACGTCAGGTGATTAACCAGCTCAACCTCGACATCAAACCCGGCGAGAAGATTGGTCTGATTGGCCCGTCCGGCGCCGGTAAATCGACGCTGGTTAATCTGCTGCTGCGGCTGTATGACCTGAACGGTGGCCGGATTGTGATTGACGATCAGGATATCGCCACAGTGACCCAAGAGAGTCTGCGCAGCCAGATCGGCATGATCACTCAGGACACCTCGCTGCTGCACCGTTCGATACGCGAAAACCTGCTCTACGGGCGTCCCGATGCCAGTAAAGCGGAGTTGCAGATGGCGATTCGCCGCGCCCGCGCTGACGAGTTCATTCCGCTGCTCTCCGATCCGCAGGGCCGCACCGGCCTTGACGCGCACGTCGGGGAACGCGGCGTGAAGCTGTCGGGCGGTCAGCGTCAGCGGGTAGCGATTGCCCGCGTGCTGCTGAAGGATGCGCCGATCCTGATCATGGATGAGGCGACGTCAGCGCTGGACTCGGAAGTAGAAGCGACGATTCAGGAGAGTCTGGAGTCGCTGATGCAGGGCAAAACCGTCATCGCTATCGCGCACCGTCTGTTGACCATCGCGAAAATGGACCGGCTGGTGGTGCTGGGTAAAGGCGGGATTGTCGAGACGGGCAGCCACGCTGAGCTGCTGGCGCGCAACGGTTTTTATGCGCGCCTGTGGCAAGCATCAGACCGGCGGTTTTGTCGAGCGTCGATTAATCGCAGCGTCGGTAAGGTAAGGCGTCGCGCCACAGCAGATGATCCGGCTGCCAGCCCGATTCGGGCCGCACGCTGCCGCTCTGTTCCAAGGTAAGCAAAAAAGCGTGGCGCAAAAAAGGCTGATCGTCAGGCAACAGCGCATCCCACTCGGCGGCGGCGATCTCCGCCAGCGAAGTCAGGTAAAACAGCGACATGAAAAACTCCAGACAGCAACGGGCGAACGACCAGTCAAGCAGGTTTTCTGCGCCAGGGAAAGGGTGAAGGCACGCAATGTGAAGGCTGCACAGCCTGTCCGCACGCCCTATACTGCGATTTTAACTCTGGACTGGAATCGCCATGGATCGACTCGAGTGTGACCGGATGTTTGTCACAGTGCTGGAAACCGGCAGTTTTTCGGCGGCGGCGTTACGGCTGGGGGCTAGCAGCAGCCAGGCCTCCAAGCGGGTATCGAAGCTGGAACAGCAGCTTGGGGTACAGCTGTTCAAACGCAGCACCCGCGCTGCGGCGCGGTGAAATCGTCCGGTTGCTGGAGAACTTTGATATTCCGCCGCTCGGCCTGTTTGCTGTCTATCCGCCTGCCCGCCATCTGGCGCACCGGGCGCGCCTGCTGATCGACTTTTTCGCCACCCATTTAAGCGAGGTGCCACCGGATTGATTCCGTCCATAATGGAATAAATGGTTGTCTTTTAGGCTGGATTATCACGTATTCCGTCATCAGTTAAGCTACTGCTCAGATCAACAGAGGAGTGGCGTCATGTTAGTAGCGGGGAAATGGAGTGGTGACTGGCATCCGGTGCAGGCTACAGATAAACAAGGCGGTTTTGTCCGTCGGGATGCCGGTTTCCGGCACTGGATCAGCCACGATGGTTCAACTGACTTTGCTGCCGAACCGGACCGCTATCATCTCTATGTGGCGCTGATTTGTCCGTGGGCCTCGGCGGGCGCTGATCGCCCGTAAACTCAAGGGACTGGAATCGCTGCTTAGCGTGACGGTGGTCGAGCCGCAGCTCGGCGCGCAGGGCTGGCGTTTCGGTGAAGCGACCGCTGCCGACCGCGATCTACTGGACGGCGCACACTATCTGCATCAGATTTACACCCGCGCCGCGCCCGACTTTACCGGCCGGGCCACCGTTCCGGTGCTGTGGAACAAGAAAACCGCCACCATTGTTAATAACGAGTCGGCTGACATCGTGCGGATGTTTAACAGCGGCTTCGGCGATCTGGCGGACAACCGCATCGATCTCTATCCCGCCGCGCTGCGTGAACGAATCGATGCCCTCAATGCAAGCCTCTATCCCCGGCTCAACAATGGCGTCTACCGCGCCGGCTTCGCCACCACCTCGATCAGCTACCAGCAGGCATTCAGTGAGGTGTTCAGCCAGCTCGACGAACTGGAGTTGATGCTCAGCGATGGCCGCACCTTTCTCCTCGGTGAACGACTGACCGAAAGCGATATCCAGCTGTTCGTCACCCTGATTCGCTTTGACGTGGCCTACCATGGCCTGTTCAAATGCAACCTGCGCCGGGTGCGCGATTACCCGTTGCTCAATCGCTATCTGAAAAGCATGCTGTCGGTCTCCGGCATCCGTGAGACAGTCAACATTGAACACATCAAACAGGGTTATTACTCGATTACGGCGCTGAACCCGAACGGAATTGTTCCGGCTGGCCCGGATCTGAGTGAGTACGGTTAATAAGCCCCCCCCTTTAAAGGAACAGCAATGGCAAAAGCACTGGTGATATTTCTGCATGGCGTCGGCAGTAACGGCGACGATCTGGCACCGATTGGGCGTCGCTGGGCGGCCTTATTACCGGATGTGGTGTTTGCGTCACCGGATGCGCCGGCACCGTTTGATGGCGGTTTTGGCTATCAGTGGTTCAGCCTCGCCGGCGTTACGCTAGAGAACCGCCCGGCACGGGTACGGGCGGCTCGGGCAGCGTTTGACGCCACCCTCAGTAACATTATCAGTCAGCACGGCTTCGCTGAACGCCGGCAGGATGTAGTGCTGGTGGGCTTTTCGCAGGGATCGATTATGGCGCTGGATGCGCTGGCATCGGGCCGTTATCCGCTGGCGGGCGTGGTGGCATTTTCAGGGCGTCTGGCGTTTGACGGCGAGCTAACGCCGCAGCCTCATTTGCCGGCCATGCCGATGAGGTGATCCCGTGGCAGGAGAGCGAATCCGCGGCTGCGCCGGTTGAAACCCTGTTTGAGCCGGCTACCGGCCACACCATTTCAGCGCAGGGCGCGCTACATGCCGCCGCGTTTATCGGGCAATGCACGCAGGATTAAGTCTTTGCAGGATTAATCACTACGACCAGTAGCGGGTTAATGTCTGCCACGCCTGCCGGGCAGCCACCTCAGGCGGCAGGCGTTTCAGCGTATCATTAAACACCTCAATGCCAACCGGGCCCTGATAACCGGCGCTTTTCAGCTTATCCACAAAGCGTCCGATGTCGATAATGCCGTCGCCGGGCAGCAGGCGTTGATGACGCGCGATGTCGATCAGACTCTGCTTATCCTGCGGCGGAACGGCAGCCATATCACACAGTTGCACCTCGTAAATCCGCTCGGCAGGAATGCCATCCAGCTGTGAAGCGTCACCGCCCAGCGCACAGATATGGAACAGATCGACCACCAGCCCGATGTTGGGCTGATCGAGACGCTGCAATCGCTGCCACGCCAGCGGCAGGGTGTTATCCACGCTGCACCACGCCATCGGCTCATACATGATGCGCATGTTGTAGGACGCCGCTTCCGACGCCATCCAGCGCAGGTCATCATCAATCTGATCGGCGCAGCAATCCTCACGGGTGCTGGCCGGTGCCTGAATAGTGTCACACCCCAGCGCCTGGGCAATGTGAATAAACTGACGCAGCTCTTCGCGCTTCTGCCCGCGCAGCGCGCTGGGCGCGCCGGTAAAATCACGCAGTACCTGCAGATTGGTAAAGCCGGGTCCCTGCTGAGCGGCAATCCGGGCCAGCGCCGTGGCACCGCCGTCACAGGCTTCCACGTCCTCACGCCAGATTTCGACCTGATCGAAACCGGCATCACGCGCCGCCTGAAGCTTCTCCTCGGGCTCACCGTTTAACAACACCAGGTTAAGGAATGTTGGATTACGACTCATCTCTCTGCTCCTTAATCGTCCGGAATAATCGGTGAAGAATAGTCAGCTGCAACGCCGCACACCTTGCGGCCTGGGGGCATCGCAGCTAAAACAGTATCTACCTCTTAAGCGGTATGGCAAGCCGCGATTCACGGTCGATCAGGCCAGCAGCGTCATCAGTGCGAAACCGGCAAACGCCATCAGCAGCGAGCCGATGACATGTACCAGCGCACTGGCCATCGCCCAGAGGTACTTACCTGATTGTAGCAATACCATTAATTCTGCCGTAAACGAGGAGAAGGTGGTCAGCCCGCCGCACAGTCCGGTGATGATCAGCAGCTTCCACGCCGGGTCAATTTCCGGATGGCGGACAAACCAGGCCATCGCCGCGCCAATAATCAACCCACCGATCAGATTGACCAGCAGCGTGCCGGGCGGCAGATTGGGAAATAAAGCATTGAAACGTACCGCGAACAGCCACCGCAGCACACAGCCAGCAGAGCCGCCAATCATGACGGCGAACAACGGTTTCAACATGTCTTGCTCCTGATTGCAGATTTCACGCCGGGCTGAGGAGAGAGGCAGAGATAAACCGCGCCTGACACCTCAGCTCCCGCGAAAGGATAAACCGAGTGTCAGGCGTCATCAGCCGGGGTAAAGTCCGCCGGCGGTTGGGAAAGGTGGCACGCCATCACCTTAAGCGAAGGATAATACGATGCGACTCTCCGGCTGGCAACTGTAGTGGCTACCTCAGCTGTTGCCGCTGAAAACCCTGACGACGGCGCGGCGGTCAGGGTAATGCTGGGGGTTGAAGGCAGCGACCCGGAGAGGCCATGCGTACCCTGATTATTGATACTGACATTGGCGTCGACGATGCGTTTGCGCTGGCCTATGCGGCACGCACCCAGCGGCGGCTGGGCATCACCACCGTTTTTGGCAACGTGGCCGTGGGCCAGGCGGTAAAAAACGCCCGGCTGTTCTGCCAGAAAATGGCGATTGAGACAGAGGCTTATCGCGGCTGTTCCCGGCCGCTGACCCAGCGCCCGAGTACGCCCGCCACGCTGCACGGCGAAGATGGGCTGGGCGATGCGTTTGATAACAAGTTCAGTGAATTCAACATCTGGAAAGATCCGCACGCCGCCGATCAGGTGCTGAAGTCGGCGCTGAAGGTGGTGGTGATACCGCTGGATGTCACCCACCAGGTGCTGGTCACCGGCGATGAGGTTCAGCGGCTCAATCAGCCGGTTCTGAGCGCCATCTGCCGGCCCTATCTCGCGTATAGCCTGGCGAAAGAGGGCTTTGTCGGCATGGCGGTGGACGCCGATGCGGTACGGTCACACTTCTTTCAGACCCTGACGCTGCCGGCGCATAGCAATCAGTGATCGAAATGAATCACGCCTTTGATCAGTTCGCGGTTGTTGATCACCTGCGGCTCAAAGGTCTCCGCCAGCGTTGAAAAGTCGAGATGGTGATTAAGCATCATTTCAGCATGCTGCGGCTCATGGCAAGAATATTGCCCCACTCCGGCACATCCGGCTCCGGTCCGAGGCCGATAGAACTTAACCCGGCGGCGGTGAGAATGCTGGTGCCGATACGCAGGGTGAAATAGACAATAACGTTGGGCAGCGTACCCGGCAAAATATGGCGCAGCAGGATCACCCGATCCAGCGCACCGGCGCAGTGCACCGCTTCAACGTAGGCCGCCTGCTTCAGCGACAGGGTGGAGGCACATACGATGCGCGCAAACACCGGCACGCTGAATACCGCGACGGCAATGATCACATTGTTCAGACCAGGCCCAAGAATCGCCACCACCGCAATCGCCAGCAGCATGCCCGGAAACGCGAACAGCACATCCGAGCCGCGCATGATCAGCATATCCACCCAGCGGCCGTAGTAGCCAGCCAGCAGGCCCAGTACGATTCCCACCAACATGCCGAGCATGACGGAGACCACGCCAACGTAGAGCGAGATGCGCGCGCCATAGATAATCCGGCTCATCACGTCGCGCCCCAGATCGTCGGTGCCCATCCAGTGCGCGGCGGAAGGCGGCGCCGACAGTGCAATCCAGTCCGGTGCCATCTTTCGGCACCGCAACAGAGAGGGTTTCGCTCATCAGCGTCTCCTATTTCAGACGAATCGCGGGATTGACCACCGCGTAAAGCAGATCAACCAGCAGATTGATGGCGATAAATTCAAACACGAACAGCATCGCCAGCGCCTGGATCACTGGCTGATCCTGCGACTTGATCGACTCGATCAACAACCAGCCCAGACCGGGCCAGTTGAAGACGCTTTCGACCACGATCGATCCCCCAGCAGAAAACCAAACTGCAGGCCAAGCATGGTGATCACCGGGATCAACGCATTACGCATCACGTGTTTCCAGGTGACCAGCAGCTGACGTAAACCTTTCGCCCGGGCGGTGCGTACTTAGTCCTCCTGCGCGACTTCAAGAAACGCCGAGCGGGTGAAACGCGCCATCACTGCGGCGACCGACGAGCCGAGCGTAATCGCAGGCAGGATCAAATCGGATGGCTGACTGAAGCCACTAACTGAGAACAGGCCAAACGGCATGGCGACGAACTGAATCAGCAGCAGTCCGAGCCAGAATGCGGGCATCGAGATCCCGCCGACCGCCAGACTCATCAGCGTCCAGTCGAGCCACTTTCCACGCCGCAACGCCGCGATAACGCCGAGCATCAGGCCCAGCAGAACCGACCAGCTGAAGCCAGCCACAGCGTGGGCATAAAGCCCTGCCGGATCACCTCTGTTACCGGCTGTTGAGTGCGATAGGTGACGCCAAGGTCGCCGCGCAGCAGGCCCGCAATCCAGTGAAGATATTGCTGCGGCAGCGGGTCGTTAAGGCCGAGATGCTGACGGGCGGCTCACCGCCTCGATTGGCGCATCCGGCCCAGCATAGATGCGCGCCGGATCGCCTAGCAGCAGTTTAATAAAGCCAAAACCAGTGTAATGAGACAACCAGCAGAACCGGGATCATTTCCAGCAGTCGTCGGAGGATATAGGCGAACATGGCGATCCTTTCGGTTGACTCAGTGAAAGCAGCTATGCACGGTTGCCCGCCGCCGCTGACGCTATCAGCGGCGGGCGGCCGCACACTCACTTATTCAAACGCGGCCTGGTTAAACAGCAGGTTACCGTCCGGCAGCATCGAAACGCCGTTCAGCCCTTTGCGCTTGCCGACTAAGTTATCGGGCGTGCCGAGGAAGGAGGTGGGTGCCGCTTTCCACAGCAGGATCTGCGCCTCAGCGTAAGCAGCGGCGCGTTTTGCCGGATCGGCGGTGGCCAGTCCGCCGGCGATCGCTTTATCCACCGCCGGGTTGCGCTGTAATAGGAGACGTTATAGGAGGTCGGCACCCAGGATTCGGTGGCGAACAGCGGACGCAACGCCCAGTCGGCATCGCCGGTTGAGGTCGACCAGCCGCCATAATAGAGGTCAAACTCCGCCTGTTTGGGGTCTTTCACGCCCCACAGTTTCGCGTTGCGGCTACCGGAATCCATCGGGGTGACCGTGACGCGGATACCGACCGTCGCCAGTTGCGCCTTCAGGAACTGCGCAGCCCGGACGCTGGCCGTGGCATTGGTACACCACAGTTTAAGGTCCAGTCCCTGACCGTAGCCCGCCGCCTGCAGCAATTTTTTGGCTTCATCCGGCGCGTAGCGATAATTGGGCTCGCTCTGCGGCTGATAGAACTGCACACCCTCGGGCATGGCTAAACGGGTGGGCGTGCCCATCCCGGCGAAACCGACTTTCAGCCACAGCGAGCGGTCGATGGCGTAGTTAATCGCCTGGCGGACCCGCACGTCAGCCAGCGCTTTGTGTTGGGTATTGATCGCCATGTAGTAGAGGTAAATGCTGGGATCGCGCTGAATAGCCAGCTTAGTGTCGCTCTGCACCGTGCCGATCAGGTCTGACGGCAGCGGATAGATCGCATCAACCTAGCCGAACTTCAGTGCCGCCACCCGGGTCGCATCTTCCGGACTCGGCGAGAAAATCACCTTGTCGACTTTCGGCCAGCCGGTTTTCCAGTAGCCGTCATATTTCACCATGCTGACGGTTTTGCCCGGCTGCCACGCCACAAACCGGAACGGCCCGGTGCCGACCGGATGCAGCCGCAACTGCGCCTCCTGCGGATACTGGCTGAGGATCGCCGGGCTCCACATCACCGCCAACGGATGCGCCAGCGTATTGATAAACGCGCCAAATGACTGGTTAAGATCGATCTGCACTTTATCTGGTGCCAGTACGGTAACGGTTTTAATCATGCGATACAGGCTATTACGATTCAGCCCTTTGCTCTGGTCGGCCAGGCGATCCAGGTTGGCTTTCACCACATCCGCATTAAAAGGGTGTGCCATCCCGAAACGTCACGCCCTGGCGCAGCGTGAGGGTGAACTGGGTGGCATCCTCGTTGCTGGTGTAGCCGGTCGCCAGCTAGGGCGTTAGCGTCATTCGGGCATCGAACTGGAACAGACGTTCGAAAATACCGCTCTGCACCGAGTAGCTGATGTTGTCGGAGGTATCGTGCGGATCCAGACCGGTAATATCGGCATACATCGAAATGCGCAAATCCTGTGCCTGCGCGGCGACAGTGGCCAGAGACAATAGCAATCCCGTGGCGAGAGCAGTGCGACGTAATAATGGCTTCATGGTGTCTCCTGGTATTGATGAATTAACGCAACAAAGGGGTTTCGGCCACCCAGTGATCGGGCGCGACCTGGCGGTAACGGTTTTTTCTACCGTCTCTCCTACCCTGCGCAGCGGCGAGGGAATTTCACTGTCATCAAACTGACGAACCGGACGGCTGAGCGGATCGGCCACCGGCACCGAGGCCAGCAGCCGTTGGGTATAAGGATGCTGTGGCTGGTTAAACAGCGACTGACGCGGGCCAATCTCGACGATCTGTCCGAGGTACATCACCGCCACACGGTTGGCGATGCGTTCCACCACGGCCATATCTTGCGAGATAAAAATCCATGCCACGCCGGTTTGCTGTTGCAGATCCATCATCAGGTTCACCACCTGTGCCTGTATTGACAAATCCAGCGCTGACACCGCTTCGTCGGCGATTATCACTTTAGGCCGCAGCGCCATGGCGCGGGCAATGGCGATACGCTGACGCTGACCGCCGGAGAATTAATGGGGATAGCGTTGCGCGTGCTCAGGGGCCAGACCGACGCTTTTCAGCAGTGCCTCAACCTGCGGCGTGGCTTCGCTGAGCGAGAAGACCAGCCCGTGCAACAGCAGCGGTTCGGCAATGGTGAAGCCAACGGTCAGCCGGGGATTGAGTGAGGCATAAGGGTCCTGAAACACCATCTGTATTTCACGACGCAGCGGCTGAAACTGCGCCTCCTTCAGCGTGGCGATTTCGTTGCCCTGAAAATAGATGCTTTCCGCCTCGCTGGTCAGCAGACGCATCAGCGCCCGGCCACCGCGTAAACCCGATGCGTCAGCGCTGAGAAAATGCCGCTGCGGACCGGGAAGTACACTTTCAGGCCGCGCACGTCGAGCAGCGGCTGATCGTCATAACGGGCGGTTTGCTGGCTGCCGGCGGGCGTCGCGGCCAGGCATGCTCGCGTATATCACCCAGCTTTGGCACTGCGGCTAATAACGCTTTGGTGTAGTCATGCTGTGGCGCGCTGAAGATCTCCGCTACCGGGCCCTGTTCGACCACGTTACCGCGATACATCACCACCACCCGATCGGCGACTTCTGCCACCACGCCCATATCATGGGTGATAAACAGCACCGCCATCTGCTTCTGCTGCTGCAAATCGCGCAGGATATGCAGGATGCGCGCCTGAACGGTGACATCCAGCGCGGTAGTCGGCTCATCCGCCATCAGCAATTGCGGATCGCAGGCCAGCGCCTGCGCAATCATTACCCGTTGCCGCATGCCGCCGGAGAGTGCGTGCGGGTAACTTTTCATCACCCGATCAACATCCGCTATCCGTACCTGCTGCAGCAACGTTCGAGCCCGCGCTGTCGCCTGCACGTTGTCACACAGCTGGTGGTCACGCAGCGCCTCCGTCAGCTGGTCGCCTACCCGCAATACCGGATTCAGCGAAGTCATCGGCTCCTGAAAGATCATCGCCATTTCGCGACCGCGCAGCTTGCGCCGTTGTTCTTCGCTGAGGGTGTTGAGATCGTGCTGTTTACCGCTGCGTCCGCGGAAACTGACGCAAAGATTGTCAATGGTGAGCACCGGCGCAGCGGCATTCCGGGCTGTCGGGTTAAGAGAATAAGTGTCCGTCATCGTTGCTCCGGGGGCGTTAAAGCCAGATACGGCCTTGCGAATACGAGAGGAAGGGCGAGCTGTCAGCCGCCAGCCAGATTGGACCATCAAGATCGACATACTCCGCGCCGGTTGCCACCGGCAGTGCCGCCTCCATCGCCAGCGCCTCCGTCAGGCCGCCGCACTTGTCGAGCTTGATGTTGATCATTTCGTAGCGATGCCGCAGTGCGGCGATGTCCGCCACGGTATGGCAGCTTTCATCAGCGCAAAGGGGAATCGGATGGGGAAAATGCAGTAACTCGCTATCCTGAACCGCCGGTAAGGGCTGCTCGATCATGGCGATGTCATACGCCTGCAGGGCGGTGAAGAGCGAAGGCAGATCGAGACCGTGCCAGGCCTCATTGGCGTCGATAATCAGCGTCGCCTCGGGAGCAGCCGCGCGGATGGCCGCCACTTTCTCCACAATGTGCTGGTGGTCGAGTTTGATTTTCAGCAGCAGTGCGCCCCGTGATGCAGCGTCCGCGGCGGCACTCGCCGAGACCAATAAAACCGTCCTGTTCCAGCGTGACGCGAATCACCGTGACGGCAGTGCGGGTGCCGCGTGAAATCGCAAAGGGCTTCGCCAGCGGCAGCTCAGCCACCGCGATCTGCATGCGGCGTACCTTAGCCACGCTCCTGCAACAGTGCAGCGATGGCATCAATACCAAAACGCACCGGATCGGTGGCAGGCACGTCAAATTCTGCACTGACCTGCGCGCAACAGTCACGGGCCTGCGGTTCACCGTAACCGGAGGTGTTGATGGCGAATCCGGCCAGCTTCACCTCATCACTGGTCACGCTGGCCGCCCGCAGATTGGCCGCCACACACTCTGCCAAGCTGACCATCGGCTGATGCGGCAGGTGGCGCATATGCGGGCGTCCCATCTCATGACACATCACCAGCCAGTGCGGTTGCGCGCCGTGAATCAGCCCCATGCTGACGCTTGCATAAGAGGGATGAAACAGCGAGCCCTGACCTTCGACAATATCCCAGTGATCGTCTTCATTCGCCGGTGACAGCGCTTCGGCGGCGCCGGCGATAAAGTCAGCGATCACCGCATCAATTGCAATGCCTTCACCGGCTACCAGAATGCCGGTCTGGCCGGTGGCGCGGAAATCCGCCTTCATGCCGCGATCGCGCATCGCCGCTTCCAGGGCCAGTAAGGTGTACATTTTGCCAACAGAGCAGTCGGTGCCCACCGTCAGTACCCTTTTGCCGCTGCGTTTTTTACCGCTGCCGACCGTCAGTGCTGGCCGCATATGGCGGATATCAAACAACGCCACGCCCTGTTCTGCCGCCAGCGCCACCAGTTCCGGCTCATCGGCCAGACGATGGTGCAAACCGCTGGCCACGTTCAGGCCCGCTTTGATTGCGCCGGTCACGGTTTCAAGCCAGTGTGCCGGTAAATAGCCGCCGGCATTGGCGGCAATACCAGCGTTTTCGCACCGCGCGCTTTGGCACTGGCGATATCCAGCGTCTCAATCCCCAGACTGACGGTACCGCCGGGCAGGGACATTCGCACTGTTCCGGACGCCAGACCTGAATGCCGCGCGCCGTTTTCGCCGCCAGCGGATCGGTGACATCGCCAAGGAAAAGTAGATAGGGTTGAGGGATCAGCATGACGTTTCTCTTTTTCAGACAGGTGATGGGCCTGAGCTGAATATTTCATGCGGATGACAGCGTGACGAATGCTTGTTCAATGCTGGGGTATAACCTGAGGTTATAGTCAGAGGCGGCGCTTATGACAACAGCCGATAAGCGAATTAAAACAGCAGGGTTAGGCTAACCAGAGGGGCTGGAACAGAAGAAAAAGTGATAATCATCGGTCGATCCCTGACCGCGATTATCGAGGGTTTCTTGCGGAGCGCTTAGTACATCGCACCCGGCGGTACGTGTTTGAAGATCTCGACGCAAGCGCGGAACACGTAGTTAAAAATGCGTTTCATGTGACACTTGATACAAAATTAGTTGAAGAAATACGCGAAAAGTATAACTTCAGCGCGTTTTATCGGCAATAAATTTTGAACCAGATCACAAAATTGCGCTTTTTATGCGCAAAAAGCCGTTAAGCGGCCTGATCGAGATGCTGCAGCAATATGGTCGCGCCGACAGCTATCAGCACCAGACCGCCGAGCACTTCCGCCCATTTGCCGAGTACCGGACCAATAAAGCGTCCCACCAGCACGCCGGTGGTGGCCATAACGGTGGTAGCGGCCCCGATGGTCAGCGCGGTGGTAATAATGTTGACCTGCAGGAAGGCCAGTCCCACACCGACCGCCAGCGCATCAAGGCTGGTCGCTACCGCGGTGGTGGCCAGTACCATAAAGCCATGGCTTTGCGGCGCTTCACAGGGTTCAGCGACGGCGGTCTGACGGAAACCTTCCATCATCATCCGCCCGCCTAAAAATGCCAGCAGAATAAAAGCGATCCAGTGGTCCCACGCCATGATATAACGACTGGCGGCCAGGCCAAGCGCCCAGCCAATCAGCGGCGTTAAGGCTTCGATTGAGCCAAAAATCAGACCGGTGCGCAACGCTTCTTTAAAACCAGGACGATGCAAGATGGCACCTTCGCCCAGTGCAGCAGCAAACGCGTCCATCGACATACCCAGTGCAAGAATTAAGGTGGCAATAAAGGTCACGATTTATTCACCTAGGGCGACAAAGCGGCAATTCAAGCTGTATTCACCACACAAAGTGTTCAGTAATAAAAAAGTGCGCACACTCTACCACGCAACCGCAAAGATAAAAAGACAGTAAAATCATGGATTTAAGTATAGCAAAGGCTATAACTTTTATCATTCGCTATGTTTCGCGCTAAGTCGATGGTGGCAAAGCATTTTCTGACGGTTTTCCGGCCGGATTTCGGGCTTGTCTGGCCGCAGCGTCTGCATTCCCTGATTGAACCCCATCGCGGATTGCCGGAAAATGCCCGTCTTATTATTACGGGATGCCAGTTATGAATAACCCTTTTGAAACTTTAATCGTGCCTGGCGGCATTTTGCTGTTGGGGTTTCTCTCTGCCCTGCTGCTGCCTGCGCCAGCCTTTAACCTGTCAATGGCACAACACCTGCAGCAGATGCTGCATTTGCAGGATCTCAACCAGCTCTACACCCTGGTGTTCTGCATCTGGTTTTTACTGCTGGGCACGGTGGAGTTTTTTGTGATTCGCTTCGTCTGGCGTCGCTGGTTCAGGAGCTGAGTCGGGCGGTATGCGCATCGACCAGCGCTTTCAGGCGTGTGCGCTACGCGCATAGCCGTCTCGCGGTAACTGAGCCGCACCGAGCAGCAGTCCGGCGCAGCGTTGTTCGTCGCGCTGATACCAGATCGACAGCGGTGACGGGGCCATGCCATGGGCTAGCGCTTGCTGCGCAATCAGCTGATCCGGCGTACCGGCCGGCAATCTGACAATAACCGACAGCCCGGCACGTTGCACCGCGGGAAAATGGGGTTGCAGAGCGGCCATCATCTGCTCCAGTCGTTCATGGTAGACCCGCTTCATACGCCGCATGAAGTGCCCTTCCCGCAGGAAAACCTACCGCATAATGGAGCAGTCCCGACGACGCCGGTGCTAACAGCGCACTAATCATTCGCAAAGCGCGAGACCAGAGCGGGAGGCACCACCATAAAGCCGAGCCGTAATCGCGGCATCAGCGATTTGCTGAAGGTGCCGATATGCAGCACCCGGCCTTCACTGTCGAGCGCCGCCAGCGCCGGTGCGGCCCGGTGACCGGACTGCAGTTCGCCCAGATAATCATCTTCAATGATCCAGCGCTGCTGATGGCTGGCCCAGTTAAGCAACACATGGCGGCGTGCCGGCGACATCGTTACGCCGAGCGGCGCCTGCTGGCCCGGCGTGACCAGCGCAAACGCCGCATCCGGTGCCCGCGCCAGACCTTCCTCAACCTGCAGGCCTTCGGCGTCGACCGCAACCGGCCTTACCCGCAGGGTTTCCACCGCCCGCCGGGCGACCATAAAGCCCGGATCTTCCAGCCAGGCCTGTTTCCCCTGAAAATCCATTGCCAGGCCAATCAGGCCCATCGCCCCCGGCATAGCCGTTAGTGATAAAAATTTGATCGGCATGACAGCGCACCCCGCGCGCGACGGCCAGCCAGGCAACCAGTGCCTGGCGCAGTGCCGGCGTGCCGCGCGGATCGGGGTAACTGGCCGGTTTACCGACCAGCGCCCGCGTCTGACGTTGCAGGATGCGTAGCCAGACTCTGGCCAGGAAGCTGTCGCTGACGGGAATGCCTATCTGGAACGTCAGGGGCGGCGAGTTGTAATCCTCTTCGCCCTCGCGCAGTGACAGCGGCACTACAGCTTGCACACCAGCCGTTTCACTCAGCATCGGCAGGGGTTCACAAAGGTGCCGGCCGCGCCCCGGGTCTGCAGAAACTGGCGATCCACCAGCATGTCATAGATGGCGCGCACCGTACCGCGTGCGACGCCGAGCTGGGCCGCTAAATCACGACAGGAAGGAAGCCGTGCGCCCGGCGGCAACCGCTGATCGATTATCGCCTGTTCAATCTGCTGCCGCAGCTGCTCACTCAGACCCCGCGGCTGGCTGCGTTTCAGCGTTAGCGTGGCGAAGAGCGATGGGCCAGTTAAATCGTCATTTTTTGGCACTTTTACTGTTCCATGGAAAAACCGACAATCGCCTCAATCCACCTCAATGAGGCAAAAAAATGAGTGAACGTATCGATTTTCATCAAGCTGCCCCAGCCAGGATGAAAGCGCTCGGCGGCATCTATCACTACCTGACACAAACCGATCTGCCGTTATCGCTGCTGGAACTGCTGTTCCTGCGCATCTCACAGATTAATGGCTGCGCCTACTGCATCGACATGCATAGCATAAAGCGGATGTAAGCTGGGATAAAATTGTGCTGACCGCGGTGTGGAATGAATCGGGGAATTATTCAGCGATCGCGAGAAGGCGGCCCTGCGCTGGGCCGAGTGCCTGACGCTGATCGCCAGCGCGGGCGCATCTGATGAGGATTATGCCGCCCTTCAGGCCTGCTTCAGCGACAAAGAAATTGTCGATTTGAATATCGCCATCGGTCTGATGAACACCTATAACCGCATGGCAATCAGTCTTAAAAAGCTCCCGGCGTCTGTGTCCGGTCAGTAAGCCAGTCCGATGCGTGCGCCGTGGCTCGCGCATTTAACCCTCACAAAATGTAACATTATTTTTACACTGAGCGTCTAAAAACGCCGCTGATGCACTTTTAGACTATTCCTTACTCACCAATAACTGCCTGAAATTCAGTGAATTAAATGATTCCTCTTCGTTACCCGCTCAGCGGGCGCTGCACCACAATGGCGCGTTCCTGCAACAGCAGATTCCGTTAACCAACTGAGTTATCAATAAAAATCCGCTTATAGTGTCTCTGCCGCGATGATTAATGCTTATGCTGAATCATTTCTACATTTAAAAAATAAACAAATTTTTAATTGAGATGCGAGAATGTTATATTCGCATGACAAAGCATAACGTGCAGTTAACCCGTTATTACCGCTTTAACCTATACCTGAGTCTTAACCTTTGAGAAATAGCGCAACGCGCTCGAAAGAAGCGTGACTATTCCGCCTGCAAAACTGTTGAGCTTCAGGTCAACAGAAGAGGAGATGTCGCCTCATGTGCAATTCAGCTGTAAACCTTGCGCTCGCGATGAGTGCCATAGCAAAGGACACCGCTACCGCGTACCGCGCAGGAGCGCAAAGACGTTGACGTGTTGCTGATTGGCGCGGGCGTGATGAGCGCCACGCTGGGCGCATGGCTGCAGGATCTGGAACCGGACTGGTCTATCGAAATGGTGGAGCGGCTGGACAGCGTGGCAGAAGAGTCATCCAAATGGCTGGAACAATGCAGGCACCGGCCATGCCGCGCTGGCCGAGCTGAACTATACGTCACGTCACAGCGTGCCGATGTCAGCATCGACATCTCCAAAGCGGTGACGATCAACGAATCGTTCATGATTTCCCGTCAGTTCTGGGCCTCACAGGTACAGAAGGTCAATCTGCGCAATCCAAAAAGCTTTATCCACAGCACGCCGCACATGAGCTTTGTCTGGGGCGACGACAATGTCGCGTTCCTGCGCAAACGCTTCCAGGCGCTGCAGAAAAGCACCCTGTTCCGTGGCATGGCCTACTCCGAAAATCCGCAGCAGATTGCTGGCTAGATCCCGCTGGTGATGAATGGCCGTGATCGCAGTCAGAAAGTGGCGGCGACCTGGACCGAAATGGAAACCGACGTCAATTTCGGTGAAGTGACGCGCCTGAGCGATGGCCGCTGGCAGGTTACGCTGCAGTGTCTGGCGAGCGGCACCCGCCGTACGCTGACCGCCAGAAATATCTTTATCGGTGCCGGCGGCGCGGCCGCTGTTGCAGAAAGCCGGCGTACCGGAGCTAACGGCTATGCCGGTTTCCCGGTGGGCGGCTCATTCCTGGTGACTGAAAATCCGCAGGTGGTGGCGCAAGCACATGGCCAAGGTCTACGGCAAAGCCAGCGTCGGCGCACCGCCGATGTCGGTACCGCATGTCGATACCCGCGTGCTGGATGGCAAGCAGGTGCTGCTGTTCGGGCCGTTTGCCACCTTCTCCACCAAGTTCCTGAAGCAGGGTTCGTTGCTGGATATGTTCACCTCGCTGAACAGCAGCAACATGCTGCCGATGGTTAAAGTCGGGCTGAAAAGCTTTGATCTGGTGAAATATCTGATGGATCAGGTGCTGCAAAGCGATTGCGATCGGGTGGATGCCCTGCGCGCCTATGTGCCACAGGCGAAGCAGGAAGACTGGCGTTTAGTCACCGCCGGTCAGCGCGTGCAGATCAGAGAAAGAGGGCGCAGTACTGCGTCTTGGCACCGAAGTGGTCACCTCGCAGGATGGCTCGATTTCAGCGCTGCTGGGTGCTTCGTCCGGTGCCTCAACGGCTGCGCCGATCATGCTGGAGATGCTGCACAAGGTCTATCCTGAGCAGATGGCATCGCCAGAATGGCAGAATAAAATCCGGGCCGTTATCCCGTCCTGGGGACGCAAGCTGAACGGTAACGTGGCGCTGACCGAGCGAGAAAGTGCTGGCGGAAACCAGCCGTATTCTGCAGCTCGATTACACCCCGGTCACGCCTATGGCTGCTAACGATGAAGGGCGCGAAACCGCCTTTGTTGTCGGTAAGTAATTCAGCTCCTGCTCTCTCAAGGCCCCCGATGTGAGGCCTTTTTGTTTGTCGCTCGCCTGGTTGACTGCCCTGTTCTCTATTAGGGTTAAGACATCGTTTAGCTGAACTTTCAGAAGGAAACGGCATGTTTCAACCCAACGTTGCAAAGGAATTCGAGCTTCTTGACCGCTACTGGCGCGCGGCTAACTATTTGTCTGTAGCGCAGATTTACCTGATGGACAATCCGCTGCTGCGCGAACCGCTGAAGCCAGAGCACATCAAACCCCGCCTGCTGGGTCACTGGGGCACCACGCCCGATCTGAATTTTATTTATGCTCACCTCAACCGGATTATTCGCCAGCGCGACCTGAATCTGATCTACGTCTGCGGACCGGGTCATGGCGGTCCCGGCATGGTCGCCAACACCTGGCTGGAGGGCCGCTACAGCTAAATTTATCCGCACGTCAGCCAGGATGCGGCGGGTATGCAGCGGCTGTTTAAGCAGTTCTCTTTTCCGGGCGGCATTCCCAGCCACGCGGCACCGGAAACGCCCGGCTCGATTAATGAAGGGGGGCGAACTGGGCTACTCGCTGGCGCATGCGTTTGGCGCGGCGTTTGATCATCCCGAACTGATTGTGCCGTGCGTGATTGGCGACGGCGAAGCGGAAACCGGGCCGCTGGCCTCCAGCTGGCACGGGATTAAATTCCTCAATCCTGCGCGCGACGGTGCGGTGCTACCGATTCTGCATCTCAACGGCTATAAGATTGCCAATCCGACCATCCTCGGCCGCAGCAGTGATGAAGACCTGCGCCAGCTATTCAGCGGCTACGGCTATGAGCCGCTGTTCGTCAGCGGCGATCAGCCTGAAAAAATGCACCCGCTGATGGCGCAAGCGCTGGATAACGCCTTCAGCAAAATTGCCGCCTTTCAGCAGCAGGCGCGTGCGGGCAAAGCCAGCATTGGCGTTCCGCGCTGGCCAATGATTGTGCTGCGCAGCCCGAAAGGCTGGACTGGCCCCAAAACCGTGGATGGCAAAAAAGTCGAAGGTTTCTGGCGGGCGCATCAGGTGCCGGTCGCGGCCTGCCGCGAGGATGAAGGCCATCGCTAGATTCTCGAAGCCTGGATGCGAAGCCATCAGCCTGACGATCTGTTTGACGAGCAGGGACGGCTGAAACCGGAGCTGCAGGCGCTGGCTCCGCAGGGCGATAAGCGCATGGGTGCCTCCCCGTATGCCAACGGCGGCCTGCTGCGCCGCGAACTGGATACGCCGGATATTGCCGAATTTGCCTTCGATACCGGCGAGCCGGGCTCACAGATGGAGCAGGCCACCGAGCAGCTCGGCCGCTACCTGCGGGTCCTGTTTGAGCGTAACCACGATAACTTCCGCCTGTTCGGTCCGGACGAAACCGCCTCTAACCGTCTGACGCCGGTGTTTGACGCCACCAGCCGCACCTGGCTGGAAGCAATAGAACCTTACGATGAGCAGCTGGCACGCGATGGCCGGGTGATGGAAATTCTGAGCGAGCATGAGTGTCAGGGCTAGCTGGAGGGCTATCTGCTGACCGGCCGTCACGGCCTGTTCAACTGCTACGAAGCCTTTATCCATATCGTCGATTCGATGTTTAATCAGCATGCCAAGTGGCTAAAAGTGACGCGCAAACTGGGCTGGCGTAAACCGGTCTCATCGCTCAACTACCTGCTCTCTTCTCACGTCTGGCGTCAGGACCACAATGGTTACAGCCATCAGTACCCTGGCTTTATCGATCACGTTGCCAACAAAAAAGCCGATATAGTGCGCATCTACCTGCCGCCCGATGACAATACGCTGTTATGGGTTGGCGATCACTGCCTGCGTACCTGAGATCGCATCAACGTGATTGTGGCCGGTAAGCAGCCCGCGCCGCAGTGGCTGGATATGGCGAGCGCCATTCGCCATTGCGAAGCGGGCATGGGAGAGTGGCGCTGGGCCGGTACCACGCCGGACGATGCCGAACCGGATGTGGTGATGGCCTGTGCTGGCGATGTGCCGACCATGGAAACGCTGGCGGCGGTTGACCTGCTGCGCGACTACCTGCCCGAGCTGCGAATCCGGGTGGTCAACGTGGTCGATTTAATGGCGCTGCAAACCCAGGATCAGCATCCGCACGGCAAGTCAGACGAAGAGTTTGATGCGCTGTTTACCGAGGATAAGCCGGTCATCTTCGCCTTCCACAGCTACCAGACGCTGGTGCATCGTCTGACCTATCAGCGCAATAATCACCGTAACTTCCACGTGCGCGGCTTTATTGAAGAGGGAACCACCGCCACGCCTTTTGATATGACGGTACTGAATGAGCTTGACCGTTATTATCTGGCGCAGGAGGCGATCCTGCGCGTGCCGGGGCTGGCCGATGCGCATCCTGAGCTGCTGCACGATCTGCAGGAGCGCATCGCTGAGCATCATCGCTATGTGCGTGAACACGGTGAAGATGTGCCGGAGGTGCAGAACTGGAAATGGCCGTCGGCAACGGCACCCGGCGCACCGGATTAAACGGCCTGCAACGCGTCCGTCAGCATCCAGACGGTGGTCGCCACCAGCGACAGCGCCATCAGGCTGTTAAATAGCTGACGTTTCCAGGCAATTTGCAGATGGCTGCACAGGCGATCGCCGAGCGCAGTCCAGATCAAAATGCAGGGCATATTCAGCAGCATAAAGCCGATCATCACCGTCAGTACGCCGCTGCTGGCGCTGTACAACAGTGCCACATTGGTCGCCATCAGCTAGGCTTCGGGATTGATCGCCTAGAAACAGGCGCCGCCCAGCAGCGTCATGGGCTGCGGTTTACTGCGCGCTTCCAGTGCCGCCGCACGAAAAATCTTCCACGACAGCCACAACAGATAGGCACAGCCTGCCAGCGTCAGCGGCAGGCGAATCGCCGCCATCCAGTGCAGTAATACCTCCAGCGCGACCCCGGCGATCACCGTTTGCAGCGCGCAACCCACCAGTATGCCAAACACCATCGGCAGCGTGCGGCGCATGCCGAAATTGACGCCTGAGGTCGCCAGCAGCAGGTTATTCGGGCCAGGCGTAAGGACATTAAGGGTCACGTAACTGAAAAAAGAGGGATCGAGCATGATGGCACTCCTGATTATCAACAGAGCTTCATGCTACGGCGAGAAAAGGAATGGTAACAGTGACACAAAATCACTATTGTGATGGTTACAGTTTCGATTAACGGCAATTGTACCCATCGCGTCCGGAGGCTATTGTGTCCCTTGCTCCTTCACCCGATCAGCGGCTCTATCAGCAGCTGGCTGACAACTTCGCTGAGGCGATCCATCAGGGCACGCCGAAGCCCGGCAAACGCCTGCCTGCCATCCGGCGCGTGGCGCAATCTCATCAGGTCAGCGTCAATACCGTGCTGAACGCCTGGCAGTTGCTGCAAGATCGTGGCCTGATTGAAGCGCGTCCCCGGTCGGGCTACTACGTGCGCGGTGTGCTGCCGGCGGTTACCCGTCACGACCCGCATAAAGGCCGGGTGCGCGATCCCAGCAGTGAAAAGCTCGACCTGATCGATAAGGTGTTTGCCGCCCAGAATCATCCCGACTACATCAATATTTCGCTGGACTGCCCGCAGGATAGCGAGCTGTTCCCTGCGGCGCGCATCGGCCGGATAACCGCCGCGCTGCTGCGCCGTCATCCCAATATGATTGGGCGCTATGCGCTTCCGCCCGGTAGTGAGCGCTTACGGGAGGAGATCGCGCGGCGGGCGCTGCACGCCGGACAGACGCTGACCGCCGATGAGATTACCCTGACCCACGGCTGCATGGAGGCGTTACAGCTGGCGCTGCGTGCTGTGACGCAACCCGGTGACTGCGTCGGGCTGGAGTCGCCGACCTACTTTCTTTCTGTTTCCGCTGCTGGCGTCGCTGGGCCTGAAGGCGCTGGAAATCCCGACCGATCCACAGCATGGCCTGTCGCTGGATGCACTGGAGATGTTACAGGAGCAGCGTATTAAGGCGCTGATCGCCATGCCGAGCGCCCAGAATCTGCTTGGCTACTGCATGTCGCTGGCAAACAAGAAGCGACTGGCGAAGTTAGTGAACACTTACCATGTTCCGCTGATTGAGGATGGACTGTATGACGAACTGTAGTTCGACTGGCCGCTCTCACCGGCGGTAAAAGCCTTTGATCGCGATGGCTGGGTGCTATACTGCACCAGCTTTACTAAAACCGTGGCACCCGATTTTCGTATCGGCTGGATCGCCGCCGGACGCTTCCACAGCGCCATTGCGCGGTTAAAAGCGGTGTCGTCGATGGCGGAATCGGCCCTGCTGTCAGAAACGCTGGCGGAATTTCTGGCTAACGGCGGCTACGATCACCATCTGCGCACCATGCGCCGTCGCTATGCCGCCAATCTGGATCAGGCGCGCGGGTTAATCGCCCGCCACTTCCCGCAGGGCACCCGCGCCACGCGCTGCCGCGCGGCGGCTTTGTCTTCTGGGTTGAGCTGCCGGGCGGCGTCAATACCACCGAGATGTTTGACCGGCTGTTGCAGGAGCAGATTTGCGTCACGCCTTGGCGCCCTTTACTCGCTCAGCGGACGCTACAATCACGCACTGCGCCTCTCCTGCTGCTATCCGTTTGACGATCGCTACAGCTGGGAAATCCGGCGCGCCGGTGAAATAGCCTGCGAGTTAGCCGGCCTGCCCTCTGGCGAGGATCACGGGGTGCCTGTTGCGGCCCCAGACGGTGTAGCCGTGGCGCTCGGTCAGGCGCTCGTAATAGTGGCGCACCGCCGGATAATCAGGATGGTCGAGCGGCGTTTCGAACCAGCGGTTCACCGCCAGGCCAATCGGGATATCCGCCAGGGTGACGTTACGCCCGGCGACGTAGCGGCCGGTTTTTTCCAGCTGCTGGTTGATAATGCTCATGGTATGCGACCAGCCTTTGCAGGCTGCCGCCAGCAGACGCGGGTCCTGATGGGCCGGCGAGTGACGCACCAGTGACATAAAAGCGTAGCGCCATGAGGTGTTGAGCTCGGTAGACTGCCAGTCCATCCACTGATCGATCGGTGCCCGCGATTGCGGATGGAGCGGGTAGAGCCATTCGCCGCCATAGGCGTTTGCCAGATAGCGCAGGATGGAGTTGGATTCCCAGATCACCAGCTCGTCATCTTTCAGCACCGGTACCATCGATTCGGGTTAAGCGCCATAAATTCCGGTGAGTGGGTTGACTGGAAGCCATCACCCCCACTCTTCCCGCAGGGAAGATGAGGTCAAGCTCGTCGCAGAGCCACAACACTTTGCATACGTTGATAGAAGAGGTACGTCTGAGGATGGTTAACATTCACAGTCTCCAGTGAAATCTTTAACTTATTCATAACCCTGTTACCTGCTATAAGCAATCATCCGGCAGAGGAAAGGCCAGTCTAACCACAATAAGCAAGGAGTGACAATGAAAGTCGCGTTTAAGCAAGTCGATGTGTTTACCTCATCCGCCTTTAACGGTAATCCGCTGGCGGTGATCATGGATGCCCAGGGATTGAGCGACAGCCAGCTGGCGGCCATTGCCCGCTGGACCAACCTGTCGGAAACCACCTTTGTGCTGCCGCCCCAGGATGCCCAGGCGGATTATCGGGTGCGCATTTTTACCGTTGAAGGTGAACTGCCGTTTGCCGGTCATCCGACTCTCGGCACCGCGCATGCGCTGCTGGAAGCGGGCTGGCCGACCCGGACACCGGGTGAAATTGTGCAGGAGTGCGGCGTCGGTAACGTGCGGATAAAGATTGCCGCAGATGGCGTGCTGGCGTTTGCCGCCCCGGCAGCCACCATTACGCCATGGCAAGATACCCTGATAGGCAATTCGTTAAACAGCGACGCGTTCGATCTGACCCAAAGCCCGACGGTGGTGGATATGGGGATTCGCTGGCTGCTGGTGCCGATAGTCAGCGCCGACGCGGTGTTGGCGATTCAGCCCAACGTCAGCGATCTGCAGCGGCTGATTAAACACGCCGGCGTGACGGGTGTGATGCTCTTTGGCCGTTTGCCGCAGGGCGAAAGTGAGCAGTATGAAGTGCGCGGCTTGCTGGTTGAATATGGCAGCCTGACCGAAGATCCAATCACCGGCAGCGCCAATGCCTGTCTGGCCCGCTACTTCGCGGCGGCCGGCCAGACCACCGATTACCGGGTGCGTCAGGGCACCGTACTACAGCGCGCGGGTCGGGTGCAGGTCTCTTTTGCCGGGGATGAAATCTGGATTGGCGGCAATACCGTGACGGTCATTGACGGCACTATGTCACTCTGACACGCCGCGGCCTAGCAGGCGTTATGCTCGGCAGGCCGCCGGCGATTAAATTCTCTGGCCGCCTGATGCTTCGATACGCTGGGCGGTGATCCAGCCGGTTTCGTCACTCAGAATGGCGCTGCCAGTGCTGCTGCAGCTGCTGGCGAACCTGCTCAACAAACGCATCAAAGTGGCTGCTTTCACCGACATCCAGCGCTAGTGCCACCGCGCGGGCACCCAGCGCTTCAATTTCTTTCACTACCGCCTGTGCCTCGTCGGCGTGACTGCGATAGGTCAGAATGATATCAACCCCTCTGGCAGCCAGTTTTAACGCCCCATTGCGGCCTAAACTGCGGTTTGCTCCGGTATAATCAACGCAGTTTTATGATTCATGTTGCACACCTGTTGGAAAATTGAACACGGCTTAAAGATATTCCTGAATAATTGATCTATAAATAGGTCGAAATAGAGATCACTGTTTCAATAAGAACAACAATCGGTGCACAACATGGATAAAATTCACGCAATGCAGGTGTTTGTTCGGGTTGCCGAAATGGGCAGTTTTACCCGCGCCGCAGAAAGTTTAGGTTTACCCAAAGGCAGCGTGTCGCGGCAGATTCAGGCGCTGGAAAATTAGATGGCGACCCGCCTGCTGCATCGCACTACCCGCCGGGTGCAGCTGACGCAGGATGTGCTGGTCTATTACGATCGCTGCCTTGATCTGCTGTCGATGATTGATGATATGGACAGCCTGTTTCAGCACGATCCCGCCACGCTCAGTGGCAAACCGCGGGTCGATATGTCAGTGGCGATGGCGACCGGCTTCATCCTGCCGCAGCTGCCGGAGTTCTTACAGCACTATCCGGGCGTGGAGATTGAGCTGAGCAGCAGCGATCGCCAGGTCGATGTGATCCGCGAAGGATTCGACTGCGTGATTCAGGTCGGCGAGCTGAAAGATTCAGGTTTAATTGCGCGAAAAATTGGGACTTACACCTTCATCAACTGCGCCAGCCCCGGCTACCTTTCGCGCTTCGGCAGACCGATCCGGCTGGAAGAGTTGTCGCAGCACGCCATGGTGCACTACAGCCAGCAACTGGGCCAGCCGTCGCCAGGGTTTGAATATTTTGACGGCAGGTAGTGCCACTATGTGCACACCGGTGGCGTAGTGACGGTGAACAGCACCGAGACCTATCGCGCCGCCTGTCTGGCCGGCTTAGGCATTATTCAGGTGCCGGCGATCGGCATTCAGAAGCTGCTGGAGCAGGGTGAACTGGTTGAAGTACTGCACCACTTTCCCGCCAGGCCGATGCCGATCCACCTGCTCTATCCGCATCGGCGCAACGTCGCCCGACGGGTGCGGATATTTATGGAGTGGCTGAGTCAGGTACTACAGGAGTACGTCACCTGAGCGGCTATACTTTGATTTTAATCATAAACAGGACAGTGAAGGTCTATGACAGACAAGCAGGAAAACCCACAGGATACGCAGCCGCCAAAGCCGCTGATCGATATTAATACCGGCAACCCTTCTGTTGACCAATCGATTGTGCGCGTTTCGCGCTTTGCCGCTTGGTTTCAGGCGATTCCGGCGGTGGCGCATTTTATCCGCGCGCTGGAGCGGTTTAACGATCGGCTCGGCAGCCAGTTTGGCGCAGCAATTACCTACTTCTCTTTTTTATCACTGATTCCGATTCTGATGGTGTCGTTTGCCGCCGTGGGTTTTGTGCTGGCATCGAACCAGGATTTGCTGACCGATATCATCAACAAAATCGTCAGCAGCATCAGCGATCCGACGCTAGCAACCACCCTGAAAAACACCGTCAACACCGCGATTCAGCAGCGCGCCACCGTCGGTATTACCGGGTTACTGCTGGCGCTCTATTCGGGTCTTAACTGGATGGGGAATCTGCGGGAAGCGATCCGCGCCCAGTCACGCGACGTGTGGGAGCGCAAACTCGACGATAAAGAGAAAATCTGGAAACGCTATATCCGCGATTTCCTGTCGCTGACCGGCCTGATGCTGGCGCTGGTGATCACACTGTCGCTGACCTCGGTAGCCGGTTCAGCACAGGCGATGATTGTCAGCGCACTGGGACTGGATGGCATCGACTGGCTCCGCCCGGCGATGACCATTATCGCTACCTCGATTTCAGTGCTGGCTAACTACCTGCTGTTCTTATGGATTTTCTGGATCCTGCCGCGTCACAAGCCGCGCAAGAAAGCGCTGTTCCACGGTACGCTGCTGGCGGCGGTCGGTTTCGAGGTAATTAAATTTGTCATGACGCTGACGTTGCCGAAGCTGGCGACCTCGCCGTCTGGCGCGGCGTTTGGTTCGGTGCTCGGCCTGATGGCGTTCTTCTATTTCTTCGCCCGCCTGACGCTGTTCTGCGCCGCCTGGATTGCCACTGCCAAATATAAAGACGACCCGCAAATGCCCGAGGCGGGTCGCTCTTCCCATCCGCAATAATCACCAGCGGTTAACAGCAGCGGAAAATATCACCCCAAGGCTATTTTTAGCCATATAACAGGATGAATAGCTGAGGGGTCACTTTTATTTAGCCCTTTCGTAGGGTATCCCGCCAGATTTAGCCCGGTTTACCCCGACATACTCCGACATTCTTCGGACCACATAAATTATCCTCTCTTTGCCCGGCGAAGCCAGTAAAGACGCGGGTTTCAGCATTGAATGACGTCTGGCAGGTGTGTAAGATTCTTTATCTGTGTTTACAAATAAGAAACAGTTATGCAAGCCTCCATCTCAGAAACACTCGACAAGCAACAGGACCCCACGCCGGTTAATTCGCGCAGCAAAGTGGTGATCGCCTCGTTGGTCGGTACGGCCATTGAGTTCTTCGATTTTTTATATCTATGCCACTGCCGCGGTCATCGTTTTCCCGCACATCTTTTTCCCGCAGGGTGACGCCACCGTCGCCACGCTACAGTCACTGGCGACCTTTGCCATCGCGTTTATTGCGCGTCCGATTGGTTCGGCGGTGTTTGTCACTTTGGCGATCGCATTGGCCGTAAAGCCACCCTGTCGCCTCGCTGCTGACCATGGGGATCTCTACCGTGGTGATCGGCCTGCTGCCGGGCTATGAAACCATTGGCGTGCTGGCTCCGCTGCTGCTGGCGCTGGCACGTTTCGGTCAGGGTCTGGGGCTCGGCGGAGAATGGGTCGGCGCTGCGCTGCTGGCCACCGAAAATGCCCCGGCGAAGAAGCGCGCACTGTATGGGTTGTTCCCCCAGCTTGGCGCGCCGATTGGCTTTTTCTTCGCTAACGGGACCTTCGTGCTGCTGTCATGGCTGCTGACCGATGAGCAGTTCATGCAGTGGGGCTGGCGCGTGCCGTTTATTCTGTCTGCGGTGCTGGTGTTGATCGGCCTCTATGTGCGCGTGTCGCTGCATGAGAGCCCGGTGTTTGCCAAAGTGCAGAAAGAGAAAAAACAGGTGCGGGTACCGATTGCCGCACTGCTGAGTAAGCACCTGACCGCCACCATTCTCTGCACTTTTATCATGCTGGCGACCTATACCCTATTCTACATCATGACCGTCTACTCGATGAGTTACGGCACCACGCCGGCACCGGCCGGACTGGGAATTCCGCGTAACAATATGCTGTGGATGCTGATGTTAGCCGTGATTGGCTTTGGCGTGATGGTACCGATTGCCGGTCTGCTGGATGACCGGTTCGGTCGTCGTAAAAAGATGATCACCATTACGCTGATGATTATTGCCTTTTCGTTCCTGTTCCCGACGCTGCTGGGATCGGGTTCGCAGGCGCTGGTGATGGGCTTCCTGCTGCTCGGTCTGAGCATTATGGGTCTGACGTTCGGTCCGATGGGCGCGCTGCTGCCGGAGCTGTTCCCGACTGAAGTGCGTTATACCGGCGCATCGTTTTCCTATAACCTGTCGTCGATTCTTGGAGCCCCTGTCGCGCCCTATATCGCGACCTGGCTGAATGCCAATTACGGTTTGCAGACGGTAGGGTTGTATCTGGCCTCGATGGCGGTGCTGACGCTGATTGCGTTGATCGCCTGTAAAGAGACGCGTAACCAGACGCTGTATGACGTCTAATCCTGTTGTATGAAGGTCAGTAAAAAACCGGCAGCCGCCGGGTTTTTTTATGGCTCGCGCCCGGCGCCGGAATCGTGAGGTAGAAAAAACGGCAGGCCGAAGTTACAGGTTAATGCGCTGGCTCAGGGAGCATACGCCTTTCGCAAAGACGCAAAAGACGCCATCCATGACAGGCTCAGCGCGGGCCATCCCTGGCCCGCTATGCTTTGCTACAGGCGTATGCACCCATCGCTTTGAGTGAGTTAGCTGTCTGTTTGAAAAAGCTGAATTGTGCCTAAAAGTAACACACCTGAGGTGGGGTGATTCTTACAGCAATACGGTAGCTCAGGGCACTGGCAACACGGTTAGTGGAGGGAAGCGTCTCGCGCCATGGACGAAAACGCCGGGAGCGTTTTTGAACAACGCAAAGTATTGGCCCGGCTACGGTCAGGGATGAGGTACGTAATCACGTGGGCCGAGCGGGTCATGGATGACAGCTTTTGCGTCTTTCCGATCTGACCGTGTTTCCTGCGCAGACGCGCGCTCACAGCGAATCCGGCCAGATTTTGTAAACATTTAAAGATCCGCCGTCATAAAGGGCGGCATAACCCCAGACGCAAGACGTGGTCGTCAGTTAACCAACAACAAACCCCGGCAAGCCGGGGTTTGTTTTGCTGAAAACTGTGATGACGGTAATTAGCCCGCGACAGCGATGCGCTTCATGTCAGTCATGTAGCCACGCAGTTTACGGCCGACAGCTTCAATCGGATGCTGGCGAACGGCTTCGTTGACGTCACGCAGCTGCGCGTTATCCACCTGCGTACCCTCAACCGCTTTACCCAAGTCACCCGGCTGCAGCGTGGTCATGAACTCTTTCAGCAACGGCACCGCCTCGAACGAGAACAGGTAGTTGCCGTATTCAGCGGTATCGGAGATCACCACGTTCATTTCATACAGGCGCTTACGGGCGATGGTGTTGGCAATCAGCGGCAGCTCGTGCAGCGATTCATAGTAGGCTGACTCTTCGATGATGCCAGCATCGACCATGGTTTCAAACGCCAGCTCAACGCCCGCTTTAACCATCGCTACCATCAATACGCCTTTGTCGTAGTACTCCTGCTCTTCGATTTTACCTTCATACTGCGAGGCCGTTTCGAACGCAGTTTGGCCGGTCTCTTCACGCCAGGTCAGTAGGTTTTTATCGTCGTTGGCCCAGTCAGCCATCATGCCGGAAGAGAACTCACCCGAAATGATGTCATCCATATGCTTCTGGAACAGCGGCGCCATGATGGTTTTCAGCTGCTCTGACAGCGCATAAGCCCGCAGTTTTGCCGGATTAGAGAGGCGATCCATCATCAGCGTGATGCCGCCGAACTTCAGCGACTCGGTAATGGTTTCCCAGCCAAACTGAATCAGTTTTTCGGCGTAGGCCGGATCGGTCCCTTCTGCCACCAGCTTGTCGAAGCATAACAGTGAACCCGCCTGCAGCATGCCGCACAGGATGGTTTGCTCGCCCATCAGGTCAGATTTTACTTCTGCCACGAAGGAGGATTCCAGCACGCCAGCACGATCGCCGCCGGTCGCTGCGGCCCAGGCTTTGGCAATCGCCATACCTTCGCCTTTAGGATCGTTTTCCGGGTGAACCGCGATCAGCGTCGGCACACCAAAGCCACGTTTGTACTCTTCACGCACTTCGGTGCCCGGGCACTTCGGTGCCACCATCACTACGGTGATGTCTTTACGGATGGTTTCACCCACTTCCACGATATTGAAACCGTGCGAGTAACCCAGCGCTGCACCATCTTTCATCAGAGGCTGAACCGCCTGAACCACTGCGGAGTGCTGCTTGTCCGGCGTCAGGTTAACCACCAGGTCCGCCTGCGGGATCAGCTCTTCGTAAGTACCCACTTTGAAACCGTTATCGGTCGCTTTGCGCCATGAAGGGCGTTTCTCCGCAATCGCTCCGGCACGCAGTGCATAGGCGACGTCCAGACCGGAATCACGCATGTTGAGACCCTGATTCAGGCCCTGCGCGCCACAGCCAACGATAACGACTTTTTTGCCTTTCAGGAAACTGGCGCCATCGGCGAATTCTTCGCGTGCCATGAAGCGACATTTACCTAATTGCGCTAACTGGTTGCGCAAGTTCAATGTGTTGAAATAGTTAGCCATAGGTACTCCAGTGAGGTTGTGTTTGCTTTTTTTGTTCAGGGACGGCGTGTAGTGCAGCGCCGCGAATGACCCCATGATATGACAGGAATTCTGTTGCTTAAATTGATATATTAACAACGTCACATTGCAATAAATGCAACATCACGTTAAGGCGACGCGCATATGGATTTACGAGATCTGAAACTGTTTCTTCATCTGGCCGAAAGCTGCCACTTCGGCCGCACGGCGCGTGCAATGCACGTCAGTCCCTCCACGCTTTCGCGCCAGATTCAGCGGCTGGAGGAGGATGTCGGTCACGCGCTGTTTCTGCGTGATAACCGCACCGTCACGCTGACAGAAGCGGGTGAACGCCTGCGCCAGTTTGCTCAGCAGACGCTGTTGCAGTATCAGCAGCTGCGCCACGTTATGGATCTCAACGGCCCGTCGCTCAGCGGCGAGCTGCGCCTGTTCTGCTCGGTGACTGCAGCCTACAGCCACCTGCCGCCGATCCTCGACCGTTTTCGCGCCGAGCACCCGCAGGTAGAAATCAAACTTAACACCGGCGATGCTGCCGATGCGGTAGAGAAAGTGCACGCCGGCGAAGCCGATCTGGCGATTGCCGGACGGCCCGAAACCTTACCGGCCAGCATTGATTTTATGCCGCTCGGGCTGATTCCACTGGTGCTGATTGCGCCGGCGTTACCCTGCGCGGTGCGGACTCAGGCCACCCAGGCGGTGCCGGAGTGGTCGCAAATCCCGTTTATCCTGCCGGAGCAGGGACCGGCGCGCCGGCGTATCGATTTGTGGTTCCGCCGTCATCGCATTGCGAATCCGTTAATTTACGCCACGGTATCGGGCCATGAGGCGATGGTTTCCATGGTGGCGCTGGGATGCGGTATTGCCCTGTTGCCGGACGTGGTGCTGGAGAATAGCCCGGAACCGGTGCGCAACCGCGTAATGATGCTGGAGAATGTTGAGTCGGTGGCACCGTTTGAACTCGGTGTCTGCGTGCAGAAAAAACGGCTCGGCGAGCCGCTGATCAGTGCTTTCTGGAGCCAGTTGTAATCAGCTGCCCGCCAGGAAGAAGCGGAATGCCGGGTTCTGCGTTTCGTCGTGAAAGTCGTAACCCAGGTCGGTGAGATGCTCCTCAAAGCGCGGCTCATCATTGCCCAGCTCAAACGCCGTCAGTACCCGACCGTAGTCAGTCCCGTGGCTGCGGTAGTGGAACAGCGAAATATTCCAGTGAGTGCCGAGCGTTTGCAGGAATTTCAGCAAGGCGCCTGGCGCTTCCGGGAATTCAAAGCTGAACAGCCGTTCACGCAGCGGCTTGGAGGGCCGTCCGCCAACCATATAACGCACGTGCAGCTTGGCCATCTCATCATCAGAAAGATCGACCACCTGATAACCGCTGTCAGTGAGCTGGCTGATGATTTCGCTGCGCTCGTCCAGACCGCGGGTCAGCCGCACACCAACAAAAATGCAGGCTTTGTCGGCATCGGCATAGCGGTAGCTGAACTCGGTAATCGATCGTCCGCCCAGCGTCTGACAGAACCGCAGGAAGCTTCCCTGCTGTTCCGGAATGGTCACCGCCAGCAACGCTTCGCGTTGTTCGCCCAGCTCGCAACGCTCAGAAACGTAACGCAGCCCGTGGAAATTAACGTTAGCGCCCGATAAGACGTGCGCCAGCCGTTCGCCTTTGATATCGTGCTGCTGGATATACTTTTTCATGCCCGCCAGCGCCAGCGCGCCAGAAGGTTCCGCCACGGCCCGCACATCTTCGAACAAATCTTTCATCGCAGCGCAGATCGCATCGCTGTCGACGGTAATGATGTCGTCGATATAGGCCTGACACAGCCGGAAGGTTTCGCTGCCGATACGTTTGACCGCGACGCCTTCAGCGAACAGCCCGACGCGCGGCAGATCGACCGGATGGCCCGCGTCCAGCGCCGCTTTCAGGCAGGCGGAATCTTCGGATTCCACTGCGATCACTTTGATTTGCGGCATCAGCTGCTTGATCAATACCGCCACGCCGGCCGCCAGGCCGCCGCCGCCAACCGGGACAAACACCCGATCCAGATGCGCATCCTGTTGCAGCAGCTCCATCGCCAGCGTTCCCTGCCCGGCAATCACTGCTGGGTGGTCGAAGGGCGGCACAAAGGTGTAGCCCCGCTGCTCTGACAGCTCAATCGCTTTGGCTTTCGCCTCGTCAAAGTTGGCGCCAAACAGATAAGCCTCACCGCCAAATGCGCGCACCGCATCAACCTTGATATCTGCTGTCGCCAGCGGCATCACAATCAGCGATTTAATGCCCAGCTTGCTGGCGGAGAGCGCCACGCCCTGCGCATGGTTACCGGCTGATGCCGTCACCACGCCGCGCGCTTTTTGCTCTTCGTTCAGTCCGGCGATCATCGCGTAGGCCCCGCGCAGTTTGAAACTGTGCACCGGCTGACGATCTTCACGCTTCACCAGAATAGTGTTGCCCAGACGCGATGAAATTTTTTCCATAACCTGCAGCGGCGTTACCTGTGCCACTTCATACACCGGCGAACGCAGCACGGCGCGCAAATACTCGGCGCCGCAGGGCGCCTCGGGTAGCGGTTGAGACTCGGCCATTTTAGCCTCCCAGCTTGCTCTTATCGCGGACGGCGCCTTTGTCAGCACTAGTCGCGAGTAATGCGTAGGCACGCAGCGCAAAGGAGACTTCACGCTGACGATTGATCGGCGTATACGCCGCATCACCGCGCGCTTCCTGCTCTTCACGGCGGGCGTGCAGTTCGTTATCCGGCACGGCCAGCTTAATGCCGCGGTTAGGGATATCGATTTCGATGGTGTCGCCATCTTTGACCAGCGCAATGGTGCCGCCGTTGGCTGCTTCAGGCGAGGCGTGACCGATAGAGAGGCCGGATGTTCCGCCAGAGAAACGACCATCGGTGATCAGCGCGCAGCTTTTGCCCAATCCCATCGACTTCAGATAGGTGGTCGGATAGAGCATCTCCTGCATGCCAGGACCGCCTTTAGGCCCTTCGTAGCGGATCACCACCACGTCGCCCGCCACCACTTTACCGCCCAGAATCGCTTCAACCGCATCATCCTGGCTTTCATAGACTTTGGCCGGGCCGCTGAAGGTGAGGATCTCTTTATCCACGCCGGCGGTTTTAACGATACAGCCATCTTCCGCGATGTTGCCGTACAGCACGGCCAGGCCACCATCCTGTGAGTAAGCGTGTTCGCGGGTGCGGATACAGCCTTCTGCGCGGTCGTCATCCAGCGTATCCCAGCGGCAATTCTGCGAGAACGCCTGGGTGGTACGAATACCCGCCGGACCGGCGCGGAACATATCCTTCACCGCCTGATCTTTGGTTAGCATGATGTCGTACTGATCAAGCGTTTCACGCATGGTCTGCTGCAGGATATTACGGGCGCTGCTGTCGAACAGGCCTGCACGATCCAGCTCGCCGAGAATGGCGAAGACGCCACCGGCGCGATGCACATCTTCCATGTGGTATTTCGGGGTACTTGGCGCCACTTTACACAGCTGAGGCACTTTGCGTGACAGGCGATCGATATCGGAGATATTAAAGTCGATCTCGCCTTCCTGTGCGGCTGCCAGCAGGTGGAGCACGGTATTGGTGGACCCACCCATCGCGATATCCAGCATCATGGCGTTCTCAAAAGCGGCCTTGTTCGCGATGTTACGCGGCAGCATGTTGACGTCATCCTGCTCGTAGTAGCGTTTGGTCAGGCTGACGATGCGCTTACCGGCGTTAATAAACAGCTCTTTACGATCGGCGTGGGTCGCCAGCAGTGAACCGTTGCCCGGCTGTGACAGGCCAAGGGCTTCAGTCAGACAGTTCATCGAGTTGGCGGTGAACATACCGGAGCAGGAGCCGCAGGTCGGGCAGGCTGAACGCTCAATCTGCTCGCTGTCGGCGTCGCTGACGTTCGGGTTGGCACCCTGAATCATCGCATCAACCAGATCCAGCTTGATGATCTGATCGGAAAGCTTGGTTTTACCCGCTTCCATCGGTCCGCCGGAAACGAAGATGACCGGAATATTCAGGCGCAGCGACGCCATCAGCATTCCCGGGGTGATTTTGTCGCAGTTAGAGATGAAGACCATGGCATCGGCGCAGTGCGCGTTGACCATATACTCGACGGAGTCAGCAATCAGCTCACGCGAAGGCAGTGAATACAGCATGCCGCCATGACCCATGGCAATACCGTCATCCACCGCGATGGTGTTGAACTCTTTGGCCACACCGCCTGCCGCTTCGATCTGCCCGGCGACCAGTTTGCCGAGATCGCGCAAATGAACGTGGCCGGGTACAAACTGGGTGAATGAGTTAACCACTGCGATAATCGGTTTACCGAAATCGTCGTCGGTCATTCCTGTCGCGCGCCATAAGGCACGGGCACCCGCCATGTTACGGCCGTGGGTGGTGGTGGCGGAACGGTACTTAGGCATGCTCTATTTACTCCAGTAAGAATAGGCTCGCGGGCGTCAGATAACGCCCGCACTGAATCTGATTACGGGTTTACCGGATCCAACCAGCCCCATTTGTCTTCAGTTTCGCCAGTGAACAGACCAAAGAAGGCCTGCTGGATACGGGCAGTAATCGGGCCGCGCTTGCCTTCGCCAACCTGGATACGGTCAACGCTACGCACCGGCGTGATTTCTGCTGCGGTACCGGACATAAAGATCTCATCCGCCAGATAGAGCGATTCGCGTGACAGCGTCTGCTCGCGAACTTCGATACCCATGTCGATCGCCAGTTTGATCATGGCGTCGCGGGTGATGCCTGGTAGCGCTGAAGAGGTGAATGGCGGGGTGAACAGAATGCCATCTTTTACTTCAAACAGGTTTTCACCGGCGCCTTCAGAGATGTAGCCGTTGGTGTCCAGCGCAATGCCTTCCTTATAGCCGTGACGACGGGCTTCGCTGCCTACCAGCAATGAGGAGAGGTAGTTACCGCCGGCTTTAGCCGCCGTTGGCAGGGTATTCGGGGCCACGCGGTTCCATGAAGAAACCATCGTATCGATACCATTCTCCAGCGCTTCGGCACCGAGGTAAGCACCCCATGGGAAGGCGGCAATGATCACATCGGTGCTGAAACCGTCTGGCGGGTTCACGCCCAGGCCCACGTCACCGACAAACGCCAGCGGACGGATATAGGCACTTTTCAGTTTATTGACGCGGATGACCTCGCGGCACGCTTCCATCAGCTCATCAACGCTGCTTTTAATAGGGAAACGGTAGATTTTGGCGGAGTAGTGCAGACGTTGCATGTGTTCGCGATGACGGAACACAACCGGTCCTTTGTGAGAGTCGTAGCAACGCACGCCTTCAAATACCGACGTACCATAGTGCAACGCGTGGGACATGACGCTAACCTTCGCCTCTTCCCACTTAACCATCTCGCCATTGAACCAAATAAAGTCTGCTTTCTTCGTGCTCATTTTTATTCCCTCTCGCGGCTAGGCGCGGATTTGTTGTGTTGTCTGTTGTTGAATCTGAACGCAGGCGACATCGATCAGTTTGCTTAACTGCGAAGACAGTAAATCGACGGAGCGCTGGCTGGCAACGGTCATTTCGATATTAATGTTTTCAGCGTTGGCCAATGAGGCCATGTTCATTGAGCAAACCTGAAAACCGCGGTGACGCACCACGCGTAAGATGCGCTCCAATGTTTCAGGGCGAAAGCGGGCTTCGATAGACAATTGGTGCTGGTTCATACGGTTTTATCCATCATGTTTGCATTGCTGGCACCCGGCGGTACCAGTGGCCAGACGTTTTCATGCTCATCAATTGCAACATGCAGGAAGTAGGGACCTTCGCTGTTCAGCAGAGCATCAAGTGCGGCGTCGACCTGTTCTTTACGGGTGATGCGCTGACCAGGGATATTGAAGGCGCTGGCCAGCGTCAGGAAATCGGGGTTATCGGACAGGTTGGTTTCGCTGTATCGTCCATCGAAAAACAGCTGCTGCCACTGACGGACCATACCGAGACGCTGATTATCCAGCAGCACGATTTTGACCGGCAGCTTGCCGCGTTTGATGGTGCCCAGCTCCTGAATATTCATCATGATTGAGCCATCGCCAGAGACACAGATGACGGTGTCCTGCGGCCGGGCGACCTGCGCGCCAATGGCGGCCGGTAAGCCAAATCCCATGGTGCCCAAGCCGCTGGAGGTGATGAAATTCTCTGGCGCGCTAAACGCCATGTGCTGCGCCGCCCACATCTGGTGCTGACCGACATCGGTGGTTACCACCGCGCTGGCGGGCTTGCGATCGGAGAGCTGCTTCAGCAACAGCGGCGCATAAATGGCGTCACCCGGATGGTCATAGCACCAATTGTGGCTGGCTTTGAGCGCTTTCACTTCGTTGCGCCAAGCATCGATTTGCAATGGCTGGCTCAGCGCCGGCAGCAGATGGTTAAGATCGCCCTGCAGGAAGACGTGGGCGCGGCGTAATTTGTTCAGTTCAGCCGGGTCTATATCGAGGTGAATGACGCTGGCGTGAGGGGCGAAGGTATCCAGCTTGCCGGTTACCCGGTCGTCAAAGCGCGCACCGACCGCGATCAGTAAGTCACAGCTCTGCACCGCCAGGTTGGCCGCTTTGGTGCCGTGCATACCCAGCATACCGAGGTAGAGTTCGCTGTCAGCATCGACGCTGCCCAGCCCTTTCAGGGTGGCCACCGCAGGGATGCCGGTTTCTTCAGCCAGCGCACGCAGCGCCGACACTGCCTGCGCCATCCCGACGCCGCCACCGATATAGAACATCGGTTTTTTTGCCTGCGCCATCAGCGCGCGGGCTTCGATAAGCGCCTGATACGGCAGGTCCATCCCCTCTTCTACTGGCACCAGATGCGGCACAGGTTCACCCTGCACAATCTGAATATCCTTAGGAATATCAACCAGTACCGGACCTGGACGGCCCGACTGCGCTAGGGCGAACGCTTCGGCCATGATCGTAGGCAGCTCATCTAACGACTCGACCAAGAAACTGTGTTTGGTGCAGGCCAGCGATAAACCCAGCACGTCGATTTCCTGAAAGGCATCAGTACCAATGAAGGCGGAAGAGACCTGGCCGGTTACCGCCACAACGGGTACCGAGTCCATCATCGCATCGGCTAGGCCGGTGATCAGGTTGGTTGCGCCTGGTCCGGACGTCGCAATGCAGACACCGGTTTTTCCAGTCGAGCGCGCATAACCAATCGCGGCCATGACTGCGCCTTGCTCATGACGACACAGTAGGTGTTCCACGCCGCCATCGTAGAGCGCGTCGTATACCGGCATGATGGCGCCTCCAGGGTAACCGAATATGGTATCGACACCCTGCGCGCGTAAAGCCTGAACTACCCACTGTGCACCTGTCATCGCTATTCTCCTGTGTCCTGACCGGAACAACAGAATTTTATGCTACTGTTCATTGTTTGTTCCTTGTGGATTTACTGATATTTTGCCTGGTCAAAAAAAAAACCCCCGGACCTTTCGGTGCGGGGGTTTTTCGGATTATAGGCTTGATTTTTAAGCCTTTATTTCTCCAAGTGTAGCCCCGCGCGGTAGGTTAATAATCACCACCACGCTAATCACAACCAGGCTAATCACTTGTAGAAGGTCTTTCATGTGTTATTCAATTCTTTTACGTGTTCGAAGTAATGCCTACAGAGTTAACATAGTTAGGGGCACTTACACAACATTTTTTGTCTGCTTTTTTCAGCGACCGGGTGTCATCATTGGCCTATCGGTTTTTAATAAGAGTAACGGATAATTTGCTGGTGATAAATATTTATCACTTTAATGGCGTAATAATATTTTGCTGAATTTGCGTGCAGTCCCCTGTCGTTTTGTCACGGTGTGCAACGATTACCGATCTGCTGTGCTTCACCTCGTATAAGGCCGATCACGCTTTCGCTTTTCTTTTTGTCTGACCGCAGACTGGCAGCCTTAAGGAGCGGGTATGTCATTATCAAAAGTCCTGACCCGCGCTGCATTGGGGGTCAACGCCCCCCTGGTGACTATCGAAGCACATATCAGCAATGGTCGGCCTGCCAGATACAACGGTAAAAGAGGCGCGTGAGCGGGTACGCAGCGCCATCATCAATAGCGGGTTTGTCTTTCCGGCCAAAAGGGTCACCATCAACCTAGCGCCGGCGGATTTACCCAAAGAAGGTGGACGGTATGACCTGCCGATGGCGATTGCCATTCTGGTTGCTTCTGAGCAGTTTCCTGCGGATAAGCTGACCCGGTATGAGTTTCTGGGTGAACTTGCCCTTGATGGCGCGCTCTGTAGTGTTCAGGGCGCGATTCCCGCGGCGATGCAGGCCGTGCGACAACTGGTGCTCTCAAGCGAAAACCAAGCCGATGTCGGACTGATTCGTCAGGATGCATCGCTGATTGCCTCGCACCTCAGTGAGGTATGCGCCTTTTTGCATAATCAGCTCGTGCTGCCGGTCGCGCCGCCTATCCTGACGACCAGAGTGAAGCGCCTAGTGACGATCTGGCTGACATTATTGGTCAGCAGCAGGGTCGCAGAGCCTTAGAAATTACCGCCGCGGGTGGGCATAACCTGTTGCTGATTGGCCCGCCTGACACCGGCAAAACCATGCTGGCGACCCGACTACCGGGCATCATGCCGCCCTTAAGCGATCAGGAAGCACTGGAGTGCGCGGCGATCGCCAGCCTGGTCAAACAGCCACCTTTCACATCGACAGTGGCGTACAAGGCCGTTCAGGTCGCCTCATCACAGCGCCTCACTTCTTTCGGAATCGAACGAATCATCCACTCACTGGCTGGAATGGAAGCTGTTTCCATATCTAAGTCAGGCAGATAGCCCTGATCGTACTGTTGCTGTCACTGCTGGCGGGCCGTCAGTAACGCGTCGCGCTGCGAGGCAAAGCGTGTTACCAGCGCATCTAAAAAAAGAATCGCCTCGGCAGTCAGCAGTTGCTGTTCGGCGTGGCTAAAGGGCTGGCTGAAGGTCAGGGTATGGCTGATTACAGAATCTGTCATGATGGCGCTCTCCTGTATTCAGAGGATCGAATAACACAGATCCCCAGATCGACTGTTTTGTGAACTACAGGATTCAGAGCATATGCATTCAATTTTATAAATAAAAAACTATTTCCATTTTATTATGGATATCTTTTATCTATTTGTTTTTAATTTAATTAAATTTTTTTTATTAAAGGGAGCCATTTTCACCATAAATTTCAGGCGAAAAAAAACCGTGTCGCCAGCGGCTAACACGGTTCAGTTGAGGAAGATCCTAGCACTATTCGAGGGTAGGATTCATACGGCGTAAATCAAACGGCGTGATCTGATAGACGTAATAGTTAAGCCAGTTGGAGAACAGCAGATTGCCATGACTACGCCAGGCGGCACGCGGCGGCAGTGCCGGATTATCTTGTTGGAAGTAGTTATACGGCACCTCAGGATCCAGGCCGGCTTCATAATCACGGTGATATTCACCCGATAAGGTCAACGCATCATATTCAGGATGACCGGTAACAAACACCAGTCGTTTGTCTTTACTCGCCATCAGGTAGGCACCGGTTTGTTCCGATTCAGCAAATAATTCCAGATCGGTGTAATCGGTAATCAACTGCGTCGGAAAATCAGCATAACGCGAATGCGGTGCCAGGAAATGATCATCAAATCCGCGAGTCAGTAAGGCATGCGGATGCAATATCTGATGCTCAAAGACACCAGACAGCTTGTTATGCCGGGTCTGTTTTGGAATGCCATACAAAATATTAAGCGCCGCCTGCACTGCCCAGCAGACAAACAGCGTTGAAGTAACATGCTCTTTGGCCCAGTGCAGTACACGCTGGATCTGTGGCCAGTACGCCACATCATTTAAATCGACCAATCCCAGCGGAGCACCTGTCACGATTAAGCCATCAAAGTTGTCGTGCTGGATATCTTCGAAATTGCAGTAGAAGTTATTGAGGTGCTCAGTTGGCGTGTTACGTGACTCCCGGCTGTCGATGCGTAATAGCTGGATATCGATCTGTAACGGCGAGTTTGAGAGCAGGCGCAGGAACTGATTTTCCGTTTCGATCTTTTTCGGCATCAGATTCAGTACCAACACTTTAAGCGGACGGATCTCCTGAACACTGGCGCGTGACGAGGTCATCACAAAGACATTCTCGTTACGCAAAAAATTCACTGCCGGTAATTCGTCGGGAACCCTGATTGGCATAGCCTGCTCACCTCTTACAACCATATAAACGTTTAGACATCTGGATGCCCAAAATTAGCCTGGTGGCTATGTAATGTCGAGGCTTCATGCAGAAAATGAAAATGTTTCAGCTTAAAGAGGCAAATAGCAAACGGGTGTCGCAGGAGGAATTTCAGGATCTCAGCGAGAATTTCAGCGATCTGCGGACGTAAAAAAGCCCCGCCCGCACGGAAGTGCGGGGCTTTTACTTATTTGATGCCTGGCAGTTCCCTACTCTCGCATGGGGAGACCCCACACTACCATCGGCGCTACGGCGTTT